>CAWJEI010000012.1:0-60000 GCA_963841875.1 uncultured Alphaproteobacteria bacterium | reverse complement strand
AGGCGATCAAACCCGCTACCCAGTCTTCCCTATGCGGCATTTCTGCTTTTCGTTCAATTGTTCAGTCGGCGTCCGCGCCGGCTCGGTCAATGATCTCGGCGAAATCGAAATCAGCGCCCCGGATTCTTTCGTCTGAAAGGGAGAGCAATTCCGCAAGCCGGTTGCGGGCGCGGTTCACGCGGCTTTTCATGGTGCCAGACGCGCAACCGCAGATAGCCGCGGCCTCGTCGTATGAGAGACCCGAAGCTCCGACGAGGATCAGCGCCTCCCGCTGATCGAGAGGCAATTTCTGCAAGGCGGCCCGAAAATCCAGAAAATCCATATGGCTTGGCTGGGTTGCGGGCGACACCATGCGCGCCGCCATGACTCCATCCGGATCCGCTGTTTCCCGTCGACGCTTGCGGTAATCGCTGTAATAGATATTACGCAAAATCGTGAAGAGCCACGCTGTGAGGTTGGTGCCTTCCGTGAAGGAGGCGAGCCCAACCCATGCCTTGACGAGCGTTTCCTGCACAAGGTCATCGGCGCGGTCGGAATTCCCGCACAGAGATACGGCAAACGCGCGCAGACTGGGAATGGCTGATACGAGATCCGCCTTTATCCCCGCGCTTCCAGCACCCGCCGCGTCAATCGTCGCCAATCCCCACCCCTCGGGCGTTCAGGATCATTCTTTGGATAATATCGTGCCGGATTCCAATTTGTTCAAGAGTTCGAGGAAGCGATCGGGCACCGGCTGAGAGACAACATCTTCATACATACCGCGCAATTCGCGACCAATGTGCTCTCCGATCGCTCCTGGAGCAGCCAATGATTGAGTGGGTGGAGCAGGTTCGCTCCTTAATTGTGCCTGTGTGGCCTCTAGTCTTTCCTGGCGACGGTCCATCAAAACAACGGCTTCCCCCCTCCGATTGTCCCTACCCATGGCTGCTTTCACCGGGATTCCTTCATCGTTGTCAATTCTTGCGGTTTTCAGGTCGGCGGCAGTGTTTTTAAAAGAGCTGCTGCGGGTTTTATCGACCATGGGCTCCTCGATGATACAGCACATCATTTTTCTAGCGGTCGCCAACCACCCGGTTATACTGCGCGGAGGCGACAGGGGATGAACGCCACTTTTACAGAATAGTTCCGAAGAAAAAATGGCGTTTTTGTCGCAGTGGGCGCCAAAGAAACACGCAGAAGGCGCCCAGACGGCGTATTGGAGCGGCTCATAATGACAATATCTCACGAAGTTGGAAGATATATTCCCTATTTACGCCGTTTCTCTCGGGCGCTTACCGGAAGTCGCGAAGGGGGCGACGCCTATGCCTTGGCGACTCTCGAAACTCTTGTCGCGGATCAGGACAGCAAATCCGCCGCCACGCGATTACGTCCTGGCGACGACCCGAAAATCGCGCTCTACAGGCTGCTTCTCGACATTTGGGCCGCCGCGCCGATCAATGTTCATATCGACACCAGCGCGCCTGAGGATATCGATCCCAGCGCACGACGCAAGCTCGACGCGATTTCCATTCGCCCTCGCATAGCCTTCCTACTTAACGCGCTTGAAGGTTTCGATGTTGACGAGGTGGCCCGAACGCTGGACATCTCGCCTGTCGAGGCAGGCGCGTTGATTGAAGCCGCGAATAGCGAGATTTCCAACCAGATCGCCACCGAGGTGCTGATTATAGAGGATGAACCACTCATAGCGCTCGATTTGCGAGAGGTTGTGGAGGAGCTTGGCCACAGCGTTGTCGGCATAGCGCGCACGCATCAGGAGGCTGTCTCCGCGATCCAGGAGGCCAAGCCTGGCCTTATTCTAGCTGATATTCAGCTCGCGGATGGCAGTTCAGGGCTGGACGCCGTGAACGAGATTCTCGGCGAACTGTCCACACCGGTGATTTTTATTACCGCCTATCCAGAGCGTTTCCTGCTCGGTCAGGCGCCGGAGCCCGCGTTCTTGATAGCCAAGCCATTTGCTGTCGACGCCTTGAAGGCTGTCATTAGCCAGGCATTGTTTTTTGAACGCAAATCGCGTCCCGCCACGCGCAGTTGAATTTTGTCGCCATCATTTTTTAATCGATGAAAATCTACGTGTTTTCAAGCGCCAGTATCAGAAACTTCAAATATATTCCTTGTTTGGCGAATTACCGGGCAACTTTGTCTTAGCGCGGGCGTTATCTCAACGTAAGAGCGGCGGCGTCCTTTGCATGCGCCGTGCATGTCGGCCTCCGCCGCAGTATCGACGCGTTAGTTCACACCCCGGTTTGTTAAACCGCAGGTGTGGCGGGCGTGAAGGGCGAGGTGAGAGATGACGACTACCCAGCAAACACGCAAGTCCAATCGGGGCTTCGCTTCGATGGATCCAGAAAAGCAGCGGTTGATCGCGCGTAAGGGCGGTCAGAGCGTTCCCGACGCAAAGCGGAGTTTCTCGCAAAACCCCGAACTTGCAGCCAAGGCCGGACGAAAGGGCGGCCAGAGCGTAAATCCGGACAAGCGCAGCTTTTCCCGTGATCACAATCTTGCGTCCGAGGCGGGACGCAAAGGAGGGCACGCTTCTCACATTGGGACAACCAAGCGTTCCGCGCCCAATTGACCGCGACGGGGCCCTGCTTTCAGCGGGGGCAAAAAAACGATTTGCAGCACGTTTGTTTGGCCTGATTTGATAAGGCGGCGCTCTGTCGGGAGAGAGTTGCGGGAGGCGGCGGAATTGGTGCGCGAGCGGTTTTTTCTCGCGCACGATTTCGTTTTATGCCGCGTGCGGCTGTGAGCGTTGGGCGATAAGCGAATAGAGCGCTCCAGCGTCGCGGGTGGCGCGAATCGTGGCCACCATTCCCGGATCACGTAGCATTCGCGCCGCGCAGGCCAGAGCTTTGAGGTGGTCCGCGCCCGAAGTTTCCGGCGTGATCAACAAGAAGACCAGATCCACAGGCGCGCCGTCGAGCGCGTCGAAGTCAATGGGCCTTTCGAGTCGCGCAAAAATCCCGAAGATATTTTTCAGCTTTGTCAGCTTGCCATGCGGAATAGCGACGCCATCGCCTATGCCGGTCGAGCCCAAGCGCTCGCGCTGAAGCAGGGCGTCGAAGATTTCTCTCGACGGCAGACCGCACAATTCCGAGGCTTTATCGCTCAGTTCGAGCAGCAGTTGCTTCTTTGACGTTGCCTTTAGCGAGGAAACGATCGCCTTCGGCGTGAGCAAATCGATTAGCTGCATGTGCAGAGAATCCCGTTTACGACTGCAACAATATAGCCAGAAATCCGGATTTGTCGGACGCATCCACGATTCCCGCTAAACCCAACGCCGGTTACGCCCAACGAAAACCAGGGTGCGCTGTGTCAACTGATCGACTCAACTGGAACGCAGCGCCTTAAGGTCCATTGCGCGCGGCGAAGCCCCCCTGTTGCCCATTTCGAAGTGTGACGCGCTATTTCTGTCGCGCGTCGTACTAATGGAAAGGCAAGATATGTACCGAAGGAGTCTGAAGAATGGCCTTAATATGGACGCCATTCTTTTTCACCTCTCATTGGAAAGATGCTCTCCAAGTGGTTTCGCTTCGCCTATCAGATAGGCTGCATGACGAAGGTCACGTCATGATCACTGGCCTTCCGGCGTGTCTATCCATCCGACATTCTGGTCGCCCCGTCGATAAACGACGTTGACGCGTCCCGTCGACGCATGTCGAAAAACGATTACCGGAGCGCCGGTGAGATCCAGATCGAGGACCGCTTGTGAAACCGAGCGCCGACGCAATTGCGTGGTGGATTCGGCAATCACGGCGGGGCTGAATTCCGAGGGCGCCTCCTGCTCCTGATCGGGCCCTTCCAGCACGTAGCTGGCCATCGTCTCGACCTTGGCGGAGTCATGATCATGGTGGCTTTTTAGCCGGCTCTTGTATCTGCGCAGCCGCTTTTCTATGCGGTCCGCGGATTGATCAAACGCTCCGTAAGGATCCTGCGCGCGACCGTCCGCCTGAAGCACGATGCCAGAGTTCAGATGGAGGTTGCAATCAGCGCGATAGCCCGCCCCTTCGGGAGTAATGGTGACATGGCCGGTGACCGAACCGTCAAAATATTTGCCCGTCAACGCGTTGACGCGATCGGTCACATGGACGCGCAGCGCCTCGCCAATATTGATGTTCTTGCCCGAAACCCGCAAAGACATTCTCGATATCCGCCCTTGATTTCGCCAAGCTGAGCGATAGCGCCGCTCGGCGTTTTCTTTTCCGCCCGCGCCTCGACCTGGATCGAGGCTTTATTCTCGCTGCGAACATGCTCCTGTGGAACGACGCGCCCCATTAGGAATGATCACGATTGTGCAACGCCGTCCGGGTGGCGTTAATTCGGGCAAGCGTTAAGATTGTCCGCTCTCGAAGTCAATGGCCACATATTTAAGCGTGGCCTTGACTATGCGTGCGCCCGTGCAGCCGAAGTCTTTTCGCGGCGACGATCCACCGAGGAAGGAATGCGAAGGCTATCCCTGTATTTTGCGACCGTCCGTCGAGCAATGTCTATGTCGGCTGCTTTGAGGCGCGCCACGATCGCATCGTCGGACAATATCTCGTCCGGACTTTCCCTGTCGATCATTTGCTTGATTTTGAAACGCACTGCCTCCGCGGAGTGAGCCGCCGCGCCGCTTGTCGTCGCGATGGAGGCCGAGAAGAAATATTTGAGTTCGAAAATCCCGCGCGGCGTCATCATGTATTTGTTCGAGGTGACGCGAGAGACGGTCGAATTCATGCATGCCGATGGCGTCGGCGATCGTGCGGAGATTGAGCGGTCGCAGATGCTCAACTCCTTTGGCGAGGAACGCATCCTGCAGCCGGACGATTTCGGACGCCACCTTCAATATCGTGCGTTGCCGCTGCTCCAGGCTTTTCAGAAGCCAATTTGCATTCATCATGCAGTTCGAAATGAAACTCTTGTCGGCGTCGCCCTTCGCCGAGGCGTTGATCTGGGCCGCATAGGAATTGTTCAGGAGCACGCGCGGCAGGGCATCGGCGTTAAGTTCGACGCGCCAGGAGCCGTCGCCAGCCGCGCGGACGATCACGTCGGCGATCAGCGTCTGCATCGGGGCGTCGCCGAAAGCCCTGCCGGGTTTGGGGTCGAGTCGGCGCAACTCGGCAACCATGTCCGCCACATCCTCCTCGTCCACTCCGCACAGGCGTGCGAGCTGGGGGAAGTCGCGCTTGGCCACCAGAGGCAGATTTGCGACGAAAATCTGCATCGCCGGATCGAAGCGATCACGCTCGCGCAGCTGTATCGCCATGCATTCGGCGAGGTCGCGGGCGCCCACTCCCGATGGGTCAAACCCCTGCACAATGACGAGAACCGCCTCGGTCTCCTTCTCGGATGCGCCGAGGCGCGCAGAAATGTCCTCGACGGATTCGCGCAGATATCCCGTTTCGTCGATGCCGTCGATGAGCGCCTGGCCGATGATGCGTTCCCGCGCGCCCGGACAGGCAAGCGCCAATTGCTCTCTCAGAACCTCGTGCAGGCTTGAAGGCGCGGCGATATAGGCTTCAAGATTGGGCGCTTCACCGTCGCCCCCGGCTCCCGCGGTTCCGTTCCACGAAGTTGCGGACAGCCCCGCTCCCTCCATGGCGCTGGCAGGCTCGGAAGTTGAAACCGCCGGCCCCTCAGGGTCAAAGGTGTTGGAGATTTCCGTGCCCAAGTCGGCCGAGAGGCTCCCGGCGTCCGATATTAGCTGGTCCTGAGCCCAGTCGCCCTCACGCGGACCCTCGAAGTCCCCGGCAGACGATTCGTTCTCGGAGCTTTCGGTTTCTCCGGCCTGTTCGGATGGCGTGAAGTCCGCTCCCTCAGCCTCCAGGAGAGGATTGCGCTCCAGTTCGTCGTGCAGAAAGGCGGAAAGTTCGAGATTGGAGAATTGCAGGAGCTTGATCGCCTGCAAGAGCTGCGGCGTCATAACCAGGGCTTGGCCCTGTCGCATCATCAGCTTGTTAGAAATCGCCATAGTTCGACCCACGCGATACAAGAAACAACCTCGACCGGTTCGCGGCCTATTTCTTGCTTGTAGCATGACTAAGCTCGAAAGGCAGGCTCAAATCGGCGGCGCCGCCAAGTCTAGATTGTTTAAAGGTTAATCAAGCCAGATTTTTTTGGGAGGCGGCCGCAATCTTGCAGAGGGCGCCAAGGTTTTGCAGCCAAGCGACAAATCGCGGTGTGCCTAAAATTTAGGCAATATATAGGGCGAGCTGGATTAAGCGTCTGTTTGTTTCCTGATGGTTACATGCGGAAGTCTTCGCCAAGATAGATCCGGCGCACGTCAGGATTGGCGACGATTTCTTCCGGCGGCCCCTCGGTCAAGACGTGGCCATTGTAAATGATATAGGCGCGGTCGGTGAGGCCTAGAGTTTCGCGCACGCTATGGTCCGTTATGAGCACGCCGATCCCGCGCGCCTTCAGATGGCGCACCAGATCCTGAATGCCGCCCACCTGAATTGGGTCAATGCCCGCGAAGGGTTCATCCAGCAGCATGAACGACGGATGACCGGCCAGGGAGCGTGCGATTTCGCACCGTCTCCGTTCGCCGCCCGAAAGGGCTATGGCCAGCGTCTTGCGGTGACGCGTGAGCTGGAATTCGTCAAGTAGACCTTCGAGTTCCTCTGCCTGCTTGCGCTTGTCAGGTTGGGTGATTTCCAGCACCGCGCGGATATTGTCCTCGACCGAAAGCCCACGAAACACCGAGTTTTCCTGCGGCAGATAGCCTATGCCCAGACGCGCCCGCCGATACATCGGCAATGGCGTGACATCATAGCCGTCCAGGGAAATGATGCCCTTGTCGGGTTTCACGAGACCCGTAATCATATAGAAGACAGTGGTTTTTCCAGCTCCATTCGGCCCGAGAAGGCCTACTGCCTCTCCTCTGCGGACGTGCAGGCTCACATCCTCCACCACTTTGCGCGACTTGTAGGCTTTCGCGAGATTATGGATGGACAGCACGCCGGCGGCGTCGGTTTGAGTTCCCTCCGCTGCATCAATCGCCGCACGCGATATATGCATGGAACTGGATGCGGTCGGGGACACTACTTCCGCGCCTATGACTTGCGCCTCCAATGAGGCTTCGGACGACTGAATCCAATCCTCTTCGGCGATTTCATCCAGCTTCTGGTTCGCAGCTCCGCGCCTTCGCGTTGCGTCTACTGCACGCGACAGCAATCCGCGCGTGCGAGCTATGCCGGCCATCAGGGTATTGGTCAGTCGCACGGATAAGCAATTCCAGCATGAGCCACTGAGGAGAGAGTCGTCGAAGCGCCTCGCCCCATTGATTCGGAAGACTTTCGGCAGTTTAGCCAAAGGGTTTATACAGCATGGCCTGACGCTGGCGATCATTTCCTTTGAGTGCAGGACTGTAGATGACAGGCTTGTCTCAGGCCCAGGGCCGAGCCGACGCCGCCCGGGTTTCGAAAGCAGCGATCTTGTCGGCCTTTTGCAAGGTGAGGCCTATGTCGTCCAAGCCATTGAGCAGGCAATGTTTTCTGAACGGATCGATGTCGAATCTTATAACTCCGCCGTCGGGGCCGCGGATTTCCTGTGTTTCGAGGTCGATCGTCAATGTGGCGTTGGCGCCGCGCTTTGCGTCGTCGGTGAGCTTGTCGAGTTCGGCCTGCGAAACCCTGATGGGCAGGATGCCGTTCTTGAAACAGTTATTGTAGAAGATATCCGCGAAGCTCGTCGAGATGACGCAGCGCACGCCATAATCCAGCAATGCCCAGGGCGCGTGTTCGCGCGATGATCCGCAGCCGAAATTGTCGCCGGCGACGAGTATCTTCGTAGCGCGATAGGCGGGCTTGTTGAGGATAAATTCCGGATTCTCTGAGCCGTCCTCGCGGTAGCGCATTTCCGAGAACAGACCCTTGCCGAGGCCAGTGCGGGCAATGGTTTTCAAATATTGCTTGGGGATGATCATGTCGGTGTCGATATTCATGATCTCCAGCGGCGCAGCGACGCCGGTCAGCGTAGTGAACTTTTCCATTTCGACAGCTCTTGCCTTGGAGTGCGTCGTAGCCGCTTGCGCGCGAAGAATGCCTTTGCCGCGCCGCCCGATCTCGTCAGGCGTCCCTGTAGCAAATCCCTCAGCCCCGTGCAAAAGGGCCGTTCAGGACGCAATCTGGTCGTTCCGCCCAAAGGGGGCCGCGCAGGCGGCTCAAGCGAGGTCGTGGCGCGCCCTCAAACTTGACACGCCCGCCCCGGCGGTGCGAGTCGCGGCTCCATGATGGGTTGAGCACAGGGAGCTAGGATGTCGACGGCGTTTATTTTTCCAGGACAGGGGTCGCAGGCGGTGGGAATGGGCAAGGCGTTGGCCAATTCATTCCCCGTGGCTCGGGCGGTCTTCGAGGAGGTCGACGCCGCTCTTGGCCAGCCGCTCAACAAGATCATGTTCGAGGGACCGGAGTTGGAACTAACTCTGACGGCCAATGCCCAGCCGGCTCTCATGGCTGTCTCGATAGCCGCCGTCCGAGTTCTGGAGAGCGAAGCGGGGCTTGATCTGGCGCGCGTCGCGAAATTCGTGGCCGGGCACTCGCTCGGCGAATATTCGGCGCTTTGCGCCGCCGGCTCGCTCAGCCTGTCGGACACGGCGCGGTTGCTTCGCCTGCGAGGGGCCGCGATGCAGGCCGCCGTTCCCGTGGGAGAAGGAGCGATGGCTGCGCTGCTCGGGGCCGAATTGGACGCCGCGCAAGAGATCGCCGTGGCTGCTGCAGGCGCTACCGGATTGGTTTGTCAGGTCGCGAACGACAATGGCGGCGGACAGGTCGTTGTGTCTGGCTCCAAAGTCGCCGTCGAAAAAGCCATGGAGCTGGCCAAGGAGCGTGGGATCAAGCGCGCCGTGCTTTTGCCCGTCTCCGCGCCCTTCCATTGTGCGCTGATGCAGGGCGCCGCCGAGGCGATGCAAGCCGCCCTGGCCACCGCTGTCATTGCCGCTCCCCGGCTACCATTGGTCGCCAATGTGACCGCTTCGCCGGTGATCGATCCGGAACAGATTCGCCGTCTGCTGGTCGAGCAGGTGACAGGCGCCGTACGCTGGCGCGAAAGCATTGTTTTCATGGCGGAAGCCGGTGTGACTAAATTCGTGGAGTGCGGCGCCGGCAAGGTGCTCGCCGGACTTTTGAAGCGCATTGCGCCGGGCGTGTCGGGCATAAGCGTCGGCGCGCCTGCCGATCTTGAAGCTTATCGCGCCTACATCTGACGTTGTAAGCGCCGTGCGAGACTGGAGTTCTCATCGGAAAAGCGCAGCGGTCGGGGATTTGGCCGCGAAGCGTTTTTTTAGGGCGATGACCTGCCTACGTGGGCGCAGGCGGCTCTTCGTTCAGACGCCGTCGCTTCGCTTTAGCTGTTTGACGAGGATGAGATCGCGCGAACCCAGCAGCCGGAAAACGCTTGCGAAACTCGCGAGGTTTCGCCAAGTCGTTGCAGGCGGATGATGTCCACTTCGCATCCCCTCGTCATAAGGCGCGCTCCACTCGGCGTTTCGCCACGAGCCCATTAGAATAACAAATGAAAAAGGGACGAACATGTTCGATCTGACAGGCAAGACCGCGCTGGTCACTGGCGCGAGCGGGGGCATTGGCCGTGATATTGCGCGCGGGCTGCACGAGGCGGGGGCTACAGTCGCTCTCTCGGGAACCAGACGCGAGGCGCTTGAGGCGCTGGCAGGCGAGCTTGGCGCGCGTGTTCACGTCCTCCCCTGTGACCTGTCGGACAAGGAGCAGACGGAAAAGCTGGTTCCTGCCGCCGAGGCGGAGATGGGCGGCGTCGACATTCTCGTAAACAACGCGGGCATCACCCGCGACGGCCTGTTCATGAGGTTGAAGGACGAGGATTGGGACGCCGTGCTGAACGTAAACCTCACCTCGGCTTTCCGGCTCTCGCGGGCCGTTTTGCGAGGAATGATGCGCAAGCGCCACGGGCGCGTCATCGGCATTACTTCGGTTGTGGGCGTTACCGGGAATCCGGGGCAAGGCAATTATGCCGCCGCCAAGGCCGGCATGATCGGGATGAGCAAGTCCCTCGCAGCGGAGGTGGCGTCGCGCGGAATAACCGTGAACTGCATAGCGCCCGGATTTATCGAAAGCCCGATGACGGACGCGCTCACGGACGCGCAAAAAGGGCGGATATTGGGCGCTGTGCCGGCTGGGCGGCTGGGAAAAGGAGCCGAAATCGCTGCAGCCGCGGTGTTTCTCGCCAGCTCGGAAGCCGCCTATGTGACCGGCCAGACCCTGCATGTGAACGGCGGCATGGCAATGATTTAAGCTTGGCGCAAACGCGGCGCATATTGCCGCAGCCTGCGCTCATCCGGCATGCAAGCCGCCCTCTCGCCTTCAAGATAGAAGTATGCTACCAGACGCCTCGCTGTGCGACAGGGACGGGACCTTTACGATAGAGGGGATCGGCCAGTCCCGTGCTCTTGCGGTGGTCCGCGATCGCCTGTTATGGCGTTCTAAGCGACCCAGGATTTAGGAAAGAGCGATCAGTCCCGGCCCGTCAGGGCTGGCGGTCGCCAAAAACTTACGGAAGCAGCTCGCGGGCAATCGTCGCGGGCAAGAAAATTGAACGAGGAACAAAGCACATGAGCGATGTCGCCGAGCGCGTGAAGAAGATTGTTGTCGAACACCTCGGCGTCGAGCCAGAGAAGGTCGTCGACAAGGCCAATTTCATTGACGATCTGGGAGCGGACTCCCTCGACATCGTTGAATTGGTCATGGCCTTTGAGGAAGAGTTTGGCATCGAAATTCCGGACGACGCCGCCGAGACCATACTTACAGTCGGCGACGCCGTTAAATTCCTGGAGCAGGCCAAGGCAGCCTGATCCATTATTGCAGCGCGCGGCGTGACATCTATTCCGTCGCGCGCGCAAATGCGCCTTATTCCGCGGTAACATCGTCTCCAAGAGTGAGCCATGCGCAGGGTGGTGGTCACGGGTCTCGGCATTGTGTCGCCGTTGGGCTGTGGCGTTGAAATAAATTGGAAGCGCCTGATCGCGGGTGAGTGCGGCTTCAAACGCATCGACACATTCGAGGTCGCGGATCTCGCATGCCAGATTGCTGCGGTAGTGCCGCGCGGACCGGGCGCCAACGGCGCTTTTGATCCCGATGAATGGTTCGATCCGAAAGAGCAGCGCAAGGTCGACGACTTCATCATCTATGGCGTCTGCGCGGCGACCCAGGCTCTGGCCGACGCCGGCTGGAAAGCGGACACGATCGAGAAGCAGGAAACGACGGGCGTTCTCATCGGATCCGGAATTGGCGGTCTCGGCGGCATTTATGAAACCTCGATAACCCTTAAGGAAAAGGGGCCGCGCCGCGTCTCTCCATTCTTCATATCTGGCAGAATCATAAATCTGGCCTCCGGCTATGTTTCGATCATGCATGGGTTGAAGGGCCCGAACCATGCCGTCGTGACGGCCTGCTCCACAGGAGCGCATGCGATTGGCGACGCCGCTCGTCTGGTGGCGCTGGGGGAAGCCGAGGTCATGGTCGCCGGCGGCGCCGAGTCGCCGGTCAACCGTATCGGGATTGCAGGCTTTGCCGCTTGCCGGGCGTTGTCCACAGGTTTCAATGATCGACCGGAAGCCGGATCGCGCCCCTACGATCGCGATCGTGACGGCTTCGTGATGGGCGAGGGCGCGGGATGCGTCGTGCTGGAATCCTACGACCACGCCAAGGCGCGTGGAGCGCATATTTATGCGGAGCTGATTGGATATGGCATGTCTGGCGACGCCTATCACATCACCGCTCCCGCGCCTGACGGCGACGGCGCTTACCGATGCATGAAGATAGCGTTGAAGCGCGCGGGCCTCTCGGTTTCCGATGTCGATTACGTCAATGCGCACGGAACTTCCACGCCGCTGGGCGACGAGATCGAGTTGAACGCAGTACAAAAGACTCTTGGGGGATTCCGAGCCCTCGCTGTCAATGTCATCGACGAAATCGGCGATCGGTCATCTGCTTGGAGCCGCTGGCGCGGTCGAGGCGATATATTCTATCCTGGCTTTGCGCGATCAGGTGGCGCCGCCCACGCGCAACCTCGACAATCCTTCAGTGACAACGCAAATCGACCTCGTTCCGCATGTCGCCCGCAGGCGCAAGATCGACGTCGTCTTGTCCAACTCCTTCGGTTTCGGCGGAACCAATGCGTCACTCGTAATGCGACGGGCTGATTAGCCCCTTTTTGCCTGAATTGCGGACGCGGCGAATTTCCGGAGGGAATGAAAAACGTCTCCGGAGCGGCGCTGCGGGGATGACTATCTGGACAGAAGGCGTTCGTGGATTTGCCACATTAACTGATAGTGTAGGCTGTAGCGATTGATGGCGGCGCTTGGGCGGCGAGCGGAATATTGTACCGGTTGCGGAAACTTCGTCGCAAAGTCGGGCTGCGGCATCGACCAAAGTGATCTCGGCAATAAACGGCGTGATGCAATGAGCGACACTGAGAACAGCGACAAGCCGGACGCCTTCAAGCCGGACGCTTCTCCTCCAGCGCCGACTGGGGAGCGAACCAGTGCGCCCGAGGAAGGCTTGGCGCCGGCTCCTGATTTGTCGGCGCAGCCCGGCAAAACGACTGGCGTCGGCTCAATTTTTGAACGCGGTCGCGCCGCGCTTCAAAAGCGAGGCGGGGTGCGGCCGCCGCCGCCGCCGCCGCCGCGCCCCAAGAAGCGTCGTGACGGAACGCTTTCCGCGATGAGCGGCTTTCTGAGTTTCATATTGCTGGCCTTGGTCGCGGGCGTGTTTGGGCTGATCTCGGCCCGTCACGTCTTGAACGAATTCAGGGCCGCTGCGCGCCGACAAGGTTGTCTATCTTCCCCCGCGCAGCGATGCGCCGGAAATGCTTGCGCAACTTGAGCGCGAAGGGGTGATCGACAATCCGACGCTGCTGAACATCGCCCTGCTGGTTGAGGGAAAAGTCGGCGCTCTGAAGCCGGGCGAATATCTGTTCAAGCAGAATATCAGCCTGCAGGAAGTGATGGACGAGTTGATCTCGGGACGTCAGTTGCTCCACGCGATTACGATCCCTGAAGGCCTCACCAGCGAACAGATCGCTCAGCGACTGCGTGAAAATGATGTCTTGGCGGGCGACATTGTGGACCTGCCGAAAGAGGGCGCGCTGTTGCCCGAGACCTACAAGGTCGCGCGCGGATATCCTCGCTCCAAGCTCATCGCCAAGATGCAGGAAGACCAGCGCAAGCTCATCGATCAGATTTGGGCGCGCCGCAGCCGAGATCTGCCTTTCCGCACGCCTTATGAATTGGTGACGCTCGCTTCCATCGTCGAGAAAGAGACGGGTAAAGCGGAAGAGCGTCCGCATGTTGCGTCCGTCTTTATCAACCGGCTCCGCAAGGGCATGCGGTTGCAGTCCGACCCGACAATCGTTTACGGGCTCGTGGGCGGCAAGGCGACCTTGGGGCGCGGCATTACGCGTTCCGAGATCGACAAATATACGCCCTACAACACCTACGCGATCGACGGCCTGCCGCCGGGGCCGATCGCCAATCCCGGGCGGGCGGCGCTTGAGGCGACCGCCAACCCGCTCCAGACTTCGGATCTTTATTTTGTCGCTGACGGGACCGGCGGGCATGTCTTCGCGCCGTCCCTGGATCAGCACAACCGCAATGTGCAGCGCTGGCGCCAGATTGAGCGGGACAACAAGGACAAGGCCGCTCCTGACGCCGATCACCCGGCTCCCGGCGCCGCGCCGCCCGCTCCTCATGACCAACGCGGCGAGATTGGCGCGAACGGCCGTCTCTTCGCCATGACCGAGCGTCACGACGATTTCTCGCCCGGCTGGGGAATGGCGCCGGACGACGGGGCTACACACAGGCTCGGAAAATTTGGTCCAGAATCCGGCATGCTTCTGGTCGAATCGCTCGACGATCCGACGCTGGACGCGGATCCGCGTCTAAACGTGCTGCGTCCCTCTCGGCCATATTTCACATCCTCGGCCGCGCAACCCAGAAGCCTTGCCACTTTCGATCCGATGGCCATGGCGAGCGTCGCGCCCCGAGCGCCTGAAAGCGAGGGCGACATGACGGCGCTCGCGCCCGAGAGCGCCGACGGCAAGGCGCTTGCCTATGACGCCGACGTGACGAGCTTCCCGGTGTCGCCCCGCCAGCGCGCCGAGCAGAAGGCTCGCGCGGCCAAGCTGGGGCTTGTCACGGGCTCCGATCAACTGCCGGACGGCGTTATCGGCGTACGCGAACAGATAAGCGACGCCGCTCCTGACGTCGCGCCCTCGGGCGTCGCAGGGTCCGGCGAGGGCGCCCAAGCGGGTCGGCGTCCGCGAGCCATCGACGCCTCCGAGGGCACGGCGCTTGATCCTCTGCGCAACAAATCCTGGGATTTGAGTTCGGCGAAGACCGTGCCTTCGAGCGCCGAACTGCGCTGACTCGTCGACGGTGTCGACTACGCTCAAACAAACGGATCGGTTCCCTCATGAAGCTCGCCAGCATGACCGGCTTCGCTCGAAGCCATGGCTTCTTTGGACCCTGGCGCTATTCCTGGGAGGTGAAGACCGTCAATTCAAAGGGGCTGGACCTCCGCTTGCGGGTTCCTCCGGGCTTTGACGCCGTTGAAGTGAAGGCTCGCAGCGCCATCGCGGCGCGGATCGCGCGCGGCGCCTGTTCCGCTGGCCTTTCGGCCAAACGCGCCGACGCCGCTGGTTCCGTGCGTATTGATCGCGCGGCGCTGGATCGGCTGTTGGCGGCGCTGGACGATGTGCCTTTGCACTCAAGCCTTCGGCCGGCCTCGCTTGATGGATTGCTCTCGCTGCGCGGCATCGTGGAGGTGGTCGAACCGGAAGAAAATGAAGCCGAACGCGCGGCGCTTGAGACGCAAATCCACGGCAGTCTCGAAGAGGCGCTGATCGCGCTGGTCGCCTCGCGCGAGACCGAGGGACGGGCTTTGGCCGTCTTGCTCGGGCAGCAGCTCGACCGCATTGCGACCCTGACCGCTCAGGCCAACGCCTTGCCCGCGCGCCAGCCAGAGGCGGTGCGCGCCCGCCTCAAGCAGCAAATCGCCCTGCTGGTCGAGAACGCCGACTCGTTCGATTCCAACCGGCTGCATCAGGAGGCGGTGTTGCTGGCCGTCAAGGCCGATATTCGCGAGGAGCTGGACCGCCTTGGCGCACATGTGACGAGCGCACGCTCCATTCTGGCGCAGGGCGGCCCGGTCGGTCGTCGGCTGGATTTTCTGGCGCAGGAATTCTCTCGGGAATCCAATACCCTCTGCGCCAAATCCAACGATCCAACCCTGACGGAGATCGGCCTCGATCTGAAGATCGAAATCGAGCAATGGCGTGAACAAGTACAAAATATCGAGTAGGCGAGTAGCAAATCGATAGGCGCGGATGCTAGAGCCTTGGGCTCCGCACTCGCTGCGGCGACAGTCGTGAACCCAACCGAACGCGCCATGCCTACGACGAAACCTGAACATCGCGGCATTGTCCTGATTCTCTCGTCGCCCTCCGGCGCGGGGAAGACGACATTGACGCGGATGTTGCTGCAGGATCGGAGCCTCGATCTCACGCTTTCAATTTCGGTGACGACGCGGCCGCGGCGATCCAGTGAGGTTGACGGCATCCATTACCGTTTCATCACGCAGCGGCAGTTCGAGGCATTGCGGGACGGCGGCGACTTGCTGGAATGGGCCGAGGTTCACGGCAATTATTACGGCACTCCCCGAGCGCCGGTTGAGGAGATTCTCGCGCAAGGGCGCGACGCGCTTTTCGATATCGACTATCAGGGCACGCAGCAGGTGCGCGAGAAAATGGCGGCCGATACGGTGACCGTCTTCATTCTGCCACCGTCAATGAAGGAGCTGCGCGCTCGGCTGGAGCGTCGCGCCGAGGATTCGCGGGAGGTGATCGAGCGCCGGCTTGAAAATGCGCGCAAGGAGATCACCCGCTGGACCCAGTATGACTATGTGCTGGTCAATGACGATATCCAGGCGACATTCGACGATCTTTTGGCGATTTTGCGCGCCGAGCGGCAAAAGCGGCCGCGCCGCGCTACGAATATCGAGGCGTTCGTCGCGCAGCTTTTGAGCGAGCAATAAACTGCCGATGGAGTGGCAAGTCCCGGCGTCATTCAGCGCATTGACGCTCGTTTTCGTGGTTCTTTGCGTTATAGTGCCGCTCCCGCCATTGTTTTGTCGGATGGAACGACTGAATATGCCCCCTCGCCGCGCCCAACGCCTGATTTTTTTCCTCGCATTAGCGCCTTTGCTGGCGGGCGCGCTTGCTGGCTGCGGCCGCAAGGGACCGCTTGAACTGCCTCCCGATGTGCAGGCAGCCAGGGACGCCCGCCGGGCGGAGCAGGACGCCGCCGCCGCCGAAAAGGCGAAAACGGCTAACGGCGGCAAGAACCAAAAACTGAGCGATGAAAACGCCGCCCCGGCAAAGAAAGAAAAGGTCGAGGGCGATATTGGCCGCCGACCGCCGCAAGTCTATCCGTTCTTCCTCGATCCGCTGCTCTGAGCGAGGCCCATGCATCATTTCGACTATAAGCACGGCGTTCTCCACGCCGAGAATGTCGCCGTGCCCGAGCTGGCGCGCAGCGTCGGAGCGCCGTTCTATTGCTATTCCGCCGCCACCATACGCCGCCATTACGCCGTCTTCGCAAAAGCCTTCGACGGGCTGGGCGCACTCGTCTGCTACGCGATGAAGGCCAATTCAAATCAGGCTGTGCTGACGCTGCTGGCGGCGCAGGGAGCAGGCATGGACGTCGTCTCCGGCGGCGAGCTTGCCCGCGCTCTCGCGGCGGGCGTCCCGCCTGCGAAAATAACATTCTCGGGAGTTTGCAAGACCAGAGCAGAGATCGAGGCGGCGCTCGGCGCGGGGATTTTCTGCTTCAACGTCGAGTCCGAGCCCGAGCTTGAGGCCATCTCCGCCGTGGCCGACGGGCTGGGACGCAAGGCCCCGATTTCCCTGCGGGTGAATCCCGATGTTGACGCCAGGACGCACGCCAAGATTTCAACCGGCCGCAAGGAAAACAAGTTTGGCGTGCCGCTGTCGCATGCGCGGGAAATATATGCCCGCGCGGCGAAGCTTCCGGGGCTGGAGATCGCCGGCGTCGACATGCATATCGGTTCGCAGCTCACCGATCTTGCGCCTTTCGACGAGGCCTTCTCTCTGCTAGCGGAACTGGTGCGCGATCTGCGGTCCGATGGCCACAAAATCTCGCATGTCGACCTGGGCGGCGGCCTTGGCGTTCCCTACCACACGGGACAGGATCCGGACTTCTATCATCCCGAGCGTTATGCCGCCGTCGTGCGCAAGCATTTCGCGGGGCTTGGCTGCCAGCTCGTCTTTGAACCGGGGCGGCTCATCGTCGGCAATGCGGGGATATTGGTGACGGAGGTCATTTACGTAAAGCATGGCGAGGCGAAGAATTTCGTCATCGTCGACGCGGGCATGAACGACCTTATTCGCCCGACTCTCTACGACGCGTTTCACGAGATCATCCCGGTCGTGCGGGACAAAGGCGTCAACCGCATTATCGCCGATATCGTCGGGCCGGTTTGCGAGACGGGCGATTATCTTGGCCACGCGCGGGAAATGGCCGAACCCGTTCCTGGCGACCTGCTCGCCGTGCTAACGGCCGGCGCTTATGGCGCGGTGCAATCGGGAACCTATAATTCGCGGCCGCTGATTCCGGAGGTGCTGGTGGACGGCGATCGCTTCGCGGTCATCCGACCCCGCGAAAGCATCGAAGAGTTGATCGCGCTCGACCGCGTGCCGGAGTGGCTCAAATAGGCGTGAAGCGTGCTGCTTATTTTGTATATGCGTCGATAAAGGCTGTGACGCGCGGATAGACCTGAGGCATTCCCAGAACCAGATGTCCGCCCTCGGGAACGGCGATGAATTCCTTAGGCTCATGCGCAAGTTCGAACAGCTGCTTGCCCGATTCGATGGGAATGATCGGGTCCTGCTCGCCATGCAGGATCAGTATCGGCATTTGAACCATGCCAATGACGAGGTCCGACCGGAAGGGATCGAGCATCAAATAGCGGACAGGAAAGATCGGATAGCGTTGCGTCGCGATATCGAGCACGGAAAGATAGGGAGCGTCGAGAACCAACGCTGCGGCTTTGTGGTGCGAGGCGATGACGGTCGCGACGCCGGTGCCGAGCGACTCCCCCATTAATACGAGCCGTCGGCCCATAAATCCGCGCTTTTCGGCTTCCTCGTAGGCGGCTTCGGCGTCGAGCAGAATGCCCTCTTCTGTGGGCGCGCCCGTCGAGCCGCCGTAGCCGCGATAGGAGATGGCAAGAAGCCCATAGCCGCTGTCGGTCAATTGATGAAAGCGCTTGGCTCTGTCGGCAAGCACGCCGCTATTGCCGTGAAAATAGAGAATCAGGGGACGATCCGCGCGCGCCGGCGGCGCGTACCATGCGACAAGCTGTTCACCGTCGACGCTGCTGAGGCGAAGCGTCTCGATCGTCGTCAATCCAGCTTGCGCCGGCGCGACGATTGCGGCGCCGGGTTGATAAAGCATATCGCGCTGGTTGATCGTCAGCGTGAGCATTAAGACGCCGTAGGCGGCGACAAGCGCTATCGTCAAGAATTTCAGTAGTCTCACCGACAGTTCCCTTGCGACTTTGCGTCTTTCCCAAGAAATAGCCCGGCGGATTGCGGCGCCAAGCCCTCAATAGTCTACCGCGACCAGATACAGCCCATGCGGCGGAGCCACCTGACCACAGCGCGCGCGGTCGCGGGCCTCCAGCGCCATGCGCAAATCCCCGACGCGCCATTTGCCGCTGCCGACATGTTCCAGCGACCCCGCCAGCGAGCGCACCTGATTGTGCAAAAAGGACTGAGCGCTGGCGCGGATTTCGATGATTTCTCCGCTGCGCCGCACGTCGAGCCGGTCAAGCGTTCGGACAGGCGATTTCGCCTGGCATTCCGACGCGCGAAATGTCGTGAAATCGAACTTGCCGATCAGTGTCTGCGCGGCCTCATGCATGACGTCGGCGTCGAGCGGGCGCTTGACGTGCCAAGCGCGCCCGACCTGGAGCGTCAGCGGCGCGCGGCGATTGTCGATGACGTATCGGTAGTGGCGCGCGCGCGCGGAGAAACGTGCCTCGAAATCCTCGCCGACGGGGCGCGCGGACAGCACGGCGATGGGGCTCGGCAGCAGATGCGCGTTGATGGCGTCGCGCAAACGATCCTCGCACCAGACGCGCTTCAGGTCGACATGCGCGACCTGGCCGAGCGCATGAACGCCGGCGTCGGTGCGCCCCGCGCCATGCACGACGCAAAACACGCCGTTAATCGCGAAAACAGCTTCTTCCAGTCTTTGCTGGACCGACATGCCATTCGCCTGACGTTGCCAGCCGACGAAGGGGCCGCCGTCATATTCTATTGTCAGGGCGTAACGGGGCATTGCAGCGAGTTCCAAAAGATCCAGCTCTGTCCTTGGGTGGCGGCATTTGCGCGAATTGACAATTCAGCCGTCAAGCCGCGCGCCGCGCGCAATCTTTCTCCCACGCGCAAATTCGGCGAAAGCCATCGGCCCCTTGCCCGCCCGCTGGACTCGCAAAAGCCTCAAGGCGCCCTCTCCGCAGGCGATCAGTCCTTCGTCATCAAGGGCGGACCCTGCAGCGCCGGCGCCGGTCTCGACGCGTGTTTGCAAGACTTTTACGCGTTCGACGCCGGCGCCCAGATCGGCCTCGAAAAACGCGCCGGGAAAGCGCGCCAGGCCACGCACCAGATTATGCAACTCTTTCGCTGGCCGGCTCCAGTCGATGCGCGCTTCCGCCTTGTCGATTTTTTGCGCGTAGGTGACGCCAACATCGCTTTGCGGAATGAAGATCAGTTCGCCTCGCGAAAGCTTTTCCAACGCGTCGGCCATAAGCTTCGCTCCGGCGGCCGCGAGAGCGTCATGCAACTCGCCAGCCGTGCCGTCGGGGCCAATCGGCACGCGCGTCTCCATGGCGACGGGGCCGGTGTCGAGACCCTCTTCCATTCTCATCACGCCTACGCCGCTTTCCGTGTCGCCCGCCATAATGGCGCGCTGAATTGGCGCCGCCCCGCGCCAGCGCGGCAAGATCGAACCATGCAGATTGAGACAGCCCTGGCGCGGCGCCGCCAGAATGGCGGCCGGCAGGATCAGGCCGTAGGCGGCGACCACCGCAACATCCGCGTTGTGGGCCTTGAACTCCGCCGCTTCGCCGGCGCCGCGAAGACCGCGTGGCGTGAAGACGGGAATGCCCAGGGTCTCGGCGACAACATGTACGGGAGACTTGCGCGGCTCCATGCCTCGCCCCGCCGGCCGAGGCGGCTGGGTGTAGACCGCGACGACCTCATGCCCGCGCGACGCGATCTCCCTGAGCAGGCCCGTCGAAAATTCCGGCGTGCCCATGAAGACGACGCGCATCAAGCCTCGACGTCTTCCGCGACCTGCTCTGCGGTCCTTGCGCTTTGGGCGGCTTCCATCTTCGCGGCCTTGGTGAATTTCTTCACCACGCGTTCGCGTTTGAGCCGCGACAGATGGTCAATGAACAGGCCGCCCTCAAGGTGATCCAGTTCATGCTGGACGACGGTCGCCAGCAGTCCCTCGGCGTCGAACTCCTGCACTTCGCCCTTTCGGTCGAGATGCCGCACCCGGACGCGGGCTGGCCGCTGCACGTCCTCGAAATATTCAGGAACGGACAGGCAGCCCTCATTATAAGTGCTCAGCTCTTCGCACGCCCAGATGATTTCCGGATTGATCAGGAAAAGCGGCGAGCGGTCTTCCTCTTTCTTGGCGGTGTCGATGACGACGATCCGCTTTGGCGCGCCCACCTGCACGGCGGCGAGGCCGATGCCGGGTGCCTCGTACATCGTCTCCAGCATGTTATCGAGCAGCTGATGAATTTCCGCGTCGATCGTTTCGACGACAGTGGAAATGACCCGCAAACGGGGATCTGGAAGCGTGAGTATCGGGAGTAGGGCCATGGGGTCTGCGCCAAGGTTGGTCGGGTTTTTCTATCAGATAGGCGCGAGGGCTCGCGACGTCAAATGGCGGCTGGCGGGGCCGCCTTTCCCTCAACGCCAAAGCGTCGTATCCTTCCGTTGCCGGTCCTTTTGGAAACAACGGGCGCGGGGCGGTTTTTAAGGAGAGAGCGATGTTCCTGATTTTTCTTGGTCTTGTCGCTGTGGCTGGCGTTTGGCTCGTTTCCGCTTACAACGGCTTGGTGTCGATGCGACAGCGCTACAGCCAGGCCTTCTCGGACATCGACGTCCAGCTCAAGCAGCGCCACGATCTCATCCCGAACCTTGTCGAGACCGTGAAGGGCTACGCTACCCATGAAAAGGACACGCTCGAAGAGGTGACCAAGGCGCGCAACCTTGCCGTTTCAGCGCAGGGTCCCGCCGCCCAGGCGGCTGCCGAATTCCGCGCTCAGCGGGGCGCTAGGGAAGCTGATCGCCGTCGCGGAGGCCTATCCCGACCTGAAGGCCAACGCCAACTTCCAGCAATTGCAGAGCGAATTGTCCGACATCGAGAACAAGATCGCCGCCGCGCGTCGTTTCTTCAACAACTCCGCCGCCGAATATAACGCTGCATGTCAGGGCTTTCCGGGCGTGCTGATCGCCCAGCGCTTCAACTTCAAGCCGGTCGACTTCTTCAATCTCGAAGAGGGCGAGCGCAAGGCCGTTCAGGAAGCGCCAAAAGTGCAGTTCTGAGAATAAAGGGGGGGACGCGAGCATAATCTTAAGGAAAAGGTCGGCGACGATGTTCAAAGCCTATGGGCTTTATTCGCATATCCAGGCCAACAGGATGCGGTCGGCCTTTCTGCTGGCGGGATTTGTGGTCCTTCTGATCGCGCTGATGTTTTCCTTTGCGCTGCTCTTCGAGGCTATGGGCGAGGATGCGCGTTTAGAAGTGATCGTGGCGCGGGCGATCTTTGACGTGAAGCAGGGCTGGCCCGTGGCGTTCGTCGGGGCGGGACTTTGGTTCTGCATCGCTTTTTTCTTCCATCAGCGGATGATCGACTTCGCGACGGGCTCGGCCGGAATATCCCGGACGGAAGCTCCGCGCCTTTACAATCTTCTGGAAAATCTCTGCATCTCGCGCGGGATTCCAATTCCTGAATTGAAAATCATCGAAGATGACGCGCTCAACGCTTTCGCGGCTGGAATACGCGAAGGCCATTACAGCGTCAGCGTTACGCGCGGCCTGCTTGATCATCTGAACGATGCGGAAGTCGAGGCGGTGCTGGGCCATGAGCTGACGCATATTCGCAATCGGGACACGCAGTTGATGGTCGTCGCCACCATTTTCGCGGGAGTCTTCGCCTTCGCCGCCGATCTTATGTTCCGCAACTGGAATTTCCCCTTCGGCTTTTCTCCGCGCCGGGACAATTCGCGGGAGGATCGGGACGGCGGCGGCGGAGCCATGCTCGCCATCGTGATCGCCCTGGCGATCATCGCATTGAGCTTTGGCGCTTCGGTGTTGATCCGCTTCGCGATCTCGCGTTCGCGCGAATATCTCGCGGACGCTGGATCAGCCGAGCTGACCAAAAACCCCGACGCGATGATTTCTGCGCTGCGAAAGATCGAGGCGCATGCGGCGATTCCCTCAATGCCTTCGCGGATGCAGGCCTTTTTCATCGAGAGTCCGGCGCTGTTGCCCGAAGGCGGGTGGTTGGCCACGCATCCTTCCGTCGACGACCGCATTCAGGCTCTGGTGGACTTCGCTGGCGGCCGCGATCAACCCACGCCCACGCCCGCAGCGCCAGAAATCTCAAGCGCCACACCGGCGCCGCCATCGTTTTTGCCGCCGGACGGCCGCAATCCTCTTGAGCCGCCCCATTCCTCGGGGCCTTGGGGATAGGTCTTGCCGCCCGCAAACTCGTGCAAGAACGCCGCGGCTTCTTCGATAGACTGACGCGCCTCGGGCAAAACCTCGGCGATGAGTTGCCAGCAATGCGGCGCGTCTGGCCATAACGTGAGTTCTCGTTGAGACCCCGGACTTCTCCGCCTGCGCGCAAAACCGTGTTGAATCGTCACGCAACGTTTCGTTCGAACCGACATGAAGCAATAACGGCGGCAGACCGCGCAAGTCGGCGTAGAGCGGAGAGGCCCGGGGGTCGTCGGGCCGCGCTCCGGCAAGGTAGGTGCGCGCCGCGATCTTCAACATTCGCCGCGAGAAAAGCGGATCGCAAGCTTCGTTCTCGCGCGCCGAGGCGCCCATCACCGCAAGATCGGTCCAAGGCGAAAACAGCGCGGCGGCCGCCGGCAGCGCGGCTCCAGCGTCCCGCCTCGCGATCATCAGCGCCAGAGCAAGGCCGCCGCCCGCTGAATTGCCCGCGAGAACGATGCTCTCTCCCCGTCCCGCCAGCGCGGAGCATACCGCGAGCACGTCATCAAGCGCCGCCGGAAACGGATGGCGCGGGGCGAGCCGATAGGCGGGGGTGAATACCGTGAAGCCCTGCGCCGCGAAAGCGCACGCGATCGGACGGTAATGTTTGGGCGACCCGGCAAAATAGGCGCCCCCATGCAGATAAAGCAGCGTTGGGCCGCCGCCAGCGCCGGTCCATTCGCCTGGAACGCCGCCGACGCGCTCGGAGCGAAATCCGCCAATGGGGGTCCGATAGGGCGGACTGAGCCCGAACGCCCGCACCGCATCCTTGAGTGTGGCCGCACGGGCGAGCCGGGACTTTATACGAAGCCGCAGGAATTGATTCAGGGTGCGAAGCGACAAGTCTTGCATGAAATTGCGCGCCTCTATTGTTTTGGCTCCGTCGGAACCTTTCCGTCGCCTTTCTCACTTAAAAGTAGGTCAAGTCGGGCGTCCTGCAGCCCGGCTTTACGGGACTCGTCGCGCCAGTGTCTGGCGTCCGCGAGATTCTTGTCGACGCCCTGTCCCGTCGCGACCAAATAGGCGAGGCGGTTCTGAGCCACGGGGTTGCCCGCTTGCGCGGCCTGACGGAGCCATTTTACGGCGGCGGCGACGTCGCGGGGAACGCCCGAGCCGTTGAACTGGAAAATCGCCAGCTCGACCATCGCCGCAGTATGGCCGTCATCCGCAGCGGATTTGAACAAGGTCGCCGCCTCGCCATCATCCTTGGCGACGCCCTTGCCGTGTTTATAGAGTTCTCCCAGCGCATATTTGGCGTCGGTGTCGCCAAGATCGGCGGATCGGCGGAAGTAATCGGCGGCTTTTTCAAAATCCGAGAAGACGCCATTGTTGTGCAGGGACATTTCGCCGAGAAGGTTGAGAGCGGCCGCATGTTTTTGCGCCGCCGCGCGCTCCAGATATTCTCGGGCTGATTCTCGTTCCTTGGGGCCGGGAGAATTCGCCAGCAGAGCCGCGCCGTAAAGATAGGCCCCTTCCGTTCCGCCTGCTTCAGCCGCGCGGCGGAACCAATCCTTCGCCTTCGCGCGATCCTGCACGACGCCGGCGCCCTCGGCATAAAGCTTGCCGATCAACGTCAGGGCCGTGGCGTCCTTGGGGTTGTTCGCCACGCGCTTTTGCGCTTCGGCCATCGCCGTTTTGTATTCGCCGCGTTGGTAGGCTCCATAGGCAAGGTCGATCACGCCGGCTTGGGGCGCGACGGTTAAGGAGGGCGGCGCCGGGCTGTTCTCTATAGCTAACGCCGGCGCGGCGGTGAGCAAAATCACGAGCGGGGCTGGGAAGATTTTCATGCTTCTTGCCCTAGGACAGCGCGCTGCGCTTCCTTAACCGCTATGTCGGGACCGCGCGGATCGGCCCATATGCAATCGCCCAGCATGACGAAATCGGCGCCCGCCGCCGCGAGCGCGCCGACCTCGCGCAGATTTTGGGCCAGCGCCACGCTCGGGGTGTTGAATATTTCCGCCCACCAGGCGACGCGCTCCAGCAGCGTGAGCGGCTCCAGAGGCGCGTCCCAATCCCCGAAGAGCACATAGTCGGCCCCGACTTCGCCAGCCTCCATCGCCTCGTGGCGGGCGGAGAGCCCCCCGGCTCCGACGATATGGCCGGGCGACAGCTTCTTGATTGCCGTTCTCAAAGCCTCTCCGGAGACGCCGATATGAACGCCGTCAGCTCCCGACTTCAGAACAAGAGTCGGGTCGCTATCGATCAATAGCGCCGCGCCTTGCGCCTGCGCGGTTTCCGCGACCTCTCTTATTAGCCGCACCGCAGCCGCCTCGTCGGGCTCGTCCAGCCGCAACAGGACGCTTGCGATCTGCGCGGCGCCAAGGGCCTTCGCAAGCAGGGGCAAAAAGGCGCTCGCCTCCTTGAGAGGGGGAGTGACGAGATAAAGTCCTGGGGCTGTTTCTGACATGACGCTCGGTGGATTAGGATTTACAGTCGCTTGGTTCTTAAGTTGCTCGCGACTTGGTTGAAAGTGGGAAGCAGCTTCAATTTAACTTTCCTTGCGTCCGAGTAGCCGTTTCACTGCCCTCTTGGCGAAGGCCCGCAACCCTCGCCCGCGCGCCTCCACCCGGCAAGACGCGTGGAAGGCGCTGGTTCTTTCTAGCCGTGTTTGCACCGCGATGTCACAAATGGGGAGGCGGTCTGGCCACAGACGGTCTATCATCGGATGATTGGCGATAGCGCAAGAGTCGGTCATTTCCAAATCGCCGCGGGCCGCCAGCGCCCGCGTCAACTCATGTACGAGATGAATGCCGGGCGCCTGAGCGCGGAAACTTTCGTCGAAGGCGATCTTCCAGAAATAGGCGCGCTTTTGGCTTTCGATAAGGACGCCCATCGCAAGAGGCCGCCCGTCCAGCGAGAGGCTCGCGATCCGGCATTTGCCTTCCTTCGCCAGAAGCCGAGTCGCGCTGCGCACGAAGGTCGTCAGCGAGGGATGCGATAGGAAGGCTCCGCTTGCGCCCTTCCAGCCGGAGGCCTCGAGCGCCAGGAACCTTTCGGTCTCCGCACGCACTTCCTGAGGAGAAGAGACAAGTGAAAATGTGACCTTCCCAATTTCCGCGAGCCTGCGCTGACGCCGATGCAGGTCCTTCAGCGCTTTTTTTGAGGCCCCACGCAACCATAAGGCGTCGGGGTCCGACCCGGGCGACATCATTGCGCGCTCAAACTCATCCAATATCGCCACCGTCCGCCCGGTGCGTCGTGCGGCTTCGATTATCGCCTTGTGGACGGGGCCGCCGTTCACCAGTCGGGGAAACATGACGCCTGCCACAGGCCCGTTCGCGCCAAGCCAGTCGAGAAAGCTTTCCACGGCCTGTTCCGCAAAATCCCGGTCCAGCAGCGGAGAGGCCAGTGCGGCCTGCTTATTGAGCCAGAGGGAGGCGAGCCTCCCGCCGCCCATCGGACCGGAGGGGGCGAGCGGAAACAGGCCGATGAGGCGGCGCTCTCCGCTTTCCTCGTGCTGCGGAGCCCAGACCGCGATGAATTGCGGACGAGATTTGACAGGAAAATGCCGCGCGGCGGAAAGCGCGAAGCCGGGCTCGAAAAAGGCGTTGGGCTCCAGCGCCCTTAGGGCGAGTTCGCTCCAGCTTTCCGCGAACGGCCGCGACTTAGCCGGGTCGTCCATATGTTCGACGGAGAGCGAGCGCACCAGAAAATCGTTCCTCAAGGCGCCCGGTTCGGACCGGCGACGCGGCCTGCGACCAAAGCCGCGTGGCCAGCGCCCCCGCGAAGGCGAAGGGCGATAAAACGGGTTCCCGCCCGGACCCGGAGCCACAATGCGCTGCTCGCCCTCCGGCTGAGCGGGCAGGGGAGTCGCGATCGAAAATGGCGCTGACATCGGCTTATATCCCGATTTGGGTCGCTCGGGGCGCGTTTTTAACGACAGGCGCGCAGGATCCGAGAGGCTTTCGGAGTTGTTTCCAAAAAAGGCGCCAGTCGCGCTGAAGGGCTGGACCTTGGATTTCTCCCATGTTTATCTGCGCAGATGCTGCGCGCCTTCTCCTTTTCCATGCTCTTGTCCTTGACCGTCGTCTGCGCCGCCCCGGCGCTGGCGAAGGTGGAAATCCGCGTCGATCTCGACCGTCAGCGCATGACCGTGGTGAAAAACCACGAAAAACCTATCGTGTGGAAGATTTCCAGCGGGCGCGGCGGCTATGAAACGCCGACGGGTAACTTCATCGTCCAGCGCATGGACGCCGATCATCTTTCGGATGAATATGATGGTGCGCCAATGCCCTATGCGATCTTTTTCTCCCGAGGCCTTGCGATCCACGGCACATATCAAGGCGGCCTGGGACGCCCCGCATCGCACGGCTGTGTGCGTCTCTCGCTGGATAATGCGCGCGAGCTTTTTGGCTGGGTGGAGCAATATGGCGCGTCGATAGAAATCGGCGGCTCCGCCGCCAATGCCGCTTACGTGGAAGAAGAAGCGCCGCGTCCGCGCCGGCGCGCCGAAAGGGCGGTTCCGAGGCGCGAGACATATTACCCACCCGTCGATGATTATTTTTCAATCATCCGACAGAGGTGAGCGCGGTCAAGGGCGCGCGCCAAAGGCCATCCAGAAGCCGAAGCCAATCAGCAGGCAGCCGAAGAAACCGCGCTGAAGCCTGTCCGCGAGCGGATGTTGCGCCGCCCATCGCCCAACCCGCACCCCGACCAGGATGTAGAGCATGTCGAAGGCGAAGCCGACGCTGACCAGCAGCGCGCCGAGCAGAGAGAATTGCCATGCGACGCCGCCCAGTTCCGGACGGATGAATTGTGGAAGCAGCACTGAGCAGAAGATTGGCGCGGAGGGGTTGGAGATGTTGGTCACGAATCCGCGCCGCAGCGCCGCTCCATAAGAGCGCAGCGCACCGCCTCCGTCCCGCGCGCCGCCGCCATGGAATTCCGGCGCGGGCGAGAGAAAGACCTGCAGTCCCAGCCAGGCCAGCCAAACCGCGCCGACCAGGCGAATCGCTTCAAAAAGCTGTGGAGAGGTTTTCAGCAGCGCCGCGAGGCCAAGCGCCGCCAGCGTAACATGGGCCGCACGCGAAAAGGCCAGCCCGGCGGCGGTCGCTAAAGCATGAGCGCGGCTTTTGCTTGCGCTCGTCTCCAGCAGCATGACCATGTCGGGTCCGGGAACGAGAAAGGCGACGACCGTCGCGCTCAAAAATAGCCAAAGTTCTGCCATGTTAGGCATTCTTCTATTCTCGTCTTTGGGCCCGAATGGGCCGATGCGGCGCAGGGTCGAGCAAACCCTTTGAATTCGCGTACCGCTTTTTGTCCGCGCTCTTGTCCATAGCGTCATCTCAACCGCGATGTAGGCGACACATGACAAAGTTTTGGCGCCGCGGCGTGCTGATTTGCCCCTCTAGGGCTACCGGTGTATGGCTAAACTTCCGTTTCGGCCCCTTGGGCGTTTTTCGCCCGTTCATTGGTTGAGTTGTGACACGGGCCAGGCGGAAAAGTCCGCCTTCCCGTCCGCGTCCGCCAGAGCGAGAGACCATAAACCATTGACCGTTTCGAAGACCCCCCTGCTCGACAGGGTTCCCAATCCCGCCCAGCTGCGTGAGCTGCGGCCCTCTCAACTGCGCCAACTCGCCGATGAGCTGAGGCGCGAAACCATCGACGCCGTATCCGTCACCGGCGGCCATCTGGGCGCGGGACTCGGCGTGATCGAGCTCACGGTCGCGTTGCATTACGTGTTCGATACGCCCCGGGACCGCATCATCTGGGACGTCGGTCACCAGACCTATCCGCACAAGATCCTCACCGGACGGCGCGATCGAATTCGGACGCTGCGCGCGGGCGGGGGGCTCTCGGGCTTCACGAAGCGCGGCGAGAGCGAATATGACGCTTTTGGCGCCGGACACTCTTCAACTTCGATCTCGGCCGGGCTCGGCATGGCTATCGCCCGCGACCTTTCCGACGGAAACAATCATGTCGTCGCGGTGATCGGCGACAGTTCCATGTCCGCTGGCATGGCCTATGAGGCGCTGAACAACGCTGGCGCGCTCGACTCACGATTAATCGTGATTTTGAACGACAACGACATGTCCATCGCCCCGCCGACGGGCGCGATGTCGGCCTATCTCGCGCGTCTGGTTTCGGGCGGGGCATATCGCTCCATCCGCGACGCCGCCCGCCAGCTCGCCAGCCATCTGCCCCGCTTCATCTATGACAAGGCGCGCAAGGCGGAGGAGTTCTCGCGCAGCTTCATTACCGGCGGCACGATGTTCGAGGAGCTCGGCTTTTACTATGTCGGGCCGATCGACGGTCACAATCTCGACCATCTACTGCCAGTTCTGACCAATGTGCGCGACAAGGACGACGGCCCGGTGCTGGTCCATGTAATCACGCAGAAGGGCAAGGGATACGCGCCGGCGGAGGAGTCGGACGACAAATATCACGGCGTCAACAAGTTCGACGTTTTGACGGGCGTTCAGGTCAAGCCCAAGGCGAATGCGCCCTCCTACACCAGCGTCTTCGCCCGCTCGCTTGTGGCCGAGGCCGAGCGCGACGAAAAGATCGTCGCGATCACGGCGGCGATGCCGGGCGGCACGGGTCTCGACATATTCGGCAAGGCGTTTCCTGAGCGCACCTTCGACGTCGCCATCGCCGAGCAGCACGCCGTGACCTTCGCGGCGGGGCTCGCCACTGAGGGGTTCAAGCCCTTCTGTGCGCTCTATTCGACGTTCCTGCAGCGCGGCTATGATCAGGTCGTCCATGACGTGGCGGTCCAGAATCTGCCGGTGCGTTTCGCCATCGACCGGGCGGGTCTCGTCGGAGCCGACGGACCGACCCACGCCGGCGCATTCGATTTGGCCTATCTCTGTTGTCTTCCCGGCATGGTCGTCATGGCCGCTGCGGATGAGGCTGAGCTGACGCACATGGTGGCGACCGCCGCGGCCCATAATGAGGGCCCGATCGCCTTCCGTTATCCACGCGGCGAGGGCGTCGGAGTCGACTTGCCGGAACGGGGCGAAGTGTTGGAGATCGGCAAGGGGCGCGTGTTGCGCGAAGGCTCCAAGGTCGCCTTGTTGAGCCTTGGCACCAGGCTCGCCGAGGCGCTAAAGGCCGCCGAGGAACTGGAATCATATGGCGTGTCGACGACGGTCGCCGACGCCCGCTTCGCCAAGCCGATCGACCGCGATCTTGTGCGCCGCCTGGCCGCTTCGCACGAGGCTCTTATCACGATCGAGGAAGGCTCTATCGGCGGGTTCGGTGCGCAGGTGTTCCAGGCGCTGTCCGAGGACGGCCTCCTCGATGGAACGCGTGGCGCATTCCGTTTTCGCAGCATGACGCTCCCAGATAGCTACATCGACCAAGACGGCTACGACAAGATGATCGCCAAGGCGGGGTTGGACGCTCCGTCAATCGTCGCGAAGGTTTTGGATGCGCTTGGCGAAGCCCGGGGCGCGGCGCGCGTGCAGATCGCCTAAGGCGATCGAAATCAGAGCTGGCGGCTCGCGATCCGGCGAGCCGCTTTCTCGCGCTTCCACCTTTCATAATCTTCAACGATCCGCTTCAGCCGATCCGTCTGCTTTTTCGAAAGCGGCGCGTGCTTTATCTTCTTGATCAGTTTTGCGAACATGTAGCCCGAGCGGAAAAAGTAAGGGCGAACTTCAAGAAAGCAAAGCGCCGCTTCGATCGTTTGCGCATCCCCGGCCAGCAGACGTTCGTGCGCGCCCGTGTAACCGCCGGGGAATGCAAGTTCCTCGTAACGGCAATAAAATTCGGCGCAGGCCTTGCGCCAAGCCTCGACATTCGCTTCGGTTCTGGGAGCGCGGAAAGTCTCTTTCACGCGCGCGCCGAGGCGGTTGATTTCTTCGGCGTCGCGGAGAATCTTCGACTTTAATTCCTCCGTTCTCATTTGAATTCAGCCGCCTTGTCGTGCGCTGGCCGCGCGAAGCGGTAAAATTCTCGCCGCGCGAGTGGTTATCACCCAGCATCAGTCTTTAATAACGACGCTTATTCCCACAATTTTCCTGTGACTCTCAGCGCGTTGGCGGGAGCGGCGGTTCCGATAGCGAGCCCAGTCCCGTCTCGCGTCCGCCCTCGAACGCCGCCTGCGGCGGCCGCTCGCCGGTGTCGCTGTCGTCGTCCTCGACCGGCGCGGGGCCCTTGGTCACCAGGATGGGCGAGGCGGGCGGCGCGGCGATCTCATGTGGCGTCGGTTTGCAGATATGTCTTCCGCCGCGCCCATGCATGGCGAGATCGACATGGATATGGTTGTAGTGGAAAGGATTGGAGCCTGGCGCCAGCACGGTGGAAAAATGCTGACAGGAGCCCCCATGCACATCCATGAGGAAGGCGCGGGTCTGCTCGTCTCCACGCGTCCAGTCGCGCACGATTGAAATCTGGCGGCCGTCGGCGAGCACGAATCCGCCAATGTCGAGCGCGTTGCCGAAGGAGTGTTCCGAAAGCGGGGCGCCGCGCTGATTGTTCATGCCTCGACACGCATATGAGCCCATCGAGTTGATCTGGACCACATTCTGGCCAAAGCGCGCCTGAGCGGCGGGCTGCACGACATCGGCCAGCCACTGGTCGAGTTCCGCCACCATCGGGCAATCCAGCGTGGCTCTGGCGTTGAAGGTTACGGCTCCGCCCTGCAACGCCGTGACCTTGATCGGGCGCGTCAGGCCGCAAATGCCGGGGCCGTCCAGTTCGTCGGCGATCTGAACATACGCTGAGGGGCGCACGCGACGTTCCGCGATGCAGGCGTTCTCGGCCTGCGTTCGCCAGGCCGGACGCTGCGGCTTTGACGCAATGGAGCAGCCTGAAAGGGCGGCTGCCAGAGCAGCCAGCGGCAGCAGATAAAGGAGAGGCGATACGCGACGTGCCATTGGGCGTCCAGACGACGCCCGTCTCCAGAGACGGGCTCCGGTCGCGAGAATGCTTCCCGGCGGTTAACGCAGCGTCGAAAAATTTAGTTAACGGGCTGAAATTTCGCGACCGTGGCTTTCGGGTTCTGGCGTTGGCCTTGATCGTCGTCAGCGTGACGTCGAAGCGGTTATTCAATCCGGGGCTTCGGATGCCTCTTTCGCGCCGAAGCGGCGGCGCGCCATCACCCGGTTGCGCACGGCGGAGCGTGCAACCTGCCGTTGGCGCGCGGCTTCTTCCTTCGGTTTAAGCAGCTCCCGATATTCATCGCGCTTTTCGTGGATCGACGCGATGACGAAGCCCATCGGGACGCCAATGTCCACGAGTACGGTTTCGGCCAGCTGCATGCTGGCCTCGATCGTTTCAGGGATCGCGTCGCTGGCTCCCGCCTCATAGAGCCTCGTTGCGTGCGCTGCGTCGCGCGCTCGGGCGACGATGACCATGTCGGCGCGGGCCTGATGCGCCACCCTCACGATTTCCTCCGCCGCGGCTGGATTTTGCACCGTGACCACAAGCGCCCGCGCCTGCGCCACGCCGCAGGCCAGAAGAAATTCGCGCCGCGCGGCGTTGCCCCAATAAATGTCGACGCCTTCGTCGCGTCTTGCAGCGACATTGTCCACGGTGTCGTCGATCGCCACGAAAGCAATTTCATGGCGCTTCAGCATGTCGCCGACCAGGGCGCCGACTCTTCCGTAGCCGACGACGACCACGCGACCGGCGGCGACGTCGCCCTCCGGCGTGAGGTAGGCGCGTTCGGCTTGCTGTTCCGCCAACGACTTCTCTTGCGCGAACTTCGCTCCGAGGCGGCCCAGAGCCGGGATGGCGAACATGGTCAGGGTCACCACAAGCATCGCGTCGGCGCCATGATCGCCAGGCAATACGCCCGCGCCAATCGCCGAGGTCAGCAGCACGAAAGCGAATTCGCCGCCCGGCGCGAGCAGTAGCGCCGCTTCGCATGCAACCGGCGGCGCAAGCTGAAACAGCCGCGCGAGCAGGAAAATCACGGCGGCCTTGACCGTGACCAGTCCGAAAGCGTGAAGCAGGATTGGTCCCGGATTGCCGAACACCAGCCCTATGTCCAGTCCCGCGCCGATCGAAACGAAGAACAGACCCAGCAGCAAGCCCTTGAAGGGCTCGATCGTAACTTCTATTTCGCGGCGGAACTCCGTTTCGGCAAGCAACAGGCCGGCGACGAAGGCGCCGAGGCCCATGGAAAAACCGGCGGCCGCGCTGGCTACCCCCGAACCGACGACCACCAGCAGGCAGGCGGCCATGAACAATTCGGTCGATTGCGCTGCGGCGACGAGACGGAACATGGGCCTTAGCAATAGCCGCCCGATGATAAACAAGGCCCCCAGGCCAGCCAGCGCCGGCAGGAAGGTCCAGGCTATGGCGGCGCCCGTCAAGCCGGCCTTCGCGTTAGCCAGAACCGAGACGAAGAACAGCAAAGGCGCGACCGTCAGATCCTGCATCAGCAGGACGGAAAAAGCGGCGCGGCCCGGGGCCTTGCCGAGCTGACGGGTCTCCGCGAGCACGGGCATGACAATCGCGGTGGACGACATGGCCAGCGCGGCGCCCATCAAGATCGCCGGCGCGAGTTTGAGCCCAAACCAGAAATAGCCGATCTCCGCCAGTATGGCGGTGGAGATCAGAACTTGCGCGAGGCCAAGTCCGAACACCAGCCGGCGCATGCGCACGAGGCGCTCCCACGACAGCTCCAGGCCGATCATGAAAAGCAGGAAGACGAGACCGAATTCGGCTATCCGCGAGATCTCGGTGGACGTCTGAAATGGTTATCGCGACAAGGAAATCATATTTGTTCGCGAGGCGTCCCAGCCCAAACGGGCCGAGCGCCGCGCCCGCCAGCAAAAAGCCCAGCACAGGGCTCACGCGCAAACGATGAAACAGCGGGACGACCAGGCTGGCGGTCGCGAGAAACAGCAGCGCCTCGCGATAGTCCCACCATTGAAATGATTCCGCCATTCCACATCCTTCCGCGAACGTCGGTTCGATTCGACGTTCCAGAATAAACGTGGCGTGCGGAGACAAGAAAAGCAAAGCCTTTAGGCGCCTGTATATAGGCGCCTAAATCAGCGTTTTGTCGTCTAGAGTGTCCGACACATGGAGAACGACGGAGACGAACCGTTCTTGTTTGCGGAAACTGCGTCGCTTATTCGGAAGCGGCGATCGCGGGGGAATGCGCCGCCTTGCCGGGAACCGCAGCCGCCGCTGGCGTACCAACTCGCTTCCAGGTCTCGCCACTGCACAAGATTCCCATCAGGCAGCCCTTAAGAGTCAGCTCGCCGTTGGACTTCACGGTAATGAAGCCGTCGTAGGTCTTGCCGTCATCGGCGTTATAGAGTTTGCCCTTCCATTCATTCGCGCTGATTTTCGTCGCGCCGCGTAGGATTACGGTGCCGATGGAGGACTGATCCTCGGCTCTAGCCGCGCCCACGACCTTGGCGCACAGCAGGCCGTCACAATCATAAAAGCTGAAGCGAACGCCGCCTTCGGGCCGAAGCCACAAGCCGTGCGGGTCATTGCCTTCACTGGCGCTGGCAGGATTGCCCAAGGCCAAGGCGCCCGCGAGAAGGGCGAGCGATGTAAATGCCGGCAAACGATGGGAAAGAACCATGGCGAGTACCTCCCGATCAATGATGACTTAAAGGAGTGTCGACCGACATCTTGGCGAATCTTCGACGCCAAGGAGTTCATAAAGCGACAACCATGAATTCGATTATCGACCTCATCTATCCTCGATTAACGACTCATAAAGATCGAGGGTCGCATTGCACATGCTTTCAACAGAAAAGCGACTGGATACAAAATCGCGGGCCCGGTTCGTCAGCGCCTCGCGCTCTGACGCCTTGAGAGTCAATGCACTCAGTATGGCTGTCGCTAGCGCCTCGGGGTCATTGGGCGGCACACGCCATCCGGTCGACAGATGCCGCGGCGCTTGCGGCGGGGCGAGGACAACTTCGCTGGCGGCTCCGATATCCGAAACGATCACGGGCGCGCCCATGGCCTGAGCTTCGACGGCGACGCGGCCAAAGGCTTCCGGCTCGGTCGAGGGAGCCACGATCGCGGTGGCCGCAAGATAGGCGGCGGGCATGTCGTCGCAAAAGCCGGGCGCGCGCACCCAGCCGGAAAGGCCATGGCTCTGTATTTGCTGGTCGATGTGGCGCTTGAACGCCTCGCTGCGGGCGTCGCCGACGAGAATGAAGCGCACATCCGTGGCGCCCTGCGCTATTATGCGTCTGGCGGCGTCGATCAAGATAAAATGTCCCTTGCGCGCTGTGAGTCTCGCCGGTAGCAACATTACCCGGTGATGTGGCTCGAGGCTCCATTCCGCGCGAAGACGCTCCACCGCGCGCGGGTTCGACCGCGCTCGGCGAAAACTGTCGCAGATCGACCCCTCGCGGCACCACGGCAATCCGTCCGACCGCTTCCGGATGCAACTCGGCTATGCGCCGCCCGGTGAAATTTGAATTGGCGATGACGATGTCGCCGGCGGCCATGATCGCGTTGTAGCGCAGCTTCATTGGCGAAGCGCCTGAATAGGCGCTGTGATATGTGGTGATGAAGCGGGCCCCTGACTGTCGCGCGGCGTAATAGGCCACCCAAGCTGGCGCGCGTGAGCGGGCGTGTACAATGTCGACGCGTTCGTCGCGAAGTATGCGCGCGAGACGCACGGAGTTCAGCAGCATGGCGAGAGGGTTCTTGGTGGCGGCCGGAAACGGCAGCCAGACGCCCCCTTTGCTTTGCAATTCGCTAACCATGCGGCCGCCCCGCGAGGCGACAAGCGCGCGCGCTCCGGCCTGCGCGAGAGCCTGAGCCATGTCAATCGCGCTACGTTCGGCCCCCCCTGATTGCAAATCAGGGATAATTTGCATGACTGTGCGGCCAGCGATCCGGCGATCGGGCGGGGAAAATGCGGGGCTGTCTCGGTATATCAACATGGTGCGGAGCCATCATTGGCGGAAAAACCACTCGCTTCGGGCGAGCATTTGTCCCCGTTCACCCTTTAAAGACGCCGCCGGGCGCGTCGTCCAGTTAATCGGGATCCGCGCTATACTCCGCACTGGAATTGACGGCTTTTGCGTGGCGGTCTCATTCTCTTACGCGCCCTTTAACCAATTATGATCAATCGTCGCTCGTTCAAGCGGCCTGCTCCGCCAGGCCGGGCCTTCCTGTGAGGAACTCAAAGGAATGCAAAGGCTTTTCGGCGGCCGGCGCTTCCCCATAAATTTGTGAGACAGTCCTGATGGTCGAAGGCGACGTGCTGGATTTCATTGAGGTCGCCCGCCCCGGCGGCGGCCCGCCCTGGCGTATCGCCAGAAGATTGCGCGCGGCGCGGGACGTTGGACGAAACCTGCCGGGGGTGGTCTGGCTTGGCGGTTTCGCATCGGACATGCGTGGCTCCAAGGCCAGTTTTATCGACGCGCACATCGCGGCGGCTGGGCGCGCCTTTTTGCGATTCGATTATTCCGGCCACGGAGAGTCGGCCTTTAACACGCCGGGCGGAAGTTTCGAGGATGGAGCCATCGGCGACTGGCTTGAGCAAAGCCTCGCCGTGTTTGAAGCCTCGACGCAGGCGCCCCAGGTTGTCATAGGCACGTCGATGGGCGCCTGGATTGCGTTGTTACTGGCGCGTCGGCTCAAGGAAATCGGACGGGAAGACAGGCTGCGCGCGCTTCTGTTGCTCGCGCCAGCGGTCGATTTCACGGAGGCGCTGCTATGGAAGTCGCTACCCGAGGCCGCGCGGCGGGAGATCATGGAAAAGGGCGTTTACCATCGTCCCTCTTCCTATGCGTCGACGCCGCTGCCCATCACGCGCCGGCTGATCGAAGACGGCCGATCTCATCTGCTTCTGGGCAGCCCGGTTCACGCCCATGCGCCCGTGCATATAATTCAGGGCATGCACGATGAGGATGTTCCGTGGCGGCACGCTCTCGCTCTATCCGAACGTCTGGCGACCGACCCCGTCACCGTATCCCTCGTCGCCGATGGCGATCACAGGCTATCGCGCCCCCAAGATTTGTCGCAGCTCGCCGCGACGCTCTCAGGCCTTTGGTAAGCGCGGTAAGCTTATCGATTTAATCTTTGTTAGGCACACTAACTCGCTAACCATTTCCCGCAGCCTCACGTTAATAGCCGTTCGCGATGTTGACATTGTATTCGAGCAAAGGCGCGCATGAGGCGCGCTCGCTCGGATGGACTCTCCCGCGCCGCGGGCTGATGTCACGAAGCGATGGAATGACAAAAGATGCGCCTGTGTCTGGCTTTTTCCCTGGCGGCTCTCCTGACGATGACGGCGCGCGCGCCGGCTGCGGACTGGTACACGGGCGTGCAGGGCGATGCGTCCGCAAAACCTGCCGCGCCCACCGTCGCGATCGACATGGCGCTCGACGCGACAACGCAGAACGCGCTGGCGGGAGCCTTGATCGGCACAATCGCACCCTTCGCGCCACTTGAGGAAAGCGGCATGCGCCTTCGTGTTTCGGGCATCCTGGGCAAATATGATTACATCGCTTCCGAAGCCGGTCTCGGTCGCATCAACGGAACGCTTGAGCAGGGCTCGTTCATGGTCGGTTACGAATACGTAACCAAACAGGCGACCGTCGCGGGGTATATCGGCGGCGAAGTCTCGCACACCGGCATTACCCCCAATGATCCGAACAACACGGTTAAAGGAACCTATGCCGGGTTAAAGGTTGGCGCGGATCTTTATATTCGTCCCACCGAGGCGACGATGATCGCGGGCGTAGTCGCCTACTCCACAGTCAACAACGCCTATTACGGGCGCCTTAAATTTGGTTTGGCGGTGGTTAACCAAATTTATGTGGGCCCCGAGATCCTTGTGCTCGGCGACAACTTTTTCCATCAGTGGCGAGTTGGCGCACATGTGTCAGGCATCAAGCTTGGCATGGTGCAGCTTGGTGTCTCCGGCGGCTTCCTGAGCGACCAGGTGCGAGGAACTGGCGGCTACGGAATCCTTGAGACCAGGTTCTCATTTTGATACAGGGCCGGCTGCGTGACAGACGCCTATCTCAAGCTGGACCGGACTTTTCGCGCTCTCAGTGCTTGCAAATCACTATCTGGCATTGTTAACGCGACCTTTAAACCTCTCGCGTACATTTGGATTGTTGCGTAAAGAGGTCGTCGAATGTTCGGGTTGCGTGCGTTCATGTGGATCGCGACAGGAATTGTCGCCATTGCGCTGCTGACCCAACCGGTCAGCGTGCAGGCCCAGCTGTCGCTGAGCGTGACCATCATCGGCGTTCTGGTGCTGGTTTGGATATTCGCCCGAGGAAAACTCGCCCGGCAGGTTTTTCTGGCGCTCGCCAGCTTCAACATCATTCGCTACATCTACTGGCGCACCACTTACACGTTGCCGCCCACCTCAGACCCGGTAGGACTTACCCTCGGATCGATTCTGCTGGCCGCGGAACTTTATTGCGTCGTTATCCTGATCGTCAGCTTGATCGTCGGCGCGGATCCCGTCAAGCGCAAGCAGCAACCCCGGCGCCCGATGAAGAGTTGCCTGTCGTCGATGTGTTCATCCCGACATATAATGAAGACGAGTATATTTTGGCGACGACGATCGCCGCCGCGCGTTCGATGGATTACCCCAAGGACAAGTTGAACGTATGGCTGCTCGACGACGGGGGCTCGGATCAGAAGTGCAACGACAAAGATCCGGTCAAGGCTGAAAGCGCGCGCCATCGGCGCGCCTCCCTGCAGGCCTTGTGCGCGCAAATGGGAGCGATCTACCAGACGCGCGCCCGCAATGAGCACGCAAAAGCCGGCAATATGAACAATGCGCTCGCTCACGCGAAGGGGGACATCGTTCTTGTGTTCGACGCGGATCACGCGCCTTTCCGCGCCTTTCTCCAAGAGACGGTCGGATTCTTCCTGGAGGACCCCAAGCTATTTCTGGTGCAAACGCCGCACGTCTTTCTCAACCCCGACCCGATTGAGAAAAATCTGCGCACCTTTCATCGAATGCCCTCCGAAAACGAGATGTTCTATTCGATCACGCAGCGCGGTCTCGATAAATGGGATGCCTCGTTCTTTTGTGGCTCGGCTGCTCTCCTGCGGCGCTCGGCGCTCTCGGAAACGGGCGGCTTTTCTGGCGTCACCATCACTGAGGACTGCGAAACCGCGTTCGAGTTGCATGCGCGCGGCTATCACAGCGTCTTTGTCGACAAGCCTTTGATCGCAGGTCTGCAGCCGGAGACCTTCGCCTCGTTCATCGGTCAGCGGGTGCGCTGGTGTCAGGGGATGCTTCAGATCATGATGCTGAAGAATCCGGCCTTCAAAAAGGGGCTGAAGCCGATCCAGAAGCTAGGCTACCTGTCGAGCATGACCTTCTGGTTCTTCCCGTTCCCGCGACTGATATTCATGCTGGCTCCGCTCAGCTACATTCTCTTCGACGTGAAGATATTCGTATCGAACGTCGACGAGGCGATCGCCTATACGCTGACCTACATGATCGTCAACGTAATGGTGCAAAACTATCTGTTTGGCGTAGTGCGCTGGCCCTGGGTGTCTGAACTTTACGAATATTGTCAGGGCGTGTTCCTGTCAAAAGCCATTGTTTCCGTCATCCTCAACCCACGCAAACCCACTTTCAATGTGACGGCCAAGGGCCTCACTCTGGACAATGATCATCTATCTGAACTCGCGTGGCCGTTCTTTGCCATGTACGGGTTGTTGCTGACAGGATCGCTGGTGGCCGGATATCGTTATACGTTCGAGCCCGGCACCGGCAATTTGATGCTTATCGTGGGGCTGTGGAACACTTTCAATCTTATAATGGCGGGGGTAGGCCTAGGGGCCGTGTCCGAGCGCAAGCAACCGGACCGGCATCCTCGACTGACGATCAACCGCGCCGGGACGCTCGACGTAAAGGGCGAACGCGTCCGTTGCACTGTAGTGAACGTTTCGGCGGGTGGATGCGCGCTGCACCTTGAAGGCGATTTGCCGGCCTCCCTGCTCGAAGGCGAAAAGACGACGGCGCGCCTGATCGTGGATCCGATCGGCGACATGGCTGGCGACGCCTCGCTCCCACTCGTCTTCCTGCGCAGTCAGTTCGGTGAACAACGGCTATATGGTTGCGAATTCGAGACCATGCATCCGCATGAGTATTATGTGCTCGCCGACCTGATGTATGGCGATTCCGACGCCTTGCCGAAGTTTCTTGAAAGCCGTCGCAAGCATAAGAGCATCTGGACCGGCACCGGACAGTTCATCTGGTGGGGGCTCATCGAGCCCATTCGGGCGATCGCCTATCTCTTCAAGCGCGCCACCGCTCCTGTCCCGGCCGAAGAAACCGCGCCGGCGCCGGAAGCGTCCACCGTGTGGCTGCATCGTTTTGCGGCGCAGGCCGGCGACACGACGGCGCAACAAGCAACTGAGCCGAAGCAGGCCGCAGCAAGCGTGAAATCCGCATGAAGCACTTCTTCGCCAATCTTCGCATTTACGTCGCGGTCGTGGCCAGCGGAGCGCTGGCCGCTGGCGCGACTCCCGCTCACGCGCAAGCGATCTTCATGACGGCGCCCCCTGATGTTGCGAAGGTCCGCACGAAGGAGTCCGCCCCGGGCATTGCAGCGCCGTCATTCGCGCCATTCCCCTATGTCATCCCGCCTAGATCGCAATCTCAAGCCGTGGCGAAGCCTTCGGTTCCCGCACCGGTTCAGGCCGCCGCGCCTGCGTCATCGCCCGCTGCGACAGCTCCGGCGCCGTCAGTCGACCGCGCTACCCCGTCGGCTCCCGCGCCTGTTCAGTCCGTCGGCAGGGCGCCTGTCGCTGCGACGGAGAGCCAGTCCGTTAGCGCCGACGCCAACACAGGCGTGGTGCTGCGCCATCTGACCAACAACGTCCAGGGCTACCGGCTCGCGGGCGAAATTGGCGCCTCGGAATGGCCCATATATCTCACCGAAGCGCAGGTAAGGCGCAAGCTTCAGTTCCAGCTCGGCTATCTTGCCGCTGTCTCTGTCATGCCCGAAGCCTCGACGCTGACTCTGATGATCAACGATGAGGTCATTGGAGAGACGCCCATCAGGGCTGTTGGCAACGTCAAGACGGTCATTTTTGACATTCCGCCGAATCTGATGCGTCCGGGCTTCAACTCCGTGCGCATTTCGACGGATCAACGCCATCGCGTCGATTGCTCGCTTGACGCGACCTATGAGTTGTGGACGCAGATTGATCCAAGGGTGACAGGCCTGATCCTGAGTGACGCCGACGCGAGCATCGACAATCTCGCGGATCTTGGCGCGTTGTTGCCCGACGAGCAGGGAGCGCTGCCCATTCGCGCGGTTCTGCCGCACAAACCGCAACCCGCCAATGTCGCGCGCATGTTGCGAGCCGCACAGATGATTTCAATCGTCGGGCGCTTTGAGCAGCCGGTAATTGACACAGGGGCGCCCGCGGGAGGCCGCTATGGCGTAAATCTTTTAGTCGGCGTCGCGCATGAACTCATCGGCGAACTCGGCTTCGACGCCTTGGGGTTTGTCGATCGGCCACGCGCCGTCGTGCTGCCCGCGACTGCAACGCGCCGCACGACGATCGTCATCACGGGCGCAACGCCAGCGCAGGTGGACGATGCGCTGAAGTTGTTCATCGTCGCCAAGACTCCCAAGGGAGCGCCCGCCGGTCTGCGCGCGGCGGCAGCCTTCCCCGGCTATCGCCTTGAGGGCGGTCAGCGCGTGAAATTACGCGATCTCGGACTGGTGAGCGAAGAGTTCACCGGGCGCCTGTTTCGCGCGGCCTTCAATATCATCATGCCGTCGGACTTCTATCCCGCCGATTATGGTCGAGCAGCAGTGCGCGTCGCCGGCGGCTATGCGCCAGGCCTCACCACGCGCGCGCAGCTGGTGATGAAAGTCAATGACAGAACGGCTGTGAGCCTGAGCCTGCTCAAATCCTCGGGCGACGTGTTCAAGGACAATCCCTTGCCACTGCCGCTAGGCTTCTTGCGCCCCGGACTTAACCGTATCGAAATCGAAGCTCACGTGCCAACGAAGAGCGACGATAGCTGCGATCCCTTGTCGGCGATAAACGCGAGCAATCGATTCCTGTTCCTCGATCAGACTGAGATTGAAATTCCTCCCATCGCGCGAGTTGGGCGCATGCCCGATCTTGCGGTGACGGCGACGGGAGGCTTCCCCTATGCGGGATCCGCAAAACGGCCGAAGCTGTTCTTGCCGAGTTTCGATGAGAAATCCATCGGCGCCGCGCTGACGCTGGCGGCGCATCTCGGCATTGTCGCCGGGATGCCGGTGGATTTTGACGTTACCACTTTGACGCCAGCGAAGGGGCAGGGACCAACCTTGGCGGTCGCTCCGTTTGACTCGCTGGACCCGTCATTGCTCCAGAACATGGATATGCCTTCCACGGAGTTGCGCGAGGTCTGGAAGTCGCAGATCGGGCGCCTCCAAGGAATCACGAAGAAGAGGTCTTGACGCTGCGCGAAAGCGCCGCCCGCAACCGTCTTGTTCTTCAGGCGAATTTTCCAATGGCCTGTCACGCGCCGCTCAGTCGGGATGCGAAGCGCGCCGCGCTTGGCCGCGTGCGTTTCGCCAATGTCGATTATAGCGCTGTGGCGAGCGTTCTGCGCAAAGCGAGCGATTCGGAGGAGCCGAAGGAGGACGCCGCAACGGCCGTTCCCTCGCGCGATCTCTTCGAGGAGTGGGACGCCAAGATGCACAGCGACAATAGTTGGTCGAATGTCGTTCGCTCCTGGGCTGGGCACGCGGGCGAATGGGGCATATCGAAATTCACCGACGCCGGAAGCTGGGTGCGCAAGAACCTCGAGCAAAATGACACCGAGGAAAGGCTTGTGACTGCGGACGTGTTGCTTGCGGTTGGTCAAAACATCCTGGGAGATAATAGCGAGGACGTTTGGACCGTGGTCACTGGACCCAATGCGGACGCACTCGCGGACGCAGTGAGTTGTCTCGTCGATCCGCGCGTGTCGCGGCAGATCGCAGGGCGCTTGTCCATGCTCGATGTCGTGCAGGCGCGCATCAATGTCGTGCATGTCGAGAATGCGCGCTTTGTCGCCACCCAGCCTCTATCCGTTGGCAATGTTCGTCTCATAGCCGCAGGCTGGCTGTCGCTCCATGCTTTGATCTACGTCCTCGGCGCTCTTGGCGCCGCCCTCGCTCTGGCTGTGACGACCCGCCTGTTTGTTCGCAATGTAGGGAGGAAGTCGGATTGATGAGCGCGCGCCCATTCTTTCTGGCGGCCTTTCTAGTCGCTTTTGCGACCGGAGATCTGCGCGCCGAACCGCCGGCGCCGCAGGCCCCCGCGTCAGTCGCCGCGCCGCAGCCGGCCCCGCGCCTCGGACTTGACGCGCGCAGCATGCCATTGGGCGGTGCGCTCAGGGCGCCAGCGGCGTGGCAGGCCTACAAAGCACGTTTCGTCACTGATCAAGGCCGGGTTGTAGACACCGGGAACAACGAGATCAGCCACAGCGAGGGGCAGGGCTATGGCATGTTGATCGCCGTCGCCGCCGGCGATCGCGCGACATTCGACAGGATCTGGGGCTGGACGCGCGCAAATCTGATGGTGCGTGACGACGAATTGATTGCCTGGCGCTGGGAGCCGCGCAAGCGGCCGGGCGTGGCTGACATGAACGACGCTTCGGATGGCGACATTCTTGTCGCTTGGGCACTCGCCGAGGCGGGAGAGCTTTGGGACGACATGTCCTATCGAACCTCAGGACGACGCATCGCGGTCGAAGTGGCCCGCAAGCTCGTTCTTTTCAAGACCAAGCTTGGCGCGATTCTATTGCCCGCCGTGACCGGCTTTCATTCCGACGATCGTCCAGATGGGCCGGTCGTGAATTTGTCGTACTATGTGTTCCCTGCATTCGCCCGCCTCCCGATTGTCGCCCCCGAGGTGGATTGGGCCGGATTGACGCAGACCGGTCTCGACCTCCTCGACGCGACGCGCACGTCTCCGCAGGGGCTGCCGCCGGACTGGATGTCGCTGAAGGACTGGAAAGTCGCCCCCGCACAAGGGTTCCCGCCCCAGTTTTCATACAATGCGGTGCGCATCCCGCTTTATCTTGCGTGGGCGGGAATAGGCGAACGCGAACAATACGCGCCTTTCATGGCGATGGTGACGCGCACGCGCGGCGCGATGTCCATCGTCGACGTCGTGACCGGGAAGGATGTTGGTTCGTTCGGAGAGTCGGGCATTGGCGCGATAGGCGCACTCACCGCATGCGCCTTTGAGGGCGCCAAAATTCCGGCTGCGATGTTCGCCAGCCATGCTGAAGAGAATTATTATCCCGCGACTCTGCACATGCTCGCGCTTGTCGCCACGCAGATGAGGTACACTACGTGTCTGCGCAACTGAAATCCATAAGCGGGCGCGCCCTGCTCATCATTCTCGCGACCGCGATGGTTATGGGGCAATCCATAACGCTCGCCGCGAACTCAGTCGGCGCACCGGACGCCCTCGGCAAGGGGAAGGCGCCCGGGGAAGTCGCGCACAGTGACGTGGCGCGCAAGGCTCCGATCGGGCAAGATCCGCCGGCTCCCGACGATTACGCGTTGCGTTACTACGCCTCTCTGAACCAGACGGCGCGGGTCAATCTGGAGATTTCCCGGTTGCAGCGCCTCTATCCAGGTTTCGAGCCACCGCCCGATCTCTACACGAGCCCGGCGGAAGGCGATGTCGACGAAGGTCCGCTGTGGTCGCTCTTCACGGCCAACAAGATCGACGAACTGCGCAAGATGATCGCCGCGCTGCAGAAAGAGAACGCAGGGTGGAAACCTTCCGGGGATCTGACGCAGAAGATCCGCCGCAAGGAAACGCGTGCGCGCATCTCCGCACTCATGCAGGACGGCCGCTGGCAGGACCTTGTCGATTACACCAAGGCGGAGGGAGTGAGCGGCGCGGATCTCGACGTGGACGTGCAATGGATGGTCGCCGAGGCTCTTGCCCGCACAAAGCAAACCAATGAGGCGATCGCTCTCTTCAAGACGATCCTGGGAAGCAATACGGACCATCAGATTGTGCTCGCAACCATTCAAAAGGCAATGGGCGTGCTAAGGATGGCCGAAGTTGAAACGCTTCTTGCCGACATACCTCCTGCCGCCGATGGTAGCCTGCAGGACCAATCCCTCATGATCGACATTACGCGCGGACGCATGGCGGCCTATCTGCATGACGAGCGCGCCGAGGAAGTGCCGCCGGCCGACGCCGCCATGTTCGAAGCATATGCGCGAGACAGCCGCGAACCCAACCAGATCGGGCTTGTGGCCTGGTATGATTACAAGCGGCGTGACTTCCGCAATGCGCTGGAATGGTTCAAGGCCGCGATCGAGAACGGGGGCGACGCCATGATCGCTCACGGCCTCGCCCATACGTTGCGTGCGCTCGACAAGATGCGCGAGGCGGAAGAGGTCGCTTTTGCGTGGCGCGGACCGCTGGTGAACAACGGCATATTGTTCATAGACCTGCTGGAGCGCGATCTGACGCGCGAAGTGCCGCCCTATATCGAAGCGGACCGCCTCGCACGTTATGCGCGCGCGACTATGGAGATGTCGTCCGGCGAAGGCGCGCAGGGACTTGCGTGGTACGCCTTCAACAGCTGTCAGTTCGATGTCGCCTTATTCTGGTTCCAGCGCGCCAACGCATGGTTGCCAAAGGACGCGACCGTATATGGCTACGCGCTGACGCTGCGTCGGCTGAAGCAGGACAAGCCTTTCTACGAACTGGCCAATCGCTATGATGGTCTTGATGCGAAGCTGATCGAGTTGCTGTTTCCTGACGGCTATTATCATCCGCCCACTCCGTGCGACTCGAAGACCGCGGCGAAGCTTCATGGCCCAGCAATCAAGACAGTCGGCTATTTGTCGCCTGGACCGGCGATGATTCCGGGCGCGGCGCCAAACTATGACAAGAACGCCTACTCCTCGCCGATAACGGATCAGAAGAACTCTTCGACTCCTGTCGCTGGCGTTGAGGCCGACGCGGACGCCGCACGGCTGTCAAAGGTCATGCGCGACTTCAAGGGTAAATTCCCTGTTGCGGTCATTTCGGACAATCCGCTGCGCTTCCCTGCGCTGGCGCCGCTCGGGGGACGCATGGTTCCGCCTCTGCCCGGACATGACCCGTCCTTGCGAGCGGACCCGGCTCGCGGCGTAATGCCTCTGGTCGCGCGGCGCGTGCCCGGCGTGGGTCCGATGCCCTATGAGCGCTATGGCTTTAGTCTCTTGCCGGGCTGGAATGGCCAGGAAGCGGCGAGCTGGCCGCCTGCGTCGCAGCAGGTGGCGCCGAGCGGCACGCAATGGGCCAATCAGGAAGCGGATCCCGCGCGCACGGGGGCCTCCTCGTTGGACGCCAGACCGAATTATTACGGTCAGGTCGGCGCCGTTCCCGCCGGGGTTCAGCCTGTCCTGCCGCGCGCGTCAGCCGGGGGGGCGCAGCTGGCCCCGTCCACGCCTCCAGCCGCCGCCTATGGACAATATCCTCAACCTGTGAGTCGGTGACATGAAACTCCCGCCGCTCTTCTCCCTGTCCCTCGTTCTTGCTCTCTCCGCCTGCTCGGCCAGCCAGGGAGATCGCGGATATCTCGCGAGCGCCGATGGCATTTTGTCGGACGCAATTGTCGGCGGACCCCGCTCGAATTCGCCGCAACAGGCGGAAATCTCCTCCAAATTCATGCTGGTGCTGCCGGCGGAAGCGGGAGCCCCCAAACTGCTGACGGAAAAGCCCTACGCGGATGGTTGGCGTCAGAGCGTCTCCCTGGACAATGCGAAGGTCGCGGGCGACTGGAATGATCTCGCCATAGACATGCGCTTCGATGGCGGCGCGCGCGCTGGCGCGAAAATTCCGATGGGCCCCCCTTCTCAGGACGGAATAAAGAGGGAAATCCTCTCACGCTTCCCCGGAACGCCGATGCACATCGTAGGGCGTTCGATGTCCAACGCGATTGGCCCCTTCGGGCTGGCTGTCGGCGCAGCGGGAAGCGTTCGCTGCGCTTTCGCCTGGCAGTGGGTTGACGATCTGCGCGGCTCGCGCTCCAGCGAGTTTGGCGGGCTGTTGCTGACCAGGGCGACGCCCGCCTCTATCCGAATGCGAATTTGCCGATCCGGCGTTACGGCGGATCAGCTCGCGGGCTGGATTGAACAGCTTACTCTCGCCGACATCAGCAACCTCGATCGGATCATCGCCGAATGGAAGCAGGGCGGAGAAAGCGCCCCGGCTCAGTCCGCGCCAGGCGTCGCGGCGCCGATCGTGGCGCCGGCTGCGTCGCCCGGGGTGGCGGCTACAGAGGTCGTCGGCGGGACGACGTTGGAGAGTTCTCTGGTCGGGAGCCGCGCCGCGCCAGCCGCGCCACCCGCCAAAGTGGCGAGCGCGCCACAGCATCGCCGCCATTACGCCGCCGCGCCGCGCCGGACCGCGAGGCGTGCGCATCAGCAGCAAGAGGCCGCTGAACCGGAAACCGCAGTTGCACCTGCCGCCGCTGTACCTCCACAGGGCGGGCGCCAATATCTCGCGCCAGTCGACTCGTCGACGGCGCAGTATGGCGCGCCGCAAACTGGCGGCGGAGCCGGCTTTGGCCAGGCGCGGCTCGACCCTGGTCTGCCTGCGCAAGCCTACCGCGGGCCGACCGCAGCTCAGACCCGGGCGGCCGTCGTTACCGGCAATCCGTCGGGGCCGCGCTATCTTGGCGCTGTGGGACAGTAGTTTCAGGGGGGGCGCCGCCTCGACGCGGCGTCTCTTCTTTCAAGGATGACGCTTGACACTCTCCTGTTCGCCACCGATGTTGGCGAACAAATCGTTCGGCATATCGAACGAGAGGAGAAAGTTTGTTCCCTGCGCCGCCGCCAAACGCCAACGCCACAGCATCTCCGAACGGGCGTTCCATAGTCTTCGCGCCTGACCAGCCGCTTGTCACGGACGGCGGGGGAACCATCGCGCCCCTGACCATCGGCTTCGAGACTTACGGGACCCTGAACGCAGCGCGGAGCAACGCGATCCTTCTCTGCCATGCGCTGACTGGCGATCAATATGCCGCTAGCATGCATCCGCTCACGGGCAAGTCCGGGTGGTGGGACGTTCTGGTCGGGCCTGGGCTACCCTTCGATACCGACCGTTATTTCATCATTTGCTCCAATGTCGTCGGAGGCTGCATGGGCTCGACCGGCCCGGCCTCGGTCAATCCGGCGACGGGACGTGCGTATGGCCTAGATTTCCCGGTCGTCACCATCCGCGACATGGTGCGCGCCCAGGCCATGTTGATTGATCATTTTGGGATCGATACGCTTTTTTGTGTCGCGGGCGGCTCCATGGGCGGCATGCAGGTGTTGCAGTGGGCGGCGAGTTATTCCGAGCGCGTCTTCGCCGCCATGCCGATCGCCACGGCGGCGCGCCACTCGTCGCAAAACATCGCCTTTCACGAGGTGGGGCGGCAGGCGATCATGGCCGATCCGGAATGGCGTGGAGGGCGCTATCTTGACGAGGGCGTTCGACCCGAAAAGGGTCTCGCGGTTGCGCGCATGTCAGCCCACATCACCTATCTCTCGGAACAGGCGTTGCAGCGTAAGTTCGGGCGCAAGTTGCAGGACCGCAGCGCGCCCACTTTTTCCTTCGACGCCGATTTCCAGATCGAAAGTTATCTGCGTCACCAGGGGCTCGCCTTCGTCGAGCGTTTCGACGCCAACTCATATCTCTTCGTCACCCGCGCCTGTGACTATTTTGACCTCGCCGCGGATTATGGGGGAACGCTCGCCGCAGCCTTCAAGGATGCGAAGACCCGGTTCTGCGTGATCTCCTTCACCTCGGACTGGCTCTATCCGACATCCGCCTCCCGCGCCATTGTGCATGCGCTGAATGCTGGCGGCGCCTCCGTTTCTTTTGTCGAGATTGCGAGCGACAAAGGGCATGACGCCTTTCTGCTTTACGAGCCCGATTTTTTCGCCACCACGCGCGGCTTTCTGGATGCGGCGGCGGCGGCGCGCGGCCTGCCTCCGGTGGAAGCTCCTCGATGACGCAGCAGAAAATTCTTTCGGGGCGATTCGATCTTGCGGTCGTCGCCGATATTGTGGAGCCCGGCAGTCGCGTTCTGGACGTCGGCTGTGGCGACGGCTTGTTGCTGCAAATGCTCACGAGCCAGAAAAATGTCGACGGTCGGGGCGTCGAACTGTCGCAGCGCGGCGTCAATGACTGTGTCGCCAAAGGGCTGTCCGTGATCCAGGGCGACGCCGATACCGATCTCAGCGACTACCCTAAAGACGGTTTCGACTATGTGATTCTTTCTCAGACGCTGCAAGCGACGCAGCGCCCGCGCGTGGTGCTGGACAACATGTTGCGCATCGGTCGCCGCGCGATCGTGTCATTTCCCAATTTCGGGCACTGGCGCGTGCGAACGGAATTGCTCCTGCGGGGCCGCATGCCGAAGACGTCAAATCTAGACTACAACTGGTATGACACGCCAAACATCCATCTGTGCACAATCAGGGACTTTGTCGATTTAACGAACGAAATCGGGGCCCATATACAGCGCGGCGTGGCCCTGGATCGCGCCGGAGCCCCATTCAAGCTCAAGGCGCCATGGCCGGTGATGAATCTTCTGGGCGCTCAAGCGATTTTTCTGCTTGAGCGCGGCCATGACGCAAATACGCGTCGATGAACGCCGGAGTTCCTGGGGATTCGTCGTCGCAGTCTTTGCTGCATTGCGATAAACGAGGCGCCCCGAGGCGACGTACTGCGCTGGGATGTCGCCTTTCGCGTCAAGGATATCCGCGTTAACCTAGCGCGTCGACCGAACGTGAGATTTGGCGGCGACTCGCCGAAGCGCCGCGTCTATGCGGGCGGCTAGGCGGGTTAAGGGGAGCCGGTTGTGTTCGCCGAATTCGTTTTGTTGGCGGACAGGCGCTGCAAGGACGCGAAAAATGTCTGAACTACCGTCATTGCGGGATCTGCCGCTGTTTTCGTCGATTGATGAAGCAACGTTGTATCGTCTGACGCTCGACGCCAAGATCGAAAGCTATGCCGACGGAGCTGTGATCTTTCGACAGGGCGACGCAGTTGCAGCGGTCATGCTCATCGTGCAAGGTTTTGTGAAATTGTTGCGCACATCGCCTTGTGGCGACGAGACCCTGGTTTGCATCCGTTCCGATGGCGCGACCATAAATGACGCGCCAACCGCCGCTGGCGAACTCTTTCATATCTCGGCGGAGGCCGTTGGACTCACTTCGATTCTGAAATTGCCCGCTGGCCGATTTATGCGGCTGATGTCGGAGTCGCCGGCGCTCGCCGCCGCGGCGCTTGACGACGCCAAACGAAAGATCGTCGAGTTGATTCGCGAAATCGAATCGCTCAAGGCCCAAAGTGCGGATGAACGACTGGCGCGCTTCATTCTCTCCCTTTGCCCCCCGGATAAGGAGCAATGCCGGTTCCGGCTGCCTTATGACAAGCGCCTGGTAGCGGCGCAACTGGGCGTCACGCAGGAGACGCTGTCGCGGGCGTTCGCGCGCTTGCGAGAATTTGGCGTAAGAACAGAGACGCGCGATGTTTCCGTTGAGAGCATAACGCGCCTGTGTCTCCAATATGATGAAATAGGCCGCCATCGCGGCTTGCCCGCACCCACGGGCGCCCGACGCGTCGAAGAAGGTCGTGACGCTCTGTGATAAGGAAGCTCCGACGCCTCAGGCGTTGCGGTTTGGCGTGATCGGCGCCAAGGGCGTTTTGGCTACGCCCATTGCCCATCCTGAAAGGAAAGACAAACGTGTCTACGGAACAGACGACAATTTCTGTTTGTAAGGTTTGCCGACAGGGGGACGATGCTGACAGCCGCCCCGGCCAGTTGTTCTTCGAGGCGCTTGGAGAGAAACTCTCCAAGGAAACCGGAACTTCGATCAGGCTTGAGGCCGTGGAGTGTCTTGCTGTGTGCAAACGCCCTTGCACTCTGGCGTTCTCGGCCCCCGGCAAATGGACCTATGTGATCGGCGATCTCGACTCGAAGTATCACGTCGACGAGATCATTGTCGCGGCGAAAGGATACGCCGCGACAAAAGATGGCATTGTCGCATGGAAGGAGAGGCCCGCCTGTTTCAGAAAAGGCGTTGTATCGCGCACTCCGCCTCTCGGCTGCGATGCGCCGAAAGACTGAGCACTGAGCGGAAAACTGATTATTTGCTTTTTTGTTTGGCGCGCTCGATCGCCTCGGAGATAAGGCGTCGGGCTTCCTCGGCGTCGCCCCAGCCCGCGACCTCGGACCATTTGCCGGGCTCCAGATCTTTGTAATGAACAAAGAAATGTTCGATGCGCCGCCAGGTCATCTCTTGCAGGTCGGTGTAGTTTTTCACATTCTCGTAGCGATGCGTCAGACGCGACACCGGCACGGCCACGATTTTCTCGTCGCCGCCATGTTCGTCTTTCATTCGCAGCACGCCGATCGGCCGGACTGCGATCACCGCGCCCGGAGCTATGGGGCGCGTGTTGGCGACGAGAACGTCACAAGGATCGCCGTCGTCCGACAGCGTGTGCGGAATGAAGCCATAGTTTCCAGGGTAGCGCATCGCCGTATAGAGGAAGCGATCGACGAACATCGCGCCCGAGGCCTTGTCGAGTTCATATTTTATGGGTTCGCCGCCCAGCGGCACTTCGACGACAACATTGACTTCATGCGGCGGATTAGCGCCGATCGGAATAGCGTCGAGACGCATTTAAAGCTCCAGGGATTCGGGAAAAGTTCAGCCGACAGGCGCGGAGACAAAACCAAACGCGACACGACTCAACATATCGGAACCAAACCGCTCTTCCGCCCGCCGAATCGGCAGACCGCCGAGACGCCGGTAAAAGGCGAGCGCCTTGTCATTATCGGCAAGCGCCCAGACGATGGTCGACAGATAGCCATGTTCCGCCAGTTCACGCCGCGCCGCCGTGAACAGATCGCGGCCAAAACCGAGACCCTGATGTTCTGGCATAAGATATATTTCAAAAATCTCACCAGAGTACGGCATTGAGGGTACGCGGTTGCGGCCATAAGTCGCGTATCCCGCGATCGCCTTGTCAAAATCCAGGACCAACAGCCCCGTCCCCTTCACAATGGCGGAATGCCACCAGCGAGGGCCGCGCCTTGCTATCATGCGTTCGAGTTCACCGCCCGGGATCACGCCGCGGTAGGCGTCGCGCCAAGAGGCGTCATGGACCGCGGCGATCGCTTCCGCGTCGCCGGGCCGCGCATGACGAATGGAAAAGACTGTCTTGACCATAGGCGGATGTTAGGTCTTCCGAGCCCGTTTCGGCAAGTCCTCGATGTGGCGTAATTCGATAAAAATAATTCACGCAAAAAGACGCGGGCGCCAATTTGGGGCGCACACGTCATATCTTGGGCGTTTTTTTAGCTAAGCCAGTGCGTCGCCGCGCCGACAAGCAGCACGACTCCAATCACCGCGCGGTAGACGACAAAAGGCCATGCGGAGAAGCGTTCGAGAATATGCATCAGGCTCCAGATCGCCGCGAAAGCCGATATGGACGCTACAACCAGTCCGACGGCGAGAATCGACCAGCCGTGGCCGTCGAGATGCGCCTTGAACAATTTGAAAAGTTCGTACACGCCTCCGCCCGCGATTGCCGGCAATCCGAGAAGAAAGGAAAAACGGGCCGCTTCTTCGCGCTTCAGGTCCAGAAACAGCGCGGCGGTCAGCGTCGAGCCGGATCGCGAGACGCCGGGGATCAGCGCGCCCACCTGGGCCAGTCCGACGATCATGGCGTCTTTCAGCGTGATATGTTCCAGGGAGCGGGTGTGATTGCAATAAAGTTCCGCCAGCGCCAGCAATGCGGCCATGACGATGCAGGCGATGCCGATCACTGGCAGCGACCGTAACGGCGAGCCACAAGCGTTCAGGGTGTGCGACAGCGCCAGTCCGCCGAGAATCACGGGCAGCGACGCCAGCACGATCCATACCGCGAAACGAAAGGCCCAGTCGTTGTAGTCGCGGCGTTTGACCGCGCCGACAACCCCAAAATACAAGCCCCGCACGTCGCTCCAGAAATAGGTAATGACGGCGGCGAGCGCGGCGAGTTGCATGGCGGCGGAAAAAGCGGATCCGGGGTCATTCCAGCCCAGCAACGCCGGCACGATGCGCATATGCGCGGTGGAGGAAATGGGCAGCAGCTCGGAAATGCCCTGCACGACGCCGAGAACCGCGACTTTCATATAGCCGAGATCGACAAAGCCGGTGTCCAGACCCTGAGTGCAAGCGGTCGCCATATGTCTTTCCTGCGAAGGTTTGAGGCTATCAGCCGTAAGAAATCGCTCAGGAGACTTAACAAAGCCTTGCCTGGAGGCGCTATCCCTTGTTCCGGGAGCGCGTTTTGGCGATCGCGAGGCGGCTTAGTGAAACATTGCCGCCGTTTTCAGCAGAGTGATCCAGACGCCCCAAGCCAAGGGTGCGCCGACCGCCCCCCAGGCGCATATCAGAATGACGAGCGAACTCGTTCCGCCGGAGGCCGGGGGGGTTCCAGGCGGCCAGGCGCGACCAATTCGGACTCCCGGTCTTCCTCCTCGAAATCCTCGAAATCCGCATGAACTTCAGTTTCTTCCTTGATCACCTGCGCCACGGTCACATGCTTGGAGGCCGCGACTTCTTCATCGGTCATGAAAAACCGCGCTGCTACCGGACGCACGAGCAGGTTGCAAATGAAGCCCAGAACCAGCAAGCCGGCGAGGGTGTACATGGTCTGATTGTAGACGGCCTCGCGCGGGACGCCCGCGCCGAGTTGATGGTCATGAAAATAATTTACCAGCACTGGACCCAGCACGCCCGCCGTCGACCAGGCAGTAAGCAGGCGGCCATGAATGGCCCCGACCATATGAGTGCCGAACATGTCGGCGAGATAGGCGGGAATTGTCGAGAAGCCGCCGCCGTACATGGTCAGGATCACGCAGAAAAGCAGCACGAAGAGAGAGACAATGCCGGCATGCGCCGCGATCGGCGCGAGCGCGTAAAGACAAAAGCCGAGCAGGAAGAACAGGGAGAACGTGACTTTGCGCCCCAGCCGATCCGACATGCTGGCCCAGCCGAGACGCCCAAATATATTGCACAGGCTCAGCAGTCCGGTGAAGCCGGCGGCGATCGCTGCGATTTGCGTTTTCTGATCGGCGTTCAGGCTGTCGAAGCCGATGTCGAGCCCAAGCAGCCGGCCGCCAAACACTTCCTGCAGCATTGGAGAGGAGATGTAGAGCACGCCGATGCCGGCGCTGACATTCAGGGTCAGCACGGCCCATAGCAGCCAGAACTGCGGAGTTTTCCATGCCGTGTCGAGATGCACATGGCGATGGGTCACCATGGACTTCGCCGCCGCGACCGGAGGCGTCCAACCGGTCGGCGCCCATCCGTCGCGCGGCACTCGATAGCCGAGTGCGCCACACACCATGAACACAAAATAGATCGCCGCCAGCGCGACAAAGGTTTGCCAGACCCCAACCGATTCGGCTGTCGCGAAATGGCGCATGAGGCGGTCCGCTAGAGGCGCGCCGATCATCGCGCCGCCGCCAAATCCCATGATCGCGAGGCCCGTCGCGAGCCCCCGTCGGTCCGGAAACCATTTCATCAGTGTCGAGACCGGAGAAATGTAGCCGAGCCCGAGCCCAATTCCGCCGATCACGCCAGAGCCGAGCCAGAGTAGATAAATCTGGTGGAAGTAGACCCCAAACGCCGAAACAAGCAGGCCGCCGCACCAGCAGCAGCCGGATGCCAGTCCGGCCTTGCGTGGGCCCGCCGTCTCCAGCCAATGCCCGAACACGGCGGCGGAGGAGCCAAGGAACACGATGGCGAGACTGAAGGTCCATCCCAGCGCCTTGTTGTCCCAGTCGCAATCAGTCGCAATCAGCGACCGCAGAAGGCCCAAGTCGACCGGGCAAACTTTCGGCGCGGTGACGCCGACGGCGCGCTGCAGTGGCAGCCAGAATACGCTGAATCCGTAAATCATGCCGATGCACAGATGGATCGCCAGCGCGGCTGGCGGAACCATCCACCGGTTGAACCCGGGCGCGGCGATAGTGCGTTCGCGGCTGAAAAAACCTGGTCGGTCCGCAGCAGTGACGGCTATGGAGCTCATGCTCAAGATCCGGGTGTCTGCGATCCCCGATGTCAGCTCACGCTACGCTCGATAATGTGGGCCAGATCGGTCATGATCGCGTTGAGGTCGAAATTCTTGGGCGTGTAGACAGCTGCGACGCCGTTGTCGCGCAGAAGCTTTTCGTCGGCGGGCGGAATAATGCCTCCGACGACCAGCGGCACGTTCTGCAGGCCTTCTTCATTCATGAGCTTGATCACTTCATGCGCCAGCGTGACATGCGAGCCGGAGAGGATCGACAGGCCAACGCAATGCACGCCTTCCTTCTTTGCCGTATCCACAAGCTCCCTGGGCGTTGATCGGATGCCAGCGTAAATCACGTCGAAACCAGCGTCGCGCGCCCGCACGGCGATTTGTTCGGCGCCGTTAGAGTGGCCGTCGAGGCCAGGCTTGCCGACCAGGAATTTGGCGCGCTTGCCGATCTTCGTGGAAACCCTTTGCACCTCGCCGCGCACCTCGTCGAGTGCCCCGCCAACCTGCCGCGCAGTAGAAGAGACGCCGGTCGGCGCGCGATACTCGCCGAAGACGCCGCGCAACACATTGCCCCATTCGCCAGTGGTCACGCCGGCCTTTGCGGCCGCGATCGAGGGCTCGACCATGTTGCGTCCTTCCTTGGCCGCCCGAGAAAGCTCATCCAGCGCCGCTTTTGCGGCCTTGGCGTCTCGCTGCTCGCGCCAAGCGTTCAGCCGGGCGATCTGCTCGGCCTCGACATGGGCTGGCACGACCATGATCTGATTGTCGCCCGAAGTAAGAGGCGAAGCTTCGCCGCCGGTGAATTTGTTGACGCCGACCACGATCTGCTCGCCGGCTTCAATCGCCTCCAGCCGCGCCGTGTTGGACTCAACCAGTTTCGACTTCATGTAGCCGCTTTCGACAGCCGCCGCCGCGCCGCCGAGCGCGTCGATCTTGGCCAGTTCCGCCAGCGCCTCTTCCTTCAAAGCCGCGACCTTGCGGGAGATTTCCGAGGAGCCGTCGAAGATGTCGCCATATTCGAGCAGGTCGGTTTCATAGGCCATGATCTGCTGCATGCGGAGCGACCATTGCTGATCGAAGGGGCGGGGCAGGCCGAGCGCCTCGTTCCAGGCCGGCAACTGCACCGCGCGCGCGCGCGCGTTTTTTGATAATACCACGGCGAGCATTTCGATGAGGATGCGCGTGACGTTGTTTTCCGGCTGCTGTTCGGTGAGACCAAGCGAATTGACCTGCACGCCATAGCGGAAACGCCGCAGTTTCTCGTCCTTGACGCCATAACGTTTCAGAACGATCTCGTCCCACAACTCCGTGAAGGCTCGCATTTTGCACAATTCGGTGACAAAGCGCATGCCAGCATTCACGAAGAACGAGATTCTCCCTACAACCTGAGCGAAGTCTTCCTCGGATAGTTCTCCGGATTTCTTGACATTGTCCAGCACGGCGACGGCTGTCGCCAGCGCATAGGCCAGTTCCTGCACGGGCGTCGCGCCCGCCTCCTGCAAGTGATACGAGCAGACATTCATCGGGTTGAATTTTGGCGCCTCCTTGGTGGTGAACAGGATCAGATCCTGCGTCAGTCGCAGCGAGGAAGCGGGCGGAAACACGTAGGAGCCGCGCGAAAGATATTCCTTGATGATGTCGTTTTGCGTCGTGCCCTGTAATTTGGCGCGAGGAACCCCCTGTTCCTCGGCGGCGGCGATGTAAAGCGCCATCAACCAGACCGCGGTGGCGTTGATGGTCATTGAGGTGTTCATCTCGCCCAGCGGGATGCCCTCGAACAGCGTGCGCATGTCGCCCAGATGCGACACTGGAACGCCGACCTTGCCGACCTCGCCGCGCGAGAGCGGATGATCGCTGTCATAGCCGGTCTGAGTCGGCAAATCGAAAGCAATGGAGAGGCCGGTCTGCCCCTTGGCGAGATTGGAGCGGTAGAGGAGGTTTGACTCCCGCGCCGTCGAATGGCCGGCGTAGGTGCGGAACATCCAGGGCTTATCGCGGCGGGGCATGGCGGCTTCGGTCATTTTCGGTCCTCCCGAATCTGCGATAACACAGGAAAGCGCCAGCGCGAAAGGCGCGACCCCAACTCAAACGTGAGCTTTCTGGCTTTGCGCCACCGTATCGCAGCCAGCCAATCCTCGGAGGGCGTAAAAAAAGCCCGGCGCGAGGCCGGGCTTTCTCCGAGCGGCTTGAGGCCGATCAGTATTTGGCGAGGACCGGAGCCGGAGCGCCCCAGTTGAAGTGGTAGTTCACGCCGACGCGGACGATATTGCCGTAGAAGTGCGACGATACCTGCTGGGCGGCGGAAGCAAAAGGAACCCCCGCAACGACGGCGGAATGCGTCGGCAGCGACGCCGGCGTGACGGCCGTGCCGAGGTCGTAATAGAGATATTCGAGCTTGGCGCTCCAGTTCGGCGAGAACAGCCACTCGACGCCGCCGCCGGCCGTCCAGCCGACGCGGGTGTCCGAATAGCTCGAGCCGCCAAAGGCCGGCGTCAAGGCTCCCGCCGGCACGAAAACCTGATCCGCCGAGAAGAAGGTGCTGCTCAGATTGGCGCCGCCATAGGCGAGACCGCCCGTGCCGTACAGCAGCAGGGTCGGGGTCACGAGATAGCCGATTCGGCCGCGCACCGTGCCGAGATAGTCGAGGCTGCGGTTGACCGAAGTCGCGCCAATCTGGGTGTCGACGGCAGGAACGTAAGACGCGGCGGTCACAGCGCTCCCACCGCCGCCGCCGCCGGCGAAGCCCTGAATATCGGTCTCAAGACCGACCACGAAATGCTGTCCCCATTGATAGTTGTAGCCGATCTGGCCGCCGCCGAGGAACCCGCCGTTGGAGCCGGACAGGTTGGCGTTGGTCACCGTGCCGAGCGCCGAGGAGACCTGCACCGCCAGCGGGCCACCCAACGGATTGGCCCAAACCGGACCGCCGTAGGCCTGCGCGGAGCCGCCGCCGAACGCTCCGCCCGCGTTCAGACCGACGTAGAAGCCGGTCCATGTCGCGACAGGCGCCGGAGCAATGTAAGTCGGGGGAGCCTTGCGCGAGGGAAGATCAGCTGCATAGGCCGAGCCGGCGGTCAGCGCGAGGCCGAGCGCAGTGGCGGAAAGGAGAAGATTTTTCATTGGACAGTCCCTTCAAGTCTCTTAATCTCTGAACGCTGGCGATATCCCCGATTAGAAATCCGCCAAGGCATCCGCGCATAACCGGGTCATTCTGCCCGCTTTATAGTCGACGACATTTATCCGGTAAAGCCGCCGACGATCAACGTCTGGTGGACAAAAAGACGAGAATTCTGGCCTCTGCGGCGACGTATTTCCGTCGAAGCGACAAATTTGCCACAGCGATCGTTGGCGGTGGAGCGCTTCGCAGGGGCGCTACAACCAAAGTTCATTTATTCATTCGACCTCGAGCAAATCGCCGACAGGAGCCCGGCGCCCTCCGCTAGCGCCGCCGCATCAATGCGCCCCTGCCGCTTGCAAAGGGGACCGCCCTTTGGCATATGTGCCGCGTCGCGTCCTGGCGGGCGCAGGGCTGGAGACGTGGCCGAGAGGCTGAAGGCGACGGTTTGCTAAATCGTTATAGGGGAAACTCTATCGTGGGTTCGAATCCCACCGTCTCCGCCATTATAAGCTTATAACTTATTGTAATTAATGGCAGTTTTTTAAAATATGCTTTCATTGCCCTAGTGCTTGCCCTAGCGGCTTCCATTCTTCGTAATTGTGAGGGCGCCTCCGGGATGCCGTTGAACAATGGGGGATTGCGAGGGCTCTCGCGGGATATTGGGAAAGTCGCTTTATGAGGTTTAGGCCAAACGGCAGATTTGGCGACGCGGCTAGCAGTTCGCTGTTGAGAAGGGATTTGGAGGGTTCGCGGCGAACACACCGGGGCATTGAAAGGCTTCGCAGGATCTATTGCGTATTGCATCCTCGGACTCGATCAGGTTGACGGCGCCAATCAGTCGCCTGACCCAAAGGCCTCGAGCTGATCCGCTAGGTCGATAACGTCGTTCCAGTTCAGCTGAACGCTGACGCATTAATCCGAATTCACGATAATGCCGGTTTGCGTAACCCGTGCTTCGAAATCATGGTCGCAGGCAATGGGACTCATGTAAATCTGACGCTCCGCGCTTGTTCCTTGCGCGACCGCTCTTAGCGCGCGCGACACAATTGTTGCTTCCTGCCTCGTCAACCTCCGCGCTGGTTGGCCAGCGATATCGACTATCGCCAGGACCCCAAATCCGCCATGCGGCGTTTCAATGAGAGTGAATATACGTGACATTTAGAGGTCGCCTCCTTTGCCGCGTCTCGCTCAGCACGTGAATAGTGAACGCTTTGCATTGCTGATGGAAGGAGCACTTGGCCTCAAATTAGCTCTCTTCGGGGGCCAATTATGTGGGATGATAGCGTTTGGTGGAATTGTTGAATATACTTCAATATCAATGCTTTATTTGACAAAAACGGCTTCTCATGCTACGGTTAAGCTGAGAGCAAACCTCCCAAATCCCCAAGCCCACCGAGAACTATCCATGAGCACTTCTGACCCACCCCGGCTTCCGCCCGCGCCGCCATGGCGCTGGCCGACCGTCATCAATCGCATCGTCACTCCACAGGCCCCCCACCGGGGCCTTTCTCATTTTTAGGGGTTCGTCCAATGTCTGACTCAAAAAATGGCGCTAAGGCCGCCGCGAAAGCTCCCGCCCTCATCGTCTTCGGACGCATCAAGGGCTCCAATATCGATCAGGCCGCCATGTTCGTAGAAAAGGACGCTGAGGCCGCAACTTAGGCCCCGTCAGGAAACAATCGCTTCGCATAGTTGGTCCGATGGAGCGATTGCGTAATTCCATTCGCCGTGGAAATCGGCGCGTTTGATGTTGATGCTTGCCATTTCGGCTTCCGAGACGACGATGCCTTTGGGATAATTGTTGTCATTGAGTTCGCAGTGGACCTGCAAGCCGGTTTTTGTGGTTGTGGCGGCGATCAGATCAACGATCACGCGATAGCTGACCAGGGGTTTGGCGCGCCAGTTCTGCGTGATGAATGAGAACAGACGGTGCTCTATTTTGTTCCATTGTGTGCTGCAGAAACATATGAGGAAAGGAGTAATGCTCAGAATCATATGGAAGCTGATTGAAAGATGATGGTCGGCCCATCGGCATCGACTTTCAGGAGTAGGTGTCAAACCACCCCAAGCCGCTGCGGTTAAGAGTTGCGGTGGTGAGCGTTGGGGG
>CAWJEI010000011.1:0-345646 GCA_963841875.1 uncultured Alphaproteobacteria bacterium | reverse complement strand
CCTCGGCCATTGGCTGTGCGGGTTCGAGTCCCGCCGTCCGCACCAAACTAACCCTGATCCGAATCCGGCTGCGCCACGAACAGCAATATCAGGCCAACGGTCCCGATGAAGCGGAATGCGGGCTCCTGCATGTTCCAGCCGTTCGAGCGCCACATCTGGAACCACTCCCCGCCGACGATCATGAAGCCGAGGAAATAAAGCCCCAGCGCCCCGACGAGGCCGAGAATGGCGAAGTGCTTGGCGGCGTTGAATACGCTTGCGTCCTCGGTCCTTGCCCGCAGGAGCCTGATCGCGCCCAAGATGCAGGCCGCGCCCGAGCCGATCTCCGCCGCCATGATGAAATCATAGGTCAGGTGATGCATCAGGCCGCTATGGATCGCCCGCCAGGCGAATGGCGATTTGGGAGGAATCGTGTCCATCGACAATATGTGCTGCACGCCAGCGAAATTGGTCCCGTAATCCGAAATATTGTCCAGGCCGATGAGCAGGAGCAACACGCCGACACAGGCCGTGAAAAAGATTTTCGCATCGCGCAGGATCATGAGGCCCTCCAGCCAGACGAGCGGAAGCAAGGCTACACCTCGCGGGCGCTTATTGCGAGCGGGGCGGAATCCCCGGAAAGGGAAGCAATTTGAACGGCCCCGCTTGCATCCGGGGTTGGAGTTGAGAATTTCCGTGATAACGTGTCGCCGCATTTTCCACGCCGCCCCTATCCGAAATGGACCTACGATGGCTTTTCTGACCCGACGCAAGATGATCGCCGGAGCCTCCGCATCCGCCGCCGCCGCCCTCGCCGGCTGCTCCAGCGCGACTGTCCCCGCCATCAAAGCCGCCGCGATCACGCCGCCGCCCCCGCCGCCGCCGGCCGCGTCCCCCGTCGTGGCGAGCGCCGGCGATTTCAAGGCCATGTATGGCGAGATGAACGACGGCCAGTTCACCGTTCCGGCGGTCAAGGCCGGGCAGGTCGGGCCTGCTTTCGTGCGCAAGAGCGTGACCTATGCGACCAGTGAAGCGCCCGGCACCATCGTGATCGATCCCGCCAATCACTACCTCTACCATGTCGAGGAAGGCGGCCGGGCGACCCGCTATGGCGTCGGAGTGGGGCGCGAGGGTTTCGTCTGGGCCGGCGAAGCCACGATCAAGAGCAAGCAGGAATGGCCGGACTGGTATCCGCCCAAGGAGATGATCGAGCGCAGGCCCGACCTCAAGCGATCGGTGGTCGAGTTGCAAAGCGGCGTCGGCATGCACGGCGGCCCGTCAAATCCGCTCGGCGCGCGGGCCATGTATCTCTGGCAGGGCGACAAGGATACGCTGTTCCGCATCCACGGCACCAACGAGCCTTCAAGCATCGGCCACAGCGAGTTCCTCCGGCTGCATACGCATGGTCAATCAGGACGTGATGGACCTGTATCAGAAGACGCCGGTCGGCACGCGCGTCGTGGTGCTCGGCTCGCGCGGGGCGCAGCCATTGGTGGCGTCTCGCTGAACCTTCCCGAAAAGGGGCGGCGCGGCGCGCTCTGGGTGCGCGGTTGGTTTCCGTCCTTGCGCGCGTTTCGCCAGCAGGCGCTTGGCCGCCGGGCGCAGCCACTTTAACGCGAAGGCCGCGGCGCCGCCCAGCAGGCTGCGGGCTGAGAAATGCGCGAACAGCGGCGTCTCGCCCCTCGCGAAAATGCGCTTGTAGGCGTCGGCGGGCGCCAGAAAATCGAAAGTAGCGACGCCTTCACGGGAATAATGCTCCAGCAAGCGCTCGCTCAGCGCATGGCCCGGCGCGCCCTCCGAAAAGCGCGCATCGTAGCAGCCGAGCAGCGAGCGATAGGCGTCGCCCGCGACGAAGCCGATTTCGATGGCCGCGACCTCGGCGCCGACCATGAGCGTATGAATGCGCAGCATCTCGGTTTTGGCGATCTGATCGAGGAAAGCCGCCGTGACCGGGCTCGAAAGTCCCGTGCTGACGAATCCCTTCGCCCGCAACCAGTCGCGCTTGAGCGCCAGCGCGTTGAGGATCAATTCGCGGCGCACGCTCGGCGTTCCGGCTTGCAACAAGCGCTGCTCGCCGAAGCCCGACAGCCTTTTGGCGCGACGCGCCAAGCTTTTTTTGCGGGTTCTGGGAATTGAGGACGCCCGGAAATCGACGAAGGGCGCGGCAAGCGCCTCTCCATAGGGCGTCGAGGAAAGGCCCGCCGCCGCCAGCACGCCATCGGTGCGCAGGCGCGTGAGCGCGAAGAGATCTACGTCGCGCCAGCGCGCCAGCTCCGCTTCCACGGCCTCGCGCCAACGCGCGCGCCCTTCTCCGGGAAGCGCCAGCGCGTCGCCATACTGCGTCATCGGCTCGCCGAGCCAGCGCAGGATGCGCACGCCAAACAGACTGTCGATCTGCAACGGCCACAGCATCACCAGACGGCCCTGCTCCCGCAGGCAGACAACGCGAAACAGCGCAGGCGCATCTCGCGCCGCCGCCGCGACGATCCAGGCGCGGCACCAGTCGTGCGATTGGAAGCCCGTCGCCTCCGGCGTCGCGGCCTCAAGCGCCGCCCACTCCTGGGCGAGCGCATCTATCGCCTGCGGCGTCGCCGCGACTTCGACAACAAGATCGGATCTGGCGGCCACGCGCTATTTCACCAGTGCCTGCGGCGCGACATCCTCGAAGCCGCGCGCGGCTCCCGGAGCGACGCGAAAATCCACGGTCAGCGGCAACGCCTTTCTTCGCATGCGGCGCAAAAGCTTGTGGCCGCCCGCGAGCGCAAGCTTCGCGAAGAAGGCGGGGCCGCGCGTCTCGCGCGAAAGATCACGCCCGCCAAGCCAGGGCCGCAGCAGGCCATTGGCGTAATCCACGGCGTAATCGGCGGCGAGCGCGCCGGTCCAGTGCTCGGTGGTGAAGGAGACGTTGACGCAATCCTCATTGACGACGCGATGCGGGCAGTTGCGCGGCCATGTCGCCATGTCGCCAGGCTCCAGAAGATAGCTTTGCGCCCGCGCGTCGAAGGAAGCGTCGAACAGGAGGTCGGTGTCGGTCGCGCGTTTCAGGATGATATTCTCGATCGCGCGGCGCGGCAGGAAGGGCTCGCGCGCGGGATAGATCCAGACGCGCTTTCTGCCCCGCACCTGCCAAAGGCTCTGGCCGGGGACGTCCGCGTGATAGGCGACGTTCATGCGCGGCGAGGATATCAGCACGCTCATCGAACGCTGGAACGTATTGAAGCCGGGAACGCGGCGCGAAAGCTCATCGAAGGCTGCATCGAGCAGATCGCGATAGGCGGCGTCCGCCTCCTGCACGCGCTGCAGATGCACCCAGAGCTCGCCCCTTTCGACAGCCGCCATCACCTCGCGGCCGGAAAGGCCGCTCATGTCGCCCTCGCGCCACAGATGCGGATCGCTGGCGTCACGCGGCATGGTGTTGACGTGATAATTTTCGCGAGGCGTCGCCTCGATCAGCCTGACCAGCGCCTCATCGGAGAACAGCGGGCTTTCGGCCAGGCTGTGGCGCATCACGATCGGACGCCGCCCGACAGCCTCGGCGGCGTCAGCGGGCCAATCGGTAAAAATGTCGGTCATGCGGAAAATCCCGGCTGCTCCACCCACAGGGGCCAGTCGGCAAGATTTCCATAACGCGCTTACCTTGGCGTAAACGCCGTTTAATCGTTTTTACGCGGTGGCGTCCCTCTCCCCTTGCGCGGGGAGAGGGACGTATTTTCAGACGGTTTCGGGAGTTTTGGCCGCCCATTCCTCGCGGGTGATCCAGGCTTCAAGGATCTTGACGTGCTCGGCCTCCTCCTTGACGAACTCCTTGGCCATTGCGGCGACTTCCTTGCTTTTCGTCGTCGCCACGACGGCGCGGTAGAACTCGTAGCCCCGACGCTCGCCCTGCAGCGCCGCCTTCAGGCCGTCCAGCCTTGTCAGCGTCGGATCGGCGGCCCAAAGCTCGGTGCGCTCGGGCGTCGCCTGATTGGGCCAGACATAATCCGGAGGTATGCTCTTGCTCAGGTCGAGAGACCCGGCGCGAGATTTCGCCTCCGCGAGGTGCAGGCGCGAGAAGCCGGCGAGCTGGCGGAAGAGCTTTCCGACTTCGTGATTGCCGCAACCCTCCATCTCCGCCGCGAGTTCATCGAAATGAATCGCGGCGTCCTCCTCCACCTTGACGGCGTAGCCGAGGAATTCGTCGAGCGTGTTGATCTCCGTGCCGCCCTTGAAACGTTGCGCGGCGTGCGTGATGTGCGGCCCCTGCGGCGGGAGGGTCTGATCGCCCTCGAAGGTGACCATGATATCCTCGTTGCGCACGAAGCACTGGCAGGCGAGGCGATAGCGCGGCGGCATGTCGTTGACTTCCGCGTTCTCGATCTCGGCCTTGGTGATCTTGCCGAGCTGCTTGAGCATCTCCTTTTCCTTTTCGGTCAGGGCGATGCCGTATTTGACATTGGGATCGAGATGCTTGACCTCGACGAGGCAGGAACCGCACTCGCCGTCCTGACAGTCAAACGGGATCGGTATCTTGTGCGCCTTGGCGACGGCCAGGATCGTGCCCCGGTCGCCAGCAACGGCGTAAACCGTCACGTCCCGCGCCAGGACGGGCGATGAAAAAGTTACATTGGCCACGCTTCGCTCCTCTTCTTTGAATTGAAGGCGGTGTTACCCTTCCTCCCGTCGCGGAGGCGCAACTTTCGGGCCAGAAAAAAACCCCTGATATTCAATCTCTTGCGTGGGAAACTCCTCGCAAGGCCAACAAATTCGGGCGGTTCCGGACAAGATTGATCCAAGGCTTACAAATATGTACGCCCGTGGAGATCTCGAATTTTTCTGCAGCTTCGGCTGTGTCCGACAATTGTTCCAGCCAGGCTTTCGCCTCGCGCGCAGCCGCGCATTATTTAGCCCCGAGGACAACAGGAGGCCGTGATGATCACGCTTTACTACTGGCCGACGCCCAACGGGCACAAGATCACGATTTTTCTGGAGGAGGCGGGGCTGCCCTATCGTCTCCGGCCCGTGGACATCGGCAAGGGAGACCAGTTCAAGCCCGACTTTCTGGAAATTTCGCCCAACAACCGCATGCCCGCGATCATCGACGAGACGCCGGCGGACAAGGGCGGGCCGCTTTCGCTGTTCGAGTCCGGCGCGATCCTCGTTTATCTCGCGGAAAAGAGCGGCCATTTTCTGCCCGTTGAGACGCGCGCGCGATTTCGCGCCCTTCAATGGCTGTTCTGGCAGGTCGGGGGCCTTGGCCCGATGGCCGGGCAGAACCATCATTTCGCGCGCTATTCGCCGGAGAAGATCCCCTACGCCATCAATCGCTACGTGAACGAGACCAACCGCCTCTATGGCGTGCTCGACCGGCGTCTGGCCCAGGCGCCCTTCCTCGCGGGCGACTATTCCATCGCCGACATGGCGACCTATCCCTGGGTCGTTCCCTATGAGGCGCAAGGGCAAAAACTGGAGGATTTCCCGCATCTCAAACGCTGGTTCGAGATGATGGCGGCGCGTCCGGCGGTGCAGCGCGCCTATGAGGCCGGAAAGCATTTGCAGCACGAGCGATCGGGCTTCACCGATGAGGAGCGCAAGGTGCTGTTCGGCCAGACCGCCGCGACTTTCGGCGCGAAGAAATGAGCGGAACGAAACGGCGCTGCGGTCGTTGTTTCTGGTAACCGCAAGACGATGGAGCGGAAAGATGAAACAGGGAAGCTATGCCGTTCATATGTTCGTTGTTGGACTTGCCCCGTTCTTGTTCGCCACGCTTGCTCCGGCGCTTGAAGCCACGCCGCGCACCGTGATCGGGAGCGAGAGGATTTATATTCTGGCGAAGTCCACCAAGTCCGACCAGCAGATGGCTTGCGAAGCAAAATGCAAAAAAGACTATCGGCGCTGCTATAGCCAGGGGAACAAGATCGGAACGCCCGAGGTTCATGGCGGACAGCCCTGCAGCGAGCAAAAGACCACGTGCATGCGCGCGTGTCAGGACAACAACTGACGGGCGACCTCGCGGCGTCAACGCTTCTTTTGCTTCTCGACGTCCATCAGCCTGATGGCGCCGGGGAGAGCGAATACGCCGGCCCAGAAGCCATATTTCGCGAGCGGCGGCGCGAGCGCGAAAAGCGCCATGAGACGCAACGACATCGCCAAATCTCGCGAGTTGTTCAATTTCCGTAGCCTAACGACTCAATGCCGACGAGCCTGTCGTTCTCGAAGGTAAGCTTCTGCATTAGAAGATTGGGGCCGAGATTATATACCCATTCGTCTATGTTCACGGGAATTTGGACATAGACGGGGAAGCCACCGCCCCGCCCTTGGGCGGCGCCGGCAGGTTCTCGTATCCCTCGACCCGGGTGACATAAATCGTCCGGCTACCCGCCGATTGCGGATCCCCGCAAATCCGAGCCACCTGATATGTGGTCATGCCCTCGTTCACAAATCTGGGGCCGCAACTCATCGCAAGGGCTGGCTGGGCGAGGAAAGCCGCTAGAAGCGCCGGAAGCGCGAAAATCGCTCTCATTTCTATTCACCGCCGTGTTGAAAAGCGGGATGTTCAAACTGCCTTGGAATAATTGCGCTGTTTCAGGCGCCGCGCAAGGGCCTCGCGCGGTCGGAGGCCTTTGGAGCGCCCTCGCCGCAACGGCGGCGCGCCTTTAACCAGTTTTATACGAGCGATTTAAGTCTTTTCCGACGCGAATATGCTTAAGTCGCTTCAGTAAATGGAATGAAAAAGGAGCCCGCGATGGGCCATTTCGATCTTCGCCTTGATGAACACGCCCCACACCTCGCGCCGCGCCACGCAGCCGTGCATCATTTGACGCCGTATGAGCTTCGTCGCATCGAGACGCGTGAAGCGCCCGCGTCGAAATGGCGCTTCGCCCCCGTCGCTTTGGCGCTATTCGCGCTCGGGTTCCTTCTGTTGAACGCGCTGCTGCCGACGGTTGCCTGACGGGGCGCCATGCGAAGCTGCGATAGCGTCAAGTTCTAGCAGTGCACGCCCGGCGCCGGAGGTCTGGACTCCTCCCGTTTCGCGATAGGCTCCGCATCGGCGATGCAGGCTCCCATTGAGGGAGCCTCCTGTTTCGCATCGTCGGCGATCGCCACGCGCGGCTTGGGCTTGGGACCAAACTGCGGCCTGTAATCGGGCTTCGAAGAGGCGATCTTGCAAAAGCCGCGCACTGCCAGCATCATGACCGCGACGAAAGTGAAGGCGTAAGTCGCTCCGGAATAAGGCTCCTGTTTCACGACCTCCGTGTTTTGAGAGCTGAGTTCCTGCGAATAGGCCTCGTCGGTTTCGCCGGTGGATGTCTTTTCGGCCCAGACGATAGGTTTTGCGCAAGCGAGATCCGAGGCAAGAATGCATAGGCATAAAAGCAGCGCGGGCTTGTATGACCTGGCGTGTGACATGCCACTCTCTCGAACCCTCTGGAGGGTTTCAATCAGGAAGATCAGTAGTCGTAAGCAAAATTGTCGGCGGCCAGAAATGCGCGTCGTTAGCATCGAAAGCTGCGCCCAACGTCTTAAGATAAGCCTAACGGACAAGATAAATTTTGATTATCGCCTTTTCGCGCCGAAGTTTTTTCCGCGCCAGCGCACCGGAGTTCAAAGCCTGCCGTTTCATCGACAATCGTTTGAAAATCACGCGTTTTCGAGAAGGTCGGCGGCGTGGCGCATTCCCCCGTCCGTCATTTCCGGCGGCGCAAGGCTCCGTTTTCATGCGGCGGGCGCATTCTCATTGTGGCGACGATATGTTTTCATGCGGGCGCCGCGCGAACGCCATCACGTCGCGGCTTTGAGCGGGACAGACGCCATGGGAACCGAGTCCGAGGGTTTTTTCGCATCCGTGACATCGCGCTACGCCATGGCGCGCGATTTCCTGACCAGAGCGTCGACGCTCATCAGCCAGGTCACTTTCAACATCAAGGGCGCGACGCCACAGGAGGCGATCGCCGAGCTTGGCCAGCGATGGAAAATCACCGACAGCCAGCGGGAGGTCTTGCGCGAGCTTGCCGCGTCCAAGGAGGGCGCCGCATTCATCGGCGAGAAGATTCAGGGCATGAACAGAGGCGCTTTCCATCGCTCCGCCTTCGCTCTCAACGCCTTCACGCAACTTGGCTTCGTCGATCTCGCCGCGCAATTGTCGATGACCCTGCCGCAGCTCAAATGGGCGCTCGTCGCGGCCAATCTCCTTCTCGCATGGATCGCGCATGACTCCATAAGACAGAACTACAAGGCGCTGCTCGCGGGACCGAACGCCCTGCCGCCCAAGCGCCGCTTCTGGGGTCTTGCGCCCAACCCCGCCTACAACAGGGCGGTGAAGAAAAGTTCGCTGACGCACGCCCGCAGCGCATGGCAGGAAAAATCCATCTACCGGCCGGCCTATTTCTTCAACGCCATCACGATATTCGTCGGATCGCAATTCATCATCCCGCCCGGACAGCTGATATTCCCGTTTGGATTGATCCTGGGAAAGGTCACGGGACTTTTTTCGACGGCGGTGATGGTGTTCGACGCATGGCGCGGGATCAGGGCCGGCGACGACGCGAGAGCGGCGCGCGAGCGCGAGATTTCAATCTACCGCCACCTCGACATCTGACGCCCGCGCGCTCCTCTCCGATGACGAATTCCACTTCGCGGCAAAAGTCTGTAAAGAGCCAGAAGCCCAATCCGTGAATCGCAAGGAACGCGAGAAACCATGTCCGCAGACCGCCAACACGCCGCCGCCGAGACCGCCAAAGCCCTGATCGAAGTCAAAGCGGTGCTGGTCAATGTCGAAAAGCCGTTCATAACGACCGCCGGCTGGGCCTCTCCGGTCTATATCGACATGCGCAAGATCATCTCCTATCCGCGCCTTCGCCGGCGGCTGGTCGACTTCGCCGTCGCGTCGATCGAGCGGAACATCGGCTATGAGTCGCTTGATGTCGTCGCGGGCGGCGAAACGGCGGGCATTCCCTATGCTGCCTGGATCGCCGACGCGATGATGCTGCCGATGCAATATGTGCGCAAGAAGCCGAAGGGCTTTGGCCGCAACGCCCGCATCGAGGGCGACCTGCACGACAATGGCCGCGCGCTGCTGGTGGAAGATTTGGCGACAGATGGCGGATCGAAGAAGGACTTCGTCGCCGCATTGCGCGAGGCGGGCCAGAACTGCGATCACGTCTTCGTGTTTTTCTTCTACGACATTTTCAAGGGCGCGCTGGAAGAACTGCGCGCGATGGGCGTCGAGCTGCATTATCTCGCCACATGGCGCGACGTGCTTGAGGTCGCCCGCGCGCATGAATATTTCCCCGCCGCCGCGCTCAACGAAGTCGAGAAATTCATCGCGGACCCGGTGGCCTGGTCGGCGGCGCATGGCGGAGCGGCGAAACCGAAGGGGTAAGACGCTCCGCGCCGCCGCGTCACGCGTCGTCCGTCGCCGGCGCGAGCAATTCTTCCAGTACCGTAAACTTTATCGGCTTCACGCAGTGGCGATCGAAGCCGGCTTCTTGCGCGCGTTGACGGTCATCGTCCTGGCCCCATCCGCTCAGCGCGATGAGAACGACGCCGCCGCCCTCGGGAAGCATGCGAATTCGCCGCGCCGTCTCGTAGCCATCCATGCCGGGCATGCCGATATCGACGAAGGCGAGATGAGGCTTGAAGTCGGCGACGGCCGCTAGCGCCGACGCGCCGTCGTAGGCCACGCGCACATTCGCGCCCATCACCTGCAGCAGCATCGCGAGACCGTCGGCGACGTCTTTTTCGTTGTCGACGACCAATATGCGGCGCGAGGCGCGGATTGAAGGCGCCGCCGCTTCCTCCAACGCCTTCGCTGGCGCCGTGGCGACAGCAAGAGGCAGTCGAACCAGAAATTCGCTGCCGTGTCCGGGGCCGTCGCTGCGGCCCTCGACGCTGCCGCCATGCATTTCGACGAGATTGCGCACGAGCGCGAGTCCAACGCCCATGCCGCCTTTGGTGTGGGGGACGGCGCGGCTCGATTGAGTGAAAAGATCGAAGATCCGGGGCAGCATCTCGTCCGAAATGCCTATGCCATTATCGCGAACGCTGACGATGGCCTCGCCGCCGTCGCGCGCCATCGATATCTCAATGCGGCCTTGCGGCGACGTGTATTTTGCGGCGTTGTTGAGAAGATTGGCGAACACCTGCGTCAGGCGCACCGGATCGCCCTCGACGACAAGCCGCTCATCGCCCAGCGATACGTTCGTTTCGTGCTCGCCAGCCTGCAGCAAGGGGTAGCTGGTCTCGATCGCCTGATGGATGACGGAGGAAAGGTCGAGATGCTGTTTCCTGAGCTGGATCTTCCCGCTCGTGATGCGCGCGACCTCAAGCAGATCGTCGACGAGGCGAACGAGATGATCCACCTGCCGCTCCATCATCGGCAGCAAAGAACGCGCCCGTTCCCTTCCCTCCGGGTTGCCGACGTCGGTTTTCTTCAGGACGTAAACAGCATTGCGGATGGGCGCGAGCGGATTGCGCAGCTCATGGGCGAGCGTCGCCAGAAATTCGTCCTTGCGACGGTCGGCTTCGCGAAGCGCCTCCTCTGCCTGCCTGCGTTCGGTGATGTCGCGCGCCACCACCTGAATCGCGGGCTTTCCATCCCAGATCATCGGACGGGTGGCGACTTCCACCTCCACAGACGTTCCGTCAAATCTTCTCCAGAGGGCTTCCTTCGGTTCGGTCTCGCGCTTCTCCTCGATCACAATCCGCGTGCGCGTGCGCACGCGCTCGTGGAATTCCGGCGCAACGATGTCGAAGGGCGAAAGGCCAACGATATCTCCCGCATCCTGCGCGCCAAGCAGGCGAATAGCCGCACGGTTCGCATAGGCGTAACGCCCGTCAAGATTTACCATTATGCAGTCGGGACTCATTTCCGTCAGCGTGCGGAAGCGCTCCTCGCTCTCACGCAACGCTTCCTCAATGCGCTTGCGCGCGGTGATGTCCTCCATCGAAATCACGATTTCCGCGAATTTCGCCTTCGGGATTTTTCCAGGGGCGCGCCTCCCAATCCAGCCAAAGCACCGTGCCATCCGCGCGATCAAAGCGATCGCCCGCCTTGGCGATGACCTCGCCCGCGAGAGCACGGCGATGCACGTCTTTCCAGCGCTCCGGCATGTCCGGAAGGACATCATAATGCGAGCGGCCCAGCACAGGCTCGTCAAACCTGTGGTCGCTCAGCCACCGGCGGCTGGCGGCGAGATAGCGCATGTTCCGATCGAACATCGCCATCGCCGCCGGCGAATGTTCGATAAAAAGCTGTAACTGGAGATCGCTCACGGACCGCCCTGTGCTCTCGCGCGCGGCATCGCCCCAAGGCCCCGCGCTCGCTTTCCTCCTGGTGATCCTACATCCAAGTTCGGCGCGTTGACAGCTTCCGCGGCGGAAGGCTGGGGTCGCCAGAGAGGCCCCCTGCCGCTAGCTCGCCAGATTCTGCGCTATGTCGTTGAAGGTCGATATCAATTTGGAGCCCACCTTCCTGAAGGCGGTGATGGCCACGATCGATATGAGCGATGCGATCAAGCCATATTCGATCGCCGTCGCGCCACCCTCGTCCCTCCAGAAATCCCGCGCGATTTTGGTCATGACCTGCGCATCCCGTTGTTCAATTCTCTTGCCGCGGCGCCAGACGCGCCGGATCCGGGCTCAATCTGGGATTTAAAATCCGAAAACATTCTTAATGCGGAAGTCGAAATAAAGTAACAGTCGCAGATTTTACAGAATACCCGCATGATCTCACGATCGCATCACGCTACAATCATCTTGATGTAACCAAGGCGAAGCTCACACAAACAGGGTAATGTCTGCGTAATATTGTACGCAGACCCGACGCCCGGCTCCGCTCCAGGTTTCGATCCTGTTGGGTTCGGGCGCAAGGCGCGGAGGTTGCGCCGCCCGGCGCCGCGCTCCATCATGGCGCGGCGAGGAGACGCCCTCCCCGTTTGCGAATAATGACGGGCTCGGATCGCGTCATGACGGCTTCGTCGACAAAGCGCTACGCAAAACTATCCAGCGCGGCTTGCGCGGCGCTGATCTCTCTTGCCGCTCCTGCCCTCGCGGGGGAATTGCCCCCTGGCTTCGCGCGCCTCAAGGACTTCGCGCCCGGCGTCATTCAGGAGATGCGCTACGCCGGCGCCAATAATTTCACCGGCGCGCGCGTGCCCGGCTATCGCGCGGCGCAATGCTGGCTGCGCATGGACGCGGCGCGCGCTCTGGCGGCGGCGCAGGCCGAGGCGCACGCAAGGGGCTTTGATCTCGTCGTCTACGACTGCTACCGCCCTGTGCGCGCCGTCGCGGCCTTCATGGAATGGTCGCGGAGCCCGGACGAACAAACGAAGCGCGCCTATTATCCCAATGTCGAGAAGGGCGCGCTGTTCGCGCAGGGCTATATCGCCGCGCAATCCACCCATTCGACAGGCCTCGCCGTCGACATCGGCGTGAAGGGATGGGATTTCGGCGCGCCATTCGATTTCTTCGACAGGCGCTCATGGACCGCCGCGCATGTGCGCGGCGCGGCGCATATGCATCGCGCGCGGCTCGTCGCGCTGATGCGCCGCCACGGCTTTGAAAATTATCCGCGCGAATGGTGGCACTTCGTCTTCAAGGCGGAAGAGAATCCGCCAAGCTACGACGCCGTGATCGAATGAACGCGGCCGGCTTCTCTCAGGAGGGCCGCCCCTCCGCCGGCTCGATCGCGGCGATCCTCTCGCGCAGCTCGCCATATTGATAGGCTTCGCCCGCGATCATCGCGAGCAGCCTGTCCGTCGCTTCTTCCCAGCTCGTCAAGGGGATCGCGGGCGGCGTCTTCGGCGCCGCCAAGGAGTCGCGTATCTGTTGCGCCAGCATGTCGCTGTCGCCGAGATCGAAATAGCGCACCGAGTCGCCCGCGATCTCGCGAAACACGGGAATGTCCGTGACGATGGCGGGCAGGCCGTAATAGGCGGCCTCCACCAGCGCGAGTCCGAAGCCTTCCGCGATGGTCGCGAAGACGAGACTATGCGCGCAGCCGTAGAGATGGCGAAGATCCGCGTCGCTGGCGTTGCTCAGCCAGAACAGGCGCCGGCCATATTCGGGATGCGAGAAGATGCGCTGCTTGAGCGCGGAGACCATCCAGCCCTCGCGGCCGACGATGACGTAACGCACGTCGACGCCTTCGCGCCAAAGCTTGTCGAAGGCGTCAAGCGCGATCGGATAGCCCTTGCGCGGCTCCAGCGTGCTGACGCTGAGCAAAAGCGGCGCGCCCTCGCCGCAAAGCGCGACGACCTCGCGCGACGGCTTTTCCGTCCCGCCGGAGAAATCCGCGCCAAGCCCCTGCCAGCCCAGCCTTAACGCCGGATTGAAGGGGCGGCGCTCGGCCGCCATCAGCTCGATGAATTCGTCGGCGACGCTGTGCGAGATGCAGACGACGGCGTCGGAGGCGAGAACGATCCGGTCGAACCAGGCGACGAAGTTTTCGACCCTGAAGCAGATTTCATTGTCACTGCAGCGGAAAGAGATCATACAGGATCACGATGTTGCGTCCGCCGCGCGCGGAGATGTCCTGCATCGCGCGATGAACGGGCCCGGGCGTCGCCCACCACGCGCCCGCGACGATATATTTGTCGCCCTGCGAAACATCGATCGGCCGCGCATCCCTGCCAGCGTCGAGAAAGCCGTAAAGCCTGCCCTCGAAGGCGAAGACTGGAACGCCGCCCTGGCGCAGCGCCGAGCGGCAGACCTCCAGCGTCACGCGCTGTATGCCAGTCGCCTTGTCGGCGCGCAGCAATTGCGAAACCTCGATGAAGACCCTGGAGCCAGGAGGGGCGGCGACGCCAGCCGAATGCTCGGCGAGGAATTTGCGCAACGCCCTGTTCCACTGGCCAAAGCTCCATACGCCGTCGTGCAGATGCCCGAACCCCGCGAGCCGCGTGAGCGTCCAGTATAACTCGCGGCCCTTTTGCGCGATGAAAGCCGTGGCCGCGTCCGGCGTGACGCGGCGCGCGGAGGCGCCGTCCGGCAGAGCATGCGCCTTTTCCTCAGCAATGTAACTCTCGATATATCGCTCCAGATTGCTGTTTCCCCCGCTCATTCTTTCGACCCTCGCAAATGTCGCAAATGATCCCCTTTAACTCGAATCCCTGTTCCCTCGTCCATGCGTTCGCCGTCACGGCCGCGACAATTGTCGCGGGAACGCGGCCGCGCCGATCAACGATCGCCAGTGGTCAGAAAGGCAAGCGAGTCGTCTTTTATTGTCAGGTCAGCGGGATAGTAGGGATCTTCTATGAGCAAGCGACCCCACTGACGCATGAATTGCTGCCGGTCGCGGATTTCCTGCTCGCGCAGAGGACGGCTTTGTCTGGTGGACCCTTCGTTATGGGTAAGTACGGACGTTGCGGCGTAGATGACAGCGAGGCCGGCGGCGTTCAAGCGGAGGCAGTAGTCCACATCGTTGAATTCAACGACGTAATTCTCATCCATTCCGCCAAAGCGATCGAAAATTTCACGGCGTGTAAACATGCAGGCGCCCGTCACCGCCGAAACGCGACGGGTCGTGGAAAGCAGGCCATAGGGCCCCGGATCATCCGCCGCGCGGCCCGTGCCCGCGTGCCCGGCAAGTCCGCGTATGCCCAAAGTGAGGCCCGCATGCTGGACACTGCCGTCGCCGAACAGCAACTTGGCGCCGACAACGCCGACGGCCGGATCGCAGGCGATCGCGGCCAACGGCGTGATCCAGTCGCGGTTATCGGTTTCGACGTCGTTGTTCACGATAGCGATTACGTCGCCGCGAGCGGCGCGCACGCCCGCATTGATGAGGCGTGAGAAATTGAACGGGCTGTCGTCCCGCACGATTTTCGCATTGGCTGCTTGGCGAATACGCTCAAACAGTGCGAATGTTTCGGGCTCGGTCGAGCCGTTGTCGACGATCACCAGCTCCTTGTCCGGCCAGTCGGCCTGCTCGAACAGGGTCTCGACAGCGCGCGACAGAAGGTCGGCGCGATCCCGCGTTGGAATGACGATGCTGACGCTTGGCGGCGGCGTCGGCAGCGGCTTCGCTGGCCAGGGCTTGATCCGCCCTGCTGTGTCGTCCTGGGAGATTTTGTCGAGACGCTTGATGAAGGCGCGGACATAATTCCATCCGCCAGTGGTAGCCCGTCGCCAAAGCCCAGGCGGCGGCCCTCGGCGCCTGATGTTGCGGACACATGCTCATCCGTTTCGTCCGAGGTGATCTCCACGGAAAGGGAGGGATCGAGCATCAGCGGCGGCGTGCATGTAACGCCGCGTTCCAGACGCCAGGGGAAGGCCAGAACGGTTGCGCCCGCCTGATTGAACAAGCGGAGAAAGAGAACGATCGGACGATTCTGGCTGCGCCGATCGAAATGGATTTCGCAAAGCTCCTCCGCCATTAGCGCTAGGCTTCGGCGCCGAGCAAAGCATGGGCGATTCTTTGCCGGAGCGTCAGCCTTCTGGGCGGACAGCGGCGGTCCGCCGCCGCCATGAGATCGATCGGCGAGGTCACGCATTCCGAGCGGCGCGCTTTTGTCACGATCTGATAGATGTCGGAGCGCGGATTTATGGTGAGCGCGGCTTTTACCCGTGGCGGCAAGCTGTTCCAGTGCGGATGAAATTCCGTGGTCTGCGGCGGACGCAGCACGAAACGCGCGTCGATGATCTTCAGCCCCGCGTGCTCATGCAGCTGTGCAATGTTGCGCAGGCCAAAAAACCGGATGTGCGTCTTATCGAGCAGGCCTTCCTCGCGATATTGGAAGTCATCGTCGCTGATGAGCCCGAGGATGGCCGCGTTGCCGATATAGGGCAGCGAAACGATGATGTCGCCTTCGGGCGCCAGCAACGTCTTCATGGTCGCGAGCGCCGACCACGGATCATAGAGATGTTCGAGAACGTCGGCGGCGATGATCGTGTCGAACGGTCCCTCGCCGCGAAACGTCTCGGTCCATGCCGGCTTCTCAAGATCCACCTGATAGGCGTGCGGCGTGATTCTCCGCAGCTTTTCCACCGACGCGGCGTTGATGTCGGCGGCCACGACAATATTCTTCCCGTCCTTCGCCAGAAATCGGGTCTTCGGTCAGCGGAGCCGGCGCCGAGTTCGAGAATCCTTCGCCCCGCGCCCGCCAACTCGAATACATAGGCCGACGCATGGTCGCCTTCGGACTGGTCGAAATAGTCGTAGTCGTGCAAAACGCCGAGATCGGGCGCGGTCGGCTGCTCCACCGGTGTTTCGCTTGCATCCTCCGCCATTGATCGTCCCGTCTCTTGCTGTTGGAAAGCGCGATTGTAGCAGCTTTCGACCCGGCGCACAGGCGCGGCCATTGAAGGGCGACTTTATCACGTGATCCGCCCGCCGATACGCCCATGAAAGCCGTAAAGGCCGCGCGGGCCGCCTTTGACCGACGGGAAACTTCGCGGGCGCGGGCCGCGCTAGAACGGATGATACTGATAGAGCCAGTTCTCCGAGATGATCGCGTCGCCGACCTTCAGGAACAGGCGCATCTCGACAGGGTCGTTTCCGTCCACGGTGAGGTCGAATTGCGCGCGCCAATGGCCCGGCACGCTGTCGAAAACCGCCTCGGTATAGACATAGGAGAAGCTGCCGCGCGAGGCCCAGAGCACCGGCTCCGGCTTGACGCCATAGGGCAGTTTCTCCAGCGCGCCGCCCAGGAACTCGACCATGAACTTGCGCACGCCCCTGGGGCGCGGCTTGCCGGGCTGGCCGCCATTGCCGAGCCGCGTCGCGACGCAGCGCGCCAGCTGCGCCGGATAGGGCTCATCGCCAAGCCAGTGCAGGCGGTAGGAGAAGTCGAATTCCGCGCCAGGAACCGCCGGCTTTTCCGGCACCCAGACGGCGACGATATTGTCGTGGATTTCGTCGTCGGTCGGAATCTCGACGAGATGGATCGCGCCCTTGCCCCAGTCGCCCTTGGGCTCGACCCAGACGCTCGGACGGCGGTCATAGAACACATTGTCGAGATAATGGTCGTAATTGCGGTCGCGCTGCATCAGGCCCCAGCCCTTGGGATTCGTGTCGCCAAAGGCCGACGCCATCACGCGCCCCGGATTGTTGAGCGGACGCCACAGCCGCTCGCCCGCCCCGGTCCACATCGAGAGGCCGTCGGAGTCATGCACCTCGGGACGCCAGTCGACGGCGGTGGGCTTTCTCGTTTCCGAGAACCAGTACATCGAGGTCAGCGGCGCAATGCCGAAGCGCACGAAATCGCCGCGCAGGAAAAGCTTGCAGTCGATGTCCATGACGACGCCCTTGCCGCGCGTCATCAGGAAGCGATAGGCCCCGACGATATGCGGGCCCTCTAACAGCGCATGCAGCACCACGCCGTCGTCCGTCTCCGGCCCGACATAGATATGGGTGAAGTCGGGGAATTCCTCGGAGCGGTCCGAGACCCATGTGTCGAGCGCGATGCCTCGCGCGGAAAGGCCGTATTGGCGCAATTCTCCGATGGCGCGGAAATAGGACGCGCCGAGGAAGGCCACCCAGTCGTTCTTCTTCCAGTCGAGCTGGCCTTCCTTCGACTCCTGGATGCGAAAGCCCGCGAAGCCCGCGCCAGGCGAAAGCTGTCGCGCGATGGAGTCCTCCGGCATGTTGAAATAGCTCGGATCGTAGAGGATTTCCCGCGCTTCGCCCTTGTCCACCTTATGGACGTGGATGGCCTTCTTGAAGAACATGCCGAGGTGGAAGAATTCGAGCGGAAAGCGCTCCGGCCCTTGCGCGAAAAGAGCGTGATCCGTGTTGTAGGTGATCTTGCCCCAGGCCTCGTAGTCGATCTTGCTGGTGATCTCGGGGTTCGGGATCGAGGGCGCGCGGAAGGGCTCCTTGATGAGCCGCGCGGCCTCGGCCTTCAGCGCCTCGAAGGAGAAGGGCGTCGCCTCGCCCAGCTTGATGCCGCTGGAGGTCGTCTGTGTGTCGGCCCGCGCGGCGCCGACCGCGCCAAGCGCGCTGGTCGCGGCGGCGGCTTTGAGGAAGGCGCGGCGATCGGGTGAATTGGTCATGGACGGTTCCTGATTCTGTGCCTGATGAAAACGCTTGGCCGTGGCTGGGGGACTAAAGCGGAACAACCGCCGGCGGTCCGGTTTCCCTGGACTGCCTTGCTCACGCTCGCGACAACATTGGGGAGGCCGAGTTTGCCCGGCAAATCTTAACGAAATTGCAGCGTTTCAGCCGCGAATGGGCTCGTGCTTGATGGCGGTGCGCATGAAGTAATAGAGGCCGACGAAGCCCGCGAGCGCGAAGATCGCCTCGAAGCCGCGGCTGACCAGGGGATCGAGCTGGAACAGGCCGCCCAGCGCCCAGCCGGCGGCCCAGGACGCGCCGACCAGCTCCGTGCCGACAAGGATCGCCACCGCGACCAGCGTGGAAAGGCGAAGGTAGTTGATCGGCTTCTGGCTCATGTCGCTGATATCCTGCGAAATTCCCGGAAGGCCCCGGCGTCGCGCCGGATTGGCCATGACAGCCTGCTATATGATCGCCGCCGCCGGGGCAAGTGCGAGGGGCGCGCCGGGGGGCCGTTCTGCGGCCATCCCAGCTATCTGATCCCCTGATAGCCTTCCCTGATCGCTCTCGCGATCGCGTCGGGAAGTTCGCCGACCTCCTCGACGATCTCGGCCAAGGTCACGTCCTCGGCCTCGGCGGCGTCGCGCAAATCCGCGAACTGGCTTTCCGGCGGCGCGTTGCGCAGATCGGGATGGGCCGCGCGCTTCGCAATGAACCTCTCGAACAAGTCTTTTCCGCGCGCACTCACGACTTCCTCCCCTGCTTGCGGCTACATGCTTTCGCAGTTGGGGCTCGGGTCACGGTCCTTCAAGGGAGCGGGGCGTTGCGCCGCATGCCCCGCTTGCCGTCCGCGCCTCGCGGGCTGTAAAGCGGGGCGCGGGCGCGGGAGGGCCACCCATGACACAGACGGAAAAGCGCGCGGCGATCGTCGCGGCGGCGCGGGAGCTGGAGCGCCTTGGGCTCAACCAGGGCTCGGCGGGCAACATCTCGCTGCGCGACGGCGACGCCATGCTGATAACGCCCAGCGGCGTGCCCAGCGACCGGCTGCGCGCGGAGGACATCGCCCGCATGGCGCTGAAGGGGCCGGACGGCGCCTTTGAAGGCCCACTGCCCCCCTCCAGCGAATGGCGCTTCCACCGCGACATTTTTAGCGCGCGGGCGGACGTCGGCGCGGTTGTCCACATGCATTCGCCCTACGCTACGACGCTGGCGACTTTGCGGCGCGACATTCCCGCCGTGCATTACATGATCGCGGCCTTCGGCGGCCCCGTGGTGCGCTGTACGGATTACGCGCCCTATGGCACGGCGGAACTGTCCGCGCTCGCCGTCGCGGGGCTGGGCGAAGGGCATGGCGTGCTGCTCGGCAATCACGGCGCCATCGTCACGGCGGGCGACATCGGCAAGGCGCTCTGGCGCGCGGCGGAGCTGGAGCAGCTCGCCCGCGTCTATTACCTCGCCTCGCTCGCGGGCGCGCCGGTGATATTGCCGGACGACGAGATCATGCGCACCGTGGAGCGGTTCAGGAATTACGGACCGAAGGAGAAAGGGGCGTAAAGGAACTCTTGGAAGGCTGTGAGCGCCGTCGGCTGGACATGACTTGCATCCACGTGAGAGAGAGTGAAATGCATTTTAGCAATTGTGGGCGAGATTGATGATTTCCACCTTTCGAACTCAAGTTTGGGCAAGTCCCAACCATCGAAGCTGAGCAAATTGCTGCCAGTCCAGTGACTGTGTTCGTGGGTCCAAATAATTCTGGCAAGAGTTCGCGTCTTGGGGGAGATTGCACTCTACTGTCGGAGCGGAATGAAAAGCGTAAACGCAGTAATTTTGTCTGAGCTGAACTTTATCGGCTTGCCTGCAGAAAGGGCTGCTCAGGCGATCGAAAAATTAAAAGCGCCGCCCAATTCAAGCGAATTCCCCCAAATCGGCCATATATTTATTGAGAGTCGCTATGGGCGGGCAGAGGTGCCAGTGGATCGAATCAATGCTCTTGTGCAAAACCCCTCGCAGGATTTGGGAGCATTTTGTTCGTGGTTTCTTATGCACAATACCCTGATTCTGACGGTAGAGGCCGAATAGACCTGGTGAACGACCAGGCCGCAGGCGACCTTCAGCGGCCAGCTAATTCAAGCCTCCAAGTGCTGTTTCGAGACGACACCAAACGTCGGGAAGTCCGCCGTATCGTTTTTGAGGCGTTTGGCACGCACTTCGTAATTGATCCAACAAATCTTGGGAGCTTGCGAGTTCGGCTCGCAAGCCGCGCGCCACGAGACGAAATGGAGGAGCGTGGATTGCATGACGATGCTTTAAGATTTCATGCGGCGGCACTGCCAATTTCGGACGCCAGCGACGGGGTAAAGGCATTTGCCGGAATTGTGACGGAGGTGATGGCAGGTGATCCGAGTGTCATTCTGATCGATGAGCCCGAAGCCTTTCTTCACCCGTCGCTTGCAACCAAGCTTGCCCTTGAGGTTTCGAAAGCAGCGCTTTCCGCAGACAAGCGCGTTTTTGTTTCAACCCACAGCCCAGCGTTTGTGATGGGCTGCATTCAGTCAGGCGCACCTGTCAATATTGTTCGGCTGACTTATCGCGATTTTGTAGCAACTGCGCGAGTGCTCCCAAGCGATGAGATACTCGAATTGATGCGACACCCGTTACTTCGATCGACCGGAGTATTAAGCGGGCTGTTCTATGAATTCGTGGTCGTAACAGAATCGGACGCAGATAGAGCGTTTTATCAGGAGATCAACGAACGACTGCTTCAATTCAAGCCTGAATGGGGAATCCGAATTGCCTCTTCATCAACGCTCAGAACAAGCAGACTATTCAGACGATTATTCGCCCACTAAGAAAGCTCGGCATTCCTGCAGCCGCAATTGCGGACGTCGATGTTTTAAAAGACGGCGGCACAAACTGGACGAATTTGCTCTCAAGTGCCAGCGTCCCCTCTATTTCCCATGAATTTTTGGCAATAATCCGTGCTGCGGTGAGGAAGGCGATGGATCTCACTGGTCGCGATATGAAACGAGACGGGGGCCTCAATATCCTTCCCCTGTCCGACCGGGAAGCTGCAGAGAATCGTACTCGGCCAACTTGCTGACTACGGGGTCTTCGTAGTTCCCGGCGGCGAGTTCGAATTTGGTCGAAGCATCTCTCCATCCGAGGTCACGGCCCAGTTGGCTGAATTAGCCTGTTTGAGCGGATTGGGGAGGACCCTTCAGCCGCCGAGTACGTAAAACCCTCGAGTGATGATGTTTGGAAGTTTATGTCGAAAGTTAAGAAGTGGCTGGTGCATCCAGAGCGAAAAGGGATTCCTAGCTAATCCCCTTACCCCATCTCCGGATAAAGCCCCTTCAGCCCGCTCTCGCTCGCTGCGCAAACGCCGCGCTCGGTGATGAGCCCGGTCACGAGGCGCGCGGGGGTGACGTCGAAGCCGAAGTTGATCGCGGGCGAGCCCTTCGGCGTCAGCCGCACCTCGACGATCTCGCCGCTCTCGGCCTGTCCGGCGATATGCGTCACCTCGCGCGGCGAACGCTCCTCGATCGGGATTTGCGCCACCCCGTCGCTGATGCGCCAATCGACCGTCGAGCCCGGCAGGGCGACATAGAAGGGCACGCCATTGTCATGCGCGGCGAGCGCCTTGAGATAGGTGCCGATCTTGTTGCAGACGTCGCCTGCGCGCGTCGTGCGATCAGTGCCGACGATGACGAGATCGACCCCGCCATGCTGCATCAGATGGCCGCCGGCGTTGTCCGCGATCACCGTATGCGGCACGCCCTCGTTGAGCAGTTCGAAGGCGGTGAGGCTCGCGCCCTGATTGCGCGGGCGCGTCTCGTCGACATAGACATGCAGCGGAACGCCGCCGCGCGCGGCCTTGTAGATCGGCGCGAGCGCCGTGCCCCAGTCCACCGCGCAAAGCCAGCCGGCGTTGCAATGGGTGAGTATGTTCACCGGACGGCCGGGATTGCGCGCGGCGGCCGCGCGGATCAGCGCCGCGCCATGCTCGCCGATGGCCTCGCAACTGGCGATGTCTTCATCGGCGATGCGCGCGGATTCTTCATAGGCGAGCGCGCTCCTCCCGGCCAGTGGCGCGGCGAGCAGAAGTTCGCGCAGGCGGTCGAGCGCCCAGCGCAGATTGACGGCGGTGGGCCGCGTCGCGAGCAATTGCGCATGGGCGGCGTGGATATTGTCGTCGCTTGCGTCGTCAGCGGCGGCGAGCGCGAGGCCATAGGCTCCGGTGACGCCGATCAAGGGCGCGCCGCGCACGATCATGTCCGCGATGGCGCGCGCGGCGTCCGTCGCCGAGCCCAGCGCCCGCGTCTCGAAGCGGTGCGGCAGGCCGGTCTGGTCGATGACATGGACGCGGCGCCCGTCGGCGTCGGGCCAGATGGTTTTATAGTCGCGGCCGTCAATTCTCATGTGCGGTTTCGCCGGTGAGATGAATCATCGCGCGCCGCTTCAGTGAAACGGCGCGCGACGCTTATACTCCAATCCGGCCCCGCGTCACTTGTGGCAGGGGATCGGAGGCGTAGATCTCCAGGCCGGCCAGAATCCGGTCTTCAGGGCCTGATCGTAAGCCGAGAAGCAGTAGCTCTGGGTCAGATCGTCATCCTTCTGCGCGGCGACCTGATCCTTGCGCGTCGAGGCGACGGTCTTCGCGGTTCTCTCGGCGAACTTCTCGCATTGCTGCTCCAGCGCCTGGCATGTCGGCGTGCTGGTGACGGCGTGAGCGAGGCTAGGGGCGGCGAAGGCCAGCGAGGCGGCCAAAAGGCTTGCGGCGCGCATGTGTTTCATTTTCGGCAGGACAAACATCCTTGAACTCCTTGGCGATGACACGCCGCCCGGAGAGGCGGCGCCATGTTTCGCGATGATGATTACCTGATGAGATGCGCGCTTCCCGCGCCGGGCGCGACGGCGGCCGTGGCGCAGCTTCCCCAGCTGTACCTGGAACGACGTCGCCGTCGGGCCGGCAACCTGGAAGTCCAGCGAGTTGGCGTCGTTTATGCCGGCTATCGTGCTGCCGAGAATGCCTCCCGGCACGCCGCACAGGCCCGCATTGGTCGCCCAGACGTTGATCACGCCCATCCCCAGCTGCTGGAAGGAGATGACGATCCTGTAATTGCCGCCCGGCGGCGTGAAGGTGACCGAATTGTCCTGCTGGTAGAAGTTCGTCACGTCCGTGGTGTTAACCGACACCGCGCCGTTGAGATAGGTCTGCGTTCCCATCTGGGCCGGATAAAGGACGCCATCAATGGTCACCTGGCCGAACCACGCCGTGGCGGGATCATAGGAAATCACGACCGAACCGGTGTTGGGGTCAATCGTTTCCGTCGGCGCAGGCGCGTCGAGCGCGATCACGTGTCCGCCCAAGACGACCGAGTAGTGGCGCATCACGTCTTCATTGTAATAGGCCTCATGCTCGCAGCTGACGTTGACCTCGATGCCGAAGTTGCTGAGCATGTTGTACCAGCTACCGATCGGCTGCGCGCAACTTACGTAATATGTCGAGCCGTTCGCTGCGTTGATATGGGGGTCGCCCCAGGCCGCGACATAGCCGCCGTAAGTCGTGTTGCCCGAGGCGCCGCCCGAGGTATTGGGAATGACGCCCTGCGCCGTGGAATTGACGCTCACGCTGGTGCTGAGCAGCCCGTTCAGCAAGGCCGGCAGGCTACCCTGATACTGCACCTTCGTCGTGACGGTCGAATTGAAGTTCGTCGCGGTCGGAACGGTCAGCGATCCAAAACTCGCCGCTCCCGCCGGCGCGTTATTGGCGAAATAGAGGTTCGCCAGCGCCTGTTGCTGGTCCGAGGTCATCGACGGGTTGGCGATGACCGCAGCGGTGGTGGCGAGCGCGGCGCTGTCGGCGGCGCTCTGCAGGCCGCTCTTGTAGCTCGACGCGCGCGAATAGCTGAACACCAGGACCAGAAGTCCAAGAACAACCGGCAAGAGCAGGCCGAAAGTCATCAGCACCGCGCCGCCACGATCCTCGTGGAACGCGGCCAGTCCGCGTCCCCGGAAAACGCTTCGCCCAATCGTCTTCATGTCCTCGTCTCCTTGCTAACAGGATTTCGGGAGACGTTGGCGGCTAAAAATGAATCCAATCCAAATGTCGCCTGGAGAATTTCCCTAATGATCCTTTCAAATGAAGGGCTGAATGACGGCGCTCGGCGTCTGTCCCCACAATTTTATTCCCATTTTCCGCAAGTTGCGGCATCGGGAGCAGCCCGGACAAAGACGTCATGAAACTACGGCGATCGCCAAATATTGTTAATGCTTTCCCGCTCCGGCGCGGGCGGCGGCAAGCGACATAGTCTGGAAGGCGCAAGAGGTTAAACGCGGATGCGTAAACTTATCCAGATGTTTCGGACGGTTTCATAAATAACGGCCGCTATAAAGATCGTCTCAAAAACAAATTCACGATGAGAACCGCCAGGGAGCGCCGCCGCATGAAAGCACAAGCCAGCGCATTGCGGATGCGGCGCACCACTATTTGCCGACTCGGGCCAGGCTAAATCAATAGAAATAATCTTGATGAGCGGCGAGCAAGCGATCATGCGCTATCTGGCGCCTTCGCTGGAGGATGCGCTGCGCTATGAGGAGGAGACATGCCTGAGCCTGAACAGGAATGGCGAAGGCTTGACCATTCTTCATGAAGATCTGAATTGCTGCGCGGAATGCCGGCATCGCGACCGCTGCCTTCAAGGCTGACCGGCACGCCCGCAAGGGGCTGCGTCGCCCGGCAAAACATCCGTGCGGGTCTCCCTCAGGCTCGCACGACGATTTTGTTCGGCAGTTGAAGAGCCTTGCGAACCCTTTCCGCCCAGGCGACGGCATCGCCCTCGGGCGTGATCCGAACATGGAACACCTCGGGGGGCGAGAACAGCCGGTTGGTGTCCTGGAAACGCCCTTCGGCTATCCTGTCGACCCAAACCACGAAAGCAGGGCCAAAGGCCGCGCGGGTCTCCTGCGTCGGACACACGAAATCCGCCAGAGCCACCCCTCCCGCCTCCACGACGCGATCGCAGAGCCAGCCCATGCGGCGGGCCTGCTCGATCCGGTCCTCAAGCGAGAAGCCAAGCTCCTTGTTCAGATTGGCCCGCACTTCGTCGGCGTTGAAGTAAACGGCCCCCAGCATCGGCGCCAGAGCTCTCGACAGCGTGGACTTGCCGGCTCCCGGCAACCCCATCACCAGAATTTTCATCGGAGGTCGCTCCAGGTAATCGCCAGACAATAGTTATCCCCCCGACCGTTGAATTCCATTTACAATGACGAATTTGCGACAGCAAGGGGCGGGCGCCTATTAGCTGTGCAAATCTTGGCGCACCAAGTTGAAGATAATGTTTGCATATCCCATCTTTCGAAGGCACGGCGTCTCCCGCGCGGATCGGGAAACGGCTGAACGGCCCGACGGCGCCAAAAGTTACGCTCAAGGGAGAATCGCCGCAGGGAATCCCCGCCGGGGCTCATGAAGAAGTTCCGCGAACAATGCGGCCTGCAAGCTTCCGGCTAGTCGTCGTCGGACGCCTCTTCACGCAGGAAAACCAGTTCGCGATGGCCGGAGGGGCGCGCCAACCCGCGCCCGCTTCCGCTGATCTGAAGCACAAACTGCATGGCGATGATCCTCATCGCTCTGCGCCATTCGTCGGGGGTTGGCGGTTCCCACAGGGCTTCACCTAGTTCGTCGCCGCGCAAAAGGGGAAGACTTGCAATGATCGCTTCGGGCGCCCATCGGGATCTCGACGCGCGTCCTGAACAAGTTGCGCGGTACATGGCCGCCTCCGTCCTTCATTTCACTGTCTTGCGCCCGCGATACCCCCATGGTCGAAGATGGCGCGCATGCCGCAACCGGCAAGCCCGCGCGAGCCCTCCGGCGCATATATTTTTCTAAAGCCTTATGACGTATCGACTCTTTGGCGACCAAGGATATCATGAAGCATCCATCCCCGAATAAATCGGGAATGGCTGGAGCGCTTTCCGGGCGTATGGAGTCGTTCGCTCGATAAGAAATCGCCCCGAATTTAAGGTGTTGGAGCTGGTTCTTGCCGAAAAAGCTATCGGCCTTTTCGAAACCGGCTCTAAAGGGAGGGCGTCATGATGAACCGTAGAATTTTCACAATCGCCTTGAGTCTCGGCGCGGCCGCATTTCTCGCGCCCCGCGCCGCATTGGCGGAAGACCCGGTGACGGAGTTTCTCGACAGCGTGTTCCGGCCGGATGCGCCGCATCTGGAGCAGGCCATCGGCCACACCGAGGCGGCGATCGCGCACGGGCGAATGGGCCATTCGAAAGTGCTCGTAAGGCACGCCAGGGCGGCGCTGGCGCATGCGCAGATGGCGGAACAGGCCAGCGACGATCCGCATACCGTCGAGGGCATCAGGCATCTTGAAGCCGCGATCGGCGAAGGCCGCAGGAACCACGCGCGGTCGGCGACGCGTCACGCCGAGGAGGCGCTGGGGCATCTTGAGGCTGCGGCGGAGGACTGAGGCAAAACAAAACGGCCCGTCGCTACATCCGCGCTCGGGCCGTTTCCCATGGCGAGGCCATTGGCCATCCGCCATATCATGGAAATGGGGCGCGATAGCGCGAATGCAAGCCTGGGTCATGGCGAGCCGCGCATAAAAAAGCCCGGCCATTGCTGACCGGGCAACGCAGATGCCTGAGAGAGGAACTGGTGAGATGGCGCCAGCACGTTTTCCAAGAGCTAGCGCGGCGCGAAAAATCTTCAAGCGCTGGCCTGTGAAAAACCCGCCGCGCCAAAGGACGCGCAGCCCGATCTCGGCTTGAATCCGGCTGCTTCGACGCTAATTGTCTTGCCTTGCGCGCCGCGAGCGCTCCTCATCGCCGACGGAGCCACGAGGTTCCGCCATCTGCCATGTTGAAGCGGGCGGCCACAGGGAGAAAACGCCATGAAAGAAGCGGACAAATATACCGGCATGCGCGAGATGCAGTTCGCGCTCACTCCGAATGTCATGATCTGCGCGGTGGCTGGCGGAGTGCTGGGAGCGATCCTCGCCTTCTGGGCGACAAGCGACATGGGCGTGGTGGCGGCGACGGTGATCGTCATGTCGATCCTGTCCGGCATTTTCGGCATGTTCGTCTGACGACGCATCGCTGAATCCGCCGGCGCTATCTTCAAGACATCGGAACGCCCTGCTTTGCGAGCGCTCTGGCGCTCGCAATCATCTGTGCGCCTTTCATGAAAGGCCCCGCATTCCGGGGGCTCGCGGTTAATTTCCCGAACGTCTTATTATCACCATGTTGCAGTGCAACATTGGCGGCGATGGCCTTCCGGAGAGCGCATTGCGTCGACGGGAATTGACTTGAATTTGATTTCTCAACCGCCATCCGCCTCCGGCTCCATCGAAAACCGACGGAAGGATGAAATCATGAAAACAGGAAAGCGTATTGTCGCGGCGGCGTTCGGCGGAGCGCTGTGTCTTGCAACAAACACGGGCCTGTCAGCCGAGGAGTCCGGTTCGCCCCTGACGATGGCGCCGTTTATGGCCAAAAGTCTCGACGCCGGAACGAAGCATGTCGTGAGCTACTTCCTCAACGCCGACGGCCAGTGCAAATTGACGTTGATGATCTCGGACGCGTCCCGCGGGGAGTCCGATGAACCTTCAGCCGAAATCCTGCGCCTTCGCTTGACGGTCGAACCGCGAAAGGCGGCGATGGTCGACACGACGCACGGCAAATTGCTCAGATTTGCTTGCGAGAGCGACGCGCGGGCAATGAGCGTCACGTTGAGCGAAAGGGTCGCCGACGGCCGCGACGCGACTGAGTGATCGTTCACTCCGCGTCCGCTGGACCGCGTTCCGCGAAAGTTGAGAGACTTTTGCGATCTGAGCAAGCTCCAAAAGATTGAGGCAGGACGCCATGAAGCCCGTCGTCGCATTGTCGACGGGCTGCCGGTAAAACAGGAAGTGTCGGGAGCGCGCGAGAGATTTGTCGCAAGCACGGGATGGCTTGCGACCAGCCGCCGTTCCCGGCTGAAAGCAGGGTTCGAACGTAACCTTGCGCAAATCCTTGATTCAAATTGTCGTTCAATTTGATTGTTTCGCTTCGCTAAACTCTAATTCCCGATCGCTATTCATTCATTGCCTGCCCATTGTTTCCATTTGCGAGCGACCTTCATGACCGCAAGACGACCTCGCCTGTTCCGCGCGCTCGCGGGCGCGACGTTTCTCGCCCTGTTCCAACTCTGCTTTGCGCCCCAGGCCCTGGCGATATCGGAAGATGACGCCTTCTTTCTGCTCATGCGCACCGGCTTCCATCCGACGCAGGCGCGGGTCAAGGCGCTCGCGGCTTCTCCCTCGCGCGCCGCCGCGATCAGCGTCCTCGTCAACGGCGTGACGCCGGCCCTTGCGGTTGCGCCGCCGGCCTGGACATCGCAGCCCATCACGCCGCCTCCGCCTTACTGCGGCAAGCTCACAGATCCGGCCGCTATTGCGGCCTGCGTGGCGGCGGACAGCGCCTACTGGAGCCTGATAAGCAATCAGAAGGGCGATTTGCGCGCCTGGTATGTCGCGCAGATGATGGCCTCGCCATCGCCGCTCACGGAGCGGCTGACGCTGTTCTGGCACAACCACTTCACCACGCAATTGAGCAAATCGGGCGAGCAGCCCTGGCTCGTGTTCAACCAGCACCGGATCATCCGGCGGAACGCCGCCGGCAGTTTCTCCACCATGCTGGCGCAGATCATGACTGATCCGGCGATGCTGATCTTCCTTGACCAGCAGCTTTCGACCGCCAAGGCGCCGACCGCCAATTTCGCGCGCGAGCTGATGGAGCTGTTCACGCTCGGCCAGAGCAATGCGCAGGGCGTTCCGAATTACACCGAGACCACGGTGACGGAAGTAGCGCGCGCGCTCACCGGCCTCAACGTCGACAGCGCGACGGGGCTGTTCCTTTACAAGGCGGCGGATCACGACACCGGCGTCAAGACCATCCTCGGCCAGACCGGCAATTTCGACTACACGGACGTCGCCAGGATTCTGCTCGCGAACCCGAATTGTCCGATCCTGATCGTCTCGGAATTGTGGAAGGAATTCGTCTCGCCGACGCCGGACATGGCGCAGGTCGCGACAATCGCCAGCTCCTTCGGCGCGAATTATCAGATAGCTCCCGTGCTGACGGCGCTGTTCAACAGCGACGCCTTCTGGTCCCCGGCCAATCGCGGAACTCTCGTCAAGTCGCCATCGGAATTCATCGTCGGCGCGGCGCGCGCGCTGTCGCTCCCGAACTCGGAGGCGAGCGGCCTCGCATCAATGATCAGCTATGCGGGGACGCCGCTGTTCGATCCCCCGAATGTGCGCGGCTTTTTGACCGGCGTCGACTCGATGAGCACATACACGCTGGCGGCGCGCCAGCTTAACGGCTCGCATCTGGCGAATCTCTGGGTCACCGAGGTGCTTCCGGCGGGCGACGACAAGGCGAATATCTCCCCGTCCGAATTCGCCGCCATTGCCGCGCCGAATCTTCTGGCGCCGGCGATGCTCCTCCAGCCCACGGCCAATATCACGCCCCGAACGGCGGCGGCGCGCGTGCTGGCCGACCCCGCCTATTCCCTGAAATAGGCCAAAAGCGTCAACGGCGAACTCAAGGACCGACCATGCTCAATCATCAGAGACTGAATCGCCGCGACCTGCTCAAGCTCGCGGGCGGCGGCGCGGCCTGCCTCATGACGCCCAGCCTCGCGAGAGCGAGCGGAGGCTTCTCATGGCCTCAGAACAAGACCTTCGTGCTGTTCAAGATGGACGGCGGCAATGACGGGCTGAACACGATCATTCCCTATACCGAACAGCTCTATTACACGAACCGCCCGACCCTCGCGATCAAGAGCGGCTATGCGTTCCAGGACAATCGCTTCGCCTTTCATCCCTCGCTCGCGCCGCTGGTCCCGGCGTGGAGCGCGAAGGACATGATGGTCGCGCTGGGAGTTGGCTATCCCAACATGGTCGACAGCCATTTCAAGGGCTCCGACATATGGAACACCGCCATCACCAGCGAGGACACGCCGCAGACGGGCTGGGTGGACCGGCTGTTCTCGAAAGCCGATCCAGATCTCGGTCTGCCATATTCCGCCGGCCCCTTCGACGCGGCGGCCGTGACGGGCGGTTTCGCGGAGCCCTTTCTTGGGCCGGACCTGCGCTTCGTCACCTCCACCGTGCAGACGGATCCAAGCCTTCCCAGCAACGCTCTCAATCCGGGCATGCAGAGCTACGCCAGCGCCAATCCGGTCTATGACTGGATGTATCAGACGCAGAACGAACTCGATGTCGCCGCCTCCGTGCTGCACAGTCTGCCGGTCATCACCAGGACGACATTTCCAACGACAGCGCTTGGAATATCCATGGCGCATGCGGCGAACCTCATCGCCCACAAGTTGAACGTGCCCTTCATCTTCCTCAATCAGTCCACCTATGACACGCATTCCGACCAGTTGACGCGCCAGGCCGCCCTGCTCGCGGATTTCGCCAATTGCGTCGCCGCCTTCCGCGCCGAGATGATCGTTCAGGGCCTGTGGAAGAACGTCGTGCTGATGACCTATTCGGAGTTCGGCCGCAACGCATACGAGAACAGCGCGAAAGGCACGGACCACGGCCTCGCCAACGCGGAATTCATTTTCGGCGGCGCGGTCAAGGGCGGCTATGTCGGCGGCCAGTTTCCGCTCTCGTCCCTCAACCCCAAGACCGGCCAGACAGCGCTGCCCTATCAGCTCGACTTCCGCCAGCTCTATGCGACGATCCTGCAGGGCTGGTTCGGCGCGCCGGGAACGGTCAGCAGCGCCCTGTTCGACTCAGCGGTCTATGGCTCCTTCGCGCCGCTGCCGATCTTTGGGTGACGCGCCCGGCGGCGGCGCAACGTCGACGCCTCGATACAGTCCCCGGACGATCGCCAAAAAGGCGCGCGCCGGTCTCCATGACCATGCGGGCTGATGTGATGCGGCGTGAAAGGGAGCCGTCGCGGGATTATGCCGCCCTCTCCTGTCGAGCCTCAGTGCGAAGACGAAAATCCTTCCGCGCGGCGCGGATCAGTTCGCCACCGCTATAGCCATTGATTGGATAGATCGCGAGACCGGCGCGCTGAGTTGCCGCGACTGTCAATTCGAGACGCGCGACAATTGAAAACATTCGCCGCGTGATGCTTTCCAGATCGGTCAAGCCCGACAACAAGCAGATGCAGATGAGAATGCGGTTCTCGCCAAGAGCCGCCACATGATCCGAGGATCGCAACGATTGGCGCAGTTCTGAAACAAGAGTGCGCATCGCCTCGCGCGCCTTCTCCTGCCCGTGCCGCTCCAGATATTCCGCGTAGCCGAGCGGCTCGAAATAAATGAGGCCGACCGTGCGGCTGAGTTGCGTCGACGCCCTGGCCGCTATTTCGATCTGGCGCGCAAGCGTGGTGACGTCATTCTGCTGGGTGAAGGGACTCGCGGGCAGCGCCCTGGGGACAATCGCAAACGAGGCGCCCGACTTATTCTTGATAAGCGCGTCCACAACCTCGTCGACAGCCTCTTCGTTCGGGCATTCGGCCCTGAAGAGGTTATGTGCGTGACGCCTCGCGCACCAGAACAGACCGAACGTTCCCGCGACCATTCCCGCCAGGATGAGATTCGAATAGTTCGGGTCCGCCGCTCCCTTTGGCCCGATGGAAACCTCCTCGCCTTGCCAGAGGACGACCTGCCCGGCTTCGCCATGCGGAACGGGGGGCCCGGCGCGCTCGCGCAAAGGCGCCGAACGCGCCATGCCGGCGGAGGCGCAAAACACGATCCCCGCCGCGAGACACATGGCAAATGCGCGGACCACAAGCGTCATTGTGCAAGGCTCCTTTCCAGAATGAAGCCTGACGCGGCGCAAGCAAATCCGCAACCCGCTTTCGGAGAAAGTTGGTAAAGGGCGTTAACCTTTCGCTACGCGCAATGAGGCAATTTTAGCCCTCATTGTTTCAAGTGCGAGGGCCAGCGCGCGGCGCCGGGCGCAAGCCGGCCCGGGACGTCTCTCCGCGCCCTGAAGCGACAACCGAGGTCGTCCATCAGAACCGTTTCAGCATGTTGAAGCCCACGAGGAAGCCGAGAACCGCTCCAACGATAGCTCCGACCGGCCCCACGATGCTCGCTCCCGTCAGCCCCGCGAGAGAAGCGCCAGTGAGCCCAAAGACGTAACGATTTTTCATGAGATTGGGATTGCGGTCATCATTTGTCATCGGACTCGCCCCTTTCGCCTGAAATGGCTGCGCCGCGGCTTTCGCCCGGCATCCTTCAGATGGCTCTCGTCCGGCCATGGTTCAACCCGGCCTCATTGTCGCGGATCCGCATCGGCCGCGCGGGGGGCTTCGTGCGAGCCCCGGCGTGGCGAAATTCGTGGGAGGCGCGGGGAGCGTCCCAGTTATAAATTCGAGCCCCTTGTCGATCCCTCCCGGCCGGCCCAACTCCTGTCCTATGCTTGGCGGAACGCTGAAGGAGAAATCAGATGGCATCCGAATGGGTAAAGCTCACAGTTAGGCACGCTATCCCCGATGGCGGGGCGCCAAATGCTTATGTGAATTTGACGAACGCAAGCTCTATTTTCCATCAGGCGGCGGGTGGGTCGGAAATCTGGTTCCTTTCCGGCTCGGGTGAAGAGGGGAAGATTCAAGTCACACAATCCCCAGACGAGATTATCAGGCTCCTGAATGAGTCAGCATACGCCCACCGGACCTGAAGCAGAGCAGCGCCGCGCCGACGTGATCGGCATTCCCCTGCGCCGATCGCCGATCCTGTAATCAACGTCATGGCGCGCATGGCTCACGCGCGATATCCCGATTGCTGGCTGACGGTCATGAAGGCCATCTTCACCGCCAAGTCGAAGGCGTCCATAGCCGTGACGTTTCTCGCAAGGCCGCGGGGCGCATGCGCGCCCCAGGCGATGGTTCGATTTTGTCCGCGTCAGCCTTAAGCGGTGGTCTTGTGCAAGGTCGAAAGGTAAGCGGACGCCTTTTCCACATACACGCCGACGTATTTCACAAAGGCCATAAGATATTCACCGGCCTTTTTCGCGTGGGGTTTGAGTTCCTCAAGGGCGCTTTTGCTCGGCATGATTTCTTTCAGCGCCGCATAAATCTTCGCGCCAAAGTCGACGAGCCGCGACTGCAATTCGCCGGATTTCAGATCGGCGATTAACCGCGCCAGGGCCACCGCGGCGTATTTCCTGGAAACGTCGAGATATTCGCCCGCTTTCGTGGCGAGGAGCGTCATTCCCTCATAGGCCTTTTCGGTGAGGATGTTCGCCCTGATCAGCGCATAAATCCGCGTGTTCAGCTTCGTCAGCTCAGCTTCCAGCCTCCAGTTCGCGATTTCCCGCAGTTTGAGATCCTGGATGAGGCTGTCATGCCGACCGCGCGCAATTTCCAATTCGTTTTCGAGGCCGCTGACATGATCCTTGATTGCGGCGACCATCCCGAACGAGAATTTGCCGGATTCCAGATTCGTCAAGGCAACGTCGATTTTCATTTTGTCGGACATCGGGATCACTCCACCGCTGGGAAGGGATCATCATCGTCGCCGGATGGTAAACTTTTCGTTTAAATTAAATCATTCTTCAGAATCCGCGCACGCGGCGTAAGAGCCCGAAACGATTGAACTTGAGCGCAACGATAGGCTGGACGCCACGCGTCGGGAGGGAAGCCATTGCGCATGGGGCGATGATCAAGGGCCTCGCCAATGACGTCACTTTTCGTCTTTGAGCGGCCAGGCGATCTTGGGGAAGAAGGCCAAAGATTTGACAGCGTCGAAGCTGGACTCGCGGGCCAGTCGCATAATGAGAGGAATATATTCTTCGTCCGCCAAATCGAGAGACCACGCAAGTTTGACAATTCCCTGCGCCAGCGACGGGGCCGGAATTCCGACGCAAGCGCGTTCCAGAAACCTTCCGCGGCGAACCGGCTCCGCAACCAGTCGTCGCGACGAAATAGCCTCTGCTAGACGCTCGCTTGAAAATTCTCGGGTCATCGGTCGGCGATCGTGGATGGCGCGACGGTCGGAAGCCGATCCGGCGCGCTCTTGAAGATTTACGGTCGGGAGTTAGCCGGCCCTTGCCAAAAACCTGCGGTTTTGATCCGGTCGCTGAGCGAGCCAGGTTTCGCAGAGAGGCCCAGGAGCATTCCCTGGATCCGCGGTCAAAATCTAAGGAAGCCGAACAAGCCCTTTTTCGCTGCCTGTCGATCCAGATCCTTGAGCTCATCGGCTGCGCGCTTGGCGCTTTTCCGCAACTCCAATATCGTTTCGTCGGGGATTTCAAAATTGACCACGGCGTCCTTCACTTCGCGCCGAGTTTCGTCCAACTTTGATTGTGCGAAAGCTATGAAGGCGTTCCTTGCCATTTGTTCCTCTCGATCTGACAGACTGAATGCACGAAAGCGTTGCTTGATAGCAGACGCCTCGTTCTCCGCAATCTTTGACATGCAGCGCTTCGTCCGGGCGGAAGACGGGCGCTTTGTGGTTTCCCGGAGCATAAATTGCGACGGCCCGGGTCGCCGCCCTTTAGCATGCGCCAGCGGCGCCTTGGGATTGCTGGTCGGCGATCGCGAGCAGGAACCTTCGCCTCAAGCCTGCGCTTTTTGGGGAGCCATCAGCGGAGCCGTATCTCGCGTCATCATTCTATTGACTGCAAAAACATATGCTTATCAATAGAATGGTCGGAGTGGCGGGATTCGAACCCACGACCCCTTGTCCCCCAGACAAGTGCGCTAACCGGGCTGCGCTACACTCCGACGCGACGCCCTTATAGGCGGCGGAAAGCGCGCTGGCAACGCCGCCGCGCGGGATAAATCCGACCAAGGCTCCCGGGCCGCCTTTTTCTAGCGCTTCGTCAGCCGCAGCAGGCGGCGGCATTCGGCGAGGTCCGCCAGCGCCAGCCGCAGCCGGCGGATGTCCTCCTCGTCGAAATGCGAGGCTTCGTGCAGCGGCTGGGCCACCAGCGCGGGCAGGCGGGCGGGCGGCGGCGCGGGCTCTGGCTCATCTTGCCCCGCCTGCGCTGGCGGCTCCCGTGGAATCATGACTTCCAGCGGCGCGGGCTCGGGCTCAAGCCCCAGATCCGGCGGCTCGACGCGCCGCGCGGGCGGCGGCGGCGCGCTCCGCCGTCTCGGCCGCCTGCGACGGCGAGAAGCCCGGCTGGAACTTGCCGGCGCGCAGATTCTCGATGACGGCGCGCGCGCCCTGCTCTTTCAGTATGCGCTGCACGCCCTTGATCGTATAGCCCTGGCCGTAGAGCAGATGGCGCAGCGCCATCACCAGCTCGACGTCGCGGGGGCGGTAATAGCGCCGCCCGCCCGCGCGCTTTAGCGGCTCCAGCTCCTTGAAGCGCGTCTCCCAGAAGCGCAGCACATGCGGCGGCAGGTCAAGGCTCTCCGCGACCTCTCCAATCGTGCGAAACCCCTGCTCTTTCTGGTCAGTCACGCTGAATCGCTCCGCTTGGCCGGCGATTCGATCTTATACGCTTCCGGCAGGCGATTTTTTAGGCCTTTGTGGCGGCGCGCGACTTGCACCGCTCTGGCCATCGCGGCGCGGGCTGCGTAAACTGCCGCGCGAAGGGGAGCGGACCACATGAGCAAGTTTTATCTGACGGCGGGATGCGCGATTGCTTTGGCTTTGGCGGGCTGCGCCGCCTCGACGCAGCTCGGATATGACGAATGGACGCGCACCACCGCCTATCCGGCGCAATATGCGCGCGGCGAGGTGGGCTACAAGATCACCTGCGAAGGCAGCACCGCCACCTGTCTGCAACGCGCGCAGGCCATGTGCCCCGGTCCCTACAGGCTGATCGGCTCGCCCCACAAATCGCCGCGCCTGCAGGCGCTGCTGCCCTCACAGAACCTCACGGTCCTGAACACGGACAATCCGCAGCTGATCTACATCGCCTGCGAGTGAGGGCGACGCCTCGGCGCGTCGCGCAACTTCCTTGCGTCCATGCGCGCATGTTGCGGCTTCGGTTCGTCGAAGCCGCGCATGATCGCGAGATGCGCGGGCAAGGCCCGTCGGGGCTGGTCATGGGCGGAGCATCCCGCGCGAAGGCGAAGCGCGCTCGCCCATGCAAAAGCGTTGATTCATCTCGTCCCCGGAACCCCGCCGCTCAGGCGGCGCAAGGCGTCATTCGCGGTTTTTTTGGGGCCTCCGGCGACAATCGTTTACCTAAACCGCTAACAATTTGAGTCTTATTATGTTTTTCCGTTCCAAACAGCCATAAATAAATCTATATTGCAATTGACCGAGAAGCTAACTTCTCATGACGCATGGAGTGGAAAATAATAAATGCGTAACATATTGCGTAAAGCGTATTTCTTGCTGGGCGCGATAAGATGCGCGCCAATAATTCTCGTAACTTTGCTTAGCTCGAAAGTGGACATCATATTTTCGGACCAGGACCGCTGGGCGACCATCATGGGAAGGACAGTTCCAAAGAAACTTGGAGCTCATCTGAATCTATTTGTGGAACTCATGACTTTTGTTCCAGAGTATAGAACAATCCTATACTATAGACTTGGGTTGATCGGCAAGTTTCTATCAATAATATGCCCCCGCATCCCTGGTTTCGACATCAGCGCTGAATCCATCGGGCCGGGATTTTGCGTCAGACATGGATTTGGCGCTCTGGTTTCCGCCGATTTAATCGGAGAGAACTGCATTATTCATCAGCACGTCACGGTGGGCTATCGTCCAAGCGACGACACCAGGCCAACGCTGGGAAACAACGTCACGATTTTCCCCGGAGCGACGATCATCGGCAAGATTCACATCGGCGACAATTCGACGATAGGCGCCAACACGCTTGTTCTGGGCGACGTCCCTCCGAACGTGACGGTCGTGGGCGTCCCCGGCAAGATCGTTCTCAGCAATCGGCCGGGCGGTTGTCTTGCATCCTGACGGTCCTGAACACGGATAATCCGAAGCTCATCCATTACGCTGGCGAGCGTGGGCGGCGGCGATGGATCGCCCCGGTGGACAAGCCACGGGCGCACCCCTTAAGACTCGGGCCGGTTTTTCTCCCGCCGAGCGCCCTTCATGGAAGACTGGTTCAACTTTCCCACGCCCACGCCCGTCATCGAGCATCGCCCGACGCGAGAAAACGCCGTCGGCCTGCGCAACTGGCTCTATGTCATCGCCGCGCTGGTGTTCGCGATGGTGCTGCTCGGCGGCGCGACGCGGCTCACCAAGTCCGGCCTCTCCATCACGCAATGGAAGCCCGTGACCGGCGTGATCCCGCCGCTGTCGGCAAAGGACTGGGCGCAGGCCTTCGATGAATACAAGCAGATCCCGCAGTTCAAGGAATTGTTCCCCGACATGGACGTCGATGGCTTCAAGGTCATCTACGCCTGGGAGTGGACGCACCGGCTGCTGGGGCGGCTGATCGGCCTCGTCTTTGTCGCGGGCTTCGCCTGGCTCTGGATCAAGGACCGCATCCCCACGGGCTACAAGCCGAAGCTGTTCGGCGTTCTGGCTCTGGGCGCGCTGCAGGGCGCCGCGGGCTGGTGGATGGTCAGCTCCGGCCTCGTCGGCCGCGTGGAGGTGGCGCAGGAGCGTCTCGCGACACATCTGCTGCTGGCGGCCTTGCTGTTCTCGGCCTGCATCTGGATCGCGGGCGGGCTCGGTCCGCGCGCGCATTCGGAAATTCTCCATGCGCGGGAGAGGCTGCGCTTCGTCGCAAGGCTCATTCTCGTGCTGGTGTTCATGCAGCTCGGCCTGGGCGCGCTGGTCGCGGGGCTGCGCGCGGGGCTCATCGACAACACTTGGCCCTTGATGGAGGGCGGCTTCTCGCCCACGCTCGACACGCTGTTCAGCATCGAGCCGCTTTGGCGCAATTTCGTCGACAATCCGATCCTCGTGCAGTTCCTGCATCGCGTGACGGCCTATGTGCTGCTGACGCTGGCGCTGCTGCACATGCTGGACTTGGGCGCCAATTCCATCGGCAAGGTCAGGCGCGGCGCGGTCGTTCTTTTCGCCCATGTCGTGCTGCAAGCCTCGCTCGGCGTCGCGACGCTGGTGATGATCGGCGACGACTGGACCGGAACCCCGCACATATTGCTCGCGCTGGCGCATCAGGCGGTCGGCTTCGCCGTGCTGGCGCTCGCGACCCTGCAGGCGCGGCGGCTGGGCGAGGCGCTCGGCTAGATGTCAGCATGCTCCGCAAAAGGGATCGTCCGCAACGCTGTTGTTCAACTTCGCGCTTTACAACATCCTCCGTTTGTATTCCTCTTGCCATCGTCTTGAAGCCGGAGAGGACAGCATGAAATTCAGTCGCCGCACTGTGTCCGCCGGATTGATGGCCAGCGCCGCAAGCCTGCTGGCGCCGCCGCTGAAGGCGGCGGGCCTCGCCCCTGTCGGCGGAGCGGCGCGCGACCTCGCGGTCGACGATCCCTGCCTCATTCAATGGAAGGGGTCGGCGCCCGTTTTCATCATGCATGAAGCGACCGGCGCGATGTTTCGCCCCGGCGCCGCTGATGAACTGATCTTCGCTGGAGTGTGGGCCGGTTACGCGCCGCCCTATATGCTTGCGATGCGGAACGTCCGGGGCGAACTGATCCAGATCGCTCCACCGGCGGCGAACAAAGCGCCGCCGGACGGCCGGGCGCCGGAAACCAGGGAAATTCTGCGCGCCGCCAAGCGCGTGGTGAAGATGTGCCTGTCGCGCCGGAACGCCAGCGACGTCTGGCTCATGGCGCGCCCTCGCCTTGCTGGCGGAAACGAGATCGCCGTTGCGCCGCGATCAGGCTTCGGCGGTCCCGAGGGATTGAGCTACCCTTCCGAACTCCGCGCGAAAATCCCGCGCGGCTTCGCGGCCTGACAGGGGCGAGAGCTCAAGGCGCATCTATGACCAGCGTGACCGGAAAGACGCCGGTGATATCGAATTTCACGACCAGCTCGCGCGCGGCCGCGTTGTAGGTCTCGGAATAATTCGTGAATGTCAGTCCGGTGGAACCCGCGACGGATGCAGGGAAACGCTTGAAGCGGATATTGCCGGAAGTCGCGCTGTCGAACGTCAAGGCCGCCTGCCCACTGAGATCGGCGCCCTGACAAATGGCGGTTGCGAAGGTGAGCACCGCTTTCGAGCCAGCTGCGGGCGCGGTCAATACATTGCGCTGGAAAGTCGAGTAGCCCGGATGGATGAAGCAGTCCTTGCTCCCCGCCTTGGCCATCTCGCCGCCCAGCATCACGGGGGGAAGGGTCTGGGCGAAAGCCGGCGCGGATACTGCGAGAAGACCGAGCGCGAAAAGCCAACAAAAGCGCATTTCAAAACCCTCTCGCCAAAAAGCGACGGCGCACCAAGCCGTTCCCGAAGAATGTTTACGCCCTCATGGGCTTTGTCAAGCGAACCGAAGTTGAGCGGCGGCCGGCCTTGCTCGCTCGCCTGACAGCCGGTCATTCCGGGCGATCCCCGATCTCTCCCGTCGCCGCGTCAACGACGAAGCTGGCGAGCTGGTTTGTGTCACGGGGCCGCCTGGGGTGTTTCGCACTATTTGTAGCCAAGCCATGTTTTGGCGTATCTGATGACCGCTTTGCCGCCTTCAATCTCGGCCTCGCGGCGCGTCGCATAGGAGTGCGGGGAACGCAGGTAAATCTGCTCACCCTCGCAAACCGTCCATCGGAACCTGCGGACGCCCAATAGGTCCGGCAATATCCGGTAAGTGAATCTGCTAATTTCGGCCATCTTCCCAATATGGATCTGAATTGGCGATGCCGCCAGATTAAAATATTTCCGCCTTTCTCAAACCGACCCAATACCCGCCCCTCGCTCTGTTGACGCTGGCCAAAGCGTAGGGCAGTCTATGACTTGGGATGCTCTATCGTCGGGTAGTTGAAGAGGGACCAGCATGGCGAACCCATATCTTGGAGAGATTCGCATCTTTGGGTTCAATTTCGCACCCCTGGGATGGGCGCTCTGCAACGGCCGACGCTGTTGATCCAACAATATGTGCCCTTGTTCTCTCTGATCGGCACCTAATTACGGGGGAGATGGAATACGAACCTTCCAGCTGCCGAACTTGCAGGGGCGCATGGCGATCCACCAGGGCGCTGGCGCAGGCCTTCCCACGTTTGTCATCGGCGAAGAGGGGGGAACGACGAACGCGACGATCACGACGGAGAATTTGCCATCCCACAGCCACAGCGTGACGGCGGAAGGGGCTCACGGCGTTCAGTCGAGCCCAAGCGGCGCTTTCATCGCCGGCTCCGGCGCCGTAAACTTGCCGGTCTTGCCGAACGGCCCTTTCGCGCCCAGCACGACTTCGCCCGTCAACATGGCGGCGAGCATGATCGGCCAGACAGGCGGCAACCGGCCGTTCTCCATTCAAAACCCCTACCTCGTCATGAGTTTCTGCATCGCGCTGGAAGGCGTTTTTCCCAGCCGAAGCTGATAAATGCAGGGCGTCCAGGAACGGGGGCCGCCGGTCCCGGCGCGGTCCTTGCGCAAGCGAGACGAGACAGCCTCGGACACCACCTTCCGCTTCGAGCTTTTCAGCCGGTCGCGCCTGCCTATGGAAGACCTCTCATTTCTCGAAGCCGCCATGCGGGAAACCCTGCTGCGGCAGCAATTCCAGGGGCAGACCCTCACCTATCGCGCGCAATACCCTGATGCGCTGTTCGAGATCATCGAGGCGGATGAGCGGCCGATCGGCCGTCTCGTGACGCAACAAGGCTCGGATGCGTTTCTGGTCGTCGACGTGGCGATCCTCCCCGAGTGGCGCGGCAAGGGAATCGGCGCGCATTTCCTGCGCGAGATTTGCGACGCCGCGCGCGCGAGAAGCCTTCCCGTGCGCCTTGCGCTTTCGCCCTTCAACGTCGACGCCATGCGGCTCTATTCCAGACTGGGATTTTCTCCCGTCGGCCAGGACGAGATACAGATCTTCATGGAGTGGCGCGCGCCGCAAGATGCGGCTGTCCAGACGGGACCATTCGAAACGCCGAAAGGAGCCTGCGATGGCTGAACTCCCCGGCCTCGCGGCGGCGGCGATGGGCCTTGCAAAACCCGTGAAGCCTCGCCCGTCTGCAGGGCGACGCGGCTGATGCGCGATCCCGACGCGCTCCAGCGGTTTCGACTCTTCGTCGCGGGGCGCGAGGATCTCGTCGAGCGACTGCTTCCGGTGGAGGAGCCCGAGGCTTTCGTTATCGAGGTCGTCGCGGTGGGCGCCGAACATGGCTTCATGTTTGATGCCGACGACGTGACGGCGGCCTTGCGCGAGGGCCAGCGGCTTTGGCTCGCCGCCTGGACGCCCGTGGTATGACCCACGGCGGTCTTGTCGGCTGGACGCCTTACCGCACGGCCTGGGCTGGCGAAGAGATGATCGTCGACTGGTGCCATCACGGTTCGCGGCGCTTCGTCGAACCTTTCTACTATGAGACGATCGTATGGGCGTTCACGCGTCCCTTCAACCAGCTGTTCCAGCGGCGCACGCCGATCGACGCCGCCGCCAGCCTGCCGGCGGGCTTGAAACCCTCCGGCTTCATCTTCCACATGTCCCGCTGCGGCTCGACTCTGCTCGGTCAGGCGCTGGCGTCGAATCCCGCGCATATCATGGTCTCGGAAGCTTCGCCGATCCGCAACATCCTGCGCGCGCCGCTCCATGGTCCGGCGACGCCCGAGCAGGTGGAAAAGTGGCTCTCCCATGTCGTCAACGCCTTCGGGCAGAAACGCTTCCCCTGCGAGACGCGTTTTTTTGTGAAGTTCTTCGCGGCGGACATTCTCGATCTGCCGCTGATCCGGCGCGTTTTTCCCGATGTTCCCTGGGTTTTCCTTTACCGCGATCCGCTCGAAATATTCGCGTCGCAACGTGCGCGGCCGGGCGCCGACGCGGTTAGAGGAGGCATTCCGCCACAGCGTCTGGGAATTGCGCCGGAGCGGCTCTATGGCATGTCGAACGAGGAGTATCTCTGCCACACGCTCGCGGCCTTCGGCGAAGCCGCCCTCGCCGCGCATCGTCCCGGACAAAGCCTCCTGCTGGACTACGCGGAGCTGATCCCGGCCTTTTGGGACCGCCTTCCAGCGCACTTCGGCTATGCCCTCGACGGCGAAGCGCGAACCGCGATGCAGCAGGCGCTGGGACGCAATTCAAAGCAGCCTTCCGCGCCTTTCGAATTGGATGGCGAGGCCAAGCGCGCAGCCGCCGCCCCTTTCGCCGAACTCGTGAACCTGATCGTCGGCCCGACCTACGCCGCCCTGCAGGCGGCCTCGGCCCGGCAGGCATGCGCTGCGCAGCCTCCCGCCGCGCAAATCCGCGACGATTTGACGTGATGGGCGCTCGATCAGCGCAGATAGGTCACGCTATAGAGCGTGCGCTTCAACTCATCCTCGGTGAGCCAGATACGGCCATAATCGCAACGCTCGCGGATGCCTGGCCGCATCCGCGAGCAATATTCGCCGGTGTTGTCCTGAACCCTGTATTGGCAGGCGGCGCCCACTCTACGCCGACCAATGATCACGCTCGAATGGTCGGCGACCAAATCGATTTCGTCCGGTCCCGCCAAGCCCAAAGCATACCAGCTATAGCCGATGGCCGGCGCGCGGCCGTGATCGAGCGCATAGTCGATCATCGAGAAGATGCGGCCCAACTGGGCGCTGTTCGGCCTGCGCCCTTCTTCGAGCCGTTGCATGAACTCGGCCTCGTTCGCGGCGACGCGGTAGCTGACGGGAAGCAGCGGCGCGGGCAATGGGCGACGATGGCATTGCTTCTCCACGAGATCCACCCAGGCCGCGTTGAATGCGTCGGTCTCGGGAGAACGTATCGCCGGCGTCGCGCTCGCCAAACTCCTTCTGGAATATTGATCGCCGGGGGACAGCCGCGTCCACTTGCGCAGAAAATCCAGATAAGAGGCGAAATGCGTATAGCCGTCGTAGGAGGGGAGATCCTTGTCCTCGCAGAGTCCCCCCAGGTTGTACAGGAGCGCGGCAATGTCTTCTTCACCCCCTTCGAGCTTGTCCACATAGGGGAGACGGGCTGCATTCTCATCGCCCGAGACTTCCATCAGGGCCCGGCTTGCGGCGATCTTCGCCAGATAGTCTGGCGCCGCGCGAAGATGCCTCAGCAGTGCGGGATGCGTCGATTGCGCGAGGCGCGAAGGGTCCGAGAAGTAATATTTGGCCGCAACGTCGAGCGCCGAGATCTCGGTTCCCACACGCTGCGAAATCATGTCGGCCGTCGCATAGGCGAAGCATATCGCGTAGTCGCCCTGGCTCAGCGGCATGTCCACGGGCCTTGGCGAAATCATGTCGCCGTCCACGCCCTGATGCATGCTCTTTGGCATGTGAATATTCACCGCCGCGCATTCATGGTTTCGCGCATAGCGGGCGCTTGCGGGAAGGAGAACGGGATCGGCCTGCCCGGCGGCCAAAATCGGCGCGCCGTGGATGAGAAGAAGCGATGCGATCAAGATAGCCCGCAGCGAACGACGACGAACAACTCGCCCGGCCGCCCGACCATTCATGTTCATCATTCGCTTCTCGCTTTGGGCGCTCCCGTCGGTCGAGTCGCCTAAAAAGATAGATTTATGCGGGAGATAGGGCCAGCGGGCAACCGCCCCGCGCGTCGAAGCGCAAGGGTCTGTTTCAAAATGGACCGATGATCGCTCGATCGGATGCGAAAGACTTCAAATCAGCGCGTTCGACGGCCTCCGCGGGTCAACGACGGTCAATCGCCAAGCAGGAATCGCGGCTGGCGTCGGTTCGCGCCACGCGTTAGATTTCGACCACTGGACTTGCGCAAATTCGACGGAGAGCGGCATGGGGCATTTTTCTCCTTTGGGATTTCTGTTCCTTCGGGCGCCGGATTTTCTCGTCCTTTACGGCCTGGTCGCGATCCTCATCCTCGCCTGCGCCTATCTGATCCCGAGATTCGCGGACAAGACGAGCGCGGCAAATCCGCCGCGCGTTCCCCAGACGCCCGATCCGATCGAAGCAGCCTATCTCTCGGGCGGCGTGAACAATGTCATTCGCACGGTTTTCTATGATCTGCGCCAGCGCGGTTTCGCAACTCTGGAGGGCGACGCCAAACTCAAGACGACGGCGCTCGATCCCGCCCCGGGCGAACTGTCGCCGCTGCAGTCGCGCGTGCTGCGGGCCATAGCGCCAAATCCGAAAATCAGCGCGCTGTTCAGCGACGTCCCGCTGCGCAAGGATCTGGAGAGGCTGCTGGAACCGCTGCGCCAGCGGCTGGCGCAAGAGAATCTGCTGGCCCCGCCGCAAGTGAAGACCGCGCGCAACTGGACGCTCGGGCTTGGACTCGCCGTGCTCATCGGCCTTGCGGGCGCCAAGCTGTTCATCGCCTTCAGGCTGCACATCCCCAATGTCGCATTCCTGATCATTCTTTCGATCGTGAGCGTGATCTTGCTGATCGTCATCGCCGCGAGCGTCTCCCGCCGCATCGCCAGCCGGCGCGGGCGCGCCTGGCTTGAGGCGCTGCGTCTCGCCTATGCGCCGCGCCTCGCATCGGCGAACAAGCTCTTCGCGTCGCCGCAATCCGGCGCCGCAACCTATGACGCCGGCGCGCTGTTCCTGATCGGCCTGTTCGGCTTCGAGGCGTTGAAGGGAACCCCCGACGAGAATCTCGCGAAAACATTCAAGCGCGCCGGCTCCGATGGCGGCGGCGGATGCGGCGGCGGTTGCGGAGGAGGAGGAGGCGACGGCGGGGGCGGCTGCGGAGGCTGCGGCGGCGGCGGCGATTGAGCGCGCCGCCCATGCTCGGCAGCGGCCTCGGCTATCGCCGGGAATTTCGCGCGCAACTGTTCGAGAACAGCGGCCGAGTGGATTTTCTGGAAATCATCGCCGATCATTATTTCGACGCCTCGCCCGAAAGGCTCGCCGAACTCGACCTTCTCGCGGCGCATTTCCCGATCGTTGCGCATGGGCTCGATCTCTCGCCCGGAAGCGCCGAAGGTCTTGACGAAAATTACCTCGGCAAGCTCGCGCGGCTGATCGAGCGGATCAATCCGCCCTGGTTCAGCGAACATCTTTGCTTCACGAAGGCCGACGGCGTGTCGATCGGACATCTCGCGGCCCTGCCCTGCACCAACGCCGCGATCGACGCCGTGGCCCGCAATATCGATGCGCTGCGCGCGAGGATCAAGACGCCGCTGCTGCTCGAAAACATAACCACTGTCGTCCCCGTTCCGGGCGGCCGAATGGACGAGCCGGAATTTCTGTCGCGCGTTCTGGAGCGCACCGGCTGCGGCTGGCTCTGCGACATCGCCAATCTCCACGCCAATCTGGTCAATCACGGCGGCGACATCGAGAAGGATTTCGAGCGCTGGCCCTGGGACCGGCTCGTGCAGGTTCATTACGCCGGCGGCCGCTGGAGCGGCGGCGTGCTGATCGACAGCCACGACAGCGCGACGTCCGAGGCGGTGTGGGCGCTGTTCGAACGCATCGCCGCGCGCACGCCGATCGCCGCCGCCGTGCTTGAGCGCGACGAACGCCTGCCCCCATTCGCCGAGCTTCTCGCCGAGACCGACCGCGCGCGCGGCGTGATGCGACGAAGCCGCGGGAACGCCCGCGCGGCGAGCGCGGAATCCGCCCCACCCCCGCCCGCGCGGACGGCTCCGGACGACGCCCTGCAAGGACTGGCGAATACCCAGGCCGCGCTCGCAAGACTCTTCACCGACGCCGGCTTCCGGCGCGGCTTTTTGGCCGATCCGTCGCAATGCCCGGAGCTGGAGGCGATCGACTCGGGCGCCGTGGAGCGTTTCGCCGATTCCTTGACGGCCAAGCGCGTCCTTGATGCGCGCAAGCAGCTGCCGCTGACGGCGGCGGCGCTGGGGCGCGACTTCGCGCCACTGCTGCGCGCCGCGTTGCGGGAGACGCCCCGCCCCGGCCGCAGCCACGACGACGCAGCGGCGCTGGCCCTGCGGCTGACCGCCGACGGCGGGCGCGGCTGGATCGCCGATCTCGCCCGCTATGAACTCGCGCTGCTGGAGGCGTCGCGCCCCGGCGCGCTTTTCATGGCCAGGCGCTTTGGCTGGCCGCCGCACCGCCTCGCGTTCGCGGCGCGATCAGGGGCGGCGGAGCCCGCGCGCGGCGCGTCGCTGGGTTTCTGGTTGCGGCTTCCCGGCGGAGGAAAGTTGCGCCACTGGACGCTGTGAACCCCTGAGACCGGCGTCACTATTTTTTTAGCAGTTCGAAAGACAAAAGAAAGCAAAGGGTAAACCATTTTAGGCCACTGTCCTCGTTCCAGAGCGTTCCGGGCTTGCATTGCGTCATGCGAACCCCGCGAAACCGCTCACATTCCATTGGCGTAGAGTAGAGCGCTCGAAAGCGACGATTATGGCCTCCCCGCGACATCCGGCGACCAAATCCCCGGCAGGCGACGAAAGACGCGTCGCCGCGCGTCAGAAAACCTATGTCGAGGCATGGGCCGATCCGGGCGGAACGTCGGCTCCGGTCATCTGCAAGGTTCTGGACATATCGCTGACCGGCGCGCGCATGGCCGCGCCGTCGGTGACTCTGCCCGACGACTTCACCCTGCGCATAGGGGCCTCGCGCCATGCCGCGAAAGTCGTCTGGCGCTCCAATACGGAGATCGGCGTCGAGTTCCAGAACGCCACGAGCGACGCCTTCAAGACAAACGCCGGGCTCCCGCGCAGTTAGACGGCGCGCTGACAAGGCGGCGCACAATGATTTTGCTCAGCTTCCGGTTATTATGACCTCCTCGGGCGCATTTCGGCGCCCGCTTTTTGGGGGGCCAAAATCGTGAAACTCGCTTCTTCGCTCGCTATCGCCGCTGCTCTTGCATTTTCGTCTTTCGCTCCGGGCGCCGCTCTCGCCGCCGGCTCGTCGCCAGCGGCATGGGTCTCTGGACACGGGACCAACTCGTCGGGCTGCGGCTCGCTGACAAACCCCTGCCTGACCCTTCAATATACGCATGACAATATTGTCGCCGCTGGCGGCCTGATCGCCGTGCTCGAACTCGTCGGATTACGGTCCGCTCGTGATCCGCAAGGCCATCTCCATCGTCGACGACGGCGGTCTCGCGGGAATAGCTGTCGCGTCTGGAGACGCCATCGACATCCAGGCCGGACCAACCGACGCGGTTTTCCTCAAAGGCCTGCATATCGACGGGCTGGGAACGGCGAGCAATGGCATAAAATTGACTTCAGCGGGGAGCCTCACCGTGGCCAATTGCACGGTAAGAGGGTTCGGTCTTGTCAACGGCGTCGGTTCGGGCAACGGAATCTTTATCACTCCGGCATCCAGCCCCGTGAGTTTCAACATTTTCGATACAATCATCTCGGGGAATGTCGCTTTCGGCATATTTGTCTTCGCCGGCAATAGCAACGCCGTGGGAAACGTAAAGCACGTGACCGCCATCAATAACGGCAATGTTAACTCAGGAGTCGGAGGCGGCCTGGTGGCTCAGGGATCGGCGGCAAACGTGATCGTCTCGGACAGCAACTTCTCGCAGAACCACCTGACAGGCATATGGGCCGATGGGGGCCAGGTGAGCGTTTCGAATTCAGTGGCGACGCTCAACGATGGCTATGACCTTGACAATTTAAGCGGCACGCTGACGAGCTATCAAAACAATATCTACAGTGTATCCTACGGAGTGATTTCCCCGGCCAGCCTGCACTGATCTTCGCTCCCTTCGCAGCCGGTCTGCCTCCGGCGGCGCTTTGCGGACTTCGCCGTCGAGCGTTACGCTGAACGCAGGGCGCGGTTTCGCGCCCTTCATTTCAGGAGGACGCCATGATCAATAAATCTTCGCTCGCCTCGCCTTCGCGCTCGCTCTTTCGACTCTCGCTCCGGCAACTCTGACCACGGTCGGTTGGCAATAAGCCGCCCGCTCCACCGCGCATGAAAAACGTCCCGCCGCGAAATGGCGGGACGCTTCGACAGCCCTCTCGTTTTTTCGGCGAAGGCGGCTGGCGCGGGCGGGCCTACCCGCGCTGTGCGCCAGCGCATACAATTCATTGCCTTTTCATTTATCATGGCCTCGGCGGGCGCATTTGGCGCCCGTTTCTCAGGAGGCCCTGATCATGAAACTCGCTTCTTCGCTCGCCATCGCCGCCGCTCTTGCCTCCTCGCCTGTCGCTCCGGGCGCGGCTTTCGCCGCCGGGTCGTTGAAGGCCGCGTGGGTCTCTGGACACGGAACCAACGCCGCCGGCTGCGGCTCGCTGACAAACCCCTGCGCCACCTTCCAATATGTGCATGACAATATCGTCGCCGCTGGCGGCCTGATCGCCGTGCTCGACTCGTCGAGTTACGGCCCACTCGTCATCCGTAACGCCATCTCCATCGTGGACGACGGCGGCCTCGCGGGAATAGCGGTCGGCTCGGGCGACGCGATCGACATTCAGGCCGGACCAACCGACGCGATTTTCCTCAAAGGCCTGCACATCGACGGCTTGGGAACGGCGAACAACGGCATAAATCTGACTGTGGCGGGCAGTCTCACGGTGAAGAATTGCACGATAAAAGGATTCGGTAATTCTAGCGGCATCAACGGCAATGGAATCCTGATCCAGCCGGCTTCGGGAAATCTGACTTTCGACATTGCCGATACAAGCTCCACGGGGAACGGAACCTATGGGATAGCGATTGCGCCCGGCTGGTCGAACGGCTTGTCGTCGGCCCAAATAAGCGGAACGGTCACGCGCGTGGACACGGCCAGGAACGGGATTGGTCTGGACTTGTATGCAGCCGGCGGCAACTCGGCGATTAAAGTTGTAGCCGACCAACTCACGACCAGCGCAAACATCTACGCCGGAATCGACGTGCAAAATGTTTCTACCCTGTACCTCACGCGCTCGGTGGTGACTGGAAACAACTATGGATTTTACGGCCCTATCAACAGCTATGGCGACAACGCCATCAACGGCAACGCAAACGATACTGGCGGCGGCACGCTGATCAAAGCGGGATTGCAATAAGCCGTCCTGTCAAACACGAATGAGAAGCGGCCCGCCGCGAATTGGCGGGCTGGTTCGTTGCGTCTGGCCGAAAAGCGCGTCAGCGCCCGCCCATCGCGGCGGCGGCGGCGGCCTTGATCTCGTCGAGCGTGACATAGCCCTTCTTGTCCTTGTCGATCCGGTCGAAATTCTTGGCGACGCGCGGCATTCCGGCCTGCGCCTCGTCGAGCGTCAGCTTGCCGTCGCCGTCCTTGTCCGCTTCCTTGAAGCGCTTCTCGATCTGGGCCATGCGCGCGTCGGCGTCGCCCTGCTGGGCGAAGGCCGCGCCGTTGAAAGAGCCCGCGACCGCAACGATAAGCGCGGCGAGGGTGAGCTTGCGACAGGACATGGACGTTTCCCTTTTGCTTGAGGCCGGAGGCGCATGGAGCATGTTCCGGCGTTTTGGCCTTGCGCGATTTCCCCTCGTTCGAAGGCAGGGCGCGCCGGCGCCACGGACATTGCAGCGCAGGCGCCGAATACGCAAGCCGCGGCCTGACGCTGCGTCAAAAGGCGCACCGGCCGCGCTTGCGTTATGCGTCGCAATCCTCCAATCCTTCGATCATGACGCCGCGCAGCCACCAGTTCCCGCATGTCGCGCCAGCCGGAACGGCACTGGCGGCCAAGCGGATTCTGGTGGTCGAGGACGACGCCCAGATTCGCGCGCTCTTGCGCGAAATGCTGGAGATGGCGGGCTACGCGGTCAGCGAGGCCGAGAATGGCGGCGAGGCTTTCTCCCTGCTGGAGCGGGGGCCCTTCGCGATGGTCACGCTCGACCTCGGCCTTGGCGGCGAGGACGGGCTGGCGCTGGCGCGGGAAATCCGCGCGAGGCGCAATGTGCCGATCATAATGATCAGCGCCAGGGGCGCGGAGACGGACAAGGTGGTGGGGCTGGAGCTCGGCGCCGACGACTACATCGCCAAGCCCTTCAGCGTGCGCGAGGTGCTCGCCCGCGTGCGCGCGGTCCTGCGGCGCAGCGAGGCGTCCCTCGCGACGCCTGACGCCGCCGCTGGCGGCGCGCGCGAAAGATTCCTCTTCGACGGCTGGGTTCTCGACGTCGCGGCGCGCGAGCTGAGCAACTCGGCGGGCGAGACGCGAGACCTGACCACGGCGGAATTCAACCTGCTGGAGCTGTTCGCGCGCGAGCCGGCCCGCATGTTCTCGCGCGACGAGCTGATGACGCGGCTGAAGGGCCATGAATGGGCGCCTTACGACCGCTCCATCGACGCTCTCGTCGGACGCCTGCGCAAGAAGATCGAGCCGGACCCGGAGCGCCCCATTTTCATCAAGACCGTGCGCGGCGTGGGCTATGTGTTCGTCGCGGAAGTCTCCCGCGCCTGAACCGGCGGCGGCGGCGCCTCCAGCGCGATCCTGATCGCCTTCGTCAGCTGGGCGGGGCCGTAGGGCTTTTGCAGGATCATGAGCCCCTCGACCGTGTTCTTGTCGGCGAAGTCGATGTCGCTGGGAAAGCCCGACGTCAGCAGTATTTTCAACGAGGGCCATCGCGCGCGGATTTCCTGCGCGAGCTCGAAGCCCGACATGCCGCCCGGCATCACGACGTCGCTGAAGACAAGGTCCACCCGCTCCGCCATGTTCAGAAGCTCCAGCGCGCTTCTGGCGTCTTCCGCCTCCAGCACTTCATATCCCAGCATTTCCAGCCGCTCGGCGGTCACGCGGCGCACGCCCGCATTGTCCTCGACGACGAGAATGGTCTCGCCCCCGCCGGCCGTCTGGGAGTTGGAGACCGTCGGCGCGGGCGCCAGCGCGGCGCCGCTTTCGACTTTCGGCAGATGGATGTCGACGACGGTCCCGCGCCCCTCCTCGCTGCGCAGCGTCACATGGCCCCCGGACTGCTTGATGAATCCATAGATGCTGGCGAGGCCGAGCCCCGTGCCCTTGCCCGGCCCCTTCGTGGTGAAGAAGGGCTCGAAAGCGCGGGCGAGAACCTGCGGCGGCATGCCCTTGCCGGTGTCGGAAATCGACAGCCGCACATAATCTCCCGGCGCGAGCTGCTCGCGCGGCAGCGGCCCACCCTCCGCGATCGTGACGTTTGCGGTTTCGATGACAAGCTTGCCGCCGCCGGGCATCGCGTCGCGCGCATTGATGGCGAGATTGAGGATCGCATTCTCGATCTCGCTGGGATCGACGAGCACGGACCATATCCGCTCGGCGAGAACGGTCTCGATCGTGATGTGCTCGCCGAGCGTGCGATGCAGCAGTTCGAGCATGTAGGCCACGTACTCGTTGAGGTCGATCAGCACCGACGCCAGCAGCCGCCGCCGCGCGAAGGTCATCAGCCGCTGGTTGAGCCGCACGCCCATGCCGATCGCGCGCTCGGCCTCGGCGACATGGCGCCGCAATCGCTCGTCGGCGAGCTTCAGGTCGAGCAATTGCAGATTGCCGGAAATCACCGTCAGCAGATTGTTGAAGTCATGCGCGATGCCGCCGGTGAGCTGGCCCAGCGCCTCCAGCCTTTGCGACTGCAGCGCTTGCTGCTCGCGCTGACGCTCCCATGCAACGTCGCGGATGATGCAGAGACAGCCGGCCGGCTCGCCCGTGGACTTGTTGTAGGCCGCCTTCGCGATCTCACCCGGAAAGACCTCGCCACTCTTGCGCAGGCAGTCGACGTTCTGGATGTCGGCGAGAATGCGTCCGGTTCCGCCGGCGGCCAAAATCCCGCGCAGGCGCTCCCAATCGCCTGCATTGGCGAACAGCGTCGCAACGGACGCGCCCACGAGTTCGCTGGCGTCATAGCCGAATGTTTGCTTGAGCGCCCGATTGGTCATGACGATGCGGCCCTGCATGTCGGCGACGAGGATGGCCTCGGGCGTTCCGTCGAAGACGCCGCGAAACAACGCCTGCTGCTCGCGCGCCTGCGACTCGGAAAGCCTGAGCTCCTCCAGCAGCTGCTGCTGGCGCAGCGCCGCCTGCCTGCGCTCGGTGATGTCTTCGGTGAAGATCAGAATGCCGGCGATCTGGCCCGCGCCGTCGCGCCAGGGCAACGCTTCCCATCTCTGCCAGCTGGCGGAGCCGTCCGCGCGTGGAAAATAATCCTCGTCGGCGTGCGCTGTCTCGCCGCTCAGCGCGCGGCGATGCGCCTCGCGCCAGCGCTCGGGAATTTCGGGAAACACGTCGTAATGCGACAGCCCGCGCAGGTCGCGGCCTTCCTGTCCGTGATCGGCAAGCCAGCGGCGGCTCACGGCGAGATAGCGCATGTCCCTGTCGAACATGGCGAGGGCGTTGGGCGTATGCTCAAGCAGAAGCCGCAGCCGCAGCTCGTTCTCCTGGATGGCTTGCGCGAGTTGGGACTTTCGCGTGGCGGTCTCCGCCCGCCAGCGCGCGCGCAGCAACGCCTCCGTCAGCCCGACGATGATCGCGCAATTTCCGACGAAGACGGCAAGCGCCAGCCAGTCCGCCGTTTCAGCCGGAGGCGCGATCATGAAGCAGCTGATCAGGCAGGAGAGGATCGTCGCGATGACGCCGGCGGGCAGCCCCCCCGCGAGGGTCGCGGCGGCCACGCTGGGATAGAAGGTTATGTAGGGGAGCCGCGCCCCGAGGCCGGAAAGAAAAAGAACGCGAAAAGAGAGCCCCGCCGCGACGACCAGGGTTGCAAATCCAAGGCTCCGCCAGAACGACGGATAACGATAGGAGCCGCCCCCCGGCTCTTCCTTGTCGCCCATCCTGAAACTTCCAGCCCCCGCCACGCCGCCGGACCGGCCGCGCAATCGACCCGTCCGATAGCGTTAACGCCATCGAGTATCAACGCTATCGCGCAGGCCGGGACGGCTTTGTCAAGGCAGCGCAGCGCGGCAAATGACTGTCTGACTCCAGCGCGGGCGTCGCGGATCGGCCCCTCCGCTCGGCCCTCCCTTAAGTCGCGGCCATGTGAGGCTCCGCGCTGCCGCCCCGCCGCGAAACTCGCCTTACACGTTGTTTATTTTAATAATTCCCGGCGTGCGGGGGAGCGGCGACGGGCCTGTCTTGACCGGGAGGAGAGTCATTAGCGTTGTTACAAATTATCACACAAGGCGCGATCCATGGCGTCGCCGTTACTGTTATATTTCCACGACTTGGGGCGACTGTCGGGACTGGGCGAGAGATATTTTCCTTGGACCTTCAATGGCTTCATCAACCGCTATGCGGGGGCTCGAAGGCGGGCCGCGCCAACCAGCCGGCGTCAATCCAGGCTCGAACGGAAATTGGCCGCCCGGAGCCGTCACCCGGCTGTCTTGATGACAGACGATGGTCGCGGGTCATAGCGGCGATATGAGAGGTTAAGGTTCCGATGCAGCGTATCACCCTTGTGGATGTCGACCGTCCCGACGAACCTTTGGAAGCCGAAACCGCGCATGTCAGCGAAACGGCATTGAGGCTGGTGGTGCCGAACACGGCCGTGGAGTTCGAACTGCGCCGATCCGATCCGAACGGACCTTACGAAGGATCGCTCGGGGGACGCGATTACGTGTTCGACCCCGGCGCGCGCCCTTCGGCAGCCCCGATCAACAAGCCCCGCAGGCCGCAGCAGGCAAGCCGGCGCGCGTGATTTGCCCGCCCCTGCCCGCAGGCTAAAATGTCATGCCAAAAGGCCCGCGCCGCGCAGGGGCCCTTGCCCGCCGTTGGCCCGACCTTGCTTCCTGAAATGCGAGGCCTGACTTCGCATGCGCGCCCGGATCGCCGCGAAAAGAGACCGCCTACAGTCTTCGCGACAATGTGACGCAATGCGATAAATATCGGCAAGTAGAGATAAGCCGTTATAATACAACTATTATATCTTCAGCTTTGCCGGGCTGCACAAATTTTCGCCTTGAATTTGTTGTGCAATGCAATATCTTTTTTGAAAGCGATACGCGAAGCGGCGGTTGGGCTTCACGTGGATTGTTCACTGGCCGATTGCCGACACTTGCGATCTTCCCCTGAGGCGATCCCGCCCGATATGCGTGATGACTAAGGGCGAAGGCCCCTGTCTTTTACGCGCGGCGATGCGTGAAAGCGAAGACGAGGTCACCATGGAATCCTTCAAAGAGTGGTTTCAGGACTGGGCGGAAGCCTGTTCCTATGCGCAGGAGTGCGTTCCGGATCTCTCCCCCGTAAAGCCGCACGAACCCTGGTCCGCGCTCGGGACCATCGCCATCGTGTGTTTTCTCGTGTGGTGGTGGAACGAGCGCAGGCTGAAGACGACGCTGGCGCGGGAAGCCGCCGCCCATGACGCCTGGACGCCCGCACCGGCCGCCTCCGCGCCGGCGAAGACGCCCGCGCCCGTCATCGACCCGATGCGCCCCATGTCCGCCGCGCCGGAGCACAAGGCCGCCTGAGCTGGCGGACGGCGCTTGAAAGTCAGGTCACAAGCCGGCTTCTTGCGTCGCGCTTAAAAGCTGCTGTCCGCCGCGCCGCCGCGCCGCCGCCCAAGACCTATCGCTCCCCGTCCTGCCCGCATGCGCCCCGGCGCACGACCTCGAAACCCCGCTGTCGCGCGAGGCAGGGATTGGTCTGCATCGTCATGCGCGCCCCGCCGGGCTGTGCGACGCAATAGGCCGCGAGAAATTGCGGGCAGATCTCCTGCTGCGCGCCGGGTTGCGGCGGCGCGGCGACAATGACGAGGGCGCCCAAGGCCAGCATCGCGATCTTTTCCACTTCGCGCGGTCGCCGTTTTGGCATGGACTTCTCCCTCGGTTTCCCCGCGCCCCGCTCTCTCCTTACCACGCCCATGCGCGCGGTTCGATCTCCCGCCCGCGCTGGAACCGGGCGGGCGGCGCGCTATCTGGTCCGAGGCGGGAACTTTGGCGCGATGCGATGTTCAAGGCGTTTTTGCACAGGATCGGACTCGCCCTTTCCAACTATCTCATGACCGAAGTCGACGGCCACGCCCTGACGCCGCCCGTCGGCGCGAGGACGCTGCGCAAATGGCTGCGTCCCGGCGACGTGCTGTTGATCGAGGGCGCGACGCGCGTCTCGGGGCCGATCAAATATCTCACCCAGTCGACCTGGTCGCACGCCGCGCTCTACGCCGGCCCCCTGCCCGGTCGCGCCGAGCCGGACGGCGAAGACCATGTGCTGATCGAGGCGGAGCTGGTCGGCGGCGTCTGCGCCTCGCCTTTGTCGAAATACGCGCGCTCGCATACGCGCATCTGCCGCCCCGTGCATCTGCGCGAGGAGGATCTCGCCGCGCTGGTGAATTTCGCGTCGTCGCGTATCGGCTACAAATACGATCTGCACAATCTCTTCGACCTGATGCGCTACATGCTGCCGGCGCCGCCCATCCCCTCGCGGCTGCGGCGGCGTTTCATCGGGCTTGGCGCATCGTCGCCGACGCGCGCCCTGTGCTCGACGCTGCTGGCGGAAGCCTTCCAGCACATCAACTACCCCGTGCTGCCAGTGATCGAATTCGTGGACGACGACTCCGCCGCCCAGCTTTCGCATCACACGGTCCGCGAGATCCTGCACATCAGAAGCTCCTCGCTCTATGTGCCGCGCGACTTCGACATCTCGCCATTCTTCGCGGTGGTCAAGCCGATGATCGAACAGGGCTTTGATTACAAGAAGCTGGAGTGGACCGAAGGCTCGGCCGCGTTATGAACGCGAAGCCGCCCGGACCGCGATGCTTAATCCTCCGTTAACGCAATGGGGTTCAAATCCCGCGAAATAGCCAAGGAAACCAGCCCATGCGCATCATCTCCCTGCCGATCCTCGCCGCCGTCGCGGCCCTGTCGTCTCCGGCCAAGGCCGGGCCGAATGTCCAGCTTTGTCTGGCGATGGAGAATAATTACAACGAGTGCCTGCGACAGCAGGAGGCGCGCCAGCGCCACCGCGAGCATGAGCGCGAGCGCGAGGAATGGGCTCGCGCCGAGGGCGCGCCCGACGGCTGGGAAGGCCATCGCCACCACCACCACGACGACGACGGCGGGGATTGCAGCGCAATGCTGGTGGAGCTCAAGGGCAATGGTTGTTTCTGATAAGAGATCGGGCTGAAGAAAGAGCCCTCATCCAACTCCGCTTCGAGAAGCTGCCTTCTCCCGTAAACGGGAGAAGGATGCGCGCCGCGGGACGAGACCTTACTGCTTCTCCAGCCGCAGCGAATTGGTGGTCACAATGCCGTCGGTCAGCCCGCCGGAATATGTGCCGCTGATAAGGACGAGCGACAGCACCGCGCCGCTGTTCGTGGATGTGTAGGCGAATGTTTGGGTGATAGGGCCGGGGACGGGCGGATTGGTCCATGTCACCGTCAGTTCGCCGGAGCAATAGGCGGGAATCCAGCCATAGCCTCCCGACGCGAGAACGAAATTGCCCGCGATCTCGGAGGCTGGCGGCACGGAGCTGCTTGTTGGCGGCCTCGCCCCTGGCGAGCTGAACCAACGTGCCCTGCGTGGGGCTGGTGAAAGAGACCACCGTCAAGCCCGCATTCACCCCTGCCACCTGCCCGTTGTACCAGCGTGTTCCCGCGCTGGCTCCGCTGTAACTGCCCGAAGGCTGCGTGCAGCTCGCGAAGGCCGCGCCGGAGCTCATGGCGAGGCAGATGAAAGGCAGCGCGTATTTGAGTTTCATAATCTGATCCTTCATTATGTCTTGATCCGTTTCCGGGGCGAATGCTTTCCCTTGCCGGGCGCTCGCCTCATCGCGAGACACAAATTCTGCATGACGCGATCATTACGGTCAAAGGAGCGCCCGCCGCGCCGCGTTCAATTCGAAAAATCAAGGAAGACTGCTTCTCCGTTGAACGGGAGAAGAAGGGAACGCCGTTCGATTTACATTCACGAGATCAAGATCTCCGCATCCTTCTCCCGTAAACGGGAGAAGGATGCGCGCCGCGGGACGAGACCTTACTGCTTCTCCAGCCGCAGCGTATTGGTGGTCACAATGCCGTCGGTCAGCCCGCCGGAATATGTGCCGCTGATAAGGACGAGCGACAGCACCGCGCCGCTGTTCGTGGATGTGTAGGCGAATGTTTCGGTGATGGGGCCGGGGACGGGCGGGTTGGTCCATGTCACCGTCAGTTCGCCGGCGCAATAGGCGGGAATCCAGCCATAGGCTCCCGACGCGAGAACGAAATTGCCCGTGATCACGGCGGCTGGCGGCACGAGGGGGTTGTTGGCGAACTCGCTCCTGACGAGCTGAAGCACCGTGCCCTGCGTGGGGCTTGTGAAAGAGAGCACGGTCACGCCCGCATTCACCCCCAACTGCTGCCCGTTGTACCAGCCTGTTCCCCCGCTGGCTCCGCCGTAACTGCCCGAAGGCTGTGTGCAGGTCGCGAAGGCCGCGCCGGAGCTCATGGCGAGGCAGATGAAAGGCAGCGCGTATTTGAGTTTCATAATCTGATCCCTCATTATTTTTAGATCCGATGCCAGGGCAAATGCATTTCCTCGTCCGGCGCGCTGGCTTCATCGCGAGCCGCCGAATCTTGCATGACGCGATCATTACGGTCAAAGAAGCGACCGCCGCGCCGCGTTCAATTTGAAAAATCAAGGAAGACTGCTTCTCCGTTGAACGGGAGAAGAAGGGAACGCCGTTTGAACCAGATTCACGAATCAAAATCGCCGCGCCCCTACATCCCCCAGCGGCGGACGAACCAGACCTTCACGATCTGCGCCAGCAGCGCATAGCCCAGGATGATCGCCGCAACCATCGGCCAGAACAGCGCTGGCGGCGGCGTGAATTTCAGCGCCTCTCCCGCCGCCGTGAAGGGCAGCGCGACGCCGATCGCGCAGATGACCAGCGACATTGCGACCAGCGCGGCGCTCGGCCTGCTTTGCAGGAAGGGAATCTTCGCCGTGCGGATGATGTGGATGATGAGCGTCTGCGACAGCAGCGACTCGATGAACCATCCGGTCTGGAACAGCGACGGATTGCTCCAGCCGTCGAAGTAGCGGATCAGGACATAGAAGGTCACATAGTCGAAGATCGAGCTGACCGGCCCCATCACCAGCATGAACTTGAACAGATTGCCGATGTCCCATTTGCGCGGAACGGAGAGATAGTCCTCGTCCACATTGTCGGTCGGTATCGCGGTCTGCGAAAAATCATAGAGCAGATTGTTCGCGAGCACCTGCGCCGGCAGCAGCGGCAGAAAGGGCAGGAACACGCTCGCGCCCAGCACGCTGAACATCGTGCCGAAATTCGAGCTTGCGCCCATCTTGATATATTTGACGATATTGCCGAACACCTTGCGCCCCTCGACGACGCCCTGACGCAGCACGAGCAGACTCTTGTCGAGCAATATGATGTCGGCGGACTCCCTCGCGATGTCGACCGCCGTGTCGACCGATATGCCAACGTCGGCGGCGCGCAGCGCGGGGCTGTCGTTGACGCCATCGCCGAGGAAGCCGACGACATGGCCCTTCGCATGCAGCGCGCGAATGACGCGCGCCTTCTGTTCCGGCGAGACTTTGGCGAAGACCTTCACGCCCTGCGCGAGATCGGCGAGCGCCGCGTCGTCCATCGCCTCTATCTCATGGCCGAGCGCGACGCGCTCCGCGTCCAGCCCCACCTCGCGGCAGATCTTGCGCGTGACGACCTCATTGTCGCCGGTGAGAATCTTCACCGCGACGCCCGACCGCTCCAGCTCCCTCAGCGCCTCGCGCGCGTCGCTCTTGGGCGGATCGAGAAAGGCGGTGAAGCCGAGCAGCGTCAGGTCGCGCTCGTCGTCGACGCAATAGCTCCTCTTTCCGCGCGCGATGTCCTTTCTGGCGACGGCGAGCACGCGCAGCCCGTCCTCGTTCAGCTCGCGCGCCTTCGCCAGCGCCGCCTTCATGCGGATCGCGTCGAGCCTGCGCCTGCGCCCGTCGATTTCGCAATATTTGCAGGCCGCCAGCACCTCCTCCACCGCGCCCTTGCAGATCATCGCATGCCCGCCGCCAAGCCCCGCGACGCGCTTCAGCCTTCCCGCGAGCGACGCGCCCCCTTCCTCGCGCGCGAGCACGACCGAAAGGCGCCTGCGCATGAAGTCGAAGGGAATCTCGTCAATGCACCTGTAGCGCGGCTTCTGGGCCGCGCCGCCGTTCGTCTCGACATGGCTCAACACGGCGTCGTCGAGCAGGCTTTTCAGCCCCGACTGATGACGGCTGTTGAGCCATGCGCATTCGAGCACGCGCGCGCTGGACTCGCCCGCGAGATCGAGATGCAGCGCGAGCACGATGCGGTTTTCCGTCAGCGTGCCGGTCTTGTCGGCGCAGAGCACGTCCATCGCGCCAAAATTCTGGATCGCGTTGAGCCGCTTCACGATCACGCGCCGCTTCGACATGGCGAGCGCGCCCCTGGCGAGATTCACCGTGACGATCATCGGCAGAAGCTCGGGCGTGAGCCCCACCGCGACGGCGGCGGCGAAGAGCAGCGCCTGGCCCCAGTCGCCCTTGGCCAGCCCGTTGATGAGAAAGACGCTCGGGACCATCGCCAGCATGAAGCGCAGCATCAGCCAGATGAAGCGGTTGACGCCCAGGTCGAAGCTTGTCGGCTCGCGCCGCCCCGCGAGTTGCTCGGCGAGCTGGCCGAAGCAACTCTTCGCGCCCGTATGCACCACGACGCCCGTGGCGAAGCCGCTGACGACGCTGGAGCCCATCAGGCAGAGGTTCGGCGCGTCGAAAGGATCGGCGACGCTGGCGTCGCAAAGCGTCGCCGACTTTTCCGCCGGCATCGCCTCGCCGGTCAGCGCCGACTGGTTGATGAAGAGATCCTTGGCGGCGATCAGGCGCAGATCGGCGGGGATCATGTCGCCCGCGCACATGCGCACGACGTCGCCGGGAACCACCTCCTCGATCGGGATTTCGCGAAAGCCCTCAGTCTCGCCGCGTCGCTTGACGCTCGCGGTTGTCCTCACCATCGCGCGCAGACGCGCGGCGGCGTCGTTGGAGCGGTGCTCCTGCACGAAGGCCATCATGATCGCCAGAGCGACGATGATCGCGATGACGATGGCCGAGTGCAGATCGCCGAGGAAATAAGACAGCGCGGCAAGGACCAGCAGCAGCGCGTTGAGCGGGTTCCGCGCCCGGCCCCAGAGTTCCTGCGCGATGGTCGGCGGCCCCTCGCGCGCGATCGTGTTTGGCCCCGCTGTCGCCAGCCGCTCGCGCGCCTCCGTCTCCTCCAGCCCCTCGGGGAAGGCGGCGAGAAAGGGCCATAGCGCGCGCTGCTCCATGCGCCCCGCGTCGAGCAGCCTTTGCGCAAGCGCGGGATCGCCGAACCCGCGCGGCGGCGCGGGCTGGAAGAACTCCAGCGCGAAGCGGAAAAGCCCATTTTTGCGCGCGGCCATGCTGTTGTCTTTGTTGCGGCCAGCCGCTCCCTGCGGCGTCTCAGATTTAAGTCATCTCCGCGCGCTCGAACAGCGGCAAGTAGCGGTCGCGATGTCGCGGGCGTAGTAGAGCACGCTCCGAAAAAGCTGGATGACTTTAGCGAAATGAACATGCTTCTGGCGATCAAAATCCGGCGCTTGACGCCAGCGCCTTGGAGGAGCGGGCGTCAAGTTGAGGAAGGACGGCGAGTAGGTAGTATTACTAGGTTGTTTTGTCTGATCGTCGGGCGCTCAATAGGATGCCGCCTTTCCCTTGTCCGGGAGGGGAGATGCGAAGTCCAGAGGCCGATATGAGCTATGAAATTTCAGCAATTGCGCCAAACGCATATGTCAGCCGGTTCGAAGCAAGCGCCGATGCGGCGAGAATGCGCGCGGAAGAATATTTCACATTTGGATATGAAAACGTCGTTGTGCGCAAGAATGGCGCGCTCGTTTCATGGCCCGAGCTGAATTATTTGATTGCTTCGGAACTTGTGAATCCTGCCCATCGCAAATCGCCAGACGGTATCGGCTGCTCGGCCCGATCGCCGCAAGGGATCGAATGGCAAGGTTCTGGAATCTATTGGCGGCCCACATCCAGCTAGAAATTTCAGCTCACAAGCCTCATGACGATCCCGGAACATGGCCATCCATCGCGATTGTTACGGCGGCTGTTTCACGCAGTGAATGGACCAAAGGCGAGGAGCAACGCTAACCTCTCGTCAGAAGACGAGATTTCGCCTTGCAATGGTAGCTGCGGGCGCGCGGAATTGCCGCTGGCGCCTCCTGTTTTTGAAACCGCGATCTATTTTTCTTCCTACCGCATACAAGAATACGACTGTTTGGAATGGACTTCGATTGGAGGGGATGGAATGCCGGTGTGCGTCGGCCGCAAGCCGCACTCAAGAAGACCGTCGACGCGAGGCGAGCCATGGGCGCGGAGCCTTCCGCCCTCGCCCCGCGTCCGTGAGAATGGCGCGTTTCCCGCCCTGCCCGTCTGGCCCAACCGCGAAGCAGGCTGGCCGCGCGCGGACAATCAGGTTTTTCCGGACGAAGCGGGAACCGGGCGACGCATGCCATTTTGTCGGCCTTCGCCGTGATCATCGAGATGAAAGCGCCCAAACCCCTGCGAGGAAACGAAGAGTTCATCCGCGGCGTTCTCAATTCGCTGCCGCAAGAGATCGCGGTGCTGGACGAAGCGGGCGTGTTGATAGCCGTCAACGAACCGTGGGAGCGGTTTGCGCGCGAGAATGGAGGCGCGCCGGATGCGGTGTCGGTCGGCGCCAATTATCTCAATGTGTGCCGCAACAGTGCGAAGACGGGAGACATCCATGCATGCGAGGCGCTTGAAGGGATAGAAGTCTGCTGGCCGGCGCGCGCGACGAGTTCATGATGGAATATCCCTGCGACGCGCCGGATTGCGAGCGCTGGTTCGTCATGCACGGCAGCCGTTCGGCCTTCGGGCGGGGCCGGGGCAGCGTCATCCTCAGCCACACCGACATCACCCCGCAAAAGAAGGCCGAGGAGGCGCTGCGCCAGAACAACCGGCGCAAGGACGAATTCCTGGCGACGCTCGCGCATGAGCTGCGCAATCCCCTCGCGCCGATCCAGAACGGCGTGCATGTGTTGCGGAGACTGGATGGCGACGATCCTGCTTCCAGGGACCGGGCGCGCCGGGCGCTGACGATAGTTGACAGGCAGGTTGCTCATCTCGTTCGCCTCGTCGACGACCTTCTGGAGGTTTCGCGGATCACGACCGGCAAAATCGAGCTCAGGAAGCAACATCTCGACCTCGCCGCCGTGATCCAGCAAGCCCTCGAAATGAGCGAGCCGTCGATCAAGGCAGGGAAACACAAGATCAGCCTCGTGCCGGACCATGAACCGCTCATCGTCGACGGCGATCCGGTGCGTCTCACTCAGGTGTTCGCCAATCTCTTCAACAACGCAGCCAAATATACTCCTCCAAAGGGTCAAATCGAAATCTCGGCGAAGCGCGAGGGCGACCAGGCCCTCGTCAGCGTCCGCGATAACGGGATAGGCGTCAGCGCGGACATGCTGCCCGGATTTTCGACCTCTTCACGCAATCGCCCCATTCTCTCGTCAACGCGAAGGGCGGCATTGGCGTCGGGCTTTCACTCGCGCGCAAGATTGTCGAAATGCACGGCGGGCAGGTCGAGGGTCGCAGCAATGGCGTCGGACACGGGAGCGAATTTGTCGTTCGGCTGCCGTTGGCCGATCGGCAATTGGCCGGGGAGAGGACCGAGGACGAGACGACTGTCGCCCCGCCCCCCGCCTTGCGCCGGGTATTGATCGTCGACGATGATCGGGACCTCGCCGACATTCTCGCCATGCTCTTTCAGGCGCTGGGCTGCGACGCCCGGGCGGTCTACAGCGGCGCGGCCGGCCTTGCGGCCGTCGCTGAATTCAAGCCTCAAATGGCCTTTCTGGACATTGGCATGCTTGGCATGGACGGATGTGAAACGGCGCGAAAAATTCGCAAGCTCCCGGGGGGGAAGAACATTGTTCTCATCGCCTTGAGCGGCTGGAGCGAGATGGATGATCGCCGACGCGCCATGGAGGCCGGTTTCGATCATCACTTTGTGAAGCCAATCGGAATTGACGTCTTGAAAAAACTGCTGGCGTCGGCGCTGGTCAGCGCGTGAAGCGGAGGGGAAGCTCCCCCATTAAGCCCAACGTAATCACTTTGAGACAGCCTGCCGCCTTCGGCCCGCGTGCATGCGGGCGGCTAGCTACGGATCGGCTTCATGAGCGACGACAGCGGCTCCTTCGACTTTGGCGGCGACGCCGTTGACGTTGGCGGCAACTCTTTCACCGAAACCGAGGAACGCGGCTGGCTCTCGCGCCTGTGGGGCGCGCTGACGGGCGTTATTGTCGGCCTTCTCCTCATAGCCTTGTGCCTCTATGGCCTGTTCTGGAACGAAGGCCGCGCCGTGACGACGGCCCGCTCCCTCGCCGAGGGCGAGAGCCTCGTGGTCGAGGCCCGAGCCGAGGCGATCGACCCCGCCAACGAAGGCGCGCTCGTGCATGTCTCCGGCGATCTGCTCACGGCGTCGCGCGTGACGGACGCCGAGTTCGGCGTCGGCGAAAAGGCGATCCGGCTCCAGCGCGTCGTCGAGACCTGGCAGTGGAAAGAAACCCGCTCCAGCAAATCGGTCTCCAATTTCGGCGGCTCCAAGACGACGACGCACACCTACAGCTATGCGCCGGCATGGGCTCTGGGGCGGATCAATTCGAGCAGTTTTCGCGAGCCGAAGGGACATGTGAATCCCGAACCGCGCTTTCGCGGAAGCGAATTCGACGCGCGCGCGCCGGAGCTTGGCGCATGGCGGCCCGGCGCACGCACGCTGCGCCTGCTGCCGCTGGAGGATTTTCCCGCGCCCGAGGCCGCTCTCCCCACGCTGCAATCGCGCTTTGGCGCGGGCGCGCGGCTGGAGGACGGACGCATCTTCATCGGCGCGGACCCGGCCTCGCCGCAAATCGGCGATACGCGCGTTTCCTACAAGATCCTCTGGCCCGGCCCGGTCAGTTTCGTCGGCCGCCAGACGGGCGCCGACTTCACGCCCTACATGACCAGCGCCGGCAAGAGCGTGCTGCTGGCGGATGTCGGCGTCGTTCCCGCCGACGAGATGTTCCGCGAGGCGGAGGAAAAGAACACGCTGCTGACATGGGCGCTGCGCGCGCTGCTGCTGGCCGTGCTGTGGGCCGGCTTCTACGCGCTGCTGCGGCCCTTCGTCGTGCTCGCCGACGCGCTGCCGCTGGCGGGTGAAATCGTCGCCGCCGGCGCGGGTCTCGTCGCCGCCGTCGCCGCGCTGGTCGTTGGAAGCGCCACGATCGCCCTTGCATGGTTCTATTACCGGCCCGTCATCGCCGCGCTGATCGCGGTTACTTGCGTCGCGCTGGCCATGCTGCTGCGCATGCGCTCCGGCAGCGGAGCCACGCCCGCCGCGCCGCCGCCCACCGCCCCCATGCGCGGCTTTGGCGCGAGGTAAGGCGGCGATACGAAACCCGCCCGATCGCTTCGTCAACATTCGAGCCGTCCATATGCTCCACACCACGAATGAAGATCGTCTGGAACTCATCCTGCCCCTTTACGGGGAAGGTGGTGCGCGCGGGAGACGGGCAGAGCCGCCGCCTCGCGGCGACCTCGCGCCACAAGTATTTGTAAACGCGAAAACATCTCAACATATATAACGGCTGGAAGTCTATTCGGCGCCAGTGTTTCGCGTGGAAACATATATAAAATTGCGCTTATGCCCGAACGTTCCCGGAACGTGGTTTAAGTACTCAATATTATTCAAGATTTCTCAAAGTCTATCGCAGGCGCCCCGGAGTTGCCGGGGCCATCGACTATTTTCCGTGCATGCAACCACTGTAAACATTCGGGCCGTCATCGAAAGATACTTTGCGGATGGAATAATATTCCTGATCTCCGGTAAGCCGCCCTTTATCGTTAAATACAGGCGACAGGGCCGCGCGAGGCGCCAATGACAGGCGCGCGGGGGGACCGGTCTATTTCTTCGAGAGCCCGAGGATATAGGCCGCCACGGAGTCGATCTCCTCGGACGTGAGCAGGATGTTCGGCATCTTCGCATGCGACGTGCTCAGGAACACCTTGAGCGAGGTCCCGGTGGTCGAGGGCATGCGGCTCACCGCGAGAAAGGACGGCGCGCCGGATTTCGGGTTCTTGGCGGGCGCATCCGGCCCGACGTCATGGCACTCGCCGCATGTCGTCTCCGCGACATGCCGGCCGATCGCGGGATCGACCGATTGCGCGCGCGCCGCCACGGCCGCGCCACACAGGATGAAAGTCATCGTCAATCCGCGCAGCCTTTGCATCCCCAGCCTCCATCGTTTCACCCTGAATGGCAGGTAGTGATCCCGGAGCCCAGGGACCAGTGCGCGGCGCGAATTGCCGCATGGTGGAACCAATCGCGCCGCCGCGCCATTCATGAATATAGGCGCGCATCGGGAGAGGCGGTCGGATATGGGACGCAATCTTGTCGCGGCGTTGCTCGTGGCGGCGATCGCCGCCGGAGCAATGACCCTCGCGCGGGGGCTGAGCGCTTCCGCGAGGCGGATGGACCACGGCTTCGTCATGGCCTGCGGCAACTGGACGAAGTGCTGACGGGCAAGCGCCTTCGCGGTTCTGGTTGTTGAAGTGGAATCATGGTGCGCGCACCCTTCTCCCGTGAAACGGGAGAAGGGAATCCCCTCCCCCTTACACCGGCCGGCTTCTCCTCTCCCACGCCGCCGCCAGCGCCTCCAGCGCGTCGCGGAATTGCTGCGCGATCTTGCGTGCGGCGCGCTCACAGTCGCGGCCCTTTTTCGTGCGCACGGGTTCGACGTTCTTTCCCCGCGCCATCGCGTCGAGGCGCGCGACCTCACGAAACGACAGCCCCTCGCCGATCACCTTCACCACGACGCGCGCCTCGCTCGCGCCGATCTCGCGCGCCATCGCGTCCTTGAGCGCCTGCGCCGCGCGCGCCGCGTCTATGCGCGCGGCGAGCGCATGTTGCAGCGTGAAGGACGAGACATTGGCGCGGTTCGCCTCGCCGAATTCGCGTCCGGTGCGGCGGCCCGAGGCGCGCTCCAGCAGCGCGTCGATATAACGCCCGGCCTCGTAAGCGCCCTGCGTGAGCCTTCCGCGCCGCGCCTCATATTCCAGCGTATCGATGCGCGCATTGATGGCGACGCGCTGGCGTCGCTGGCGCAGCGCCTGCGCATATGGATCGGCTTCGCTGCCATGCGCGATCTCGATCTTGCCGCCTGCGCGCGGCCCCTGTCGCGGCAGCTCGGGACCGTTGACGCCATGCATGGAGGAATATCTTCCGGCGGCTTGCTTTGGCGCTGTGCGAGTCATGCGGGGAGCTTTCGGTTCGCGTTGTGAATACAGCAATGAAAATCGTCCGGGCGCATCCCTCCCCCAAAGCCCGTCGCTTGCGGCGGGCGTCCTCCCGGACGCCCTATGGCGGGGAGGGTGGCCCTCGCGTCGGCGAGGGTCGGGTGGGGGTTCTCTCCGCGCAACGAATCCAGGGAAAAATTCAACCCGGTCGCGGCGCCCCCCACCCGTCGCGCCTTCGCGCGACACCCTCCCCGCAAGGGGGAGGGATGCGGCGTGTTTGATTGTTGAAGGCTCCCCTCACCCGCTCTCTTCCTTCACGCGCGCGCAGAGCGCGAGATATTCGGCCGGCAATGCGCAGCCGTGGCGATAGGGCGGGCCGCCGAGCGTTGCGGGCCAGTCGCGGCCCGCGTTCCAGCGGTCTATCGTTGCGAGCAACACGGCTTTCGGAACGCGCACGCCATTGGCGAGCGCGATCATCTCTCCAGCAGGTTCGGCGCGCAGCGCGCTTGTGCGCGCGCGCCTGTTCTGGAGTCTGGAGTCTGGACTCTGGGGCTTATCCTCCAGGTTATCCCCCGGCTTAAGCCGGGGGTTGCCGCCCTTCGCGCCATTGGCGCGATGGACCTCCGATCTCGCCTCGTCGCGCCTCATGCGGCGGCTGTAGATCACGCCGTCATCGTCGCGGCTGAACACGCCGGCGGCTTCAAGCTCGCTGGTCCAGTGCTCGATCTCGTCCGGCGACACGCTCACGATTCCCGCGAGCAGGCGCGGTGTGACGGTCTTGCCGGAAACGAGCAGCGAGCCTCTGGGCTCCGCCTCATGCATGAGGCAGAGCATCTCCATCCACAATCCGCGCGCGCCGAGCGAACACATGCGCAGGGCAGGGTCGGCGCGCCAGTCGGCGGGATAGAATTTGATCCAGGCGAGTTTCATTCAGGACTTATGCTGTTGAGGTTGAATCAAACGGCGTCCCATCCCTCCCCCTTGCGGGGAGGGATGCTGCGTTTTTGGTTGTTGAATGTGGAGGCCACGTCGAGAATCATCCTCACATCCCCCCTCCCCTCCCGCCATTCGCCATGATCGAACACGCCGGCAGGCACCACAGACGCGCGGTGCGCTCCGGGCCCGCGCGGTTCTTGCCGATGATGAGTTCGGCTTCATGCTCCAGCGCGGCGAAGCGCTCATGCGCATCGCGCCGCCCCGCGCGAAACTCCGCGCTCTTCAGGATGTGATGCGCCTCGCGATGCAGAAACGCGACGACATCGGCGTCGGCCTCTAAATCGCCGGACTCGCGCAGGTCGGAGAGATTGGGCCGCTTGTCGTCGCGCGTTTCAAGCGCGCGGTTGAGCTGCGCCAGCAGCACCACGCAAAGCCCCTCGTCCTTCGCGAGCTGCTTCAGGCCGGCGGAGATTTCGCCGACCTCGTAATGACGCTGGCCCTTGTAGCGATCGCTCGCGCGGATGAATTTCAGATAGTCGATGAACACGACGGCGAGGCGCACGCCCGTCTTCGCCATGGTCGCTTTCTCGGCGCGCACGCCCGCGCCGATCTCCGCCAGCGTGAGGCGCGAGGAGGCGTCGAGCGTCAGCGGCAATTGCGCGAGGCGCCTTGTCGCCGCGTCGAGCCGCGCGCCCTCCTCGGCGCCGAACTCGCCGCGCGCGATGCGCGCGTATTCGATCGGCGCGCGCGGCAGATAGGAAAGATCGGAGAGATAGCGCGCGGTGATCTGGCGCTCCGGCACTTCGAGGCTGTAGCAGAGCGCGCCAAAACCCTCGCCGCCGTCGCGCGCGGCGCGCGCCCCCGCCCGCGCGGTCTTGAGCGATGACGTCGCCATCAGGATCGTCTTGCCGACGCCGGGCCGCGCGCCGACGATCCACAATGTCCCGGCCTCATAGCCGCCGGTGGCGTCGTCGATGTCCGTAAATCCCGTCGTCACCGCCTGCGGCGCGCCGCCTCCAGCCTGAATGTCGCGGGCGTAACTCATCAGCTCGCTGGCGCTCTCGCCCAGCGCGCGGCGGCGCGCGCCGCTGACAGTGGCGAGCGTCTCGTTGAGCGCGTCGATGGCGTCGGAGGCGATGCGCGCGACAGGACCGCCGCATGCGGTCGAGGCCGCGGCGTCGAGAGCGTCGCGCGCGACGCGCATGATCTCGCGCCGCCGCGACAGTTCGACCAGCTGGCGCGCATAATCCAGCCCCAGCGCCGCGCCGGGAGAGGCGACGGCGAGCTGGGCCAGATAGGCGGAGACGGTCATCTCGCCGGGCAGCTTTATGTCGCGCAGCAGCGGACCAAGCGTGACCAGCGTCGCCGCCTGCCCCTCGCGCTGGCGATCCAGCATCACGGCGTAGATGCGCGCATGCAGCTCCTCGGAGAAATGGCGCGGCTCAAGGAAGCCGGCGAGCGCGGCCAGCGCCTCGCGGCTCATCAGCGCCGCGCCCAGCGCACCCTGTTCGGCTTCGATATTGGTCGGCGCGGCGGGCTGCTGCATGCGGGGTCTCGGGGATGAGGGAAAAGGCGGCTGGTCTCAAAAGAGACCAGCCGCAGTCGCCGCGCGGGGGGGAAGCGAGGAGGACGCATGCCGCGCGGGGGAAAGGGGGGATTCTGGCTGTTGAGGTTAAATCGCGGGGCCACCCTCCCCCTTGCGGGGAGGGATGCGCCCTGGCAATTCTGGACTGAACGGCTTTGACATTTCCGCAGTATGATGTTTATAAATCTCACGTCAAGCGTTTTTATCCCGCTATCATTTTGGCGAGAACAATTTTAAAATCACTTCATGGACATATCACGCGAAAAAATTCTGGACCGGCTCTCCGAGCGGCTCGCAGAACTCAAGATCACCGAGAACGAGGCCTCCAGCCGCGCCGGGCTTGAGCGCACCTTCCTCAGCCAGATCCGCCGCAGCCCCTCGCGCTGGCCGCGCGTCGACAATCTGCAGCGCATCTGCGACGCGCTCGGCCTGCGCATGTATTGGGTCACGACCGGGCTGGGGCCAAGGCTGATCGGCGACCGCGACTTCGGCGCGGACGTCGCCGAGGCGCCGATGGGCTCATGGGTGGCGGCGACCGGCTTTTCCGAGCCGACCGCCATCGAGCGCGGCGAAGCGCCCTATCTTCCCGTGCCGGGCCTGCCGCCGGGCGATTATCTCGCGCTGCGCGTCGTCGGCGATTCGATGAATCTCATCGCCCCGGAGGGCGCGGTCATCATCGTCGACCGCGCCGACACGCTGCTGCAGCCGCGCGGCTACTACGTCTTCGCGACGCCGGACCACGCCGAGGCCACCTTCAAGCGCTGGATGAGCCGGCCCGACCGGCTGGAGCCCTATTCCACCAACCCCGCGCATGAGGCGATCTATCTCGAATCGCCCCCCACCGTCATCGGCCGCGTGCGCAAGGTGATGCTGGATCTGTGAGAGGAGAGCCCACATCTGCTGTTTTTACCCCTCTAGCATGAGAGATTTATAAACTACATTTCTCTTGACGAGATTTTAAAACATCATATTCTGCCGCTGCAACGAGCACAGGGGCGCATATGATTTCGACCAGTGATTCCTTCGCCGCAGGAGCGGCGCCATGAAGCCCGCCGTCTTCGCCTATCTCTCCCGCCTCGACGCCCATCTCGCCGGCGTCGGCGATCCGCGCGAGCGCATCCGCCTCATCGACGACGAGCGCCATCGCGTCGACCGAGCCGAGCGCGCGCTCAGCGAATGGGCCGCGCGGGACGACGACCGCCCCGCCCCGATTCGATTCTCCGCCTTCGACCTCGCCGTGCTGCACGGCGAACTCTCGCTGCGCATGGAGCAGGCGCGCGAGGAGACGCTGGCTGGCGCTCACGCATGAGAAGAGCGGCGTCGGCCCATAAAAAAAGCCCGGCGCGAGGCCGGGCTTTCTTCGAGCGGCTTGAAGCCGATCAGTATTTGGCGAGGACCGGAGCCGGAGCGCCCCAGTTGAAGTGGTAGTTCACGCCGGCGCGGACGATATGGCCGTCGAACTTGGTCGTCGTGCCAACCGACGTTGCGTGAAGAAAGACCCCCGCGCCAGTGAAAGTGCTGCCGCAGCGCGCCAGCTGCCATAGGAGGCCGTGCCGAGATCATAATAAAGATATTCGAGCTTGGCGCTCCAGTTCGGCGCGAACATCCATTCGAGGCCGCCGCCGGCGGTCCAGCCGACCAGCGTGTCGGAATAGCTGCCGGCGGTGCCGAAGGCAGTCGTGATGCCGAAGGTCGGGCCGCTGATGCCCTGGAAGACGCTGGTGCTGGAGTTAGCTCCGCCATAGGCCAGACCGCCCGTGCCATAAAGCAGCAGGGTCGGGGTCACGAGATAGCCGATGCGGCCGCGCACCGTGCCAAGATAGTCGAGGCTCTTGGACGTCGTGACGCCGCGCGGAGACCGCGTTGAGCGGGAAGCCGGGAACGCCCGCGCCTGTGGCCGCCGACGCCGAGCTGCTGCCGCCGGCAAGGCCCTGGATGTCGGCTTCAAGGCCAACGAGGAAGTTGTTGTAGAACTGATAGTTGTAGCCGATCTGGCCACCACCGATGAAGCCGCCGTTGCTGACCGGGAAATTACCTTGTGCCGGCGAGCGCCGAGGCCGAAGCCGCAGCCAGACCGCCACCAGGCCACCACGGACTGCAAGCCATAGGTGCCGACATTGGTGCTTTGGCTGCCGCCAAACGTCCCGCCCGCGTTCAGACCGACGTAGAAGCCGGTCCACAGCGGCGGCGGCGGCGGCGCGACGTAGACCGGGGCGGCCTTGCGCGAGGGAAGATCGGCGGCAAACGCCGCTCCAGTTGATGCGACCAGCGCGATCGCGGTCGCGGCGAGGAGATTCTTTCTCATAGGATGCTCTTTCCACTTAAGCACGGCGTCGACAGTGACGCGGCGATACAGGATCCAATTGACGTCTTGTAGCACTTTTCTGCTTCCGGATTGTTTCAAGATTGTCTCTGAGGGCCAGACTATAAGCCCTGATCTGCTTTTTCAGACCGACCGTGATATATTTGCAACAGTGGCTTTTGGGGCCAAAAAAGCCCGGCAGCGCCGCAGAATCGCGTTAAGTACATAACGCGGTATTATCTTTTTCTTCATCTTGCCGGAAGCGTGGCCGCAGGCGGGCGTCGCCGATGAAAAAGCCCGGCGCAAGGCCGGGCTTTCCATTCGAAATCGGTTTGCAGCGCCCCCCGACCGGGCGACGGCGCCCGGTCGACAAGAACTTGCTCCAAATCCGATCAATATTTGGCGAGGACCGGAGCCGGAGCGCCCCAGTTGAAGTGGTAGTTCACGCCGGCGCGGACGATATTGCCGTTGTAGCTGCGCGAGACCGCCGGAGCAGCGCGAAGGCGAAGGAACCCGGGCAGCGGCGGCGAGCCGCCAGCGGCGACAGCGGCGTGAGGTGCCGTGCCGAGATCGTAATAGAGATATTCGAGCTTGGCGCTCCAGTTCGGCATGAACATCCATTCCACTCCGCCGCCGGCGGTCCAGCCGGCGCGGGTGTCGGAATAGCTCGAGCCGCCGAAGGCCGGCGGGCAAGGCTCCCGCCGGCACGAAAACCTGATCCGCCGAGAAGAAGGTGCCGCGTCGGATGGCGCCGCCATAGGCGAGACCGCCCGTGCCGTAGATCAGCAGGGTCGGGGTCACGAGATAGCCGATTCGGCCGCGCACCGTGCCGAGATAGTCGAGGCTGCGGTTGGCCTGAAGTCGCGCCAATCTGGCGTGTCGCCGGCAGGAACGTAAGACGCGGCGGTCACAGCGTCGTCGCCGCCGCCGCCGCCGGCGAAGCCCTGGATGTCGGTCTCAAGGCCGACCACGAAATTCTGTCCCCACTGATAGTTGTAGCCGATCTGGCCGCCGCCGATGAAGCCGCCGTTGGTGCCGGGCAGGTTGGCGTTGGGCACGCGTGCCGAGCGCGAGGAGACGCCGGCACCGCCGCAGGCCACCCACGGTTTGCCCCAGACCGGACCGCCGTAAGCCTGCAGCGAATTGCCGCCGCCGAACGCTCCGCCGGCGTTCAGACCGACGTAGAAGCCGGTCCACAGCGGCGGCGGCGGCGGCGGAACGTAGACCGGCGCTTCCTTGCGCGAGGGAAGATCAGCCGCGAATGCCGAAGCAGTCGAGATCAATAATGCTGCGGCGGAGGCCGCCAGAAATGTCTTTTTCATAATACATCCCCTTCTTTCAGTTTGGAGGAGCCCTTCAAGGTCGCCTCGTCACAAATGAACTCTTCGGTTGGGGAACTTAACTATTTAGACGGGACGGGCAACGGCGAATCGCCAAAAAGGGGTGCATGAGCTGGCTTTGGCGGCGTTTTCCCGGGCGATGTGCTACATTTGCAACAGGGGAGGAATACGTAGCGGGCAGGCAAAGCCCGGTATTTTCGAAGGCGCGCAGCTTGGCCAGGCCCCTCCATGCAAGTGAAATCATTGCATCATCCCCGCGCGATCCTCAGCTTGAATTTACCGCGCGCAGGCAAGGCCCATATCCCCCGGCGTGGCCTCCCGCTCACGCGCACAAGACGGCGGCGCGCCCTCCCCGGCCCATCGCGATAGCGTATAAGATGGCTCCGAATGATTCGTCGCAAGGAGCGCAACACATGCCTTCGCGGACTTTGCCTTCGCGGACTTTGATTCGCTTTCCGGCCGCCCGGCGCCTTCTGGCGCTGGCCTTGCCTGGCGCTGGCCTTCGCGCTGGCGCCGATCGGCGCGGCGCATGCGGCCAATTATGAATTTCTCGCCGCGCCGCAGACCGATCTCAACCGCGTGTTCCGGCTCGACAAGGCCACCGGCGAGGTCGGCGCCTGCCAATATGGCCTCAAGGAAGGCCAGACCATCGGCGTCACGCTGTGCTATCCGCCGGGCGAAGGGGCCAAGAGCGGCGCGCCGGGCGAATATGCGCTGGTCTCCTCGCGCCACACCGGCGAGGGCGGCGTCTTCCGCGTCGACCTGCGCACCGGCATGATGTCGATCTGCTTCGTCTACAACGAGTTCCTCCGTCGCCTGCACCCCGCCGGCGAAGTAATCTCGCCGCCCTCATCCGACCCTTGCTGACGCAAGGGCTGCCTTCTCCCGTAAACGGGAGAAGGATTCGCGCACCACAATTCGGCTTCAACAACCAAAAACACAAGGGCGCTCCCTCCTCCCACTTGTGGGAGAACGCAGCCCCGCGAAGCGGGGTCGGATGAAGGGCCGCCATACAACACCCCGGACCTCCCCATGACCCAATCCGTCGAAGACCTCAAACGCGCCGCCGCGGCCCTCGCGCTGGAGCATGTCCGCCCCGGCATGAGACTGGGCCTTGGCACCGGCTCAACCGCCGCGCATTTCGTCGATCTGCTCGGCGCGAAGGTGAAGGACGGGCTCGACGTCGTGGGCGTGCCGACCTCCGAACGCACGCTCATGCAGGCCGCCGCCCTCGGCATAAGGCTCGCGACGCTGGACGAGATGCCGCAACTCGACCTCACCGTCGACGGCGCGGATGAGTTCGACGATTCGCTACGGCTGATAAAGGGCGGCGGCGGCGCGCTGCTGCGCGAGAAGATCGTCGCGGCGGCCTCCACCCGCATGATCGTCATCACCGACGCCAGCAAGCATGTGACGACGCTGGGACGCTTTCCGCTGCCGGTGGAGATCGACCGCTTCGGCGCTCACGCGACGCGGATTCATATCGAGCGAGCGGCGCGCGAGCTTGGCCTCGAAGGCTCGATCACGCCGCGCCGCAAGGGCGATGCGCTCTATGTCACCGATGGCGGCAATTACATTCTCGACTGCGCTTTCGGCGCCCTGCCCGATCCTGAAAGCGTCGCCCTGCGGCTTCAGGCCATCCCCGGCGTCGTCGAGCACGGGCTGTTCATCGGCATGGCCAGCATGATCATCGTCGCGGGCGCGGCTGGCGTGAGCGTGGTGGGCGGATAGAGCGCGTTTCGCGACGATAACCCGTCGCCGTCCGGATCAGGCCGCCATCCCGGCGCGAGGAAATTCAGGCTGGATTTCTGAAACGGGCCGTCTCGGCCAGGAACGCCTCGACGCGCTCCGCCGGCGCCACATGGATGAAAAGATTGCGCTCCATGAGTTGCGACGGCGCGCCAAGCACACAGTCGCCGGACTTCCAGTCCTTGAGCGCCTCGATGAAGGCGGCGACGTTCGATCGCCCATTGCCGAAAAACTTGTCGGCGCGCGTCGCCAGATACACGTCGATCATGACTTCTTGGCCAAGCCTCACATAATCGTCGAGCGTCAGATAGTGAACGCCGGTCGCTCCGGCGGTGCGGCGGCTCTCGGTCACAACGACCCTCTCGCCATAGGCCTCCTTGATCCTGCCGAGCCAGTTCTCATCGTCGGTCAGCAGAAAAATCCTCCAGTCGGATTCAACTGTTTCCAACGCCGCGAAACTGGACTGATTGTTCCTGTCGAGGCCAGCGTCTTCGACCGCCTTGTCGGACCCGCGAATGTGCAGGGCCACGAAGGGGCCTCCCGCAAGGTGAGCCTGGAAGAAGACCTCGCACTTGTCGAGGATCGAGCGGCTCGGTCGCAGATATTTGCCGATGAGGTAGCGATACACGTCGATCAGCGGCCTGCCGTGCATCGGATGATCCGCCGAAAGCCATGGCCACACGTCGATCACGCCGATGAAAAAATCGCACACCGCGATCCGCTCCGGTCGCGCCAGAAAATAAAGCGCCGCCATGCGCGAATGTTCGCCCCGCCATTTGTCGAGGTTCTCCTCGAACAAGTTCCGCTGACTCCATTTCGGGGGGAAGCAGCTGGCGTCGGGAAGCGCGATGACGTCATCGAGCGTCGCCTTCGAGACCGGCTCGAAATAATTGCGGAAGGCGTCGCGCGTCGAGCCGTCGCCATAGAGGCTGTTGCCGCCCCAGTGCACCAGCGGCGTCCGGCCCGTCGCCTCGGCCAGCAGCAGCGCGCCCAGGACCGCCGAGACGTCGGACCAGAAACCGAATCCCCAGGCTTTGATGACGAGGTATTTTGGCGCTGGCGGCTGCTCCGTCGCGGCGGGCGCGGGCGGCGCGCTTGCTCTCAACACATCCAGATCGGCGCGGGCGGCGTCATGGCCCGGATCGGCGGAAAGCGCGTCGGAAAAATATCGCGCCGCATGGTCGCGCATTCCGACTCTGGCGGCGATCAGTCCAAGCAGGTGGAGGGCGGCCGCATCGGCCGGAGCGGCGTCAAGGATGTCGCGACAAATCACTTCCGCCGCAGCCAGATTTCCGCGGTTGAAACAATCCCGCGCGGATGCGCGCTTTTGATCCATGACGGAAGAATCCATGCCCGCGTTTAGGCGTTCGGGCTTTGGTCTGTCAAGGCGAGCCGGGCGGTCCAGCAGAGCCGTCGGGCGGAAGCGGCTTCGCCCTCGCGCCGGATCGCCTGGCCTGCGAATGGCGTCATTCGCGGGATCGGAAATCGCCCTGGATCAGACGCATTTCGCCGCGTCCAGAACATGAGTTGTCGCCGCGACGGTCCCCGCATAGGCTGTGTCGGCGGCGCGGCCCGGCGTCGCGTGAAACGGGCGTGGGAAAATTGCGATGATCAAGCTCATGTTGTCGTATTCGGAAATCATCAGCGCATCGCTCGCCCTTGTCCTCGCGGCTCCCGCCACGGCGATGGCCGCCCCGCCCGCCGCCTGGGTATCCGGTCAGGGAGCCAATGAGGCCGGTTGCGGGTCGCAGCAGTCGCCATGCGCCACCTTTCAATATGTCCATGACAATATTCTCGGTCCCGATGGCGGCGACATCGTTGTGCTTGGCGCCGGCGTCTATGGCGCCGGCACATTGAACATCACCAAGCCGCTCAGCATACTCAACGACAGCGCCGGCACGGCGGCGGTCGGAACGGGGAGCGGGCCCGCCATTTCCATCAATGTCCCCAATGGCGGCGTCTATCTGCGCGGGCTCACGATCGACGGACTGGGCCTCGGTCAGGACGGCGTTTCGCTCAGCAATGCAAGCAAGCTCACGATCACGAACTGCGTGATCCGGAATTTCACGCATGACGGAATCTATCTTCAGCCGCAGGGCGTCCTGAACTTTTCAGCGATCAATGTCATCGCCTCCGACAATGGCAATAACGGCTTCGACCTGTCTCCACATGGAAGCGGCGGCATCATGGGCTTCATCGACCATTCGAGCGCCTTCAACAACGGCGCCGACGGCGTTGCGATCTGGGGAGCCAACACCTCCGCGAACCCCGGAAACGCGATAACCATCAACAGCAGCAACAACACGTCGAACAACAAAGGCTACGGCGTTTATCTCTATTCAAGCTCGAATTCGCCGTTCAATACGGGGGCGACCATACGCAACACGATCTCCGACTACAACGGCGTCGGATATTACGTAGGAGACTATACAATTGCCTATTTCTCGAAATCCGAGGCGGATTATAGTTTCAGCAGCCATAGTGTGCAGATAGTCGGCAATGCGCTTGCTTACTCTTATGGCGACAATTCTTTTGGTCCGTCAGTGTCGGTCAGCGGCGCCCTGAAGGCCGTTCCGCCGCAATAGGCGCCCGCCCGGCGGCATTTGCGTCGCGGCGACATGGAAAGGCTCGTTGCACGGCCAGGTCAAATCCGACGCAAGAGATAATGGCGCGTCGCGCCTCATGTGTGTGCGTCGAGGCGCAAACCGCGCCCGCGCCGAGATATAGAAACCGCTATTGAAGCCGCCGATCAATTCGGCGGCGGCTCGCATATCCTCGAAGTTTCAGGAACAGCGGCCGGCCTGTCGGCGACAGCCGCCACCGTTGCAAAGGGACGCAGTGAGCCCCCTTGTGCCGCCGTCACTTGCTCCCGAAGGGGAAGATGGTCTTCCAGTCGCTTTTCATGTCGACGACGGTCCAGCCTTTCGCTTGGGCTTCGTCAAGCGCCTTGTCCAGACGGCCGATACTGGAGTTGCGGTCGTAAGCCCATTCACGCTCGGCGTCGGTGTGATGGACGATGAGGGCGAAGCGGAGGCCGCCGCCGCCCTTGGTCCATTGCAGCATTTGAAGATCGCCGTCGGAGTTGCCGAACGCCGCGATCGGACGGCGGCCTATGTGCTCGTTGATGCCGACAGGCTTGCCGGGTCCATCGTTGATGAAGTTGATCTCCGGCAAACGCATGAGCGCCGGCTTGCCGTCGCGACACTCGAATTTGACCTTCGCGCTGCTGCCGACGACATTTTCAGGCGGAATGCCATAGACCCTCTCGGTCCAGGGGCGCATGAACTCGATGCCGCCGCCCGAGACGATGTAGGTCTTGAAGCCCTTCGCCCGCAGATAGGCGACCAATTCCAGCATCGGCTGATAGATCATCTCGGTATAGGGCCGCCCCGTGACGGGATGCCTCGCGCTGGCTATCCAGTCGTTCACGATTTGCGTGAATTCCTCGGCGGTCATGCCGGTATGCGTGGCGATGACGATCTCCGCGATGGCCGGTTCTCCGCCGGCGAGCACGCCCTTCACGTCGCCTCGGAGCAGCGAGGCGAACGGTTCCTTTTCCTTCCACTCCGGGTGCTGCGGCGCGAGCGCCTTTACGCGGTCAAGCGCGAACAGGAGTTGGAAATACATCGGCTGCTCGGCCCATAGAGTGCCGTCATTGTCGAAGGCGGCGATGCGCTCGTCCTCGGGCGTGAAGTCCGGCGAGCCCCGCTTCGTCACCCGTTCAACGAAGTCCAGGATGGCCTTCTTCGACGCCGTGTTGTTCCATGATCGCAGGGGATCGCTTGCCGCCCTTCGCGCCGTTGCCGGAACCGGAAGGAACATCGACAAGGCCGGGAGCGAAGCCAGCGCGGAAAGCAGCGCGCGGCGGCTGAACCCGGAGAAAGAAGGTTTCGGAGACATGGCTGGTTCCCTTATGACAATTCCCGTCACGAACAATGCCGCTCTCGGCGATCCGAGCCGCCCGGTCGTGGATAGGCCTTCGTCTCGTCACAGCCTCAAGGCGTCAGTTCCCACGCCTTGAGCTGCTTGCGGGCCGTCCCGAAGTTGCCGAGCTGATACACGGACGCCCCTGCGGGCGAGAATTCAAACGCGTCAAAGGGCTCGGCGAGCATTTGCTTCAGATAGTCCTGGGAGGCGATGCCGACTGTGACATGCGGATTGAAATTTCTGCCCGTGCCTTTCGGCACGAAGGCCGCGACGTAATCCATCGTCGGCTGGTTGATTTCGGGATCTTCGGGCGGCGCGGCGAAGGCCGCTGCCGTTCCATTTTTGACGGTGTAACGGCCGACCACGTGGATCAATATGTTTTGCAGCTTTATCAAATTGGCGGTCGGTTCGATCACAATGCCCGCAACGCCGTTATCCTGCCAGGGGAGGTAGTAGTATTTGTATGCCTTCAACTTCCAGCCCGCCGCCTTCTCCTTCGCGAGAACCCTGCCGACGGCGGCATAAACCTTCTTGAGGTCCGACGTGCGGACATAGCGCTGCAGGATCGTGATGTGCGGGCGATGCGTCTCGTCGAGAGCGAAGCCCTTCGGATAGACCTTGAGCAGGCGAGCGTTCGCCGCCTCGGCGCGCTGGATCATGGCGGCGTCCGGCTCCAACACGATGTCAATCGCCGTGACCGGGCTTTCCGCCGCGCTGGACCTCTCCACGCAGCCAAACAGGAATGTGAGGCCAACGCCAAGCGCGGTCAAAATATTTGTAAAGCCGCGCATGCGACACTCCCGTTGCGAATGAAGGCTGAAATGGTTCGCCGAGACGACAAAAGCATGCTGTACGAATGAGTTAGCCTTCGCGTCCAGCCGGCGTTCAATTGACCCCTTCCGCCGCTTCTCGTCAAGCGGCGCGGTCCGCCAGACGCGCGTCGCCGGGATTGACGCGCGGCGGGCGCCGCAAAAAAAGACCGCCAGATCGGCGGCCTTCGAGAGCGTCATATCGGCGCTCGATCACCAGCGGCGATAATAGGGGCGGCCATAATATCCGTGACGGTAGCGGTAAACCTGCCTCTGGCCGCCGAAACGGCATCCGCCGTAAGGACCGCGATGGCCGTTCCAGCCGCAGCCGCCATAGGTCTTTTCGATATGCGTCGTGACAGCCTCATCCACGGGCGCGACCGGCATCGCGCTCGCGGCCTGCGGCGCGAAGGTGAAGGCTGCGGCCGCCAATGCGACTGCGGCGATGATTGCTTTCATGTTCATTCTCCAGTCTTCTCCACGCCGAGCCATACGCCATGACGGCTGCTCGGCGCCCACAGGATACAATGTTGCGAAGGAGAGCGTTAGCGCTCATGCGGGGTCAGCGGGAACATGGTTATCATCCGGCGACGCCAGACGGCCTGGCGTAAAAGGCCACGGCGCGAAATCTGGCGTCGCTCGTTGACGTAGCCTTATCGAAGCCGCGCTAGCATTGGACAGTGGGAGCGCCCATTTTGACGCAAGGGTTCAATCGGAGTAAATTTATTTAAGGAGTTTTGCTCGATGAGCGGTCCAGTCGCGGGCGCGAAGGCGCGGTGGATGAGGCGGGCCTATGGGGCGATGAGCTTCCTTCTGGTTGGGCTGGTCCTGACGCAGTTCGCGCTCGCGGCCATGATCCTCGTCTGGTGCTTCGATCCAGACTTCGTTCGGCGGCTCGGCGATCACCCGGTCTGGAGCTTCGACGCCTGGCTCAACCTGCTGCTCGGCGCCCTCATGACCCTGGCTTGCGGCTTCGGCATGCTGACGCGCAAACGCTGGGCGCCGGCGGCCTATTGCGCCGGGGCGGTCATTGCGATCGGGTCGAACCTGCTCAGTCCTTACCCGAACCGACTCTTGCTGGGGCCCCATTTGGCGTTGGTCGCTTTCACGGGCGTCTTCTATCTTGCGTTCGGGGAGTTCGAAGACCGCGTATTCGCCATTGAACAAGAGCCTCCTGTGTGGACGCCGCTGGGGGTCTTGGAAGCCCTGGCGACAATTCTTCTGTACTGGCGATAGTTCTACTTTACAGACCCACCGACCTCTCCGCCGCAATGAGCGCGTTGCGTCGGCTTCGGCTGGCCGCGCAAAGAAAAAGCGCGGCGTCTCCGCCGCGCTTCCCGTCAAATTCAGCCTAAAGCTTGCGTCAATGCTCCCAGCCGGAGAAGACGCCTGGCAGCGTCTGCGTTCCTTCCATCGCCACCGACTGCAACGCATTGGGGTCGAGGCCCAGCGCCCGCAGAATGGTCGGCGCGACCTGCATGGTCTGCACCGGCGTCGTCACAGTATGCGGATACAGCGACGGATTGGCCAGCAGCATGATCACATTGGTGTCGTCATGCGCGAAGCCGCCATGCTCGGCCTGCTTCTTGGAGCTGCCCGAATAGGTGACGCCGACATTGGGAGTCACGAGAATGTCCGGCGTGCGCGGATCGCCATGAGGCGGCAGTCCGGGCGCGTTGAACAATTGCGTGATCCCCGGGCCGGAGAAGATCTGGCCGATGCCCGCGATATTGTTCGTGGCGGGCGACACCGATTCGAGATAGCTGACCGCCTTGGCCGTGGTGCAGCTGCTGTTCAGCCAGATCTGCGAGATGTCGTCCTCGGTCGGGCCGATCCCTGGGGGGCTATTGGACGGCCTCTCCGACAGCGGCAGACATTCGGCGCTGTCCGGATTGCCGCCGTCCAGAATCGTGGCGGGCGAGGTAGTGACCGGACCGTTGGAGGTGATGCCCGTGTAGCGCTTGGAGTCGATCGGGCTCTGGCCGTGTTTCGCGGTGATGACGATCAGCGTCGAGTCATAGTGGCCCGTGCTTTTCAGCGCGGCGACCATCTTGCCGATGGACGCGTCGACGAACTGGATTTCGCCAAGCAGCGCTTCGGAGGGCGTGCCGATGCTGTCGACATAGCCGCCGATCACCTTCGGCGTCAGCGACTTCTCGATCAGCTTCTCGCCGACGCTGACCGCCTGAAAATTCATGCCGAACAGATTGGGCGTCGGAGCCGGCCTGGAGCCGTTATGCGTCTTGCCGTTGATCTGGTTGAGGATGGCGTTCACCTTCAACTGGTCGTAGCACTGAATGTTCTGGAAGCTGTCCACATAGGCCCAGCCGGAACCATTGCCGCTCGTATCGGGCAGCGCGGGCGAACAGGGCACGCCATTGGCGCTCACGCCCGGCAGCGGGACCGCGATGGAGTTGATCTCGGGCGAGTAATAGTCGTTGACATTCGTGCCGTCGCCGGGACCGGAGACCGAGGAATAGGCCGGATGCTTGTCGGCCCAGGCGGTATAGCCGCCAGCGGCGTGCACGACGCCGAAGATCGTGTTCGTGCGCACGAAGTTCCACGGATAGACCGGCTGGCAATTATTGGCCGGATCGCGCGGCAGGCGCGTGGGATCGATCGAGGCTATGCCGCCGTCGCCGCCCGTGGGACCGACGCCGTTGAGATAGGCCTGGTTGATGTCGATGCCTTCCTCATATTCGGTGGTCGTGCCGGTCGGCGCCTGGCCTGGCTTGCATGTCCCGGCGGCGACGCCATTGCCTGTCGTGTTCGCAGGCGGCTGCAACGAGCGGTCATAGGCGACGTCGTAGAAGGCGCCCACGGTGCGCGGCGAGCCGCCGCTCACAATGGCCATCAGGCCGGGAAAGGAGTCGGAAGGCTTCGACGTCGAGGCGTCGAGATAATCGACGCCCTGCGTCTTGAGGGCCGCGAGATTGGGGCAATAGGACTTGCCGCCGTTCACGCCAGGCAGGCCGCTCGCGCAATTGATGAAATCCAGGGCATGCATGCCGTCGATGCTGATGAGCAGCACATGCTTGATGTGGCCGTGGTTCTGATCGTAATCCGCGCCGGCAGTTAGCGGCCATGCGAGCGAAAGACCCAGCGCCATAGCACCTAGCGCGACCGACGAACGCAGCCGCGATTGCATCATGTTTTTCAAAGCCATCGAACTTCCCCCCAGAACGTAACGAGGGGTAGACCTTTAGGGGGCATCGCTAACGCTTTGGCGACAGTTGAATGGCGTTTGGATGACAGAAGCGGGGATGAAGCCTATGCGAGCGGCCCCGGACGAACCGGGGCCGCATGCCGCATCAATTGCCGGTTGGCAGCGGGAGGTTGAAGCCCTCTTTCGCAAGCTGGTCGCGAACCCACTGGAACCGCTGATATTGCGAGATCGTTATCGGGCCGTTGTAGCCCATGCTCTGCAACTTGCGCGGCGGATATTTCACATAGGTCGACATGATCTTCTTGAGCTCCTCGCCCATGACCACGCCCATCCAGGTGCGCTCGGTGAAGTTGTTCATGAAGATGTCGTAGCGCTCCTGCGGATCTTGCCACAGATCGAACACCTGCGGGACCGTCGCGACATATTTCTCCGCGCCCTTCCAGCCGAGGTTGGTGTCCACCGCAAGACCGCCGGTCGAAGCGCCGTCGTCGCCGCGCAGGTTGAACACGAACTTGTAATTATTGACGCGCACGGCGCCGGGCGAAAGTTCGTTCTCGGTGAAGTAGAACCAGCTCTTGCGCTCCGACTTGCCCGTGCCCAGCAGGATCGGCGACATGTCGTAGCTGTCGAAGATGATGGGCTTCTCCTCGCGGTCCTTCTCCGGCAGCTTCACGCCGGCGACGGATGCGAAGGTAGCCATCAGATCGAGACCGCCCACGATGTCGTGGTTCTTCGTCGCGGGCTTGATCTTGCCCGGCCACACGGCGATGGCGGGAACGCGGTTGCCGCCCTCGCGCACGGTGCCCTTGGTGCCGCGAAACGGCGTGTAGCCCGCGTCCGGATAGACGTCCTGCCAGGCGCCATTGTCGGTCGTGTAGAAGACCAGCGTGTTCTTGTCGAGACCGAGTTCGCGAAGCTTGTCCATTACGCGTCCGATCCGCGTGTCCAGCTCGACGATCGAGTCGGCGTATTTGGATTTGGACATCGACTTGTGCTCGAACTCCGGCGCCGGGAGGTTCGGCTGATGCACCTTCATGAAGTTGACGTTGATGAAGAAGGGCTTGTCGGACTTCGAGGCCGTCTCAAGGAACTCCAGCGCCGCCTTCTCGACATAGCTGTCGAGGAAGGGAATGCCGACGACGCCTGCCTTCCCGTCGATCACCGGCGTGTCGACATATTCGCCATTGACCTTGAACTCCTCATGCGGCGTCTGCCCCGCCTTGGCGGACAGCGCGCCCTTCGTCACCTTGTTGAACATGGCGCGCAGGTCCTCCGGCATGTCGGGGAACCATTTCTCGTCGCCATAGGTGTATGCGTTGAGATGATAGAGAAAGGCGTATTTCATCTCGTCATAGCCCTGCGCATTGGGCAGCGCGTAATCGGACTCGCCAAGATGCCATTTGCCGGTGAAATAGGTCTGGTAGCCGCCCTTCTTCAGCACGGACGCCAGCGTCCATTCCGCCTTCGGCAAGCCGCCGCCCTGACCCTGGAAGGCCACGGTGGTCAATCCGCTGCGGTTGGGGATGCGCCCCGTCTGCATTGCGGCGCGGCCGGGCGTGCAGCTCGGCTGCGCGTAGAAGGAGAAGAAGGTCAGGCCTTCGCTGGCCAGCCGGTCGATGTTCGGCGTCGGCATGCCGCGACCTTCGCCACCGCCGTAAGGACCAAGATCGCCATAGCCGGTGTCGTCCGAAACGATCAGCAGGATGTTCGGCTTTTGGCCCGACGGACTGACGCCCGGCTGCGCGAAGGCGACGCCCAACGTCGCCAGCGTTCCCGCAATCAGCGCGATTGCGGACATTCGGAATTTTCCGGCTTGCATCATGCCCTCCCGCTTTTCCAATGACTGTTTGATCAATTCGTCATGGGTTGTCGTTATAGAATATCGATCTTTCGTCGCCAGCCCGGACTCGATGCGCGTACGCGAGCTGCGAAAGTTTTTGTGGCAAACTTATCGGCGCGTATTTGCAAACCCTGACGATGACGCGGCCATCACCATAAATCCGGATCAAGCTACTCCGATTTAGCTGCCCTGAATACTGTAATATTTATATTCACTTAGATGAAATGAGAAAAATTCGGACGATGTGATCCATAGGCTGTGGCGTCCGCTTTTGACGCATGTCAGGCCATTCCTCAACCGCTTTAATTTGTGCGCGGGTGGGCAAAAATAACTATGCGAGGCAAAACCGCACTGAGAAATTTAAAGATTGCGAAAGAGGCTTTCCAATCAACATCAAATTGGATATTCTCAAAAAAATGTAGCAATTATCACATCTTAGATCGCACTGGCATTAGGGGGCCTCATGCGCGTTTTTCGGTCAGCGTCTCTATTTCCGAGTATTGTCGCAACAGTCTTTGCAATGTCTCTATCGGGACCGGCTGCGGCGCAGCAGGCTCCGGGCGCGCCCGGATCGCCAAGCGCAACGACGACGATCAATGGCGATCAGATTCCGCCCGAGCCGCAGAAATTCGGCGGCAAGATCGAGCGCAACGCCTCTCAGTCGAAGCCCTTCTGGCCTGCGCGCGTGGTCCCGCCGAAAGGCGCGCCCAACATTTTGCTCATCATGACCGACGACACCGGCTTTGGCGCGCCGTCGACCTTCGGCGGCGTCATTCCGACGCCGAACCTCGACCGCATCGCGCGAGACGGCCTGCGCTACACCAATTTCAACTCGACGGCGCTGTGTTCGCCGACGCGCGCGGCGCTCATAACGGGACGCAACCATCATTCGGTCGGCTTCGGCGTCGTGTCCGAGCAAGCGACCGGCTACCCCGGTTATGACTCGATCATCACGCGCGACAAGGCCACCATCGGACGCATATTGAAGGACAATGGCTACCGTACGTCATGGTTCGGCAAGAACCACAACACGCCGGCCTTTCAGGCCAGTCAGGACGGGCCTTTCGACCAATGGCCGATCGGCATGGGCTTCGAATATTTCTACGGCTTCATCGGCGGCGACTCCAACCAGTGGCAACCCAATCTCTTCCGCAATATGACGCCGATCTACCCTTACGTCGGCAAGCCGGGCTGGAACCTCATCACCGCGCAGGCTGACGAAGCCATCAACTACATGAAGCGTATCGACGCGCTCGACCCGGAGCAGCCCTTCTTCCTCTATTACGTGCCGGGCGCGACCCATGCGCCGCATCACGCGACGCCGGAGTGGATCAAGAAGATCAGCGACATGCATCTGTTCGACAAGGGCTGGAACGCGTTGCGCGACCAGATCTTCGAGAACCAGAAGAAACTCGGCGTCATTCCGCAGGACGCGAAGATGACGCCCTGGCCGCATGATCTGTTGAAGAACTGGGACGAACTCTCGGCGGACGAGAAGAAGCTGTTCATCAAGCAGGTGGAGGTCTACGCCGCCTATCTCGCCTATGACGACAATGAAATCGGCCGCGTCATTCAGACAGTCCAGGACTTGGGCAAGCTCGACAACACGCTGATCATCTACATCAGCGGCGACAACGGCTCCTCCGCCGAGGGCACGCTGAACGGCACGCCGAACGAGGTCGCGTCGTTGCAGGGGGCCGAGCTGCCGGTCGAAGCGCAGCTCAAATATTTCTACGACGTCTGGGGCTCGGACCGCACTTACAACCACATGGCGGTTCCGTGGACCTGGGCCTTCGACACGCCCTTTTCCTGGACCAAGCAGATCGCCTCGCATTTCGGCGGCACGCGTCAGGGAATGGCGATCTCCTGGCCCAATGTGATCAAGGACAAGGGCGGAATCCGCAACCAGTTCCATCACGTCATCGACATCGTGCCGACGATACTTGAGGCGGCGAAGATCAAGGCGCCGAAAACCGTCGATGGCGTCAAGCAGACGCCGATCGAGGGCGTCAGCATGATGTATACTTTCGACAAGGCCAACGCGGACGCGCCGTCGCGCCATCGCACGCAATATTTCGAGATGATGGGCGATCACGCCATCTATCACGACGGCTGGATCGCCAGCACGAAGGTGATGCGTCCGCCCTGGGACGTGGCCGGCGCGGTCAGTCAGGACCCGGCGAGCGTTCCCCTATGAGCTTTACGATCTCAAGAACGACTGGACGCAATCGGAGAACGTCGCCGCCAAATATCCGGCGAAGCTGAAGGAACTGGAGAAGCTTTTTCTGGATCGAGGCCGAGAAGCATCAGGTCCTGCCGCTCGACGCCTCGGTGGCGACGCGCGTCATAAGCCCCAAGCCCAGCCTCACCGCCGGACGCAGCGTGTTCACCTATTCAGGAGAGATGACGGGCACGCCGAATGGCGACGCGCCCAACCTCCTCGACGCCTCATATAATTTCAAGGCCGAGGTGGAGATTCCCCAAGGCGGCGCCGAGGGCATGATCGTGACGCAGGGCGGCCGCTTCGCCGGCTATGGCTTCTATCTGCTGAAAGGCAAGCCGGTGTTCCTGTGGAACCTCGTCGATTACAAGCGCATCCGTTGGGAGGGACCGCAGACGCTCTCGCCCGGCAAGCATGTTCTGGAGTTCGACTTCAAATATGACGGGCTCGGCATAGGCACGCTCGCGTTCAACAATGTGAGCGGCATCGGTCGCGGCGGAACCGGCGTGCTCAAGGTCGACGGGCAGGCCGTCGTAACGCAGCAGATGGAGCGCACGATCCCCCTGCTGCTCCAGTGGGACGAGAACTTCGATGTCGGCGCGGACACCGGCACGCCGGTTGACGACGGCGACTACCAGGTTCCCTTCCGCTTCACCGGCAAGCTGAACAAGCTCACGCTGACGATCGACCGTCCAAAGCTTAGTCCCGAGGACATAAAGAAGCTGACCGACGCGCAGCACGCCAACCCCAAGAGCGAGTGAGTGGGCTGCGGAAATACGGCATGGGGCGGGCGTCCTGCTCCATGCCGGCGCGGCGCGCCATTGGCGGAGCCGGGAAAAACTTCAGGACGCGCAAGACTGCAAAAGTGGAGGACTGGGCATGACTCGCACGAAACTTCTCGGACTATTGATCGGCGCCTCGCTGCTGGTCGGATATGAACCCCTCGCGGAAGCCGCGCCTGCGAGCCTTCCGGGAACGTCGAGTGAAATGACGGTTTCCGACGGGCTCGTCGTCAAGACCGTGACCGCCGCTGGCGTCGCGCATCGTTCGACGCGCCGCACCACGCGCCGCGTGGTCCGCCGCCACGTCTGATAAGAAATCCGGGACGCGCCTCGCGGCGACGCGGGGCGCGTCGCGCCTTTGCTATCTTGGCTTCGCATTCCAGGTCGGCGCGTCGGGCGATTTGAAATCCAGCTCCCAGTTGAATCTGCTCAGCAGATTATAACCGAGGATGAAGGGCGTCCCGCGCCCGAGCGCGTCGCGCAACGGGCCAAAATCATAGACCAGCACCAGGACGTCGCGCACGATGCGCCCGTCGCCGAGATCGAGCTCGCTGGCCTTGTAGAGTCTGGACGTGAACTGCCTGCCGCCGGCTTCGCTGGCCTTGCTCTTTTTCTTCACCAGCGTGAACAGCTTCTTGTTCTTGACGACGAATTGCTGATCGACGGCGGAGACCTCCGCGCCGGTGTCGAACAGTCCGGAGACCGTCGCATTGCCGATGCGCAGGTCGATTCCGACAAGGCGCTTCTCGGGACCAAGCAGGCGGAAGGGCTTCGCACGATCGCTCGTGGGAGCCGCGCCGAAGAAAGTCATTTCGCTCTTGTCGAAATCGAGCGAGAAGCGCGCGCCCTTGAAGAAGTCCAGCCCGAGAAGGTCGTCGCCGTCATTGGCGGCGCAGCGCGTCACGAGATATTTCGCCCGCGCGATGTTGTTGCCTTGCGAGGCCTTCAGCTCCACGCGCTGCGCCTCCACATCGTCGCAGCGCGTCGTCCTGCCCGAGGCGCCCGTGGAGTTGCTTTGCGCGAGGGCGGGCAGATCCTTGTTCCAGGGCGCGAGCGCGATGCGGCTGGTCGAGGCGCCGGTGTCGAGCCGCATGGTCCCCAGCGCATTGCTGAAGCGCACGGGCAGATAGATCCGCCCCGCGCCATTGTCGCCCTGCGTCAGGGTGAGCGGGATGACGGAGCTGGCCTCCTGCGCGCCGGCGCAGCTCGCGCCGAAGATCAGGCTGAGGAGAGGAAGGGCGAGGCGGCGAAGAAGTTTCATGGGCATATGTTTAGATAACGCCTTTTCGCGCGAAGTGGAAACCTCCCGCGAGCGCTCCCCTCTCCCCGTAAACGGGGAGAGGGGGTCAGGAAACCGTGGGGGCAAGTGGTCGCCTATGTCCGTGACATCAACGGTTTTCTTGTGGAAGATTTGCTCACCTGCCGGAGAACAGGAGTAGTCATGGCGTCCCGACAAGGCACTGTGGACTTCATCGTTGAGCAGCTTGCAGAGGCAGGCGCGGTTTCAGCGCGGAAGATGTTTGGAGAATATGGAATTTACTGCGACGGCAAGATGGTGGCGCTCGTATGCGACGATCAGCTTTTCGTGAAGCCAACAGCAGCCGGACGCGCGCTCATTGGCGACGTGACCGAGGGCGCGCCCTACAAGGGCGCCAAACCCTGCTTCGTCATCTCTGTGGAACGATGGGATGACGCTGAGTGGCTGGCGAAGCTGATCAGGATTTCGACGGCTGAATTACCTCCACCGATCAAGAAGCGTCGCGCCAAGTAAGCCGAGCGTGGTGCAAGCAACTCCAAACACAGGAAAGGCGAACTCCCTCCTTCCCCACGCCCCTCACCCCCTGCCCTCTCCCCGTAAACGTGGAGAGGGAGTGGGGCTCCCACTTCGCCTTGGGAGGCAAAAACCGCATGCTGGCAAAAAACTTAACTGACAAGCCTTGACAGTGGAAGCGTCCGCTTGATGATTGGCCGCAGGGTGGCGGCGCGCCGCCTGGGCTTCGAAGGAAAGCAATGATGGCGTCGAATTTCACGAAAACAGGCAGCGCATTTTCCGCGGCGTTGGCCGTCTCGCTTTTCGCTCTTGCGCAGCAAGGCGCGCGGGCGGCTTCTCCCGCAATTTTCGAGAGCTTTGACACCGCCAAAGAGGCCTATGTCTACGCCTTCCCGATGATCGCCGCTTACAAGGCCTTGTATCAATTCAACGTCGACAAGTCCTCGCCGCAATACAAGGGGCCGTTCAACCAGGTGCTGAATTCGGCGCAGGTGTTCACGCCCAAGGACACGGCGATCGTCACGCCGAACAGCGACACGCCCTATTCGATGCTACAGTTGGACCTGCGCGCCGAGCCGATCGTGTTCTGCGTGCCGGCGGTCGACAAGAGCCGCTATTATTCGGTTCAGCTGACCGATCTTTACAGCTTCAATTATGGCTATGTCGGCACGCGCGCCACGGGAACGGGGGCCGGCTGCTACATGGTCTCCGGCCCGCGCTGGCAGGGCGAGACGCCCGCCGGCATCGCCAAGGCCTTCCACAGCGAGACCGACTTCAGCCTTGCGATCTTCCGCACGCAGCTCTTCGACGCCGCCGACATAGAAAACGTCAAGAAGGTTCAGGCGCAATACAAGGCGCAGCCCCTGTCGCAATTTCTGGGCAAGCCCGCGCCGCACGCCTTGCCGACGCCCGCTTTCCCCAAATTCACGATGGACGCCTTCAAGACCGACGCCTTCTCTTACCTCAACTTCCTGTTGCAGTTCGCTCCGGCGACCGGCGAAGCGGAAGTCGAGAAGCCGCTGCGCGCGAAATTCGCGGACATCGGCATAGCGCCGGGCAAGCCCTATAATTTCTCCAAGCTGTCGCTGGAGCAGCGCCTCTTGCAGGGGCTCGGCATCAAGGAAGGCTATAAGGAAATCGAGCAGCGCCGCGCAAACCTCGGCAAGGAGGTCAATGGCTGGCGCATAGGCGCCGCATTCGGCGACCGCGCGTTCTTTGACGGCGACTACGCGCTGCGCGCCGCCGCCGCGCTCGCCGGCATCTACGGAAACAACGCCGACGAGGCGCTGTATCCGATGGCGGTCGCCGACAACAAGGGCGAGAAGCTGGATGGCAAGAAGCACAAATACACGATCACCTTCCCCGCCGGCGGACTGCCGCGCGTCAACGCCTTCTGGTCGGTGACGATGTATGACGGCAAGACCCAGCTGCTGATCGAGAACCCTATCAATCGCTATCTCATCAACTCGCCGATGCTCCCCGGCCTGAAGAAAAACGCGGACGGCTCGCTGACCATCTACGTGCAAAAGGACAATCCCGGCGCGGAGAAGGAATCGAACTGGCTGCCGGCGCCAAACGGCCCGATCTATCTGGTGATGCGGCTCTATTGGCCGAAGGAGGAAGCCCTCAACGGAAGCTGGAAGCCGCCCGTCGTCACGCGCGCGGATTGAGCCCTGCGCGCGGCGGCGCATCCCCTCTTCCCGTTGGCGGGGAGAGGATAGGGGGAGACGCCGCCCTTCGCCCCGCAACCTGAAATGCCTCACGGGCGCAGCGAGATCGTGGCAATCGGAACTTGGCTCTATGATGGCAAAACGCCGTTCAAGATCGAATTATACGCGCGGCCAGCGAACTCGGCTTCATCGCGCTGGATTGAAGATGCCGTGACCGGTGAGGTCATTATTGACGATAAAGCTCCCGTTCCAGCAACTGCTGATGGGTTCGTCTATTATGTCGGCGCGACTAGTGGCCCCGAATTTCTTAGTGTAACCGAGGCAATAGATTGGGCTGATCGACAGCCTTGGGGGCCGGTCGAATGGATATTTATGCAGGGGAGAACCTGAGCCTTCCTCGCAACAGGGCGCCATTACGATATCAAAACACATCAAAAAAGTGAGACCGCCCTTCGCCATGCCCCTCACCCCCGCCCTCTCCCCGCAAGCGGGGAGAGGGATCAAGGCGCGGCCCTTTGCTCTCTCGCGCTGGCGGACGCGCTGCTGTAAAAGCCATCGCCCCTCCCCGCACAGGAACATCGCCGCCATGCCCCAACACGACTACGACCTTCTCGTCATCGGCGCGGGCTCTGGCGGGGTTCGGGCGGCGCGGATCGCGGCGGGCCATGGCGCGAAGGTCGCCATAGCCGAGGATTTCCGCGTCGGCGGAACCTGCGTCATTCGCGGCTGCGTGCCGAAAAAACTCTATGTGCTGGCGAGCCGCTTCCGCGACGAATTCGAGGACGCGCGCGGTTTCGGCTGGACGCTTGAGGAGCCCGTCTTCGACTGGGGGGCGCTCGTCGCCGCCAAGGAGAAGGAGATCACGCGGCTCGAAGGGCTCTATGCGCTCAACCTCGAAAAATCCGGCGTCGAGATCATCCGCTCACGCGCTGTTGTCGAAAGCCCGAACAGCCTGCGCTTCGCCGACGGACGCACAGCGAGCGCGGACAAGATTCTTGTCGCGACCGGCGGCGCGCCCGCCTGGCTCGACATTCCCGGCATTGAATACGCCATCAGCTCGAACGAGATTTTCGACCTGCCTGAATTTCCGCGCCGGCTGCTGGTGATCGGCTCGGGCTATATCGCGGTGGAGTTCGCCTCCATCTTCGCGCGGCTCGGCTCTAAGGTCACGATGAGCTATCGCGCCGAACTGCCTTTGCGCGGCTTCGATCATGATCTGCGGCGCATTCTCGCAGAGGCGTTGCTGCAAGGCGGCGTGTCGCTGCATGCGGGCGCGACGCCCCTGGCCTTGCGCCGCACGGCGGGCGGCGTCGTCGTCACGCTGGGCAATGGCGCGGAGGCTGAATTCGACGCCGTGCTCGCCGCCACGGGCCGTCGCCCCGCCACGCATGGCCTCGGACTGGAGCAGGCCGGCGTGCGATTGCAAGAACACAGCGGCGCGGTGATCGTCGACGCCTATTCGCGCAGCAATGTCCCGTCGATCTTCGCGGTGGGCGACGTCACCGACCGCATCAATCTCACCCCCGTGGCGATCCGCGAGGGCCACGCCTTCGCTGATACGCAATTTGGAGGGCGCGAGGTGAGCGTCGATTACGACTGCGTGCCGAGCGCAGTGTTCACGACGCCGGAGATCGGAACCATCGGCTGCACGGAAGAAGAAGCGGTGGCGCGCTTCGGCGAGATCGCGGTCTATGAAACATCCTTCCGCCCGATGAAGGCGACGCTCTCGGGCCGCGCCGAAAAGGTCTTCATGAAACTGCTGGTCGACGCCGCCAGCGACCGCGTGGTCGGAGCGCATGTGCTGGGGCCGGAGGCCGGCGAGATGGCGCAGCTCATCGCCATAGCGATGAAGATGCGCGCGAGGAAGAGCGACTTCGACGCCACGATGGCTCTGCATCCGACCATGGCCGAGGAGCTGGTGACGATGCGCAACGTCTCGCGAATCGCCAAGCGGCCTTGACCGCGAAGCCCCCAGGCGGCGGGCGGCGGAAGGCCCGCGAAACGTAAAAGATTGTCATGGTTCATTTTTTCAATTCCTACGTATAGCCCACAATTTCTGCTTGCCCGAAGCCCGTGTATTACTTTTCCAAGAGGCAGAAAGTTTCAGGTTGAGCGTCATGGAGTGGCGGCAATGATTTCGCTTGAAGAGTGCAGGAATTACGCGGGACTTTTTTTGAAAGAAATGGTTTTGGGCGCCAAGCCGAATGAAAAACACCACAGGCTGCTCGCGGGCTATCTGTTCAACATGAGATTCGGCGCCGCCACGGTGCGGGAGCTGATCGTCGCCGACATTAGGGTGGCGATGGATCTCGGCGCCGTCCAGCGCGCGGCGGATTTGCTCCTGGTGCTGCGCATGCTGCTGGAGGAATATCCCGAAGCTCGGCGCGAGAACGATCCGCCCCCGCCGGAACGCCAGCCCCTGCCAAGGCGCCGCGCGCAAAGACTGCGCATGTCCCGGGTGCGGACCGGGATAGTCCCGCCTCACGCCGCCGCAAAGGCGCCGCTGTTCTGACGCCGCGCTGGCGGGCGCGGTTTTTCTTCGCCCGGGCGATTTCCTTGCGCGTCCAGCGTTCAATTCTCCTGAAAACGCTATATCATCGGGTCAAGGAGCGGACCCGATGACACAGGCGACCAAGACTTTCCCGGTAACGCGCAGCGAGGCGGAGTGGCGCGCGCGGCTCACCCCAGAGCAATATGCGGTGATGCGCGAGCATGGCACGGAGCGGCCCGGCAGTTGCGCGCTCAATCATGAAAAGCGCGCCGGAACCTTCTTTTGCGCCGGCTGCGACCAGCCCCTGTTCGAGGCGGCGCGCAAATTCGAGAGCGGCACGGGCTGGCCGAGCTTCTTCGATCCCCTCCCCGGCGCGCTGGAGGCCACCGTGGACCGCACTTACGGCATGGTCCGCACCGAGGTCCATTGCAGCCGCTGCGGCTCGCATCTCGGCCATGTCTTCAATGACGGCCCCCCGCCAACAGGCCTGCGCTATTGCATCAACGGCGTCGCGCTGAATTTTACGCCGACCTAGGCCCGCGCGGGCGCGAAAGCCCACGTTTTTTTTACTCGCGCCCCCTAAAACTGAAGACATAGGGGCACAGCGGGGAACGCCATGGGGGCTTGGGGAACCGGCATATTCGAGAGCGATGCGGCGTGCGACACACGCGACCTCGCGATGGAACTTCTGTCGCTCGGTCTCGATCCGGCGCGGGTTCGCGCGGAGATCGAACAAGACCTTGGTCTGGGCGACGACCAAGCCGATCCTTGGCTATCGCTGGCGCTCACTCAACACAAGGTCGGCCGTCCCGACGAGGGCGTCAGGGACAAGGCGCTGCGGCTCATCGACTCCGGCCGCGCGCTTCAGGAATGGATAGAACAGCGTCGAGCCTGGAGACCGCTCGATCAAGGCGCGCGAGCGCCATCTGAAGAAAGCGCGCGACACGCTTGCCGCGCCCGCGCCCAAGCCCAAAAGGCTCAAGCCGTCCGAAGAGCTGCTCAGCCGCATCGACCGTTCCTACGAGGACTTTCCATGGCGGCGAGATGGGCTTTACGCCTATCGCATAAAGGAACGCTGCGTCGTGTTCGCGGCCATTGCGGTCCAGGCCGTGACTCAGGATCGTCACTACCGTACAACCTCCGGGGGCTATGAACTCGCGCCGCGCCCGGTATTGACCGAGGCCGTGTTGCTGCTGCTCGACTACCGGGGAAGCTCGATCCCGACCGCGGCTGAAGCGCGGTTGCTTGATCCATTCGTCATGCCCGGCCTAACCGCGGAACAGGAACGGATGTTGAGGTTCGACGAGGCCCGCCGGAAGGTGTTGGTGGTTCGCGCCAATGAAACATTCGAGGAGTTTGAACAAAGAACTCACGAAATGCTGGGGCATTTCACGCCGAAACAATTGGGGGAGCGCTACGAGTTCGTTGTCGCCAACAGCCGGAAGCAACTTGCGCTTCTGGCGAATCCGCAACGGCACTCATACAAGCGCTATTCGGTCAGCGCGCGCGAGGGCGCGCCGCTGGACAGGCTGATCGACCTTGGCGCGGAGAGGCAGTTTGATACGACGGACGCGAGTGTGGATGCAAACACGAGGACAGACTGGAACGGTCTCGATAGCGAACTCACCGAATTCGGCTTCGCGAATTAAGTCGCCGCTGAGCCGATAAGGCGTCTCCGTCCCGAATCCATCGCGCGCGACGCGTCAAGTAGCGATCCGGGCGTCGCCCCCTAATTCCCGTCGCCGGTCAGTCCGGGCGGCAGCGCCAAAATATCGATGCCCTCGTCGAGCAGGGCCTTGGCCTCGGCGAAGCTGGCGCGACCGCGAATGGGGCGCTCGGGCGCGTCGCCGTCATGAATCTTGCGCGCCTCCTTGGGGAAGCTCTCGCCGACATCCTCGGCGACCGCGAGCACCGTCTCGCGCAACTCGCGAATCATTCCGCGCAGCTGCGCATGGCGCTCGTCGAGCAGCGCGACCTCGGGCTCCTTGCCCCCCTCGGTCCTGCCCCCCTGCTGGCGGGCGGGGGCCTTTTCGCTCACGCCGCGCGCCACATGCGGCGCCATGGGGGCCTTGGCCACCTTGTTGGACTGGCAAAAGGGGCAATGCACGGAGCCGTTCGCCGCCTGGGCGTCGAAGGCCGAGCTGTCGCGGAACCAACCGTCGAATTCGTGCGCTTGAACGCAAATCAATGAATAATGGATCACTTTTCAGGCCTTTCCAGCGGCGAGCAACGGGTCCAGGCCCCCTTCGCCGTCCAGTCTGTACAGATCGTCGCAGCCCCCAATATGGCGGCCGTCGATGAATATTTGCGGAACGCTGGTGCGCCCGCCGGCCAGTTCGCTCATGCGGGCGCGGCCGGCCCGGTCGCCGTCGACCTTGATTTCCTCGAAGGCGAGGTTCTTTTGCGCCAGAAGCCTCTTCGCCGCAAGGCAATAGGGGCAGGAAGCGGTGGTGTAGACGACGATATGGGCCATGACGGTTCCAGGAACAATGGAGGCGCCTCTAATACAATAAATTACGCGCCTGTCACGGTCCTTGCGAAAACCAGCAGGTCCACGCGGGCCGCGCCCGCCTTTAGCAGGGCCCTGGCGGCGGCGTTGGCGGTCGCCCCGGTGGTCACAACATCGTCCACCAGAACGATTTTCCGGCCCGAGATGCGCTCTTTCGCCGCGGCGTCCACGCGAAAGGCCCCGGCGAGATTTGCGGCGCGCTGGCCGCGGGTGAGCCCCACCTGCGGCGCGGTGCGCCTCACCCGCTCCAGCGCCCGCGATTCGAGCGGAACCGCGCTCTCGCGCGAGACGACCCGCGCCAGCTCGGCCGACTGGTTGAAGCGCCGGGCGGCGAGGCGCAGCCGGTGCAGCGGCGTCGGAACCAGCAGATCGGCCTCGGCCAAAAGCTCCGCCCCGGCGCGGGCCATCCAGCGGCCCATCGGCTCGGCCAGCTCCAGCCGGTCATGGAATTTCAGCCGGCTGACGAGGCCGCGCGCGGCGTCGCCGTCATAGCGGGCCACCGCCCGCGCCCGCGCGAAAACGGGCGGATGCGCCGCCGCCTCCAGCGAAATCATGCCAGACGCCTCGTCGCTCTCGAAGGGCGTCCCCAGCCGCTCGCAAAATGGCCGTTCGATGAAGCCCACGCCATTCCAGCAGAAAGCGCAAAGCCCCCCATGCGCCCCAACCGCCTCGCGGCAGCAAAGGCAGGCGGGCGGATAGACAAGATCAAGCAGCAAAGCCCCGGCGGATCGAACGCGGGCGATGGCGGTCTCTAGCGCGGGCGCAAACATGGGCGCGAGCATAGCGCGGGGATGGCGGGATGGGGAGAGCCCAGTCACCCGCCCGCCGCAGCGCGGATGTCCTTCAGCAGGATGAAGACGAAGCTCTGCTGCGCTTCTGAGCAAATAGCGCCCCCTCCCCAAAACCCCAGCCCGCGCTTACACTTGTCGAACCAGCGAAATCGGCGCATTCTTCGCGCCTGCCCACCCCCTTCGCGGGCATGCTGCTTTACTGCTTTAAGAAAAAATATTTCGGGAGAGACGATCATGACGGACGTTCAGGCCGCCGCCCCGCAGCCCAACGCAGCGGATTCGCAATCCGATTTCCGGGTCTACAGGAACAGCGGTCTCGTCAAGGACGCGACCTTCTTTTTCATCGAAAGCACCGCGCCGGACAATGTAGAGCAGCGCGCGAATTCCGACGACGCGCCGCCGCAACAGTTTACGCGCATCGACTCCAGCGGGGCCGCGCGCGAGATCGCCGAAGAATTGATGCGGGGCGAAGACGACGAGGACGTCAGCCTCGTCGTGATGGTGCATGGCTTCAACAATCCGCGCGCCCGCGTGCTGGAGTTTTACACAAGCGCAGTGGAGGCGCTCGCGCGCGACCAGGGCGCCATCTTCGGCGCCGGCCGCCGCACGGTCTGCGTGGGCTTCCGCTGGCCTTCGGAAAAAATGGGCAGCACGTTCTGGAGCTGGTATCGCGCCATGCCGCTGTTCCCGCTGTGGCTGTTTCAAATCTCCGCGGGCGTTCTGTTGCTGCGCCTGCTGGGCTTGATCTTCGGCCTGCCCTCCTTTCTGGAATGGGCCGCGAGTTGGCTCACGCCACTCGCCGTCGTGCTGATCGCGGTGATCGGGGTTCTCGTCGCGCTGCGCGCCATCGTCTATTTCCGCGACATTTATCGCGCGACAAACTACGGCGTGCCGGATCTCGTCGAGGTAATCCGGCAGATCGACATGGCGGCCTGCGACCTGCTCGACAAGCGCGGGCAGAAGCCCCGCTCGAAGCGGCGCGTCGCGCTGTCCTTCATCGGCCACAGCATGGGCGGTCTCGTGGTCACCAATGCGATCCGCGTGCTCTCCGACGTGTTCGCCCCTTCCGCGATACAGAGCGCCGACCTTTCCGGCGCGAAGGCCGCCGCGCCTGCGCGCCTGGCGTTGCGTGCGGCCGAGAGGGACGCGCCGGCGCGGCCCGAAACGGCGCTGACGAAGAGCCTCGCGCCCGAGAGCCTCGACGAGGTTCCCGGCAAGATCGGCCATGTGTTCACGCTCATGCGCTTCGTGCTGGCGTCGCCGGACATTCCGGCGGAGGCGCTGCTGGCCGACCGCGCCAATTTCCTCGCCTCCTCGCTGCGGCGCTTCCGCGAGGCCTATCTGTTCAGCAATGAAGGCGACGAAGTGCTGCGCATGATCTCGACCACGGCGAATTATTTTTCCTTTCCCACGGCGAAGCGCGATTTCGGCTACCGGCTCGGCAACGCCGAGATTTTGGCGACCGGCTTCGGCTCCATCGCCAATGGCGGCCTGCTGGCGAAGCTGCGCGTCGGCGCGAGGACGCTGGCGCAACTCTCCGGCGCGACGCGGCGCGCCGAGAACGTCAATCTGCGCAAGTCGCGAAACGGGGCCGAGGTCGCGGAAGCCTTCACCTTTTTCGACTGCACGGATTATGTCGACGACCCCGACCGCAAGGCCTATCTGACCGAGGCGAAGCACTACAAGGCGATCAATGCGGATGCACGCATACCCTATCTGGAGCACATAAGGCTGCTGTGGCTCTATATGCCCTTCACGCCAGCCGACAAGCAGATCAACGTCCACGGCGGCTATTTCGACGGCGCGGCGACGCAGCGTCTGATCTATCGTCTGGGCTGCCTTGGCTACAAGCGCGCGGTGGAGACCTATGGCGACGAGAATGCGATGCTGAACGAATGCGCGGGGCATCAGATCAGGGTCGTATTGTCGGACAGGCTTTCAATCCCGCCGCTTTCGCGCGAATATATAGAGACGCCAGGCATGTCGGGAAAATAGCCTGAGCAGGCCTGACGCGCGCAAGGCGGATCCGCGTCAAACACAGCCAGGAAGCCAGAAGACCATATGAGCGCAGCCCATATCGCCGCCGTCGTTTTCGCCGGATCATTCGTCGCCGCGATGGTCGGCATGCTGTTGCGGAAAATACTGCCGGACAATCATCTCGATTCGGACGCGAAGGACGTCATGAAGCTGGTGATGGGCCTCATCGGCACCATGGCCGCGCTGATTCTCGGCCTGCTGATCGCCTCCGGCAACAGCAGCTACAATGCGCAAAGGAGCGAGTTGCAGACTCTCGCCGCCAACGCCGTGATCCTCGACCGCCTCCTGCAAGCCTATGGGCCCGAGGCTGCCGGCGCGCGCGAAAGCTTCCGCGAGATCATCACTACCGCGCATGACCTCATCTGGACTCCTCGACGGCCTGCGTCCGCCCAACTTCGACGCCGCGAACAAACTCGCGCAGCAAATTCAGAAATCTCGCGCCCAAGTCCGAGCAGGCGCGCTCCTTACAGAGCCGGGCCACGCAGCTTACGGAAAGCATGCTGCACATGCGCGTCCTGATGACCGAGCAGCAAGGCGACGCCATCCCGACGCTGTTCCTTGAGGCGCTGGTCTACTGGATATGCGCGCTGTTTCTCGGCTTTGGACTTCTGGCGCGATTCAACCCCACCATAATGGCGGCGTTTATCGTGGGCGCGATATCCGTCGCGGCGGCCATTTTCCTGATATTGGAGCTGAACGAGCCTTACCGGGGCTATCTGCAAATCTCCGACGCGCCGCTGCGCCACGCGCTTGAGCGCATCGGCAAATGACGCGGCGGTATTTTTCAATGCTGAAAGCGAAGTCCGGAATGCGCGGCCTTTCGGTCGTCTCCCTGATGCTCGCGGGTTTCGCATGCGCGGGCCCGGTCAACTCGGACGGCGGCGCGTTCACCGGCGCGTGGCGCCTCGAGCACGTGAAAGGCGCCAGCGGTTTCGACGCGTCGATAACAAGCATGGAGCTCCGCGCGGACGGCGGCTTCGGCTCGACGGTCGGCTGCAACCGCATCGTCGGCAAGCCGAAAATCGAGGGCGAAAAAGTGAGCTTCGGCGCTCTCGCCTCGACGCGCATGGCCTGCATCGGCCCCATCGCCGAGGTCGAGACGAAATATCTCGCCGCGCTGAACGCCGCGCGCTCGTTCCACGTCAATGGCGAATGGCTCACTCTGCTGGACGAAAGCGGTGACGAGCTTGCGGTTTTCGCGCGCGTCACGAATGGCAAGAACTGACAAGGCGCTTACGGGTCCGGCCCCTCGAAGCAGGTCTTGAACGGAAAGGTCCGCGAATAGCCGTGCAATGCGCCGACCGACACCTGATACCAGGTTTCGACTTTGGTAGGCACGATTGTTTTCAGCGAAAGATCATCGCCCTCGAATATGAATTTCTTCCCGTTGAACTGCGCCTGCATGACGCCCTCGCCATGTGAGAACAGCCGGTCGACAGTATCGCCGACCTTGAGGCCGACAAACCGCTTGCGAAGCGCCGTGACCTTGTAGCGGCCCGGCTCCTTCACCAGCGAGAAGGAATCGCCGGGCTTCGCGGCGACAGGCGCGGCATAATCGCCAAGCAGTTTGGATGAGGCGTTCATCGACTCATAGAGACGAAACTTCTTGCTGGTCTGCGTTGCGCCGGAGCATCCGCAGCCCTCGCCCTCGGCGCAACCAAAGATGATTTCATCGCCTTTCTCGGGCGTGGGCGGCGCCTGCGCCGCAACGGGAGTCGCCACGAACAGGGCCGCCGCAGCCCAGAACGCGAGCCCGACGGGCCGTGTCAAAGAGCGCGCAGGATTGAAATCCGGCAATGCAAACTCATGAAGAAATTCACCCGCCGGCCGCGCCATCTCCGCCCCGTTCAATCAAACGCACGCGGCTGATATTTATGCATGAGCGAGCGCAGTTTTGCAGTCGGAAATCCGCGTCGCCGGGCGAATGCGGCGTTACGCCTCACCATGCGGGAAATTAGCCTGCAAGGGCGCGGGGCTCATGACCGCGCCGCGGCGGTCATGAGCGCGGTCTTCTACCTCAGCAGGGCACGCGCACGCGCTGGTAGCCGACGAAATTGCCCCATGAGTCATAGACCGGCTGGCGCGCCGGGCACAGGCGCGCTGGATAGGGCGCGGCGACGGGATAGCCATAACCCCCATAATATCCGGGAGCAGCCGCGCCGGCGGCGACCGCGCCCAGCGCCAGTCCGCCCAGAACGCCGGCTGCGATGGCGGGTCCGCCCCAGCCCCAGCCGCCACGATAGCCGTAGCCGTAGCGATACCAGGCGGAAGCGGGAGTCGAGGCGAAGACCGTCGTGGCCAATGTCGCGGCGACGACGCCCGTCGTGATGATCTTTCTGAAGCTGCTCATGACCTGCCTCCAAACTTTGCGCCCGGCGGCTTTGCGGCAACCTGGGCTGATTGAAAAACGTATAAGCTTGGCCTTGGTTCCAAATATGGCAAAGCCTTTGCTGGAGTATTTCCAGAATGCTTCGCAATTGCGGCAAGACTTGCTCGCCTCAACATAACGCCAGTGAAGCTAAACGGTGGCTGAACGAAGCCCGCCGCTTTTGAAAAAATCGCGCGGGAAACGCGGCTGCGCTCCGATCAATACTCGCCGTGCAGGCGCAGCGCGAAAATATTCACCGGCCCGCGCGCGGTGTTGAACGCGGGGTTGTCGGCGAGCTGGTAATCGAAGGTGACGCTCACATTGTCGATGATATTGTATTTGTAATAGGCTTCCATCACGTGTTCGGCGCCGTAGGATAACGCGCCGTCGCCGACGAGGAGGCCAAGCCCGCCCGCCGCGAGATAGTTGGCGTGGCTGTTCGAAATCCCGTTGATCACGCCCGCTATGCCGATGGCGTCCTTGGGGCGGTCCCATCTCGCGCCATTCAGCACGAAGCCCGCCGAGACCGAACGCTCGATGTCGGTGAAGTCGAAGGTCTCATAGCGCCCGTCGGCCCAGCTGGCGCGCAGGAAGAAGCCGAGATCCTCGGAGATTGGCTGTTCGATGTTGAGGCCGCCGCCGACCTTCGTGCGCAACTTGCGGTCCTGCGTGATGTCCGGCGTCGTGCCGGTGAGGTAGCCGATTTGCAGCGCCTCTTCATATTTGCCCATGTAGCCGATATTGGCGAAGCCCAGCAGCTTGATCTTGCCCGGCTGGTCGAACAGCAGATTGTGACGCCACTCAAGCTCAGTCACCGGCGACCATTGGCGGAACAGAACCGGCTCGATCTTCTCGCTGCCGGGCACTTCGGAAAGCTGGAACATGCCGGCGCGCGCGGTCCAGTTGTCCTGACGCCATTCCGCGGTCGCGCCATCGGTGTAGCTCCAGGCGTCGCCGGCGTAGTCGAGGGCGCCCATGTCGACGATCGACCAGTTGATGAAGCCGTTGCGGCCGTCATGGGCGTATTTGTTGTCGTCGAAAATATCGACCATGGCGTATTTGCCGACCGTGAAAGTGACGCGGTTCTTGTCCACCACGCCCGCGAGCGCGCCCTGGCCAGAGTCGATGTTCTCGGTCTCGCCGCCAAGGCCTATGGTCTGGCGCAGGTAATAGCGCTGGAAGCGCAGATAGGGCGCGGCGCGGCCTATCTTGTAGGCCTCGGCGCTGGAGAAGCCCGCGAGGCCGTAGGTGTCGGCAAGGCCGAAGCCCTCATCCACCTCGGGCGTGATATAGGCCTCGCCGCCCTGCCACAGCTTGACGCCAAAGAAGCCCGTCGCCGAGACCGTCGAACGCACCTGCCCGTTCGCCGGAAGGCTGTTCTGGCCAGTATAGGGCGCGGAGAATTTCGGATAACCCTGTGGCAGCACGGTAAGCTGGCCATGCGAACTGACCGTTTCGGCCTCGGGCGGCGCCTCCGGCTTCGCCGCGTCGGATCTGGCCTCTTCCCGAGGCGGGTCCGCCGCGCCGGACTGGTCCCAGAAATGGTAGTTTAGCCCGAAGCGCAGGACATGCGTCTCGGCGCGATTGATCGACGCAAACATGAATCCGCCGGCGTCGGCGAATATCTGGGCGTTGCGCGACTGGTTGAGGAACAGATATTCGGCCTTCGCCGACCAATTGTCCGCGAAGGCGTATTCGACGCCCGCGCCAAGCGCGTATTTCGTCTGCGCGGATTGGGAGTTCGTCGCGCTGAAGGGGTTGGCGGGGCCGGCGCCGTTCAGCGTCAATGTCGAGGCGCCGCGCCAGCCGCCATTGGCGATGCCGCCCGTCGCATAGAACAGCGTCCGGTCGACGGCGAAGCCGAGGCGCGCGCGAAAGGTCGAAAAATACGTGCCGCCCGATTCCGGGGTCAGAGTGTAGGAGCTAACGCCCATTCCGGCGTAAGAGGGCGGCGCGGCCCAGGTTCCGTTTGGCGCGCGCTGGCCGTTGAGGAAGTTGAAATCGGTTTCAAGGCCATAGACCCAGTTCTTGTACTGCCAGTTATAGCCGCCTTGCATTCCGAAGGTGATCCCCGCGCCCACGCCGCCGCCGGGGTAAAGATCATAGGCGCTATTGCCGAAGCCGCTCGCCGCCTGCAACCGCTCGGAGTCATACAAGGGGATTCCGACGCCCATGTTCGCGCCAAGATAGCCCCCCGCCCAGCTGAACGCCGGCGGCGGCGCATCCGCCGCATGCGCCATCGTCGCCGCGCCAATTGCGATGAGCGCGCAGGAAAACGCCGACGCGCGAATGCGGCTCGCATCCCGGCGGTTCTTTCGTTTACGGTCTGCGTTGTTCATCAGCGCTGATTTGCTCATGCTTCCTTCGAACAGAATCGCGGCGAAAAGTGAAGCCCGATCGAAGAATTTGAGAAGCATTCCAGAGATGCTCCGCAACGACTCCAAACGCGGCTCCAACCCGAACTCAATTCGCGGCATTGCCGCGATCCCCTGAAATTACAGTCGATATCGGGCGAACAATACGCTTTTGCGACAGCCCCGCCCTGACCTTTGGTCAAGGCCGTCGCGAGGCGGGACCGTCAATCCCATGCCCCTATTTATGCTGTCATTCACGCCTATTTGTGTCATTTTCTCCGCCGGCTCGGAAAAGAAGGCGCAGGTTCGGCGATGTCGGAATTTTACACCACGCATGAGCTGGCCGCCCTCCTGCGGGTGAAGGAACGCAAGATCTACGACCTTGTGGCGAAGGAGGCTCTCCCCTTCCGCCGCGTCACCGGCAAGCTGTTGTTTCCCCATGAGGAAATCTCGCGCTGGCTCCACGGCGACGGAGCGCGCGCCGGCGCGGCGCCACAACCCGCGCCGCGAGCCGACGCCGACAGGCCGCTCGTCGCCGCCGGGGGACATGACCCTTTGCTTGAATGGGCGCTGCGGGAGTCGCGCTCCGGCATCGCCGGCTTTTTCGACGGCGCGCTGGACGGGCTGCAACGGGCGCAGGCGGGCGATTGCATCGTGGCGGGGCTGCATATCCCCGAAGAGGGCGGCTGGAACGTCTCCGCCGTCGCGGCGCGCTTCACAGGGGAACCCTGGGTTCTGGTCGAATGGGCGAAACGCCAGCGCGGCCTTGTCATGCGGCCCGATCTCGCCAGGCGTCCAGATTGCCTCAGGGCCGCGCGAGGCCTGCGCTTCCAGAGCAGGCAGGCGGAAGCTGGAAGCGAGCTGGTGCTGGATAAATTGCTGGCGGCCGAGAAAATGAAACGCGCCGACCTGCGTCTTGTCGATGCGGTGGAAAGATCGGAGACGGATCTGGCGCTGGCCATCGCCGACGGGCGCGCCGACGTCGGGCTCGGCATTGCGGCGGCGGCGCGGCAGTTCAAGCTGGATTTCGCGCCTCTGATCGAGGAGCGCTTCGATCTGCTTGTGTGGCGCAAGGCCTGGTTCGACCCGCCGTTCCAGAAACTCGCCGCATTCTGCCTCTCTCCCGCCTTCCAAGAAAAGGCGAAGGCGCTTGGCGGCTATGACGTTTCGGGATTCGGGACGGTGCAGTTCAACGGATAGACGTAGCCGCGCCTGCGGCGCGATTGGCCGCAGGCGCCCTTCGGGGCTTACGCGGTGGCGACGAGCACGTCGGAGGATTTGATGATCGCCTTGGCCATCACGCCGACCTTGAGGCCGAGTTCATCGACGGCTTCATTAGTGATCGACGCGGTGAAGATCAGTCCCTTGGCGTCCAGCGTGACATGAGAAGTCGTCGCGCCTTTCTTGATTTCGGTGACCTTGCCCTCGAAAACATTGCGCGCGGAAATCTTCATCTTGTTATTCCCTTTGTAATTCGCGGGCGTCTCCCGCCCCAGAGCGCCGCTTCATCGCGCGCCCTGGAAAATAAGTAGTTTCCGGGCTCTTCTCCCGCAATAGGCAAAAATTGTGCATTATTCCCGCGCCATGCGAAAAAAACGCAGGCCTCGAAGAAGAATTTGGAGAAGGACATGGACGCCCCGATCGAGCCCAAGGTCGTTATCGCCCGTGAGGATGGGGTCATGCGGATCATGTTCAATCGCCCGGCGAAGAAGAACGCGCTCGACCGCGAGATGTATCTGACGATGATCGCCGCGCTGGAGGAGGCGCAGGCCGACCCTGACCTGCGCGCCCTGCTGTTCTGCGGCGCGGGCGGCGATTTCACCGCCGGCAATGATCTTTCCGACTTTCTCGGCCCGTCGCTTAGATTGGAGGAGTTTCCAGCCTTCCAATTCGTTCTGGCGCTCGCGGGCTTTGCAAAGCCTCTCGTCGCGGCGGTGGCGGGCGACGCGATTGGCGTTGGAACAACGATGCTGTTCCATTGCGATCTCGTCCATGCGGCGCCGGGCGCGCGCTTCAAAATGCCCTTCGTCGATCTCGGCCTGCCGCCGGAGGCTGGGGCCAGTCTGCTCGCGCCCCGGCTTTTCGGTCCCGCGAGGGCCGCGCAATATCTGATGCTGTGCGAGAGCTTCGACGCCGCCGAAGCGGAGAAGCTCAATCTCGTCAACGCGGTGACGCCGGCGGATTCCCTGCTTGAAACGGCGATGAACGCGGCGCGGCGGCTTGCGCAAAAGCCCGCCGAGGCCGTTCAGGCGACGCGCCGGCTGCTGCGCGGCGATCCGGCCGAATTGCGCGAGCGCATGTTCGAGGAGGCGCGCCTGTTCGAAAAGGCGCTGGCGAGTCCACCGATGAGAGCGCGGCTGGAGGCTTTTTTCGCGGCGCGGCGTTAGAGCCTTGCGTCAGGCGCCTTCCATTTTGCCCATATCGCCGAGATTGGCGTAGTTCACGAGGCGCGAGGCGCGGATCAATATGATGCGCATTTTCTCGCCGGCGCGATGGCAGATCGTGGTGACGCGGTCCATGTCTTCCGGCACGCCGTTCTTGAACTGGCGGCGCACCGAGGCGACGCTCGCCAGAGCGATCACGTCGAGCTCGGCGACAAAGGTTTCGAAGCGGCGGCGGAAAGAGGGATTGAGGCGATCGTAGGCTTCAAGCGCGGAGTGGCGCCCGGCGAGCTTCGACTGCGCGAAATATTCCTTGTAGCTCATTGGCCGCCAGGCCAGGAGGTCTTCGAGCAGCTCCGGCATCTGCGGAATCTGCTCAAGCATCATCACCAGCTCGTTGAACAGGTTGAGATAGTCGTTCGCTAGGCCCGACACAGGATTGACCAACGCCTTGCTCTGCAAGGCGACGACCGCTTCCTCGCGGGTGATCTCGGTCGGTTCAATGAGCTGAAGGTCGAACGACATAAGTCCTCACAGGATGTGCAGCATGATCCTGAATGGAAATTCATAATTTTTCATTGACGGCGGCAATCGGCAACGCATGGAAAAAAGACGATAATTCGCTTCAAATTCGTCAGTTCCGCCTTTGGCGGAAAGCACTTGCGCATTCACTAACCCGCCATGCGATCAGGATTACATTGAACCATCCGCATCACATTATCGCGCGACGATGGGCGGCGCGCGCCAGCGTCCGAGACACGGCGCTGCGACATTAACGCCTGCGGCATTCTCGGTTTGGTAAATTTTTCGTTTCATCCGAAAAAAGACGCTTGACGGGCGTGGGCTGTTATGGCATAAAAACCCCATCGTCGAAATCTGTGCCCGGAGCTGAACAAGCCGCCGGGCATTTTTATTTTCGGGCGCCGTGTCTATCGCCATGACCCTGCGCTCTGGTCCCTCCCCCGCTGACCATGCCGAGAGCGCCGCGCCCATAAAACGCGCCAACAAATCCCTTCCTGCGGCGGCCATGCTCGAATGGCGTCTGCAGGGCCATACTTTCCCGCGCATCGCGAGAGAATTGACGGAGGCGGGATACGCCCCGCTTTCGCTCGCGCGGATCAGCAGTATCGTAAAAAGCGAAATCAGGCGCGCCGCTGACCCTGGCGGCCAGCGGCGCGACCTGGAGCTGATGCGGCTCGACCAATTGCAGGCCGCGCTCTATCCCAAGGCCATGCAGGGCGACGGTCCGGCGACCGACCGCGTGCTGGCGATCATGGATCGCAGGGCCAAGCTGCTCGGGCTCTATTCTCCGCGCCAGGAGGACGAGACGCCCGAACCAGCCAACGCCAGGCAAAGGCTGATCGAGAAGCTCGAAGCGATGGCGGCGAGAATGAAAGGCGCGGACACATAATCCGCCCACCCACTGTCGACAGAGACCGCGCCAATTCCAATGCTTCACGCCACCTCCCTCGCGCGCATGAGCCCGCACGATCGCGAAGCCGCCATCGCCGCGCTGAACGAGGACGAGGCCGCGCTGCTCCCCTATCTTTGGGAATTCTGGGCGCGACCCGAGCAGCTCGTTCCGGCCGGCGAATGGGTCTATTGGATGCCGCTTGGCGGGCGCGGTTTCGGCAAGACGCGCACGGGCGCGGAAGCCGTGCGCAAATGGGTGCGGACGAACGAACACGTCAACATCGTCGGCGCGACGATGGACGACGTTCGCGACGCGATGGTCGAGGGCGAGTCCGGCCTGCTCGCGGTCTGTCCGCCGCATGAGCGGCCAAGATACATCGCCGCGCGCAATTGTCTCGAATGGCCCAATGGCGCGCGCACATTGCTGCTCTCCGCCGAAACGCCGGAGCGCCTTCGCGGCAAGCAGCACATGAAACTCTGGTGCGACGAACTCGCCGCCTGGCGCTATCCTGAAGCTTTCGATCAGGCGGTTTTCGGTCTGCGCCTTGGCGAGAGGCCGCAGGCGATCGTCACCACGACGCCGCGCCCGACGAAGATCATCCGCGAATTGCTCGCCAATCCGCTGACGCTGGCGACCCGCGGCTCCACTTACGACAACATCGCCAATCTCGCGCCGGACTTCATCGGGAAAATCATCCGCAAATATGAAGGCACGCGGCTCGGGCGCCAGGAGCTCGACGCGGAGCTGCTGCTCGATACGCCCGGCGCGCTATGGACGCGCGAGATGATCGAGGCCGCCTGTCTCAAGCAGGAAGAAGCGCCGAAACTGACCCGCGTCGTGGTTGCGATCGATCCGCCCGCAAGCTCCGGCGACAACGCCGACGAATGCGGGATCATCGTCGCGGGACTGAGCGAAGAAGGCGAACCCTGCATCATCGCCGATCTGACCAGCCAGGGCGAGACGCCGCTCGGCTGGGCGACGCGCGCCGTCGGCGCCGCGCGCAAGTATGAGGCAGACGCCATCGTCGCCGAAGTCAACAATGGCGGCGAGATGGTGGAGGCGGTGATCCGCCAGATCGACCCCAACATTCGCGTGAAATCCTTGCGCGCGAGCAAGGGCAAGTTCACGCGCGCCGAACCGGTCGCGGCCTTGTACGAGCAACGTCGCGCAAGACACATCGGCGTGTTCGCCAGACTGGAGGACCAGATGTGTCTGATGACGCCGGACTACGACCGCCGCGCGGCGGGCGTCTCGCCCGATCGCGTCGACGCGCTGGTGTGGGCGGTGACGGAGCTGTGTCTGTCGAGGGGCGATGGAACGTCGATCATCGACTTTTATCGCAGGCAGGCGCGGGAGAGCCAGAAATAGGAAAAGCCGGAGGCGCCTTCGTCCAATCGCGGGAGAGATCGCCGCGGATGAGCATTCGTGAAAACGCCGCAAAATATTCTGTGTTCGTTGTTGCCGTATGTGGGCGCCAAATTTAGGCTGCAGGCGTCGTGGGCTGCTTTCAGGGGGAGAGGCGGATGCCAGGCGGCAATGCGCTCCAAGGGCGATTTGAAAAACGCGTCCGGCTTCGACCAATTTCCTATGCCGCCGAAATCAGCGACGACGGCCTCGCCCTCGGAGCGGGAACGATCCTCGCCCGCATGACGCGCGATTCCGCCGCCGCGCCTGTTCTTGCGCTCGAAGCGGACGGGACGATGATCGAAGCCAAGGGGATTGGCTATGCCGAGATGTTGCAAGACCCGTATTTGGGCGGCGATGTCATTCCCGGCCGATGGTTGAAACAAGCGCGAAGCCAGGTTGACGCGGCCGGGTCGCGTGACGTGGAATGGTTCTTCGCCGAGCCCGAGGCGGCGCGGAAAGCAAAAGAACTGTTTGGGGCCAGGGAAAAACTTCAGACGATCAAAATCTTCGTCATACCCGCCGAGGCGCCGTAATGAGAAACCCCGCGTGGACAGAGATCAAGGCAAGTGACAGAAAACGTTACTACGTCCGCGCCAGCTGGGAGGGACGCGCCGAGACGCCGGACGAACTCGCCCCGCGCTTCCTGCGGATGATGGACGCTTTCGCGCAAATCGATCCCGTTTTCGCCCGCTGGACTTGCGGCGCGAAGCGACGAAAGAACTTTGAAATGGTCCGCGACCGCTACGCCTCCGAGATCGCGGCGGGAATAGAATTGGACGATTGGGGCGAGCCCACTCCCGTGTGCGGCTACTGGTTCGGCGCGATCACGCGCGACACGCCAAGGAACCGCTCTTTCGCCGTGCTGTGCAATGCCGGCGCGACCTTGAAGTCGGCTTTCCCCAACCACGTAAAACTCTCGACTTCCTCTTTGGCCGATCCTCAACCGGATGCGGATGTCATCGGCTATCGGGTCTTTCGTCCCGCGCTGCTGGCCATTGTGAACGCATGGGACCCCGTCCGCACGGGCGCCTATTCTCAGCAACTGATCCAGCTCAACGAAAGCGCCTCCTGTTTCCCCGCGACCTGGATTCAATATCTCTGCCCCTGGCTCGCCGAGAAAATCACGCCGCCTCCGACGGTGCTGTCCGAGCGCTTGCCCAACGGCGGGCTGTTGATGACCGCGACCACGGAAACCTTCGACGTGGACAACCCCGCGCACCTCAAAGCCGCGCAAGACATGGCCGCCGCCATGGCGCCGTTGAACGCCCTGCCCTGGCCTTCGCATAAGTGAGCCATAGATCGCGCCTGATTCAGGAGCGAAGGCGCGGGAACGGATGGGAGCAAGGGTGCAAATCTCTTCTTCCATGAATGGGCGAAGGGCGCGAACTCCTCTTCCCCCTTACGCCAAAGCAGTCCATCATGCCGCCCGTCTTCACGACCGCGCGTTCCACGCGACGCGTCGGTGCGGGCCAATTTGTATCAGAGCAGATCAACGCCTTGAACAGCGAGCTTCGGCGCTTGAAGCGAGACGACGCCGCGAGTTTGATGATTCCGCTGACAGGAAAGCAAGTCGCCTTCGACGATTGCCGCGAAAGCGACGGGACGATGATCGAAGCCAAGGGGATTGGCTATGCCGAGATGTTGCAAGACCCGTATTTGGGCGGCGATGTCATTCCCGGCCGATGGTTGAAACAAGCGCGAAGCCAGGTTGACGCGGCCGGGTCGCGTGACGTGGAATGGTTCTTCGCCGAGCCCGAGGCGGCGCGGAAAGCAAAAGAACTGTTTGGGGCCAGGGAAAAACTTCAGACGATCAAAATCTTCGTCATACCCGCCGAGGCGCCGTAATGAGTGATCCGAAATGGGAAGAGGTCAAGACGACCGACAGCAAAGAGTATTACATAATAGCCAGCTGGGAAGGGCGCGCCGAGACGCCGGACGAACTCGCCCCGCGCTTCCTGCGGATGATGGACGCTTTCGCGCAAATCGATCCCGTTTTCGCCCGCTGGACTTGCGGCGCGAAGCGACGAAAGAACTTTGAAATGGTCCGCGACCGCTACGCCTCCGAGATCGCCGCGGGAATAGAATTGGACGATTGGGGCGAGCCCACTCCCGTGTGCGGCTACTGGTTCGGCGCGATCACGCGCGACACGCCGAGGAACCGCTCTTTCGCCGTGCTGTGCAATGCCGGCGCGACCTTGAAGTCGGCTTTCCCCAACCATTTATCCTTCTCGACTTCCTTTTTGGCCGATCCTCAACCGGATGCGGATGTCATCAGCTATCGGGTCTTTCGTCCCGCGCTGCTGGCCATTGTGGACGCATGGGACCCCGTCCGCACGGGCGCCTATTCTCAGCAACTGATCCAGCTCAACGAAAGCGCCTCCTGTTTCCCCGCAGCCTGGATTCAATATCTCTGCCCCTGGCTCGCCGAGAAAATCACGCCGCCTCCGACGGTGCTGTCCGAGCGCTTGCCCAACGGCGGACTGTTGATGACCGCGACCACGGAAACCTTCGACGTGGACAACCCCGCGCACCTCAAAGCCGCGCAAGACATGGCCGCCGCCATGGCGCCGTTGGACGCGCTGCCCTGGCCTTCGCGAAGTTAGGCCGCAAATCGCACTTGATTAAAGAGCCGAGGCGCGGAGAAACGCGATGAAAGATTTTTATCGCAGCCAGGCACGCAAACAGAGCTGAAAATCCGCCGCGCTAACGATGCCGGCACGAGCGCGAATCCCTCCCCCATAGCCCGTCAAGAATGACGGACTATGGCGCGACGGGTGGGGGGCGCGCCAGCGCAAACCGCCCTTTTGTCACCCCCACTCTTAATCCCTCCCCGCAAGGGGAAGGGACACGGATCACGATCCGCATCGCAGGACGCCGCAACGGCGCCCGCACCCACCATTCCCCACCCAATGAGGCCCCACATGCCGCTGCATCAACTCATGCCGCCAGCAACCGGCGCGATGACCAAGGTCAATGGACGACTCTACGCCGCCAACCCCGGCAGCATTGTCGTGGCGCCTGATTTCGACGGCGACGCGCTGGAGGCTGTCGGCTGGATCAAGGTCGCCGTCGGCGGCGCGGGAACCACCGCGCAGCGTCCCGTCAATCCGCCGCATGGAACCATGTTCCACGACCAGACTCTGGGCAAGAACATCATTCACGACGGCAGGAACTGGCGCGATCCCGCGACCGGCGCTCTGGTTTGAGGTTCTAGATGGCGACGCGCGACACGCAATACGGGCGGCCCTCGTGGTCGCTTTCGCCGCAGAGTCTGTCCATCGCCTATGGCCAGGCGCAATTCATGTCCTCGACGGGCGAGGCCAACGCCTCCGGCTGGTTCGGCCCGCTGGCGCCGCTGGGTCCAATCGCGCCGCCGCAGGTCGCGGGACGCCAGTTCGATTTTCCATCGGGCTATAATATCGCCGTCGGCGCGCGCGCCTTCGAGCCGATCGGATTTCACGATCTGCGCGCGCTCGCCGAGACCTATGACCTCCTGCGTCTCGTCATCGAGACGCGCAAGGATCAGGTCGAGCGCATCTCCTGGTCGCTGCGGGCGAGGCCCGGCGCGAGCGGCCCGGGCTCCGCGCGCATCAGCGCGCTCACCGCCTTCTTCGAACGGCCCGACGGCGAACATTGCTTCTCCGCCTGGCTGCGCATGTTGCTCGAAGACCTCTTCGTCATCGACGCGCCGACGCTGTGGCGTCAGCGCGCGCGCAATGGGACTCTCGTCGCACTGCATCCGCTCGACGGCGCGACGATCAAGCGCGTGATCGACGATTGGGGCCGCACGCCGCAACCCTTTTACGACAATGGCGCGCTGGTGCATCCCGTCGCCTATCAGCAGATTCTGAAGGGCTACCCGGCCGTCGATTACGCCGCGCGCGACATTCTCTACGCGCCGCGCAATCCGCGCACCGGCCGCGTCTATGGCCTCTCGCCGGTCGAGCAGATCGTGATGACGGCGAGCATCGCGCTGAAGCGCCAGACCTTCACGCTGTCGCATTTCACCGAGGGCAATATTCCCGAGAGCCTGATCGGCGTGCCGGAAGCCTGGACGCCTGACCAGATCAAGAATTTCCAGGACTATTGGGACGCCTATTTCACCGGCGATCTCGCCGCGCGCCGGCGGGCGAAATTCGTGCCCGGAGGCGTAGCGAAGACCTTCATTCAGACAAAGGAGCCGGAGCTCAAGAACGCCTTCGACGAATGGCTGGCGCGCATCGTCTGCTACGCCTTTTCGGTGTCGCCGCAGGCCTTCGTCGCGCATATCAATCGCGCCACCGGCGAAACGCAAAAGGAGATGGCCGAGGAAGAAGGCCTCTGGCCGGTGCTCAAATGGATCAAGCGGCTGATCGACCGCGTTCTGATCGAGGACTTTGGCGAAAGCGAGCTTGAATTCGTCTGGGGCGACGACGCGCAGATCGACGCCGAGCAGCAGGCGCGGGTGCTGACGAGTTACGTCAACGCCGGCATTCTGACGCGCAATGAAGCGCGCGCGAGGCTTGGCGAAAGGCCGGCGCCGGACGCGGGCGCCGATGCGCTGATGGTGACGGGAAGCGGCGCGGCCGCGCTCGGCGCGCCGCATGACCCGCGCGAGTTGGAGAAGGCCTACAACCCAGATCAGCCGCGCGACTGGCATGGGCGGTTTGGCGAGGGCGGGGGCAACGCGAAGCCGAAGGCAAAGACGCAAGTCGCGCACGACACAACAAGAACGAACGACGCCGCGTCCGACGCGGGCGGCGCGATCACGGACGCAGCGAGAGCAGCCGCTACGCTCGCCGCTCCGGGACTTGTTGGCGCCGAGGCGGCCCGGCGCGCGGTTCAATGGTTAAGCGCGGAGCCGAAGGAGCCGGCGTCTTCGGTTAACGCGGCGGATGTGAAACGCTCCCGCGCCACATCCGCCGCGCCCGCGCCTCCGCCAGAGGACGAGCCCGGAAATAGAAAAGAAACGAAGGACATGAAAACCATTCGCCCTTCCGCGGAGGATATTCAGCGACTCATTGTTGAACACAGCGATCCAAAAGGCTTGCCTCTAACAACCAATGCAGCGAATGCAATCCTTGATGAAACTCAACCGCAGGGCACAAAAGCCACAATTGTCGGCAAGAACGTCGCCGGTCCCGATATTATTTATGAGGACGCAAACGGCGCCCCTGTGACGAGCGTCGAGGTGAAGACAGCGAAGAACCTGGACGCGGCGGAGGCGGCGACGAAAAGAGCTTTGGACAAGAATAGCGCGCTCGACGTCGTTGCTCTGCAAGCTCCCAAAGACATGGATATTCTCCGCTTCACGGGAAAAATAAGGAATTTGAGTCAAAGCAAGAAAGCCGGAAGATCGATACTGGTTGTTGACCAGGATGGCAAACTTCTGCTCCCTCTGCAACCGTTTCCATGAGGTAAAGTCACCATGCGCACATTAAACATGTTCGGTCGCGATACGTTTGAGATCGTCACGATCGACGACGACGGTCGCCGGGTTCCACCGCTCGAAACATGCGGCGGCCCGAAAATATGGTCGTCCGATCTCGGTGCGTCTTCCCACAAGCTTCTCTATCTTTATCCGGAACATTTGAAGCTGCTGTACGATCGTTTCAAAGCAGCGAATCCAAAGGGAGTCGTCATCGGACCCGAGAACTCCTTCGACGAATATGCTCCGCCAGGACGGACCGAAGCGGAATTGAACAAGCTGGAGGAAGAAAGGAAAATATTCGTCGATCTGTTTTTGACTGATGAAGAACAGGGCTATCCGCATGCGAGAAAATATCTGCCGGAATTGTTCGAACCGGGCATGATCGACAAAATGGCCGCCGATCCTTGGCTAAACGTGCGTTTGCTTGGGCAGGCCGTCAAAGAGGACGCCGTACCTGCGGGGCCGGGCGAGTCAAATCGCTGGTCTCCCGAATGGCGCGCCTATTGCGATAATGTAGTCGCCTCGGGCGAGTATAAATAACGTTCCGGTTGCGACCAACAGCAGCACATATCCCGCTATGTCAACGCCGGCATTCTGACGCGCAATGAAGCGCGCGCGAGGCTTGGCGAAACGCCGGCGCCGGACGCGGGCGCCGATGCGCTGATGGTGACGGGAAGCGGCGCGGCCGCGCTCGCCGCGGCGCGCGACGCGCGCGAACTGGAGAAGGACTTCAACCCCGAGCAGCCGCGCGACTGGCATGGACGGTTTGGCGCGGGCGGGGGTGCGCCCAAACTGCGGGAAAGGCGCGGCGTGCAGGTCGCGCATCATGCGACAAGAACGAACGACGCCGGGCCCCTTGCCGGCGGCGACGCGATCGCAGTCGCAGCGAGAGCTGCGGTTTCGCTCGCTTCTCCCGGACTTGCCGGCGCCGAGGCGGCCCGGCGCGCGGTCCAATGGCTGAACTCGGAGCGGAAGGAAGACAAGGCGCCGCCTGCTGCGCCATCAAATCCGCAGGCGCCAACCGCTGCGGCCGGCGCGCCGAACCCGGAAGACCCGGAAAGGACAAAGGATGAGCCTTCCGAACCCAGGAAACGCTTGACGGTCCCGGATCGCGAGCCGTCGGTTAATAATCCGGAAGATTATAAATTGGGGTGGGATCCAGCGAAGAATAAATTCGTGGCTGCAGAAGTGAAAACTGCTTGGCGGCTACAGGAGATATTGCAGCAGCCGTTGCAGCGAAGCACTATCGGAGGTGATTTCGTCGCACCCGACGGCAAGGTATATGACGCCATGGGCCCCGTTCCAGACGAGCGCTTCAATATGAACAAATTTGCCAACTCAATTAAGACCCATCTACGAAAATCAGAGATAACTACAGTCATTGATCTGACAGGCATGAAGTCCGATAATGTAAAGATGGTTGACGACTATATATCCACCCTTCCTTCTGAGCGTCGGGCAATGATAATAAAGATTGGATTTTGACCATGGCGTCCATAAACATTAGCGAAGACGAAGGCTGGGTTGGCGCCGCATGGGTGCTTAGAAGCATCGCTAACGGCCTCCAGCAATACGGCACTTTTCCAAGTCTCGATCAAGATTTCGCGGCGGTGGAAGGAGGAGTACAATATCTCGACCTCAGCGAACTAAACGAGAGCGAACGCGCGGAACTGCGACGGGTTGCGCCGCTGATCTTGAGCGAGGTCAAAAAGGCTGGACCGAGTATGCTAACCGACCCAAAATTTTATCCCGGATTCGTAACGGCGCTCGAAGAGTTCGAACAATTAGTGACCGCCGCAGCTTCGAAATAGCACGGCGCGTGGCGTTTTGTGGCGTCGCGCGCAGTCTCTCTGAACGAGCCGGAGCTCAAGAATCTCTGCGACGAATGGTTGGCGCGCATCGTCTGCTACGCCTTCTCCGTGTCGCCGCAGGCCTTCGTCGCGCATATCAATCGCGCCACCGGCGAGACGCAGAAGGAGATGGCCGAGGAAGAAGGCCTGTGGCCGGTGCTGATGTGGATGAGAACTTTTCATCCGACTCGGTGCTGAAGCAGGCTCGAAGCCAGATCGACGCGGCGAAGGGAACGAACATTGTGTGGAAGATCGCCTCGCCGGAGAAGGCCGCGAATGTTAGCGAGATTCTTGAGGACGACGGAATCGTGGGCATCGCCATCGAGGTTCTTCTTCCCTAGGAGCAAGCTATGAGTTTTTCATTCCCAGATAGGTTGGTGATTTAAGCCTCCGGTTTCGGCCCCGCGATGACGGCGCGGCAGTCGATCCTGAACGCGAAGAAGATTATGCTCGACCTCGAGGCGATTTCGCCCTGGCGGCGTCCGTTCGTAGTCAGCGGATGCACCAGGGAAACCGGCGACATGCCAATCGCGGCGGATCTTTCCGACTTCGACGAAGTGGTGATGCGCGCGCTGCAAAGTTACGACGACATTCGATATTACAATGAAAATGATCCGGACAATTGGAAGCTTACGCCAGAACTCCTATTCTCCATACGGGTTTGGAGAAACATTCTCCAATGCTCCTTCAGCGGGCGAATACAAAAACCGCGTCTCTGTCAGTGTTCGATCCGCGTATGTGAGGAATCGTATCTCTCTCCACGATGCAGTCCATTATATTGCTGTTCCGTTTTATGAACCGGGACAAATCAATGCGGCATGGTCGGAGCCAGCCGTGGTGCACCGCCTGTTCGACTATTTCATCGACACCTACAATCCGCTAAAATGCACTGTTTTCGGAAGCGACCAAAGTCTCAGAATTTCACCGCAACCAAATTATGCAATTGGATGGCTCAACTATACGAGAGAGGCAAAAGTTGCGGAGATTTTTGCGCGGACGGGAAAAACTGTTCCCTATCGCGCGGGGACATTGTTGAAGCTCGGCGAGGACGCCTCCGTTCTGTCCGACCCGAAGATCGACGCCGAGCTCAAAGAAATCGGCGAAGCGCTCTGGCTCCCCGGCGTGACGCGTTAGTCGAAATTTCGACTCTCCTTGATCGCTCCAGTTGAATATAAGTCCGCGCCGAGATTGGCGACGCCCCTCAACGCTCCCGCCATAGCCCGTCATTCCTGACGGGCGTCCTATCGAACGCCCTATGGCGGGGCCACCCTTTCCCACAGGTGGGAGAAGGGAAGTCGCCCGTCACCGCAGCGGCGGCGGCTGGCTTTCTCTGACGTGGAAAATCACCACTTCTCGAACAACTGCCCAAGGCTCGCCTCGCGCGGGCCTTTTCTTTTGAAGGACGTCCACGCATGAGCGAACTCAATATGTTCATTCCCCTCGTCAAGGCCGACGCCGCGCGGCGGCTTGTCTATGGCGTCGCCACCGCCGAGACGCCGGACCGCGCCGGCGAGATTTGCGATTACGCGACGACGAAGCCCTATTATGAAAAATGGTCGGCTGATTTTCACAAGGCCAGCGGCGGCAAGTCGCTCGGCAATCTCCGCGCCATGCATGGCAAGGTCGCGGCCGGCCGCGTCGAGGCGATCAGCTTCAACGACGAAGAAAGGCAGATCGAAATCTGCGCGAAGATCATCGACGACGCCGAATGGGCCAAGGTGGAGGCGGGCGTCTACACCGGCTTCAGCCAGGGCGGCGGCTATGTGAAGCGCTGGCCCGACGAGAGCGATCCCGACGTTACGCGCTACACCGCCAGCCCCGTCGAGATTTCGCTCGTCGACATCCCCTGTCTTCCCGCCGCCACTTTCTCGATGGTCAAGGCCGATGGCATTGTCGAGACGATGAGCTTCGCGCCGCAGGTCGAGCAGGTGTGGATGACCGCCGACGGCAAGACCTTCAAGAAAAAGGCCGAAGCGCTGGCGCATTCGAGCGCTTCGCCGATGCTGGGGCTGGTTGCGCGCATGGAGGATGATCTCACGAGGCGCGAGAAATTCGCGCCGCTGCAAAAGGCGCTTGGCGCACAGGCGTTCGACGCCGGAGCCGCCATCGCCGCGCTGGAGATCGTCTTTGCATTACTGCAACAAGAAATCGCCGAAGGCGAACAGGACGAGGATCAGCTCGCGGCGCTGAACGACGCAATCACGCGGCTGAAGGAGTTCATCGCCTCGGAAATTTCCGCGGACGACGCGCCCGCCGAAATGGAGCTCTACAGCCACAAGGCGCTGCTCGACACGCTGACGCCGCGCCTTGAGAAACTCAGCGCACGTATCGAGGAAATCGGCCGTCAGCCTTTGCCTCCGCACATGCTCGCGGGCACGCGCGCGGTGGAGAAAGGCGGCGACCAGCGTGTCGACGATCTCGCCAGCGCGCTCGCGAAACTCACCGGCGAGGAGCGCGCCGCGCTGCTCATCAAGGCCGCGCAGAGCCAGCCGCTACCGTTGCGGTGAAAGATTTGAACTCGTAACATTACTGCACCATATGCGCCGCAAAGACGATGATACTTGCCCGAACAAGGCGGAGCCCCTAGTGGTCCCCGTCATTGCTTTTGACGGCGAGTTCTGAATCTCTGTCGCTGCGGAGCAGCGATGGAGGTGATTCGTGGTTGGGAAAGATATAGCCGTCAAGAAATACGTTGTCCGGCTAAGAGCCTGACCTGAAATTCAAGCGCCCATAATCTCAGGTGGATAGCGGAAGCGCCGTTCTTAAAGGAGGAGTGCCTACGCAAATGATTTTGGCGCATTTCCTGGAGCTTCGGTCCAATAATGCCCCGAATTCTTACGTTCAGGCGGCACACCATTTTGTTGATTTCATTCGCTTTTTAATTTCGAGTCGGGCTCTAAGCGTGGAGGAGCGCGAGCAACTTTGGGACTTCATCCACTCTGGAAAGCGCTCGGCGCAATTGCTGACGAAGGCGCGCATCCTGCTGAAGGCGGATGTTTCGGAAGCTGGCGAAGGCTGGAGCGACGGCAAGATTGCCGAGGCTCTCGACACCAGCGTCGCCAACGTCGAGCGGACGCGACGGCAATTGGTGGAGGAAGGGTTCGAGGCGGTGCTGACCCGGAAATACAATCCGAACTCCGCGCGGTCACGGATCTTCGACGGCGCAGCGGAAGCCAAGCTGATCGCGCTGGCCTGCGGGCCGGCTCCGACGGGCTACGCCAGATGGACGCTGAGCCTGCTCGAAGAGAAAGTCGTCGAATTGAAGATTGTCGAAAAAGCCAGCGACAATACGATCGGACGCACGCTCAAAAAAACATTCTCAAGCCGCATCTCAAACAGCAATGGGTGATCGCGCCGCAGGCCAGCGCGGGCTTCGTCGCCAATATGGAAGACGTGCTGGAAGTCTATCAACGACCACATGATCCGTTGCGCCCGGTAGTATGTCTGGACGAGACCTCCAAGCAAATGATCGTCGAGACGCGCGCGCCCATTCCAGCCGCGCCCGGACGCAAGGCGCGTCACGACTACGAATACGAACGCAACGGCGTCGCCAATTTGTTCATGATGTTCGCGCCGCTGGAAGGCTGGCGCTGCGTCAAAGTCACCGACCGTCACGCAGCCGTCGATTACGCCCATACGCTCAAGGATTTGTCCGACACCCATTTTCCCGGCGCGGCGAAGATCGTGCTGGTGCAGGATAATCTCTCGACGCATACGCCGGCCTCGCTTTACGCGGCCTTCCCCGCCGCCGAAGCGCGACGGCTAACGGAACGGTTCGAGTGGCACTACACGCCAAAGCATGGAAGTTGGCTCGACATGGCGGAATCCGAACTCGCTGTTCTCGCAACCCAATGTCGGGATCGCCGCATTCCTGATAAGACGACGCTGACCCAGGAGGTCGCCGCTTGGCAGGACAATCGCAACAACCGTCACGTCAAGGCCGACTGGCAATTCACAACCCACGACGCCCGCATTAAACTAAAACGGCTATGCCCGCAGTTCCAGTGACTCGGACCACTAGCAGCCCGTCGGACTCAACGGGCTCGACGCGACGAAATGCGTTAGAATTGTTGAGTTGATTCTCGCGTGCTGAGGGCTTCCTGTCGATGGCCAACTTCCGCTCTATTGATCGAGAGACCGGATTTTTGATGCCGCCCTCGGTGGACGAATGGCTGCCGCAAAAACATTTGGCGCGGTTTGTTATGGAGGTGATCGACGGGCTTGACCTTCGCGCGATGAGCGGAAGTTATCGCGGTTCTGGATCGGCGTCCTATCATCCGCGCATGCTTCTCGGCATTTTAGTTTACGGCTATGCGACGGGGGTGTTTTCGAGCCGTAAGCCGGAGCGGGCGACTTATGATTCGGTGGCGTTTCGCTTCATCGCGGCCACCGATCATCCCGATCATGACACGATCGCCGCGTTCCGGCGGCGGTTTCTCAAGGAGATCGAGGCGCTGTTTGTTCAGGTGCTGTTGCTGGCGCGCGAGATGGGCGTTTTGAAAATGGGAACGATCGCGCTTGACGGCACGAAGATCCACGCCAACGCCAGCCGGCATAGCGCGTTGTCTTATGAACACGCCGGCAAGATCGAAGCGCAATTGCAGGCCGAAGTCGCCGATCTGATGGCCAAAGCCGAGTCGGCGGATACCGCGGATATTCCCGACGGCATGTCGATCCCCGATGAACTGGCGCGGCGCGAGGAGAGCTGGTCCCGGTTGTCTGAACAGCGCCCCGCGGAATTTAAGTGGATTCCTGCCGGGTTATGCTGACTGCGGGGCTTCGCGATTTTGATGCGGCGGCGGGAGGGCGTAGCCCGACCAGAGCTGCATCAAAATCGCGCGCGAGGGCTTCATGCCGCCGCCGCGATCGTCGGGAAGGCGAAGTAGGCCTCATCCGGCGTTCTCGCGTCAAGGCTCGAATGCGGGCGCCGCCGGTTATAGAAGTCCAGATATCGATCAAGCGAGGCGCGCACTTCGAAGACGCTGCCGTAGGCGTGCAGATACACCTCCTCGTATTTCACGCTGCGCCATAGCCGTTCAACGAACACATTGTCGCGCCAGGAGCCTTTGCCGTCCATGCTGATCGCTATCTCATTCCCGAGCAGCACGCCGGTGAAGGCCTCGCCGGTGAACTGACTGCCCTGATCCGTGTTGAATATTTCCGGCTTGCCATATTTGGCGAGGGCTTCCTCCAGCGCCTCGACACAAAAATCCGCCCCCATCGTAATCGACACGCGATGCGAGAGAATCCGCCGGCTCGCCCAGTCGATGACCGCCGCGAGATAGACGAAACCGCGCGCCATCGGGATGTAGGTGATGTCCATCGCCCAGACATGGTTGGGCTTGTCGATCTTCAGTTTGCGCAGAAGATAGGGATAAACCTTGTGCCCCGGCGCCGGTTTGCTTGTATTTGGCCGGCGATAAATCGCCTCGATTCCCATGCGTTTCATCAGCGTCGCGACATGGCGACGGCCAATCGAAACGCCTTCGCGGTTCAGCATGTCGCGTAGCATCCTTGCGCCCATGAACGGGTGCTCGAGATGCAGTTCGTCGAGCCGCCGCATAATCGCCAAATCCTCGGCTGAGACCGGCCGAGGATTGTAATAAGCGGCGCCCCGGCTGATGTTCAAAGCCTTCGCCTGCCCGGAAATTGAAAGATCGTGCGTGCGGTCGATCATCGCTTTGCGCTCAGCATGCCGGCTTTGGTGAGCGCGCCTTCTAAAAAATCGTTCTCCACCGTCAACTCGCCGATCTTGGCGTGCAGAGCCTTCAAGTCCACCACCGGCGCACCGGCCTCGCCCTTCTCCTGGCCAAACACGCCCGCCGCTCCCTCGAGAAGCTGCCCTTTCCATTGCGTGATCTGGTTCGGATGGACATCGAACTGCTGAGCCAACTCGGCCAGCGTCTTCTCGCCCTTCAGCGCCGACAAGGCCACCTTCGCCTTGAAGGACGGCGCGTGGTTCCGACGTGTGCGTTTCGTCATCGTAGCTCCCGATTCGCGGCGATAATCCTCGCCGCTGTCAGGCAGAAAATCCACTTAAGCTAATGTCCAAATTTGCGAGGCCGGCTCTCATTTGGCGTGCCGGGTTGCTGGACGCGGGACATGGTGGCGAGGCTTCCTGATTGCCTGGCTTCCACGATCGGCCTGTTCGTCGTGCATGGCGGCACGAACGACGTTGTGAACTTCGTAGCGCCCGCCACGATCATCGCGAATTTGCAAACCTGCTACGAGACCCTGATGGCCGCTGGCCGAAAGGTCATCGCGGCGCCGATCACCCCCCGTGCGATCAGCATGACGGGAACCGTGCCGCAAACGATCCAGCGGGTCAATCGGTGGATCAGGGCCTATTGCCGGGGCGAGGCCTGGGCCAATCCGAATGGCTATAATCAGATCGCGCTCGCCGATCCGACCACCTATCTCTGCGATGGAACCAACGGCGGCTTCTACCCGATCGGCGGGAGCGGAGGCGTCATTGGCGCGGTCACGCAGGACGGCGTGCATCCCTCGCATCGCGGAGCGATGTATTACGGCTACACGATCCTTCAGGCGGCCCTGAAATTCGTCTCGCCCAATTGCGGATATTCGCCGCGCGCCTGTTCCGCCGATGATGGCTACGATCTCATCTTGAATCCGGGCGGCAATATGCTGGAGGGCGTCGCCTGGCAGCCGAACACGCCCTATGTCGTCGGGCAGCAATGTTCGAACAGCGGCAACGTCTACAGATGTTCGACGGCGGGAACTTCGGCCAGCAGCGGAGGGCCGAGCGGCCTCACCACGTCAAACGACGGGACCGCGGTCTGGACCTATATAAAAAATATCGGCCTTTCGACATTGAGCGGCACGCGCAGCGCGGCGGCGACCATCGGCGGCGTCACGGTGTCCGGCAATCTCGCCGCATCGAATTATCTCACCCGCAACAGCGGATCGGCGTCGGGAACGGTCGTTTGCTCCGTCGAGAGCCCGTGGAGCAATGGCCAGAAAGGCCAGCGCGAAAGGATGGTGTTTTCGCTCGGCTCCGGCTCGGCGGCGGAAAATTGGATGCTTTATCTCATCACATCGGGCGAGACGCTGGCTTACGCGAATGTCCAGCCCGCCGATCTTGGCGTGACGCGGTTCCAGGCCGAGGTCGAACTCGAAATCACCGGCGCGGCGAATCTGAGCGGCATTACTTTCATGCCAGCGGCTTCGTCCGTGGCCCCATACACTCCGGTGCAGGTGGGCCCGAATATCGTCGCGGCGGGTTTCGAGCTTGTCCCGTCTTCCGGCGATCCAATGCCCTGGCCGAACGGCGGCAAGCTCCTGCTTCGGACGCCGCCCTTCATTCTGCCGCCCAACAGCGTTCAGTTCAACATGCAGTTGATCCTCTCGTTCAACGCCAGCGGCGCGGCGGGATCGGCCACGGCGAACATCGCCGTGAACTATTGGAATATCCACAAATACGGCGTGCTGTAAGGCCGCCCGAACTGGCGCCCGCGCCGCCGCCTTGTAGCGCCGCGCATTCAAGGACAATCATGAAACGACTCGCACTTGCGGGAGCCATTGCGCTCGCGCTGATGGCGCCCGCATGCGCCGATCCGGTGACGGATGCGCTGGATCATCTCTTCAAGGCCTCAACGGTTCGAAACCTTCGAACGGTTCGCATCCCTCCCGCGCGCGGCTTCCGGCATGGGCGCATCGCGGTCAGGGAGCGCGTGCATGCATATTCCGCCATCTGGCGCGGGGATAGCGGCGTCTCGACATTGATCGCCTCCTACGTCTCCGCAAGGCTCGGCCCGCATTGGGTTCCCGTGGCCTTGCAAATCGCCAGGATCGAAAGCGGCGGACGTTGCGGCGCGGCGAATCCGTCCGGCGCCGTTGGCTTGTTTCAGGTCATGCACCCCGAGCAATTCGGCGTCTCGCGCGCGTCGGCCCGCACATGCAACGGCGGCGTCGTGGCGGGCGTCGCGCATATGGCGCGGTGCGTCGCGAGAGGCGCGCGCACGGATGCGCAAATGATGGCCTGCCACAACACGGGCTCGCCGTTCTCGCGGCGAGTCGAGCGGGCGTACCGCCGCTACGTGCGGCGCTGACTCCGCGCCATGACGAAACGATTTTCCAGAAGAGGAAAAGCAAATGACGCAATTTTCCGGCGCCGGTCGGCGCATTACCGTGGGTGACGTAACGCAGGCGGCGCGGCGCCTTGGCTGCGAGGTCGCGGCCCTGCGCGCGGTGATGGCGGTGGAGAGCCGCAACAGCGGCTATGACGCGCGTCGCCGCCCGATCATATTGTTCGAGCCGCATGTGTTTTACCGCGTGCTGGCGGAGCCTCAACGCCGCCGCGCAATCCGCGCGGGCCTCGCCTATCCGCGCTGGGGCGAGCGCCCCTACCCGAAGACGAGCGACGGCAATTACGCGCGGCTGCAACAGGCCATCGCGATCGACGAGGAATGCGCGTTTCGCGCGATCTCGATAGGGCTGGGCCAAATTCTCGGCGAGAACTTCCACGCCGCCGGACATGAGTCAGCCGTCGACATGTTCGAGGCCGCCTGCGAAAGCGAAGGCGCGCAGCTCGAACAGATGGCGTCTTTCATCGAGGCGAGCGGCCTCAATCGCTATCTGGCGGACAAGCAATGGACCGCCTTCGCGCGCGGCTACAACGGGCCCGGCGAGAAGCGCAATCATTACGATGCGCTGCTTGCGCGCGCCTACGCCAAATGGAAGCCACTCGACGAAAAGCCCCGCGACGAATGGACGGCGCGCGATCTGCGCCGCGCGGGCTCGCGCACGATCAAGGGCGCTGACGCCGTGAAGACCGGGCTTGGCGGCGCCGCCGCGACAATCGCTGGCGCAGGCGCCGTCGTCGCGCAGGCGCAGGACATGGTGAGCCAGGCGAGCGACGCCGTGAACACAGCGTCCAATGCGCTGCAATCGACTCCAGGCGCATTGCAATGGGCGCAGGCCCATTGGCAGGCGCTGGCGCTTGGCCTCGCAGGCGCGGCGCTTGGCTTCTTCATCTGGCGCATCTGGTCGGGCGCCAACAACGTTGCCGCCGCGCGCGTGGACGACGCCCGCAGCGGCGCCAACGCAAGGATCTAGCCCATGCCCATTCTTCTCATTTTGCAAGCTCTCGGCAAGGCGGCGCTGGACGCGGCAAAGACGCGCGCCGGCAATGTCGTCGTCGCCGCCGCCCTCGCCTATGGCTGGGGACATCACAACGCCAGCGCAGCCAGCGAGGCGCGCGCGGCGCAAGAACGTGCGGCCCTCGCCGCCGCTCACGCCAAAGAACTCGCGCGCGAACAGGAAGCGGCGCGCGTCATCGCGAAGGACGCCACGGAGCGCGCGCAAAGCGACGCGCTGGAGGCGCGCGCGCTGCAAGCCAGGATCGACGACCTCAGAGCAAAGGATAATCTCGATGTTCCGCCAGCCTCCAACCTTGCGGCTTCGCCCGCGCCTCGCCCTTGCCTTGTCGACAACGGCTTTGCTCGCGTCTTGCGCGACTTCGACGCCGGCGCCGGTCATCGAAAGACCAAGGCTGCCCACGCCGCCAAGTGAGTTTGGCGCGCCGGTCGCACTGCCGCAGGCGAGGACCGGCGACGACGTAAAGGTCTTCGCGCTGGAGAATCGCAAGGCCGCGATCATCGCCAACCGGCGCCTGGCGGATGACGCGGCCTTCTACGCGGATGTGCGGCGCGGCTATGGAGAATGACGCCATGCCCTCGCCCGACTGCTACCGCGATCTTGGCGCGATAGGCGCCCGAATCGACGAAATCGAGAAGGCGCGCATGGAGCGCGATGCGGCGGTCGAGACGGCGCGCGCCGAGCGCGCCGCGCAGATGGACTCCGCTTTATCGAGCCGGAACCGCAAGATGGACGCTATCAACAATGAGCGGCAGAGGCTCATCGGCGTCATATGGGCGGTGCGCGTTCTATTCGGCGGCGTCGGCGCCGTGGCGGTCTATCTCGCCACCAATGGCGTTCCCGGCTGGATCAAGCGCGCGCTGCAATGAGCTCCGCTAAATCGACGCAGGCCCCGTTCGGCGCAAGGCCGGGCGGGGCCTTTTTGCGTTTGCGGATCAACGCGCGTCGCCGCTTGGCGGGAGATCAGCACATCGGCCAGAAAAGGACCGCAAGGATCAATATCCAGACGACGCCCCAGATGATCCAGGTGGTGTTCGGGTGCTCCGCCTGCCAGTCGAGGATTTGCTTGTGGATGGCCATCGGAAACTCCCCGCATCTCTAAAGCGGAGAATCTTCAGGCAGCCGCCGGAGCCTGTCAAACCTTTTCCCCTGCCGGACCAGCGCGCCATAAGGTCGCGCCCTCCGAGCCGCTCTCTCCCGCCTCAGACGCTGTAGCGGATAAGATCGCGCACCACCGGATAGACCTGATTGTCCCAGCGCCGCCCGTTGAAGACGCCATAATGGCCGACGCCCCCCTGCAGATGGTGCGATTTCATGTAGGGACGCAATCCGCTACACAGATCCTGCGCGGCAAGGGTCTGGCCGACGGCGCAGATGTCGTCCTTTTCGCCTTCGACCGTCAGGAGAAAGGTCTTTTTTATCGCCCGGGGCGAGACGAGGCGCCCTTTTATGAGCAATGTGCCCTCGGGAAGAGCATATTTCTGGAAAACGCTCTCGATGGTCTCGAGATAGAAGTCAGCGTCGAGGTCCATTATCGCGAAATATTCCTCGTAGAAGGCTCGAATCCGGCCCGCCTTTTCGAAATCCCCCTCGATCCGGCACTTGAACATGTCGGCGAAAGCTTCGGCGTGGCGCTTCGGGTTCATGCTCATGAAGGCGGAGACCTGCAGGAAGCCTGGGTAGACGCGCCGGCCGGCGCCGGCAAGCGATTTCGGCACGACTCCAATCAGGTTCTCCCGAAACCACTCGATCGGTTTGGATGTCGCCAGTTCGTTGACCTTCGTCGGCGAAATCCGCGTGTCGATCGGTCCCGCCATCAGCGTCAGGCTTGCGGGCTGGTCCGGGTCGTCGTCTTCCGCCATCAGGGCTACGGCCGCAAGCGCGGCGACGGTGGGCTGGCAAACCGCCACGACATGAGATTGCGGCCCCATGAACTTGATGAAGTCGATGAGGTGCTGGACGAATTCGTCGACGCCGAAAACGCCGGCGTCGAGCGGTATGTCGCGGGTATTGCGCCAGTCGGTGATATAGACGTCGTGATCGCGCAACAGGGTCTGGATCGTGCCGCGCAAGAGCGTGGCGAAATGGCCGGACATGGGGGCGACAAGCAGCACGCGAGGCTCGTGCTCGGAGTCCTTGCGCGAGAAGCGCAGCAGGTTGCAAAAGGGCGTCGCCAGCACGGTTTCTTCCACGACGTCCACGACGACGCCGTCGAGCTTCGTCAGCTGCGTGATGCCGAATTCCGGACGCTTATGGGTGAAGCCCGCGAGACCGACGAGTTCGTAGTAGGCCTCCACGCAACGAAATGGCGAGACGAAGCGCGCCGTTCCCCACTCGCGCAGCAAGCGCTCGCCGGTCAGGGCCGCCCTCCGAACTCGATCGCTTATCTCCGCATAATTGTGGTAGGCATCATACATCGCGCCATCGCTTTTGTTTTCGCTTTATGGGGAGAGAGCAAGGCCTATGCCATTCCTGGGCCCTTGATGGCACGCCCTTTGCTGTAACGCCAGCTAAATACGGGATCAAATGAAAATGCCGGCAACGACGCTTACGATCAGCAGCAAGAACTATTCGTCATGGTCCCTGCGCGGTTGGCTGATGACGAAACTCTCGGGGCTAGCCTTCGAGGAGATCGCCGTCAGCGCCGACGACGTCTCGGCGCGCGCGGAAATCCTGATGCTTTCGCCGTCGATTCTGGTGCCGTGCCTCACCTATGATGGAACCAAGATCTGGGATACGCTCGCGATCGGCGAATTCCTCAACGAGATCGCTCCGGCGGCGGGATTGCTGCCCGCCGATCGCATGCACCGCGCCCGCTGCCGCTCGATTTGCGGCGAGATTCACTCTGGCTTCACCTCGCTGCGCTCAGCGCTGCCGATGAACCTCAAGGCGCATTTTCCCAAGTTCAAGGTCTGGTCCAAGGCGCAAGGCGACATCGCCCGCGTCACGCAAATCTGGCGCGAATGCCTCACGGCTTCCGGCGGCCCCTATCTTTTTGGCAAGATCTCGATGGCGGATGCGATGTATGCGCCGGTCGCCACGCGCTTTCGCACCTATGACGTCACGCTCGACGAAACTTGCCAGGCCTATTGCGATCGCATCCTCGAAAGGCCAGAGATGCGCGAATGGATCGAGCAGGCGATGCTAGAGGAAGACGTGCTCGACGAGCTTGAGGTCGAATACTGAGCCTCTCCAGACGCTGCGGACGGCAATCGGCTTCAAGGAGATTTCGGGACTTGCCCTTGTCGGCCTGCGGGAGGCCGACGCGATGACCAGGACCCGATAATCGACAGCTTGCGACAACTGGCCGCCTAAAGCAGCGTGCCTTTCAAGATAGCGTAGGCGATGCTGAAATAGATGATGAGGCCCGTGACGTCGACCAGGGTCGCGACAAATGGCGCCGACGCCGTGGCTGGATCGAAGCCTATCCGCTTGAGCGCGAAAGGCAGCATTGAACCGACCACGGAGCCGAATGTCACTATGCCCACCAGAGCCCCGGCGACGGTTGCGGCGATAAGGATCCAGTGCTCTCCATAATCGTGGAAGCCAAGTTTTTGCCAGATGGCGATGCGGATAAATCCGATCACGCCGAGAATTGCGCCGAGCACGAGCCCCGCGGGCAATTCGCGCGCGGCGATCCGCCACCAATCCCTGAGCTTGACCTCGCCAAGCGCCAGAGCGCGAATGATCAGAGACGTCGCCTGCGAGCCGGAATTTCCGCCTGAACTCATGATGAGCGGAATGAAAAGCGTGAGCACAACCGCCTTCTCCAGCTCGCCTTCGAAATGCTGCATCGCGCTTGCGGTCAGCATCTCGCTCAGGAACAAGGCGCAGAGCCAGCCCGCGCGTTTCTTGATCATGGCCAGGAAGCCAATCTCCATATACGGACCGTCGAGGGATTCCATGCCGCCGAAGTGCTGAACTTCTTCCGTCGCCTCATCGACGATCGCGTCTATCACATCGTCGACGGTCACAATGCCAATGATCTGCCCGGAGCGGTCCACCACGGGAACAGCCAGAAGGTCGTATTTCGAGATGAGGCCGGCGACATGGCTGCGGTCGTCGAGGGGAGCCACGGTAAGCGGCTCGCGATAGTGGCTCAACGAGCCAAGGCTCGCCGCTGGATCGGCCAGGATCAGATCCTTGAGAGAGATAGCCTGGACCAGACGCAGCGTCGCCGGATCGACGAGATAGATTGCGTAAATGGTTTCTTTATTTCCGCCGACCGCCCTGATGAATCCAAGCGCCCGATCGACGCTCCAGTCGGGGGGCATGCTGACGAATTCGCTCGTCATCATTCCTCCGGCGGTCAGCGGCGGGTAGGCGAGCAATTGCGACAGTGACGCCTGCATCGAGGCAGGCAGCAGCTTCGACAGTTCGCGGCGTCGATCTTCGGGCAGCTTCCGGAAAATATCGGTGCGCCGGTCCCCCGAAATTGCTCCGAGGATAGCCGCCGCACGTTCCTCCGGCAGCGCTTCGACAAGCTTGTGCGGATGATCCAGTCCCGCCTCGTCAAACATGCGGATGGATTGCGGCAGGGGCATCGCGGCCACGACCGAAGCAGCCGCCGGCGTCTCCAGGACATTGATCGCCTCGACCGCGTCCGCCGCGCGAAGCGTTCCCAACTCCCCGGCGAATGCGGCGGGATTGACGAGCGCCTGCGATGTCATCCGCGCGGTGTTTGCTGTTTTCATCCTGCTGTTTCCCCTGCTTTCGCGGATGGCGTCACGTTTCCGCGGGCATGTCACGCGGAACGGCTCAATTATTGAGGGAGTTGCGCGCGAGAAGCCCCGGAAGGCCCCGTCCGGACCGCTTCATGCATGCGAGAGCATCCTGACGGGACACGTTGAGACGAGTGACGTTTTCGACCCCGACGATTTGAACCACGCCGGATGACGGGTCCGGAGCGCCAGGCATGAAAACAGTGATGTGGTCATTGCCTAGCGTCTCCATCACGAATCCCAGTCGCCATACGTTATTTTCCTGCACGAGCGCGGGTTTCAAACTTTCATTGGCTTCAATACCCGCCAGGCGATCCGCGTATCCGCGTAGCAAGGCGTACGGCGGAAACAATTTCAGAATATGTTTTTCAACCCACGGGGATGCATTTATCTGGGCGGGCAAGGAGCGCGCGATAAGTCCCGCCAAGAAAGCCAGAAGCACGAGCAGCGTTACACCCGCCAAGTAGACGACAATGATCGCCTCGCTCTCGGCAAGGGGCAGCTTCTTCGCAAGGGGCGCCACAGTCTTCACGGCGACCTCGCCAAACTTCGCGACGACGACGATGGTCGCGGCGACAGGAAGCAGGAATACGACGCCTCCGATGATGGTCGTCTTTATGAAGCTCCAGAACTGTCTCATCTTGACTCGACTCCTTGTCCGAGATGGCCCGACGCGGACGCGCTCTTGGCACGGGCAGGCGATGCGTCGCTAATCCATGATGGCAAAGCTGTTTTGGCGAATTGCACGAATGCCTCGGCTTGGCAAGGACGTGAGCCTTGTTCGCCGGCCCTTCCTGGTCCGGGTTCGTCGCCGACACTATTTTAACGGTCGCGTTGCTGTACGCGGCGCGTCTTCCAATCTCTCGCCCGACGCCCTTCCTGAACGGTAACGGACGTCCTGCTCTCCGCTCATCGGAGCATGATACGGGCGCGGGTGCGGCCGGCCTGCAAAACAAAGACTTCCGCGAGCGGGGATGCGGACACGGCAAATGAATGCGCCCCTGGAATGCCGGGCAAAACGAAACTTGAAGGACCGGCATTTTTCCCGCCGGGAAGCGGAACCAGAGGCTCCCGGCGGCAATTTGGGGCCATAATTTCGTGGAAGCCCGGCTTTTCTGGACGGCAACCCATTGCGGACGCAGGGCAAATCGACCAATGTCCGCCGGGCGACGCAGGTTTTCACGGACGCCGCCGGAAGGCGAAACAGCCTGACCAGCAATTGGGCGAGGAAATCGAATGACTGTCAGCAAGAAGGCCGCTGTTCTCAGCAAGAAATTGACCGGCGGGCTGGCCTGTCTTCTGATGATCCTGTCGCCCCAGCACTCCTTCGCGATTGATCCGGCTCCGCCCGCGTCGACGCAACCAGCCGCCCCCGGCGCCGAATCGCCGCCGCCGCCCGCTGCTGCAGCCGTGGCGGACAATTTCACGCGCGCCGAGCTGGAAAAGCTGCTTGCGCCGATCGCTCTCTATCCCGACGCCCTGCTGGCTCAAATCCTGCCGGCCTCCGCCTATCCGTTACAGATCGTGCAGGCGCAACGCTGGCTCACGAAGAACCAGGCCGCCGCCGCCAAGAGCGATTTTTCCGGCGCCGACGCGCAGAGCTGGGATCCTTCGGTGAAGGCGCTGCTGCGCTTTCCGACCGTCATCAAGAAGCTCAACGACGATCTTGACTGGACGACGGACCTTGGCGACGCCATCGTCAACCAGCCGCAGGATGTGGCCGACGTCATACAGCTGCTGCGTCTCAAAGCGGAAAAGGCGGGAGCGCTCAAGACGACCAAGGAGCAAAAAGTCACGCGGCAAAAGCAGGACGACCGCGAAGTCGTGGTCATCGAGGCCGCCGACCCGTCGATGGTCTATGTTCCTTCCTACGATCCCGTCTCGGTGTATGATCCGGTTCCCGGCGCGGTGGTCGCCGGCGTTTTGACCTTCGGCGCGGCGATCGCGGTCGGAACGCTCTGGAGCAATAATTACTGGAACTGGGGCACCGGGGCGATCTACCCGCCGGTATGGCCGGGCTATGCGGGCTGGCGCGCGCCCTATCCCGGCTGGCGGCCTGGCCTGTCGGTCAATAACGGCGGCAACATCAACATCGGCAACTACGTCAACATCGGCAACAATTTGAAGCCCTGGCGGCCCGATCCCGGCCATTACAGGCCCGGACTGGGCAGCCACCCCGGCATTGGCGGAAATCGCCCCGGTGTGGGAGGCAATCGACCCGGGATTGGCGGAGGAGCGGGTCGGCCGTCGATCCCCGATGGGCTTCGACCGGGCGGCGACAATCGTCCTTCCATGCCGGGCGCCGGGGGAGCTGTCGGCAACAGGCCAGCGAACAAGCTTCCGCAGCCGGTGCAACGGCCCGCGGCGGGTCGTCCTGGCGCCGGCTCCAGGCCGGCGGCGCGCCCGCGTCCGAACGTCAGGCCGCCGAACTCCGCACTTGGTGGCATCAATTTCGGGGCTGGAGCGCAGGCTTTCGGCAATCGCGGCGCCGCGAGCCGAATTGGAGCGGGCGGCGGCGGTTTCCGTCCCGGTGGCGGGGGCGGCGGCGGCTTTCAGGGCGGTGGAGGGTTCCCTCGCGGCGGCGGCGGGGGAGGAGGCTTTAAGGGCGGCGGTGGCGGTGGAGGCTTCCACGGCGGCGGTGGCGGGATGACCGGGGCGGCGGTGGCGGCGGCGGCCGCTTCAGACGATGACGCTCTTCCCGCAAACCAAGCCCACCGACCTGAGGACATTCGTCATGGTTCGAAACTTTTGCTTGAGCGCCGCAATGGCCGGCTCACTGATTTTAGGCGGCGCCGGCGCGAGCCGGGCGCAACAGGCCTATCCGACCCCCGAGGCGGCCGCGAAAGACCTCATAGATTCGGCGCGCTCCAACGCCGACGGCTTCGTGCAGCGCATCTTCGGACCCGACGGCAAGGCTTTGCTCGCAAGCGGCGACGCGACCGAGGACAGCCGGCGCCTGACGGAGTTCAATGAAAGGGCCAGCAAGGGATCCACGCTGATCCCGAAGTCCGACGACACGAAGCTCCTCCAACTCAGCGCCAATGGCTGGGTCTTTCCGATCCCTATCGTGAAGCGGGACAACTCATGGAGTTTCGATCCGGTCGCGGGCAAGACGGAGATCGAAAACCGGCTGATCGGCCACAATGAACTGAGCGCGATAGCCGCATGCCGCGCCTACATGCAGGCTCAGGAGGAATATCGCCGCATCGACCGCGACCATGATCAGTTGCCGGAATACGCGCAAAAGATCATTTCCTCTCCCGGCGCGCGCGACGGACTCTTATTGGCCGCCGCAAAGCCAGGCCGACATCAGCCCGCTTGACGGATTGATCTCGGACGCAGATCTCGACAAGCGGGAGCAAGGCGCCCCCGAACCCTATAACGGCTACTTCTTCAAGATACTGAAGGCGCAGGGGCCTGCGGCTCCTGGAGGCGCTTTCAGCTATATGATCAATGGGCACATGATTGCTGGCTATGCTCTCGTCGCCTATCCGGCCGAATGGGGCAAGAGCGGGATCAAGAGCTTCATCTGCGGTCAGAACGGCAAGGTCTACGAGAGGGATCTTGGCGCACGCAGCACACAGATCGGCGCCGCGATGAGCCGTTTCGATCCCGACTCGAATTGGTCTCCCGTCGACTGACTCGCCGACGCCGTTTTCGATCTTCTTTCGCGGCGGCCATGGGATCCACTGCGCCACAGCGGCGCTTGGAGCCCGACGTTGCGCTCGGCTGCAAAAGGCGGTCGCCAGCGCCCCTTGGCGCGCATGGGCGTTGACCGGCGGCTTTACCTATTTCCGGATGTTCGAGAGCAGCCATTGGTAGGTCGCCTCGTTAACTTTCCTTCCCGAGGGAAGGAGGTGGATCCGCGAACCGTCCTCTGGACAAGGACAATCCGCGAGCGTCGTATCGCCCTGGCTCGACGGGTCGATGGAGTATCCTTTGCTCTTGAGGGTATCCATGCACTCGATCGTCGGGCAAAATGACTGATCGCATTTGCCCCAGGAAAAGTAGATGCGCGGAGGCGTTGCCGTGGGCAGTGGCGCGTCCGCGCATGTCGCATGCTGCCACTCGGCGTAAATCGCGTGCGTCACGCCTGAGAAATAGGGCTGAAGAGCGGGATCGAGCGCGCGATAAATATCGTATCTCGTAAAATTATTTCCGAACATCTGCACGCGATTGTGAACGAAGCGCACATGTCGCGCGAAATCCTCGAGGACATCGCGAATGGCCGACGCCGGGACAAACATCCAGGGCGGACAGGTCGGTGAGCAGCGCGGCCCCCTGATACTGCGCATTTTCTGAAGCAACCAGGCATTATGGGCGTCGCCGCTCGAGGGGGGCAGCGAGCTTGGACCGATATAGAGGACGAGCGCCTTGTCATAGAGTTCCGTGTGCTTGTTTAGGTTCGTGTCGAATCCTCCCCCGATGACGATCAAGGGCATCGACGAAGTGTCGCCAACTGGCGCCCGAACCAGATAGTCGAGGCGCTCGCCGTCCACCAAGGGGCCGGGATGCTAGTTCGTCCCTTCGAAGGCGGGATCGTTCTCGGTCGGCGCGGGCGGATAGGGATCGTCCCAAACAACCGGACTGCCGCTTCCGCCGTCGCCCGTGTCTTTGACCGCGCTTTGCGGAGCGCCCCGGACGTCCGAGGCGGCAGCGCCCCTGGTGCGCGTGACGTCTTCGGTTGCGTTACCGGCGCGAGCCGGATGCAAGAGAAACAAACATACGAAAACAAGCATCGGGAGCGCGACGCGCGTCTGAACTGCTTTGAGAAAGAAACGGCCACTATCGCTTGTCATGCCTCCACCCATCGTATCGTCGCTGGCGCCGCGGGAGAGGCGGCGATTGCGCAAGCTATGCAGACCGGTCGGGATTCGCGGGATGGCCCCCAGTTGGGATGCAATCGTCCTCCGATTTGGCGCCTTTGACAAGCACAAGCCCGCAAAGGCCAGGCCTTCGCGGTCAAGCGCTTCGGAAGCGCGCAATCTGGAGCGTCCGGGCCAAATCATCGTTGTGGCGAGGGATATCGTCACCTTGTGGCGCCGGCGCCGTGACCGCTTTGCGTTGCGGCTGGCGCGGCCGTTGCTTTTGTTGCGCGAGAAACGATATTGAGGAAGCGCGGCTGTTGTCCTTTTTCGACGGGGCGACCTTGATCGCGCGCGGCATCTGGTTCGAGGACAAGGCCATGTTGCGTAAACTATGTCTCATTGCGGCTTTGGCAGCCGGGCTGGCGTCGCCGGCTGCAGCAGCTGGTAGCGGCGGGTTTGGGCGCGGCGCCGGTTTCTGGCATTTCCATGGCGGCGGCCCGACGGGCGGCGGCGCATGGCACTGGCATGGTCGGGGCTATCGCGGATACCCGAATTACGGATACCCCGCTTACTGGGGTGGGTATGACGACAGTTCCTGCTGGGGCTGGGACGCCTATTCCAATCAATGGGTGTGGATTTGCGCTGAGTGAGCGTGGTTGGAGGCTGGTGGGCCGAGAAGCGGCGCGAGCGCGCATGGATATATGCGATAAAGGGGCAAATCGCAGCGCCAACCGGGCGATCGTCAAAGGCTCAAGGAGCCCCATGCAGGTCAATCGCGACAACGAAGTTCAGAACAAGTCGGCTGCCGTGGCGGCTCGATCTGGCCAGTCGGATGCGCGCTCTTCGAAGCTGATCAACTGTCCCTTCAAGGTTCGGATTGATGGCGCGCCGCCCCGATAAAAGCAGCGGGACGACAGGTTGCGTCATCTGGATCGTTTCGTTCCTCGTGCTTGCGGGGGCCTTTTGGCCCCGCACCCCCGGCCTGATTTGCATGGGTCTCGCCTTCATTGGCCTGCTTCATCTCACCGTGCTGGTTTACAACGAGCTTACCGAAGCCAGATTCGACGAGGACATGAGCCCGCAAGAGTTCGAGCATTATTGCGCCGCCGTGCTGAGGGAAATGAAATGGAAGGCCCGCGTCACGCAGCTCAGTGGCGATCAGGGCGTGGACATCGTGGCGGATAAACGCGGCAAGCGCATCGTCATTCAATGCAAGAAATATTCAAAGCCCGTCGGCAACCGGGCGGTTCAGGAGATCGTCGCGGGCATCGCCCATGAAGGCGCGCAACGCGGCGTCGTCGTCACCACCAGCGAATACACGCCAGCCGCCATCACCCTGGCCGCCTCAAACGAAGTGCTGTTGCTCCACCACTCGGAGCTGCGCAAGATCGACAGACTTCTCTCGCGGTGAAGGATGCGGATAGCTTCATCTGCGATCGTTGCGCGTGGCGGAAGCGAATGCGGCGCGGGCGGAGCTCTCCACGACCTCCCCCGTCTTCGCCTGCCCGATGGCTTGTTGCGAGGCGGCGATCTCGCGGTGACAATGGGACACGATCGCCTCCGGCATGTCCTCGACGGACATCCTTGGCTGCAGGTGGTGCATGTAGCTGACGACCCCGGACACGCAGCGCGGGAGCGCATCGTCGGCGGCGAAAGCCGGGGCCGGGGCGACAAGCATGACGGCGATGATCGGAAATCTAGGCATCGTGTCTCCATGGGAGCGGCAAATCATGGAGAGCATACATACAAGCTCCGGGGATTTTCCCCAGCCAGTTGGGGAAAAGGGAGTTCTCGCTCCCTTTGGCCTTGATTTTCCTGAAGAAAATGGTGGGCGGCACAGGGATTGAACCTGTGACCCCTCCCGTGTGAAGGGAGTGCTCTCCCGCTGAGCTAGCCGCCCGTCGCCATGAAGCGAAGCCGCTTCCGTTTACGTGCGCGCGGGGCGTCTCGTCAAGGGGCGGTCATCCCAGCAGCGCCGTCGCCGCGTCCCAGAGCTCGTCATAATGCGAGATCACGCGGTCGGGGGCGAGTTCCCGCACTGGAGGATTGCTATAGCCGAAGTCCACCGCCACCACCGGCGCGCCGGCGTTGCGGGCGGTGTCTATGTCGGTCCGGGAGTCCCCGACCATCACGGCGCGGGCGGGATCGCCCTTGGCGGCGGCGATGGTGGAGAGCAGCGTGCGGCCGTCGGGCTTGGAAACGGGGAAAGTCTCGCGGCCGCAGATCGCCTCGAACAGCGGCGCGACTTCGAGCCGCTCCAGCAGGAGCTTGGCCAGCCGCTCGGTCTTGTTGGTGCAGATGGCAAGATTGAATCCGGCTTCCTTGAAGCGGCCCAGCGACTCGCGCGCGCCGGGGAACAGCCGCGTTTCGTCGGCGATATGCTGTTCGTAATGGGCGAGGAAATCATCCACCAGCGGCTGGATGCGCTCCTGCGTCAGCCGTGCGCCGCCGGCCGAGAAGCCGCTCTCGATCAGCGCCCGCGCGCCCGCCCCCACCATCACGCGCGCGACGTCGTTGGTGTGCGGCGGCAGGCCCTCGCGCGCCAGCAGCACATTGAGCGTCGCGATGAGATCGGGCGCGGTGTCGGCCAGCGTGCCGTCGAGGTCGAAGACGAGAATCGGGGAGAGTGCGGACATGGCTGGGCCTTCTCACGCCTTCTCGGGCAGGTTCACCCTGATATGAAGCTCGCGCAGCTGCTTGTTGGTCGCGGGTGAAGGCGCGCCCATCAGCGGGTCTTCGGCGCGCTGGTTGAGCGGGAACAGAGTCACCTCGCGCAGATTCTCCTCGCCGGCGAGCAGCATCACGATGCGGTCCACGCCCGGCGCGATGCCGCCATGCGGCGGCGCGCCGTACTGGAACGCGCGATACATGCCGCCGAAGCGCTCGATCAGCACATCCTCGCCATAGCCCGCGATCTCGAAGGCCTTTTTCATGATGTCGGGACGATGGTTCCTGATCGCGCCGGAGGACAGCTCCACGCCATTGCAGACGATGTCATATTGATAGGCGAGAAGATCGAGCGGGTCCCTGCTCTCCAGCGCCTCCAGCCCGCCCTGCGGCATGGAGAAGGGATTGTGCGAGAAATCGATCTTCTTGTCTTCCTCGTTATATTCATACATCGGGAAGTCGACGATCCAGCAGAATTCGAACACGTCGGTCTTCGACAGCCCCAGCTCCGTGCCGATGCGAATGCGCGCCATGCCCGCGAGCTTGGCCGCGGGCGTCTCCTCGCCAGCGGAGAAGAACACGGCGTCGCCCGCCTTGACGCCGGCCTTGGCGGCGATGGCGGCCTGCGCCCCGGCCGGGATGAATTTGGCGATCGGCCCCTTGCCTACAAGCGCGCCATTCTCTTCCTCGAAGATCACATAGCCCAGCCCCGGCGCGCCCTCGGAGCGCGCCCAGTCGTTGAGCTTGTCGAAGAAGCTACGCGGCTGCGCCCCCGCGCCGGGCGCCGGAATCGCGCGCACGGTCTTGCCCTTGAAGGCCTTGAACGACACGTCGTCGCGCGCGAACTCTTCCGACACATCCGCGATGACCAGCGGATTGCGCAAGTCCGGCTTGTCGGAGCCATATTTCAGCATCGCTTCCTTGAACGGGATGCGCGGAAACTCTTTCGTCACCGGCTTGCCGTTGGCAAACTCCTCGAACAATCCGCGCAGCACCGGCTCGATGGACTGGAACACGTCTTCCTGCGTCACAAAACTCATCTCGACGTCGAGCTGGTAGAACTCGCCGGGCGAGCGGTCGGCGCGCGCGTCCTCGTCGCGGAAACAGGGCGCGATCTGGAAATAGCGGTCGAAGCCCGCGACCATCAGAAGCTGCTTGAACTGCTGCGGCGCCTGCGGCAGCGCATAGAACTTGCCGGGATGCAGACGCGACGGCACGAGAAAGTCGCGCGCGCCCTCGGGCGAGGAGGCGGTGAGGATCGGCGTCTGGAACTCGAAGAAGCCGCCCTGCTTCATGCGCGTGCGAATACTGTCGATGATGCGCCCGCGCAGCATGATGTTGGCGTGGATTTTCTCGCGGCGCAGGTCGATGAAGCGGTATTTGAGCCGCGTTTCTTCCGGGTAGAGCTGGTCGCCGAACACCGGCAGCGGCAGTTCGGCGGCAGGGCCGAGCACCTCGATCTCGCGCACATAGACCTCGATCAGGCCGGTCGGCATTTCGGGGTTTTCCGTGCCGGCGGGGCGCTTTTTCACCTCGCCGTCGAGCCGCACGACCCATTCCGAGCGCAGCTTCTCGGCCTCCTTGAAGGCCGGCGAATCGGGATCGACCACGCATTGCGTGAGCCCGTAATGGTCGCGCAGGTCGATGAACAACACGCCGCCATGGTCGCGGATGCGGTGGCACCAGCCGGAAAGCCGGGTCGTATGGCCGGCATGGGCCTCGCGGAGTTCTCCGCAATTATGCGAGCGGTAACGATGCATTTTGGGGTTCTTCTTGCTGGAAGGAAGGCGCGCGCGGGAGACTCCCCCGCTTTGGCGCGGAAAAGCGCATAAGCGGGGCGGGTCTGTCAAGGCGGGGGCGGGGGCGGCGAGGCGGCGCGTTGTGCCGCTTTTGCCCCATCTCCGCCATGCCGAACGTCCGTTGACGGAACGAGCGCTTCACGGCGCGGGAGCGCCGGCGACAGCACAAGGGACTGTCCGAAATTTTGTGTGCGGGGCCGGCTTGACCATCACGCCGTGACGAACCTGTCGTCGAACATGATGGCGAATTGGGTCTCGGCCTCGCACCATTCACGTGGCGGCATTTTCGATTCTCCCGCGACCTGACCGACGCCGTGATCTGCATATTATTGACGAAACCAGCGCGAAACGCCAATGAAACTGGGGATTTTTGCGTCTTTCATACCTCTTACTTTGCAAGAAATTAGTTTTTACTTGTCTTTGTCGGCAGCGGCAAAATAACGGATTGGTTAACTTTAACCTTTAGTGAAAAATTTATAGAAGCTTTTGTAGAAAAGACCGTGAGACTGCGTGTTCGTTGCCTACCTTTGCGCATGTCGAGCGACGCACAACGAAGGCGCGAGCTTGCCAATCGAGCCGTGTGACGGCAATCTCAGCTCATCAAAGACGTGCAGCGGGTCTATGCCGGAGTATTCTCTGGCCGGGCGACAGGACATGGGAAACTCCAAAATCATGATCATGGACGATGGGATTGCCGATGCCGGCGAAAGAAACTCGGGAGTTCTGCTTGGGCTTCCGTCGGGGCGTCTCAGCCGCCGGTCGTTTCTGTTCGGTTCCGCCGCCGGTCTCGGCGCGCTGGGGCTCGCCGGTTGCGCGACGTCCGACGACATGATCCGCGCCGAGGCGGCGAAGTGGTATGCGCTGAAGCCAAACGAGAAATTTCCGATCCCCGCGGTCGACGTCAGCAAGATCGATCCGAAATATTTTCGCCAGATAGTGCGCTACGAGAGCAAGGAAGCGCCCGGCACGATTCTCATCGATCCCCGCAATCGCTTCGTTTACCGCATCGAAGGCGACGGAACCGCCACCCGCTATGGCGCGAATGTCGGCCGCGACGGCTTCCTGTGGAGCGGTGAAGCCTATGTCGGGCGCAAGGCCGAATGGCCCACCTGGACGCCCCCCAAGGAGATGATCGCGCGCCAGCCAGAGGCGGCCAAATATGCCAGCGGCATGCCGGGAGGCCTGGAGAATCCGCTCGGCGCCCGCGTGCTCTATCTCTACAAGAACGGCGTTTATACAGTATTCACGATCTACAGCACCAGCGACCCCGAGACGCTCGGGACCGCCGTTACGAGCGGCTGTACCGGCCTCCTCAGTCAGGACATGATCGACCTCTATTCACGAACGCCGATCAAGACGAAGGTGGTCATGCTGCCGTCATAGCCAACGGCGTCACCCCCCTGTCCACGCTCCGCCGGCGCTGACAGCGCACAGAACAGGACCGTTCGTCAAAGTCACGGCGATTATGGAGGGCGGTCACTTGTCGTGCGTCTGCGCCAAGCCGCTTGGAACGTCTTTGCCGGATTGTTTTCCCCAATAGCGGACCGTCTGGAATTGGTCGGCGGCTCCCGTTGGCCTGCCGTTCGATAGCGGCCACGGCAGGACCGCCCGCGAATGTCCGGCATATGCTCGCAGCTCAACGTCGGCTCGTGGCGCATGGCGGATATTCACCCTGCACTTCCGACCCAACTCCCCCCTCAACTCTTGAAAAACGCATCCGCCGCCGCATTGGCGGCCTGCTTCCTGGCGCGCGCAGCCTCCAGCCTCAGAATTTCCGCGCGCAGCGCCTCGATGCGCTCGGCCAGTTCGTCGACCGAAAGCGCGTCGAGCGGCTGGCCGACGACATGCGTCGGGACGGGACGGGGCTTTTCGTCAATGTCTTCAGCCATTTCGCGGCTCCCTGCCTGCTTCAATTGCGCGCGGGCGCTTGAGCAGAAGTTATGCTAAACTATTCGCCATGCAAGCCGCCGAGGCGGGCGGACGGTTGGAGTCGCCGACTTTCATCCACCAAAACCTTTCAACGGAGCGCACCATGTCCTTGAGTGGCGATTCCCTTCCTCCCGGCGCGCATGACATCGGTCATGTGATCAGGCATCTGCGCGGGCGCTGGGGCTGGTTCGTGGGCTTTGGCGTCGTCACCGTCATCCTCGGCATCGCCCTGCTCACCGCCGACGGCCTCGCGACGCTGATTTCCGTCTCGCTGATCGCCGCCTTCATGATCCTGATCGGCGGCGTCGAGATCAGTTTCGGCTTCAACGCGCCGAGCTGGACGGCGGGAATAGCCTTCGTGCTGGTGGGCGTCGCCTATGTCGTCGCCGCCGCCTTCATGCTGGCCAATCCGGAAACGGGCGCCATCGGCCTGACGCTGATGCTCGGCGCCGCGCTGCTGGTGACGGGCGTGCTGCGCATCTTCTTCGCCACGCAACTGCCGGAGGGCCCAAGGCTCTACATCGGCCTGGCGGGCGCAGTGACGACGCTGCTCGGAGCGTTCATTCTGGCCGGCTGGCCCGCGAACTCGGCCTATATTCTCGGCATTTTCCTTGGCGTCGACATGATCTTCTATGGCGCGAGCTGGCTGAACTTCGGGCTCTTCCTGCGGCCGCGCGGGCCTCGCCCGGTCTGACCCTCGGCAATGCAAGGGCGCCGCCCCGCTCGGCGTGACGGCATGTTAACGACGACCCGGAATCCTCATCCGCCACGCGCGTGATGCGCGACAGCTTCTCCCATTCGCCGCCGGACACGCAAAGAATGACCAAATGGGCCTATAGTTTCCGCCAGGGCGAGGCCGAGGGCGCGGCGTCGATGCGGGAGTTGCTCGGCGGCAAGGGCGCCGGCCTTGCGGAAATGGCCCGGCTCGGCCTGCCGGTGCCACCCGGCTTCACCCTCACGACGGAAGTCTGTTCCTATTTTTACGCCCACGACAAGACGCTGCCGCCGGACCTCGGCGAGCAGCTCGAACTCGGCGCTGGCCAAGGTCGGCGCGGTCGCCGGCCACGGTTTCGACGACGCCGATTGGCCTTTGCTGGTTTCGGTGCGTTCCGGCGGGCGCGCCTCGATGCCGGGCATGATGGACACGGTGCTGAACCTCGGCCTCAACGACAGGACCGTCGGCGCGCTGGCCCGAAAATGCGGCGACGAGCGCTTCGCCTTCGATTGCTACCGCCGCTTCATCGAGATGTATTCGTCGGTCGTGCTCGGCGTCGAGCATCACGAATTCGAGGAGGCGCTCGACGCCTTCAAGGAGCGGCGCGGCCTCACCCTCGACGCGCATCTCGACGCGTCGGACTGGCAGGCGGTCGTCGCGCTCTACAAGGATATCGTCGCGCACCACAAGGGAGCCGATTTTCCGCAAGACCCGCGCGCGCAGCTCATGGGCGCGATCAAGGCGGTGTTCCGGTCCTGGATGAATCCGCGCGCCCTCGTCTATCGCGAATTGCACAACATCCCGGCCGACTGGGGCACCGCCGTCAATGTGCAGGCGATGGTGTTCGGCAACATGGACGATAGCTCGGCCACGGGCGTCGCCTTTTCGCGCAACCCGTCCACCGGCGCGCGCGAGTTTTACGGCGAGTTTCTGATCAACGCGCAGGGCGAGGATGTCGTCGCCGGCATGCGCACGCCGCAACCGATCAGCGAGGCCGCGCGAATTGCTGGCAAGTCCGAAGCAATCTCTCTGGAAAAGGCGATGCCGGCTGTCTATGCGCAGTTCAAGAGCTACGCCGAGAAGCTGGAAGCGCATTACCGCGACATGCAGGACATGGAGTTCACGGTCGAGCGCGGCAAGTTATGGATGCTGCAGACGCGCGGCGGCAAGCGCACCGCGCCCGCCGCGCTGAAGATCGCCGTGGACATGGCCAATGAGGGAATTATCACCCGCGAGGACGCCATCGCGAGGATAGATCCCGCTTCGCTCGACCAGTTGCTGCATCCAACCCTCGACCCCGAAGCCAAGCGCGCCATTCTCACCAGCGGCCTGCCCGCCTCGCCCGGCGCGGCCTATGGCGAGATCGTGTTCGATACGCAGGAGGCGGTGGCGCTGGCCAATGAAGGCCGCAAGGTCATTCTGGTGCGCGTCGAGACCAGTCCCGAGGACATCGCGGGCATGCATGCGGCGGAGGGCATTCTGACCGCGCGCGGCGGCATGACGTCCCATGCCGCCGTCGTGGCGCGGGGCATGGGCAAGCCCTGCGTCACCAGCGCCGTGGGCCTTCGCGTCGACTATGAAGATCAGAGCTTTTCGGTGATGGGCAGGCGCTTCGCCAAGGGCGAGATGATCACGCTGGACGGCTCCGCCGGCCATGTGATCGCAGGCGCCGTGAAAATGCAGCGTCCCGAGCTCACCGGCGAATTCGCCGTGCTGATGGGCTGGGCCGACGCGGCGCGGCGGCTCAAGGTCCGCGCCAACGCGGAGACGCCCGCCGACGCGCGCGCGGCGCGCAACTTCGGCGCCGAGGGCATCGGTCTCGCCCGCACGGAGCACATGTTCTTCGAGGGCGAACGCATCGTCGCGGTGCGCGAGATGATCCTCGCCGACAATACGGAAGGGCGCCGCGCCGCGCTGGCCAAGCTCCTGCCGATGCAGCGCGACGACTTCAAGGAGCTGTTCGAGATCATGGCCGGCCTGCCGGTGACGATCCGCCTGCTCGATCCGCCGCTGCATGAATTCCTGCCGCACAGCGACGCCGAGATCGCCAGCGTCGCCAGCGCGATGGGCGCCGACCCCGCGAAGCTGCGCAAGCGCGCGCAGGAGCTTTCCGAATTCAACCCGATGCTGGGCTTCCGCGGCGTGCGACTTGCCGTGGCCTTTCCCGAAATCGTCGACATGCAGGCGCGCGCGATTTTCGAAGCCGCGATAGCGGCGGCGATGGAGACCGGCAAGGCGGCGCAGATCGAGATCATGGTCCCGCTGGTGTTCGCCTGCGCGGAGCTTGATTTCGTCAAGGCGCGGATCGAGGAGACCGCCCGCGCCGTCGAGGAGGAAACCGGCATCAGGCCGGGCTATCACCTCGGCACGATGATCGAGCTGCCGCGCGCTGCGCTGCGCGCGGGAGACATCGCGCGGACGGCGGAATTCCTCTCCTTTGGCACCAACGACCTGACGCAGACGGCGCTGGGCATTTCCCGCGACGACGCGAGCGCATTCCTCGGCACCTACAGGTCCAAGGGCATTCTGCCCGCCGACCCCTTCGTGACGATTGATCAGGAGGGCGTCGGCGAGCTTGTCGCGATAGGCTGCTGGAGAGCGCGCGAGGCGCGGCAGGACATTGGGCTTGGCGTCTGCGGCGAGCATGGCGGCGACCCCGCCTCGATCGCCTTTTTCGACAAGGCCGGCGTCGATTACGTTTCCTGTTCGCCGTTTCGCGTGCCTATCGCCCGGCTCGCGGCGGCGCAGGCCGCGCTCGGCAGATATGCCTCCGAAGGAACCGCCTGAGCCGCCGCTGCCCGAGTGGCGCTGCTAACGAGGCAGCTTGTCGATGAGAATGTCGACCTTCTCGATCGACGGAGGCTTGGCCAATAATTCCGGAGCCTTCGCCATCAGCGCCTTCGCGACTTCGCCCGCAAGATGAGCGTTGCGGCCCGTTTCATCATTGAAAACGTCGAATATGCCGAAAGCCGACGGGCCCATTTGCAAGGCGAACCAAGCGACCGTGTCCCGCTCCGCCTCGACCAATGGCAGCGCGCCCATGAGAAAGTCCGCCAGCTGCGCTTCCTTTCCCGGTTTCGCCTCTAGTGAAACATAGAGTCCCAGACTGGCCATAATTTCCTCCATCACTATTCAAAACAGGATTCCGGTTCAAAGCGTGTTCAGTCACGATTGGGTCGGCGTTTGGGGCATGCGCCGCGAAACTCCCTTCCGAAGAAAGCGGCCACGACGCCTGTCGCCACAAGAGAAAGTTCAAGGAAAGGCTGGCGTCGACCGCGGAGCCAGCTTTGATTGAATTTGCGCGGCAGCGCTGACGCCAGCATAAAGGGGCCTGTCCATTGGAGCCGCTCAGTGGAACTAGTTTGTCATCAATGCCGGTGACAACAGCCGTGCAGCCCTGCCAAAAATCATGCAGAACCAGTCATGCGCCGATGGACCCTGAAAAAGGCGCGCGCGGATCACTCCTCAGCGTCGGCCAAAGCTCCTGCTGCCTGGCCTGATGGCGAGCGTATCATCCGGGAGGCGGACTTTTCTGTTGAGGCGAATTTCCAGATTGCCCGGCGACGTCACACGCTCGCCGGGGGGCGGGCCATAGGCGTTGGGAACCGCGTCTCCCCGATAGAGCAGGCACTGGATATGCAGCCATGCTGCGTAAAGAGTCGCCAACGCGATGACGGTAGCGCTCGCCACGACGCCAGCGGCGAGGCTTGCAGATGCGCAATACATGCTCGCCGGAATCGCGACTACCAGCGCGAGGACGTCGAACAGGAGCGGCCAGCCCGATCGGCCTAAATCATGCCGGCGCCTGGTGACGCCAGCGAGGCTGATCCAGGCGCAAAGCAGTGCGATCACCAATGGAGCCCAGAGCTTGTTGAAGTGAGCCGCCACCATGGCGGGGTCTGGCTCGTCGTCGATTTGACCGGGCAGTAAGAAAGGAAGCGTCAGTTGAATGACAACGGCTGCCAGCCAGAGTGCGACGAAGGCCCTGCGGCCGATTCGCCCCTCGAATGAGAAAAGCAGCCCGGCGACGTCCACGCGATTGTCCTCGTTCTGAACCACACCTCATGCGTTTAATCAAAGGAATCATTCCACTCATGCGTTAGCGCGACGTTAAGGCGTTTTTTGAAAGCCAAAGGTAACCCTCTCCTTGGGAAGCGGCGTCCGGCGCTCGCGCCAAGCTTGAATGACTGCTATGCTTTGAACGAAACTTGAGGAGAAAAAGGTGCTGGAAAAGAGCATCAACGAAATGACCCGGAGCGCGCTGCTGCGCGAATGGATGGACAGCCTGGGCGGCAATGTCGCAACGGGCGCCTGCAAATTGAAGTCCGTCAAAATATCCAAGAAGGGCTCCAAATTGACCATCGTCCTCAAGAAAAAGAAACAGGCCGCCCCCCGAAGTTGATTTCCGCTCAGCACGGCCTGTGCTATGCGGGACGAAACTGCGGAGATCGCCGATGGCGGATTATCAACTCGTTCTTTATCCCTCGCCGGGCGAAGGGCATCCAATTCTCGTCGTCGCCTTCACGCCGAACGGCCCTACCATTGCTCAATGCTTTGCGACGCTTGACGAGGCGGAGCAATTCATGGTCAGGACCGCGCCGAAAGTGCAGGTGAAACTCAAAGAGCTCGACGAAGCCTACAAGTCCTGAAATTGCGCCCGAGAGTCCGAGGATTTGTTATAATTCCGGCACTGGCGAACCTCCATCCAGGCGATTCGCGCCGAACGCCTGAACAACCATCAGCAGCAGCCCTGGGCGCATGACGCTAACGACTCCTCCCGAAGGCATCGTTCCCGAAGATTACGAGCGCATCGAAGCCGCCGTGATGGAGACCGCGCGCGGGCGCTGGTTTCTGCTGGAGTTCGCGCGCCGCCAGCGGGCGGCGGAAACGCAGCAATTGCTGGAGGCCATAGCGCGACTTGAACGCAACGTCGCGCCTAGCAAGCCATCGGATCGGCCTGCGTCTGTCTTGCGGGATAATGTCGAGGCGGACGCGAAAGTGTCCGCGCCCGCGCCCGCCTCGCTACGACTGCCGCCGCCTACCGTCGAGCGCGCAGTGGCGGAGCCGCCTCCGCCCGACCCGCGCCTTGAGGCGCTCTCACGGCTGGATCGGCTTTCTCTCGAAAGCAAAATTTCTTTGTTCGGCTGAAGAGGCCTTCGACTCAAACACGGGCGCGGCGCCGCGCGCGAGATTTATGCTGTCGAGAAATTGCCGCGCGCTGTTTTCCCATGTGAATGTCAGCGCATGCCGCCGGGGAACCTCGCGATTGATCTCCAGAGCCTCCAGCGCGGCTGTTCGCAGATCCTCGTCGAGCGCGCCAGCGCCGCTCGCGCCCACGACGTCGAGCGGGCCGGGCGTCGGAAAGGCCGCGACCGGCGCGCCGCAGGCCATCGCCTCCAGCAACACCATGCCGAATGTATCCGTGCGGCTGGGAAACACAAAGGCGTCGCAACTGGCGTAAAGCGCAGCAAGCTCCGTCGAGGTCTTGACGCCGAGAAAGCGCGCGGCCGGATATTGCGCCTCAAGCTTGCGGCGAGCGGGGCCGTCGCCCGCGACGAGCTTGGTTCCCGGCAGGTCCAGCGAGAGAAAAGCCTCGACGTTTTTCTCGACCGCGAGCCGGCCGGCGTACCAGAAATATCGGGCGCGGAAAGTCGAGCTGGATCGCGGCCTTCGGATTGAAGGTCTGGTGATCGACGCCGCGCGACCAGCGCAAAATGCGCTTGAAACCCCGCTCCGAAAGCTCGCGCGCGAGGCTTTGCGTCGACGCCATCGTGCCGGCGCCGGCGTTGTGGAACCAGCGCAGCGCGGCATAAGTGAGCCCGACAGGAACGCCCACGCGGGCGTGAATATATTCCGGGAAACGCGTGTGATAGCTCGTGGTGAAGCAGCGGCGGCTGCTCAGGCAGCACGCGCGCGCGGCAAGGCCCACCGGGCCTTCCGTGGCGATATGGACATGGTCATAGCCTGCTTCGAGCCGCCGCTTCACGGCGCGCGGCGTCGCGAAGGCGAGGTCTATCTCGCGATAGGTCGGCATGGGCATTGAGTTGAAATCGCGCGGCGTTACAAAGTCGATTTCCGCTCCGAGCTGGCTCGCCGCCTGCGACATCAACTCCAGCGAGCGCACTACCCCGTTCACTTGCGGACGCCATGCGTCCGTCGCGATCAAAATACGCATCTTCCAACCTTCATGAACAATGACCACAGCCGCGCCTCATTGCAGGGCGCCCGGCGACGAGGCAAGCCAGAGCCGGCCCAGTCCCACTGGATTGCTTCGCTGCGCTCGCAATGACAGGAGCGCCGCCAATCTTCCCGATAGAGCGTCACGCGGCGGCTTTCGCGGTCAGTCGCAGCGGCTGCGGCGCGGGAGCGCGCTCTTCCGCCGTCGTCCGCCATTCCAGGATCTCGAAACGTCCGTCATCATGCTCCGCGATCGCCGTGCAACTCTCCACGAAATCGCCGGTGTTGATATAGAGCTTGCCGTCGATGGTCTTGATCGTCGCGTGATGGATATGGCCGCAGATCACGCCGTCGACGCCGCGGCGCGCCGCCTCCGCGGCCAGCGTCTTCTCGAAATCGCCGATGAAGTTGACCGCGTTCTTGACCTTCAGCTTCGCCCAGGCGGAGAAGGACCAGTAGCCGACGCCGAACATGCGCCGGACGCGGTTGAAATAGGTGTTCAGGAAGATCGCCCAGTCATAGGCCCAGTCGCCGAGGAAGGCGAGCCAGCGCGCGTGGCGCACCACGATGTCGAACTGGTCGCCGTGGATGATCAGCATTTTCTTGCCGTCCGCCGTTTCATGCACGTCGGTTCCCAGCACTTCGACGCCGCCGAAGACAAGGCCCGTATATTCGCGTGCGAATTCGTCGTGATTGCCCGGAACGTAGATCACGCGGGCGCCCTTGCGCGCCTTGCGCAGCAGCTTCTGCACGACGTCATTATGCGATTGCGGCCAGTACCAGCCGCTCTTCAGACGCCAGCCGTCGACGATATCGCCGACCAGATAGATCGTGTCGGCGTCATTGTGGCGCAGGAAATCCAGCAAGAGATCGGCCTGGGAGCCACGCGCGCCGAGATGGAGATCGGAAAGAAACAAAGTGCGATATTTGGTCGCCGCCGGTTCTTCCATTGCGAATTCCCGTGTCAGTTTCGGCCTCCAAGGGCCATGCCGCCGACACCCAGACATCAGATTCGCATTGCGGGATCATGACAGCCCGGACGGGGTTGATCCGAGTCCTTTTCTTCCCCGAAACGGCGGACGCGAGCGCGCCCGGATTTTCATGTTCGATATTCCGGACGATATCGGCTATTACTCCGGTCATCAGCGGACTGGAGAGGCGGACGCGATGGGCGTCGAAGGGCGGGAAAAGCAAAAGATACTCGAAGCGGGGGCGCTCGCGCTTTCGGGGCAGCTTGGCGCGACGGTGCAGCGATTGCGCAAGGCCTATAATCTGTCGCTTTCAGAGCTCTCGGCCCAGTCCGGGGTGGCGAAATCCATCATCAGCCAGATCGAGCGCAACGAGACCAATCCGACGCTGGCCACCATATGGCGGCTGGCGCAGGCGCTCGACGTTTCCATCGAGCGCGTTCTGCAAAGCGCACGGGACGAGCCCTTTCTGGAAAAGACCACCCGCGCCGACACGCCGATTCTCGTTTCGGACGACGGCAAATGCCGGCTCGCCATCATCGGCTGGATAAAGACCGTGGACTGGCTGCAGGCCTATGAGTTTTCGGCCGACCCCGGCGGCGTGCTGGAGTCCGAGGCGCATCAGCGCGGCTCCGTGGAGAGCCTCTCGGTGCGCGAGGGCGAACTCGTGGTCGAAGTCGGGGGCGTCCCCGAAAGCGTCAAGGCTGGAGAAACCCTCCGCTACCGCTGCGACCGCCCGCATGTGATCCGCAATCTCGGCAAGACGCCCGCGCAGGCGACCATGGTCTGCATTCTCAAAGCGGCCGTCATGGAGTAACGATCCTTCTCCCGATGTATCGGGGGAGAGGGAATCGTAACCCGCGCGTCGGATAATCAACGACATGAATCCTTCAGACCAACAGACGGCGGACCGCCGCGAGGAGCTGCGGCTGTCCTGTCTCACGGCGGCCATCTACGCTGTCGTCGGCGTGCAGCTGCCCTTCTTTCCAATCTGGCTCAATTCGCGCGGACTCAGCGCGGGGGAAATCGGCGCGATATTGGCGGCGCCGCCAGCGATCCGCATTTTGTCGACGCTGATCGCCTCGCGGCGCGCGGACCGCACCGGCCGGCACGCGGCCATTCTCGTCTCCTACGCGGCGGCGGCGGGCGCGGCCTATGCGCTGCTCGGATTCCTGCATGGCTTCCTGCCAATCCTGCTTGGCGTGTTGCTGCTGGTCTTCGCGCAGGGGCCGGTGGGCATTCTCGCGGACGGCATCATTCTCGGCGCAGCGCAGCGGCGCAGCGCGGCCGGACGCGGCCTTTTGCATTATTCCTTCGTGCGCGGATGGGGCTCGGTGTCGATCCTCTTCTTCATGCTGACGAGCGGGCCCATCGCGAACATGCTGCCGAATTCCGCGCTGGTCTGGCTGCTCACAGGCGTTTCCTTCGCGGCGGCCGGAGCGGCCTTTCTGGCGCTGCGCGGGCTCGGCGGCGGCGAGAGGCACGAGCATGCGACGGCGCCTGCAGAAAAGCTCGCAAGGCCGGCGCTGATCGCGACCGTGATCCTCGCCGCCGCCCTGATCCAGAGCAGCCACGCCTTTGTCGGCGCATTCGGCTCGCTGCACTGGAAGGCCATCGGCCACGACGAGAACTTCGTTTCGCTGGCCTGGTCCGCCTCGCTCGTCACCGAAGTCGCTTTCTTTCTGATGGCCGGACGCTGGTTCGGCGGCGAAAGCCGCGCGCTGACATTCCTGCTCGCGGGCGGCGTCGCGGCGATTATCCGTTGGTTCATGATGGCGGGCGATCCGGGAACCTTCGGCATATTCGCGGCGCAGGCGCTGCATGGCGTTTCCTGCGCGGCAGTGCAGCTTGGCCCGGCCTATCTGCTGGCGCAGCTTTGCGGCTCCAGCCGCATCGCGCAGGCTCAGGGCTGGCTTGCGGCGGCGAACGCGGCCACGGTCAGCGCCGCGACCTTCGGCTCCGGCCTGCTCTATGAGCGATACGGCGAAAGCGGCTATCTCGGCATGGCGGCGATGGCGGCCGTGGGGCTGGCGCTGGCGGCGGGAGCGGGCTTCGCGCTGCGACGCCCGTCCGAGCCGTCACTTCAAAACGACGACGCGCGTGCCGACCTTGACCCGGCCATATAGGTCGACCACGTCGCGGTTGGTCATGCGGATGCAGCCTGACGACACCGCCGCGCCGATCGTGTCCGGCTCATTGGAGCCGTGGATGCGATAATTGCTCGAACCAAGATAGATCGCGCGCGCGCCAAGCGGATTCTCGATCCCGCCCTCCATATGTCGTGGCAGGTCGGGGCGACGCTTGAGCATTTGCGGCGGCGGCGTCCAGTCCGGCCATTCGCGCTTGCGGCTAACGGTCTTGGCCCCGGACCAGGTGAAGCCCTCGCGTCCCACGCCGACGCCATATTCGATCGCCTCCTCGTCGCCGAGCACATAATAGAGCCGGCGCTCCTTGGTCGAGACGACGACCGTTCCCTTCTTGAATTCCGGATGATTCCAGACCACGACCTGGCGCGGGATCGCCTGTTCGCGAAACACATTCAGAAAATCCGCGAGCGGTCCGCGATCGAGCGGATTTTCCAGCGCCAGCGCCGGCGACGCGAGCGACAAGGCGCCGAGCGCAAGCAGCGCGACGCCGCCGCATGCCAAAGCCAGGCTGTATCTTCGATTTTTTCTCATTAACGCTCCCTGTCTCAGGCCACTTTTCTCTTTCGGGAATGCGGCTGAAACAGGGCGTTTCTTTTTGCTGGCGCCTTACTTCGTGGTCAGGAAATAATTACCGATCATGTAGCGCATGCCGCGCTCCCAGCTCTCGTCGGTGTTTCCCCTGATGTCGACGCTATGCGAGAAGAAGGGCGCGCCGTCCACGCGGCTCATGTAGATATTCTCGTTGAGGATCAGATTGCTCACCTTCTGCACCGTGCCGAAGGCGGCGATGTCGGCGCCGGCCTCCTTCGCCCAGTCGATCTCGCAGCCGTTGCAGCCGGTGATCTTCGAGCTTTGCGCAATCTTCCTTTGCAGCGCGTCGGAAAGCGTGACGACCTCATAGCGGCCGGAGGCGTTCAGCATTTCGCGCAGCACCTCGCCGATGCGAAGGATGCGCGCCTTCTCCTCCTCGCTGGTCGGCGCGGGCGATGTGTTGATCATCTCGAAGCCGAAGAAGGCGACCTTGAGCTTTTTCTCTTCCGCCTGCGAGGCGGCGGCGAGGAGAGAGAGCGCGATGCAGAGCGATGCGAGTCCGGGACGTTTCATTCACTGATCCAATGTTGCGACATGGGTCGCTCGCCACGAGGTTTGGGAGTCACTGCCCCGAGATTATCCTTATCGCCGATCCCGCCTGCCGCGTGGGCAATGTCACGACGGAACTCGTCGCGCCGCCGACCGCATCCAGTTCATCCGACGCCGACAGCCGGTTTGCGAGAGCGCCCTTTTCCATGACGGATCGAAGTTTGGGGCCAATCTCGGCTATCTGGGCGAATTTGGCGTGGTTGCTGGAATCGGTCGCCTCAACGTCGCTAAGGTCGATCACCACTGCGCCAAGCTCCGTAAGCCCCGCCGCGTCGCTGTAATCTCCCAAGCGGCTCCGCCCGCCCGCGATGAATCTCGAAACGCCGAGCGCATTGTCGTCCTTGGACAGCACGACATAAAATGGCTGTTTCAGCTTTCCGAAACGGCGCATCTGCGACTTGAAGACATCAATATCAATGTCGGGAGCGGCAAGGAGAACCCGCCCCAGCTTGGCGATCTGCGGCAACCGGCCGGACATCTTGATCTGTCGCAACGCCTCGACCGTGACCCAATTCCCCATCGAATGCGCCAGAATGTTCACCTGGTCGGCGTCGCTCGCAAAGAGCAGGCGGATGGTGCGCTCCAGTTCGTCGCGCGCCGCAGTGGCGCTGTTGTTGTCATAGACGTAATCGGTCAGGTTTCCATGAGACGCCCAGGAGAAAAGGACGGGAACGGCGGGCGATTCAGAATCATGGACGACCTGCGCATAGCGGAACAGCCCCTCCGCGAACATCGTGTTGTATCCGTGAACGAACAGAAAGACCTTGCGGCTGCCGCGCGGGCGCGTCGCAAGTTGCGCGTTCAGCTCCCGAATGAAGGCCTTTTCGCTGTCCAGATAGCCGGCCTGTCGAATGACGAAATTGGCTGCGGGATCTCCGGGCGGAGAACTGGCCCATTCGATTTCGCCAGTCACATGGGCTCGCGGAATCGAGACGGTGACTTTCGCATAGTCCGCCTGAGGCGCGCGCTCGCCATTGAACAGCGTGCCGGGTCGCGCATCCCTCTGCCGCGTCGTCGTCACCAGAATGGTATGCTCGCTCCCGCCGGCTGAGGAGCCGGGGACTGAGGCCAGATAGCCGGCTTCCGGTCGCGCCGCGCAGGCGGAGACGAGGCCGCAGATCAACAGAACAGCGCAGACCGATAGGCAGCGCCTGACCGCAGTATCGGCACCCATGAATTTCAGCCTATTCATGGGCGAAATCTATCTCCTGGAACGAGTGATGAATAGAGGCCGCTTGCGATGTTTGCGGCGGGACGCGGTTTTCGAGGATCGGATTACGCTGGAGCGGAACAATCGGGCAAAGGCGCATCCCCTTTCCTCGCTCGCGGGGAGAGGGTTAGGGTGAGGGCGTTCGGAGCCGGGAAAGCATGGCCCACGAGCGCCTATTGCGCTATAGATAGGCCATGAGCCTGCAGCCCCGCAAAACCATGACCGTGGAGCAATTTCTCGACTGGGCGCGCGAGACGCCCGGCCGCTACGAACTTGTCGGCGGCGAAGTGGTCGCTCAGGCCTCCGAGCGCGTGGCGCACGCCAGGACAAAAGGGGCGGTCTATGTCGCCCTGCTCAACGCCATCCGCAAAAAGGGCGCGCCTTGCCACGCCCTGCCGGACGGCATGGCTCTGCGCGTCGACAACGCCACTTTGTTCGAGCCCGATGCGCAGGTCTATTGCGGGCCGGAACTGCCCCCCGACGCGCTGTTCGTCGAAAACCCGGTCATTGTCGTCGAGGTTCTGTCGCCCTCCACGGCCAAGAACGACGCACTGGGCAAGCTCGCCGGCTATTTCAGCCTCGCCAGCATCGCGCATTATCTCATCGTCGATCCCGACCAGCGCCTCGTTATCCATCACGCGCGCGGCGAAAACGGCGCCATCCTCACCCGCATCATCCGCGATGGCGTCATAACGCTCGACCCGCCGGGACTGGAGATTGGGATGGCGGAGATTTACGGGGAGTGAGGGGCGAGCGGTGTCGAATAGGGACGGGAAAAGCAGCCTTGCGTGCGGGTTTTCGGTCTCCAAACTGCGGCCAGACCTTCGTAAATAAGGATTATTGCACCAGTTCCGGAAATTCCGATTCAAAATATCTCTGCGTTTCAGTCAAAGCCCCCATCAGGTTCACGTGACGGTCTGTGCCCCCGCGTACCGTGACCCCACCCACCGTATCACCTAAAAAGCTTCCGCCGCATCTCGCAACCCCGCAAACAGCGGGGTACGCCACCATGTGCTGTCCTGAATCGAATCCGGGTAGCGAAGCCACGTTGCAGTGTTTGGAAGCCAAAGCGAAACCTTCCACCACTTTAAAGGCGAATTGATCTTGAGCCGCTTTCTTCAACCCATTTACTTTTTTATCCCCCTGTTTGGCGTTCTCTGCCCCATTTTGCCCAATGTAATCAAGCAAATGAAGCGTGACAGTGCAGGCCAGCATGGCTAGTCGCAGGTCTTTGTTATTTCCAAAAAATTCGTCAACCGTCGGCCTTACGATCTGATTGTAATATTCACGAGCTGATATCATCTCGCTCCATCCCTATATCGATTGGATCCGAGAGGAACCGAACCGGGTAATTCGCACGCAAAGAGTTGAAGGTTTCTAGCGCAACGCCCCCTAATACCCATTACTGAGGGTTCTGGGCTTCAAGCCCATCATGGAAACTACCATGCGATGAACCGGCCACGTATCCCCGCTCACGGGGAGAGGGGAAGCCCCTACGGAACCTCCCTCACAGCCCCCTTCGCGGCGCTGGTGGTCATCGCGGCGTAAGCGCGCAGGGCCTTCGACACCTTGCGCTGGCGGTTCTCGGGCTTGAAGCCTTTTGCCAGCTGCGCGGCGCGGCGCGTTGCGATCTCGGCATCGCTCACCGCCAGCGTGATGCTGCGCGCGGGAATGTCGATCTCGATGCGATCGCCGGTCTTCACCAGCGCGATGAGGCCGCCCTCGGCCGCCTCCGGCGAGACATGGCCGATGGAAAGCCCCGACGTGCCGCCGGAAAAACGCCCGTCGGTGATGAGCGCGCAGGCCTTGCCGAGGCCTTTCGATTTCAGATAGCTCGTCGGATAAAGCATCTCCTGCATGCCCGGGCCGCCGCGCGGTCCCTCATAGCGGATCACCACCACCTCGCCCGCGACGACCTCGCCGGTGAGAATGCCCGAGACCGCCGCGTCCTGGCTCTCATAGACGCGGGCGGGACCGGCGAATTTCAAAATGCTTTCGTCGACGCCCGCCGTCTTCACGATGCTGCCTTCCAGCGCAAGATTGCCGGTCAGCACCGCGAGGCCGCCATCCTTGGAGAAAGCATGCGCGGCGTCGCGGATGGCGCCATTGGCGCGGTCGGCGTCGAGTTCGTCGAAGCGGCGCTCCTGACTGAAGGCCACTTGCGTCGGCACGCCGCCGGGCGCAGCGCGGAAGAATTTCCTGGCCGTCTCGCTCGACGTCACGGCGATGTCCCAGCGCGCTATGGCGTCCTTCATGCTCGCGCTGTGCACGGTCGGCAAATCGCCATGCAGCAAGCCCGCGCGATACAGCTCGCCGAGAATGGCGATGATGCCGCCGGCGCGATGCACGTCTTCGAGATGCACGTCGGCCTTGGCCGGCGCGACCTTGCACAGCACGGGCACGCGGCGCGACAGGCGGTCGATGTCGGCCATGGTGAAATTGACTTCCGCTTCATTCGCGGCGGCGAGGATGTGCAGCACGGTGTTGGTCGAGCCGCCCATGGCGATGTCCAGCGTCATCGCATTCTCGAAAGCCTCGAATTTCGCGATGGAGCGCGGCAGCACGGAGGCGTCATCCTGTTCGTACCAGCGCCGCGCGAGATCGACGATCGTATGGCCGGCTTCGACGAACAGGCGCTCGCGGTCCTTGTGCGTCGCCAGAGTGGTGCCATTGCCCGGCAGGCCAAGGCCCAGCGCCTCGACAAGGCAGTTCATGCTGTTCGCGGTGAACATGCCGGAGCATGAGCCGCAGGTCGGACAGGCGGAGCGTTCAATCGCCTGCACTTCCGCGTCGGTGTATTTGTCATCGGCGGCGGCGACCATTGCGTCAACGAGATCGAGCGCCTGAGTCTTGCCGTTCAGCACAACCTTGCCGGCCTCCATCGGGCCGCCGGAAACAAAGATCACGGGAATGTTGAGGCGCAGCGACGCCATCAGCATGCCGGGCGTGATCTTGTCGCAATTCGAGATGCAGACGATGGCGTCGGCGCAATGCGCGTTGACCATGTATTCAACGCTGTCGGCGATGATCTCGCGCGAGGGCAGCGAATAGAGCATGCCGTCATGGCCCATCGCGATGCCGTCGTCGATGGCGATGGTGTCGAATTCCTTGGCGACGCCGCCGGCCTTTTCAATTTCGCGCGCGACGAGCTGGCCCAGGTTCTGCAGATGCACATGTCCGGGCACGAATTGCGTGAAGGAATTTGCGACGGCGATGATCGGCTTGCCGAAATCCTCGTCCTTCATGCCCGTGGCGCGCCAAAGGCCGCGCGCGCCCGCCATGTTGCGGCCGTGGGTGGTTGTGCGGGAGCGATAGGGAGGCATGTTGGTCTCTTCTCGTTGGCGCGGGAGCTACGCCCGGCGCGAATAACTTGAAGATGACCTAGCGGATGGCGCGCCGCCCGGCAACAGCGCAGGGCGAGGCGTCCATTGATAAAGAATAGCGCAGCCGGAGCGCTGCGCTCCGGGCAGGCCCATCAGGCGGCGCGGCTGTCCAGCTCGCGCACAGTCGGCTTGATCTCTTGAACGCAGGCGGCGATTGCCTCGATCGAGGCGAAGCTCTGCCGGCGCAGCAGCCTTACCGGAAATTCCAGGGCGAACTGCTCTTCCAGAGCCAGCATGACGCGGATCGCCGCGAAGGGGGTCAGGCCAGCGTCGTATAGATCCGCGTCCGACGCGATCTGGCTGACGGGATTATGCAAACGGCCATGCTGCTCAAGCAGTTGGCGGATAGTATCGTGCATCACTCCAACTCCATTTACTTCCGGCCTTCATGCCGGTTACGCCCTTGATTCAACGCGCTCGCGTCCGGCCAAGTCTCGACCATCAAGGGTAAGCGTAGCGCCAGGCGTCTGAACCGCTAATGAATTCCCTAAATTTCTAGTCAATAATGGTTGCCAAAATCTTTAAACGCCGCATTTTCGCCACAGAACTCAAACGCGCCGATCCCATCGCCAGCATACACGCCGTTGCAATTCAACCGCATTTTCCATATAAGTATTCGATCGAATTTCGGCCTGACGACGTAGACCGGCTCTGGCGACAGGCCGCTGACAACTCTCCAAAACTCGATCGACCGGCCCCGCGCATGCGGGCCTTCTCCTCTACCTGTTTTGGAGAGACGACAAATGGCTACCGGAACCGTCAAGTGGTTCAACGCCCAGAAGGGCTACGGCTTCATTCAGCCCGACGACAGCGACAAGGACGTTTTCGTCCACATCAGCGCCGTCGAGCGAGCTGGCCTGCGCGACCTGCGCGAAGGCCAGAAGGTGAGCTACGAGATCGCCCAGGACCGCCGCACCGGCAAGTCCTCCGCCGATCAGCTCAAGGAAATCTGAGCCATCCGGCTTTGGCCTTCGGGCGGGATTTCGAAGAGGGTCGCCTTTTGGCGGCCCTTTTTTTTGTCCAGGCGTGGCCGGAAGCGGTTCTCAAAGCCCCGATTTATCGCCTGTCTGGCGCCAGCGCGCCGATTGCACTAAATTCAAAACCTCAAATCCGCCTGCTTGTTTAGCGACAAGGGCCAGCCTATAAGCCGCCGCCTGAGTCCGCGATATGGGCGCGGGCGAGGCCCTGCAGCGATTGGCGCGGTCTTTTTCGCAAACCGTGTCTGAAAGCGTTTTCTTAACGCGAAAAATGTAACTGCGTCGCTCGAAAGCGCTCGACAAAAGGCCACATGCCCAAGCTCATTCACCACCCGCTCTGTCCGCATTCGAGATTCGTCCGCCTGATTCTCAATGAATACGGCATTGAAACGCAGCTTATCGAGGAGCGCCCCAGCGAGCGCAATCCCGAGTTTCTGCGGCTCAATCCCGCCGGCCGCACCCCGGTGTTCGTCGACGACGACGGGACGGTGGTTCCGGGCGCGCTGGTGATAGCCGAATATCTCGACGAGACGCGCGGGAGCGCCGCGGGCGCGTTGCGCCTGATGCCGACTGACCTGAAGGAACGCGTCGAGACGCGGCGGCTGCTCGACTGGTTCAACGTGAAATTCTTCGAGGAAGCGACCAACTGGCTGGTCACGGAGAAGGTCTACAAGCGCTACGCCTCGGCCAGCAACGGCGGCGGAGCGCCGGACATGGACGTGCTGCGGGTCGCCCGCGCCAATATCCGACCGCACATGCGCTACGTCGGCTATCTGACGGGCATGCGCAACTGGCTGGCGGGCGACAGGCTGACCTACGCCGATTTCGCGGCTGCGGCGCATATTTCCTGCGCCGATTATCTCGGAGACATTCCCTGGGACGAGGACGAGGCGGCCAAGCACTGGTACCAGCGCATCAAGTCGCGTCCCGCCTTCCGTCCGCTGATCGCCGACCGCGCGCCGGGCATGACGCCGGGGCGCTTTTACGCCGAACTCGACTTCTGAGCCTTTCCGACGATATTCGCCGCAGGGCGAAGGATCTGGGCTTCGACGCCTGCCGTTTCGCGCATCCCCGCGCAACGCCGGAAGCTGGCGCCCGCCTGATGCGATGGCTCGCGGAAGGCGCGCATGGCGACATGGACTGGATGGCGGAGACGGCGGAGCGCCGCGCGGCGCCGCAGGAGCTGTGGCCGCGGGTTCAAAGCGTCATCATGCTCGGCCTAAATTACGGCCCCGCCGACGACCCTCTGGCGGTGCTGGCGCGACGGGATCGCGGCGCGATTTCCGTCTATGCCCGCAATCGCGATTACCATGATGTCGTCAAGGGCCGGCTGAAGCAGCTCGCGGGCTTTATCGTCTCCCGGCGGCCCGCATCCGAACTCAAGGTCTTCGTCGACACCGCGCCGGTGATGGAGAAGCCGCTCGCCGAGGCGGCGGGGCTCGGCTGGCAGGGCAAGCACACCAATCTCGTCTCGCGGGAATTCGGCTCATGGCTGTTTCTGGGCGCGATCTTCACCGATCTTGAGCTTGCGCCCGACGCGCCCGAGGAAGACCATTGCGGCTCCTGCCGCGCCTGTCTCGACATCTGCCCGACCAGCGCCTTTCCCGCGCCCTATCAGCTGGATGCGCGCCGCTGCATCTCCTATCTGACCATTGAGTGCAAAGGCCCGATCCCACGAGAATTCCGCGCCGCGATCGGCAATCGGATCTATGGCTGCGACGATTGCCTCGCCGTCTGTCCCTGGAACAAATTCGCGACAGCGGCTCATGAGGCGAAACTGACCGCGCGCGCCGAGCTGGACAGCCCCGCGCTGGCCGACCTCGCCGCGCTCGACGACGCCGGGTTTCGCGCCATGTTCGCGGGCGGCCCGGTCAAGCGCGTGGGCCACGCCCGCTTCCTGCGCAATGTGCTGATCGCGATCGGCAACAGCGGGGACGAAGGCCTTGTTCCGGCGGCCATTGCGGCGCTCGCCTCGCCCCACCCGCTGGCGCGCGGCGCCGCCGTCTGGGGGCTGGCGCGGCTTCTGAGCGCGGGCGACTTCGCGGCGCTGGCGCAAGAGCAGGCCGCCGTAGAGGCGGATACGGCGGTTATGAACGAGTGGGCAAAAGAGAACACAGTCCGTCAAAAATTGATGACGCCCGTGCGTTTACTTATTGCAATGCGCAATCAAAGAACGGCAAGACAGAACCGAAGGGTTCGTCATGCGCGACGGTAAGATTGCTATTCTTCGGTCGGATGACCGGAGCCTGAGACTTGATAGAGCGGCCATCTATCAGGGAGACGCGCTTGCGGCCTATGACGGATGGCTCCCGCCGACGGTTATTGTCTCCGACGGCCCCTACGGCCTTGGCAAATATCCCGGCGAGCCCGCCTCGCCCGACGGCCTCGCGGAATGGTACGCGCCGCACGCCGCCGCCTGGGCCAAACACGCGAAACCCGACACGACCCTCTGGTTCTGGAACAGCGAGATCGGCTGGGCCAAGGCGCATCCGGCGCTGGAAATGCATGGCTGGCGCTATGAGGAGACCGTCGTCTGGGACAAGGGCCTCGCCCATATCGCCGGCAATGTGAACTCGCGCACGATTCGCGGCCTGCCTGTCGTCACCGAGATCGCCGTCCGCTATACGCGCAAGGTCGCTCTGCGGACGCGGGACGGCGCAATGGCCTCCCTCAAGGACTGGCTGCGCGAGGAATGGCGCCGCTCCGGCCTGCCGCTCTCGCAAAGCAACACGGCCTGCGGCGTCGCCAACGCCGCGACGCGGAAATATCTGACGGGCTGCCATCTCTGGTATTGCCCGCCGGGAGAGGCCGTCGTCGCAATGGCCCAATGGTGCGAGCGTTTCGGCGCCAAAAGCCCAAGTCCGTATTTTTCGATCAACGGGGTCACCCCCCCGAGCGCCTCGCAATGGGAGCGCTTGCGCGCGAAGTGGAACCATGTCCATGCGCTGACAAATGTCTGGCGCGAATCGCCCGTGCATGGACCCGAACGAATCAAGCATCCCCGCTGCGCTGGCGCGCTGCACGCGAACCAGAAGCCGCTGGCGCTGATGACCCGACAGATACTGGCGTCGAGCGACCCGGGCGACGCAGTCTGGGAGCCTTTCGGCGGCCTGATGTCGGCCAGCGTCGCGGCGGTGCGGGCGCGCCGCATCGCACATGCGGCGGAGACCGACGCGGATTACTTCGCCGCCGGCGCGTTGCGGCTGCGGGGGGAACTGAAGCAAGCCCCGGCGAGGACCGCGTCATGAGCTTTCCCGCGCGCCGCGCCATCGACGATCCCGCCGAAGCGGCCTCCGGCCTGCTGACGCGCATCGGCATCTTCCTGCTGTTCATGGTCTCGCTGCTGGCGCCGATCCTCGCGGGCCAGACGATCTATATTCTGTTGCCGATCGGCGCGATCCTGCTGCTGATGGGCGCCACGATCGCTCCCGACTCGCGCGAGAAGACGAGATCGCTGCGGGCGATGCTCGCCAAGCCGCCGGTCCTGGGCGCGCTGTTTCTGGTCGCCTTCACGGCGCTTTCGCTCACCTGGACGCCCTTCGCGGCGCAATCGACCGAGCGTTTCCTCAAGGACGCCGCGACGCTGGCGCTCGTCGCCATCGCGGCGGGGTTTCTGCCGCCGCGCACGCGCACCTGCAATCTCAACCTCCTGCCCATCGGCGTCGCCGCGGCTGCGATCTCGCTGGCGGCGGCTGGCGCCGTCGCCCTTCTCGCGCAGCGGCAACTGACAGTTGAGGAAATGATCGACGGCAACGCTCTGGCGCGCTCTGGCGTCGGGCTGGCCTTGCTGATGTGGCCGGCGGCCGGCGCATTGGCCGTGCGCGGCAGGTGGTATTTCGCCGGCGGGCTGACAATTGTCTCGGCTGCTGCCGTGCTGCTGTCCGGCGCGCCGAATGTGCTGCCCGCGCTCCTTGTCGGCGCGGCGGTGTTCGCGCTCTCCTTCGGGCGCGCGCGTCGCGTCGCCAGGCGGATGGGCGGCGTCGCGGCCGCAACCATCGCGCTTGCGCCCATTTTCGCCTTGCTGGTGCATTTCGCCCTCGGAGCCCGCACGCCGGATTTCGCCCGTCCGCTGGAAACATGGGGACAAATGGTCGCCAACGACGGCGCGCGAACCCTGATCGGGCATGGCTTCGGCTCGGCGCTTTACGGCCTGTTTGGAGGCTATCTCGACCCGCGCACGCCCCGCAGTCTTGTGTTCCAGATCTGGTTCGACCTCGGCGTGCTCGGCGCGGCCGCTTTCGCGGCGACGGCGGCGAAGGCGTTTTCGCGCATCGGATTGCTGCGCCCCGCCCTGGCGCCCTTCCTGTTGGCAGGGCTGGGAGCCGGGCTCGTCATCTGCCTGCTCGGACCGGCGGCGGAGCAGCTCTGGGCTTTCACGCTGGCGGGGCTCGACGCCATAGCCTATGTTCTCGTGATCAGGGGCCAGTTCCGCAAGAAACGCCCGCAGCTGCCTTCAAGCTGGCGAGCGGCGGTGGAAGAGGAATAAAGGTCTTTCCTTCCCCCTGTCGCAATTCGCCGCGAGAAGAAAGCCTTGCCCGTGACCGACGCCGCCGCCAGCCTGACCTCCTCCGTCACGCCCTTCACCGTCGAGGAAGCGGTGATCGCCGCCGCCTTTCTTGGCGACGCGCCCGCTTTCGCGCTGGCGCATGGCGTGGTGACGCTGCCCGAGAGCGGGACGCGTGCAGCAGCCCATGGCGATGGCGCCGTGCTCTGCGCGGCGAGCGACGGCGTGCGGATCATCACCGGCGGCGACGATGGCCGGCTCGTCTCAACGAACGCTGGAGGCGAAGCGAGCGTGGTCGCCGACGAGAGCGGCAAATGGATCGACGCCGTGGCTCTGCGCGGCGACGGGGCAATCGCCTGGACCGCCGGCCGCGTCGTGCGCGCAAGGAGCGCCGGTGGCGAGACAAAATCGCTCGACCTGCCTTCGGCCTCGCGCGGGCTGGCCTTCATGCCCAAGGGCTACCGGCTCGCAATCGCGCATTACAACGGCGCGAGCCTGTGGTTTCCGGGCGCGGACGCCAGGCCGGAGACTCTGGAATGGAAGGGCTCGCATCTCGACGTCACCGTCTCTCCCGACGGGCGTTTCCTCATTACGTCCATGCAGGAAAACACGTTGCATGGCTGGCGGCTCTCCGACGGCAAGAACATGCGAATGGCCGGCTATCCGGCCAAGAGCCGTTCGCTATGCTGGTCCCCGGACGGCAAATGGCTCGCGACATCCGGCGCGGACGCATGCATCCTCTGGCCTTTTCAGGGCAAGGACGGACCGATGGGCGCGGCGCCGCGCGAATGCGGCGTGCGGGCCGGCGTGCAGGTGACGCGCGTCGCCTTTCACCCCAAGGCGCTCGTCGTCGCCGTGGGCTACGAGGACGGCATGGTGCTCCTCTGCCGTATCAGCGACGGCTCAGAGATTCTGGTGCGCCGCCCTGATGAAGGCGCCCACGCCCGAATCTCCGCGCTGGCCTGGGACGCGAGCGGCGCAAGACTGGCCTTCGGCGCCGAGAATCGCGCGGCGGGCGTTCTGAAACTGCCAAAGGCCTGATGTGCCTGCGCTCGCAAGGCTACTGTCCATCGCCGGCTCCGATCCCTCCGGCGGAGCGGGGGCGCAGGCGGACATCAAGACCTTCTCGGCCTTTGGCTGCTACGGCATGGCCGTCATCACGGCCCTGACCGCGCAGAACACGCAAGGCGTGACCCGCGTGTCTCCCGTCACGCCGGACATGGTTGCGGCCCAGATCGACGCGATCTTCGTCGACATCGCCGTCGACGCGGTGAAAATCGGCATGCTCGCAGGGCCTGACATAACCATCGCCGTTGCGCGGGCCCTGCGGCGCGGCGGCGCGAGGAACATCGTGCTCGACCCGGTGCTTGCGCCGACAAGCGGCGAGGCGTTCGGCGAGGATGACGCGCCAGCGGCCATCATGGAGCATCTGGCTCCTCTCGCCACGCTGATCACGCCCAACCTCGCCGAAGCCGCCGCGCTAACCGGAACTCCGCAGGCGCAAGGCGTCGAGGACATGGAGGCGCAGGCGCGAGCGCTTGTGCAAGCCGGCGCGGAGGCGGCGCTGGTCAAGGGCGGCCATCTCGACGGCGCTCCCATCGACGTGCTGTTCACGCGACGCGCGCTGAAGATTTTTTCCGGGGTTCGCGTGGACACGCGCCAGACGCATGGCACGGGCTGCGCGCTCTCTTCCGCCATCGCGGCGGGCCTCGGTCAGGGCCTTGCGCTGGAGGATTCCATAGCGCGCGCGAAAACATGGCTCGAACATGCGCTGATCGCCGGGGAGGAGTTTCGCCTCGGCGGCGGCTCCGGGCCGCCGGATCATCTCTGGGAATTTCGCGTCCGGAAGCGAAGAAGTCTATTTGACCTCTAACGCCGCCCGCCGCGCAAGGCGCGGAAGCAACCGCGCCATGTCGCGGGCGCGCAAGGCGACGCAACCAGCGGTCGGCCCAAGATCGTCCGTCGCTATGTGAAAGAATATCGCGCTGCCGCGCCCGAGCCTCGCAGGCCTGATGTTGTGATCGAGCACGCCAATGAAATCATAGAGCCGGTCGGACCGCCAAAGCTCCTCGTGACTGAGTTTTGAAGGCCCGCGCAGGGGGCGATTGTAGCGAAAGCTCCTGGGATCATCGCACCAGATGTCTTTTTCGCGCAGGAATCGCGCCGGCGGCAGGAAACTCGCGCGCGAAAAACGCGCCGGCCTCAGCAGCGCGTAGAGCAGCTTCAAGCGGCCTCGTGGCGTCGCTCCATCGCCCTCGCGCTTATCGCTGGTCACGCCGGAGCGGCCAAGCGCGCAGCGCAGCGTCAGCGTTCCGCAAATGAGCCTGCCCTGATGCGGAGGGCCGCCGACTGCCCGCGAGACCAGAAGCCGCTTCACGCCCGCGCGCCGCCCTTTGCTTGGAAACAACGTCTTCATCGCGCCATTATGAATCGCGGGGAATGAAACGCCAATCCGAGAGCGCCAAAAGGGAAGGAAGACATTGAGCGGAAGAGATCAGGTCTCGCCCGAAGCAGGACTTTCTGGAAACGACCCTCCCAAAACGAAAAAACCGCAAGCGCCCACGGACGCTAGCGGTCTTTCCATGGCAAACGGCATTGCGCCGGCCAACGAAAAGCGTGAGAATTCAAGCGCAGTGATAAGAGCGAGAGGGCCTTCCGCCCAAGACCCCGCTCAAATCAGATCCAGGCCACTGGACGAGCGCTGACTTCCCTCGCAGATCGAGATATCAAAGGCGAGTCAGAGTCACAGCGCAGATGAGTGCGGCAGCGGCCATGCAGATCGGGATCAAGAAACCCATAGTAACCTCCCAGTTGATTGCGCCAGTTAACGGCGTTCTTCGTTACAGCGTCATTGCAGGCGCAGTCTCACCGAACAAGTACCATTTGTCAAACTCCTGAAAACCCCGCCCTTAATTTGACCGCTCTTTCGCGGGAGTTCCGGCGTGCGCCGCACCGGAATGGCCGCGGGCGCGCAAGCCGCGCCCTTGCAGGCGAATCCCCGGCATGCGTGTCGATTTCGTCGCTATCGGAGCGATGACGCGCGTCCCTGGACCCGCTAGAATGTCCGGCATGGCCGCGTGCGAAACGAAAAATCTTTTGATCGTCGCCGATTCGGATTTGCGCTCGGCTTTGGCGGAGCAGTTCGCGCAGACCCCCGAGTTTGCGCTTCAGGAAGCCGCCACGCCGCAACAGGCGCTCGCGCGCATCGAAGGCCGCGTATTCGACTTCCTGCTGGTCTCCGGCGATCTCGACGCCCCAGGCGCGGGGGCGCTGCTCGCATTGGCCCGCCGAGCGGGCTTCATCGGCGCAACAATTCTTCTCTCGCGCCTCGAAGACAACCCCGGGCAGGATTTCGATCTCTTTCTGCCTCTGCCGTTGCGGTTTGGGCGGTTGCTGGCGCTTGTTCGCGATCGATTCGAACCGGCTCCCTCCAGTCTGGCCCTTGGCGAAATACGCTTCAGCGAAACGGCGCAGACGCTTACGGGACCGGAAGGCTCGCGCGCTCTGACCGAAAAGGAGACGGCGATACTGGCGCGGCTTGCGCGCGCGCGGGGCGACGTCGTGGCAAGGGATGTATTACTGCGCGAGGTATGGGGATATAAGGCCACCGTTTCGACGCATACGCTGGAAACGCATATCCATCGTCTGCGCCGCAAGCTTGAAGACGCGTCGGCGCAGCCCCGGCTGCTGGTGACGGCGCAAGGCGGCTACCGGTTGACGACCGGCGACGATGACATTCAAGTCGTGCAGTGACGGGAGCAGCGATGGCCTTCGATTCGGAACTTGAGGAATTACAACGCATCGAAGTCTTCGCCGCGTTTGACCTTCCAGCCCTGCGAGACCTAATCTTCAGCGCCGAAACGCGGCTGCTTCGCGCGGGCGATACGCTGTTTCGTCGCGGCGACCCCTCGGACGGCGGCTATCTTCTCACCTCCGGTTCGATCGCCATCGAGGCCGGCGAACCGGGAAAGCCCGCCGACAAGATTTTGCGGCCGGTCGCGCTTCTCGGCGAGACCGCCGTCATCGCCGGCACGACGCGACCGGCGACAGCCTTCGCGCGCGAGCCGTCCACCGTGCTGAAAATTCCACGCACGCTGTTTCGGCAGATCCTCGAAAAGCATCCCGCGACGGCGGCGCGCGTAAGGCAATTGTTCAAGGACCGGCTGTCGGAGTTCTCCCAAAGCCTGGTGATGGAACTCCTGAGCGCACGGCGATCCGCCCTGCCCCTCGCATCAGTCCGCCTCTCCCCTAATTAACGAAGCTACGCGCGCTGAGGCGCGGGCGGCGGCATGGCCGCAAGCGCCCTCTTTCGAGCGTTGGAAGAGGCAAAGGCAATGAAACACCATCTCAAATCCGGCATAGCGGGCGCGGCGCTGGCGGCGTTCGTTGCGCTCTTCGCCCCCATCGACGCTTTCGCGGGACCGACTGGCGTGGCGAAACCGGCGCTTGTTTCCCTCCAATTTCCCGTCCAGCCGGCCTATTGGCGACATTACGGTCGCCATTACTATCGCCATCACTATTATCGTCACTATCGATATCATCGCCATTACAGGCATTACCGGCATTATCGCTACGGATATGACCCCGGCGCGGCGGCCTTTCTCGGCGCGGTGATGGGGATGATGTCCTATCCTTACTATTATGGCGGCTATTACCCCGATTATGGCTATGGCTATGGCTACGGCTACCCCTATTACGGCGGCGGCTACGGCGGCTTCCGCCATCATGGCTGGGGCGGTCGCGGGTTCGGAGGCCACGGCTTCGCGGGCAGGAGCTTTGGAGGCTTCCACGGCGGCGGCGGTTTCCACGGCGGATTTGGCGGACGGCGCCGGTAAGGCTCCACACGATAGAAACCACCAAGGCCTCTTCCTAAGCCTGGGGCTTTGGCTTTAACAAACGATCATGAGGGACGGAAAACGATTCGCTTTTCCGTTCCCCCTTGGATCGTCTCTGGGCCGGCCGGTCGAGCAGACGTCTTTTCAGTCGCCTCTCGACCAGAGCCAGCTTCATGACGAAGATTGTTCCGACCACGCCCTATCAAGACCAGCGCCCCGGCACGTCGGGCCTGCGCAAAAAAGTCCCGGTGTTTCAGCAAAAGAATTATGTCGAAAACTTCGCGCAGGCGATCTTCGACAGTCTTGAAGGATTCAAGGGCGATACGCTGGTCGTCGGCGGCGACGGCCGCTATTACAACCGGGAAGCGATCCAGACCATCCTGAAGATCGCCGCCGCCAATGGCTTTGGCCGCGCGGTGGTGGGACAGGGCGGCATACTGTCGACGCCCGCCGTCTCCGCTCTCATTCGCTCGCTCAAGGCCTTCGGCGGCATTGTTCTGTCCGCCAGTCACAACCCCGGCGGACCGGACGGCGATTTCGGCATCAAATATAATATTGGCAATGGCGGCCCCGCCCCCGAGAAAATCACCGAGGCCATCTACGCCCGCACGCGGGTCATCAACTCATACAAGATCATTGAGGCCGCCGGCATCAATCTCGACAGCATCGGCGCGTCGCAAATAGGCGACATGCGCGTCGAGATCGTCGATAGCGTTGAAAACTACAAGGCCCTGATGGAGACGCTGTTCGACTTCGATCGCATTCGCGCCTCCTTCCGCGATGGCTTCACGATCAAATTCGACGCCATGTCGGCGGTTACCGGCCCCTATGCGCGCGCCATTCTCGAAGACGCGCTCGGCGCGGCGAAGGGAAGCGTCATCAATGGCGTTCCCCTCCCGGATTTTGGCGGCCATCATCCCGATCCCAATCTGGTTCACGCGAAACATCTGTATGATCTCGCAATGTCACCCGGCTCGCCCGATCTTTGCGCGGCCTCCGACGGCGATGGCGACCGCAATCTCATCATCGGCCGCTCGCGCTTCGTGACGCCTTCCGACAGCCTCGCCATCCTCGCCGCCAATGCGCATCTCGCGCCGGGCTACAAGAGCGGAATCGCCGGCATCGCGCGCTCCATGCCCACCAGCGGCGCCGCCGACCGCGTTGCGCAAAGACTTGGACTGGCGCTTTACGAAACGCCGACGGGCTGGAAATTCTTCGGCAATCTGCTGGACGCCGGACTCGTCACGATCTGCGGCGAGGAGAGCGCCGGCACCGGCTCGAATCATGTGCGGGAAAAAGACGGGCTCTGGGCGGTGCTTCTGTGGCTCGACATCCTCGCCGCGCGCAAGCAGAGCGTCGATACAATCGTGCGCGAACACTGGGCGACCTATGGCCGCAATTATTATTCACGTCACGACTATGAGGAAGTGGACAGCGACGGCGCCAATGCGCTGATGAAACAATTGCGGGACCAACTGCCGACGCTGAAGGGCAAGAGCTTTGGCGCGCTGGAAGTCGCGGGCGCGGACGACTTCGCCTATCACGATCCGGTCGACGGCTCGGATTCGGCCAATCAGGGCCTACGCATCATGTTCGCGGATGGTTCGCGCATCGTCTACCGCCTCTCGGGCACCGGGACGTCCGGCGCGACGCTGCGCGTCTATATCGAAAGCTTCGAGCCCGATGTCGCGCGGCAGGACGTCGAGACGCAGGCGGCGCTCAAGGATCTCATCGGACTTTCGCGCTCGCTCGCGGAGATCGAACGCTTCACGCATCGCGCGGAACCAAGCGTGATAACGTAACTTGGGGCATGGTTCCGATGCCAGAAACAGCAAGCAGCGGCCCGATGATCGAACATGAGTCCCGCGCGGCGATTCTCGCGGAGCTTCATGCGCGTCCCTTCGTGCCGCTCGAAATTCCGCGCCGCGTCTATCATTTCGCTTTCGCGACCAATGAGGACGAGGCGCACGCCGACCGCGAGGAGATCGAACGCCTCGCCAGCTCGCATGACTGCTCGGCGAGCGCGAGCGACGCCAAGTTCAAGACCATGACCATCGGCTGCTGGGACTTGCGCTGGGAGCAGCACACCGAATTCACCACCTATACCTGGTCGACGTCCAAAGACGCGACGGAGCCCTTCTCCCACCCGAACCCGCTGGTCGCCGGAGAAATAGGTTTCCGCGCGCCGGGACGCCTGATCGTGGCCGCTCATCTTTGCGTCGTCGGTCGGGAACATGCGCTCCACAAACTGGCGGCTTTGTTCAATTCGCAAAGTCTTTGCGTGATCGGCGCGGCCAAGGGCGCGGCGCATGTGCTGACAGATTTCGCCCTGGATTCCTTTGGCTTCACAAGGCTGATCATCCGCTCGAACGACGCCAGCGCATTGGAGGCGGGCCGCCTCGCGCAGCGCGCGCTGGAAGTCGAGACCTATCGCACCCTCGCGCTGCTTGGCCTGCCCGAGGCGCGTCGCGCCAGCCCGGAACTGCGCGCCATGGAGCGTGAGGTGTCCGGCATCACCCACGCGCTCAGCCGCATGCAGGATGCGCGCACCAATGAAGACTTGTTGAGGCGCCTGTCCGACCTGCTGGCCGCCGGCGAGGCGCTCTCGACCAGGACCGCCTTCCGCTTCGGCGCCAGCCGCGCATATCACGCACTGGTCAAGAACCGCCTGGAACTGCTGCAGGAGGCCAAGGAAAGCCAATATGTCACGATTTCCAACTTCCTCAGCGCACGCCTCGATCCCGCGATCGAGACCTGCAATGCGGTGGAGGCGCGGCAGGCGCGGCTGTCAAATCAGGTGGAGCGCGCGATCAATCTGATGCGGACCGGCATCACTTTCGAACTTGAGCGTCAGAACCGCGACCTGCTGCACGACATGAACCGCCGCGCACGGCTGCAGATGCGCCTGCAACGCACCGTACAGGGACTGTCGGTCGCGGCGCTCGCCTATTATCTGCTCGGGCTGACCGCCTTCGTTACGAAGGGCGTGAAGGACGCGGGCTGGCTGCCAGCGGCCATGACAGCTGACGAGGTCACCGCGCTGGCGCTGCCCTTCACCTTTCTTGCGTCCTGGCTGTTCATGGAGCGCGTGCGCCGCCTGTCGTTGAAGGCGGCCAAGGAAGAACAGGTGGACTAAAGTTAAAGTTTCAGCTGCGCGGAGGGCGTCTTGAAGTGCGCGTAGATGAAAAGGCCGATCGTGACGACGACGATGCCGACCAAAGTGATGAGCAGCGTCGAGCGATCGAGCCAGGCGACGAACGGAACCGCCAGACCCAGCACCGCCCCGACCACGCAGATGCGCCATGAACTGGTCTGCGCGCCCGCCGTGAATGTGCCCAGCGCCAATATGGTCATCACCATGAGGGCGGAGGCGTCCACGTTCATCATGCTCTTCACGTCCGGAAGGGACACGACATTCATCGCGATGAACACGGCGCCCCAGTGAAGCGCTTCTATGCGGACGAGCCGCCCGAGCAGCGCTTGATGCTGCGCGTCCCGCAAACGCGTCCAGACGCATATTGCGGCGAAACACGGCACGAGAATTTCCCAATATATCTTCATCGAATCCAGCATGACGCTCGCGAGAGCGACGCCGACAACGGCCAGGATCAGCATTGCGATATAGGGCCAGTCGCGCCTGATGAAGCCCTGATGCGCGGAGCCTTCGGCCTGCGTATTCGAGTTTTGCTCAGCCATCGCCTAAACTCCTGAAATAAAAGCCTTTTTATTCGCCCGCAGACCAGATTCCCGGCGCCGGAGCGAGAGGGCTGCGACATTCGCTTGTTTTAAGCTGTTTTGCAAATTCGAGAGGCGCCGCACCGCCATGTCGCCTGCGGCGGTTCCGCCGCAAGCCTACTCGATGTCAAGCGGCGCGACGCCCTTGGGGGCTCCATTGTCGCCGAGGGTGATTTTCTCGATCCGCGCCTCGGCTTGGGCCAACAAGGCGTCGCAGCGTTTCTTCAACGCATCGCCGCGCTCATAGAGCTTGACCGATTCATCAAGCGAGACAGAGGATTTCTCCAGCTTGGAGACGATCTCTTCAAGCTCCTGCATGGCCTTTTCGAAAGGCATGGCGGAGATGTCGGCGAAGGGTGCTGCCACGGCTAGCCTCTTTTGTGATGCCCGAAACCCTATCCGATCCGAGCGAAAATTGCGACGGGCGGACGCCGCGACCTCCAATGCTACGCGGTCATTGGCTCGGAATGGCCCGCAATGCGCAGAATCGTCGGAAATTCCTCGCGCAGCCGCCGCTCGACGCCATCAACGGCGTCGTGCACGGCGTCGATAGTAAGCCCGTCATCCAGCCGGCAATGATAATTTACGACGAGACCATAAGCGGTGCCGCGCACCCGCACGTCGTGCACGTCATGCACCATGCCCTGGGCGGCGGCGTGGCGTCGCAGCGCCGCCTCGATCGCGCCGAGCATCATGGGATCGGCGTCACGACCTATGAGCACATGCGGCTCCAGCGGTTCGAGATGCGTGTCGATCTCTATGTCGGCACCGAATTCATCCTTTATCGAGTTTTCGAACGCCGTCGCGAAGGCGTGCGCGCGCGCAAGCGTCATTTCGCCGTCGAGCTCCATGTCGAGGCTAATGGAAAGCCTGTCTTCCACCTGCTGCGTGATGATGTGATGCACCTGTAAATGGCGCCGTGCCGCGACGAGCAGAATGCGCTCGATCACCGTCTCGTCGTCGAGCGCACGCGGCTCCGCCGTCACGGTGATTTCCGCTTGCGGGGAATCCGCCGCTATCGCTTCACAGACGGCGGTCTTGATGCGCGCCGCCTGCTCCATGCCCAGGGCGCGCGAAACGCCTATCGACGTCTCGCCGATCACTTTCGGGCCAACCATGCGCAGGCGCAGGCTGTCCAGCGAAATGACGCCGGGCACGTCGGCGATGATCTTGCGAAAATGCGGAACGAGTTCCTGCGGCGCGGCGTCCAGCAGCGTCTCGATGGTGCGTCGGCCGAGGCGAAAACCCGCGACGGCGATAAACATCGCGACGCCGATCGCGGCAAGCGCGTCGCCAGCCATGAAACCGAAATGCGTGGCGCCGAGACCGGCGAGAACGCACAGGGAGGCGACGAGATCGCTGGAAAAATGCAGCGCGTCCGCCGCAAGCGCGTCGCTGCCTTCCGCATGAGCGATTTTTGCAAGCTGCCGCGAGCGCACGAAATCAACCATAATCGAAACGCCCAGCACCGCGAAGACGGGCCAGCCTGTGTCGACCTGATTGTCCGCGTCGCTTAGTCGCCGCACCGCCTCGGACATGACGAACAGCGCAAGACCGAACAGCAGCCCCGTCTCCACCAGCGCAGCAAGCGCCTCGATCTTGCCATGTCCGTAATGATGCTGCTCATCGGCTGGCTTGTCCGCCGCGCGCAGCGCAAAATAAGTAAGAATCGTCGCGCCGGTGTCGGCGGCGCCGTGGCCCGCCTCCGAGAGCATCGAGAGAGAGCCGGACCAAAGCCCCGCCGCCAGCTTCGCCAAAGCGAGCAGCGCGCTGGCGGCTATCGACGCCTTCGCCGCTCCCAGCTTGCGCGATGCCGCCTTGGCCTCGAAATTGTCGGCGTTGCTCATGGATCGTTCTGGCGTATTGATTGAGAGACAGGCCTCGCCGCTGTCGCATTGCAACTAGCAATTTGTCGGGCCGCGCGCAAATGGGGCGACGCCGAAGGCGCACGCGCGAATGCGCATGCCCGTTTCAGTCGAGTTTCCGCCGCCGAGGCGCCACTTTGCGCAACGCGCGACGTCCTGGCGGGATCCGACTGACCGATGCTCGCGCCGCGTTCACGGCTTCGTGTTTTCGCGGGCCGCGCGAAAATTGCAATCGAAACAACATAAGGAGTGGAATCCCACTGTTGCAAAATTATCACTACGCCAAATAAATACGCCGTTTCGCATGCTTAGCGGACAGATTGGCGTTGGATTGTTCATTTTTAGCGTGCATGCTTCTTCGCGAGTCAGGGGTTTTAATCGAACTTTAACGCTCGTCCTACATTCACGAACGAAACCTCACCCGGACTTCAAAGGACGACTCGCCGAAACAGATGGGACCGCTTGACGCGAAGCGTCAGGCAAGTCGGAGAGTTAGCGTATCAAGGAGATGCTTCATGAAGAATAAGCTGCTTTCCGCCACCGCTATTGCGCTGGCTCTTGCTACCGGATCCGCTTTAGCGGCCGATCTGCCTTCCCGCAAGGAGGCGCCCGTTTACGTCGCGCCGGCGCCTGTCGCCACCTGGACCGGCTTTTACGCCGGCTTGAACCTCGGCGGCGGCTGGTCTTCCCAAGGCGGCAACAACAGCTATCTGCCCTACGCCGATTCGACTTTCGGCCTCGGCAGCACCCCGGTTGCCGGCCTCGCCCCGAACCTGTTCTTCCTGCCGGGCGGCGGCACCACCGGCAATAACACCGGCGGCGTGGTCGGCGGCGGCCAGATCGGCTACAACTATCAGATGAACCAGTTCGTTCTCGGCGTCGAGACCGACTTCCAGGGCACCAGCATCACTGGCGGCAACCAGGGCAATTACGCTGGCCTCTATGCGAGCCCGTATCCGACTTCGGCCACTGGCGTCCTTTCGCCTCTCGTGACCGGCAACGGCGGCAATCTCGGCCTGCCGTGGTTTGGCACCGTGCGCGGCCGCGCCGGCTATCTCGTCACCCCCACGCTGCTGCTCTACGGCACGGGCGGCTTCGCTTATGGCGGCGTCGAGGCGTTCCAGCGCAGCAACACCAGCACCGGCTGGACCGCTGGCGGCGGCGTCGAATGGATGTTCATGCCGCATTGGACCGCCAAGCTCGAGTATCTCTACGTGGATCTTGACAGCAGCGGCATCAATGGCGCTTTCACCGGCTGGCAGTTGGGCAACAACCATCACCCGCAGCTCAATGTCGTTCGCCTGGGCGTGAACTATCTGTTCAACTTCGGCGCTCCGGCCCCGGTCCTCGCCAAGTATTGATCGAAAGCAGATGTATTGATCGAACATAGGTCAGAGACCTGGACAGTCCCTTCCTGAGTTTGATCAAGGAAGCCCGGCCCTCGCGGCCGGGCTTTTTTATTGGTTTCGTCAGGAGCGCCGGCTTCGGCGAGAATCGACCGCGCGGAACTGTTGACGCGAATGCTTTTGGTCGCGTTGGTTTTTTGAAGCGCGGCGAATTTCAACGGCGAAGCCTGTGCTGCGCATCAAAAGCGCTGCGAGACGCCCAAATAAAGCTGCAATTTCGGCGTGGCGGCTGTCAGTCCGATATTCGCCCCGGCATCGAATTGCAGGCTGGGGGATTTTTTCCAGGCGAGCCACGTCAGCGAGAGGTCGAGCGAGGCCTGCTTGTTCGGGTTCACGGGATCATTGTTCGCCTGGCCCCACAGTTCGACGTAGCCCGTCACGGAGTCTGTCACCGCGTGACTGAGGTTGCCGAGGAACTGGATGTTTGTATGTCGCCCGAAATCATTGGCGTTGCGCAATATGTCGATCTCCGGATCGAACAGGAGCGTGAAGCCCGCGGGCAAGGCGAATGAAATCGGCGCAATCGCCCCTTCCTCGACCGCCCTGTTGGTGATTCCGGGCGAGCCATTCGGCGCCTTTACATAGGGGATTATCGCGGCTTGCACGTCGCCGCCTTCCGGGCCGATCAGATTCAGCTTGCCGCGAAAATACAGATCGCCGACGCCGCTGACGCTTTGCGTTCCCAACGGGCCTTTGGTCACGACACGCTCGAAAGGAACCATATTCGCTTCAAGATCAATCCAGTTCGTCAGGCCGAGCTTGAGGGTGGGGTTGGTGTAAAGAAACGCGTCCGTCGTCTTGCCGCCGGACGTGGATCTCGCCCAATTGAACGCGTCGGACTCATATTGGAAATGACCTGCGTCGACCGTGCAGGGTAGATTCGCCTTGGGCGGACGGTCGGTGCAGAAGTCGCGCAGCTCTGTGTCTGGCGTGGGATTCAGCAGCGTGTAATTCGATTTGTCCGGCGCGGTGGAGGCATCGCCTGGCGCGGTCTGAGCCACCAGCGGGCCGCTTTCGAAGGCGGCCAACAGCAGGGCAAGCGCGGCGGAGGGGCGAATGTGGATCAAGCGAATCTCTCGGCGGGTAGCAGCCTATGATAGCAGCCGACGCCGCCTCGGACGACCCGCATCATTGAATTTGGATGGACGACCTGCCGGGCGGATTTGCTTTCGCCATGCAAGAATCCGTGCGACTGTCGCGCCAAGCTTCAAGTGTGCGGGGCAAGGGAGGCCTCTCAAATGTACAAGAAAATCTCGCTTTTCGCGGCAGCGGCCGCATTGTGTTTTTCAGGCTCCGTCCTCGCGGACGAGAAGAAGCCCAACATCATTTTCATCATGGCCGACGATCTCGGCAACGCCGACCTCGGCTACAGAGGCGGGAAGGTCATAACCCCAAATATCGACAAGCTCGCGCAGGGCGGGGTTCGGCTGGAATCCTTTTACGGTCAGCAGGTTTGCACGCCGGCCCGCGCGGCTCTGATGACCGGGCGCTATCCCATGCGCTACGGCCTGCAAACCCTGGTGATCTTTCCAAGCCACACCTATGGTCTGCCGACGGACGAGCGCACGCTGCCGCAAGCGCTCAAGGACGCCGGCTACAAGACCTTGATGACCGGCAAATGGCATCTCGGCCATGCGGACAAGAAGTTCTGGCCGCAAAACCGTGGCTTCGATTATTTCTACGGCAATGTCATGGGCGAGGTGGAATATTTCACCCGCGAACGTGGCGGCGTGATCGACTGGCAACGCAACGGCACATTCCTGAAAGAGGAAGGCTATTACACAAAGCTTATCGGAGACGAGGCGGTCAAGCTCATCGACCAGCAGGACGGCAAGCAGCCCTTCTTCCTCTACTTCGCCTCGCTCGCCCCGCATGCGCCCTATCAGGCGCCGCAGGAATATGTCGACCGCTACAAATCACTCGATGACAAGCAGCGTAGCACCTATTCGGGGATGATCACGGCCCTCGACGATCAGATTGGACGCATCGTCGCCGAACTCGACAAGAAGGGCTTGCGCGACAACACGATCATCCTCTTCGCCAGCGACAATGGCGGCGCGACCAGCGGCCTGTTCGCCCAGGGCGCCAAGAGCAACGACGAACGAAAGGGCGAGGAAGGCGGGATCGAGCAAGGCGCGAAAGCCCCGGCCTCCAATGCGCCGTTCAGAGGCGGGAAGGGCGGCATTCACGAGGGCGGCGTTCGCGTGCCGGCCTTTGTGAACTGGCCGGCCAGGCTCAAACCTCATGTCGTCGATGCGCCGCTGCACATGGTTGACGTCATGCCGACACTGCTGACCCTCGCTGGCGCGAAGGGCAGCGCCGACCATCCCTTCGACGGCAAGGATATGTGGAAGACCATCGCCGACGGCGCGCCCAGTCCCAATGAGGACGTGCTGATCGATGTGGAAGCCTTCCGGGGCGCGATCCGCAAGGGCGATTGGAAGCTCATCAAGATTGCGCTCCTGCCCGGCAAGACGGAGCTCTTCAACCTCGTCCGCGACCCCGGCGAGACGACCAATGTCGCCGAGCAGAACCCCGATGTCGTGCATGACCTCGAAACGCGTCTAGTGGCCTATGCGAAGCAGCAGAAGCCGAGCGAATGGATCAAGGCGCAACCCAGCTTCGCGGGCGCGCAGGGCAAGACAGTGTTCGATCCCGATTTCGACATCGACGACGGCGGCCTGCCGCACGAGAAGTCGCTGCTGCCGAAACGGTGATCGTTCCTGAAAACGATTGAGGCGTCAGAATTGAAACGCGATCCATAGAGCAGCGTTTTCGGCGGCGCGCTAGCGCAGCGCGCCGCGGAACGCCCCGACAAACGCGTCCAGCTCTTCGGGTGCGAGATCGGAAACGGCTTCATATGCGCGATCCGCGTCGGACCATTGGATGATCGAATAACCTTCCAGCGTGAGGCGTCGCGGCGTCGCCGGAAAGGCGCCGGCGCCGGCGCGAAGCTCGGTCACGGAAATCAGATGTTCGCGGCGCTTGTAGACAAGCGTCGGAACGCCGGCGCCCGCTACAATGTCGATGCGGCCGCCCGCGAGAGGAAACCCCTCGCTCGCAAGATCGACGACGGCGGCGGCGACGGGAAGCTTGCTCGCGAGCCAGGGTTTGACCGTGTGCCGGTCGCTTGAGACGACGTCCACCGGCTGGCCTGAAATCTGGCCCCGCATATGCGCAGCCAGGACCGCTTGCGTCAGCGCGTCCGGCGTCGCGTCGGTCGCGATCAGACGATCCAGTCCCAGCGTCATGACGACGGTTGCGGCGATAGCCGCCGCGAAGCTGCGCCATGACGGCGGATCACGCCAATCGCGCTTCACTTCCTCGCGCTGTGGCGGCGCGAGCGGATCGACCATCGCCATCGCGCGCAGGCGCAGGGCCGCAGACGCTTCCTCGCGCGGCGCATGGGTTTGCAGGATCTTATGCAACGCCTTGAGACGCGCATATTCGGCCGCCAATTCCGGATCGGCCGCAAGCATCCGCTCCATTTCCACCGCGCCCGCCGCGTCGAGTTCGCCATCAAGCGCGGCGTGCAGGAGAAGCTGGCGATCCCTTTCTTCGAAGCTGGTCATGACGCGGCTCCAAGTTTCGCGATGAGCAGCGTGCGCGCGCGCGCCAGCCGCGACATGACGGTGCCGATGGGAACGCCCGTCGCTTCCGAAATGTCGCGGTAAGAGAGCCCGCTGATCTCGCGCATCACCAATGTCTCCTTGAACGCCAGCGGCAGATCGTCGATCGCGGTCGTCACGCTCGCGCGGTCGGCGGCTTCGATCAGCGCCGCCTCGGGAGACGGCGAAACGCCTGTCTCCAGCGCATCGGCATGGGCTTGAGCCTCCTCCGCGTCGCCCGCCAGCACGATCGCGCGCGGCCTGTTCCTGGCGAACCATGTGTAGGCGGCGTTGCGGACGACCGCCAGCAGCCAGGGACGAGGCCGCTCTACCGGAGCAGCCTCCAGCGCCTTCAAAGCGCGGAGGCACGCCTCCTGCACGATATCCTCGGCGTCGGTCGCGTCTCCGGCCAGCCAGCGCGCGAGCGAATAGGCGTCGTCGAGATGCGGCAGCACTTGCTCTGAAAAACGTCGCCGCGCTGTTTCGCTCGTCACGTTCAACCGCCGGACTGTCAGGGCGTGACCGTGATCTTGCCCTTCATCTTCGGATGCAGGCCACAAAAATAGACGAATTCGCCCGGCTTGTCGAAGACGAAGGAAAAACTGTCGTCCGTATCCAGCGCTTTCGAATGCATCTTGATTGTCTCGCCGACAATGCTGTGGGGAATGTCGTCATGATTGACAAACACGACCTTCGCGCCCGCCTTCACGGTCGCTTCAGCCGGCGTGAAGGCAAAATTGTCGATGGCGATTGAAAGTTCATCCGCGGCCAAGCATGGTCCGACAAAAAAGATGCTGAGAAGAGCGCTGAGCTTTGCGAGTTTATGGAAAGTCATCATGGCGCGCTCCCTTCAACCGGCGAGCGTGGAATTGACGATCGCGAGCGGCCCCTTGCCACGCGCGATCCTGACGCTGGAAAGGCCGAGATAGGAGCGCAACTGCTCCGCCGGAACGAGTTGCGGCCCCGGCGCGGGCGCCGCGCCGGGAGCCGGTTGAGGAAACGCTGTCGAGCGCGCCGTGTGGAAGGTCATGTTGCCTTCGATCTTCTGCGCGATCTGGTGAATATGGCCGTTGAGCACCGTCACGGAACCAAAGCGCGCGAGCAGCTTTAGCGCCTGCGCGCTGTCCTGGGTGCCCCAGCCCCATTCGGGGGCGATGGTCCAAAGCGGAAGATGCGCGAAGACGACGATCGGCGTCGAAGCGCTCTTTCCCTCTACATCGGCGGCGAGCCAAGTTAGTTGTTCGGCTCCGAGATTGCCCATGCCGCCGGCCTTGAGGTCGTGCACATTGACGAGGCCAATGAAATGCGCGCCGCCGTGATCGAAGGAATACCAGCCCTTGCCCTGTGAGAGCCTGCCATAGCGGGCAAGATAGGCCTCGCCGTTGTTTTCATCGATGACGTCATGCTCTCCCGGCACATAATGCACGTCGAGCTTCGCCGCGCCGATCAGTTGATCGGCGTCGTCGAATTCTTTCGGCTTTGAAAGATGGGTGATGTCGCCCGTATGAATCATGAAGGCAGGCTTGTTCGGCAATCCGCCAATCCTCGCAATGGCCTCCGAGAGCGTGACATTGGGATTGGGATTGGCGGGCTTGTTGAAGCCGATGTGGCTGTCCGAGATCTGGGCGAAGGAGAAGCTGGCCGTCGCGGCTTCCGCCGCGCCGATGAGCTTCGCGCTGGGGACGCCGCCATTGAGCGTCCAGACGAGCCCCGCCCCGGCCCAGGCCATACATTCGAGCGTCTGCCTCCGGTTGAGGCCTTGCCCAGAATTGTCGTGAATTTTGCGTTTGTCGCTCATCGTCGTCTCCCTGCGCGGAAAGCCCTCCGCCTGCATAAGAGACTCGCCTTGGAGTCGATTTATTCCCCGAAAAGAGATTTTTTGCGCCCCGAAGAAGCTTCGGCGCCGGCGCGGCGGCGACCGCCTTCTGTCTTGCAAACCCTATTGTCTCGGGCGCAAAGGACGCTATGCTGTGTCTGCTAAAGCATTTTCCAAATGAACTATTTCAAAAATAAGAGCCTGCGAGAGCTTGGGAGGTCGTTGATGCAAAAGCGAGTGAAATCGGTGCGGTGTCTTGTCATCGCGCCTCTGCTCCTGCTCGTCGCGGCGTCACCCTTGGCCGCGCAGAGCGCGCCGCCGGTGAAGGTCATCACGCCAACCGACCGCACAATTCTGCCGATCCCCGAACCGCAATATCCTCACAGCACGACGCTCGACGCGCGCAACGCCGTTCCGCCGCCGCGATTCGAAGTGAAGGCCCCGGACGGCGCGCCCAATGTGCTTATCGTGCTGATCGACGACATGGGATTTGGCCAGTCGAGCGCCTTCGGCGGTCCGATCCACATGCCGACGGTGGAAGGCCTCGCCAATAACGGCTTGCGCTACAATGAATTCCACACCACGGCTCTTTGCTCGCCGACGCGCGCGGCGCTGCTCACCGGACGCAATCACCACACCAACAACATGGGCTCGATCACCGAGACCGCCACTGCCTTTCCGGGCAACACCGGCAAGCGGCCCAACAGCGTGACGCCGCTCGCCGAGATGCTGCGTCTCAATGGCTACAGCACCGCCGCCTTCGGCAAATGGCACGAGACGCCGGTTTGGGAAGTCACGTCCTCGGGACCGACCGATCGCTGGCCGACGCGCTCGGGCTTCGACAAATTCTACGGCTTTATCGGCGGCGAGGCGAACCAATGGGCCCCGGCGATCTACGAGGACATGACGCAGGTCGAAATCCCCAAGGACCCAAAATATCATTTGATGACCGACATGACGGACAAGGCTGTCGCCTGGGTTCAATCGCAAAAGGCGCTGACGCCGGAAAAGCCCTTCTTCCTTTATTTCGCGCCGGGCGCCACCCATGCGCCGCATCACGTGCCGAAGGAATGGATCGCCAAATACAAGGGCAAGTTCGATCAGGGCTGGGACAAGCTCCGCGAGGAAACCCTGGAGCGGCAGAAGCGCCTCGGCGTCGTGCCGCAGGAAACGAAGCTTGCGCCAAAGCCCGCTGAGATCAAGGACTGGGCCGCGCTTTCGCCTGACGAAAGGAAACTCTTCGCGCATCAGATGGAGGTGTTCGCCGCCTATGGCGAATATGCCGACACGGAAATCGGCCGCCTGATCGAGGCGATCAAGGCGACCGGCCAGTTGGACAACACGCTGGTCTTTTATATCGTCGGCGACAATGGCGCCTCGGCCGAAGGTGGTATGAATGGCCTCTTCAACGAGATGACCTATTTCAACGCAGTGCCGGAGAGCGTGCCGGAGATTCTCAAACATTACGATGAGCTCGGCGGGCCAAACGCCTATGGCCACTACGCGGCCGGCTGGGCGGTGGCGGGCGATACGCCCTTCAGCTGGACCAAGATGGTGGCCTCCAACTACGGCGGCACGCGCAACGGCATGGTGGCGCACTGGCCCAAGGGTTTCTCCGCTAAAGGCGAAGTGCGTTCACAATGGCATCACGTCATCGACATCACGCCGACCGTGCTGGAGGCCGCGCATCTGCCGCAGCCAAAGAGCGTCGACGGGACGGCGCAAACCCCGATCGAGGGCGTGAGTCTGCTCTATAGTTTCGCGGATGCGAAGGCGGCCGACCGCCACACCACGCAATATTTCGAAATCTTCGGCAATCGCGCCGTCTATCGCGACGGCTGGCTCGCCGGCACGGTCCACCGCGCGGCTTGGGACAGGACGCCGCGCGCCACGCTCGAAAACGACAGATGGGAGCTTTACGACACGCGCGGCGATTTCAGCCTTGCAAATGATCTTGCCGCGTCCAACGCCAGCAAGCTGAAGGAGATGCAAGATCTCTTCACGCAGGAGGCCGTGAAATATTCCGTGCTGCCGATCGACGATCGTCTGCTGGAGCGCATCGTGGCCGAAAATGTCGGACGCCCCGATCTCATGAACGGCAGAACCTCGCTGACCGTCTATCCGGGCATGACCGGCATGTCGGAGAACGTGTTCATCAACGTGAAGAACCATTCGCACAGCATCACAGCCAATGTGGACATTCCCAAAGGCGGCGCCAATGGCGCGATCATCGCGCAAGCGGGCCGATTTGGAGGGTGGAGCCTTTATCTGTTGAACGGCAAGCCCACTTACACTTACAATTTCCTTGGCTTGCAGCGTTACACGATCGCATCCAATCAGCGCTTGCCGGCGGGCAAGGCGACAATTCGTTTCGATTTCGACTATGACGGCGGCGGCGTCGGCAAGGGCGGAACGGGAACGCTTTATGTCAACGACAGGAAAGTCGCGTCTGGCCGCATCGAGCGCACGCAATGCTGCGGATTCTCCGCCGATGAAGGGGTCGACGTCGGCGCGGACGAAGGCACGCCGGTCACGGAAGCCTACAAGCCTCCGTTCAAATTCAGCGGCGCGATTTACAACGTCACCGTCGAACAGAAGGCGGGGAAAAAGGCCGACATCGATGACGAGCAGCGCGCGCGCAAGGCGGCGGCCGTTAAGCGCGCGATTTCCGATTAGCGCGAAGAGAGCAATCAGAGGCGGTCGTGAGCAAGGTTCTGGAGAAGTTTCCGGGGCGGTTCATTCGAGTTGGAAATCTGGAGGTCGAAACAGCGTCGGGCGCGTGTTTCAAGGTTGGCGACGATTGAGGCCCGGCGACGGCGGCGCCTTTCACGGATTCCGCCACGCAATGGCGGCGAAAGTCCTCGACGAGCGCTTCCGCCGCCTGCGGGAGTTCTGTCTTTCCATTTCCTAAGCCGCGTTCAGACTTGGCCGAGCCGCAGTGTTGCAGATTCAACTCGCCAAGAAAATCGACGCCGCGCCCCCGATCGCGCCCGCGTCAGTGGAGCCAGAATTCAGCGTCGCACATATTCAGCTCCGCCGGCTTGATCAGTGCGGAGTGCGCCACGACCACCGTGTGGAGCGGGCCCTCGATGCTTCGGACCCAAAAGTCCAAAAACTTGTGCAGCTCGGGAAACTGAGGGTGAAGATCATATTCTTGCCAGATGTAGGACTGGAGGATTTTCGGATGGTCCGGCAGACGGTAGAAGATGTTCGCCGTCGTCAGCCCGTAGCCCTGCATTTGCAAACGGAATTCCTTCGACGCCATGTCGTGCTCCTTTCCGCTGGGAAGATTCTTTAGATTCTAGCCAATGGTCTTGAGCGAAGGCAAGCAAACTTCGCGCCAAACTCCTTTTAAAACAATATGCTAGCAGCAATCTCCGGCGAGTGCCGATTTGTTGATCTCCCGCTTGAACTGCGGCGAGCCGACCCCGCGGTTCCGGCATAGAACTTGCTGCTTCGCTAGTCGACAAAAGCCTTTGTCGGGTCTCCGACAAATTAGGCCGCGAGGATCTCATGCCGCTCTACGCTTATTCCTGCAAGGACTGTAACGCCGAGTTCGAACTCCTTGTTCGCTCTTCCGACGTCCCGGCCTGTCCCTCCTGCGGCAGCGAGAAATTGCAACAGGAGGTCGCGCGGATTTCATCCGAGATAAAATATCCCGCCATCGCTCGTTCATGGCGGCAGGCGGCGGCGAGGTCCGGCGATCTCTCTAATTTCAGCCAGAAGGAACAGGGGCTGAAGAAAGGCTGACGCGCGCGAGCCTCCTCTGGAGGCTTCTTCCTTGTCCGCGCCCCCGCCGCAGTGCAATATCCCGCCGAACCCGGCGAAAGTCGCCGCTGTCATGTCCGCGGGAATCCTTATCATGACCTTTGACGCTCTGTTCTCGCCGCTGCGTGTCGGCGAGCTGACCTTGCCGAACCGGATTCTGATGGCGCCGCTGACGCGCTGCCGCGCGGAGGGCGAACATGTTCCCGGCGCTCTGATGGCGGAATATTACGCCCAGCGCGCCGCCGCTGGTCTCATCATCGCCGAGGCGACGATGGCGATGGCCTGCAATTCGGCGTTCTGGTCCGAACCGGGCATTCACTCGCAGGCCCAGGTCGAAGGCTGGCGGCGCGTCGTCGACGCCGTTCATGCGAAGGGCGGACGCATCGCACTGCAAATCTGGCATGGTGGACGCGCGTGTCATCCGCTCATGAACAATGGCGCCACGCCCGTCGCGCCGAGCGCCATTCCGATAACCAATGACGAGATTCATACGCCCGACGGCAAGAAGCCTTACGCGACGCCGCGCGAACTGCGCGACGACGAATTGCCGGGGATCATCGAGGGCTTCGCACAGGCCGCGCGCAACGCAAAGTCAGCGGGCTTCGACGCGATCGAGTTGCATGGCGCCAATGGCTATCTGCTGGACGAATTCCTGCGCGACGGCGCCAACAAACGTCATGGCCGCTATGGCGGGAGCGTCGAAAATCGCGCGCGACTGCTGCTTGAAACGCTGGAGGCGGTCATTGGCGTCTACGGCGCCGGTCGCGTGGGACTGCGCATATCTCCGCTGAACAGTTACAACAGCATGATCGACAGCGATCCAATCGGCCTCACGAGCTGGCTTGCGACGAGACTGAACGATTATGGCATCGCCTATCTCCACGTGATGCGCGGAGATTTCTTCAAGGCGCAAGAAGGCGACGTCATGACCCCGGCCCGCAAGGCTTTCAAAGGCGTGCTGATCGGCAACATGGGCTATGACGCCGCCGAAGCGGACTTGGCGATAAGAGAGGGCAAGCTGGACGCTGTGGCCTTCGGCTCAAGCTTCCTCGCCAATCCCGATCTGCCGGCCCGCATCAGATCAGGCGCGCCGCTCAATGCGCCTGATCCATCAACTTTCTATACGCCGGGGGCGAAGGGCTACACCGATTACCCGGCGATGGACGCCTGACACCCGCCGGAGCAGAGCGCCGCCGCCTGCTCTCCGTCAGGTCGCGCTGATGCCGGAACAGAAAGCGCCAAAGCTCGTTTACTGATCATCGGCCGCTCGGCCCGATGTCCCTTATGGCGCAGAAAAGCGACCCGGGCCGCTTCGACGTGGAAGAGATCAAGCTATGGATGTCAGCGAGATAGACGCTGTTCGCGCCTTGCTGGGTTCAAAGCCGAGGCCTGTCGGCTGGTCGCAGCGACGGGAGCGCATCGAGGAAGTTGGCTCGGTCTGGCCCGTCGCCGACGACATAAAGACAGAATCGGTCGATATCGACGGCCTTCCCGGAGAATGGTCAATCGCGCCTGGCAGCGACGCCTCCCGCGTCCTGATGTTTTTCCACGGCGGTGGCTATTGCTCCGGCTCCATCCTCAGCCATCGCCGAATGGTCACGGAAGCAGGCCGCGCCGCTGGCGCGCGCACGCTCGCGGTCGGCTACAGGCTCGCGCCGGAACATCCGTTCCCCGCCGCCTATGACGACGCGCTGAAGGCATGGCGCTTCCTTCTCAAGCAGGGCCTGGCGCCGGCGCGCATCGCAATAGGGGGCGACAGCGCCGGGGGCGGGCTCACTGTGGCGCTGATCAATCGGCTGCGTGGCGCGGGGGAGGCGCAGCCCGGCTGCGCATGGCTGGCGTCGCCGTGGACGGACCTCGCCATGACCGGCGAGACGCTCGCGACGAAAGACGCCGTAGATCCGCTCATTCACAAGCCTTATCTCGTTGAACTCGCGGCAGCCTATCTTGCAGGCGGGACGGAAGCAGGAGACCCGCGCGTATCGCCCTTATATTCCGATCTGAGAGGCTTCCCGCCGATGCTGATCCAGGTCGGCTCGGCGGAAACCCTGCTCTCCGACGCCACGCGTTTCGCGGAGCGGGCCGGCGCCGCCGACGCACCCGTGACGCTCGAAATCTGGCCGCACATGATTCACGCCTGGGCCTTGTGGAACGCGCATCTGGAAGCGGGCCGCCAAGCGCTGGCAAACGCGGGGGCCTTCATCAGGGCGCATCTCGCCTAGACCGCCTGCCCTCATGGCCGATGCCTTAAGCCAACTGCCTGTCGAAGGAGCGCGGCGCAAGCCTGACGCAACGCACAACGTGCATCCCGCGCCATTATGTCGCCGCCGATGGGGCGCGAATTCAAGCAATTTTTACTAATATCGGCTTATCTTCGCTATCGCGGCTTCCTACATTGGGGCAGATGAATTTCCGCCACGCACAATTTTGCGGAAGGGCCGCATTCAGCTGATGGCGAGCGAGGAACTTGTGATGGAATCCGTCAAATCATGGTTTCAGGACTGGTCCGACGCCTGCACCTACGCCAGGGAATGCGCTCCAGACCTTTCCTTTCTGCCCCTGCACGACCCCTACCCTGCGCTCGCCAGCGTCGCCGCCGTCTGTTTCGCGATCTGGTGGTGGAACGAAAAGCAGATCGGCCGCGCGCTCAATCGTGAAGAGAAGGCCCGTCTGCGCGAGGGCGCGCGCACTGATGGTTTGAACGAGATGCTCGGCCAGATGAGAAGCGTCGACGCTCTTCACAGAAAACAGGCGGCCTGATCGAGGCCTCACATCAGGCGATGAGCTGAACTTCCCCGTTCTTTAGCCGATAAATCGCACCGACGACCTTCAGGCGCTTTTCATTGAAGGCCGCGCTCAGCAGCGGCGTTGCGTTCTTCAGCGCCTCGACGTTGCGGCGCACATTTTCCTTGGTGGCGTTCTCCAGCAGATCGCCCGGAAGGCTGGAAGCCGCATTCACCGCCGGAGTCAAATTCGCGACCAGTGACGGCAGATGGCCCGGCAGGTTCGTCTTGTTCTTGATAGAGGAAATCGTTGAACTCACGGCGCCGCAGGCGTCATGCCCCAGCACCATCAGCAGCGGCGTCTTCAGCACTTCCACCGCATATTCAAAACTCGCCAGATTGTCGGCGTTCAGAAAATTCCCGGCGACGCGAACGACAAACAGGTCGCCGCGCGAACTGTCGAAGGTGAATTCGGGTCCGATGCGCGAGTCGGCGCAGCTCAATATGCCAGCGTAAGGATTCTGTCCGTCGACAAGAGCCGCGCGCTCGGTGATGAAATCATGCCGCTTCGTGACGCCCTCGACATAGCGCTTGTTGCCCTCCTGCAAACGCTCAAGCGCCTGCTCCGGCGTCAGGACATTCTGGGGTTTCGGCGGGGCTTTGTATTTGCCCTTCGCGAGCGCGTGCGAAGGAAGCGCGAGCATGGCGCCAAGACCCGCGCCCAATGAAAGCATCTCGCGCCTTGGAATCCTTTTCCCATGCATCAAGGCCGGGAAACCGCAATTATCGCACATGACCGCTACGCCCCTTAAAGTCGAACGAAACATCCTTGCTGCTTGATCACGTCGCGCGGTCCAGAAGATATGATCCCCAAAGAACGGCGACGCATGCCGCGAGAAGCAAAACAAACCGGAACACCCACCGCCAGTAGCGCGCCGGTTCTCTCGACCGGGCTATCCATCCCTGGTTTGTGTAAAGGCGCCGCTGGCCAGCACGGCCGGAATATACAGCGCAAGTCCGGCCGCGATAAGGGCGAGCGGCCAGTTGTGTCGCAAATGCTGGATCAAATCCGGTCTCAACCAGCGTCTCTCCTGAAAATCGCCGGGCTAAAAACACGCGTCGTTGTAGTTGCCGACCGGCGCCGCATTGCAGCGCCCCGCAGCCTAGCGCACCTTTCCGCTATCCCTCCTATTCGTGATAATAGCGTTTGAGGCCCGCCGCGACCCGAATGCCCCCAAGCAAATTCAAGCCAGCGGAATGGTCTCGGGAATTACGAGGGTCATCAATGCTCACCCGACGCGCCTTACTGATGAACGCGGCCGCGACAGCGGCGATCGCGCCCCGCCTTTCGTTCGCGGAGACCGCTCTGCCGACGGCGCTCAAGATACAGCGCCGCACGATCGACGTAAACGGCAAGGCCGCGTCGGTCTACGGCATTATGCAGAGCAACGGCGCTCATGGGCTGATTACCGAAGTCGGCGCCAGGTTCCGTGTGCGGGTCGAGAACGGGCTTGACGAGCCAAGCCTCATTCATTGGCACGGCCTGACGCCGCCATCGAATGAAGACGGCGTGCCGGAAATTTCGGGGCCGATTATCCCGCAGGGAGGCTTCGTCGATTATGATTTCCCGCTCGCCTTCGGCGGCACTTACTGGATGCATTCGCATTACGGATTTCAGGAGCACTATCTAGCGGCGGCGCCGCTGATCATCCGGGAGCCGGCAAAATATTTCGGCTGCCAGGAGGTCGTCGTGATGCTCGCCGATTTCAGCTTCACGCCTCCGGAGCAAATCTACGCCTCGCTCACGTCGCACAAGAAGAAGGGCGGGAGCGAGCCCATGACGGCGCATCACGACATGGACATGAGCCACGGCATGGATATGGGCGGCGCGACGATGGCGCCGGACCTCAACGATGTCTCGTATGACGCGTTTCTCGCCAATGACAGGACGCTCGCCGACCCAGAAATCATCAAGGTTGAAGATGGCGGACGTGTTCTGTTGCGCCTCGTCAACAGCGCCTCGATGAGCGCCTTCCATGTCGACCTTGGCATTCTGCAGGGCAAGCTTGTCGCAGTCGACGGGCAGGACGTCCTTCCCGTCACAGGAGGCCGCTTCCCGATCGCCACGGGGCAGCGGCTGGACATATTGCTGGAGCTTCCACGCGGGACGACCGCCTTTCCCCTGCTCTTCGTGCTCGAGGGCGAAAGAAAGCAGACTGGCGTCATTCTCGCGGCGCCTGGCGCCGAAATTCACAAAATTCCGCAAGAAGCGCAAGACGCTTCCCCCGCTCTTGATCTCGGACTTGAATCCCGCCTTCGCGCCGCGTGGCCGCTCGCCCCGCGCAAGGCTGACCGGGTCTATACGCTGGATCTGACGGGCGACATGGCGAGCTATGTGTGGTCGATCAATAATGTCGTCTGGAGCGAGTTTACGCCGCCCCTGCCGCTGATTGCGGGAGAGCGGGTCGAACTCGCGATCACCAACCGCACCATGATGCCTCATCCCATGCATCTGCATGGCCACAGATTTCAGGTCGTCGAAATCGACGGCGAGCGATTTTCAGGAGCGGTGCGCGACACAGTGCTCGCGCCGCCCATGAAGAAAGTTGTCGTCGCCTTCGACGCCAATAATCCTGGTCACTGGGCTTTTCACTGCCATTTGCTGTACCACATGCATGCGGGCATGTTCGCGACCTTCCGTTATGCGTGAACGGCAAGGTGGAGAGGGAAGCTTCCTTCGCCGCCGAGCAGCTTGAAACGTGACCAGGGACTGCGACCGTCAAGAGAGCCTGACCAAACAAAAAGGGCGTCCAAAATGCGTTATCTCCATACGATGGTCCGCGTCGCCGATCTTCCCCGCGCGCTCGATTTTTATTGCGGCGCATTGGGAATGGTGGAAATCCGCCGCAGCGAAAGTGAAAAGGGTCGCTACACCCTGGTCTATCTCGCGGCGCCGCAGGACAATGCAGCGGCAAGACAGAGCGACGCGCCCTTGCTCGAACTGACCTATAACTGGGATCCGGAAGTCTATGCCGGCGGACGCAATTTCGGCCATCTCGCCTTCGCCGTCGATGACATTTACGCGACCTGCGCGCGTCTGCAGGCGGCAGGAGTGACGATCAACCGGCCTCCGCGCGACGGCCACATGGCCTTCGTCCGCTCGCCGGATAACATTTCGATCGAATTGCTGCAGCATGGCGGGCCCTTGGCGCCGCGAGAGCCTTGGGCCTCGATGCCAAACACTGGCGTCTGGTGACGCCGAACACACGCATTCTTGCGCGCCGCACCACAGAAATAGACAGGCGCGCGCGGAACCTCCTCGCGGACGGCGCGTTTATCCTGGTGCGTTGGTCGATGATCCCTGCCGGGTATCAATCCCGGAGTGATGAGTTGCGTCGCGCTCGTGGTGCAACAGCGTCGTTAAAACGCAGATATCCAGCACTTTCTATTGAGTGGTTTACACGCTGGGTAAGGCATTAGCGTCACAATTTGTCTTGGCGGAAACGTGGTTTCTGGCGTCGCGGAGAATGTTCCGCAGCCCTTGGCGTTGCGGCGCTTTAGGCTGGTTGTGGGTGCAAGATCCGGGGAACCAAACGCCTGGAGCGAAATATCCTGCTCCGGCGCTTCAAGAGGGGGAAGAAGACGGTTTGGCGCAAGCTAGAAATTTTAAATGGCAACGAAGGAGGACGTTATGCTGATCGCGGACATGATCCATTCCTGTTCAAACGCCAATGTCGCCGAAGCGGCTGTATGCAGCATCGGAGGCGCTTTCGCTGAGCGCGTCGCCACCGTAGCGGTGAAGAACGGGATGGATGTGGGTCGGTTCGTCGCGATCATCATGCAGGACTTCGGACGCCGCGCCAATGACAGCATCATCGCCACGCTGCAACAGAACGTAGCTGGCGCGGATCAGCCGCTGCTGAACGGGCTGGTTCAGGTCGTCGAGCCGGTTCTGGAGGAGGGGGTCGTTTTTATCGACCATGAAACTCTGGCTTTCCCGACCAGCTCGGTTCTTAACACGGCCCTGCGCGACAGCGGCGTCCGGCTGCATTAAACCCTGCGAAATTCGCGGCTTAGGAAAATTTTCGACCTCCCCCAAATTCCGTTGGGGGAGGTTTTTCGCTGCCGCCTCATGAAGTTGCTGTCAAATTAATTTGCAAACAGCCCTGCATAGCCGCGCACCCTGCTTCATGTTTGGGGGGAAATATGCGATGTTTTGTCGCAGGGCAATGCACAACGCGAATCGAGGCCATGGAAAATCTGCTGGATCAAACTCAAATCGTACATCTTGTCTCGACATACGGCTATTGGGTGATTTTCATTGTCGTATCGCTGGAGAGCGCGGGAATACCGCTGCCTGGCGAGACAATGCTGGTCGGAGCAGCCATTTACGCTGGACAAACGGGCGGGCTGGCGATCGAGCATATCATTCTTGCGGCCGCAGGCGGAGCCATAGCCGGCGACAATCTCGGCTATTGGGCCGGCCGGGAATATGGGACGAGCCTGCTCGAGCGCCATGGCGCATGGGTTGGCGTCACGCCAAAGAAACTGAAGCTCGGGCAATATTTGTTCATGCGATGGGGCGGCTGGATCGTCTTCCTCGGCAGGTTCATCACGATCCTGCGCATGCTTGCCGCATTTCTCGCTGGCGCCAATCGGCTGGCTCCCGGGCGTTTCTTCATCTTCAACGCGGCCGGCGGCGTTCTATGGGCGCATTTTTTCGGGCTTGGCGGATATTACCTCACTTCTGCTTTCAATCGCGTGGAGGGCCCGGTGGCCTTCGTCGCCTTTGTGGTTGTCCTGGCCGGCCTGATTTACCTCTGGCGCTATTTCAAGATCCATGAAGATCGCCTGCTTGGCGAGGCCGACGCGGCTCTCGCCGACAAAACCCTTGAGCAAGCGCTGTAATCGCGTGCCCGACGCGCCCTTAGCCGAGATTGAAATTACCGGAGGGGTTTTTTCCAGGGAAGCGCTGGCCCTGTTTTCCCGCTAATCGAAGCGCGGACCACGCCGGGCCGCCGAGAGCGCTTTCGTGAGGTCGCGCGCGAGCGCCGCTTTCTGTTCGGGGCCAAGAAAGCCGCCTATTTCGACGCTTTCGCCGCGCGTGACCAGCGCAACGCGCTCGGTGCCAAACTCCTCATGCACCTCCTGCTCCAGCCGAACCCAGGACGGATTGAAACGCCAGACCTTGCGCTGGCCGCGGATAGAGACCTTCGAACACGAGTTCAAGCGGCGTCACATCGATGGTTTCATAGGCGCCGGCGGAGCGGAAGTTGATCTTGAAGGCGACATAGAGCGCCAGGGCGTCGAGTCCCATGAACCCCGCCACCGGCCAGGCGCCCATGAAAAAGAACGGCAGGGACAGCGCAAAATTGACGCAGCAGAAGCCGATGATGAAGCGCCTGAAGGCAAGCGGAGTCAGCGACCGATAGGGCGTCAGACGGGTCACATATATCTTTTCCGTCGCGGGCTGGACAACATTCTCCATGCGCTTCCGTCCCCTCCAGATCATGATTATAACGTCTCCATGGCGAAGGAACAGGCTCAGAAGGCTCTCAAACAGCGACGCGCGAAAAACAAGGGCGCCGAGACAGAACGTATCGCCAGGATTTTCGAGCGTTTCGAGGCGGCCGATCCTCACCCCAAGGGCGAATTGGCCCACACAAACGTGTTCACGCTGCTCGTGGCCGTCGTGCTCTCCGCGCAGGCGACCGACGTCGGTGTGAACAGGGCGACCGCAGCGCTATTTCGCATTGCCGACACGCCCGCGAAAATGCTGGAGCTGGGCGAAGACCGGCTGCGCGAACATATCAAGACGATCGGCCTCTTTCGCACGAAGGCGAAAAACGTCATCGCTCTCTCAAGACTGTTGATCGAACGTCACGGCGGCGAACCTCCGCGTGATCGTTCGGCGCTGGAGGCTCTGCCGGGGGTCGGGCGCAAAACGGCCAATGTCGTTATGAATATCGCCTTTGGCGAACCCGTGATCGCGGTCGACACGCATATCTTCCGCGTGTCAAACCGACTGCCGCTCGCCGAAGGAAAAACCGTCGAAGCCGTCGAGGCGGGACTGGAGAAAGATAGTGCCGGAACGCTACAAGCTGCATGCGCACCACTGGCTTATTCTGCATGGACGTTACGTTCTATGTCTGCAAGGCGCGCAAACCCCTGTGCGAGAACTGCCTGATCGCGGATTTGTGCCACTTTCCCGGCAAGAGCGTGTAGGGCGGGCTCCGATACGCCGCTTGAAGAGGCCGCTTAGTCGTCCGCGCAGGATTTCTCGCCCACAGCCGCAGCCTGCCCTTCCTTCCCATTGACCACGGCCATGTGAAGTGGGCAATTGGCGCAATCGTGATTGGCGCAGCCACCGCAGCCGACGGGCATGGCCACATGATCCGCCGCTGCCGCCGTCATCCCGGGAACGCGATCGCCAGAATCATGGGTCGGGGCGGGCGCGGCGTGAGCGCCAGAAGCCATGAGCGGCAAAGTTAGCAGCAGTGCGCTGAAACGTATCGACATCTCGAACTCCAATGCTACGCGTTTCAAAAAGGGTCTGGGGCTGGCGGCGCCTCGAGACGACGCCAGCCGAGAACCGAGCGCCTATTTGACGAGATGCAGCGGCGCGGTGGTGAGAGAGTTGAAGATCGAGGACACGGCGGTTGTGATGTCCTTCGACGTTGTCGCCTGAAAAGCCAGGTTGGACGACGTTGCGCAGGCCGCCATGTTCGTCTGAAGCGACGTCATAAACCCCGGATAGTTCTGCATGTAATAGACGCGCCAGTCGTAATACTGCGAGTTCGTCGGCGCGGTCGGGGTCGGATTGTCCATGATATAGGTGGTGTAGAGCGTCACGACCTTCGCTCCCGTCGCCTGCGTCACCGCCTGACACCAGCTTGGAGTGATCGGCGCGAGCTCGAAATTGCCGCCATTGACCGGATCGGGAATGCAGGGCGGAGGGTTCGGCGTGCCCGTCGGCGTGACATAGGGCGCCGTTCCCAGCGGGCTGGAGCCCTTCGTCGCATTGGGGTAGCAGAGCGTTCCCGTCTGCGCCGCGCCGACGGACCAGTGATCGGAATTGTTCTGATCGCCGGTCAGCAAATTGTAGTTGGCGTCGAGGGCGTAATTATAGACATTGCTGGCGTTGGCGACATTGCCCACATTGCCATTATAGAGGCTGTTGGAGGCGCCAGGGCTGGAACTGCCGACAATGGTCGAGCCGCTGTAATTGGTGGTGCAGGTTTGCTGGCACTGCTGATGGCAACCCTGCCAGTAGTCTCCACCGCATTGATTGTGATCATGATCCCAACCCTGCTGCCAGCCGCCGCACTGATTGCCCCAATTGTCCACGCATTGGCATTGCTGCTGGCAGACTGGCTGGGGAGCGGGCGTATAGGTGTTCGCAAGAGGGTTGGCGTTGTCGTAAAGCCCGTCGGAGATGAGCACGACATAGTTCAGCGGCGCGCTCGATGATGTTCCGTCCCCATTGTTCCCGATCTGCGTCTGGACCTGTTGCAACGCGGTTTGCAATGAGGTTCCGCCACCGCCGCCAGCGCTGGCGCCAGCAATATCGAGCGTGCTGATGGCGGTGGTGAGAGAAGAGTAGCTGTTCGTCAGCGACTGAACGGTCTGGAAACTGTTGTTGAAGGTGTAAAGCGCGATCTGGATGGTCTGGCCATTGGCGGCCGTGACTGTCTGCGCCTGGGTGATCAGATTGGTGAGCGCGGTCTTGATCACGTCGATGCGCAGATTGAAGTTTTGTTGATGCGCATAGGTCACGCCATCGACGATCGACACGCTTTGCGAAGGTCCGCGGCAGGCGTCGGTCGACGTCGTGTAGGATGCGACGCCAGAGTGGCAGGCGAAGGAGCATTGCAGCGAACTCGAAGACATGCCCGTGCGGTCAGTCTCGTCGGCGCCGACACCCATGGACTGCGACGTATCGACGAGAAGATGCACATTGATGTATTTGATCGCATTTCCGGAGGAGTTCGTGAGCTGCGAACTTGACTGTGCCGTGGCGGAGATCTGCACCGACGGGATTTGGGCGAGCTTCATGATCGCCGACTGCACCGAGCCCCCGGCGCTCACCTGCCAGGCGCCGTTGCCGAGGTCCGTCTCCGTGACCTGCACATTGAGCCCGGAAGCGGATGAGCCAAGATTGGCGGTGACGGTGTTGGTCGCAAGCAACTGGCGCTGCGCGGAAGTCAGATTGGGCTGCATCCCGACTTGCAGAGCGGCGGCGTCCACGGCGCTTTGCAGATGCGATTTCGCCATTGTGGCGCGGCTGTAATCAATCGCGACGCCCATCAGCAGGAAGAGCGGGATCGCGGCGAGGGCGAAGATCATGGCGACGGCGCCATCGCGGGCGCCCAGGAACTCCTGGCGCGTGCGGCGCAGGCAGCGCAGCAATTGTGCAACCATTTGATTGGAGCGCAACACGGTAGTCTCCTTCAATTGTTGACGCCTCGTTCAAGCGCGTGTCTTTGGCGAGGCCTTCGCGACGCAATCTCGCGTCGAAGCCGTAGTGAATTTGAAGCATCCAAAACTCGGTCGACCCTAAAATTTGAAATAATTCGGGATCGCTTCGCGACCGTTTACAAATCGCACGTAATTCTTATCAAAATGCTTCCTTGACGAACCTCGTCTCGGCCTGGTTGCCATTGTATACATATTGTTAATTCAACACTTGCAGAGGGCGGAAACTCGCGTGAACCGAGACGAAGACCCGGTTTATGATTTAAATACTCTCAGATTGGGAGCCGTTTTGTTTGAAATGCGTTTATTTTTATTGCGTTAAATAAAGGATACGCCAAACTCAGAGTTCCACCTAGTCGCACCCCTTCAAGCGACGCAGCGAGGAACCCGGCGCAATCGGCGCTTTATCCGGCGGCGGGGTTCGAATAATCCCGATGACCCATGATCGCCGAGCCAACCCGCACATGGGTTGCGCCAAGCTGGATCGCCAGTTCGAAATCGGAACTCATACCCATGGACAGCGTTGCGAGCCCGTTGCGCGCGGCGATGTCCGCAAGCAGCGCGAAATGCGGCGACGCCTGCTCTCCGACCGGCGGCACGCACATCAACCCTTCGATGTTCAAGCCATGATTCTCTCGGCAGAGCTTGATGAAGAAATCGGCGTCCTGCGGCAGGATTCCCGCCTTCTGCGGTTCGGCGCCGGTGTTCACCTGAACGAGAAGGCGCGGACTCTTGCCCTGCCGCGTTATTTCCGCCGCGAGCGCCTCGGCGATTTTCTCGCGGTCGACGCTTTCAATGACGTCGAAAGTCTCAACCGCCTCTTTGACTTTGTTGGATTGCAACGGGCCGATAAGATGAAGTTCGACATCGGAATAGTTCTCGCGCAGCAGCGGCCACTTTCCGCGCGCCTCCTGCACGCGATTCTCGCCGAATATCCGCTGTCCCGCATCAAGCAGGGGAACCACGTCTTCGCCCGGAAAGGTTTTGGTGACGCAGACAAGGGCGACCCCGGCGGGGTCACGTCCGCAATCGGTCGCGGCGCGGCGGATGGATTCCCGGGTCGCGTTCAGTCGGTCGACAATGCTCATGCCGTCTGGGTTATGACGCGAAGGCGGCGAGAGCAAGCCGGATTTCGAGCGCGCGGACGCGAATTCACTTTTGTACGGCGGCCTTGACCCAATCCAGATAGGCGGCGTCGCCTTCGGCTATGTCGAATCTTCAGGATTTCCGGCGTCTCATAGTCATGCAGACGAATAACCAACGCGCTCAGCGGCTCGAAATCCTCGCTGCGGATTTTCAGATGCAGCGCGATTTCCGCGTCTTCGCGCAATTCGCCCTTCCAAACGTAAAGACTCTGGGCGCGATAAAGCTGGACACAGGCGGCGAGACGGGCGACGAGGGCCGCCTTGGCGATTTCGCGCGCCTTGGCGTCGCTCGCGACCGTCGTGACGACGATGCTGAAGGGGGCGGACAATGCTTCGCTCCTTGAGGCGAGGGCGGCGGCGTATTGGATTGCGCGGACCGCCTGGATAGAGTTCATTAACATAAGCACGGCGACGAGGACGAAGCATGACGAAGGCCGCTGACGATGACAGCGTCGAACGGGAAAAGCTGGACGGGCGCGTCGCCTTCGCCGCGGCGGCTTTCCTCCTCGCCTATGCTTTCGTTGCTCTGCTCGACCGTGTCGGCGCGCCCATCGCCCTTGTGGAAACAGCCGCCCCCTATTTCACCATATTAGCCCTCGGCGCACTGGGGGCGATGCTCCATTCCATGCGGGCTTCATATTATTATACCGCCGGCCGAGCCGTTCCCGCCGAATACGCCGGCTTCGCCAAAGCGACGCTGGTCGCGGGCGTCATCGCTCCCTTCGCAGCCTATCTCTTGACCCGTCCATGGCTCATAGGCGTTTGCGGCGGTCTTTTCGCAGGCGTCGCGCTGACAGGATATTTTTTGGGGCCAATCCTGCGAAAGAGCGGAGCATTTTCGCTTTCCGGCTTGCTTGGGGCGCGTTTTCCCGGTCTCGGCCCACGCCTTGCGATAATCGGGCTCGCTTGCGCCTCCTCGGCGCTTGTCGCCCTCGCGGCGCAGCAATCGGCGGTCGACGCGCTCACCGGCATACTAGGTAGCGGGCGTGGTTTCGCAGCTGTCGTCATAGGCGTCGGCATTCTTGCGATCGCCGGGCCGGGAGGCCTGCTGGGCACGATCTGGACGGCCTGCGCGGCTGGCGCGGTCGCCCTGGCCGGCTTCGGTTGGCCGGCCCTGTCGCTCGCGTGGCGCGGAGTGCGCCCTTTCAGCGATGCAGGCGGTTCGACATGGCGGGAGGCGGCCGCGCAGCTCGAAGGCTGGGCCGCCATAGCGCCTTCCTCCGGCTATGGCGTCGATGTCGCCGCCGCCGTCGCGATCATGCTTGGAGCGGCGACTCTGGCGCCCTTGCTTGGCCCCGCGATCACGACGCGGAAACCGTCAAGTGCGCGCATGGCGGGCTACGCCGCCTTCGGCTGGACCTTCGTCTTCGCCTGGCTCATCGCCGCAACCCTCGCTGGCGCCACGCTATCCTTGACGCGCCAGGGTGTCGGCGAGCCGCCCGGGCGATTGCCTGGCGCGCTTTACACAGCAAGCGCTCATGGACTCGTGACCATTTGCGGAGCCAGGACGCCAGATCCATCAAGCGCGCTGCAGGCCTGCGCCGCCAAGGGCGTGGGCGCCGGCGTTTCGCTGCGTCCACAGGACTTTGGAGTAAGCCGCGACTTTTTGCTCACCTCCCTGCCCGCCCTTGAAAATCTTGGAGCCGCCGCATCGGGACTGCTCGCCTCGGCGCAGATCGCGCTGGCGCTGGCGCTCGGCGCGGCCGGGCTCCAGGCCTTCGGCACGGCGTTGGGACACGAGGCCGTTTATCACATGCGCGGAGAAACCGACCTGACGAGCCGCCGGTTGGCCACGACGCGGGTGGCGCTGGTAACTGTCGCTGTGGCGGGATCGGCGGCGAGCGCGCTCGATCTCTTTGATCCGCGCGCGCTTCTGGCGCTCGCGCTCGGCCTTTCGACAGCGGCGGTCGCGCCCGTGGCGGCGCTCGCCCTCTGGTCTCGCGCCGACGACCGCGACGCGCTGATCGCCCTTTTTGCTGGGCTCGTCGGCATGGTGGTGACGATTGTCGCCGCAGGCGGCTCCCACGACGTCGAAGCCCTTGCGGCGGCTTCGCTGGCCGGCGCGGTGCTGGGCCTGTCCGGCGGCGCGCTGTCCGCATTGTCCCGCCCATCGAGCCCCGACCGGGCGGCAAGCTTCGTCGCCCGGTTGTTATATGGCGACGGAGATGTGATGAAGCCGGACAAGGGCGCCTGAATGCGCACGGGCCTCCTGGTTACCTCTTTCACGCGTGTGCATTGACCGCCGCGTAAAGGTTATTACCGGTTTTACGATCTGCGATATTTGAAACAATGTAGGTTGAAATTTGAACACGAGAAAATTGTCATGAAACATTACAACGTCTACCGACCTTTCGGCGCGTTCCGCCTTCTGCTCGCGGCGCTGGTCGTGTGCCAGCATTATCTTGCTGATCTTGCTCCCGAGCCGCTTGCAGGAGCCTCGCTGCCCTATGCGTTCGGCAGCATCGCCGTGATGGTTTTCTTCGCTCTCTCCGGTTTTGTCATCAGCGAAGCAGCCGACCAGGTATATGAGGGCAGACCACTAGCCTTCTTAGCAAACCGCGTGTTGCGCATTGCGCCGCATTTTCTGCTGGCGGTTATCGTTTCGATGGTCCTGTGTGGCGTCTTCGACGTCATGGGAACGCTCCGCATCACAAGGCACGAGACTTTCGCTCCGGAGATCGCCCTCACGTTGAAGAACATAAGCCTGAACCTCCTCGGTTTCCTGCCAGGCGCCGACCGTTTCATCAGCTTCAATTTTCTTGTCCCGGCCTGGGCGATCCGCGTTGAAATGACGTTCTATGGCCTCTTCGCGCTCGCCATGTGCCTGTCACTGATGGGAAGCCGCCTGGGGACCGCGCGCAGCGTCTTTTCGACGGGGCTGGGCATCGCCGCGCTTGTCGCGCCAGTGGCGATTCTGGCGACCTTCGGCAAAGCGCCCCCAATGTTCCAATACGCTCCATATTTTGTCTATGGCTGCGCGCTCTATCTCGTTTCCGCCAAGTCCTCCCGAAAGGCCGTCATAGTTATGGGGGCGAGCCTGATTGGCGTTGTCTGGCAGTTTCAATCCCTCCCGGTAAGGTCCGCGGCTCTTGGCTTCGACCGCGCCGTCACCGCCGAAGGCCTCGCTCTTGCCGCCCTGATGGCGCTGATGACCCTGCTCGCCTTTTCGCGTTTTCCCAAGGTCGAGCGTCTTGATCGCTTTTTCGGCAATCTGACCTTTCCGCTCTACATGACGCATATCAACGCCATGATTTTCGTGCTGTCCACGACCGTCGGCTACTCCTACGCAGGCCTGGCGGCGGGGCTCTCGCTAGCTGTCGCCTTGACGTTCCTGTCGCGCGCTTTGGTCGATCCAGCCGTGGACCGCCTTCGTGACGCCGTTCGCGGCCGCAGCCTTGATCGCCCCGCGATCCCCGCACGGGTCTTCGTGGCGCACGGTCCAAAGGCGGACCTGGCGTCCTGAGGCTATAGGCGCCCCTGTTCAGTCCCGGCATTTGTGTTATAAGCCCCCAGCGCCGGAAATCAGCCGCGCGCCGCCGCCCCTCGCGACCTCGCTGGACGACATCCCGGCCTGTGGCCGTCGAACGCGGTAAACCCTTAAAACGAAAAGGAACTTCCGATGTCGATCACTGCGGAGCGCAAGCAGGCGCTTATCAAGGAATATGCAACCAAGCCTGAAGACACGGGTTCTCCCGAGGTGCAGGTCGCGATTCTGACGGAACGCATCACCAATCTCACCGAGCATTTCAAGTCGCATGCGAAGGACAATCACTCGCGTCGCGGCCTGCTCAAGCTCGTGTCGCAGCGCCGTCAGCTGCTGGATTATGTCAAGGGACGCGATGAGCCCCGCTACCGGAGCCTGATCGAGCGTCTCGGCATCCGCCGCTGATGCCGCCGGCAATCATGGTTCGCGAATCATAATGGTTCGTCCTGCAATCGCGAGTCCTTTATCCAAAGGCTCGCGATTCGCGTTTGGCGGGGAAGCGCCGCCTTAAAAACGCTTCCAATCATGGCCGGCGGCATGGGGCCGCGCGGCCAAAAGAGCCAACAACCCGTCGGGGCAGGATCGCCAGACGCTGCGCAGATTATGTGACCCGACGCAGCGTCTCGCCGTCTTGCTCATGACGACCACTGGCTCGCCTCATGAAAGAAAGACCGAATATGTTTCAAATTCATCGCGAAGAACTCGACTGGGCCGGGCGCAAGCTCGTGCTCGAGACGGGCAAGATCGCCCGTCAGGCCGATGGCGCGGTATTCGCCAGCTGGGGCGAGACCACTGTTCTCGCCACCATAGTTTCCGCCAAATCCGCCAAACCCGGGCAGGACTTCTTTCCGCTGACCGTCAACTATCAGGAAAAGGCCTTCGCGGCCGGTCGCATTCCCGGCGGCTATTTCAAGCGCGAGGGGCGCCCCTCAGAGCGCGAAACGCTGGTGTCGCGCCTGATCGACCGTCCGATCCGCCCGCTGTTCGTCGAGGGCTATCGCAACGAAACGCAGGTGATCATCACCGTCCTGTCGCATGACCTGGAGAACGATCCGGACATTCTGGCGATGGTCGCCGCCTCGGCCGCGCTGACCCTGTCCGGCGTTCCCTTCATGGGACCGATCGGCGCCGCGCGCGTCGGCTACATCAACGGAGCCTTGAAGTGCAATCCAACGATCGAGGAGATGAAGAACTCTTCGCTCGAACTCGTTGTCGCCGGAACCGCCGACGCAGTGCTGATGGTCGAATCGGAAGCCAAGGAACTCTCCGAAGAGACGATGCTCGAAGCCGTCATGACCGGCCATCGCGGCTTCCAGCCGGTGATCGAGGCGATCATCCGCCTTGCTGAACGCGCCGCGAAAGACCCGCGCGACTATGCTCCGCCCGACACCGCCGCCGTCGCCGCCGCCGTCGCCGAAGTGGGCGAGAATGAGCTGCGCGAGGCTTATAAAATCACCGTCAAGCAGCAGCGCTACGCCGCCGTCGACGCAGTGAAAGCGAAAGTGACCGCCGCTCTGTTCCCCGAAGGCGGCGAGCCCAAATTCACCAAGGAGCAGGTCGGCGAGGCATTCCACGATCTCCAGGCCAAGGTCGTTCGCTGGAACATTCTCGACGACGGCATCCGCATCGACGGCCGCGACGTGAAGACCGTCCGTCCGATCGTCTCGGAAGTGGGCGTGCTGCCGCGCGCCCACGGTTCGGCGCTGTTCACGCGCGGCGAGACTCAGGCGCTCGTCGTTGCGACGCTCGGCACCGGGGAGGACGAGCAGTTCGTCGATTCGCTGGAAGGCACCTACAAGGAGCGCTTCCTGCTCCACTACAATTTCCCTCCTTATTCGGTTGGCGAGACCGGCCGCATGGGCTCGCCCGGCCGCCGCGAAATCGGCCACGGCAAGCTTGCGTGGCGCGCCATTCGCCCGGTCCTCCCGGCGCCAGCGGAATTCCCTTACACGCTGCGCGTCGTTTCGGAGATCACCGAGTCCAACGGTTCGTCGTCGATGGCGACGGTCTGCGGCTCCTCGCTGGCTCTCATGGACGCCGGCGTGCCGCTGAAGCGCCCCACGGCCGGCATCGCCATGGGCCTCATTCTTGAAGGCGAGCGCTTCGCCGTCCTGTCCGACATTCTCGGCGACGAGGATCATCTCGGCGACATGGATTTCAAGGTGGCCGGCACGCAGGAAGGCGTCACCTCCCTGCAGATGGACATCAAGATCGCAGGAATCACCGAGGAGATCATGCGCGTCGCGCTGGCGCAGGCCCGCGACGGCCGTCTGCACATCCTGGGCGAGATGGCGAAGGCGATCACCACCTCGCGCGCGGAGCTGGGCGAATTCGCCCCGCGCATCGAGACGCTGAAAATCCCGACCGACAAGATCCGCGAAGTGATCGGCACGGGCGGCAAGGTGATCCGCGAGATCGTCGAGAAGACGGGCGCCAAGGTCAATATCGAGGACGACGGCACCGTCAAGGTCGCCTCCTCCGACGCCAATTCGATCAAGGCGGCGATCGCCTGGATCAAGTCGATCGCGTCCGACCCGGAAGTCGGCATGATTTACGATGGCACGGTGGTGAAGACCGCCGATTTCGGCGCCTTCGTGAATTTCTTCGGCGCGAAGGACGGCCTCGTTCACATTTCGCAGCTTTCCAGCCAGCGCGTGGCCAAGACCACCGACGTGGTCAAGGAAGGCGACAAGGTCAAAGTGAAGCTGCTCGGCTTCGACGATCGCGGCAAGGTGCGCCTGTCGATGCGCGTTGTCGATCAGACCACCGGCGAAGACCAGGAAGCCAAGGCGAAAGCGGAAGGCGCCCCAGCTTCCGAGTGACAAGACCCGCCTCCTCTCCCGTCAGGGAGGGGAGGCAATTTGGAAACGGCTTATATTCGTTTAGATTGCCGGGATTCCGTAGCAAGGAGTCTCGCCCATGTTTCGTCACTCTGGTGTCGTCGCTGCTCTCGCGCTCTGCGCCGTCGGGGCATCTTCAGCGCATAGCGAAACGGCAAGCTATGAGCGGGTGATCTCCTCCGTCACACTGATGTTCGGCGACGATGGCTCGACCGACCGCGCCCTGCTCGTGGACAATTTCGACGCCGGAGCGGATCTTTATATCTTCCGCGGCGTCGAGGACGCGAAATCCGACGCTCCGATGAAGCCGGACCTGATGAAAAAGTCCGCCGCCTGGAACGGCGCGATGTGGGGCTCGCGGCCCTCGCTGGACACAAATGGCAAGGGCTCGCTGGTGATCCGCTCACAAAACGAAGCGATTGGCCGCAACCGCTGGAGCCAGACGCTCACTATCGTTTATCGGAGCCATGAATATCTGGTCGCGGGCCTGACCTATGAATCGCGGGACACACTAGACCCCAATGCGGGCGGCAATTGCGACATCAATTTCCTGAGCGGCAAGGGAACGCGCAACGGCAAGCCCGTCGAGACAAAATTCTCCGCGATCAGGCTGCAAGACTGGTCGGATGAAAAGCTTCCGAAGGAATGTAATTTCTAGGCGCGACCGCGCCGCTAAATCCGGCTCGCCGCCTCACCCGCGACAATCTCCTCCAGCGCCGCTTCCAGCGCCTGAGCGCTCGGCTCGACGACCGAAGCGTCCTGCGTGAAAATCAGGACACAGCGAACGGTCTTGCCGGGAAAGAGCTGCGCAACGGAGACGCGATAGAGCGCCAGCTGGCGCAACTGCGCCTGGCTCGGCGTCGCGCTGGGCCGTCCTGTCTTGAAGTCGGCGACGAATACTTCCCTCTCAATTTCCGCTATCCGATCCATGCGCCCCGCTATATTAAGCGCGCCGCGCGGCGTTTCAATGCGCGCCACGATATCGACTTCCGCCGTCGATCCCGTCCCGAACAACGGCGCCAGCGCTGCGTCTTCAATGACGCCGATCGCCGATCGCGCAATTTGCTCGCGAAGCTCGCTCGTCAAACGCGGCGCGCGCAATTCGAGGAAATGTTGCGCCGCCTGCATCCGCCGCTCTCTCGCGCATTGCGGCAAGTGCTGCAACAGGGCGTGCGTGAGACGACCGATCAGCAGACGATCTCCGTCGCGCTTTGTCGCCGCCGCCGCCGGGAAAGGCGGCGCGGCGTCCGCTCCCGCAATCGCGCTTGACGGCCGCAGCGGCGGCGCCGGGGACGTTTCCACAGGCGCGAGCGCACGCGCGAAGACGGGAATCTCGACGCGTCCCGCCTGAGCCGCACTGCGCGTCAACGCCTTTGGCGCGGGCGCATTCTTGCTGCGCAGAATCGTCATTTCGTGATCGTCAGGATCCTGCAGCGAATCGAATTGCGGCTCCAGCGCGTTGCGAATGGCGTTGTACCAGCAACCCTCGGGGGGGGCTTTTTCGCCAAAATAACCCGCCACATAGAGCCGCTCCTCGGCTCGCGTCAGCGCGACATAAAGCAGACGCTGATATTCCCCTTGAGCCGCCTCGCGCAACTTGTTTCGCGCACGCGCGACCGCGGCGCTGTCCATATCCATTTTCGGAGACCAGACGAGGCTGGCCTCGTCGCCGTCATCGCTCTCGCCCAGCGCAAATATTTTTGCGTCATGCCGTCCCGTCGGCGCACCGCAGGTGTCGGGTAAAAAGACGATTTTGGCCTCAAGTCCCTTGGCCGCGTGCACAGTCATCACCCGCACGGCGTCGCCTGCCGCCTCCATGTCCCGCTTGATCGAAACGTCGAGAGTTTCAACGCTGGCGAGGAAGCTCGTGAGCCCTCCCGGCGCGTCACGCTCGAATTCGAGCGCAAGCCGCAGGAATTCGTCGATGGCGTCATTGGCCTCCAACCCAAGCCTCGCGACAAGCCGTTCGCGCCCGCGCCCTGCCCCCAGCACTCGGGTGAAGAAATCAAAAGGCGGCAGGCGCAAGGCGTCGCGGCGCCATTGTTCATATTGGCGCGCAACCGCCTGATGCGCGGGGTTGGCGGAGGCTTCGAGCGCGTCGATCAACGCGCCCTTGCGCCCCGGCGAAAGCGCGATGAGATCGTCGTCGCCAAGTCCCACAAGCGGCGACTTCAGCAGCGTCGCAACCGTCAGATCGTCTTCGCGCAACAGCGCGGCGCGGCCCAGCGCACAAAGGTCCATGACCGCGATATGCTCCATCAGGTCGAGGCGATCCGCGCCCGCGACCGCGATGCGCGCTTCCTTGAGCGCGCGGATCATCGCTTCGAAAAACGCGTCGCGCTTGCGCACGAGAATGAGAATATCGCCCGCCTCGACAGGTCGCGGCCCCATCGCGCCTTCAACCCAGTCACCGCCGCCTTCGGCAAGCAGCGATTTTATCTTGCGCGCCACCTTGCGTGCGAGTCGCACGGCGGGATCGATATCCGCGACATAGTCGAGCGGCAAGCGCCAGTCCGACGGCGCCTCGGTCTTGACCGATCCGATGGCGTCCCAGATCTCGACAAGGCCAGGCGCGTCGGTCTTCAGCGCTTCATGGTCGGGCGCCGGCTCCTGCGGGTCCGGGTTGAGCCCGCGTCTGTTGTCGCCAGCCTTGAAGATCGCGTCGACGTTGGCAAGAATTGTCCGCGCGGAGCGAAACGACATTTTGAGCGGAATTTGCCGGAAATCCAGCTGCGCCGACGTGAAACGGCTCTCGAACTCGCGGCGCATCGCGTCGAATTTGTCCGGCGCCGCGCCCTGAAAGGAAAAAATCGACTGCTTCTCGTCGCCAACGGCGAAGAATGTGCGCGGCCGCACCCCTTTCTCCTGCGCGAATTCATTCGCGATGGCTTGCAGAATCTCCCATTGCGGCGCGCTGGTGTCCTGCGCTTCGTCGAGCAGCACATGGTCGATTTGCTGATCGAGCTTGTAGAGCACCCAGGAGGGGCTGGAACGGCGCAGCAATGCGCGCGTGCGCTCAATCAGATCGTCGAAGTCGAACAGACCCCGGCGACTCTTGAGGCGCTCATATTCCGCGATGATCGCCTCGCCGACCCGCGCGAGCGCAATCGATCGCGCAAAGGCCGCCGCCGTCTTGCGTCGCTCGATGAGCACAGCCAGGCGGTCTCGCTCGCCTTCCAGCAAGGAAAGGAGGTCGGGATCCTTCTTGCAGAGGCCTTGCGTGAGCATGCTCCCGTCTCCGCCGCGCGGAGCGCCCTTCTGCGTGAAGAAAACCAGCAAATATTCCTCGATGCAGGCAGGGTCTGGAGCCAGCCCCGCCGCGTGTGCAAGTTGATCGGCGAGACCCTTGTCCTTCGTGCTGCCCTGACGCAGCCGTTCGGCCAACGCAGGCCAGTCCTTCGACGCAATGCCCCCGTCGATCATCAGGGATTCAATTCCCGCAGGCGTCTCGCCTTCGTTCAGTCCAAGACGCCGTCGCAAGTCGCGCTCGTAATCGGCGCTGTCGCGAAAATCTTGCAAGGCGTCTCGGTGGCGCAGCAATTCCTGGATCAGGCCATCGAAGGCTGTCTCGCTCGCCTCCCGCGCAACCGCCGCCGTCGCTTCAAACAATGCGCCATCCGGATGTATCGCCTGACGCAGCGCGGTCTCCCGCGCGCGCGCGAGCAATTCGCCGCGCTCGATATCGTCGATCACCTTGAATCCGGCCGGCACATTGGCCTCGAAGGGGAAAAGATGAAGAATCCTTTCGCAAAAGGCGTAAATCGTCTGGATTTTGAGGCCGCCCGGCGTCTCGACCGCGCGCGCGAACAGCCGTCGCGCGAAGTCGCGCTTCGCGGGATCAAGCCGCTGGCCGCTCGCCTCCTTGACGGCCTCGTCAAGGGCGCGGTCGTCAAGCAACGCCCACGCAGCGAGGATCTTGAAGATGCGCGACGCCATGTTGGCGGCGGCGGCCTTGGTATAAGTGAGGCAGAGTATGCGGGAAGGCGGCACTCGCGCCAAAAGAAGGCGGACGACTCGTTGCGACAAGACATGCGTCTTGCCGGATCCCGCATGGGCGGAAACCCATGCCGACAATTTCGGATCGGACGCGGCCCATTGGTGCTCTTTTGTCGCAAGCGGAATTGGGCGCTTCGCACTCATGCGCCTTCTCCGCCGCTTTCCGCACCGCCATTGCGCGACCATTCCTTCACGCGCGCGAGATGGTCGTAATCGCCATAGCGCGATGCAAAGGCGACATAGGGACGGGAAGGATATGAGCGCCTCGGATCGCGGAACTGGTTCAGCAATTGAAGCAGCTGCGCTTTATGCTCGGCGACGAGTTCGGCGAAACTCAATTCCTTTGACTTGATCCACCGCGGCTCGCCATCGCCCGCGCCGCCAATTTGCACATAGGCGGCGCCTTCCACCTTGCGCGCGCCGACTCTCTTGAAGGCTCCGGCTTCAATCATTGCGGCCTCCAATGTAAGTTGGGGCGCGAATCCCGCAAGCACCTGACTGTTGCTCGGCGGCGCGCCGGTCTTGTAATCGAAGACGGTCGCTATTCCTTCACGAGCGACTTCAATTCGGTCGGCGCGGCCGGTGAGACGGAATGTCGAGCCGTCGGCGAGCTTCAAACTCCAGTCGCCGCCTTCCTCGATATGAATTTCCACGCAAAGGTCTCGGCGGGCGCGCTCGAACGCCAATGCGTGGTCAAGGCCGGCTTCGACACGCGGCCATTTGAAAGCGACGAAATCGGGGTCATCGAGAAAGGCGGAGAGATTTTCCCGCGCCAGAGCGAGCAGCTCCTCCCGGGCGCCCTCGCTCAAGGGCTCATTTGGATGCGCAAGCGCGAATGCCGCCAGCGCATCATGGATTGCGGTTCCCATTTCACGCGCGCCAAGTTCCGCGCCAAGCGGCGCCAACGGCGCCAGCTTCAATATGCGTTCGGCGTAGATCGAGTAAGGATCCCGGCGCAAAGTCTCGATGCGCGTCACGCTCAGTTGCGCGGGCCTCAACTCGACCGGCGGACACGGCTCCGGACGATTCCAGCTTTCGATGGCGGAAGGATGATCCAGAGCTCCGGCTATAGCCAGCATCTCGTCGCCGCGCTTCCTGCAATCTTCGAACGCATCCCCCGCGAGCGCGGAAAGCCGCGTGACAAATCGTGACGCGACGGTCGGCGAACCGCCGCGCTTTACGGCGCGGCTCAGCACGACGTCGCTCGCCCCCAGCGCCATGGAGAAGTCATGCGCGCTCTGGCCGATGCGGCGCTCCGGCGGCGACAAGCCAAGCTGCTTGCGCATGGAGCGATTGAGAAAGGCGCCAGCTTCGGCCTGCGGCGGCCATATGGACTCATCCAATCCCGCTACCAGAACGAGATCCACGTCGATCAGGCGCGCTTCCAGCGGCCCAAGAATTTTCAGGCGCGGATGGGCGCGGCGCGGTCCCCGCACCATAGTCTCGAACAGCAGCCCATCAAGGAATCCGGAAAAGCTGGCCGCGTCAAAGTCGAGCGGCGCCTGCGCGTCTTCCAGCCGGTCAAGCAGGGCAAGAAACTCTTCCATGCCCGCGCTTGGCGAAGCGTCCTCTTCGGACGCAGCCGTGGCGGCCTCGATGCTTGCGCGTAGAGCCACGACACGTGCGCCAAGCGGCGCCTCTCGCGCCAGCGAGCTTAGCGGCGCCAGAGCAGCGTCGACGCGTGAGAGCAAATCCTCGACGTCCCGCCAGTCGTCATCCGTCATTCGTCTCGCCGCCGGAAAGGCGTGAACATCCCGCGCCGCCTTGCGCGCCTCATCCAACCGCGCCGACCAGCCGTCACATTCGCCAACAACGGCCCGCAACAAGGCGATTTCAACCAGCGACGCAATGCGCTCGATCTCCGCGCGGGTCAGCGAAAAGACCGCCAGGGGATGAGCCAGCAAAGCGGCGACATCAGCAGCCTTTGCGCCATGAGACGCGATTGCGCACAGCAGCCGCGCCAGTGCTCCGACGGGCGTGGCGCCAAGCGGTTCGCCCCCGGAGTCGTCAATCTCCAGATCAAAGCGCGCGAGTTCCGCCGAGACCCTCCGCGCCATGGCCCTGTCCGGCGTGATCAGCGCCGCAGTGCGCCCCGGCGTCTCAAGCGCTCGCCGCATATATAGCGCGAGCGTCAGCGCCTCCAGTCGCTCGTCGGGCGCCTCCACAAAGGTCACGCCCTCCAGCGCGCGGACGAAGCCAGAACCGTCGCTGTTGCGAAAGGCGCGCCAATATTCGGTGCTGTCAGCGGGACGCAGCGCCTGCGCCACCAGTGCGCGCCGCGCGGCAAGTTGCTGCGTCGGAGCGGCGAGTTCACGCACCTCCTCCCGGGACATTTTCATCATGCCTAAAAGGCGCTTCAGCATCGTTTGCGGATGCGTGAAGGCGGGCTCGCCAAACTCATCGATCGCATCGCCGATATGGCGCCATGCGGCCTCGTCGAGTTCGCGGTCCAGACCAGGCAGCACGATGGCGCCGCGGTCCAGACGAGAAATGGCGTCAAGCAAATGCGCCGTGGTCGGATTCGACCCTGTGGAGCCAAGCACGATCACGGGATCGCGCGAGTCTCCGCCTTTGATGCTTCCTATCTGCGCCTCCAGGAGCGCCTTCTGGCGCTGCGCCGCGTCGACCATGCCGCGCTGTTGGAGAATCAGAGGCCATTGCTGTAGGGCAATGCGCAGGAACTTCGTCGTGATGGCCCAATATTGATCGAAGGCTTCGTCGACGAGGCGCCCGATTGATGATGGATCGACATTCTCGATGATGAATTCGTCGATCAATGCCCCGAGTTCCTTGGCCAGCATGCAAGCGTTCGCGGGCGAAGGCGACACCAGCATGGGCTCGCGCCTGTCGAGAACAGGTTCACCATCCAGGCCGATCGATACAATGGCGTGGCCCAGTTCATTCGCCCATTTCAGGACAAGTTGCGCGAGGATGAGCCGACGATCAATCTCCTCGATTGCCGGCGCAAGGCTCTCCGCCAACGCATCCGTGTCATTCGAGAACAGCGCCGCGCTTTCCTGTTCGTCGAGCCCGCCAAGCGGCAGAATGCGGGGCAACAATGCGGCGCTCTTGTCTATCGCACGGGCGAACTCCACCGCGAGCGCCCGTCCGGCGCGTTGCGTCGGCACATAGATCGAGATGCGCGCAAGCTCGAGCGGAGAGCTGTTGCGCGAGACTCCGGCGATTATCTCGCCGTTCAGCAGGGAGGCTACAAATGTCGCGAGGTAAGGAACACCCGGCGCGATATTGAAGACATTGCGTCTCACGATGACTCCTCGTTGCGGTCGAGCCACTTCCGCCACGACAAGCGCCTAGGCCGCCAGGAGAGCTTTTTCCGCCTCGGCGATGGCTGCTACCGTGCCGACGTGCAGCCAAAGTCCTTGCGCGGCGACGCCGAACAACCGACCTTGTTTGGCTGCATTGAAAAAGAATGGCGCGAGCTTGAAAACATCCTCGGAGACATACTCAAAGAGGTCGGGCTTGATGATGCCCACGCCGGAATAGACGTAACGTCTGGGCCCCGCCGGTTGAGAGATTCGGCCTTCCGGACCGAGATCAAAGTCTCCATCCCAGTCGACCCCGATGCTGCCAGCGGTTGGCGCCAGCAGAAGCGCCGCGTCCATTTTGTCAGCATCCCAGGCGCCTGCCAGCGCGCGAAGATTGGCCGCGCCAGCCTCGCTCCAGAAAGCGTCGGTGTTGCAGATGAAAAAGGGCTTTCCACCGAAATGCGGCAAAACTCTCTTTATGCCGCCGCCCTGATCCAGCAGCAGTTCGCGTTCGTCCGAAATCACGATGTGCGGCGACTCGCGCCCGGCGAGATGCGCTTCGATTTGATCCGCGAGATGATGCACGTTGACGATCGCCGTCTTGACGCCCGCTTGCGCAAGATCATCAAGAGCGTAGTCGATCAGCGCCTTACCGGCTACGCGCGCCAGAGGTTTTGGAACGCTGTCGGTCAATGGCCGCATTCTGGAGCCGAGGCCGGCTGCGAAAATCATGGCCGTGGCGGGAAAGTCGGGCTTGTTAAGCGGGAGTTTCGAAGAGAACTGGGAGGTTGGCTTCATACCAGGCCTTGATGTCGGCGAGCGCGGGATGACGAAGGCTCTTTTTCAAGTAATGTTCGACACGCGGCAGATGCGCAAGGTAATGCGGCTTGCCGTCGCGCAAATCCAGTCGCGCGAAGATCCCCATGATCTTCGTGGCGCGCTGCGCGCCAAGCACCGCATAGGCCTTGGCGAAACTGGCCATGTCAAAACCATCTTCGCTCTCGCGCCTCGCACGCGCGTAATGCGCAATGAGCTTCATTTCGAGTTCATCTGGAACGGTGACGCGCGCATCCTGTGTAAGCGAGACCACATCATAGGCGGGGTGTCCTAGCACGCAATCCTGAAAGTCGATAATGCCTACGCGGCGAACGCCCTCCCGGTCCGGCAGCCAGAGAAGATTCGGCGAGTGATAGTCCCGCAACGTCCAGGTCGGCGTAGCCGGCGCGATGTCAATCAGCGCCTTTCGCCAAAGATTCACGAATACGGCGCGCGCCCCCGACGCGATGATCGCGCGGGTTATGTGACTGACGTACCAGTCGATCAGAAGTTCGACTTCAATGAGCTGCGCGTCGAGATCATACGGGGGAATGTGATAGGCGCCATCCCCCGAGATCGGGAGGACATCGGGAAGCTTGCGCGCATGGAGATGGGCGAGCGCGCCGACGGACTCAAGATAACGCTCGGCAATTGGGCCATTTTCATCGACAACGCCTTCTCGGCCAAGGTCTTCGACGATGAGCAGGCCCGCATCGAGATCATGCGCCAGCACTTTGGGCGCGGACAGGCCTTGCGCGCTCAAACCCTCGGCCACCGCGACGAACGCCCTGACGTTCTCCGCAAGGCGAGCGATGGCGCTGTAGGATTTGCCATAACGAATTGGCGGACCGTCCGGCCGAGCCGGCGATATCATCAGAATAGCCCGGCCGCCGTCAGGTTTCTCTAGCGTCTCATAGGCTCGGCTCGAAGCGTCGCCTTGAAGGAACGTCCGCCGCGCGTCAGCCCAACCCGCGCCGCGCAAGAACTCCTGCATGGCCTTGAATGTCGCAAGGCGAGGCGCGAACGCGCCATAGCCGGCGATGTTGACGATTCGAGCGTCACGGCGTTCCGGTTCGGCGAAACTGAAGCGTATTTCGAGATAATCGCCCGAGAACAATTCCCGCGCGCGCTCGGCCCATTCAACGAGCAGGAGCGCGCCTTCGCAGGCCTCTTCCCAACCGAGTTCGGCGACGTCGGACGCGGCGTTGATGCGATAGAAATCCGCGTGGACGATCTTGCCAAAATCGCCTTCGTAAATCTGCATCAGCGTGAAGGTCGGGCTCGGCGCTTCAAGAGCAGGATCGCCAGCGATTGCGCGGATCAACGAGCGGGCGAAAGTGGTCTTTCCGGTTCCCAGGTCGCCGGACAAGGCGACGACATCGCCTGAGACGAGCAGCTTTGAAAGATCCGCGGCAAGCGCAAGAGTCGCCTCTTCGTTCGCAACGTCGAGCCGCCAGGAGGTTCTGGGCGCGGTCCTGGTCGCTGCGTCAGCGCTCATTGCGTGTTACCTTCATCCCGCGCGGCCTGCACACGGGCGGTGGAGGGAAAGGCGCATGTGACAGTCGCTCCTTCGCCGGGAACCGCATCGACGAGCATCGCGCCGCCATTGGCTTCAATCAACATTCTCGCAGGCTCGCGATTCTTGTCAACGCCGCCCCCCCGATCGGTGATTTTGAAAACGATTTCCGATTTTCGCTGGAATCCCGCGAGCGTAATGGCCTGATCGGCCCCTGTGGAATCTATCGCGTCAGCCAAAAGGCCGGCCAGCGCATCCACTATGTCGTTTTTGTCTCCAAAAAACACGTCGAACCCGCTTGTCGGAAGCAAACGCAATTTGACGTTCTTGTGTTCGAGCTGCGCTTGCAACCTCTCGGCGGCGGCGGACATGATCTCGCCCGCGTCGAGCTCCTCGCGAAGCTTCGCGGGTGGCGGCGTTTCCTCCGCCAGCGCATGAGCCGGCGCGGACTGAGCCTCTTGCGCGGGGAAAATGCAGGTGACCGTCGTGCCTTCGCCTGGCGCGGAATTGATCAATATCTTGCCGTGATGCAGGTCCATGAAGGCGCGGACGATGGAAAGGCCAAGCCCAACCCCGCGATGGCGCGAACCCGAGGTATTCGAAACGAAGCGATCGAATACTCGCTCAAGAACCTCGGGCGCGATTCCGCGCCCATGATCCACCACCTTGAACACCACTTCGCCTTCCCGGCGCAGCGCTGCGAGCGTGACGGTCTGGCCCGGCCGGGAGAATCCGATCGCGTTTGAGAGGAGATTGAACAGGATCTGCCGCACTCGCTTGGCGTCGCCGCGAAAAGTTCCGACATCCTCGGGCGCGACGATCTGCAATTCGATCTTGTTCTCGGCCAGACGGTCCTGGACGCCTTCGATCGCGCCCTGCATGGCGCTCTTTGCGTCGACGTCTTCCAATTCGAGCACCATCGCGTCCTCGTCCATGGTCGCGAGATCGAGAATGTCGTCGATAATGGCGAGCAACGCGGCGGAGGACTTGCGCACATAGCCAAGATATTCGAACTGGCGCGCGTTCAGGGGGCCCGTCGTCTCTTCTCCCAGCAAGTGCACGAAGCCGTTGATGTTGTTGAGTGGCGAGCGCAGCTCATAGCTGACATGATGAATGAAGTCGTTGCGAAGCTTCTCGGCGGCGAGCAGCGCCTTGTGGCGTTCCGTCAATGCGCGTTCGACATTCACGTCGCCGGTCACATCCACGAAAGTAAGCAGGGCCGCGCCCTCGGGCAGCGGCTGAGCGGTAAGATCAAGCACAAGGCCGTCGCTGCGTTCGAGACGCCGCGTAAAGCCCGTGCGCATTTCATTCAGCCCGGTCACGAATCCACGCAGGTCGCTCCATGTGTCTTCATTGGGATGCAGGGTCTTGCATAATTCAGCAATTGTTTCGAAGCGCGGCTTTTCAGAAAGCACGGCGCTGTCGAAACGCCAAAGCGCCGCGAAGGCGGGGTTGCTGAATTTGAGCCGACCGTCCGCGCCAAACACGGCGACGCCCTCATGCAGCGTTTCGAACGTTTCGTTCTGCATGCGATACAGAGCATTGAAACGCGACTCGAGCTCATAACGCTCGCTCAAGTCGTCGTATAGATATGTCACGCCGCCCTTCGGATTGGGCGTGACCTTTACGCAGATCGTGCGTCCGTCCGGCATGTGCCAGACGTGAGGCGGAAGCTCCTCGGAAGAGCGATAGGCGTCGAGGAGGTGCGATTTCCAAGCGCGAAAATCGCCCTCGACGGGCAGGCGTTGCGCCAGACGCAGATGGTCGAGGATCTGACTGTCGGAAGGTTTCTGATCGAGAAAGGACGCATCCAGCTTCCAGAGCTTCTCATAGGCGGCGTTCCGATAGACGAGACGTTGCGCGCCATCAAAGATGGCTACCGCGCTTGGCAACTGGTCCAGTGTGCGCGTATGCGACTGCATCTGCTGCTCGTAATCGGCGCGCATCGTCTCGATTTCTTGACGGTCAATGGCTATCGCCGCCGCTGTTCCCGCCGAGGGCGCCTGGATCACGTCCAGTTGATGCCTGGCGCCAGCGACGACCGCCGTCTCGCGACTCCGCCATGCCAAGGCCTTGGACTGGGCCCCGCAGGCGGCGGCGCGCGCCGACTGATCAAGCAATTCGACTTGGCGTTCAATGACGTCGGCCGGGTCGCGGGCCTCCACGGCGCGCGCATAGGCGCTGTTGACGAAAATGAGACGACCGCTGGCGTCGCGCAGCCACACGGGCGCCGGCAAGGCTTCAAGCAATGCGCGCAGCCCCCGTGCGTCGGCCCTGCTCTCCTCGATACGCTCGCGCAGGCTGATCAATTCAAGCCGGTCCCCGGAGACCTCACGCAAGCGCAGCACCGCACGCCCGCCAACCGCTCGGCCTTCAGCGTCAAAATGCCTTCCCGTGACGCCCGTCAAGGATAGGCGGAACGCCTCGCCCTGCCGGCGCAAGCGGTCCACGCCATGCTCAAGATCCTGCGCCGCCTCGGGCGTGAGCCACGAACCGAAAGCCAGCACGCGGCGCGGCACCGGCATGTCGGTGACAAGCAATGGCGACCCTTCGATATCCGGCTCGCCGGAAGGACCGTCCCAGGCGACAAACAGCTGCTGCTCGCTTGACAGAAACACTTCGGCGCGGTCGCGCTGCCGTCGAGTCTGCTCAAGCTTTGAGGCCAATTCCGCCTCGCGACGACGCCAGGCCTTTCGCTCGGCCATATAAGCGAGCGCGACGAACGTCGAGAACAAAGCAAGACCGCCGCTCAGCGCAAAGCCATAGACTTCAAGGTCGGGACCAAACTCCGGCAGCCATTCCAAGGTTTGCGCGGATGCTGGCGCTGCATAGCCGATGCCGACCAGGCTGGGCGTCCCAAATCTCGATATCCTCTTGAAAATAGATACCCCAATGTCGCCTGGCGCCCGATGCGCGGCTGTAGCGATCGGCCCGCCCAAAAGTCTTTTCCGAAATTGCATCATGAGCGCGCAACTCCGGCAATTGGGCGCATCTCATCTTGAGTCATACGAACCGGTCTCCACGGTCGATTGCGGGGGAACATCTCAACAAACGCCGTAAGCCGTCCACATACAATGCCTTGTCGAACGTGAGGGCGCAAACGCGGCAGCACGAAAGGCAGGTCGAAGGCCGGCGAATAAGCGGACCCTCGAATCACCTCAATCTAGAACGTGCCTGCAAAAAGGGGAATCCGTGTTTTGCCTAGAAAAGGTTGCAAACGAAAAAAAAGGCCTCGCCTCCGGTGGGGGAAGCGAGGCCTCGGGAATGCGAGCGCCACAAATGCGGCCGCGCGAACGATCAGTAGCGATAATGCTCCGGCTTGAACGGGCCGTTCCTCGGCAGGTTGAGGTAGACGGCCTGCTGGTCGGTCATCTGCGTCAGCTTCACGCCGATCTTTTCGAGATGCAGCGAGGCGACCTTTTCGTCCAGGTGCTTGGGCAGCGTATAGACCTCTTTGGCGTAATGACCCTGCTTGGTCCACAATTCGATCTGCGCCAGCGTCTGGTTCGTGAATGAAGCCGACATCACGAACGACGGATGGCCGGTGGCGTTGCCAAGATTGACGAGACGACCCTCGGACAACAGGATGATGCGCTTTCCGTCCTGGAACTCGATCTCGTCGACTTGCGGCTTAACATTATGCCATTTGAGGTTCTTGAGCCCGGCGACCTGGATCTCGCTGTCGAAATGACCGATGTTGCAGACGATCGCGCGATCCTTCATGCGGCGCATATGCTCCAGCGTGATGACGTCGACATTGCCAGTAGCCGTCACGAAGAGATCGGCGCGCGTGGCGGCGTCTTCCATCGTGGTGACTTCATAGCCTTCCATCGCCGCCTGCAGCGCGCAGATGGGGTCTATCTCGGAGACCAACACCCGGCAGCCGGCGTTGCGAAGCGAAGCGGCCGAGCCCTTGCCCACGTCGCCAAAGCCCGCGACCATCGCGACCTTGCCGGCCATCATCACGTCGGTTCCGCGACGGATGCCGTCGACCAGAGACTCGCGGCAGCCATAGAGATTGTCGAATTTCGACTTGGTGACGGAGTCATTGACGTTGATCGCTGGCCAAAGGAGCTTGCCCTCCTTCTGCATGATGTAAAGGCGATGCACGCCGGTGGTCGTCTCCTCGGTGACTCCCTTGATGGATTCCGCGTTGCGCTTGTAGAAGCCAGGATTTGACTTGAGCCGTTTCTTGATGGCGGCGAAGAGGACTTCCTCTTCCTCGTTGGTCGCCTTTTCGAGGAAAGCAACGTCGCCATTCTCAGCGCGCAGGCCAAGATGGATCAGAAGCGTGGCGTCGCCGCCATCGTCGAGAATCATGTTCGGGCAGCCGCCATCGGACCACTCGAAAATGCGGTGGGTATAATCCCAATAATCCTCGAGGCTCTCCCCCTTGATGGCGAAGACCGGCGTGCCAGCGGCGGCGATGGCGGCGGCGGCATGGTCCTGCGTCGAATAAATATTGCAGGAGGCCCAGCGGACGTCGGCGCCGAGCGCCTTTAGCGTCTCTATCAGGACGCCCGTCTGAATGGTCATATGAAGGGAGCCCGCGACGCGGGCGCCCTTCAACGGCTGGCTCGGGCCATATTCCGCGCGCGTCGCCATCAGGCCGGGCATTTCCGTCTCGGCGATATTGAGTTCCTTGCGGCCCCAATCGGCCAGTCCGATGTCGTGGACGACATAATCATTAAAGTGTGCAGTCATGATCTTCCTCTGATCGCGGCGCGAATGTCGCCCAAAGTCAGGCCGGCTCGCGCCGCGCCTCTGGGCGGGGCTATAGCAAAGGTTTTCGGATAGTGCAATAAAGATATGTGCAAGTCTTTATATGACCACGGATGGAGACTTCGCCTCGTCAGCCGCCTGCTGCTTGGCGGCGCCGTATTTCATGCGCGCTTTCGCGAAGGCGATGCGCAGCCACAGGCTGATTCCCCCTCCGATGAAATGCGCCATCAGCAGCAGAAAACTCATCAGAAGCACGAAAACGTCCAGCGCCCGGATAATCTTCGTCGGATCGGTAATCGCGATGCCCGGCGGCTGTGAAACGGTCTTGGCGATGAGCAGAATAATGCTCAGCGCCACCCCGCCGAAGGACGACAGGACGCCCAGAAGGCCGAATATCATGCCGGCGCGAAGATACCAGAAGCCTGACCCCTCTCTCCCACCCAGATAGCGCTCCGGGTTCGCGGCGAGCCTCTTCGCCCTTCCGGTATAATAAAACGAGAGCGCGCAGGTCAGGAGCAAGAACACCAGGGCGCAACCGCTCCAGTAGATCGCGTCGCCCAAGCTCGACGTCACGGCGCTCAGCGCGCGTCCCGCCGTCGCGAACTGCAACAGCAGCGCCGAGAGGAAGGCGAAGATGAATTGAAGCCAGAAACCCGCCCAGCCAAGAAAACGCATCTTCCGGGCAAGATCCCGCGCAATCTTGCCGCCATCATCGGCTTTTAGGTCTGATGCAGGAACCAGTTCCGACGCGACACCGTCTCCAAGCAGCATTCTGCGGGAAAATCCCCTGTGCATAATGCTGTTGGCTGTCACGAGGGCAATGTGGGCGACTATGAGAACGCACAGCCCATAGGCTGCGATTTCATGCGCCTGGGCGCACCATTCGGCATATTGATCGTTGGGTTCGCCCCAGGGCGGCAGGGGCGCTGCCCAAAGATTGATGGGCGCTCCAGCGAAGACCAGCCGCAGATAGCCGCTCACTGCAATGACGATAAGACCCAGGTAAATCAGCACATGTAGCCAGGCGCCAGCCAATTGGCGCCAACGCGGCGCGCTTTCTGGATAGGGCGGCCCCTTGATCGCCAGCCTCAGCATGATCGCGAAAAAAACCAGAGCCGCCGTCGTGAGGCCCAGGGATATATGAAGGTCGGAAAGGAACGCCCGTTCGTCGGTTGTTGTGGGCGAAGCGTGCAGATAGAAACCCAGACCCAACAGAACCGTCGTGGCAAGAGCGATCAGCCAGTGAACGAGGATTGAGACAGCTCCGTATTTCGTGGAATTCGACGACATGAAACCGCCTTTGCATCCTTGATATTCGGGCGGGGCGATCGCATTCGTGCGGAGTGGCTCTCGCCGCCTTCAGGACAGATACTCGCGAAAAGGGCGCTTGCAAAGCGCTTCGCGCGGGTCGATTGGCCGGCGGATTGAGGCTTTGGCGAGTGAAGAGAGCTAAGTGCGTGCGAAGACACGAACTGCCCCTTCGAAGAAAAAACGCCGATGGAATTCAAACTGACGCCGGCTCCGGCCGCAGCGCAATCAGCCGCCTCCGGAGCCGTTTAAGAAAGCCGACGGCAAGGGGCGGAACCTCATGCCGCTGGCGGGGCTGATTTAAAGACCCTTGAGATATTCGAGCAGCGCCTTTTTCTCGTCGTCGCCGAGCTTGGTTCCAAAATCATGGCCGCAACGGCTGTTGCCGGAAACGTCGCGCATGGGACCATCACAGTCGGCGGTGGTCTGGTAGACGTATGAGCCAAATTTCGTCTGCTCTTTAGCGAGGCCGATTTCCTTCAAATCATAGGCGGGGCCGATCTTGAAGGAAGCGGCGCGCTGCGCCGGCGGCTTTAGCAATTCCGTCAGTGACGGCACGGACCCGTTGTGCAGATAAGGAGCCGTCGCCCATATGCCTTGCAACACACGCGCTTCATAGGCTATCGGCGCCGCCACTTCCGGAAATTTGAAGAGATTCTGCAGGCTCTGGTTCAACCCGTCCTTGAGCAGCTGGTTGAGAAACACGGCCTTCTCCACCGGATTTCCGGGCTGGTTTCGTAGACATTCCTCGACCAGCGGCAAGAGGGTTTCGGGACCAAAATGCACCGGCGCCTGAAGGATCGACTGCACCACGGCGACGCTCAGAATGCTGGCGACCTTGTCCGTCTGCTGCAATGTGTTGACGAAAGGCGGAGCAGGAATGAACTGCCCCTTCAAGACGCCAGAGTTGCCGAGGCGGGTAAGAACCTGATACTCCCTGCCGTCGGTCTTGACGTCCTGCACCGGAGTCTTCCAGGTGTTTTGATTGCAAAGGCGCGGTTCGCCTGCTTTCACCGCATGACAACCCGGGCCGCAGCCGCCATCCTTGGGCATCCGGTTGAAAATCTGCTTGCCCTGATCGGCGAGCTTTTGATCGATCAATCCCGGGAATTTCGGTGGAGAAATCTGTCTGATGAGCGTCTCGAGACGCAGCAGGCCAGGAAAGTTCAACGACGAATCCTTGAGGAAATCCACGCCGCCGACGATGAATGGATCATTCGTTGGAGTTGGGTGGAATATACCGAAGACGCCGTAAACTTCCCCGACATTGCGAGCGAGGCCGAGAATGTCATCGCCATTTTGCGCGAAACCCGGCCACTGGGTCATGTCCTGAATGGCGGCGTTCCAGAGAAAGGGATAACGCACCGCTGCATCGGCCGGCTTGATGTTGCCCGCTATGATGCGCGTCGGAGAAGGTCCGATATCAAGTCCCGCGACACGGTTGAAAATCATCCCCACCGCATCGAGCCGCGCCGGCCCCCATGGCAGACCTGGCGGCTTCGGCAGGGCGCCTTGCATGATCGTATGAAACGGCAGGAACCAGACATGAACGTCCTGCTTCAGCTTGTCGACGGCGTCCGCGGAGGGCGAGCCTCCAATGACCGCCGTCGCGAAGGATGCAAAAACGGCGTCATCGCCGAGCAGCTTGGCATAGGCCGCATCAAGGTCGGAGAAGAAGCTACCGATGTCGACTATTCCGGGGCCGCCATCTATGCGAAACGGCGCGCCGTCGATCTCGATCTGCCGTGTATGACAGGCGGAACATGTCATCGACAGGCTCTGTGAGCCGTCATGCTCCGCGGCGGCCAGAAAACCCACGGGCAATCCAGGCGTCGGGCTGTCGGGATTGGGAAGATAGCCGTAGCGCCCCAATGAGTTGTCGAGAAATCCCGTGCCATCCAAGCGTTTTAGCGCCTTGAACCAGCTCAGCGGCATCACCCTCGCACCCTGGTCGAGGCTGTAGAATTCTTTTCTGTTGAGCGCGCCCCATTGCGCGCCCTGATCAGCGAACTTCAGCGCGCCATCCGCGCTGGCGGAGGATACGTCCGTCAAGAAAGCAAATGAAAGCGCAAGACAGACGATTCTCGAAAACACAACAGATGCGACTTGAATCATCATTCCCCCCAATAAATCGGCCCGTCATAGGGCGACAATTCGCGCGGCCGTCGATTGACCGCGCAAAACCGAACCAATGTAGCCAATATGTTCGTTGCTTTGCCAATCGCAAAAAACGCTCTGCAAGGGATGCAGAAGCAACCTCTGGAACTCCAGCCCGATCAGAATAGCCGAGACGAACGCTTAACCTCTACAGTCGGTTCCAATTTTCCTTGTTGAATTCGCGCCGCGATGCGATCGCGCCGGCCCGATCCAGTCCCTCACAGCTGCCGCCGGGCTTCAGGATAGCGCGATAAGACAATACGCTGTATGGATTTTTTAACGAAGACCGGAGCATGTTCTGGCCAAGTGTAGCGCAAAACGGTCGAAGCCATTTGCGATTTGATTTGCTGCGTTCGAGCCACGCCAGTCACACGAAAAGCGCGGCTACGCGCTTTTGCTATTATCGGCATTGCGCGAATCGCGCGCCCCACTTTCGTCCATGTTTTTCTTGCAAAGGCGCCTCCATGCCGCATCCAGCCGTCGCCACCGCCTTCAAGGCTCTCGATATCCACGCCCGCGCACTGGCTCCCGCTCGCGTGCGGGATTTTTTCGCCATGGATCCCGCGCGTTTTGAAAACTATTCCGTTTCTCTCGACGACTTTCTATTCGATTACTCCAAACACAAGATCACGCGCGAGACGGTCGACCTGCTCGTTAGGCTCGCTGACGCGCGCGACCTCGCGGGACGGCGCGCCGCCCTGTTCGCTGGCCAGGCAGTCAACAATACGGAAGGGCGCGCCGCGATGCACATGGCGTTGCGCGATTTCTCCGGTGGGCCGATCGTCGTGCAGGGCGTGGACATGCGCCGTGAAATCGAAGCCGAACGCGAAAAGGTTTTCGCCTTTGCGCGGGCCGTTCGCGATGGTTCGCTCACTGGCGCCGGCGGTCTTCCCTTCACCGACGTCGTCAACATCGGCATTGGCGGCTCGGATCTCGGCCCGGCGATGGCGGCGCGGGCGCTGTCTCCCTGGCGGGGCCAAGGACCGCGCACGCATTTTGTCGCCAACGTCGACGGCGCTGACCTAGCAGATACACTGGCGCCGCTTGACCTCTCGCGCACGCTGTTCATTGTCTCCTCAAAGACCTTCACGACGCAGGAGACCATGACCAACGCCGCCAGCGCGCGGGGGCGAGTTGTCGCCACGCTTGGCGAAACAGCCGTGTCCAAACATTTCGCAGCCGTATCGACGCGGTTGGACAAAGTGGCTCAATTCGGCATCGAACCATCGCGCGTATTTGGCTTCTGGGACTGGGTGGGCGGCAGATATTCGCTTTGGTCGTCGATCGGTCTGGCGCTCGCCATCAGCATCGGGCCCGAGCATTTCACGGAATTTCTGCGCGGCGGTTTCGATATTGACGCGCATTTCCAGGAGGCGCCGTTTTCTAGCAATATTCCCGCGCTTATGGGACTCCTCGGCGTCTGGCACCGCAATGTGCTTGGCCGCGCGGCGCATGCGGTCATTCCCTACGACCAGCGTCTCGCGCGTTTTCCCGCCTATTTGCAACAACTCGACATGGAGTTCGAACGGAAAGTCGGTGACCCGCGACGGGGCGCTGGTGGCGACAGCGACCGGGCCGGTGATTTTTGGCGAACCCGGCACCAATGGCCAGCACGCCTTCTTCCAATTGCTGCATCAGGGAACCGACGTTACGCCGATAGATTTTCTAATCGCGGCGGAGCCGGTTGAAGCCGATGCGCATCACCACGCGCTGCTGTTCGCGAATTGCCTGGCGCAGAGCGAAGCCTTCATGCACGGGCGCACGCTGGATGAGGCCAAGGCGCTGTTGCGGAAGGAGGGCCGTAGCGAAGCCGATATCGAGCGCCTCGCGCCTCATAAAGTTTTCTCGGGCGACCGCCCGTCCAGCATGCTCCTCTATCGCCGCCTCGACCCGCGCACGCTGGGACGGCTGGTGGCGCTCTATGAACACAAGGTATTCGTGCAGTCGGCGATCTGGGACATCAATCCCTTCGACCAATGGGGCGTTGAACTTGGCAAGGAGCTGGCCAGTCGTCTGGCGCCCATCGTCGAGCATGCGGACGCTTCCACCGCGGCGCTGGACGGTTCGACAGCCGGCCTTATCCAATGGAGGCGAAACGCCTCACGGCTATGAGGCGCGTGAACCTGCCAATCCCCCTGAATCAGGTCGAGGTCCAGGGATATGTCCAGGTCTCGGTCAGAGTCCTCGCGCCGGCGCGCAGGAACACGCGTATGTCGGCCGTCTGGCCGGCTTTCACCGAAATGTCGAACATCGCGCGCAATCCGTCGATATGCGAGTTGGCGGCGATACTGGTGCGAAGCACCTGGCCATTGGTGGCGGAGGCGACGACTTCGACCTGACTGGGATCGGCAACGTAATAAGCCATGTCGCCGCCCGCGAAATCCACGAGAAAGCGCCTGGAATTCACCGCTACTTTCTCAGAAGACCCCAACGCCTGTGGTGGCGCCCGGAACGTGTTCACCACGCGCCCGTTGGGCGATAGCCTCGGCAAATCCAGACAGGCGATGACCCTGTAGGCGTAAGCGAACGCTTTTTGCGGTTCGGGCGGGGTCTTCGGCGTCCAGCTCGCGACAATATTGTCGTTGGTTTCGTCCTGCGTGGAGAGCTCGATCAGTTCGACTCGTCCTTCGCCCCATCCGCCCTGCGGCTCGACGAAATAGCTTGGGCGCGCCTCATAACCCAGTTCAAGATCCTGATAGGACTCGAAGGCGCGGTCACGCTGCATCAGACCGAAACCCTTGTTGTCCTTGTCAAGGAAGGAGGTCGTGCGCGCTGCCGTGGGATTGCCGAGCGGACGCCAGAGCCATTCACCCGCGCCGGTCTGCATCAACAGACCCGTCGGAATCATGCAATTCCGCTCGAAAATTGTCTCTAATGCGATTGTCGTTCTCGCCGGTGAGAAACATCGAGGTCAGCGGCGCGAGTCCGAACTTCACGCCCGCGCGGCGCGGATACAGGGTCGCCTGAACGTCGAGCGCGCTCTCCTGGCCGGGCGTGAGATCGAAACGGAAGGCGCCGGTCGCCGCCTCGCCATCCAGAAGCGCGTAAATTGTAACGCGATTTGCTCCGGCCGCGGGCGTTTCCACCCAAAATTCGCGGAAAAACGGAAAGGTTTCCTTTTCCGTGCCCGCTTCGACGCACAAGGCCCGAGCGGATAATCCGTATTTCTGGTCGCGCCCCAGAAACCGGAAATAGCTCGCGCCGAGAAAGGATATGACCTCGTTGTTCACATGAGGGTCGTTCAGCGGATAATGCAGGCGAAATCCGGCGAAACCCAGATTGATCGGCGGATCTTTCTCCGGCTTGACGCGACCATAGTCAAATAAGCTTGGCGAATAGGGGATCGGCGAGGCCAGTCCGTCACGAATCAGATTCACCGTGACGGCGCGCCGGTAGAGAAAGCCAAGATGAAAGGTCTCCAGCCGGAACAAGCCTCCGCCGTTGGCGAGCAAAGCCCGTTCAGGCTGAAAACGGATGTCGCGCCAACTGTCGTAGTCAAGTTTGTCGAATGCCTCAGGAAGCCGAGACGGCGGATCCTCGAAAGGAGCGCCGGCGAGTTCCTTTGCGCGTCCAAGCACGTCGTTGAAGCCGAAACGTGGCGGCTTTTGCGCTCCGCCTGCTTGAGCAAGGGCCGTTCCCATTGCGGCAAGCTGCAAGCCAGTTTGCGGCGCGCTGGCGGCAGCCAAGGCGCCAATCAGCTTACGGCGAGTGATCTCTATCATACTGGGCCTTCTCGACACTGGGCGGCGCCGCAGATTTGGGCAAGGGCGACCGCCCCTGCCTAGACGGCTTCACAAATGATGACAAGATGGGTTGAGCGTCGCCGGAACGCTAGTTAATTCGCTTCCAGAGTTTGGTTGTCTCGCGGGCGGTGACGTCGACTTTTCCCCGGATTTCCCCGAGCGCTGAAGCTCCTGACGTCGCCTTGGGCAGCGCGAATGCCACACAGCCTAAAAAACAGACTCAAAGCCCAAAAAAATGCTTGTCATTGGTCAAAAAGCGCGTATCAGGGTTATGCCCAAATCGCACGTGCCTGTGGTCGTGTGTCGGTCGGCGGGGATCCGGACAAGAGGCCGGTTAACCGCCTGTTACAAAACCGGCAGCCGGAGGCGAACCGGCGAACTCCGTCTGCACGGAGGATCGCGACTTAAAGCAACGACGGACCGGGCTTTTTCGTCTCTGTCGGCCCTCCAAAGGCCGACGTACCGAAGAGGCTTGTCTTTCTTGCCGGGCGTGCGGATAGGGACTCATCCCCTTCCAAGCGATGGCTATCCAGAACCAGTCATGCGTTCTTCGCATGCCTGAATTCTATGGATCGCCAACGGCGCATCACCGGATCGCTGTCGGGCGGCTTGCCGCGTGGCGTCGATCTAAGGATCGCTGATAGTCTCGACACTCGTCGCGTCTCCATCGCGCGCGAGCGAAAGCTGTCTGCTGTCCGCCGAAGCTTGTTTGCCGGCGCGCGAAACCGCGCCCTTCGTTGGGGATGCCGCGATGACTGATCGTATCCAGGAATTTCTGCGCGCGCGCCGTCTTGAGGGCCGCGACAATGGCCCGTGCCTCGTCGTCGATCTCGACGTGGTGCGCGACAATTACCGCGCCTTCGCCAGGGCTTTGCCCGACACGCGCGTTTTCTACGCCGTGAAAGCGAATCCGGCGCCTGAAGTGCTCTCGCTGCTGGCGCGTCTGGGCTCATGCTTCGACACGGCCTCCGTCGCCGAGATCGAGATGTCGCTGGCCGCCGGCGCCACGCCCGATCGCATCAGTTTCGGCAACACGATCAAGAAGGAGCGCGACATCGCGCGCGCCTTTGAGCTGGGCGTGCGTCTGTTCGCGGTCGATTGCGAGGCCGAAGTCGAGAAGATCGCCCGCGCCGCTCCGGGCGCCAAAGTATTCTGCCGCATATTGTGCGACGGAGCCGGCGCCGAATGGCCGCTATCCCGCAAGTTCGGCTGCGTTCCCGAAATGGCGACGGGCGTGCTCGAACATGCCCACCGTTTGGGCCTCGTCGCCCATGGCGTTTCGTTCCATGTCGGATCGCAGCAGCGCAATCCGCGCATGTGGGATGGCGCATTGAAGTCGGCCTCGGAAATTTTCCGTGATCTCTCCGAGCGCGGCATTCAATTGCAGATGGTCAATCTCGGCGGCGGCTTTCCGACCAAATATCTCAAAAACGTGCCGACGGTGAAAAACTACGGCAACGCGATCTTCCGCGCGCTGTCGAAGCATTTCGGAAATCGCATTCCCGAGACGATCATAGAGCCCGGTCGCGGCATGGTCGGCAATGCGGGCGTGATCGAGGCGGAAGTCGTGCTGATCTCGAAGAAGGCGCAGGACGACACGGTTCGATGGGTCTATCTCGACATCGGCAAGTTCAACGGCCTCGCCGAGACAACCGACGAGATGATCCGCTATCCGATTCGTACGGACTTCGACGGTGATGCGGCTGGCCCTTGCGTGCTGGCGGGACCGAGCTGCGACTCGATCGACGTTCTCTACGAGAGGGAGCCCTATGAACTTCCGGTGAGTTTGGAGATCGGCGCGAAGGTGCTGATCGAAGGAACAGGCGCCTATACGACGACCTATTCATCGGTCTGCTTCAACGGTTTCGCGCCGCTCGAGTTGTTCGTCATCTAACGAAAAATGCTCCCGCAGGTGGGAGCGGGAATTCCCTAGCCGACCGTTTTCTCCCGTCCCGCACGGCCAGCGTTGCTTGATGCGCGCAAGGCGCGAGGGTCGCTTGTCTTCCGCTGGAGGCAGTGATGACCTTTGAAACGACCCTTCACGCCGCTCCCGGCCTCCCCGCTCCCGCGGTGGTCGGCGATCTTGGGCGCGCGCGTTTCGTTATCCGCGATGAATCGCCGTCGGACATTTCGGCGCGCGAAAGGCTGCTCGACGATTGCTTCGGGCCGGCGCGCTTTCTCAAGACCTGCGAACGCCTTCGCGCGGGGCGCATCCCCGCGCGCGGGTTGGCGCTCGCCGCACACGACGAAGATCGGCTTGTCGCAACATTGCGCCTGTGGCCCGTGCTCGCCGGGCCGGGGCGACCCGCGCTTCTGCTGGGGCCACTGGCCGTTTCGCGCGACTATCGTTGCCTCGGCCTTGGCGCCGCCATGATCGAAACCGGCCTGGCTCGGGCCAGGGCGCGCAACCACCGCGCCGTGCTGCTGGTCGGCGACGAGCCCTATTATGCGCGTTTTGGCTTCGAGCGCCGGTTGACGGAAGGGCTGACTTTGCCGGGCTGGGTGGACCCCGCGCGCTTTCTTGGCCACGAACTGGCTCCAGGCGCGATGAAGGACGCCCGCGGACGCGTGAGCGCGGCGGGCGCAGTCATGCCTCATGCGATGGATGCGCTTCGCCTGCCTCATGCAGCGTGAGATACGGTCGTCGCACAGACACGACAAAGCCCGGCCGCCGCAAGGGACCGGGCTCCACCTTTATCCGCCATGACTTCAGGCGCGGCGGAAAGCCTCGCTGATCGCCGCGCCCCGACGCTCCGCGACGACATCGACAAGCCGCTCCGTAGCGTGATCGCGTGCGTCCTGCCCCTGCGCCTTGGCGAACTCCTCGCCGGCTTCCTTCGCTTCTTCTTGCGCGAATTCCAGCTTCTCGCGCAGTTCGTTGAGCGACAACATAAGGTTGTCGCGACGAACACGCGCCGCCCGGGCGTAGGTCGGATAGGCGAAATGGGTGGGATCGCTGATATTCGCCCGCTTTTCCTCCGTCCCGATCTCTCGATCGAGGTCATTGGTCATGCGCGTGAATTCGGCGATCATCGTTTGCAGTTGAACGACTCGCCGTCGTTTTTCATCTGCCTGAAATTTCTTCAGGCGCACCAATGTATCCCGCGACTTCATCACTCAGCACTCCGATACGCGCGGCGCATCGCGCCCGATACAAACACCTTCCAAATTCGCGAGACAGGGTGACTATGCGTCAAGGAGGTTGCTTCTTGGTTACTGGCAACCAAAATTTTTAACGGCGCCTCTTAACGCCTTTAACCATTGAGGGCTGGTGGCGAATTTACACGATTGGACCGACGTGGCGACGCATCACCAGAAAATGCTGGCGTTCCAACCGCATCCATCGCCCTTGGACTGAGCCAACGGAAAGAACAAAGGTTAAGCTGGGGTTGCCGGCGAAGAAATTGGCGGCCCCACACTCTCTCGCGGGCATGGAATTCTCTCTTGGTTATCAAGAAATGAACTGTAACTAGCGTGACCGCAGCGGCGCAAATCGCTTGGCGTAGACGGAACCCAAAAACCAGAATCGCCAAACGGCGGTTGGCTGATACTTATCAGATATACAAATTTCAATTGCGGCATATCGTCATATTATAAAAGCCTAATATCTTCCCATCTCAAAAAAATGAGACGGTTAAGCACAGTGCGATTGTGTTTATTTCCCGCTTGAGAGGAGGAAGGGGATATGGATTTCCGAACACTGAGAAACGCACTGACAGCGGTTGCGGCGGGATTTTTTGCTGTCGGCATTGCGGGCAATGCTTACGCGCACGGCGGCGTGAAGCTTGAGCAGGACGAATGTGTCTTGAAAATCGGTCCAAACACCATGCACTTCATCGGCTACCAGCGGGAAGGCGAGGAGGAGGAGTTCTGCGAGGATATCGCCCGGACCGGGCCGACTGTGATCGCGCTCACCGCAATATCCCCGGATCTTCGTGACATGGCGATCGGAGTGCGCGTCGTGAAGGACACAGGCGAAGAAAGGGAAAAGGCGAATATCGAAGCGGTGACTGTCGCCTATTATCCGCCGAAGATCTACCACAACGGGACCATGACCTTTGAGCACAACTTCAAGGATGCGGGGCGCTACGTCGGCATCGTGACCGTTGCTGATGACCTCGGCAACCAATGGGTTTCGCGCTTTCCATTTACCGTGGGCGTCTTCACGTTCATGGGCTACTTGGAATACATCCTTTATGGAGTCGCATTCACGGCGCTGTGCGGATTTCTTTGGTACATGCTTGGGCGACGCTCCAGACAGGGCCCTATCGACGCGCCAAATCCTGCCTGACCTACCCACTTAGACCAAATTCGCAGGCTGTCGAAATACTTGGCCGATCTGGCGTGGGCTGGATCGGTCATCATCCAACGAGATGAACATGCCCGTATTCATGCACTCATTGCTTTCATGGCTTCGCGCGATTGCTTTCGCTATCGTTGCAGGCGTCTTGCCGTTGCCAGCCCAAGCGCAGGCCACCGCCACGCAAGATGCCGATGAAGCCGAATTGCTGCAATCCTTCGACAGGGTCGATGTCTGGCATTTCCCGGTGGATTACAGCGTCGCCTACAACAATCAGGATGTGATTGTTACACGCGAACTGGTCGCTCAGCCTGCTCCCGCCGGTAAGCTCTGTTACATCCGCTTTGATCTTCTTCAAGGCGAAGGCGACTACGCCTTCGGCTTCAAGCCGCAGCAAGGAGCGCTGCCCGCAGCGACTCAGTGGGGCGTATATGTGCATAAACGCGGCACGGTGCTTAATCAGGCGCGCTCAGTGCTAAAGATGAGCGTCATTTATTTTTTCGTGGATGGCCCGAAGTCAGACTCGGTCGCGACCGACATCTGCGTTCGCAAGCAGGCCGCGAACACTCAACAGATCCTATGAGGGCTTCCGGTGGACATAGTAGCTTGTCTTCCGGGTCATAAGACTTTGGAGGATATTTATCATGACGCAGGCTCTTGGCGCGCTTCCAACTCCCACCGTGCCTGATTACGAACGGACGCTCATTTTGGCAATTGAGCTGAGCAGCACGAGTTGGGTTTTGGCCGCTCAGATACCAGGCCTTCCGGGTGTTAAAGCCAAGCGCTCAATCGAGCCGACTCCCGAAGCGCTGATGGCGGCCATCGAAGACTATCGCGCCCGGGCCGTGAAGGCTGGCCGGAATGTCGAGCGGGTGATCACGGTCTATGAGGCGGGATGGTCTGGGTTTTGGCTGGCCCGTTGGTTGGCGCAATACGGCATCGAGACGCACGTCATTCAACCTTCCAGCGTCCCTGTCGACCGCCGGGCGCGTCGAGCCAAGTCTGATGGGATTGACGCCGAACTCTTGCTGCGGACGTTGCTGGCGTGGTTGCGGGGTGAACCTCGTGTGTGCTCGATGGTTCCGGTCCCTGCCGAGGCCGATGAAGACGCCCGCCGTGGTATGCGGGAGCGCGAGGAACTCCTTGCAGAACGGGTCGGCCTCGTCAATCGCATTGGCGCCATCCTGGCGACGTTGGGCGTTGGCGAATACAATCCAATCCGTCGAGACCGACGCCAACGTCTCGACGAATTGCGGACGGCGATCGGGGGATCATTGCCTACGCATGCTCGCGCGAAGATCGTCCGCATGCTTGATCGTCTCGAGTTGCTGCTGACCCAGATCGCAGAACTTGAAAAATCGCGCGACGCAGTGCTTGAAGAGGAGAACCCTGACAGGGCGGCAAGCATGATCCAACAACTTGCCAAATTACGCGGTGTCGGAGTGCAGAGCGCCACCGTGTTGGTGCGCGAGGGCTTCGTGCGCGAATTCGCCAACGGCAAGGCGCTCGGATCCTATGCCGGCCTTACGTCCACTCCCTACAACAGTGGCGGCATTGAACGCGAACAGGGCATCGGCAAGGCGGGAAACGCGCGGCTGCGGACTCTGATGGTCGAGTTGGCGTGGCTCTGGCAGCGATATCAGCCAAATTCTGCTCAGGTCGGTTGGTTTCGTGAGCGCGTCGGCGGCACAGGTCGCCGGATGCGCAAGGTGATGGTTGTGGCGTTGGCGCGCAAACTGTTAATCGCCTTGTGGCGGTTCGCCACCCAAGGCGTTGTGCCGGAGGGCGCGGTCATGAAGCCGGCGACTTAATCGATTCCAAAGACTGAGCCCGAGAATTGAATGACAGCTCGGGCAACCAGATCCAAGGGGGCGTCGCCGTTGTCCGGCCTGGTGCCTGTGCATCGTCTTAAAGAGTGGCGCCGCCCTCCTGGAGCTCTCCCGTCCCGAATGCGGGACCGTGGTGAGGACGCAAGTCCCGCCGGATGTGAGGTTTGCAGGGAAGACCCGTATTGATGAGAGCTCCGCCTTGGTCGATCAAATCAACCGCGCCACAGGGGCAAAATCTGAGGAACGTCGAAATGAAGAAGTAGCTTGACGCAAGCGCCCTCATGTGAGGCCGGACATGGCTACAATGCGCCGCAATGGTCCGATCTGGTTGTGCGCGCGCGCCTGGTCCACGGCTGGCCTATGGCGACGCAATAATCGGCGGGGGCACGCTTTCCATCACGAAACGCGATGCGAGAGGCGCCGCTAAAGGCTTTCTAACTCACCTTTCCGCGATGATGTCGCCCCGCTCATCCGCCGATAGACAAACGCGGGCGGCGGCGCAAGCGCCTCCGTTTCCGCGAGGGCGGCGAAGCGCGCATGGTCGGGAGAGAGATGGCAGGCGGGATCGGTCGCCGCCGGGTCGCCCGTCACGGCCATCGCTTGGCAACGGCAACCGCCAAGGTCGATCTCGCGCCTGTCGCAGGAGCGGCAAGGCTCCTTCATCCAGTCCGTGCCGCGAAATGCGTTGAAGGCGGCGCCATTGCGCCAGATATCGCCAAGATCGCGCTCGCGCACATTGTCGAAGACGAGACCGGGCAATGTCTGCGCGGCGTGGCAGGGCAGCGCCTTGCCCGAAGGCGTCACGGCGATGATCGAACGGCCCCAGCCTCCGGTGCAGGTCTTGGGCCGCGTGGCGTAATGGTCGTGGATGACGAAATCAAAATTCAGCACGCCCTTCAGCCGCGCCTTGGCCTCGTCGACGACCGCGACGCTCTCCATGAATTTCTCGCGCGTGGGGATAAGCGCGGCCCGGTTCTTTTCCGCCCAGGCGTAATATTGGATATGAGCGACCTCGATGCGCTGGGCTCCCACCTCGACCGCGAAATCGATGATCCGCGGCAGATGATCGATGTTCTGCCGATGCATCGGCGCATTGATGGTAAGGCCCATGCCAAGTTCGCGCGTCCACAGCGCGACATCGCGCTTCCTGGCGACGCCGCCCTCGAACGCGCTGATGTGGTCGGCGGATTCAGGCACGACATCCTGTATCGACACCTGCACGTGATCGAGGCCGATCTTCGCAAGCGTCTCCAGCCGCTCGCGCGTCAGCATTACGGCGGATGTGACGAGATTGGTGTAGAGCCCCGCCTCCACCGCATAAGCCAGAATCTCTTCAAGATCGCGGCGCAGCGTCGGCTCGCCGCCGGAAAGATGCAACTGCATCGCGCCGATGGCGGCGGCGCTGCGGAACGCCTCGCCCCACTCCTTCGCGGTGAGCTCCACATTGGAGCGCTCCAGCTCAAGCGGATTGGAGCAATATGGACATTGCAGCGGACAACGATGCGTCAGTTCCGCCAGAAGTCCCGCCGGACCGCCAGCGAATGACGAGTAAGATTGCGCTAGGGCGGACAGCGGCGGCGGCGAGAAGGCGTCGGGGCCATCGCGCAGAAGGCATTTATCGGCGAGCCCTTGCAGAAGCGCGCTCACGTCCCGCGCCACGACATCTGGCGGCGCGCCATATTGCGCGGAAAGCTGCGCGACGATCTCGGCGACCGCCTTGCGTCCGTCGATCATTCGCAGCACCGCCAGAGAGATCGCGTCGATCTCATAGGCCCGCTCGGGCGCCAGAATGACGAAACGGTTACGCACGCGGTCTTCATGCAGCCGCGAAAAACGCGTGAAAGCCGGCCTGGATTGCGCGCCGACGATATAACGTTCGCTGTGCGGCGTCATGCTCACGTGAAGGCCTGCCCGGGCTGAAAGGCGCCAGGCGGAATCACGCCGGGCGTCACATAGGCGTGATGCAGCGCATCGAGCTGCGCCCACAAGACGTCGCATTTGAAGCGAACGGCTTCTATGCAAGCCTCCTGCTCGGGGCGGCTGAGCGCGTTCTTCTTGATGTAATCCAGAGCGAAATCGGCGTCGCGCGGCGCCTGGGAAAGACGGCGCTTGAAATAGGCCATCACGCTGTCGTCGATGAAGTCATAGTTCTCAAGCATGCCGGCGATGCGCTCGCGGTGAATGGCCGGGGCGAAAAGTTCCGTCAGCGAGGACGCCACGGCGACCACAAGAGGCTGTTCGACAACATACCGCACATAGGCCTCGACCGCGAATTTGGTTCCCGGAAGCGCGCCGCGCCGCGAGATCACATAGTCGCGCGGGAGGCCAAGCCCGTCGGTGAGCACAAGCCAGCGTTCGATGCCGCCCGCTTCCTCGCCCAGACCGTCGTGATCATGCATCCGGTGAATCCATTCGCGCCGCAATTCACGGTCATGCGCGCGGCTCATGAAGGCGGCGTCCTTGCGCGGCACCGCCTCCTGATAGCAATAGCGGTTGAGCGCCCAGGCCCGGACCTGCTCCTTGTTGAGCTTGCCGCCATGCAGCAGCTTATGAAAGGGATGTTTGTCATGATAGCGCTCGGCTCCAACGGCGCGGATCGCGGCCTCGAACGCCTCTGGCGACAAGGCTGGCGCGTTAAGATACGCGTGCGATTCGATGACGTCGTTCATAGCGCGACCTCCATTCCGTCTTCGCCGATCTCCCAGCCGGCGGCATTGGCCTCGGCGCGTTCCTTCGAGCTCGCGTCCAGCACGGGATTCGAGTTGTTGATGTGGACGAATATCTTGCGCGCGACATTGAGCCCCGAAAAGGCTTTGATCGAGCCGTCGTCGCCGCTCATGTTGATATGACCCATGCGTGAGCCGGTCTTGCCGAGCAGCCCCTGTTCGATCATCTCGTTTTCATGCCAAAGCGTGCCATCGAAGAAGACCAGCGCCGCGCCGCGCAGCCGCTCCGTCAGAGCTCCATCAACGCTGGCGCAGCCGGGGATGTAAAAAAAGGATTTGCCACTGCTCGTTTCGATGATTTGCAGACCCAGCGTGTCGCCTTCCGCGCTGCCGTAATTGGCGGCCATCGCGTCCTCAAGCCAAAGCGCGATCTTGCCGGCCACCGGAAAGGCCTCAACCGTGAGGCCAAGATCCACGCCAGCGCCTGACAGCGCAAACGGAGCGCCAAGCGGCAACTCCTTACGCTCGACATAGGCCGGGGCGAGAACGCCGAAAATCCGGTTTGCGGCCAGCACATCGAGCACGCGCCGCGCGCCATAGACCGCCAGGGGTTGCGCCTCGCGGAGGTTGAGCAGCCCCGACACATGGTCCACATCGCCATTGGTCAGCACGACCGCCTTGATCGGACTGGCCCGCACAGGCTCGCCCGCAGCCGGGGAAAGCTCCGGCGCCTTGGAAATCTGCTCGCGCAAATCTGGCGAGGCATTGAGCAAAACCCAGTCGCGGCCATTGGCGCTGACAGCCAGCGAGGATTGGGTGCGGGCGGAGAACCCAGGCGCGGCCGCGCGCACCGCGCGGCAATTGGCGCAATTGCAGTTCCACTGCGGGAAGCCTCCCCCGGCTCCCGAACCCAAAATTCTGATGCGCATCTTGTCTGATCGCACACGGCGGCGGCAATCGCGCTCCGCCGGGCTCCCTTCGATATGTTATTGTTGTGGCGCACTATGCACGCCGGGCCCGCGATCGCGCAAGTGCGTCAAATTCACGCTTGGCGGATATGATGAGAAAGGCCTCAGCTCCTGCGGGAGCGCACGCTCCCGCTTCCCTTGCGGGGGGAAGGAGCGGAGCCTTTCACCGCGACCGGATAGCCCGCCACGGTGAGCGCCACATGTCCCGAGATTCTCGCGACCGCCTGATGCAACTCCCCCGCCGCGTCACGAAAGGCCCGCGCCAGCGGGTTCTCCGGCACGATGGACAGGCCGACCTCGGATGCGACCACGACTGTCGGCGCGGCGCGGGCCGCCAGCGCCGCAACCAGTTCCGCGCGGTCGGCCGCCAGATCGCGCCCCGAAAGCAGCCGGTTGGACAGCCATAAAGTCAGACAGTCGAGGAGCAAGGGCTGTCCAGAGGGGGCCTCGGCGACGGCCTGCGCCAGATCTTGCGGCGCCTCGATGGTGCGCCAACCGCCGCCGCGCCGGCCGCGGTGCCCGGAGATGCGGGCGTGCATTTCCTCGTCGAAAGCCTGAGCCGTGGCGATATAGAGCCAGGGCGCCGGATGCGCGGCGACCAGCCCCTCGGCATAGGCGCTCTTTCCCGAGCGCGCTCCGCCGAGCACAAGCGTGAGATGCGGATTATCGCTCATGGCGCCGCCCTTCGAAATTCGGTGCGCGCCAGCAATCCTCCTTCGCGGTCGAAGGCCATGATCTCCAGCTCCACATCCTTATTGTTCAAAGCTCGCGCCGCCGTGTCCCATGCGCGCCGGGCGACCAGCGCCGGCAGATCGACCCCTGCGGCCTGGGCGAGATGCAGCGCCTCCAGCGCGCTGTTGGCGACGCCAATCCGCTCGGACAGCCCCTCCCCTCCCCCCGCCTCGCGGGCGAGATGCGCAAGAGCCCGCATGTCGACGCTTGAACGCGCGGAGTGAAGATCAAGGCGGCCCTGCGCCAGCTTCGTCAGCTTGGCGAAGCCGCCGCCGATGGTCACGCGCGCCACTGGATTTTTGTGAAGATATTTGAGCAGCCCCCCGGCGAAGTCGCCCATTTCGACAAGCGCCTCTTCGGGCAAGGCATGGAGCGCCCGCACGGCCGCCTCCGACGTCGAGCCGGTCGTCCCGGCGATATGGGTCAGGCCACAGGCGCGGGCGACATCGACGCCGCGGTGGATGCTGTCGATCCAGGCGGCGCAAGAATAAGGCACGACTATTCCCGTCGTGCCGAGGATCGACAGGCCGCCCACAATGCCAAGACGGCCGTTGAGCGTATGTTTGGCCATTTCCTCGCCGCCGGGGATTGTGACTTCTATCTGGGCGTCGGCCGCGACGCCGAGCTCTCGCGCGGCCTCCGCGATATTCTCGCGCATCATGGCGCGCGGAACCGGATTGATCGCGGGCTCCCCGACCGGGAGCGGCAGGCCGGGCCGCGTGACGGTCCCGACCCCCTCGCCGGCCTTGAAAGTCACGCCGGCGCCCGGCGGGTTGATAGTGACTCTGACGAGGATCAATGCGCCATGGGTGACGTCAGGGTCGTCGCCCGCGTCCTTCACGACGCCCGCTTGCGCATAGCCCTCTCCTTGGGCGGATTGCGCAAGTGCGAAGGCTACACGCCGCCCGCCAGGAAGCGCAATCTCCACGGGGTCGGGCGCCAGATCGCGATGCAGCGCTACAAAAGCCGCCCTCGACGCCGCCGTGGCGCAGGCGCCGGTCGTCCAGCCCCTGCGCAGGGGCCTATGAGAAGCATCGTTCATTAGGCGCTTATAGGCGCGTTTTCAGGAGCAGGCAGTTCAAAATTGCGTGCAAGGCGGCTTTGCCGCCGGTCGGGGGACCAGCCTAAAGACGCCACGCCCCCCGCGCCAATCATTTAGATGAAGCATTAGCGCCTCGATAAAGGTCAGCCTTCTAGCGCGCCTTGGCGCCGAGACGAGCCCAAGTAATTATCGGCCCGGAGACTTCCAGGTAAAGCCGAGCACGCCGTGGTTCAATTTGCTGTGGTCCATCCCCGCGACATCCGGATCGAGTCCCGCCACTGCAGCCGCAGCGCCTGCGGCGGCGGCGTGACCTTCATGCATCTCATGATGCGCCGGCATGCCTTCATGGGCCGCCGCTTCTTGATGCGGCGCCTGGCCGGCCACGCCGTGATTCAGTTTGCTATGATCCATTCCGTCAACGTCCGCATCAGCGCGCCCCGGCTGCGTCCCAAAAGCGAGCAGGCCGGCAACGGCCGCAATGCGGCAAATGATCGAGTATCTCGACATAGGTTCTCTCTCCGGTGTTGTAGCCAAGCCCGGCATACGGGGGTCGGCCATTTACGCTTCAGACGCGTTTCGCATTGCAAACCGAGGGGCCGAGCGCGTCAAAGTCGTGGCGCGACCTTGTCAAGGCGACGCCGGTGGATGTCATGGCATTAAATACATAGGATTACGCACCTTTGGCGCCCCCTGACGCCTTCCTGGCGCTGCACCCAATTCTAGTGTCGAGTCGTGAGCGGAGCAAGCGGCGCCAAAAAATTCCCGCAGCGCACAATGGACTTAACGCTTCCGTCCGTGGCAGCGGCCTTCCTCGGCGGCCTACTCGTCCTGGACGGGCGAGAGTATTTCGCGCTGACAGGGCTATTGCTGGTCGCCGCCGCTATGCTGCTGATCTTCAAGCGCGGCAAACGCTTGAGGGAGGCGACCATGACGCAAGCTCTTTCACCATCCTGTCGCGGCTTCGTCGTGGGCGGCGCCGCGCTCGGCGCCGAATTCGCGCTCGGTCTGGACACACCCGTTCAATTGACATGGTTCGGAACGATAAAATTGCAGCTTCGGCGAGTGGGCGACGCTTTCGAGATGACAGTGTCGGATGACGGCGGCGGTTTCGATCCAGATACTGCGCAGCTGGGACGCAGTATAAGGTTAATGAGGCAGATCGGTGAGCAGTTGAGGGGCATGCTGCGGTTTGAAAGATTCCCGGCCGGCATGATGGTCCGTCTCAAATTCCCGGCATCGGTCGAACCCCAATAGTCGAGCGAACAAATCGCATAAGCAAGCAAACAGCGTCAGGCTCACCTTCACCGTTAGGGCGACGGCCCTAACGCGGAACATCAATCAGTGATGACGTTGAGAGCATTCACGCCTCATGAGGTTGGCATCTTCAATAAAACCAAGCGCGCAAGGAAATTTCCAATGGCAGGCGCCTTGGCCGGCAACGCACAGTCTGCTTTGCCTTCTAACTTTTCAAACTTTGTCACCCTGCGCATGGAGTTGGCCTTGATCTTGCCTTTTGCCGCTCGGTGAAACTGAGTCCAAAACTCAAAAACATTTTGCTTGTCTGCGTGTTTTTCTGTAACTGCTCTCGTCATGACTCCCCCCACTCTTTATTCCTGTCGAAAATAGGCATTTTCCTCAAGACAAGAGCCGCACATTGGCGCCGAATTGTTCAAACACCAGCTGTTCCTCTGGTGTCATCGGCTCCTTCAAATGCTTCTTTACAATGTCAGATGAGCCAATTTTTCTGAACTCGTCAATGAACGCGAATATTTTCTCGAAATCGGCGCAAACCCTTGGACTTTTTGGCTTGCCAGTCACAGGGCATATTTGAAGAAACCGACTCCTGTCAGGCATCCGACCAACCCACGATCGCCGCCATCCTGCACCACCTAGGGCACGCAAAACGAAAATCCAGGCATCCTATCTGGAGCTGATGCATAAAGGCGGATAAGTGAATGTTCTTCCGGAAGGTCCGCTGGGGGCCGCTAGCAAATGCTGGCTTATTCGCCTTTGTAACCGGGGCAAATTCGCGGGCGATCGACGTTGGATTTACGCGGGTGCTTGGCGGATGAGGCATGCGAGAGTCGGGATTTTGGGGCCTGGGACGCCGAGGCGGTCGCCGATGAAGTCGTAGAACGACAATTTCAATTTCATGCAGGTTTTGGCGAGGCCCAGCATGATGTCGCGGGCGTCGCGGCCTTTCTCGCTGACGGTTCCGCCGGAGATTTTTCTTTTCGTTACGAAGGCGCGGATGTCGTTTTCGGAAGCGTTGGTGTTGATCGGGATTTCCGGGCGTTCGAGAACGCGCAGGAGCCCGTCCTTGCTTCGAAACAGCCGTCTGAGCAGCCTGTCGAGCGTGACGTAGCCTGTGCTGGCGCGCTTGAAGATGCGATCGAAACGGGCGCGCAAGAGCTGGGCTTGTTCCGCACGGGGCGCCAGCTTGTATTCCTTCAAGGCGCGATAGAACCACCAGATCATCCGCTTGGCGATCTCGATGACGTTGCGCTGCTTGTCGTTGGCGGGGACCAGCTTATGAACGAGCCGTTCGGCGTGGATCCAGCACAGCGCGTGCGCGCCGACGCGAAACTGGCCCGCGTCGTCGGAAACAATCACGGTGTCCGGCAGCAGGCCTTGATGATGGATCGCGCCCCAGAGCGCCGCTTCGCTGGCGACGAGCACGGGATCGGGTGTGACTTTCATCGCGCTCAGGCCCAACGCCTGCAAATGGCTCTCCCAGTCGCCCGCGGATGAGAAAATGCGCGCCTTATGTTGCTTGAACTTGCCGATGACGATCTGCGGCAGGTTGCGCTCTTTCATATAAGCAAGCGCGGCGTCATTGATCACATAGAGCGACACGCCGCACAGCCGCGAAAGAAACGTCAGCCGCGATTACGAAGGGCCGGTGCGAAACGTCGTAAAGTTATGGGAGCCGATCTGCGTGGTATAACCACTCTTGCCGGCATGGCGCGCGCCCGTGTCGTCGACCGTGATATAGGCGCCGCCAAGACCAGCTTTCAGCACCGCTTCATCCTCGGCGCGAAACGTTTCCAGTTTGGCCGTCAGCAAGCGCACCACCTGCCGTTTCGAAATCACCACGCCCATGCCATTGAGAAGCGCGACGATCCGCTCGCAAGTGACTTGCCCGGAGAAGTGAAGCGTCAGCACCAGGCGATGCAGATTGGGGCCATAGCCGCCGACAATCCCAGGATCGAGATCGGCGATGATCGTCTTGCCGTCCGGCGTTTCCCATCGTTCGCGGCGATATCGCGTCACCTGCGGGTTCAGGCTCAAGTCTTGAACAACGATCTCCTCAAATCCCTTGTTGCGCGAGCCCGCAGGCGGATCGGCCTTCACGACGACGGTCGCGCCGATCTTCAGTCTGTCGAGTTGGCTACCGCGCCGGCGCGATGAGCGCCCGCCCTTGTCGTCGCCCGCCTCCGACCCTTTGGCCTGCGTCGATTTATCCATGCCTGAAGGCTTAATCGGCGGACGCGGCGGCAAATGCTTCAACCGCGCAAGCTCATCCCCAACCTTCTTGATAAGAAAACTAATTACGAATTTAATCTGGGTGGCGTCTTGTCCCGCATGCTGAAAGAGAAGTGGTTTGGGTCACACACTACGTTCAGTGACCTTGTCGAAAAAGACTTCGGAATGGTCTATCGGAAAGCAAACTATGTCATCAACATCTATGAGGCCGTGGTCAAGTCGGGGGTGAGTGACGAGCAGTTCGCAGGTCTAGGTTGGTGCAAACTGCGCGAGATTACTCGGGTCATCGATACTCCTGAGAACGTGGACAAATGGATTGCTGCCGCTCACGAGCACACGGTGGAGGAATTGAGAAAGCTCGTGAAGGCGGATAAGGCGAAGAGCGGTTCGACCGCAGACACGCACGCCAACAACACCCAAAGGAGGATTTATAATTTCCATGACGACCAAGCCGAAATCGTTGACAAGGCGTTGAAAAAATGAAGGAGACGTCGTCAACACCGTTTGACACGGTTGCTCTTGAATATATCTGTACTTGGCTTGCGGCGAGAACCCGAAAATCCTTGGGATCGATGACGCGGAAGTTGTCTGAGACCGAATCGCGAAATTCTGACCAGCGTCTGGGGACATTTTCGCGCAGGAATTCCATCCAGCGTCACCTCGGCGAACTCCCGATATGTGGGGTAACATTTGTTGTGCGTCAGATGCTTATGCATGACGCCCCACAGCCTCTCGATCGGGTTCAAATGCGGGCAATAGGCTGGGACAAAGTGCAGCTTGATGCGTCTTCCCGGATGCGCCAGCCATTCCTGCACGAGGACCGCGTGGTGGTAGCGCGCATTGTCCAGAAAAACATGGATCATCGCCATCAACGGATACATTGCCTCGATCGCTTGCAGCAGCCGGATCGTTGAAGCTGCATCGACGGTTTCAACGTCAAGCATCGCTGTTTTGCCGGTCTCGAGGTCGATCGCGCCGTGAACGTTGAGGCGTTGCCGCCCGCTGGTTTGCTCGATGGCGAGATTTTCGTTGGCCGGCGCCCAGCAGCCAACTGGACGCGCCGCGTGCGTCGGATGCACGGCGTCCATGAACAGCACGGCCTCGTCGGGGCCAAGCGAATTCAGAAGCTGCTCATAGGCCTCAATGAACGCCTGCTGCTTCTCCACATTGAGCTTGCGCCCGATCGTCTCGGGCTTGCTGTATGAGAGCCCAAGCCGGTGCAGCAGGGCGATGAGCCCCGAGCGGCTCTCATAGACGACGCCGAATTCGCGTTCGATATACGCACCGACTTGGCGCGTCGAGCGCGGCAAGACTTCTCCGATCCAGGACTTCAACGCCTCTTCCTGCATCTTCGACAGGCGCGAGGCGCCGCCGCCGCTGTCAAAGCGCGTCAAACCTTCGAGCCCGTCCTCCAAGAACAGCGCATGCCAGCGCCGGATGCTGTCGTCGTCGAGAAAAAGCGCCGCGGCGACCCGCTCGCAACTCCAACCGTCGTCAAGCAGGACCAGGGCATTCGCGCGCCGCGCAAAGCGATGCGCCGCAGAACCGTCTCGCGCCAGGGCGATCAGGTCGGCGCCATCCTCCGACGAAAGATAGCCAGCGCGAATCATGCGTCAAAGACGAATCCATAATCCGCCCCCTGGCAAACCATTTTTTCGCCTTACCCAGGAGTTGGGGTATGTCTTGATTATCTGAGCAGCTACTCCCAGTCGATCGAACAGAAGCTCAAAGCCCTTGGTCTTGAAGACGCTGTCGCTCTTGTCGCGAAGTGTTTTCCCGAAGCCGACATTCATGCCACGGCTGCGGGAGCAGAGGATGAAGCTTCTGAATAGGGTGTGCTGTGTTAGCTCGCCGAGTTCCAACCAGGGCCTTGCCAGATCATGGATCATCGCGCCGAGAGAATATCACCGCGCGGTGATCCAAAGCCGTAGGAATGAGATAACCTAGCGTGCGTCAACTCCCCCCGAAACGCCTGGACTAAAAACGAGTGGCGGGCAGGCCCGAGCCGTCAGTAGTAACGTAGCTGGTGTTAGAACCTGAACATATGTTCCTGTCGAATGGGATCGAGACATAAGGGCGATATGTCGAAAGCCGCCCTCGCTGTCGCAGATCATTGCCCCAGAGGGAGCTTGATCAGGTGAAATACCTTTACCCCGGGGGGGGCTATCACCGCTTGTTCAATCAGACATCTCGACATCTTTGAACAAGATGACGTCGCCGACCAAGGGCGTAATTGCCTCACGGTGAGGAGCGTCCGGCCGGGCGTCCTGACCCCTCCTAACCGGGACATCACCGGGTTAATGCAGGAGAGTTGCAAAGAGACAAACAAGAACAAAAAATCAGCGACAGAATGGGTCGAGGGACACTTTTTGGGAATGGAGTGGGAGCGACCGCTCAGAACCGGGTCTCACGACGAAGTGATCAAGCGTCGTAGTCTTGCAATTCAATACATTCGCCCTTACCGGCGATTATGCCTATCAACCGTCAAATCGCACTCATGCGGGCCGATATTACGGCACTCAACAACATTCGAGCCGAACTTTTTGGAGGGTGCGACCATGCTTGAACACGTGTTCACTCGTCATAATGTTCTCTTACAGGGACCTACAATGGCCCCTGAGGACGGCAGAAATGAAGTCGTACGGACTCATGAAATCGAGCCAAGGGTCGCCGAACTCATTCGTCTCAGCGTTTCGGACAATACGCGCATCGCTTACCGATCCGATCTCGATCATTTCACGCGGTGCGGAGGAGCAATCCCGGCAACGCCGGAGATGGTCGCTGCATACCTGGCTGCGTTCTCCGAAACTCTGAGCGTTGCGACGCTCCAGCGCCGCATCGCTACAATCTCAGTGGCGCACGATGCCGGGGGCCTCCCGAACCCGTGCAAGTCGATACTAGTTCGCTCTACGCTCAACGGCATCAAGCGCCTGCGTGGCGTGGCGCAGAAGGAGGCGAAGCCACTGCTCAAGGAAGACCTGTTTGCCATACTCGATGTGATGGGCGACGGCGTGAAGGACGCCCGCGACCGTGCGCTGCTACTCATCGGCTTCGCGGGAGCGTTCAGACGCTCGGAGTTGGTAGGGCTCGACGTTTCAGACTTGGAGCGGGTCAGACAGGGAGTGATCCTTCATCTGCGCCACTCGAAAACGGATCAGCTCGGTCACGGGAGAAAAATTGGCATACCCTACGCCCGAAGTCTTCATTGTCCGGTTGCCGCACTCGACGCTTGGCTCGAACGCTCCGGTATCGTCGAGGGCGCCGTGTTTCGTAACATAAATCGTCACAGCCATATTGCTGGCAGTCGTCTCTCAGGGGAGGGCGTGGCCATCGTGATCCGGGAGCGTCTCAGGGCGGCGGGGGGCGACCCGAGCGGCTTTTCTGGCCACAGCTTGCGTGCGGGGTTCGCCACGTCAGCATCGCAAGCGGGTGTCTCGTCGTTGAAAATCAGACAGCAGACTGGCCATTCCTCCGACGCCATGCTCACCCGCTACATCCGAGACGGAGAGCTCTTCACCGACAATGCGTGTGGGATGTTATTATGATAAAAGCAGCCCCGACATAGGTTTACGTTTTAGATTTTAAGACATGGCAAGAAATTCTGGTGGCAGATGGTGCTTACACGCACGCAGACTTTTTTGAGTTATCCACAGGGCTCTGAAATTATTGTTTTCGGCTGTCTTGAAAAGCAAAATTCATTGATCGTATCCTTAAGCTTAGGAGAACCTAAATTTCAGCAAATAGATCAGTAAGCAAAAATATGATCATATTTCATCGCTTTAGCTGGATATGTGCTCGATTTTGTTCTTCGACGAAGACGTTAACACCAACAGATTATTGCCGGGGATTGCGATGCGGAATGTTGAGAAAAAATCCAATTGGCGCAATACTTTCTGCAATCCGCAATTTCTCTGCTCCATCCTTGTTTTCTTCGCGGTAAGCGCGTCCGAGCCTGTGCGCGCCCAGCAGGTCGGGCAAGGGGTCGGCGGATGGTCAACAGTGCAGGCTGTGGGGCCGAGCCTCGTTCTTGGCTCGCCTGACGCGGCTTGTCGGGCGCAATGGCAATCCTATAACCCCGGCGCTGCTTATTACGGAGCGTTCTCGACTGGCAATCCTTCCGTTTATGGGTGCAGTTTCGGGTCGCTGGATTTTGGCTGCGGGGCCGGCAGCACGGGGTGCGGATCGGCTAATCCGAGCATCGTCTGGTTTACGTGTCAGGCCGGCTATCAGGCGAACGGCTACCAGAATTGCACGCCCGTCAATGAGGTGACGCCGGCCAATAATTATTGCCCGAAAGTCGGTGACCCCATCGTGCTGTCCGACGGAGCCAAGATCGAGAGCGTGCTTGATTACGCCACTGGCGACGGCCAGTTTTTCATCCGCCGCTATTACCGCAGCCTGCCTCAGATTTACAATCTGCAATCTTACAACGGGATATTCGGAAGCGCGGCCGGCGGCTGGCGCTTCGGCTTCAACATGGAGCTGCATCTGTACGGGACCAGCGGAGATTATCCGACGCTCTATCTCCCCAATGGGCTCGCCTATGATTTCACCCGCAGCGGAAACAATTTCGCTTTCACAATTCCCTTAAATCAAAGGACCCATTATTCCCTTTCCTATGTCGGAACGCCGCCGGCCAATTGGGAAAGCATCACTGGAGCTGCGACTCAGTGGAAGGTCATGGACGCGGACAACCGTGTCTGGATTTTGCAGACCTTCTCCCAGCCCAATTCCGGCGCATACAATGTCGCGCGCCCGATCAGCGTGACCATGCCGGGGGGCTACGCCTGGAATTTCAGCTATGACGCTTATGGCGCGGTGACGAAGATTGCCGACAGCTATGGCAGAAGCTTCGGACTCACCTGGAACTACCAGTATTTCAAAGGGTTGGTCGTGCCGGGCACGCAATCGACGCCCTTCATGCCCGTGCCGGAATCGGTCGCGTCGATTACGTTGCCCGGCGGGGGCCTGCTTCGATACAGCTATAATCCGCCGCTCGACATTTATGGCTCCCAGCCGTCTCCGGTGATCCAACTATTGGAAGCCGATCAGCTGAATTCCGCCGGGACGTTGATCAACTCCACTAAATATCAATACGGAAACGCGACCTTTCAGGAGTTTTTGACCGGAGAGACCGATGCGCGCGGCGTGGTTTATTCCACCACCGCTTATGACGCTGTAGGTCGCGCCTCTTCGACAACGCTGGGGGGCGGCGTCGATCAATATTCGGTGGCGTATATTGCGCCGACCACGGCGCCGCCAAACCAGCTGGTCCGCAACGTCACCAATCCGCTCGGCAAGGTGACGGAGTATCATTACAGCCATACTGCCGACGGCAACGCAACGCTGCTCACCAATGTCATTGGCGACGCCAGCGCCAATTGTCCGGCGAGCGCAGCCGCCATCACCTATGACGCGAATAATTATCCCGCCACAAAAACCGACGAGGAAGGCCGCGTCACGGCTTTCGTCAACGATATACAGGGTCGTCCTACCTCGATCACGCGGGGCTCCGGGACCGCGCAGGCAGCGACGACCACGATTTCCTGGAATGCAAGCTTCAATCTCCCGAACCAGATCGTCGAACCAAATCTGACGACGACATTGACGATCGGCTCCACCGGCCTCGTTACGCAAATTCAGAAGCTCGACACGACCACGCAGACTGTCCCCTACGCCACCAAAGGCCAGACGCGGACCTGGGGCTATGGCTATAACTCCACGGGACGGCTCACTTCGGTCGCCGGCCCGCTTTCCGGAGCCGTCGTCGGCTATGCCTATAATGCGTCGGGCAATATCCAGACGATCACCGACGAACTCGGCCATGTCACGACGGCGACCGCCTGGAACGGGCGCGGCCAGCCAACCTCCGTCACCGACCCCAATGGCGTTGTCACCAATCTGACTTACGAGCCGGTGCAGGGCCTGCTGAGCGGGGTGGTCGTTGACGCCACGGGTTCGCCCGCGACGACGACGATCGCTTACGATCTGGTCGGAGACGTCACCAAGATCACGCTGCCAAATGGCGTCTACGAGAGCTATGCCTATGACGCGGCCCGGCGGTTGACGACGATTGTAAATTCTGCGGGCGAAACCGTCTCTTACGTGCGCGACGCTAATGGCGACATCACCTCGACGACCATCACGCTCGCGGGTGGAGCGACCGCCTATACCGTCACGCGGGCTTTCGATCAGCTCGGCCGTCTGATCAAATCGATTGGCGCTTTGTCTCAGACCTACAACTTCGGCTATGACCGCACCGACAATCTCACATCGGTGACCGACCCGCGCTCCAATGTCTTCTCCTATGGCTTTGATCCGCTCAACCGCCTGATCAAGGAAACGGACGAGGTTGGCGCGGTCGTCAACCTTTCGCGCGACGGACGGGACAACATCACCGGTTATCAGGACCCGCGCAGCATCGTCAGCGCCTATGTCCGCAACGGCTTCGGCGAGGCAGTCCAGGAAGTCTCGCCCGACCGCGGAACGAGCGTCTATGTGCGCGACGCGCTCGGCCATGTGACGCAAAAGACCGATCCGCGCGGCGTCGTGACCAATTACACCTACGATCTTGCGGGCCGGCTAACGGCCAAGACCTATGCCGGGCAGACGCAATATTGGCAGAGCTTCAATTGGGACGCGACCGCGTCGAACAACAAGGGCATTGGCCAACTGGTCGGCGTCTATAGCGAGACTGGCCTGAACTGGCGGGCTTTCGACGCACAGGGCCGCATCTGGGTGGATTATCGCACCAATAATCCTGCTCCGGCGCTCGCCACTTTTTATTATTATGACGCCGCCGGCAATATCACCGGCATGACCTATCCATCCGGGCGCTATGTCGGCTTCGCGCGCGACGCCATGGGGCGGATCAGCTCCATCGTCACGCAGCAGAACTCGGGGGCCAGCGTCCAGACCATTGCCTCGTCGATCGCATGGAATCCTTACGGTCCAATCACAAGCCTGACCTTCGGCAACGGCCTGATCAGCAAATACACGCTTGATACGAGCTATCGCGTCACGCGCGTGCAAACGGGAACAGCCAGCGCGCCAGGTTCGACGCTTGACCGCAGCCTGTCGTGGACCGGCGACATTGTGAATTCGATCATCGACAACGACAATCCCGGAACCACGCCGCCCTTCACCTATGGCGCGCAGTCGCAGAGCTTCACCTATACGCCAGCGCGGCGGCTCGCCACTGCCTCGGGTTATTACGGGGCGCTGTCCTTCACCTATGACGGCGTCGGCAATCGCCTCAGCGAGACGACCAATGGGGTCTTGTCGAGCTATGCCTATCCCATGAGCTCGAACCGGCTGTCCTCGGTCGCAACCTCGACGAGCACGCGCGCTTTCACCTATGACGCCGCCGGCAATATCCTGACCGACAGCCGCGTCGGCGCGCTAGGCATGACCTTTCAATATGACGTCGAGGGACGGCTCTCCAAGGCCTGGCAGACGGCGGCGCCGGCCAATGGCGGGGTCTATGGCTATGACGCGCTGAACCGTCTCGCCTCGCGCACGGTAACGTCTCCGGCCAGCGCGACGACGCTCTATGTCCACGACATCAACAATCACATCATCGCCGAGACCAACACCGCCGGACAGACGCTGCGCGAATATGTCTGGCTGAACGATCTGCCCGTCGCCGTGGTGGACAATGTGAACACCGCTTCGCCGGCGCTTTATTTCGTGCACAGCGATCATCTGGGCCGTCCGGCGCGGATGACCGCGCAGAACCAGAGCTGGGCCTGGGACGTGATCTATGATCCCTTCGGCAATGTCTCCTACAGCTGGTCCAACCCGGAGACGATGAACATCCGTTTTCCGGGGCAGTGGTTCCAGCTGGAGACGGGGCTGGCCTACAACTGGCATCGCCATTACGACGCCACGCTGGGGAGGTATGTGCAGCCTGATCCGCTGGGGCTGAAGGCGCTGATGAGCGATGGGCCGAGCGCCTATGGCTACGTCGGCGGCAATCCGTTGGCGTATGTGGATGCCGAAGGGACGGGACCAATCGGCCGCACAATTGGCGGCTGGGTAGGATCAATCATCGCAGGGGCATTAGGTCTTAAATCCGGGCCCGGCGACGTCTTTATTGTTCAGTCCGGGCGATTTATTGGTGGAGAAATTGGAAGCGCCATTGAGGATTTAACCGCTCAAGCCGATGAAAGGTATCCAAAAAAGAAGGGTAAATGCGGAAAATCATCATATCGTGCCAGAGTATTTGGGTGGACCGAAAAACGGACCGACTATACGAATTCCCGCACCCTATCATCAGCTGATCACCAATCAATTCGAGCAGACCTGGAGTTGGAGAAGTGGGATGCCAAATGATCAACAACTTGTTACTGTCCTGAGAAAAGTATACGATAAATATCCAATCAGCCCCAATTATCAGTGCTGCGATGATTGAGACTTGCGAACTCCGGGTGGATGAAGAATTCGCGAATCTTCTTTTCGCGACCGACGAAGGCAAGCGCCTCGGCACCAGCATCCGATGTGTAAAACTACGAACTGATGCCCCCAAGTTCACCGAAGTTAGAAGGATCAGCGAAAACCTCAAGCTAGAAGGAAAATACTTCTTTCACGGGTGGCATTTGTCTCGCAAATATTCTCAGGCGGAGCTACGAGCCGCACGCTTCTTTCAGCTTATTCCGACGGCCTACTTCGAGCCTGATGGCGAACAGTGCGGCACAATTTACGACGATGCATCGGCCTGTCCAGCTTGCGGAGCAGGCGCGCCGCAAACGAGTGACCTCCGGCTGGATTTTCGCAAACTTCCGCGAAATAAAGACATAGCGACAACTATCGCCAATGAAATTGTCGTTTCGCAGCGGTTGGCGCAGCTGTTGATGGATGCCGGCATATCGGGCTTTTCCGCGCGTCCCGCGCGGCACAAAGCCCGATACGAAGACGACCCTCTGGATTTTTCCCAAACGCCCAGCGGCAGAATTTTGATAGCCAAGGCGAAAGAGATCGGACTTCCTCCCGGAAGTGGGCGTTTCTGTATTTGGCTCAACCGGCCCGAACTGGCCAATCTGGTCACGAGCGCCCAGGAGGAAAACGCGGAGAGGCTTGCCCGTCGCGCGAGCCAGCGAGGCAGGACTTGGCCCGTCTGGCATCAACTCGTCGTCGATTCCCGTCCGGTGTCCGTTGCTCCTGTCACGCGTTTTGGCTGCGGGCTTTTTGACGCCGACGAAAAGGGCCAATATCGCTGCCAATTTGGTCACCTTTTGGGCTTGAACCTGCTCTCGGAGTTGGCAATCGTCGAAGCCGATTGGGACGGAGCGGATTTTGTTCGGTACTGCGCAATTCGTTGGCGTGCGCCGAGGACAGCTCCGACCGCGTAACATGCTTTTGGTCTCCCAGAAAGTGCGACAGATTTTCATCGAACATAAGATAAAAGGGGCGGACTTCGAAGTCGCCCACCTCGTATAGAGCAACCGCCTCAGCGAGACGACCAATGGGGTCTTGTCGAGCTATGCACTATTGCAGGTTGAAAGTGACAGTCTGGATCTTTCCAGTGAATGGAAATGTTCCCGTGTAGGTGTCGGCAGCTGGAGTGCCGGTGTCGATCCCGACATCCAGGGTCTCGTCCGCAGAGAAGCCTAGCGGCACAGTCGCTTCGATGCGTTTCTCGGCGACGAGGACATCGTTTGCATAAAGCTTGGCGACGCCGCCTTTTCCAAGACCACCGCCATCATAGGCGAAGTCGTAGCGTAAGACGGTCTTGCCGGCGGGCAGCGTGTTCTTGCCTTCCAGCGTCGTGTATTTGGAACCGAAGTAGTTGTAGGTGAACTTCGGCTTGCCCTGCTGAAAATAGAGCGAAAACCCGGCGAAATAGCCGCCCGATGCAACGACGACTCCCTCTTTCGCGCCCTTGGCGGGAAGCTCGATGTCCGCGGTGATGCTGTATGACCGATTGAAGGTCGTGCGAACGATATCTTCCGGCATCCGGACTGATCCCGCACGGAAGCTGAAGCTCTTTCGATCTCCAATGATCGTCGGGCGCGCACCGACGACGCGGGCGGGGCCGCGATCGTCGAGAGGTAGGACGTGATTGCGCGCCGCCTCGGAGAGAAAGAGCTTTTTCATCTCTTCCAATTTGTCCGGATTCTTCGCCGCCAGATCAACCGCCTGGCTGAAATCCTGCTCAAGGTTGTAAAGCTCCCAGCGATCCTGATCGAAGGGCGGCACCGGCCCCGGCTTCCAGGGGAGCTTGTCGTGATAGGTGCTGGCCAGCCAGCCATCATGATAAATGCCGCGCGTGCCCATGATCTCGAAATATTGCGTCTTTCGTGGACTGGGCGCCTTCGCGTCGGTGAAGGTATAGGTCAAACTAGCGCCATCCAGCGGCTGCTGGGTCACGCCATTGACGACGCGCGGCGCGGGGATGCCTGCGACCTCATATAGCGTCGGCGCTATATCAATCAGATGGTGGAATTGCGAGCGGAGACCGCCGCGATCCTTGATGCGGTTTGGCCAGGTGACCACCATCGGATTGCGGACGCCGCCCAGATAGCCGGCGAACTGCTTCGTGAACTGGAATGGAGTAGCGAGCGCCCAGGCGAAGCCAACGGGATATTCGTTGTTTGCTTTGGGCCCGCCGAACTCCTTGAGTTTCGACATCACAACGGCGGGGTCTTCGCGGAGGCCGTTCAGCGACACCATTTCGTTGAAGACGCCGTCGATACCGCCGGCCGGCGCTGGCCCGTTGTCGCCCACAATGTAAATGAAAAGCGTGTTGTCCCAAACGCCCAAATCCTTCACGCCCTTTACGAGACGACCGACCTCGGCGTCAGTTTGGGCCAAGAAGCCGGCGTAGACTTCCATCAAGCGCGAGGCGATCTTCTTTTTTTCCGGGCTGAGGCTGTCCCAAGCAGGGATGGACTCGTGGCGGGGCGTCAGCTTTGCATCGGCTGGGATGACCCAAGCGACTTTTGCCGCGCGAAGATTTCTTCCCGAAGGCGATCCCAACCCTGGCTGAATTTGCCCTCGAAAGGCTTGATCCACTCGGGATAAACGTGATGCGGCGCGTGGGTGGCCCCGGGAGCCCAGTAGACGAAGAACGGCTTGTCCGGCGCGAGCGCCTTTTGAGCGTTCATCCAATCAAGCGCCTGGTCCACCAAGTCGGTGGTCAGATGATATTTGTCCGCGTGTTCAGGGCGTTCGATCGGCGTGGCGCCATCATAGAGGCCAGGATAATATTGATGAGCTTCGCCTCCCATGAAGCCATAGAACTTCTCAAATCCCATACCCGTCGGCCAACGGTCGAAGGGCCCAGCGCTGCTCATTTCCCAGACTGGGGTGTTGTGCCACTTGCCGAACGCCGCTGTGCTGTAGCCATTCTCTCGGAGCACCTCCGCGATCGTCGCGGTCGACTTGGGGATGATGCTGTTGTAGCCGTCGAAGCCCGTCGCATATTCGGTAATCGAACCCGTATTCACCACATGATGATTACGGCCGGTCAGCAGAGCCGCGCGGGACGGCGAACAGAGCGCCGTGGTATGGAAGCTATTGTAGCGGAGCCCCTCAGCAGCGAGTGCGTCGATCGTGGGTGTGGGCACTGGGCCGCCGAATGTTCCCGCCGCGCCGAAGCCGACATCATCCAGTAACACGATCACAATGTTTGGCGCACCCGCTGGCGGTCGGATCGGTTCGATGCGTGGCATCACCGATTCTTTGACCGTCAGCCCCGCGCGGCCGCCGGTTGGCGTGTCGGGAAGAGGCAGCACTGTGCGTTCAGCGGACGACTGGGCCAGCGCCGGAGTGTGTGACGCGAGAATGGTGAAGGGCGTCAATAACGACGCCAGCAAAACGCCCAACAAACGGCTTCTCATGATAGATGGCTCCCCTGCGTCAACTCGGCGTATCCCGTCCAGGCATTCAATCCCAGTCGACACCTCGCTCCTTCGAAGGTGCGATCATCGTCTTCTTCATCGGCGGGATGTCGATCGTGACATTCTCCAGCTTGCCGCTGAAGGCGAAGGGGACGGCATAGGAATGGCTGACCGGCGTCGCAATGTTGCGGCCGACCTGCAGGCCATAGCCGGTGACCGCGCTATATTGCCCCGCAACCTTGATGTCCTTGAGTTCCCCGACCGTTTGCCCGTCTATCGAAAGGACGATGTCCCCGGTGTAAAAAGCGGGCTGTTTGGACCCGCCGGTCGGGTGAAATTGCACGCTCAACTGATGCTTTCCGGGCGGGACGGGCTTGGCCGAGGCGACCGTATATTCGTGCGTCTTGAGATAATTATGGGTGTAGACGAGCTTTCCGTCCTTGAGATAGAGGCTCCATCCACCAAACTCACCACCGCTGCAAGCGAGCACGCCCTCCGATGACGAATTGGCCAGCTCTACATTCGCCGTGATCTTGTGGTCGACGCCGAGAATTTGCGGCGCGGCCAGAGGATGCAACATTGACGTGCCGGGATAGTAGACATAGTGGCTGCGCGGGAGCGCTGCGACTGGGCGCGATGGATCGGCTACGCGTTCATAACGCCGATCATCGAGCGGAAGCACGCTGTTCTTTTTGGCTTCCTCGAACCACAGCGCCTGCAATTCCTTCAGCTTTTCCGGCTGTTTTTCGGCAAGATCGTGAGCCTGCGAAAAATCCTCGTCGGTATTGTAAAGCTCCCACTTGTCGTCTTCCCAGGCCTTGCCCTTTTCGTGCCAGGTCACGGCCGTCCAGCCATTCGCCCAGATCGCGCGGCTGCCGAGCATTTCGTAATATTGCGAGGGCTTTTTCGTCGGCGCTTTAGCGTCGTCGAAAGTATAGGCCATCGAAACGCCGGAAAGCGGCATCTGCGCCACGCCATTTATCGACGTCGGCGTCGGCAGGCCGATCAACTCAAGCAAGGTCGGAGCGACGTCGACGATATGGTGGTATTGGTTCCGGAACGCTCCCGCATCCTTGATCCGCGCGGGCCAGGACACGATGAACGGATCGGTGTTGCCGCCTGCATGCGTATCCTGTTTCCAGCGCTTCAGCGGGGCATTGCCGGCGGCGGACCAGCCCATCGGATAGTGGGGGTCCGTCTCCGGGCCGCCGAGCTTGTCCAGCAGCTTGCTCATCTCCTCGACCGTGTTGGGAAATAATTTCGGAAGCGGTCCGTGTTGGCGGTGCCGTTGCGCAGTCCCTCCTGCGAGGCGCCATTGTCCGACACCAAGATGATGAGCGTGTTGTCGCGCAAGCCCATTGTGTCGAGCGCGGTCGTCAGACGTCCGATCTGGCTGTCGGCATGGTCGAGGAAACCGGCGAAGACTTCCTGCAACCGCGTATAGACCTTGCGTTGGGAGTCGTTGAGATCGGCCCAGGCGTCGACGCCGGGATTGCGCGGCGGAAGTTCGGAATTCGCCGGTATGACGCCCAGTTTTTTCTGACGTTCAAAGGTCTCTTCGCGCACCTTGTCCCAGCCCTGGTCGAACTGGCCCTTGTATTTTTCGATAAAGGCTTTTGGCGCATGCAGCGGCGCATGGGCGGCGCCTAGCGCCAGATACATGAAGAAAGGCCGGCCCGTATTGGCCTGCTGCTGGTCGCGAATATCGGAAATGGCGTGATCGACGAGATCTTCGGACAGATGATATCCGGGACGCTTTGGCGTATCGACGAAGTGATTGTCCTGCACCAGCAGCGGCGCCCATTGGTCGGTCTCGCCGCCAAGAAAACCGTAATATTTCTCGAAACCCATGCCGAGCGGCCAATGATCGAACGGCCCAGCCGAGGTGTAAGCGGTGTATGGCGTCAAATGCCATTTGCCCAAGGCCATCGTGTTGTAGCCATTCTGCTTCAACACTTCGGCGATCGTGCCGGCGCTTTTGGGGATCGATCCATTGCTGCCCGGATAGCCCGTCGCTGCTTCGGTTATGGCCGCGAGTCCGATTTCGTGATGATTGCGGCCGGTCAACAAAGCGCCCCGGGAGGGCGAGCACAAAGCCGTGGTGTGGAAATTGTTGTATCGCAGCCCCTCCGCAGCCAATCGGTCGATATTGGGCGTGTGGATCGGGCCGCCATAAGAGGAAAGCTGACCAAAACCCAAGTCATCGAGCACGATCAAGACAACATTCGGAGCGCCGGCGGGCGCGGCAACTGGCATGGCGGGGCCAAAATCCGGGACCGAGTCCTTATAGGTCGTTCCGATCTTGCCTCTGAACTCAGGCGCTGGCGCAGGGAGAATGTCGCGTCGGACCACCGACTCCGCCGCCTGGCTTCCTGTCGCTCCAAGCAGGCCAACCGAGAGAGTCAGCCCAAAGGCGGCGCTTCGTTGGATCGTCAGGCGCGAAGATTTGCGTCGAATCGTGTCTCGCAAAGCTGTGAGCGAGCACATGAGTGCAGCGAGAAGGTTTCGGATTGTCATGTTCACATCCTTGCAGGCGTCCAGATCTCATGAATTTCAGCGTGCCGTGTTGATCGTCTCGGTGAAGATCAACTAGGCCGAATCGATCGAAGGAATGAGGGTTTCAGCCTCAAAGGTCATTGTGCTAGAACCGGCTTCGGGTCTTTCCATGTGCCGTCTTGAGCTGACTTCGCCGGCAAATACAGACGGACGACATAGAAAAACGGCCCTTCGGGCGGGGTCGGCAGCCAATTGCCTTCCTTGTCCTTTCCAGGAACTCCGGCTGCAAATAAATCGACAGGCCGCCGTCGTTGTTTCTTTTCAATCCAGGTGAGCGATTGCCGAGCGCATAGCGTTCAATAGGGTTGTGAATGAGCAATCGCTCAGGAATGTTGTACATGGTTATGGACCAGAAGCCTTCCTTTTCGACCGGGGGCAGCTGGCCTGGGGGGAACGTAAGCACATATTTCTGGCCCGCCTTGGCGCTAGTCATGGTGGCGCCAACATAAATTGCCTCGGCCGGTGAATTGCCGAAAATACCGGCTCCCACGCCAGCGGCGCGATTGAGATAATTGTCGCCTAACTCCTCCTTGGAGCCCAACAGACCGGCGCTGGACGTCGCGCTGTTGATCGCGCTCTTGACGTCTCCAACGCCTGCCGCCACCCCGGCCTCGATCGCGCTTTTGATTTCGGGCGACTGACCATCCATCGAAAATGGCTTGCCGGCGACAATTCCGATTTTTGCAAATCGTTCGCGCAGTCTTTGCTCTTCAGGCGCCTGAAGCGAGATGAACTGCAGCACATAGGCGAGATGGTCCAAAGTTTTCACGGACCGCAGCGCTTCGTCATCCGTGGTCCATGGTTTCAATTGGAAATTTTCAGCCGCCTTAGGTTTGGGTTGCCCTAGGGTCTCGCTCAATGTTTTTAATTTGATGCCGTCTTGCAGCGCCACGACATTCTTCATATCGGCGGGATTGAAAACAAGAATTCGCCCTTGCAAATAGACAAAATCAGTCGGTGATTGGACAACCCTCCCAACACCTTTCGGAAATCGGCCCGGAATGGCGCGGCCCAACATAAACGATAGGGCCGCCATCCTGGCCGATCGTGCGCGTGCCGGTGAAGTCAATGTTGTAGTGATCCAAGACTGATCGCCTGCATCACGTAATATCTGTTTTTGGGCGTGATCTTCGGCAGGGTGACGACTATCGGCTCGGCACGAAGGTCCAGCCAAACGCGGGTGTACGGCGCGTCAACGTTGGGCGTTATCATAGTATCTTCGGGCGTATTCAGACGCTGATAATTACGAATTTTGTTGAATGCGCCGATGTAGCTTGGCGACCTTTGGTTGAACACTTCGTCCTGCAAATAGCGATAGGCGTATACTGGGCTGAATCCGTAAACATAGGCTTCTCTTGCGATTTTCCTTGCTTCGTCTGGGGTGACTTCGCTTGCGGCGCCATGTGCGGGGCCAATTACCGTCATGGCAAGGGATGCAAGCGCCATGGTCAGCTTCAAGAATTTCATAGGTGCTCCAAGTTTGAGCTTTAGGAACCATTTGCTCATGCGCAGAATGGCCAAATGACCTCTCATGTTCATGACCCTGCGGGACAATCTTACTTCAGTTCCACCGTGACGTCCTTGATCGTGCCGGTGAAGGCGAATGGGGCCTTGTCGTGATAATCTTCCGTCACCGTCGCCCCAAGGTCCATGCCGATGTCCATGGTTTCGGTCGCCGAAAACCGTCCCGGCACGACGTTGGCGATTTCGCCTTCGCCAGCTAGCTTGCCATTGATGTAAATCTTCGCCGGTCCGCCCGTGCTTTCGACAAATTGCTTGAACGGCTTCTGCTCATAGTCGAGAACAATTTCCACTTGGCCCGTCGGCAGCGGCGTGGCCGAGACGACGCGATAATGCGCTTTGCCGAAGAAGTTGTAGTCATAGATGACTTTGCCGTCCTTGAGGTAAAGCGTGTAACCGGCGCTGCTGCCGCCCGTCGCGATGATGACGCCTTCGGTCTTGTCGTCGGGAACGACGAGTTTGGCGGTTATCTTGTGCGAGCGCTGGCAGATCGGGGGCGCGCTGCCCTCGGGAATGCGCGTGGTTCCCGCCGCATAGGAGAAGGTCGAACGTCCCCGCACCACCGAAGGCCGGTCCGGATTGATCCCGCGTTCGACAAAACGGTCGTCGAGCGGAAAGACTTCGTATTTGCGCGCCTCCTTGTCGAAGAGCGCCTGCAATTCCTTCAGCTTGCCGGGCTCCTTGTCGGCAAGGTCATGGCCCTCCGAAAAGTCCGTGTTGACGTTGTAGAGTTCCCATTTATCCAAGGCGAAATCGTGCGATCCGGTGAGCACCCATGGCACGCCATGAAACGCAGTGGCGACCCAACCATCCTTGTAGATCGCGCGGTGGCCGCCGGTTTCGAAATATTGGACGTGGTGGGTCGTCGGCGCCGATAAGTCGTTGAATGAATAGAGCATGCTCACGCCGGCGACTTTCTTCTGGACAACGCCGTCGACCTTGGCGGGCGCTTTCACGCCTGCCGCCTCGTAAATCGTCGGAACAATGTCGATGACATGATGGAATTGCGTGCGCAGGCCGCCCTTCTCCTTGATACGGGCCGGCCACGAGACGACGAGGCCGTTGCGCGTGCCGCCGAAATGCGAGGGAACGCGCTTCATCCATTGGAAGGGCGAAGAGCCGGCCCAGGACCAGCCGACCGGATAATGGTTCTCATGGAGCCGACCCCCGATTTCGTCGATTTTAGGCAGCTGGCCTTGGACCGAGTTGGGAACGCCATTCTGCGTCATCATATTGTTGAGCGTACCGGTGAGGCTGCCCTCGGCGCTCGGTCCATTGTCGCCGGCAATATAGATGATCAGGGTGTTGTCGCTGTCGGGCAGCGCGGCGATAGCGCTAAGCAAACGGCCGACATGGTAGTCGGCATGAGACAGGAAGCCCGCGAAGGCCTCCATATGCCGTGCATAAAGCCGCCTGGCGTCCGGCGACAGACTGTCCCAGGCCTCGATCTCCTTGGGCCGGGGCGTCAGGATCGTATCGGAAGGCACGACCCCAAGTTTTTTCTGTCGCGCGATCGTCTCTTCCCGGACCTTGTCCCACCCTTGGTCGAACTGGCCTTTGAATTTGTCGATCCAATCCTTGGGCGCGTGCAGCGGAGCATGGCGGCGCCGGGCGCAAAATAGATGAAGAACGGCTTTTCGGGCGCGATTGACTTCTGCCGGTCAATCCAGCTGATCGCGTCGTCGGTGATGTCTTCGGTCAGGTGATAGCCCTGTTCCGGCTTTTTCGGCGGCTCGACGGGCGTCTCGTTGCGGAACAACTGCGGTTCCCATTGGCTCGTTTCGCCGCCGTGGAACCCGTACCAATATTCAAAACCCTCGCCCGTCGGCCAACGAGTGAAAGGTCCGATCGGCGTCGTCTCCCAGTCGGGCGTATTGTGCCACTTGCCCCAGGCCGCCGTGCTGTAACCATTCTCCTTCAAGACCTCCGCCACTGTCGTGGCTTCGAGTGGCCAGACGCTGTCGTAGCCCGGGAAGCCGGTCGAGAGTTCGGCGATCGTGCCGAAACCCACCTGATGATGGTTGAGGCCCGTCAGCACCGCCGCGCGGGTTGGCGAGCAAATGCCGGTGGTATGGAAAGTATTGTAGCGGATCCCTTCGCTCGCCAACTTGTCGAGGCTGGGCGTCGGGATCGGTCCGCCAAACGTGCCGGGTTGGCCAAAGCCAACATCGTCGAGCAGGATGACGACGACATTCGGCGCTCCCTTGGGAGCCTGGAGGGGCTGCGGAAAATCGGCGACCGAGTCTTGTAGGTCTTGCCGATCTTGCCCTTGAAGGGAGGCGTCGGCCGGGGCAAAGCGTTATCCGCCTGAACCGGGTGAGGAGCCGAATTCGCGGCCCGGGCCGGACAAGCCAACACAAGACACATGATCGCCGTCGCTATCGCGGCGCGCAGGTAATTGTTTTTCATATATTATCTCCGCCCCACGGGAGCTGATTCTGAGCGGAATCCACCATCGTCCCGCGCAAAACCAGACGTGACCATTGCTTGTATAGCCGGCGTTTCGATGAAACATTGTCAACCCATAACCATTTGGAGAAAAAATGCTCGCGATCGAAGCTGCGCGAAAAATCGTTGTCGACAACGGTTGGCTCAGCCAGACGCCGGCGTCGTTTCAATGCGCGATTCTTGACCGGTGCCGACTGCAAAGCTTCAAGACGGGGCAATCCATCTACATGGCCGGCGATCCGCCCGGGGGCATGTTCGGTCTTGTGTTGGGTCGGGTTGGCATATCGATCGCGCCAGGAGAACGCGGACCGTATTTCGCGCATCTGGGAAGGCCAGGGACGTGGTTTGGAGAAGCCTCCGCCGTTTTGCGGCAGCCGCGTCGCGTGGGCCTCACGGCTACGCGCGACGCGGAACTTCTGTATCTCCCGATCGAAAAGATTGACGAAATCGTCGCCGCGAATTCGAATGCCTGGAGACTGTTCGCCCTTGTGACGGTCGGCCATCTCGAAACGGCCATCGGCGCCTGCGACGACCTGATGCTTCGCGATCACGTCAAGCGGTGCATAGCAACAGTCCTGCGCCTTGGCGGCTGCCGGAATTTCTCGCCTCCGAATCCGACGCCGGTCGAGGTCGATGCGCGTCAGGACGAGATCGCCACGCTCGCCAACGTCTCCAGGGCAACCGCCGGTAAGGTTCTCAGGAACCTTGAAACGAAGGGGCTCATCGAGAGTTCCTATCGCCGGATATGCATTCTGGCGCCTGACAAACTCAGGCTGATGTTGCTAGACCCGAGGACCTAGCGATGTCCGTTGGTGGCACAAAGCGGCAGTCGACGAGGTATTGCCACGCTGGGAATTTGCGCCAGTGCAAGGCTGTAATTGCTGTCAGACCAACTTCGGGGAAGAGCGATCTCGAAGGCCCCGTCGATCTGTCCGAACTCGGGCGCATGGAGAAGAGCGTCAGCCCCAGCGCCTTTGATATGGCCTCACAAAACATGGGGCCAATCCAAGGGGCGGGACAGGGCCGTCAGTCCCTTCCTGATCTTGCTAACTCATATATCCCCCGCGCACGCCAATCCATCGCCCTGAGACTTCTAGGCCCGAGGTAAGCTGTGTCGTCGCCCTCTCAGTTCGGTTGGCGAATTTTCCGGGCCTTCGGAGATTGGTGATCGGGCTTCTCGCTCTAACCGCAGGAATTTGGCGGCGATTTTTGCAGCCGGGCTCCCCCCCATGCGCTGCCATGCCGAAGCCAAAGCGGTCTATGGCTCGCCCATCGGTCTCTCGTTAGACCGAGCCCATTCTCCCCGAGCGGCTAATCATCTCAGTGTGATGCGAACAGACAGGAAAGCTTAATATTCGCATTATCGGGCGCTCCCCCTGCTCGCCGATGCCGGTTCGGTGAAGGTGGCGGGATGGAAAATGGCGGAACTGTCAGATTCGACTCGATCATCAAGAATACGGACATAGTGCGGACACGACCACGCCATCCTCCATCCGCCTATTTATAACCGATTATTTTTATTGGTGCCGGTTAGAGGATTCGAACCCCTGACCTACTGATTACAAATCAGTTGCTCTACCAACTGAGCTAAACCGGCCCCATGCGCTGATCGCAGCGATACTCTATTCCCCGAATGTGGCTGACAGGTCAATCCTCCAAACAACCGCCAGCGGCGCGCTCGACGTCTCCGTCCACCGGAGCCGGAATTCGCGGCCAAAAACTTGCCGCAAAGGCCAACCCTAGCCAAGCCTGCGTTGCAGCGTGTTCAGCGCGACCGCGCAAGCGTTTGAAACATTCAGGCTTTTGATGGCGCCGGGCATGTCTAGGCGAGCCACAGCATCGCAGCGCTCGCGCGTCAGGCGGCGCAGCCCCTTGCCTTCGGCGCCAAGCGCAAGAACGACAGGCGGACGCAACGGAACTGTTTCCAGCGTTTCCGCGCCTTCCGAATCCAGCCCGACGATGCTGTAGCCAAGCCGCGAAAAGTCTTCCAGCGCGCGGGCAAGGTTGACCACGGAAACGACGTCGACATGCTCCAGTCCTCCAGAGGCGGCCTTGGCCAGAACGCCACTGAATTCCGGGCTATGCCGCTCGGTGACAATCAACGCATCCACGGCGAAAGCCGCTGCAGTGCGCAGAATGGCGCCCACATTATGCGGATCCGTGATCTGGTCGAGCGCGACGACAACTCCGCTCTTTCGCGATATCTCGCTGATGTCGCGCTCTGGCAACGGTCGCGCCTCGAGCAACAGGCCCTGATGCACGGCTTCATCGCCGAGGCGGCGCGTGAGTTCGCGCGCATCCACGATTCGTGGCTTCAGTCCCACGGCGGCCGCTGCGTCGGCAATGCGTGGGAGAGCATTCTCGGTCGCGTGAAGGGCCAGCAGTTTGCGTCGGCCAGCAGTCAGCGCCTCGCGCACCGCATGAGCGCCATAAAGCAGAACGACATCGGGCGACGCAGGACTAAACCCGGCTTCCAAAAGCGGATTTCCGGCCTTCCCGGGCCTCCTCCCGCGCGGTTCGCCAGGCTGGTTGGCGACGTAGGTTTTCTTTGGTTTCCGACCCGGAGGTTTGCGACCCTGCGCTGTCATCTTTGCTCCTGTGGCGAAAAGCCAGCCGATACAATCGCCCTTCTGCTCAGCGCAGTATGGCGGCCTTCACCCACCAGTCGGGATGTTGCGCGCGGATCACGGCGGCGGCGCGCGAAGCCGCGAGACGCGAGACGAAAAGCGCGAAACACGTCGCTCCCGATCCCGACATGCGCGCCAGCCGACTGCCTTTAGCCGCCCGCAAGACCGCCAATACGTCGACGATAACCGGAGCCACGATGCAAGCCGCGTCTTCGAGGTCATTGCGCCCTTTGGCGAGGGCGCTCCATAGGCTTTGTTGATCCGTGGCGGGGAGGACTGAAGGATGTGGCGCGCCAAGCGTCCGCGCTCCCACAGCCAGTCCCAGCCTTTGGAATACGGGACGGGTCTCGAGCGCCACTCCCGGATTTACAAGAACGGCTGGCAGCAGCGGGAGCTTTATCGTTTCGCCCACGCTCTCCCCGGCGCCCCGCATGAAACGCGCATGTGGGTCAAGACAGACTGGCACGTCGGAGCCGGTGGCGCGAGCCGCCTCCGCGACACGAGGGTCGCTAGGCGCTAGATTGTTGGCGCGGGCCAAAAGACGTAAAGCCGCCGCAGCGTCCGAGGAGCCGCCTCCGATCCCGGCCGCCACTGGCAAGCGCTTGTTCAACCGAAATGTCCCGAGTTTTAGACCAGCGACGCGGGAAGCCAAATTCTCCGCAACACGCAATACCAGGTTGTCTGGCCCCCGGCCTGCAGCCTGCGCGGTAGGCCCTGCGACTTCCAGCGCAAGCTCTGGTCCCGGCGCGAGTGACAGAACATCTCCCATCCCGGTGAAGGCGACTAGACTCTCAAGTTCGTGATAGCCATCTTCCTCCCGGCGACCCAGAACGTGCAGCGTCAGATTAATCTTCGCGGGCGCCCGCGTAATCAGCATACGGACGAAGCCTTCATTAATTCCATCGGCGAATCAAGCAACAAGGCCATTTTTCCTTCGTTGTTCAATCAGGTTGGCGACACAGAAGCGTGTCTCGCAGCAGATCATCGCAAGCGTGACGCTACTCCACCATGGCCGCCAACACTATGTTCGACGCGCAGAAACCAATCTATGGCGTCGGCAAGCGCTTCACCAAGCGGCCGCGACTGGTACCCCAGTTCGCGGCGCGCCTTGGAATCGTCGAAGAACATTGGAGTCGCCGCAAGCCGCAGCCCCTCGAGATTAAGGAATGGCTCGCGGTCAACGATCCGCGCGAGACACTCGTTTAGAAAGGCCAGCGGCACGAGCGGCGCGCGCGGCAACCGAACCGTCGGAGGCTTGCGGCCAGTCAGGCGGGCGATCTCACCGAGCAATGACGCCAGGTCGATATTCTCGCCGCCGAGAATATATTCTCGCCGATGCGGCCAAGTCTTAGCGCCGCAAGATGTCCTTTCGCCACATCGTCGACGTGGACAACGTCAAGACCTGTGTCGACGAATGCGGGCATGTTGCCTCGCAGAGATTCCAGAATTATTCGACCAGTGGGCGTTGGCCGCAGATCACCCGACCCGAGTGGCGCAGTCGGATTGACGATCACGGCGGGCAGACCCTGCCGCAATATCATCTCCTCCACCAAACGTTCTCCCAGTATCTTGCTGCGCTTGTAGGTGCCAACTCGCGCCTCGCATGACATGCGCTGCGTTTCGTCGCAAAGACCCTCGCGATTTGGCGCAAGGGTAGCGACACTGCTCGTATGGACGACACGTTCGACGCCCGCGCGAAGGGCCTCTTCCATTACAATGCGGGTTCCCTCGACGTTCGTTCGCAACATTTTCGCCGGATCCGGCGTCCAAAGGCGATAATCCGCGGCTACGTGGAACACATAACGCGCGCCACGCACCGCCTCACGAACGCTGACCGGGTCAGTGACGTCGCCGACGGCAACCTCGTAGTCATCTTTAATGTGGACGCGCGGGCTCGTCGAACGCATAAAGGCGCGCACTCGGAACCCCGCTTCATGCAGCGCTCGCGCGACCGCTCCGCCAATAAAGCCGCTGGCGCCGGTGACAAGCGCTATGTCACCGCTGGCGAGGCCGCGAGCGTCTCTGCGCGCGCCCTCAATTTCATCATCTGCTGTTGTCACAAACTGCCCGCCCAACTTCGCCGCACAAGCGCTTTGACAGGCTTAATTGCGAAATAAGGAGATATCGCGCCGCCGCAATTAAAAATCTGAAATATTTTGCAATGCGCTGACAGGGCGGCCTCATACAAATTGCTTTTTTTCAGTTCAGCGCAATTCTTCCTTGTCCGCCGCTGATCAGCTACTCCGCGCCAAATCCAATAATGTCAACCCTTCATTATCATCGTCCGGTCTGCCGTCATTGTCTTCCTTTCGCCCGGTCTCGCTACCCTTTGCGGCGGCGGGCAATCGAATTACGCTGCGCGCGACGGACAGTGATTTGACCTCCTCGGCCTCCAGCCGACCGAGATCCTGACGCACCAGGAAAACGAAGATCACATAGGTGCAAAGAGCAAGAAAGGCGATCACTACGTCGATACCCGAGAAGCCGAACAATCGTCCCGAAATGACGCTTGGCCCAATAATCAGGGGCACGAAAGGCCAAAGAGCAACCATTATGCGGAATTCCGTGGCGCCCAGGCCGCCATAGGACAACCGATGCACGCCTTCAACCGCAGCGCGGAGATATGTGTAGGAGCTCATCAGCAAATAAAGTGAAAGCACCAGAAGTGACGAGCACAGCGTAAAATATGGCGAACAGCCCAGACCAATCACGATCATGCTCTGCGCCACGAGGTCGCTTGAATGGTCGATCAGGAAGCCGTATTTCGGTCTCTCGATCTTGCGATGACGAGCGAGGGATCCGTCCAGCGAATCTCCGAACCAGTTGATCGCCAAGCCCGCCGCTACGAGAGCGAGAAAAGCGGGCGAGAAATTGCACAACACAAAACCGACGCCCGTAGCGCCTGCTCCCCACAAGCCGATCGCGGTCAAATGGTCCGGAGTAGCCCGCGCCGGCAACCGCCTCACAATGCGATCAAGCAAAATACGTTCGTGGGTGGCGACAAAACTGTATTGAGTTTGGATGTAGACATCACCCCTCCAGCAATCGTGTCGCCGACGCCAAACACATTTGGGGCGGTCGCCACGAACTCTGCCGCAAACCACTCCACCTAGTCGCGGCAATTCGCATGCCAATCATCTCCAAAAAACCATCTCCGCCAAGTTCGCTTAGTTGCCCACAGAAATTTCACCCTCCAAGGCGGAAAATTCTTGCATCTCCTGATAACTATAATTCAGGATACCTTAACAGGCAACTTACGCGCCAACCTAAATGTTGCGATGCAGCGTTGCAAATGTCGACACCGCCTGCGCCTCTCGCCGGGGTCAAATTCCTTTCGCCACATACACCATGCCTGCTCCTTGGATGAGCGGCGAAGTCACCATCTGGAACATCTGGAAATATTTTCCGATTTCCGTAATCGGCGCGTTCGAAACGAACAATATGTCTTTGTCGCGCATAGCAAATCTTCTCGCCAGGAACAAAGCCGAAGGGTCGCGCATATTGAGGTGATAGGCGACCGGCGTCTGAGCGCCACGTGGCAGGACGGGGGAGACCCCCGGAAACTCCCTTACCAGGTCTGATGTCTCGTAACGCATCACGAAGAGACCAGCGGGATCCGCTCGCTGATCCTGTAACCCGCCAGCTTTGCCGACCGCTTCCTCCAACGTGAGCCCCCGCGCATCGAACGGGATCATTGCGTTTGCGCCTGTCGCACCCGCCACGGTGAAGGTTTGCGGTGTGCGCTCCACCGTCAGGACGTCGCCCGGTCGGACATATATATTCTCTCGGGGATCCGCCAGCAGGGTCTGAACCGGAACGCGCACGGTATGCCCGTCGCGCGTCAGGCTGATAAAAGTTTCATGAGTCGATGAACGGAAGCCGCCAGCCGATGCGATTACGTCCATTACGCGGTCACCGCGCAGGCTTAGCGGTATGCGCGCGCCAGTTGTCACTTCGCCGGTCACCGTTACGGTGCTGCTGGCGTTTTTCATCACGTTAACAATAGCCTGCGGCTCGATCGCTTTGCCTTTCAAGCGTTCGACGATCGCGGCTTCGACCTGTTGCGGGGTGCGTCCCGCAGCCTGGACGCGGCCGCCATACGGCACAGTAATGGATCCGTCCCGCCCAACCATTTGATCCGGGATGGGCGCGGCATGCGATCCCGCGTTGACGGACCCTTGCACTGCCGAGGAGAAAAGACCGCCGGAAGCAGCCTCCCAGATCGTGACCTGTACGATGTCCCCTACCCCGATCACCGGCGATATTGGCGGGCGATAATCCCCAAACCTCCCGCGCAGGCTTGCGCCTCCTCGGCGAGCAAGGAGGGACACCGCCGACGGCGTGACTTCAACCACCGTGAATGGCGGATCAATGTTTTGCTCGGTCGCAGTGCCGGCTTCAATCAGGGAATCTCGGGATGGGCCGCTGCCGGGCGCAAGCTCACAACTCGCGAGGCCAAGCGCCAATGCTCCTGCCGCAATCTGTCGAACAAATCCCAATATGTCGGTCCTTTTGATGTCGATAGCCCGCAAATCTCTTGCCAACACGGAGCCCTCGACGTCAGCACGGTTAACCCAGCTCACAAGGAGATACAAGACGCCTAAAGCGCAGGCAACAGTTAAAGAACAACTGTGACATAAATCGTACGGACACCATTAATTAATCCTTACATTAATAATTAATCGTTAAGTATAAAATTGCCGGCGCGATCAATCGTGGCCGCAAAAATAGCCTTTATTATCATTGCTATAAATTGCCGGCCAGTAAAGCCACTGCCTAAGGGGCGGCCCCAGCAGCGGCGACTTGCTTGGCGCTTATGTGCAATTTATCATCTACTCCGTTTGTCGTTAAGAGGCGCCCGCTTGAAAGGCGCCGCGCGAGCGACCCGCAGCGGCGACCGGGGACCGCTCGCAGTGGAGGCGACATGAATGAGGATATCGGAACATTTTTCGCGCCGATCACACTTTTGATCGGTGGCGCGCTTATAGCGGCCGGCCTTCTGTCTTTCCTGGACCTGAATTATTTCAAGACCAAGCTCAGGGCCAGAGTCGCTCTCGCCGTGGGCCTTGCCTTTCTGTTCGCAACCGAGGCAATGTTTCTCGCCAGCAGCGGAGCGGGGCGCTATTTGGCTGGCCAGCGGTTGGACGTGACTGATTGTGAGTTCAAGGTCGAAGAGGCGTTTCCGCTTGAACGCGGCAAAAGTGGAAATGTGATAGGCCAGAATATCAAGCAATGCATGGATCAGCTTGGCTACGAATGGGCGATCGACCACGCCCATTGTCAGGAAGCAAAACTTGCGACCAACACTTTCTGTTACCTGCCCAGAAACCCCTTTGCCCGTGCTATCGTCGCGTTTCAGATGAAATTCGAGTGATAACATCGCACCACGCCGTTGCAGGCTATCTTGATGGAGACGCTTCAATGAAAGTTTTTCGCTATACCCTCAGTTTGTTTGCGTTCCTTAGCCTGGCGGGCGTTGCTTTCGCGCCGGCCTACGCGCAGCAAACTCAACCATCTGCGCCAGCAGCTGCCCCGCCGCCCGTGGCGCGGCCCGCGAACTCCAGCGCCGGCAGCCCCGAAAAGCCCCGCCGCAGCCCTGCTCGACATCAATTCCGCGAGTTCCGCTGATCTCGACGCCCTGCCGGGCATCGGAGCCGCGCGCGCCGACGCCATTATCAAAGGCCGCCCCTACAAGGGAAAAGACGACCTGGTGCAAAAGAATATCCTGCCAAAGGGCGTTTATGACAAGATCAAGGACAAGATCATCGCCAAGCAGAAGTGAAGCCAACTCCTGTCGCCAGTTGTCGGAGGCGGGACGAGCAGGCCTCTCGCCGCTCGTTTCTGCGAACGTCGGGTTCCGTCCGCCCCGGCTGTGGAAAGCAGCGAGAAACGCCTTTTGATTGCGAGAGGTGGGCAGTTTCGCCAATGATCCTTCCTGGCCAGTTGGATCGAAAAACGGCCCGCTAGAACGCTTTCGAACGAAGCCAGAGCCAATTCGCCTCGAACAGGCCTTTCAAACCATAAGCTGGAACGAGTTTCCGGCTCGCTTGGCCGGGCCAGTTCACCACTCCGGCGCTCCTCGGCCGTGGCGCGCGCCAAGCGCGAGCAACATTAAATGTCCTGGAGCGATTTTGACGCGCACATTTGCCGACGTGTTGCCGATCGACGCAACTCTCCCGCAGATTCGCGATGCGCTTGACGCCCAACGAAGCCTCGTGCTCGTCGCGCCTCCCGGCGCGGGCAAGACGACGCGTGTGCCGCTGGCTCTGCTTGACGCTCACTGGCGCGGCGACGCCAAAATCATTCTGCTGGAGCCGCGCCGGCTGGCAGCTCGGGCGGCCGCCGCGCGCATGGCGGCATTGCTGGGAGAGCCCGTGGGCGGGACCGTCGGCCTGCGGATGCGGCTCGAATCAAAAGTCTCGGCTAAGACACGTATCGAAGTCGTCACGGAGGGCGTCTTCGCCAGGATGATACTTGATGATCCGGAGCTCGGGGGCATAGCCTGCGTCTTATTCGACGAATTTCACGAACGCTCCCTAGACGCCGACCTTGGCCTTGCTTTGGCGCTCGACGCCCAAGGCGCGCTGCGCGAAGACTTGCGGCTGGTGGCGATGTCGGCGACAATTGACGGCGCCCGCGTCGCCAGCCTGATGCGCAATGCGCCGGTGATAGAAAGCGCCGGCCGCGCCTTTCCCGTCGAAACCATCTATATCGGCCGTGACCCCAACCAGCGCCTTGAGGAAGCCGTCGCACGCGCTGTGCTGCGGGCGCTGTCCGAGCAACAAGGGTCGATCCTCGCGTTCCTGCCCGGTCAGGCTGAAATCAAGCGCGTTGCTTCGCTGCTGGCGGAACGTCGACTGCCAGAGAATGTCGAGATCGCTCCGCTTTACGGCGCTCTCGACCGCTCGGAGCAGGATCGCGCCGTCGCCAGAACGGCCTCCGGTCGGCGCAAGATAGTGCTGGCCACATCCATCGCCGAAACCTCACTGACTATCGAGGGAGTTCGTGTGGTTGTCGATTGCGGCTTTTCCCGCGTGCCGGTGTTCGAACCCGACCTCGGGCTGACGCGCCTTGAAACAGTCCGCGCCTCGCGCGCGAATGTCGATCAGCGACGCGGACGGGCGGGCCGAGTTCGAGCCCGGAGCCTGTTACCGTTTATGGGACGAGCCCGCGATGGGAGCATTTCCCGCCTTTGCCGCCCCGGAGATTCTCGCAGCCGATCTTTCAGGGCTTGTGCTTGATCTGGCTCATTGGGGGGTTCAAGACCCGACGTCGCTGGCGTTCCTCGACCCTCCTCCACGTCCCGCCTGGAACGAGGCAGCGGCGCTGGCGAAGGAGCTCGGCGCGCTGTACGCGGAAAGGCGCCTGACCCCAAAAGGCCATGCAATGCGGGCGTTGCCTGTGCCCCCGCGTCTGGCCTGCATGATCATCGAGGCGGCTAGCCACGGATACGCCGAGCGCGCGTCACAGCTAGCCATGCTGCTGTCGGAACCGGGGCTTGGCGGCGGCGACGCCGATGTGACCTCCCGCCTGCAGTGGCTTCTGAGCGACGGGGGGCAAAGGGCGCGGGATGCGCTCCGGCTGGCGGCGCGTTGGGCGCGGCAGGCCGCTGCAGTCAACAAATTTAGCGTCAGCACGCCCTTGTCCGACGGCGCCTTGCTCGCACTGGCGTTCCCGGACCGCATCGCCAAGGCGCGCGGCGGCGGCAATTTTCTGATGGTCAACGGGCGCGCGGCAAGCCTTTCGCCCGAAAATCCGCTGGCGCGAGAGGCTTTCCTCTCCATTGCGGAAATCGCTGGTCGCTCCGCGCAAGCTCGCATTCTGGCGGCCTGCGCGCTGACCTTCGAAGAGATCGCCACGCTCGCGGGCGCCAGACTTAAAACTCGTGACGAGACCTTTTTCGACTCCGCTAGCGGGACGCTTCGCAGGCGACGTTTTCAAAGCCTTGGCGCTCTGCGCCTTGCGGAGCAGAACCTGCCCGCCGACCCAAGCCTGGAGAGCGCGGTCATTCTGGCGCGCACCGCCGCCTCGACTGGAATCGACCGCCTCCACTGGAGTGACGCGCAGAGACAAAAACGCGACCGCGTCGCCTTTCTGCGCCGGACCAACGGCGACAATTGGCCTGATCTGGGCGACGGCGCGCTCGCAGAGAACGCCCAGGACTGGCTTGCTCCTTTCATTGTAGGCCGCACGGGTCTCGCAAACATCACGTGCGGGGATCTCGACGCGGCTCTGGCGAACTTGCTGCCTTACGATCTCGCTCGTCGCCTCGACGCCGAAGCGCCAGCTTTTTTCGAAACGCCTGCCGGTTCACGCATCGCACTGGATTACGCCGCCCCAAATGGTCCGCTCCTATCCGTGCGCGTTCAGGAACTTTACGGGCTCGCCCAGCATCCAACGCTGGCGCGCGGTCGCGTTCCAATCACGCTCGAACTGCTCTCCCCGGCCAGGCGGCCCATCCAGACGACGCGCGACCTTCCCGGCTTCTGGATCGGCTCCTGGAATGACGTGAAGAAGGAAATGAAAGGTCGCTATCCACGGCATTTGTGGCCGGACGACCCTTCCAGGGCGGCTCCAACAACGCGAGTCAGGCCTCGCGGTTGAACCAACTGCTTGATGTCCGCTTTTGGATACATCCCTTAAGAGGAACGCAATCATTCGTCTTTACGCTGAGGAAAGCTATATTTTCCCGCCTTGCGAATTGGCGCGCGCAGTCGGCGGCAAAGCGAACAATCGCGCCAGGGTTTGCCGGCATGTTGAGCAGCACGATCAAATACGGAGGCTTCGCGCTTGTCTTTTTCGTCGTGGCGGCCCAATTCGGCCAAAAGATGACTTTTCATTTGCCGACGCGGCGCCCGGCTCAGGCGTCGGCGATCGCGCCAACAGCCTCCTATCCCGTTGCAACCGCGCAACGGACAGCGGCGCCAATCATAAACCCCACGCCATCCACCCTGGATGAATATCGCATTCCGGCAAACGAGCAGGGACATTATCTCGCTGACGTCTTCGTCAACGGACAACCCATAAAAGCGGTCGTGGACACGGGCGCGACTTCGGTCGCGCTGAGGGAAGAGGACGCCGCCGTGCTGGGCATTTTCCCAGCGCCTTCCGACTACAGCGTGCAGGTTCAGACGGCTAATGGCGTCGCTCATGCCGCGCCGGTGAAATTACGTGAAGTCAAAATCGGATCGATAGAGCTCTTCGATGTCGACGCGCTGGTGACCGAGCGCGGCGCATTAAGCGTCAATCTCTTGGGAATGACATATCTTTCGCACTTGTCGCGCGTCGAAATTGTAGCTGGCTCATTGCTTCTGCGCAGATAGCTCCAACCGAAAAATACGGTCGGAACAGCGAAGGATGAGTGTGGATAATCCCGTCCGATCGGCTGCTAAAGCCGTGGAATGGCCGGTCCCATTGATCGAAAACGGGAAACGGAAAGTCCGCTTCTCATGGCAAGAGGGGATCAAGGGGCCGCTGAGGAGTTAGCGTCACCATTTCCGACGTCGGATCCAGCCTTTGCCCGCTATTGCGTTCCGGCCCATCCCGCCAAACAGTTCTGGCCGGCCGTCGCGCCGGTCGTCAGGTCCTGAATATGATTATAGAGCGGGTAAAGGGTCGGCTGGCTCGGATTCGCCGGAGTGACATATTGATTGCGCACGGGAGCGTAAGTCGTCCGCTGCATGGTCATCACGCCGGTTGAACTCCAGGGGCCGGGAATTGCGTTGATGCTCAGCGCATAACCATAGCTGATATCGACAACGATGACGGGACCAACCGCGGGACTCTGTGTTGGATCAGTATAATTCGTCGGCATGCTGTTGGAGCTTATGGGCGGATTGTTCGCGGCAAGCAGGGCTCCCTGTGACGGACCGCAACCAAGCGTGTTTCGCGCGACGCCGCTCTGATAGGTATGCGTCCAGTTGACATTGGCCTGATAGGTCGTCGCGGTCGGCTGCCAGATGTTCACCTCGCTGACCGTTACTTTCAGCGAGGCCGTCGGCAGAGGTGAGAGCAAGACGGTTGCGGCCGTGAAAATCTGCGTAAAATCCGCATCCGCGAGTCCCGCCTGCCCCGAATTTACGCCTCCGGAAAGTTGCTGCCCCGCGAGATCGGCGAGGACATGCGCCACGAGATCGACCTTCTGAGCCGCACGCATTCCCCGCGCCAGCTCGACCAGACCAAGGTAAATCATCAACATCACGGGAAGAACGAAGGCGAATTCTACCGCTGCGATGCCTCTGTTATCGCCTCCGAATAAAAGGCCCTCGCGAATATTGCCACCCGTTCTCCGCATGACCTTCATCAAAGCGGCTCCACCTTGAACGCATAAATTCCCATCAACATGTTTGACCACGAATTATTGACGTATTGCTGCCCCGCGTGCGTCTGGCTGATCGCGGGACCGCCAACGAAGGCTCCTCCGGTCATGATGCCGACAATCTGGCTCATCGGATACACGATGCGAACGATCGCAACCTGACCGGCGGCTGGCATGGCGAATACTGTATTAGGATTATAAGTGGCTGAATATATGTTGTTCTGCGTATAACTTCCGGCCGTGGCCCATGTGCTCCCCGCGACATCAATTTCCATTTGCAAATTGGCGCATTTGATCATCGAAGAGAGTTGCGGGCAGACATATGTGTTCAGGAAGGTCTGATAGCTGATTCCACTCGACGCCGAGTTGGTGAGAACGCTTCGGCTCGCCTTCTCCGTGACTTCCTGCAGCTGCGCATTCTCGAAAAACACCAGACCAGTTTCGAATATCGCGGTTATCAGACCGAGAAAAGGCACCGCAATCATCGCGAACTCAATCGTCGTGGTGCCGCGGCGGCTACGAAAAAACGAGTTGCTTGCGAGCCGCTTCCGCAAAGTCCCGGCCCGTCGAAATCTCTTCAACTCCACGCAGCTCATGTTAAATGCCCATTGCCAGTCGCGATGACGAACAGCGCGAAGCTTCCGATGACAACATTGTGCGGCAAACCGAGCAACCACACCACTGCTACCGTCGAAAAGCGTAAATATTTTGCCGCCGTCCGTTAACTCGGCCGCCGCGTACGCACGTTCGGCATATTGCCCGCCTGGTCTAGTCCGCCCGTTCAGTGCTTGCCGACGGACAGAGTGCCTTCATGCAGCTTTATGGCGGCGATCGTATCGCCCATATATGCGTGATCATCGCCGAGATCGACGCTTGGCATGCAATCCGGGTTGCAAGAGTAAGACTCGCGATGCGGGCCGCGCATCACGATAAGCTTGTCATTCGGGGGCACGACCGTGATCATCGACTCTCCGACCTGGGCGCCAGAGCCGTCAAGAACGATAAGGTTGGTCGTCCCAAAGCTCTTTCCGGTGATCACCATCAGCTGATTATTCTTCAACATCGTGACATCGGCGATGAGGGGGTTACCGATTACCAGGGTCTGAGCGCCAGCGGGGATCTTCACGACACGAGCGTAGTCGAGATCCACCAGGATCTCTCGCTCCTTCGCTTCGACCACGGCGCACAGTCCGCAAAGGAAGACCGCGCAGGCGAAGGCTATGCGTGGAAGCCCTAAAGAGAGCAGCGAGGAAACCTTCATTCGGCTCACCATGACAGAATTTTGGATCTGACGCGCGAAAACGACGCAAATCACGAATCGAGGGCTGTCCAGCAGCCATAACGCCAACTTTACGCAGGCAATGGTGAATCATTGCTAAAATTTTGCAAAGAATACGAGTCTGAATCGGCGTCAGGCGAGAAAAGGCGGCGAATGCATATATTAAGTACCGGTTTTGCGCATCGCCTCTCGCGCCACAGGACGCGATAAATCAAATTCACGACGTGTGTGAGAAAAAAGCATTTCTAAGGTGTGTTATTGTGAACAAATGGCGCCCGTGCTTCACGCCGTTAAAACTCCCGTTTAGAACCAATATCTTAATCGCCAAGCTCGTGGCGCAGTGCTTCTCTCTTTCCGCCATGGCGCCCCTTCGGAACGCGAACATGGCGCATCTTTTTCCCAAAGCCCCAAGTTTCTCCACTTCAATCAACTCCTTTGTAAGATTCTCCGACTAAGTTCGAAACTGTTCTGGCGACGAAGAGCACTTAGTCGAATGCGGAACAGAGTGACAATGCACATCGGAGCACCATCATGAAGAGCTTTTTCTCGCGTTTTGCCAAGGACGAATCGGGCGCCACGGCGATCGAATACGGTCTCATTGCGTCCTTGATCTCGATCGTGGCCATCGCCGCCTTCAAGAGCGTCGGCAGCAAGCTGACCTCGACCTTCAACGACATCGCCTCGAACCTGTCGTCCTGATTTATCCATCGACAGCCTCGAGGCTGTCGATTGACAGAAGCGGCTCCGGCACCGGAGCCGCTATTTTTTTGCCCGCTATAATCCATATTATAGCCTGATGCAGTTAGCCGCCTTCGCCGGGTGGGCTGAGATAAAACGGGCGTCGTGTCCGGAAGGGCAATGAGGCGGTCGCATCGGATCACGGCGGCGTGGTTAAGATGCAATAAACGATTTCACCATAGGGTTCCTTTTGACGCCTCTGCGTCGAGAGATTAAGCCGTCTGTCCACGAAACGCAGGAATCCGTGATGCTGAACTCCTTGGCGCTGATCCTCTTTCCTCTGGCGATGATTTTCGCGGCGTTGGCTGATCTCTTCACGATGACGATCCCGAACCGGCTTTCGCTAGCATTGATAGGCGCCTATTTCCTTTTGGCGATCTACTTGCGCATTCCGCTTGAGACGATAGCTCTCCATGTGAGCTGCGGTCTGGCGATGCTGCTGTTGACCTTCATGATGTTTCATTTTCGCTGGATTGGCGGCGGAGACGCCAAGCTTGCCGCCGCCACCGCGTTGTGGCTGGGGTGGGGCCTTCTTTTTGATTATGGCCTGATCGCTTCACTTGCGGGCGGAGTGCTTACCGTCATCATTATAGAGCTGCGACGCCACGAACTGCCGGAGAAAATTCTGTCAGTTCAGTTCATCGCGCGACTCGCGGAGAAGAACGGCGGCGTTCCCTATGGCATCGCTCTCGCTCTCGCCGGCCTATTCATCTACCCTCAAACAGGCGTCTGGATGCGCTTGTCAGGCCTCTGAGATATCCGGCGGAAAGGGTAAAGCCCTCTGACGGCATGAGCGGTTTCGTTCCCATTGACAGTTCGATCTCTTGGGCTAAAGGTCCATAGTCACTCCGGCATCGCCGACCACTCAAATTTTGGATTCGCTCGTCGCCATTTGGCCATTATGCCATCGGTGATAGAGCAGATTTTGGGTTGGGCGTACGGACCCATCGTCGCCGGGTTGCGAGCGGCGCCATTTTCAGCCCGGGCGCTGTCAGTTCAGATCATTTCCCAAAAAGCAAATCACAGCGCCGCGCCTGACTTTCCACCGCGAGATAGTTCGCCGGCGTTCCTGACCAAATCTGTCGATTCGACCCGCATGGTTAACGGACGCTCCAAGGATCATTAGAAAATCCCTTAATCCGTCAGATAGTTACGATTTATAAGAACTGATTAACCCTAATTTGACGTTTATCTCGTTCAATCTGACGAGTCCTCGATTGGGCGAGGCGTGTGGAATACCGAAAATGAACAAGGCTCAAATCGTTGTTGGCTTAGTGGCCCTAGTCGCTGGCGGCGGCGCGTTCATCTTAATGAACAAGCCCGCGCCCATGCCGAAAATGCCCGCGGTGATCGCGCCGATCATCGCCACCACCGATCAATTGCTCGTTGCGAAGCGCGATCTCTCCTATGGCACCGCCATAAATGTCAACGATATTGCATGGATCGAGTGGCCTAAGGGCGCTCTCCCAAAGGGCGGCGTAGTCAAGAGCGCGTCGCCTAACGCCATAGAGGAAATCAAGGACTCCTTTGTCCGCGCGCCGATAGCCAATGGCGAGCCAATCAGACGCGAGCGACTTGTGAAAGGCGCCACGCCCGGCATGATGTCCACATTGCTAGGCTCCGGCAAGCGCGCAATTGCTATCGACGTGTCCGCGAACACCACCGCCGGCGGATTTATTCTGCCGAATGATCGCGTCGATATATTCAAGCTGTATCGTGATCCGGAGTTGACCAAGGAACGCGGAGCGGACGCGATGCAGACCGAGCTCGTCGTCTCCAATGTCCGCGTCCTGGCAATGGGTCAGACGGTGGAGACGAAGAACGGCGAAGCAGTAGTCACGGGCGCGACATCGACATTGGAGCTTGATCCCCACCAAGCCGAACTGGTCCTTCTCGCTCAGCGCACCGGCTCGCTTTCCCTAGCGCTACGTCCCCTGGTCGACGCCCATCCCAAGGATGATACGGCCGAAACCCAGCCCGCTTCGGCTGACAACGCCATGACGATCGTACGCTACGGCGTCTCGACCAGTCTGCACGCGAAATGAACGCGAAAGCACGGAAGTCGACGATGGATTTCTTGAATACCTCCAGCAACAGTCAGGGAGCGGCGCGCATGAGCCGGTTAAGACACAGGGTGATCGGCGCCGTCATGGCGGCTTCCGTGGGCGCGCCATATGTCATGACGGCGGCGCTCGCACAGTCCCAGGCGGGATACCGGAACGACGCAGGAAAAAGCTCCCGCAGCATTTCGATGGGCGTCGGCAAGTCGATCATTGTTGATTTGCCACGCGACGCGGCCGAGATCGTTGTGGGCAATCCAGCTGTTGCGAATGCGGTCGTTCGTACTCCGCGCAAAGTGTACATCATGGGCACTGGTCAAGGGCAGACGACCGTCTTCGCCGTTGACAGCGAAGGCAGGCAATTCGCCAATTACGAAATAAGCGTCGGCCGCGACGTCGGCGAACTAGGGCCTCTGCTGAAGGCGGCCCTGCCAAAATCGGAAATCGTCGCCCGCACGGTTAATGACACGATCATCCTGACGGGATTTGTGTCATCCCCCGGAGAGGCGCAGCGAGCCGTTGACATCGCAAAGGGCTTTGCTTCCCAGGTCGCGGCTTCGGGCGCGGCGGGAATGGTGACAAGCATCGGCGCCGGCGGCGCTCCCATCATCAACGCGCTTCAGATCCGCGGCGAGGATCAGGTGATGCTCAAAGTCACCGTCGCCGAAGTTTCGCGCACCGTGCTCAAACAGCTCGGCGTTTCAACCGGCACAACTGGCGAAAACCTTCTGAAAGGCACATGGGGCACGTTTACGAATAACAATCCCTTCGCCATCAATCCAACTCTCACCGCTACATCACTGACTCTGAATGGGCCAACGGGCGCCGGAACCTCGGCGACCTTGCAGGCGTTCGAACGCTACAACGTCGCGCGCGTGCTCGCGGAGCCCTCGGTTACAGCGGTTTCCGGCGAAATGGCGAAAGTCATGGTTGGCGGCGAAATCGCGGTGCCTGCCCAGGGAAGTTGTATAACGTCCGGCGTGGCCGGCGCGGCCGCTGTTTATTACCCCGGCATTACGTTCAAACCTTACGGCGTGGGGCTGTCATTCACTCCCGTCGTGCAGGCGGAAGGACGCATCCAGATCCATCTCACGACCGAGGTGACGGAGGTCGATCTGGCGAACACCATGTCCTATCTGAATGTCGCGGTGCCCGGGTTCAAAACGCGCAAAAACGAAACGACAGTCGAGCTGCCCTCCGGAGGCTCGATGGCGACTGCGGGCTTGTTGACGCAAAACACCGGCCAGGCGATCAACGGTATTCCCGGACTGATCAATCTGCCGGTTCTCGGCGCGCTTTTCCGCTCACGCGACTATCAGCGCCAGGAGACCGAGCTGCTGATCGTCGTCACGCCCTATATCGTGAAGCCCGTGTCCTCTCACGAGGTTGTGCGACCCGACGACGGATTCGCCGACGCCAGCGACCCGCAGGGCTGGTTGCTCGGCCGGGTCAACCGCATCTATGCGACGCGCAACAACCCGGAACTCACCAAGAATTACAAGGGCCGTATCGGCTTCATTCACGACTAGGACTTAAGGCCGAGAGGATGGCGCACATGTCGGAACATACTCTTGCCCCTTCCCGGGGCGTCAGCTTCGACGCGAAGAAAAATCGTCGGCGCATTGCGCGGATCGCTGCGAGAACCGTCGCCTTTCTGGCGCTCTTGCCGCTGGGCGCCTGCGGCTATAACAAGATAGCGCAGGCTCCCGAGGTCGCATACGACTATCGAGACCGCCACCCGGTGGTGCTGGCGGAGGCAGAACACACTATCGATGTGTTCCCCCCGCCCCAGGGGCGGCGGCTGGACACAGAAACATATTCGCAAATCCGTGATTTCGTTGCGCGCTATCGAACGTTGGGACGAGGAAAAATCACTGTTCTCGCGCCAGTCGGCGCCGACAACGGCTCCGGGCGCACCGGGCTTGACGAGATTCGTCATGCGCTCGCTAGCGCAGGCGCCGAACACTCCATCTTTTTGGGAACCTATCCTGTCGCCGATCCATCTCTCGCCGCACCGGTCCGGCTTTCATTTGTCGGGATGAAGGCGAAAGTGAAGGGAGCCTGCGGGGAATGGCCGGATGATCTCGCTTCGGGCTCATCTCTGGATGGATGGCAGAACAAGACCTACTGGAATTTTGGTTGCGCCAATCAAACCACGCTGGCTGCCCAAATCGCGGACCCCCGCGATCTCGCTACTCCGCGTGGGGAAACCCCTGCGGATATCGAAACGCGCATGCGCGCCATCAACAACGTTCGCAAGGGCTCTGATCCGAGCGTTACATGGGCGACGAAGTCGACAAGCATCAGTGGCGTAGGAGGCAATTGATGACCGAGGTCATTTTGGAGAGTGCTGGCGCGCCCATGGAAGACGCCATTCAAATCGCGCAAGTTCCGCGAATATCCATACAGGCGTTCTGCGAAACGCAGGACCTCGCCCAGGTCATCGACAGCGCGTCGACGGATCGACGCATGTCCAAAGCGCACGTCAAGGTGCACATGGGAGGCGTGTTCGCCGCAATCGAGGCTTTCCGCTCGGCTCCGACTCCCAACCTTATCGTTATTAAATCGATGAGCGAACGCAGTCAGCTCATCGCCAATCTCGATGCGCTGGCGGAGTTTTGTGACGCCGGCACCAAGGTGATCGTCATCGGTCACGAAAACGACATCGCGCTCTATCGCGCGCTCACGTCACGCGGCGTGAGCGACTATCTGGTGGCGCCGCTGCAAATTCTCGGTTTCATCCAACACGTGTCGCATCTGTATAACGGCCCGGACTCGGAAACGCTTGGACGCGTCATCGCAGTCGTCGGCGCCAAGGGAGGCGTCGGCGCGTCAAATATTTCGCACAACATGGCGTGGTCAATTTCGAGGGTTCTTGAATATCAAACCGTGATAGCCGATCTGGATCTTGCCTTCGGCACAGCGGGACTTGATTTCAACCAGGATCCGCCGCAAGGCATCGCCGAGGCCGTTTTCTCCCCCGAACGCGTCGACGCAAACCTCGTCGATCGTCTTCTTTCCAAATGTAGCGAGAAGCTGAGCCTGATGGCGGCGCCCGCTACAATGGATCGAAATTACGATCTGCCGGAGGGGGCGTTTGATCCGCTCCTCGATGTTCTGCGGGCGTCAACGCCCTGCACGGTGCTCGATCTCCCACATCAATGGACAGCCTGGGCTCGCCATATTCTGATAGGCTCTGATGAGCTTGTGATCGTCGCCTCGCCTGACCTCGCCAATCTTCGCAACACAAAGACGTTGTTTGACGCAGTTCGGACGGCGCGGCCAAATGACCGCCCGCCAAAGCTGGTGCTCAACAACGTTGGCGTGCCGAAGAGACCGGAGATATCGGTGACGGAATTCGCCAAGGCTATTGAGGTCACGCCAGTAGCGGTGTTTCCCTTCGAGCCCAAGCTTTTTGGAACCGCGGCGAATAACGGCCAGATGCTCGCTGAGATCGAACCCGGCTCCAGAATTGTCGAGTCCTTTGACTCTCTCGCGCGCCTTGTAATGGGGCGGGCTGACGTCCGCAGGACGAAAAAGACCCTGCTTGGACCATTGCTAGAACGGATTTCGCGCAAGAAGGCCAGCTGATTGGCGATCAGCGCCTCGGGGAAAACAGGGATAGAAGGCCATGTTCGGAAAGCGTACAGACGTTGGCGAGAAGGGCGGCGCGCACGCTCAGAAGGCGCAAGCTGCCCTACCCTCGGCGCCCAAGCCCCAGCCCGCTATCCCGCCCCAGCATGTTCAGGCGGCGCCGTCGGCAATGGTGGTTGCGCCGACCGAGACGAAAAAATCCGAGGAATATTACATTACAAAGAGCGTCATTTTTGGCGCCTTGATTGAGGCGATCGACCTCGCGCAATTGTCCAAATTGGACCCCGAAAACGCTCGCGAAGAAATTCGCGACATCGTGAACGAAATCATCTCGATCAAGAACGTGGTGATGTCGATTTCCGAGCAGGAAGAACTGCTCGACGACATCTGTAACGATGTTCTTGGCTATGGTCCGCTTGAGCCGCTCCTCGCTCGCGACGACATCGCCGATATCATGGTCAACGGCGCTCTCAAGACATATATCGAAGTCAGCGGCAAAATTCAGCTCACGAACATTCGCTTTCGCGATAACTCCCAGCTGATGAACATATGCCAACGCATCGTCAGCCAGGTCGGCCGTAAAGTCGACAACTCCTCTCCGATCTGCGACGCGCGCCTTCTTGATGGATCTCGCGTCAACGTGATCGCTCCGCCTCTGGCGATTGATGGACCTGCCCTCACAATCCGCAAATTCAAGAAGGATAAACTGACGCTAGATCAGTTGATGCGATTTGGAGCGATTTCGCCAGAGGGCGCGGAAGTTCTCAAGATCATCGGCCGAGTTCGATGCAACGTCCTGATTTCCGGAGGAACAGGCTCGGGAAAAACAACTCTTCTGAATTGCATGACCAATTACATCGAGCACGACGAACGCGTCATCACATGTGAGGACGCGGCGGAATTGCAATTGCAGCAGGACCATGTCGTCCGCCTGGAAACCCGGCCGCCGAACCTCGAGGGGCAGGGAGCGATAACGATGCGCGATCTCGTGAAAAACTGCCTGCGTATGCGTCCGGAACGCATCATCGTGGGCGAAGTGCGCGGACCCGAGGCGTTCGATCTGCTACAAGCCATGAATACCGGTCACGACGGCTCCATGGGAACTCTCCACGCCAACTCGCCAAGGGAAGCTCTAGGACGTCTTAAGTCAATGATCACGATGGGCGGGTTCTCGCTTCCGTCGAAGACGATTCGGGACATGATCGTTTCGTCCATCGACGTGATCATTCAGGCTGCGCGCCTTCGCGACGGCTCGCGTCGCATAACGCACATTACTGAAGTCCTCGGGACGGAAGGAGATGTGGTTACAATGCAGGATTTGTTTGTTTACGAAATCGTTGGCGAGGACGCCAATGGCAAGATCGTGGGCAGGCACCGCTCCACAGGCATCGGCCGGCCACGCTTTTGGGAACGCGCACGATATTACGGAGACGAGGAACGCCTTGCTGCAGCTCTGGACGCTTCAATTGCCCCAGATGCGCAATAGCAGACTTCGACGCCAAGACTTGCTGCGGGGCGCGAGGGTCATTTGTGCTCATCACTACCAGGCGGTCCCGGCTGGTACGGACAAAATGTTTGGAGACGTTAGATGGATGACCAAGCCGGACTCCTTGCGGTCCTGATCGCCATCGCGGCGGCGGCGTTAATGTATATTGTCGCCTACCCCTACCTTTCGGGCGACGCGAAGACGAAAAAGCGCGCTGCGGCGATCGTGGCGTCGGGTAAGAGCGCTATAGGAACCAGCCGCGTCAACGATCCCGCCAAGCGTCGCAAGGCGATCGCCGAAACACTCAAGGAATTCGAATCTCAGAACAAAAGGAAGAAAGTCACGCTCGAACAACGTATCGCTCAGGCAGGTCTGAACTGGACAAAGTCGGGCTACTTCATTGGCTCCGCCGCCTGCGGCGTTCTTCTCTCTGTGGTTCTTTACGTGGTGAACGGCAATATGATCGTTGTCGCGGGGGCGGGCTTCATCGGCATGCTCGGCCTGCCGGCGTGGTTGCTTTCATTTTTGCGTAAGCGGCGCATAAAAAAGTTCATTGATGAATTTCCCGGAGCTATCGACGTTATTATTCGCGGTATTCGTGCGGGTCTTCCAGTGGTCGATTGCTTTCGTGTGATCGCGGGCGAGTCCGGCGAACCCGTGAGGAGCGAATTCCGGCAGATAGTGGAAGCACAGACGATCGGCCTCAGCATTGGGGATGCGACTGAACGTTTTGCGGAGCGAATGCCTATTGCGGAAGCCTCCTTCTTTTCGATTGTGGTCAATATCTCGCAAAAATCTGGCGGAAATCTCTCCGAGTCGCTGGGAAATCTTTCCGCCGTGCTCCGCGACCGAAAGAAGATGAAGGGAAAGATTCAGGCCATGTCATCTGAAGCGAAGGCTTCGGCAGGCATCATCGGCAGCTTACCCTTTATCGTGGGCGGCGCCGTCTACCTCCTACAACCTGCATACATAATGCTGTTGTTCACAACGAATGGCGGAAAGATCACCGTCGCCGTCAGCGCCGTATGGATGACGATCGGCATAATGGTCATGCGGAAAATGATAGATTTCGATATCTGACGAGGGGCGCCGAGTTGCCGTGCTTGAGAGCTGCGCCTTGTGACGAGAGAGTGACACAATGATCAAAGAAATCGTCGACATGGGAAGCGATCCGCAGCTGGTTTCCAGCGTGCTGGTCGCAATATTCGTCTGCGCGACAGTTTACTCGATCGTTACGCCTCTTTTTGTCACGGATGAGCTGACAAAACGGATGAAGGCCGTCGCCAGCGAGCGTGAAAGCATTCGCGCGCGCGAGCGCGCTTTGGCCAAGACCAGCGGTGGCGGCCTTCGCCATCAGCAGAAACATTACATGAAAAATGTCGTCGAGAAATTTTCGCTGTCGAGGTGGCTAGCCACCGAAAACTCGAAAATGAAACTTGCGAGCGCGGGCTACCGTGGGCCGCAGGCTGAAACGGCGTTTCTCTTCTTTCGCCTAGTGACGCCGATCGGCTGTCTCTTCACCTCGGTGTTTTACCTCGGGTTCATCGACGACTTCGACCTGAGCTTGCCGCTACAGGCGGCCGTTGTGGTGGGTGCGCTGTATCTTGGCGTGAAGTTGCCTGAGGTGTTTCTCTCTAACACTATAGCCAAACGACAGGCGTCGATGAAGCGGGCGTTTCCCGACGCGCTCGACCTTCTGTTGATCTGTGTCGAGTCCGGCATGTCGATCGAACATGCTTTTCGCAAGGTGGGGCAGGAAATTGGCGTCCAATCAGTTCCCCTGGCGGAGGAGTTCGCCGTGGCTACTGCTGAGTTAGCCTATTTGCCAGACCGTCGGGTCGCCTATCAGAACCTTGCGTCAAGAACCGGTCTGGAAGGCGTCAAGCAAATCAGCACGGTGTTGATACAGGCTGAGAAATACGGCACCCCATTGGGTCAAGCCTTGCGCACCACGGCGCAGGAAAGCCGCGACAACAGGATGATTGAGGCTGAGAAGCTTGCGGCCGCGTTGCCCCCCAAGCTCACCGTCCCCATGATTCTATTTTTTCTTCCTGTGCTTATCGTGGTCGTGATGGCACCCGCCATAATGCAGGTTATGGACGCCGGACTTTAGCGAAATCAAACCTCGGCCGATCACCTCGCGCCGCTGGCCTCCTGCGGTTTGACCCAATATGCATGCCACTGGAGTTTGGGCGTGATAGGTGGCATATAAAAGACCGTCGAAGCAACCGCCCACGTCTGTCCAATGGTCCCTGTAGCGACTCGTGATCGGCCAACGCCGCAGCGGCTGAGGTCATTATTCAGGTTATTGGGAACCGCGTTCATTAGCTGCGCGCTGATCCTCTGCCTTTGCGGGGACTCGATAGCCAAGTCCATATTCTTTGCCTCGCTCAAAGCATGCGCCGCTTCCTACATGTTCAAGAAGCAAGAATGCGCCAACGCTTTTACCAACGCGGACGCAGAGCGGCGCAGAAGCTTGGGCGGAGTGACGAGCCAGATTGATTGCGTGCGACGTTTCCACCTTTGCGAGCCTCAAAGGGAAGTGGCCAGTGATTTGCGCGGCGGGTCATATGTGCCAGCGATGCTTGGCGTGGAAATGTCGAATACCAACCACGGCTGGATTGCGATTCCGGTCTTCGCCGCGGAACTCCCACCTGGAGTCGTGAGGCCGCATCCGATATCTCATATCGCCACATTTACGGCGGCGCCCTCCTTCGAGCCGACGGGAACCGGGGGCTCCAGAGCGCCAAACGTCCCGCCGGGCGCGAATGACGGCAGGGTTGAAAGCCTCATGCCGTCGCCTCGCGCCCGAGAGGATATCGAGCGGGCAAGAGCTGAGCGGCGGGAGCGTTTGCGAAACGCTCCCTTTGTGGAATAGCGTCTGTCGCCGTTGCCGCCGATGGCGCTCTAGCCTATGTTTTGGCATGGGATGGCTTCCCGCCTTCCCATTGACGGAAGTCATTGTAAGCGACTTCAAGCGAAAGCCGGGTAAAGCCTTTGGCCGAGTCTATATGGCGGAAAGACATCTCCGCGGAATCTATCGCCGTCGCATGGAGCAGAGTCTGGGATTGGTACCTGGCTCAAGCTAGAGCGGCGCTGCCAGCCTCAACGCTCGCCTGGTTGCAAGATCGTGGCGAACGCAGGATCATTATTCGGTCGCAGTCCGGTAGCGTGGAAATCACTGGCCTGGATGAGGACTTCAATACGAAGGTGGCTGAGGGTGGGACGGCCCGCGACATTCTGACGCAGTTTGCCAATCTCAAGCAGTCGGTCAAAGTCATTCTGGAACTGCCTCGCGACAAATTCTTTGTCCGGACATTGGAAGCGCCACTGGCGGCGCGAACGTCTCTAGCCCAATCACTGCCCAAGGAAATCGAACGCAAGACATTATTCAAACTCAATGAAATCTATTTTGGCCACGTAATCGCAAAGAGCCCAGAACATCCCGACCGGCTTCGGGTGACTCAGTGGATATTACGGCGCGACATCGTGCAAAAGATTCTAGAACAAGCCGGATTATCCTTGGCCCAGCTTGACCTCGTCCGGCCCGAAGCCGGCAGTGATGGCGAGAACGAACTGCCGCAGATCCTGCTTGAACATGGCGCTCAGACGTCGAACTGGTTTCGGCGCACGCTCATCGCGATGTGCGGGCTTGGCCTCCTCTTCATCGCCATAGGTCTTGGGGTGAGGGCATGGCGGGTCGATCAGATAGGCGCTCAACTCGACGAGGAAATCGCGGTAGCCGCGCAACGCGCTGGCGCAGTGCAGCTTATGGCAAATCAGGCTATCGCGGAGGGCGCTCTTCTTTCCGGTTTGCGACGCTACCGGGAAAATACGCCAGCGCTCGCCGATCTCATCGAAGAAACAGCTCGTATCCTCCCCGATTCAGCCTATCTAACTGAATGGCGTCTATCGGAACCCCGAGCGGGGGAGCGCGCCGTCGACCTTGTGGGACTGGCGACCTCGGCCGCCGATCTCCCGGCGTTGTTCGACAAGTCGCCGATGTTTTCGAACGCCACCTTGACGGCGGCCATAATGCCCGATTTGCAGGAGAAGCGCGAACGCTTCTCTATGCAATTGCGTGTCCGCACGAAAAAAGGCGCGAGCCGCAGATGAGATCCGGCAAGTTATCACTTTCACTCGGAATGTGGCGCCAGAGACTGCCTTTTCTTGCGCTTAACATTGCCTTGGCTGCTCTTCTATTTGCAGGCGTCGTTACGCCTGTAGTGCGCTATTTCACGGACGGGGAGGAAAGTCTTGCCGAGCGGAGGGCTACCCTCGCCCGCTACGAGGCGGTGGCAGCGCAAGAAGGCGCGGTGAGCGATTATGTCCGCCAGGTTAAGGTGATCAATACTCATGGCGATTTGCTTGAAGGCACCACGGCGGGCGTCGTCGCCGCCGCTTTGCAAGCACGCTTGAAGGTCATGGCGGAGAGTTCCGGGGTGACTGTACGCTCCATACAGGCCTTGCCGCCAAAACCACTCAATGCTTTGGGGCTCGAGAGCGCTGACCCAACTACGGGTGGCTCCGCCGCCGCAAGTAACGATCCGGCGCACGGAGCCGGCCCCCAGCTCGTCGGCGCACGCGTCGAAGTCGCTGGATCTCCGGAGGCGATACACAATTTCACACGGGCCATCTGGGCGGGGCCGCCGCTGCTGCTGACGACGACCGCCTCGATAAGCCAAACTATGATGCTGTGGCGTCCGACGGGCGACGAACAGCCCCCGGAAGTCACGGCGCAGTTCGAGGTCTATGGCGGCGCGCTGGCGAAAGATCAGCCATGAAAGCATACGCGAGGTTCGTCGCGCTTCTCCATCACCTGCGGCTATCGCCATTGATGGCGGGAGCGCTTGCTGCGCTTGGTCTTCTGGATGTCGTCGGTGTTATTACCATGGGATTGGCGTTCTTTCCCTCCGCGAAGGCCCCGCAGGAAATCCGCGCCGACTGGCGTCCACCGAGACTTGCGGCAAATGACTTAAGCACCCCGCAGCCCTCCATCAGCGACAACGAAACCCTCACCAGACCATTGTTCTCGAAGACGCGTAAGCCCTTCGTGGTCAACGACAAGAAGCAGCAATCGTCCGCGCTCGACTCAGCCTTGGTTGCGCCGCCTGCTGGTTTGACGCTATCGGCCCTGACCATTTTTCGTAACGAACGCCGCGCTTTTCTGACTTCGGCCGCAGCTCCCAAAGGTAAATGGTGCGCGATCGGAGACGAATTCGACGGCTGGACTGTCACGCAAATGCAACACTTGGAAATCACCATGCAAAGTGGCGATAAAACTGTTCAGCTGAAGCTCTATCCTGAACCACAGAAATAACTCAATTGTGATGTGATTAAGCAGGCGCTCAAAACTGGACATGGCAGCTTTAATCCTCCATGAATCGAGTTGATCGCGATCCGTCCCTGGTTCGGGGAAACCTGTTGAGTTTTCGCTTCGTAAAATATTTATGGTTTGTTTTTTGCGCTATACTTGGCTCACGCGAGAACCCGAAAATCCTTGGGATCGATGACGCGGAAGTTGTCTGAGACCGAATCGCGAAATTCTGACCAGCGTCTGGGGACATTTTCGCGCAGGAATTCCAGCGTCACCTCGGCGAACTCCCGATATGTGGGGTAACATTTGTTGTGCGTCAGATGCTTATGCATGACGCCCCACAGCCTCTCGATCGGGTTCAAATGCGGGCAATAGGCTGGGACAAAGTGCAGCTTGATGCGTCTTCCCGGATGCGCCAGCCATTCCTGCACGAGGACCGCGTGGTGGTAGCGCGCATTGTCCAGAAAAACATGGATCATCGCCATCAACGGATACATTGCCTCGATCGCTTGCAGCAGCCGGATCGTTGAAGCTGCATCGACGGTTTCAACGTCAAGCATCGCTGTTTTGCCGGTCTCGAGGTCGATCGCGCCGTGAACGTTGAGGCGTTGCCGCCCGCTGGTTTGCTCGATGGCGAGATTTTCGTTGGCCGGCGCCCAGCAGCCAACTGGACGCGCCGCGTCCGTCGGATGCACGGCGTCCATGAACAGCACGGCCTCGTCGGGGCCAAGCGAATTCAGAAGCTGCTCATAGGCCTCAATGGACGCCTGCTGCTTCTCCACATCGAGCTTGCGCCCGATCGTCTCGGGCTTGCTGTATGAGAGCCCAAGCCGGTGCAGCAGGGCGATGAGCTCCGAGCGGCTCTCATAGGCGACGAGCCCCGAGCGGCTCTCATAGACGACGCCGAATTCGCGTTCGATATACGCGCCGACTTGGCGCGTCGAGCGCGGCAAGACTTCTCCGATCCAGGACTTCAACGCCTCTTCCTGCATCTTCGACAGGCGCGAGGCGCCGCCGCCGCTGTCAAAGCGCGTCAAACCTTCGAGCCCGTCCTCCAAGAACAGCGCATGCCAGCGCCGGATGGTGTCGTCGTCGAGAAAAAGCGCCGCGGCGACCCGCTCGCAACTCCAACCGTCGTCAAGCAGGACCAGGGCATTCGCGCGCCGCGCAAAGCGATGCGCCGCAGAACCGTCTCGCGCCAGGGCGATCAGGTCGGCGCGATCCTCCGACGAAAGATAGCCAGCGCGAATCATGCGTCAAAGACGAACCCATAATCCCCCCCTGGCAAACCATTTTTTCGCCTTACCCAGGAGTTGGGGTATATTTTCATGAGCGGTTGCGAGCCTGCGCGGGAGCCTGTGATCGGCGAATGGGATTCTGCTCCGCTTTCCGAGCCTTCGCCGCGCGGGAATTCTTCGAAGGTGAGCAGCGGTCTTTCGGTGATGTCGACGGGTCGGGGCGGCCCTGCCCAGGTCGTTTATGGCGACGGGCGGCTGGTGGGCTCCGAGAGCGGCAAGCGCGGGCGGGGCGGCGCCGCAGCCATTCTCGAGGACGGGGTCACGCTGAACATGGTCAATCTGCCGATCGCCCAGGCGGCGAAGATCATGCTGGGCGACATCATGGGGGTTGATTACGTCGTCGACCCGAAGCTGGACGGGACGGTTACGGCGCATACGGTGCGCCCGCTGACGAAATCGGCGGCGATGACTCTTTTTCAATCGGCCTTGCACAGCTCGGGGGCCGCGCTGGTCGAGACGGGCGGGCTTTACAGGATCGTGCCGGCCGATCAGGCGGCGAGCGCCGGCGGCGACATAGTTGTCGGCCGGCGCGGCGTCGATTCGGAGCGTCTTGGCGGCGGCGCCGAGGTGGTGCAACTGCGTTATGTCTCGGCGGCGGAGATGAAGCGCCTTCTGGAGCCGATCTCGCCGCATGGCGCGATTGTCGCGGCGGACAGCGGCCGCAACACGCTGTCGCTGTCGGGATCGCCTCAGGACGTCGCCACGGTCAAGGACGCCATTGCGGCCTTCGACATCGACACGATGCGGGGCATGTCCTTCGCGCTGGTTCCGGTGACGAGTTCGGACCCGGACGCGATGGCCGAGGATCTTCGCAATGTGTTCGGGGCGGAGAAGGAAGGGCCGATGGGCGGCATGATCCGCTTTATCGGCAACAAGCGTCTTTCGGCGATACTGGTGATATCGCCGCAGGCGAAATATCTGGACCGGGCGCGGGCCTGGATCCACCGGCTGGACACCCGCGCGCAAGGCAACGAGAAGCAGTTTTTCAGCTATCGCGTGCAGAACCGCCCGGCCAAGGAGCTGCTGCAGATCATCGCCTCCATGTTCGGGAGCTCGGGCTCCGGGCGGGGGAACAATGTCGCGCCGCGTTTTGGACAGGCGTCGCTGTCCTCGGACGGTTCGGGCTCCAGTTCCACGCCGGGGGGGAACGGCCTGCCGATCGGCGGCGCCGCTGGCGGCGGCGGGCTTGGGTCTTCAGGCGGACTTGGCGCTCCGGGAGGCGGACTTGGCTCTCCGGGAGGCGGGCTTGGAGGCGGACTTGGCGCTCCAGGCGGAGGGCTTGGTTCATCGGGAGGGATTGGGTCGCAGGGAGGCGGGTTTGGATCCTCCGGCGGGATTGGCCAGAACGGCCAGAACGGCGGCGGGCTGAACTCGGGCGGGGCTTTTGGCGCGCAGGGCGTCAATGGCCAGCAGGCGGTTTCCGTGGCCGACGACCGTTTCAAGCTTGCGGTGGACGACGCCAAGAACGCGCTGGTGATCATGGCGACGCCCGACGACTACAAGCGGGTGCGGCGGGTTCTGGAGGCGCTGGACGTGCAGCCCAACCAGGTTTTCATCGAGGCGACCATCGCCGAGGTCGACCTCAACGATCAGCTGAACTTCGGCGTGAACTGGTATTTCCAGCACAAGGCCAGCAATATCGGACTGTCAAACAGCTCCAGCACGCCGATCACGCCGAACGACAGCCTCGGCGGCAACCTGATCGGCGCCGGCATGGCCAGCGCCTTCCCGGGCTTCTCTTATGCGCTGCGGGGCGCCAGCGCGATGGTCACGCTGAACGCGCTCAACCAGATCACCAAGGTGAATGTGCTGTCGACGCCCTCGCTGACCGTGCTCGACAACCGGCAGGCGCAATTGCAGGTGGGCGACCAGATCTCGGTCACCACCTTCACCGCCTCGACGATCAACACCACCGGCGCCTATTTCAACGGCGCGCAATATCTCTCGACCGGCGTCATTCTTTCGATCACGCCGCATATCAGCGAGAGCGGCAGCCTGATGCTGGAGCTGGAGCAGGAAGTCTCCAACGTCGACCCGAACACGCCGGCCGGCGCGCAGAACCCGAACATTCAGCAGCGCCGGATCAAGACCCAGGTCATTGTCGCGGACGGCGAGTTGGTGATGCTGGGCGGCCTGATCCAGAGCCAGCGCTCCCTCGACACCACCCAGGTTCCGGTCGTCGGCGACGTGCCCGTGCTCGGCACATTGTTCAAGCAGAAGGCCGACGCCATCACCAAGAGCGAGCTGCTCATCATGATCACCCCGCATATCGTGCACACATCGAACGACGCGCGCGAGATCACGGCGGAATATCGCCGCAAGCTCTTCCAGATAACCCAGAACGCAAAAGCCAGACCCCACACAATCGAGCAAAGCGCCAGAAGAGTCCTCCTCGATCAGTGAGGGGGGCGTGGCCGGTCACGCCAAAGGTCCCCTCTCGCTTACCCTCCGGCTTGACCGCGATTGCTTGCGCTCGATCGCCTAGTGGGCGGGGGCGTCCCGGTTTCGCGTAACGGCCATACGCCCGCCGTCGCGCCCATCGGGTCCCACCGACCCGACGTCATAAGGACCATTCTGCCCGGGAGACCGATATATATAAGGATGGCCCCAAGGATCCCGCGGCAGGCTGTTGGATTTCAGATAGGGACCGTTCCAGGCGCCTGCATCACGAGGGCGCTGCATCAACGCATTCAGACCTTCCTCGCTCGTAGGATAGCGGCCTGTATCGAGATAGAACAGATCCAGAGAGCTCGCGATGTTCTCAATCTGTATTTGGGCGGTCTTGACCTTGGCGTCCGATAGATAATTCAGCACGCGCGGTCCGACCAAGCCGACAATCAACCCGATGATCGCCAGAACAACAAGCATTTCGATCAATGTGAAGCCGGCTTGCGCATGATTACGAAGGCGCGCCAGCCGTTCACGTCGTAGTTGCGTCACGTCTGCATCAATCATGTGCTTCATGTTATCCGATCCCGCCTTGTTCTCGAGCTGCAGATTCTGGCAATGTTGAAAGACGATGCATTATGTTATTATTTCTGGCGCCATTCAATAATTCAATGTGCTCACGATGCTGTCAGCGAAAAGCTAAAGGATTCATGAGAAGGCGCTTCCAGCATGGCTAACGCCGACCGAGCGCCCTTGGCGCCGGTCAGCTGGTCGCCAACAATGAACGGGTAATTATGGAGCGTGCATGACGGGCAATCGAAGTTGGGGCGGCCTTCTCATGTCCTCCACACGTACGCAACGGCGTCGGCGGCAACAATTGGCGGCGCTAATTTGGGACGGTCTGCGAGCGCGCGGCGAATCCGCGAGCCTTGCTCATGTTTTGTGGCTGTTCATCCTGGGGCTCGCTGTCGTAATTGCACAGGCGCCGCAATATGGCTGGATGCTGGCTCCAGCGCTGTGTCTCTTTCTGTCGCTCGTCACCACGGCGCTGTTTGACTGGATCTATTTGATCGTGCCCGACCGGCAATTGATCATCATGCTGGCCTGCGGCGGCGTCTTTCTTGCTCGCCTGGACACGCCTGACATCGTCACCCACGTCCTCGCGGGCTTCGGCGGCTGGGCCTTTCTTGGCCTTATCGCCTACGCTTACGAGTTCTGGCGAGGACGTGCAGGCCTTGGCGCCGGGGACGCCAAGCTTTTCGGCGTAGCCGGCTTGTGGGTCGGTCCCTGGGGATTGCCGTCCTGCATGATCGCGGCGGTAATTTCGGCGTTGATTTCGGTCGCCATCGAACGGCGCGCCAGCGCGACTTACGACGGAGAGCATCTACTCCCTTTCGGACCACATCTCGCTCTTGGCCTTTGGCTTACCCTTGTATTCGGTCCACTTGAGTGGATTTGAAATAGAGTGTTTGCAGCAACGCGCGCCAGCACGGCCGAATCCTCCCGATAGTTCGCGGTGTGACCGACGCAAACTGTCCACAAGGGCGGTTCTCCGGTGAAGTCCAGACGCAGCCCAGAACTCGTCTACATGACAAATTACTCAACTTGCGCGACATTGCGCTTTCCATGCGTCCTTCCATCCTCGATCCTTTGTTTGGCCGCGCCTCGGCTTTGCCGGGCATAGGGCCAAAGACCGCAAAATTGCTGGATCGGCTCCTCGCGGGGGCCGGCGAAGAGGCGCGACTGGTCGATCTTTTGTTTCATGCGCCGATCAATGTCGTCGACCGCCGTGCGCGCCCTACGCTCGCCGAAGCCCCGCTTGACACAATTGTGTTGCTGAAGATCCGCGTCGCCGAGCATCGCCGTCCGCAAGGCCGCTCTGCAAAGGGGCCGTTCAAGGTGCTTGTCGAGGACGATACCGGCGATGCCGAACTCGTCTTCTTTCTCGCCAATCCCGATTGGATCGAGCGGAGCCTGCCGGTCGGCGCGACGCGCTGGGTTTCCGGCAAACTCGAACTTTATGACGGACGGCGGCAGATCGTGCATCCGGACCGCGTGCTGGACGAGGCTGGCCTTGCCAAGATGCCCGCAGTGGAAGCAGTGCACGGGCTGACCGAAGGGCTCCAACAACGCTTCGTGCAGAAGGCCGTCGACGGCGCGCTTCAGCGCCTCCCCAAACTCCCCGAATGGCAGAATTTGTCGGTCCTAGCGGCCAACAAGCTTGGCGGGTTCCAAGAGGCGCTGCGCCAGTTGCACAATCCACAAGATCCCGTCGATATCGCTCCCACCGGCCTCTTGCGCCAGCGTCTCGCGCTCGATGAATTTCTCGCGCAACAACTGGCGCTGCGAATGATGCGCGCCAAGTTGCGCCGCGCACCCGGACGCGAGCACAAAAGCGAAGGAACTCCTCGCGGCTAGGATAGAAGGTGCCCTGCCTTTTGCCTTGACGGGCGCACAAAAGCGGACACTGGAAGAAATCCGCACGGACCTTTCCTCGGATCGGCGCATGCTAAGACTGGTGCAAGGCGACGTCGGCTCCGGCAAAACCATTGTCGCGGCTCTCGCAATGGCGCATGTGGTCGAGTCCGGGCGTCAGGCGGCGCTGATGGCTCCAACCGAGATTCTGGCGCGCCAGCATTTCGAGCGCCTGGAGCCGCTGTTTGCAGCCGAGGGTCTGCGCACAATTCTTCTGACCGGGCGGGCAAAGCCTGCCGAGCGCGCGGCGATGCGAGCGGCCATCGGCGAGGGCGAAGCCCAAGTCATTATTGGCACGCATGCGTTGATCACTGGCGATCTCGCCTTCCAAGACCTTGGTCTAGCCGTTGTGGATGAGCAGCATCGTTTCGGTGTAGCCCAGCGCCTTGCCTTCGGGGCCAAGGGTGATTCTGCGGATGTTCTGGTAATGACCGCGACGCCCATTCCACGCTCGCTTGCGCTGACTTATTTCGGCGACATGGACAGCTCCATTCTCGACGAGAAGCCGCCCGGCCGCACGCCAATCAAGACGCGCGCCCTGCCGCAATCGCGCATCGGCGAGGTGGTGGATGGATTGAAACGCGCGCTCTCCCAGGGGGCGCGAGCCTATTGGGTGTGCCCGCTGGTTGAGGAAAATGAAGATCTGGATCTTGCCGCTGCGCAGGATCGCTTCCAGGATCTGCAACGCATTTTTGGCCCGCGCGTCGGCCTTATTCACGGAAAAATGAGGGGCGCTGAAAAGGACGCCGCAATGGAGGCGTTTCAAAAGGGAGAGACACAGATATTGGTCGCCACCACGGTGATTGAAGTGGGCGTCGATGTGCCGCAAGCGACCATCATGGTCATCGAACACGCGGAACGCTTCGGGCTCGCCCAGTTGCACCAATTGCGCGGGCGTGTCGGGCGCGGAGGCGCGGAGTCATCCTGCCTGCTCCTTTATAAGGGTCCACTTGGCGAGACCGCGTGCGCGAGGCTCAAGACGCTGCGTCAGACCGAAGATGGCTTTCGTATCGCCGAAGAGGATCTGCGGCTGCGCGGCGAAGGAGAGATTCTTGGCGTAAGGCAAGCCGGCCTACCGGGATTTCGTCTGGCGGACATTGTAACGCATGCTCGCTTGCTCGCAATCGCCCGCGACGATGCAGAGCTGATTTTGCGAAAAGACCCCGACTTGACTAGCGAGCGCGGACAAGCGCTACGCGTGCTGCTCTATCTTTTTGAACAGAATGAAGCGGTGAGACTGCTCAAAGCCGGCTGACCACTCAGCTATTTCTCCGCAAGCTGGATTCGTCTCGACTAGCGGAAACAACACAATTCTCATCCGCGGGGTAACATAAGCTGTCTCGCACCCTCACTAAGGCGCCCGCTTTTCGAACTGCGCGAGATATCCGCTAATACTCGACGCCGTGTCCACCATCGGCTGCTGGCTGACGGAAATGAACCCCGCATTGGGCCTGTCAATGTCCTGAATGAGCAGGATCACAGCGGCCGACAAGACGCTCATGATATAAACGGGCAAGCGCCACTGACGCGACTCCAGCCCGCTCGAAAAGGCGGAAAAGCCGATCGCGACGATGGCGATGCCGTAAAGCGCGGTGAAGACAATATTTGGAACACGATTGCGCAGGGCTGTCAGGCGCTTCTCCTGATTGTCGAACATTTCGTTCAGCGACTGGATATAGACGCCGACAGGGACCATCGCGTTATCCTTGGCGGCCACCGCCTTGGCGCGCAACCACAGCGCCTCTTGAATCTCGTTCGAGTGAGCTATGACTGGGCTCGACTCGCCGGGCGTCATAGCGCTCGCCCCATAATCCAGCCTGATCTGAGCGTATTCCCGCAAAAGCTTGAGACTTTCCTGATCATATGGAGCAGGAAGCAGACGCGCGCGCAAGGCGGCGGTTCCAATAGAATTCGCCTCGGTCAGAACCGCATCGCGACGCGAGTCGAAGCGCGCCAACGACATCGAAAAGGTGAAGCCTATCATTAGCGCGAGAAGGCCGAGGATCGCGGCCTCCAATGTGGAGATATTGGCCTCTCCCGCCGCACGCGCTCCAAAGTGATGACCGATTTCCGCAGCTGTCATCAATGCGGCGACGCTCGCGAACAATATCGCCGTCAATGGAAATGCCGCGAAGTCGATCATTTGCGCCGCCTTCAGGGATAGATCGCCTCAGGACGCCATCGCCTTTTTGAGATTCTCGTCGATCTTGTCCAGGAAGCCCGTGGTCGACAGCCACTTCTGGTTGGGGCCAATCAGCAGAGCCAGATCCTTGGTCATGTAGCCGCTTTCGACCGTGGCGATGCAAACCTGCTCCAGCGTTTGCGAGAAGCGGGTAAGTTCGGCGTTTCCGTCGAGCTTGCCGCGATGCGCCAGCGCCCGGGTCCAGGCGAAGATGGAAGCGATGGAGTTGGTCGAGGTCTCGTGACCCTTCTGGTGCTCGCGGAAATGGCGGGTCACGGTGCCATGGGCCGCCTCCGCCTCTACGGTCTTGCCGTCCGGCGTCATCAATACAGAGGTCATGAGGCCAAGCGAACCGAAGCCCTGCGCCACAATATCCGATTGCACGTCGCCGTCGTAGTTCTTGCAGGCCCAGACATAGCCGCCGGACCATTTCAGCGCCGAAGCGACCATGTCGTCGATCAGCCGGTGCTCATAGGTCAAGCCAGCCGCCGAGAATTTTTCCTTGAACTCGGCGTCGAACAGCTCCTGGAACAAATCCTTGAAGCGACCGTCATAGGCCTTCAGGATGGTGTTCTTGGTGGAGAGATAGACAGGAAATTTGCGCGCCAGAGCATAATTGAACGTCGCCAGAGCGAAGTCGCGTATCGATTCGTCAAGATTGTACATCGCCATAGCGACGCCGGCGCCGGGGAAGGAGAACACTTCCTTCTCGATCACCTGCCCGTCGTCGCCGGTGAACTTGATCGTGAGTCGGCCCTTTCCCGGCACCTTGAAATCCGTTGCACGATACTGGTCTCCATAGGCGTGGCGGCCGATAACGATCGGCGCGGTCCAGCCCGGCACGAGGCGCGGCACGTTCTTGGCGATGATCGGCTCGCGGAAAATCACGCCGCCCAGAATGTTGCGGATCGTGCCGTTGGGCGACTTCCACATTTCGGTAAGGTTGAACTCTTTCACGCGGGCTTCGTCCGGCGTGATCGTGGCGCATTTCACGCCGACGCCAAATTGCTTGATCGCATTCGCCGCGTCGACGGTCACTTGATCCTTGGTGGCGTCGCGGTTTTCGATCGACAGATCATAATATTTGAGATCAATGTGGAGATAGGGGTGAATCAGCTTTTCCTTGATAAAGGCCCAGATGATGCGGGTCATTTCATCGCCGTCGAGTTCGACGACCGGATTCGCCACCTTGATTTTCACCATTGTCCAACACCCCCAGAGATCAAAGGCCTATAACATCCGCGTGCGGCGCCGCAAAGTCAAAGGTCGAGGCTGCCGCAAGGGCCCTTATGCAGCGGTCGCGCCATGCGCGAATTTACGGGCGCCTACTAAAGGGCTTAAACTCGCTCGAACCGCGAAACCTCCCGAAATCTCTCGCGGAACTCAAGGAACGACCCGAAAATGACACCTGATCTGCTGCCGGGCGTACCCTTGGTTGAAAGCCCGCTGTTTGCTCAGGAAATCAACAAGCTGCCTCAGCAATACCAGCCCGCGGCCATTGATCTCAATGAAAAAGGCTATGCGATCATAGATTTCCCCGACACGGAATTGAACCTGAAAATCGACCGGATCAGAAATGCTCTGGGCAGAAAATTCCATTGGCTCGACCCCGCCGCCTGTCCCACCAGCGCCAGAGTTCAGGACGCCTGGAAGTTTGACAGGGATGTGCGCGATATCGCCTGCAATTCAATGATAATCGACTTGCTTTCGGCGCTTTACGGACGGAAGGCCTTTCCCTTTCAAACCCTGAATTTTCCCGTGGGCACGCAGCAGCCGGGCCACAGCGACCACATCCACTTCTGCTCGATCCCCGAGCGATTCATGTGCGGCGTATGGGTGGCGTTCGAGGATGTCGACGAAGACAATGGCCCGCTATTCTATTATCCCGGCTCGCATAAATGGCCGAGCTACCAGAGTGAGCATATCGGCGTCTCCGGAAAGCGGGACCCCTTCGAGGTCTCGGTGGAGAAGTTCACGCGCCTTTACAGCGAACTCCCCGAAAAAACAGGCCTGCGGCGCGAGGCGTTTCTAGCCAAAAAGGGGCAGGCGCTGATCTGGGCCTCGAACCTGGTCCACGGCGGCGGCAAGCAGCATGATTTGCGACGCTCGCGCTGGAGCCAGGTCACGCATTATTTTTTCAAGGGCTGCGGCTACACAACGCCGCTTGTCAATGACACTTTTCAAGGCAAAACAAGATATCGCAAGGTGATTGACGCCACAGACGGATCCGTCGTCCCGAATGTCATCAGCGGCGTGCGCCGCCCCAGGTTCAGATTGTGCCTGTCCTGAAAGTCGGCAGGTCGCTCCCTACTGACGCTTCTTGCCCTCATATGGATTTTCCGCAGACTTCCTGGATATGCGGATCGGCACGCCCGGCAGAGTGAACGCTTTACGCAGGCCATTGATCAGAAAGCGCTCGTAACTGGTCGGCAGTTCGTCAAGCTGATTGCCGAACAACACGAAATGCGGCGGGCGACTCTTTGGCTGCGTCATGTAGCGAATCTTGATGCGGCGGCCCGAGACCGCCGGCGGCGGCGTCTCCTCCAGCGCGCTGGACAGCCAGCGGTTGAGTCGCGCGGTGGAGATGCGCTTGTTCCACGTCTCATGCACCGTGATCACCGCGCCCATCAGTTCGTCCAGCCCCTGCCCCGTGGCGCCGGAGACCGGAATTACCGGGCAGCCCCGCACTTGCGGCAGCAGCCGTTCGGCCTCCTCGCGCAGCGTGGTCAGCGTTTTGCCGCGATCCTCGATCAAATCCCACTTGCCGAGCCCGATCACAACGGCGCGGCCCTCGCTGGCGGCAATGTCGGCGATGGTAAGATCCTGCTTCTCGAAGGGGATCGTGGCGTCGACCAGGAGAACGACAACCTCGGAGAATCGCACCGCCCGGAGCGCGTCCGCGCCCGCGAGCTTTTCCAATTTGTCGACGACCCGCGCGCGACGGCGAAGCCCCGCCGTGTCGAATAGTTTCATCTTACGCTCACGCCATAGAAAATCGACGCCGATACTGTCTCGGGTGATCCCCGCCTCGGGTCCGGTGAGCAACCGCTCCTCGCCCAGCAGCCGGTTAATCAAAGTCGACTTGCCCGCGTTGGGCCGGCCGACCACCGTGATGCGGAGCGGCTTGGTGATATCGAGGTCGCTGCCATCCTCATCGTCGGCGAAGACGCGGCGCGGCGAAGCCTCTTCGTCCTCCGGCGCGCCGGTCTGCTCCGGAAGCGCGAGGCGCAAGGCGTCGAAAAGATCGATCATGCCCTCGCCGTGCTCGGCGGAAAGCGGCACGGGATCGCCCAGGCCCAGCGTATAGGCCTCGAAAAAGCCAGCCTCTCCCGCGCGGCCTTCGGCCTTATTGGCGGCAAGCACGACGGGTTTCCCTGCCCGGCGCACCAGGTCGGCGAAATATTTGTCGTCCGGCGTCACGCCGGCGCGCGCATCGATCATGAAAAGGATCGCGTCCGCTTGGTCGATGGCGGCCTCGGTCTGGGCGCGCATGCGCCCTTCGAGCGAAGCGTCCGCCCCTTCCTCCAGGCCCGCCGTGTCGATGACCGTGAAGGAGAGGTCGGCGAGGCGCGCCGCGCCCTCGCGGCGGTCGCGCGTCACGCCAGGACGGTCGTCGACCAGAGCCAGCTTTTTACCGACCAACCGGTTGAACAGCGTGGATTTGCCGACATTGGGGCGGCCGATAATGGCGAGCGAAAAGGACATGGCGTAAAGTTACCCCGAAAACCGCTCGAGCCCGAAGGCTCGCAGTCCTTTACTCGGGACCTCGCGCGTCTTCAGGCTCGGAAAACAAGCGCCGAGATTCGGCGGTCGACTACTTCGTTTCTTGCGTCACCGCGGGACCGCCGCCAGCGTCGGCGCCATCCGCCGGCTCGATGATCGGCGTCACGGATTTTATGACGCCGGCGTCAGACTTCTTCACGCCGCGCGCGGCATGCAAAAGACCTTGGTAAGCCTGCGCTCTGGCGCGCATGCCCTGCGGAGCGTCGCGATCATTAAGAAGCAAATTAAAGACGCGCTCGGCTTCATCGTAGTCGTTGTCGAAAAATGCGTCGAGACCGCTCCACTCCTGCGCGCTGAAGCGGAAGGGGCCAGTGGACGTCATCAAGGGCGCCAGCTTCATCATCGTCTTTTCGCGGTCGCCCAACTCTATCGAATAGGCCGCGCTGCGCAATCGCGCCACTTCCTGCGTCATATGGTCGACGCCCTTGTCGTCCGCCAAGGCGTCAAGCATATCCATTGCCTTGGCCTTGTCTGTCTTGCCGATTTCCTCGGCCGCCCGCAGCCGGGCGAGCGCCGCATAACCCTTTGGCGCGTCTTTCGCGATAGCCTCAAAGGCCGCCGCAGCCTCTTCGCCCTTGCCAGAATCGGCCAATGTCACCGCAGCCATGAAGCGCACATTGGCGGCGTCGGCAGCCTTGGTCTTCTCCGACGTGTAATAGCTCCACGCCCCTGTCGCGGCGACGATCAAACCGGCAATTACGTAAACCGGCGTCTGATAGCGCGACCAGAATGTTTCGACCTTTTCCCGCTGGACCTCTTCGTCGACCTCTTGGAAAATATCGGACATGACCGCTCCTTGGACCCTTTTGCGCGCTTGAGCGCGGATTTTTTGCTTGCGCCTGACTTGCGCCTCTCCGGAAGGCTGTTAGCACGCCCCATCGCGCGAGGCCAGACGGGCAAAAAGGAGCAATTGCTAGGCCTTCTTCAGCTCCGCCCTTCGCCGCGCCATTTCTTGCGCGACCGTCCCATCGCCTTGGGCGCGCAAGCCCTGGATTACGCCGGCGCGGCCGCCGGCGCTGCGGTTTTGGTTTTGGCTGAGTTTGTGCTTCGCCTGGAAGCCAGTCACGATGATCTCGACGCCGACCACCGCCCGCAGCATCGTCGGTAAATAGTCTGGCGGCGCGTCATTGGCCGCCCAGGGACGCGCACGCTTTGCTTCGTGTTCGCGGGTAAGATCCACCGCCACCGCGCGCAAAAACCCCATGGCGCCGAAGACGCGCGTGCGCCCGCAATCCGTCAGCATCGGCTTCGAAGAGGAAGGGTATGTGGTACGCAACCAGCGCGCCACCTTGCGCAGCCAAGAGCGCGCCAAGGGGATTAGAGTGGATTATCTCCGCGATTGTCGCCAAATCCTGCTCTCGGAAGTGTTCTGGCGCATACGTTACGTCGTTGAGTCCCCTGCAGATGGGCGGCCCGGCGTAATTCGCGGCTTGTCAGGCCCAACCCGCTTGATCAACCAGCGAGAGACCGGAGCGTTTTTCCGTCGATCCTGCCAGCCCCTTATCGACGCCAGCCGCAAACCCGCTACAGTCGTCTGCGCTGATTCGAGGGGGGACTTCTGGGCGTAAATGGATAATCGGCTTGATCCAGGCGCCGGCACGCCGGCGATGTCGCTCCCGCAGCGCATCATCCTTTCGGAAGGATGGCCGCGACGCGGAATCGCTTTCGTAGCGGGGGCATGCGGAGCACTTGCACTGCAGCCCATCGGGTTCGCGCCCGCCATCGCGGTTACGCTCACGGTCGCGATCTGGTTAATCGACGGATCGGCCGGAGCGCCGGCGCGTAAGCGGTGGCTGTTCGACGGCGCATCGTTGCTATCGGCCGCCGCTGCGGGATGGTGGCTTGGCTTCGGTTATTTTATCGCCGGACTTTGGTGGCTAGGGTCGGCGCTGCTTGTGGAGGCGGACCAATACGCCTGGGCGTTGCCGCTGGCGGTGCTGGGAATTCCCGCGATCCTCGCACTATTCACTAGCCTTGGTTTTGCGCTCTCCAGGCTGCTTTGGTCTCCGGGCTCCTTGCGTGTATTCGCGCTGGCGGCGGGGCTTGGCGGAACCGAGTGGCTCAGAGGCCATGTCCTGACGGGATTCCCCTGGAACGACTTCGGCATGGCGCTCGCCGATGTGCAGATACTCGCGCAAACCGCTTCATTGTCAGGGATTTATGGGCTTGACCTGCTGACAGTGCTTATTTTTGCTGCGCCCGCGACTCTGATTGACAGCGGAAAGCCCCGACGTTTTGGATCTCCAGCCGTCATCTTCGCCTGCATCCTGCTCGCCGGCATGACCGCCTTCGGCGCGCTGCGGTTGTCTAACAGCCAGACTGGCTTCGTTGAAGGCGTGAAGCTGCGTCTGATGCAGCCAAACCTGCCCATGGACGCCAAGTTCCGGCCCGAAAATGGGCAGGAGATTCTTCGCAGATATTTGGCGCTGTCGGACCAGGCCACGGGGCCGACCCATACCGGCATCGCCGACGTCACACATCTGATCTGGCCCGAGTCCGCTTTTCCTTTCGTGCTTTCGCGTGAAACACAAGCGCTCTCGGCGATTGCCCGGGCGGTGCAAGGCAAAATACTGATAACCGGCGCGGCTCGCGTCGAGGAGGGCGGCGGCAAGGCGGGCCGCGGGAAAATCTTCAACGCCATTGAGGTGGTGCAGGGCGACAAGATCATTGCCGCATATGACAAGAAACATCTGGTGCCATTTGGCGAATATTTACCGCTGGAAAACTGGTTGCGTCCGCTCGGCGTGAGCCATCTCGTGCCGGGCACATGGGATGTCGGGGTCGGCCCCCGCCGCCTGACTGCTCCGGGCTTGCCGCTGGCGTCGCCACTTGTCTGCTACGAGGCGATTTTTTCCGGCGCGGTTGTCGAGTCTGGACCAAACCGTCCTCAGTGGCTGCTCAACGTCACCAGTGACGGATGGTTTGGCAAGACCAGCGGACCCTACCAGCATTTTGCGCAAGCGCGGCTAAGGGCAATCGAAGAGGGCTTGCCGCTGGTTCGCGCCGCCAATACCGGGATCTCGGCCATAGTGGATCCATATGGCCGTGTTCAGGAGCAATTGCCTCTCGGGGTCGAAGGGGTAATAGACGGGGCTTTGCCTAAACCCGCCCCCGAAACCTTTTTCACAAGACATGCATCCCAAGTCTTTCCCGCCCTATGGGCGATAGTTTTATTGTGCGCCGCGATTGGCCGGATGCGCTCCTAAGTCTCTGGCCAAAGGCCCCTCCAATAGAACTGACCATGATCGGCGCCCATTTGATCAACCGGACTTATTGGCCAAACGTTTCCATTGACGCCAGCTTTCCAAGTTTCGCGAACGTGCTGAAATGATTGGGCCGGCAGTCAGGACAACCCGACGGCGCAAACGGACTGCAGCAAACGCGCCGAGACGCTCATTGACGCTTGGTCAGACTCCCGCGGATGAACACATCTTGGAGAAAGACCGGCAGCGTCCGTGAAGCGGGATCATTTTTGTTATATATAACAAAGTTTTAATCGCGCCGGTATTTCCATTGGCGTTTCTTTAGGCTAAAAGGCGCGTGGAGGTTCTCGCCTGTGAAAAAGACACCCGACCCGATAGACCGCCATGTCGGCAGCCGCGTGAGGATGCAGCGCGTGCTGATGAAGATGAGCCAAGAAAAACTCGGTGACGCGCTGGGGTTAACATTCCAGCAAGTTCAAAAGTACGAAAAAGGCACGAATTGTATCGGCGCTAGTCGACTCCAGCAAATTTCCAAGACTCTGAATGTGCCGCCATCTTTCTTTTTCGAGGGAGCGCCGGTTTCGGACGCTGCCCAGTCTGGCTTTGAAGAAGAAGGATCGTCAAAATTCGTCGTCGATTTCCTTGGAACCGCGGAGGGCCTTCATCTAAACAGATCCTTTGCGCGAATCCGAGATCCGAAGGTGCGAAAGCGGATTGTTGAACTCGTCGCTACGCTCGCTGAGCAACAGGCGGAAATGTCTCAGGACTTAGGCGCGGCAGAAAAAGCGTAGCGCTCGGCCAAGCTTTGCATCCCTCTAGCGTCAACATGAAGTTCGTTCGCTATAACGAACGAATAGGCGCTATCGCGCTTGACGTAACGAACGCTTGCTGGCAAAGGGACCATGTTAAAACACTGCATGGAGCCGCCGGGCTTTGGCGCGCTCGGCGTCACCCATCGAAGCGGAGCCTTCAATTGACCCGGAAGAATTATCTTTTCACCAGTGAATCCGTTTCCGAAGGCCATCCAGACAAAGTTTGCGACCGAATCTCGGATGAAATAGTCGACGAGTTTTTCCGAGAAGGCGCCAAGGCTGGCGTTGACCCATATGCAATCCGCGTAGCGGCGGAGACTCTCTGCACCACCAACCGCGTCGTCATCGCTGGCGAAGTGCGGGGGCCCCACCTTGCGTTCGAGCATATCGAGGATATCGCCCGGAAGGCGATCAAGGACATCGGTTACGAGCAGGACGGCTTCCACTGGAAGCACGCCAAGGTCGAAGTGCTGCTGCATGAACAGTCCGCCGACATCGCACAAGGCGTAGACGCAGCCGGCAATAAGGACGAGGGCGCCGGCGATCAGGGCATCATGTTTGGCTACGCGGTGCGGGAAACCCCCGATTTGATGCCGGCGCCGCTATATTATTCCCATAAAATCCTCGAGAGACTCGCGCACGCACGCCACTCCGGCAAGGAAAAAGGCCTCGGCCCCGACGCCAAGAGCCAAGTGACCGTTCGCTATGTGGATGGCAAGCCGGTCGAGGCGACGCAGATCGTGCTGTCACATCAGCATGTCGACGAAAGGCTTTCGCCAGAGGATATCCGTCGTATCTCGGAACCCTACATCCGCGAGGCGCTGCCGCAGGGCTGGATCAGCGACAAGACGGTCTGGCACGTCAATCCAACCGGAAAGTTCTTCATTGGCGGCCCCGATGGCGACGCGGGGCTGACCGGCCGCAAGATCATCGTGGACACCTACGGCGGAGCCGCTCCGCACGGCGGCGGAGCCTTCTCCGGCAAGGATCCGACCAAGGTGGATCGTTCAGCCGCCTATGCGGCGCGCTACCTGGCGAAGAACGTGGTGGCCGCCGGCCTGGCCGACCGCGCCACGATTTAGCTCGCTTACGCCATCGGCGTCGCCGAGCCGCTGTCGATCTACGTTGACTTGCACGGCACAGGCCATGTCGCCGAAGAGAAGCTCGAAGCCGTATTGCCGCAGGTCATGCGACTCTCGCCGCGCGGGATCCGCGAGCATCTCCAGCTGAACAAGCCGATCTACGCGCGCACCTCGGCCTATGGGCACTTTGGCCGCACGCCCGACGCGGATGGCGGCTTCTCATGGGAAAAGACCGACCTTGCGGACAAGCTGAAGGCACACTTCGCCTGAACCAGCGCGAAACTGAAAACACGGAGGCATGTGACGGGGAGAGCGAATGCTCTCCCCGTCGCCTCCACGGGCGTTCCAAGGGAAAAGCGCTCCGGCGACATCAGGCCGAACTCATATCCGGGCTGCTGCCGCAGCTTGCGCTTGATCTGTCGCAGCCCATTATCGACCCCCGGAAGTTATTTTCGCTTCCAGTGCGGGAAACAAGGCTGGAAATCGGCTTCGGCGGCGGCGAACACCTGATCGAGGCGGCGACCCGGGAGCCCGAGGTTGGCTTTATTGGCTGCGAACCCTTTATCAACGGGATGGCTCGGCTGTTATCTCAAATTGAGCAGCGCGGACTGAACAACATAAGGCTGCATCGCGGCGACGCCGTGGAAGTGCTGGACCGCCTGCCCGACGCAAGCCTCGATCGCGTCTATCTTTTTTATCCGGACCCATGGCCAAAGCGGCGCCAGCGTAAGCGACGCTTCGTTTCCGCCGACACTCTGGCGCGGCTGGCGCGAACGATGCAAAAGGGCGCGGAGCTGCGCTTCGCCACCGACATAGATGATTACGCTGCATGGACCTTGGCGCGCTTGCGCCTTTCGCCGAATTTCAAGTGGATGGCTTCCGCCGCTGCGGACTGGCTCGTTCCTTGGGAGGGGTGGACCACGACGAAATATGAAAGCAAGGCGATAGCGGCGGGGCGGAAAGCCGTCTATTTGAGTTTTCTAAGACTATAAGCGCCGCGAGGGGACAAAGGCGATGACTACAAATGATTTCGCAATCGGCCCAGGAGGCCCGGCCCCCGACGAAGCCATGATCGAAACGACGGCAAATCAATTTCGCACCGATGTTTTAGAGGCATCGATGCGTCGCTTGGTGCTGGTCGATTTCTGGGCGCCCTGGTGCGACCCTTGCCGCCAGATCGCCCCGATACTGGAGCGGCTCGTCAGGGCGACAAACGGAAAGGCCAAACTCGTCAAGATGAATGTCGACGAGGAGCCTGAGATCGCGGCGCAACTTGGCGTAAAGTCAATTCCAGCAGTCGTGGCCTTTCAGCGCGGACGCCCTAGCGACGGGTTTGTCGGCGCCATGCCCGAGAGCCAGATCAAGGGCTTCCTGGAGCGTCTGGTAGGCCCGATCGAGGCCGACAACGATGTATTCGGCGTCGTGGAGGAGTTGATTGCAAGCGGCGATATCGCGGGGGCGGAGGCGCTTCTGACGCCCCTCGCCAGCAGTGAGCCGCCGCAACCGAGAGCCGTTGCGGAGCTGCTCAGGCTGTGCGTTGCGACAAATCGACTGGACGAAGCCCAGGCTCTGATCGCCCGCGTCCCCGAAGCGCTGCGCCGCGACGGCATGATCTCGGCGGCGGCGGCCGCGCTGGAAAACGCCTTGCGGGCCAGCGCGCTCGACGAAATTGACGATCTCCGCAGGCGCGCCGACGCTGACCATGACAACCATCGGGCGCGCTTCGATCTGGCCCTGGCGCTGAACGCCAAAGGGTTGCGCGAAGAAGCCGCAGCGCAGCTTCTTGAAATAGTTCGGCGCGACCGTAGTTGGAATGAGGACGGCGCGCGCAAGCAGCTCGTCCAGTTTTTCGAGGCATGGGGGCCGGCGGATCAGGCTACCGCGAGTGCGAGGCGGAAGCTTTCATCATTGTTGTTCGCCTGATCAAATCCTCGCATGAGAGACCGGAGCGCTGTTGTGTCATGTGCATGAATAAGCAATACGCCTCCATTGACCAATTGCCCTCGATCTTGCGTGTTTTCCCGTTGAGTGGAGCCCTGCTGCTGCCTCGGGGAGATTTGCCGTTGAACATTTTCGAGCCGCGCTATCTGGCGATGGTGGACAACACCATTGCCTCGGATCGCCTGATCGGAATAATACAACCTTTGCCGGGCACGGGCGTTACAAACCTTCATCAGGTCGGTTGCGCGGGCCGTCTCACGCATTTCAGCGAAACCGGCGATGGGCGCTATTTGATCACGCTCACTGGCGTCTGTCGCTTCAAGGTCGTGGCGGAGCAAGCAGGGGGCTCGCCATACCGCTCCTTTAATGTAGCTTATGAAGACTTTATCCACGACCTTGAGCCGGGAGCGGGAGAAGATGCCGTTGATCGCGAGCGTATGACGGACATGTTGCGCAAGTTTGCCCAATCATCCAAACTTGAGGTGGATTGGGCGAGCATTGACGCCGCTCCGACTGAGACTTTGGTGAACGCGCTCGCGATGATGTGTCCATTCGGCTCGCAGGAAAAGCAGTCTTTGCTCGAAGCGATAGACCTCAAGACGCGCGCGGAAACGCTGATCGGTCTGGCGCAGTTCGATCTGGCGCAGGGCGACTACTCCCCTCAGAGTAACGACCGGGCCCAGTTTCATTGATGTTGGGACGCTTCAGCGCCTATCATTCTGATGGCGGATCTCTCTAACGAGTTGAACGCAATCCCGTCATCGGAGCCCCCGGGGGGCCAAAAATGTTCCGCGCAGAAGGAGATGTAATGACCGACACCGCCGAGAAAATGCAGGACGGCGCGCCAGAGGCGACCCGCATTGACCCGCGTCTTCTTGAGATCCTGGTTTGTCCTTTGACGAAATCGCTTCTCGAATATGACTCATCAAGGCAGGAACTGATCTCGCGCTCCGCTCGGCTCGCCTATCCTATCAGGGACGGAATCCCCATTATGTTGCCAGAGGAGGCTAGGCGCATCGAGTAAACCGCCATGCTGACCCCCACGGAGCGCCTAGTGGCGCTGCTTGACCTCGAATCGACAGGCGAAGACTCTTTTCGCGGTTTCAGCCCCCCGAATGCAGGCAAGCAGGTATATGGCGGCCAAGCCATCGCGCAGGCGCTCGTGGCTGCGCAACGCACAGTGCCCGCCGACCGACCGGTTCACTCGTTGCACGGCTATTTCGTGCTGGCGGGCGATCCCAGGACGCCAATCGACTTTTTTGTCGAGAGGATACGCGACGGCAAGAGCTTCACGACCCGGCGTTGCACCGCGAGACAGCAAGGCCGAACGATTTTCTCCATGGAGGCGTCTTTCCAGGTTCGGGAGCATGGATTCGACCATGCGTTCGAAGCGCCGCAGGTTCCGCCGCCCGAGGCGCTGGCGCCAACCAGCGCCCTGGCGGAAAAACTCCGTTCCTTTTTGCCGCGCGGAGCGCTCGAGCATATGGAACAGGCTTCAGCGCTCGACATTCGCCTTGTAGACCCGAAATCCATTATCGGCGGCGCGATCGGGACGACGCGCCAGTCTATCTGGTTTCGCATCGTGGACCCGCTTCCGGACGATAGCGCTCTGCATTGCGCCCTCCTCGCCTATCTCTCCGACATGACGCTGCTCAACACCGCCTTGAGCGCGCATGGGCGAACGATATTCGATCCCACGCTGCAGGTTGCCAGCCTTGATCACGCGCTCTGGATTTACCGGCCTTTTCGCGCCGACGAATGGCTTCTCTATGCGCAGGACAGCCCCAACGCCTCAGGCGCCAGGGCTCTTACCCGAGGTCAGTTGTTTACGCGGAATGGAACCCTGATCGCTTCGGTGGCGCAAGAAGGTCTTATCCGTCAGAGGTAAGCCTGCTTTTTAGGCAATCTTGCGCCCGGCATTTGGGCGACTTCGTCGTTTCTCCGGGAAAAGCGTACTTTTTCCGGGCGCCGGGGACCGATGGGCGCTTCAGACCGCCTAAAGGCCCAAACCCGCCAACCCCCACACGCGCAAGGGAACACGACCGATATTCGCTCCCGGGTTTAACTAAAACTAGAAGCCTCCTGTCCGCAGCGGACACGGCCACATCTTTACATAGCTGTTTTCACGCCACTTAGCCTTCGTGGCACACAAATTGATTGCCTGCTCTTGAGCGCGGCGTTTCCGCGCTCGAAACCATCGCCGCGTGCGGCGTCTTGTTCTCCCGACGGGCGCCGCCCGTCTCTTGTTAGAAACACAGGATAGGCAGATGAAAATCGTGACCGCGATCATCAAGCCCTTCAAGCTCGATGAAGTTCGTGACGCGCTGACGGCGATCGGCGTGCACGGACTCACCGTGACGGAAGTCAAAGGCTATGGACGGCAAAAGGGGCATACGGAAATCTATCGCGGCGCGGAATACGCCGTCAGCTTTCTCCCCAAATTGAAAATCGAAGTGGCCATCGCGGCGGAGCTCACCGACAAAACCATTGAGGCGATCACCACCACCGCCCGCACGGGTCAGATCGGCGACGGAAAGATTTTCGTTGCGCCAATCGAACGCGCTGTCCGTATCCGCACCGGCGAAAAAGACGAAGACGCGCTTTGAATATCTCTTCCTCGACCTATCAGGAGTTCCAAATAAGTCTTCGTCTGCCACGACGCATTTCCAACGCTTCAATGCTCGCGGGAGCGTCGATCCTCTTCCTTGGCGCCACTCCAGCGCTCGCAGGAGGCAACGCGCCCGTGCCCAACCCCGGCGATACCGCGTGGCTTCTTATTTCAAGCGCGCTGGTTCTGATGATGTCGATACCGGGCCTGGCTTTGTTTTACGGCGGTCTGGTCCGCACCAAGAACATGCTATCGATCCTCACGCAAACCTTCGCCATCGTGGCGCTGGTTGGAGTATTGTGGACGCTGTATGGCTACTCGCTGGCCTTTGGCGACGGCGGTTCACTCAACGCCTATATCGGCGGGTTGGGCAAAGTGTTTCTCAAAGGCGTCGACGCCGCCGCGACGGCCCCGACCTTCACTCCAGGCCATGTGGTTCCTGAACTCGCCTATTTCGTGTTCCAAATGACCTTCGCGATGATTACCCCGGCGCTGATTATCGGCGCTTTTGCGGAGCGCATGAAATTCTCGGCGGTTTTCGTCTTCATCATCGCCTGGGTGACCCTGATCTATTTCCCGGTCGCTCATTGGGTCTGGGCCGTCGCCGACCCCAACGTGATCGTCGATGCGGCGACGGAACTCGCTGCTGCGGGCAGTGACGAGGCGAAAAAACTCGCGCAGGACAAGATCGACGCAGCCACGGCCTCCGTGGGCTGGATCGCGGGCGGTCTCGCCCCATGGATGAAGGGCGTCGGCGCGCTGGATTTTGCCGGCGGCACCGTCGTTCATATCAACGCCGGCATTGCGGGCCTCGTCGGCGCGTTGATCGTCGGCAAGCGCATCGGCTATGGCAAAGAGGCGTTGCCCCCGCATTCGCTCACACTGTCAATGGTTGGCGCGTCGCTGCTGTGGGTCGGCTGGTTCGGCTTCAACGCCGGTTCAAACCTTGAGGCCAATGGCACGACGGCTCTTGCGTTCGTGAACACGATGGTCGCGACCGCCGCCGCAGCGCTGTCCTGGCTGCTCACCGAGTGGGCCGCGAAAGGCAAGCCCTCTCTTCTGGGTCTGATTTCAGGAGCCGTCGCCGGCCTTGTGGCGGTGACTCCGGCATCTGGCTTCGCGGGACCAATGGGGTCGATGGCGCTCGGCTTCATCGTTTCCCCGCTGTGTCTGTTCTTCGTCTCGAAAGTGAAAAACACTCTTGGCTATGACGACGCGCTCGATGTCTTCGGCGTCCACTGCGTCGGCGGCATCACCGGCGCCCTCGCCACTGGCCTCCTCGTGAGCCCGGACCTGGGCGGCGTCGGCATCACCGACTACAGCAACATCGGTGAGAATTACGCCGGCAAATATGACATGGTGGCGCAAATGATCGCGCAAGCCACCGCCGTCGGTGCGACGCTGCTCTATTCGGGCGTCGGTTCGGCGATACTTTACAAGATTGTCGACTTGACGATCGGTCTGCGTCCGGCGCCTGACCAGGAGCGGGAAGGCCTCGACATCACCGACCACGGCGAGCGCGCTTACAATCTCTGATTGTTCGTAGAAGACGAACCTTCGAAAGCGGCGCCCATGGGCGCCGCTTTTTTTCCTAGCGACCAATACTACGTCTGTAAATTTCGCGAACGAGGATAGGCAAATCGCTTTCCTTCCTGATAGGAAGCACCAGCATTCCTCCACCGCATAGACAGGCTAGATCTGCGCGCGGATGGCCCTTGGCCTTGAGCCAAATAGGCCAGGATGTGCGGGATCCCATGTAATCATCTCTTTTATCCCTCCCCCGATATTTTCGAATGGACAACGCCCATCTGTGATTTCACGATCATAATCACGGGTTAGCTTGGGCTTTACCGGCTAGTAGCGCCTGCGCCGCCTCGCGGAAGCTGGCGGACTCCGTGCGCCGTTGATACGATGCCAAGCGCGAAATTTCGCAAAGAGAAAACGCCGAAGCAATGCCGCTCCTTTCCGCCCACCTTGTCGGTGTTCGCCATGACGCCAGGGAACCGGCTCATGCATGAGATGGCGTTGACCGCGAGCCTTGTTGAGTTAATTGAGATTGAGAGCCAAAAGCAGAGCTTTTCGCGGGTTCTCGTTGTGCGTCTCGATATTGGCGCCTTGGGCGGCGTCGATCCAGAGGCGATCAGATTCTGTTTCGAGGCGTCAGCCCGGAGGGGCATTCTAGATAGCGCACGCCTCGAAATTCGCATCATTCCCGGCAAGGGATGGTGTGTCGATTGCGCGAAGCCTGTGGAGGTATTCGATAGATTTGACGCCTGCCCGGAATGCGGAGGGTGCAATGTGCGCGCTACGGGCGGCGATGACATACGAATAAGGGACCTGGAGGTCGAGTAATGTGCATTGTTTGCGGCTGCGGAACCTCAAGCGTCGAAGAGAAAAGCGCGCTCGGGATGAAACATGACCAACATCATTCGCATGGGGTTGTCCACGCCCATGTTGATGGGCATGCTCAAGGTCACGATCATTTCCACCAAGTGGAACATGGCAACAACGCAAATGTCGCCAGCGTCGCCTCGATTGACTTCGGCACGGGGGCTGCGGGACTAAGCATTTCGGGAGTATCAGAGGCGCGCCTCATTCGAATGGAGCGGGATGTCCGCTCCAGAAATGACGAGCACGCTCGCAGAAATCGTTCGCGCCTGGCTGAGACAGGAACACTCGCGCTGAACCTCCTGTCGAGTCCGGGATCCGGCAAGACGTCTTTGCTCGTTCGCACGATTTACACGCTCAAGGACCGGTTCTCGATTTCCGTGATCGAGGGCGACCAGCGAACCTCCAATGACGCCGACCGCATTCGCGCGACCGGCGCGCCGGCCGTCCAGATCAATACCGGCAAGGGATGTCATCTCGACGCGCACATGGTGGAACATGGAATATCCAGGCTCAATCTGGAGAACGGCGGGATATTGTTCATCGAGAATGTCGGCAATCTTGTTTGTCCGGCCTCTTTCGACCTTGGCGAAGAAAGCAAGATCGTCGTTCTCTCCGTAACGGAGGGCGAGGACAAGCCGCTAAAATATCCCGAGGCTTTTGCCGCCGCCGAGCTCCTCTTGCTTAATAAGGCCGACCTGTTGCCTCATCTCGACTTTGACGTGGGACTTTGCCTGGCGAATGCGCTCAAGATCAATCCTGACCTGCAAACGCTGGTTGTTTCTGCGAAGACTGGAGAAGGCCTGCCGGCGTTCCATGCGTGGCTGGAAGGACGTTCAGCCCGCGCCGCAAGCGCGCAAAGTAGACCTGCCAAGGCCGAAAAATAATGGCGGAATTCGCGACAGCCGGAGACCCTGGTGCGCTTTCCCGTTTGCGCGTTCGAGTGCGTGGCGCGGTGCAGGGAGTCGGCTTTCGTCCGTTCGCATATAATTTGGCGACCGAGCTATCGCTGAGCGGCTTCGTGCTCAATGACGCGGAAGGCGTCCTGCTGGAGATCGAAGGAAAGCGCGTGAACGAATTCGTCGACGCGTTGCGACACGCTACGCCGCCCTTGGCGCGCATCGATCATATTGATTTTGAGAGAACTCCACTTAAATTCGATCGGCAATTCGCGATCCATCCGAGCGTGAGCGGGAAACTGTCGGCGCGCCTCGCGGCCGACGCCGCGGTCTGTGAGGCCTGTCTCGTTGATTTATTCGATCCATCCAGCCGTTTTTTTCATTATCCTTTCGTGAATTGCTCGCATTGCGGACCACGCTACACGATCGCCCGGCGTTTGCCCTATGATCGATCTCAAACGTCGATGGCGCGTTTTGCGATGTGTACCAAATGCGCTCGTGATTTCAGTGATCCCTCGAACAAGCGCTTTCACGCGCAGTCGATCGTCTGTCCATCTTGCGGGCCCGCTCTCGATTACCCGATTGACGCCGCCGCCGCCGTGATCCGCGACGGCGGAATCGTCGCATTGAAAGGGATCGGCGGCTTTCATATGTTTTGCGACGCCAGAAACGATACTGCGGTCAGAGAACTGAGGGCGCGGAAGCGCCGCGACGCCAAGCCTTTCGCTGTGATGGCGGCGAATTCGTCCTCCGCGTCCAAAATCGCGGCGCTGGACAACAAAGCCCTCGAAATGCTGCGGTCCGCTGCCCGTCCCATCATTGTCGCCGACAGGATGAAAGCGCTTGCGCCTTCCATTGCGCAGGGCTTGTCCCGGATCGGGGTTCTGCTTCCTTATACTCCCGCGCATTACCTGCTGTTTCATTCTCTGATCGGAAAGCCCAAAGGACAGGTGTGGCGGGAGGAGTCGCAGGAATGCGTCCTAGTCGCGACCAGCGCCAACCTCGCCGGCGAACCCCTGATTGCTGACGACGACGAAGCGAGGGAGAGGCTTCGCGGCGTGGCCGATCTTGTCGTCGGGCATGGTCGGGAAATTGTCGCCCGCGCCGACGATAGCGTCATGACGATGATTGGCGGCGCCCCCGCGTTCTTGCGGCGCGCACGAGGTTTCGTTCCAGACCCGATCGAGCTTGCAGCTAACGGCCCGGACACGCTTGCGCTGGGAGCGCATCTGAAGACGACGATTACGGTCACGCGAGGCCGGGAAGCGTTTCTCTCGCCTCATATCGGCAGCCTGTCCGATCGAGCAACCATCGATTCCTTCGAGAAGACGGTCGCGCGATTTCTGGAGGTTCTCGACGTAAAGCCGCAACAGGTCGCCTGCGATCTCCATCCGGATTTCTTCACCACGCGCTGGGCCGAGGCGTGTGGATTGCCGATATTTCGCGCGCAACATCATGCGGCGCATATCGCGGCGATTGCGGCGGAGCATAAATTGGCGTTCCCTGTGCTGGGCGTCGCGCTCGATGGATATGGATACGGCGACGATGGCGGCGCATGGGGCGGAGAGCTCATGCTGGTCGATAATGGAAGCTGGAGCCGCTTGGGAAATCTGAAGCCTGTACCACTGCCAGGAGGTGATCGCGCCGCCCGCGCGCCCTGGCGCATGGGGGTCGCCATGATGGCGCATCTGGGCAGAAGCGACGAAGCGGCGCGGCGCTTTCCCCGCTTCGCGATGGCGGCGGATGTTGCACATCTTGCCACAGCGCCGGGCGTTCCAAGGACATCGAGCCTGGGCCGCATGTTCGACGCGGCGGCGGCGATCCTTGGAGTCAGATTCGAACAGAATTACGAGGGGCAGGCGGCGATGGAACTTGAGGCTCTTTGCCGCGCGCCCCGCGCGATTGAGGGAGGCTTCACAATGGCGGGGGGCGCGCTCGACCTTGCGCCGCTGTTTGCCGCGCTGCTTGACCCGGCGTTAGACGCCAACGAAGGTTCCGACCTGCTTCATGGCACGCTGGTTGACGCGCTTGCGGCATGGATCATCGCCGCAGCAGGGCGACAAGGCCGCAACGAGATTGCGCTTGGCGGCGGCTGTTTGATCAATGCTTGGATCGCAAACGGTCTCTGCGACCGCCTGCGCGCGGCGGGTCTGAAACCTTTCCTCGCGCGAAGGGCGCCATGCAATGATGGCGGTCTGTCGCTCGGGCAAGCGACGCTGGCGCGGGCGGCTGCGTCTGCACAAACCATGTAAGTCAGGGGAATTAGTCCATGTGTCTCGCAATACCCGCGCGCGTGATGGAGCTGCTGCCCGATGAGATGGCGCGAGTAAGTCTTGATGGCGTGAGCGTAATTGTGTCTCTATCTTTAGTCGAAGACGTGAGAGTGGATGATTATGTCGTGCTGCATGTTGGTTACGCGCTCGCAAAGATCGACGAAGAGGAGGCAAAAGAAACCCTCGCCTTACTTCGCAGGTCCGCCGATGTGGGCGCTGAAACATGAAGCACGTTGACGAATATCGCGATGGAGAGCTGGCGTTCGGCATAGCGAGACGTATCGCCGCCGAAGCGCGAGACGATCGATCATATCGATTCATGGAATTCTGCGGCGGACACACCCATGCCATTGCAAGGTATGGCATTGAGGATCTGCTGCCGCACAACATTCGCATGATTCATGGCCCGGGCTGCCCGGTCTGCGTTCTGCCGATTGGCCGCATTGACACCGCGATAGAACTCGCCGCGCGATCCGGAGTGACGTTGTGCGTCTATGGCGATCTTATGCGCGTTCCTGCATCAAACGGCTCAAACCTGCTCATGGCGAAAGCCGCTGGAGCAGACATCCGCATGATTTATTCAACGCTGGACGCCATCCGGATCGCGGAGCATGAGCCACACAGACAGGTGATCTTCTTCGCCATAGGATTCGAGACGACGACGACGCCCACCGCGATGGCGGTTCGCCTCGCTCAAAAAAGGGCGCTCACCAATTTTTCGATCTTCTGCAATCATGTAATTACTCCGCCGGCGATTCAGAAAATCCTCGAATCAGGGGAACCCGGGGCTGTCGAGATCGATGGCTTCATAGGCCCGGCGCATGTCTCGACCATCATTGGAACCAAACCCTATAGTCGCTTCGCCAGTGATTTCCATAAATCAATCGTCATCGCCGGATTCGAGCCGCTGGATGTTTTGCAGGCGATTCTGATGTTGATCCGCCAGGTCAATGAGGGACGCGCGGAGGTGGAGAACCAATACATCCGCGCGGTATCCTCAGAGGGCAACCGCAAGGCTCTCGCAGAAATCGAGGATATTTTCGAGCTGCGGGAGTCATTCGAGTGGCGGGGATTGGGCGAGATTCCCTTCAGCGCGCTTCGCCTGCGCGAACGCTACGCTGAATTTGACGCCGAACGCCATTTCTCTATCGTCACGAAGCAGGCCCTGGACAATCCGGCATGTGAATGCGGCGCAATCCTGAGAGGCGTCAAGCACCCGCGGGATTGCAAGTTGTTCGGCGTGGGCTGCACTCCTGAACGGCCTTTGGGCGCCTGCATGGTCTCCTCGGAAGGTTCCTGCGCGGCCTATTGGGCTTATGGTCGATTTCGAAGCTCGCCAAAGCCATCGGGGCGAAGGGCCGCCGAATGAAGAGGATTGACCCGCTTGGCTCAAGGCTTGATTTGCGCCACGGTTGCGTGGATCTCTCGCATGGCGCCGGCGGCCGCGCCATGTCGCGTTTGATCGCTGACATTTTCCACGCTTCGTTTGACAATGAGTGGTTGCGGGCCGGAAACGACCAATCCGCTTTCAACGTCGATGGCGGGCGCATGGTCATGACGACGGACGGCTATGTCGTGTCGCCGCTGTTCTTTCCCGGCGGAGACATCGGCTGTCTGGCGGTTCACGGCACGATCAATGATATCGCAATGGCGGGAGCGAAGCCCTTATACATGTCCGCAAGCTTCATTCTTGAGGAGGGGTTTCCGCTCGGGGATCTGCGGCGCATCGCCAAGAGTATGGGCGACGCCTCGCGCGCAGCGAATGTCCCTATCATCACCGGAGACACCAAAGTGGTGGAGCGCGGCAAGGGCGACGGCGTCTTCATCTCCACCGCCTGCGTCGGCCTCGCCCCCGCTGATATCGAGCTTTCTGGAAACATGGCGCGCGCCGGAGACGCCGTTCTCCTCTCTGGTTCGATAGGCGATCACGGGGTCGCCATAATGTCACGGCGCGAGAATCTCTCGTTCGAAACCGAAATTCTCTCCGACACGGCCGCGCTGCATGATCTGGTGGCGAGAATGATGGAAGTCGCCGGGCCATCCATCCGGCTTATGCGGGATCCGACGCGCGGTGGACTCGCCGCGACGCTGAATGAAATCGGGCAGCAATCGCAAGTCGGCGTTCGCATCGAGGAGTTTGCAATCCCGGTGAAGCCTCAAGTTGCCGCCGCATGCGAGTTGCTCGGCCTCGATCCCTTGTTTGTCGCCAACGAAGGCAAGCTTGTAGCCATCGTCGCACCGGATATAGCGCAAGAACTGCTCGCGGTCATGCGCTCGCATCCGCTCGGCCGCGATAGCGCGCGTATCGGAACGGTCATCGACGACGATCACCGCTTCGTGCAAATGGCCACGGCCTTTGGCGGCTCGCGCATCGTCGACTGGCTCTCGGGCGAGCAGCTTCCTCGAATCTGTTGACGATGCGCAAACCGCTCACGCATCTTTTTGTTGGACATCACGCCCCGAGCGGAATTTACGAGCATGGCAGATCTCGGCCGAAGGCGGCGGATCTCAAGCGTCACATTCCCCCAAGGCACACATATTTGATCTCCAGATAATCCTCGATGCCGTATTTCGAGCCCTCACGGCCAAGGCCCGATTGCTTGACGCCGCCGAAGGGCGCGACTTCCGAGGAAATCAGCGTTTCATTGACGCCAACCATTCCGAACTCAAGCGCCTCAGCGACGCGGAAGATGCGAGGCAGATCGCGGCTGTAGAAATATGCGGCAAGCCCAAAGGGCGTGGCGTTTGCAAGGCGGATGGCGTCGGCCTCGTCCCTGAACGAAATCACCGGCGCGACCGGCCCGAAAGTCTCCTCCTGAAAAATTACGGCGTCCTCGGTTACGCCCACCAGCACCGTGGGCTGGAAAAAAGTGCCCCCGAGCGCGTGACGCGCGCCACCTGTCAGGAGCCTAGCCCCACGCTTCAGGGCGTCGGCGACGTGACGCTCGCATTTTTCGACCGCCGCTTCCTCAATAAGGGGACCGACGACCGCGCCCTCCTCCAGTCCATTGCCAACCTTGAGCGCCCCCGCCGCATCAGCCAGCCGTTGCGCGAAACTTTGCGCGATGCTTTCATGCGCCAGAATCCGATTGGCGGAGACGCAGGTCTGGCCGCAGTTGCGGTATTTCGTGGCGATCGCGCCCTTGATCGCAAGGTCGAGATCGGCGTCCTCAAATATAATCAAGGGCGCATTGCCGCCGAGTTCCATCGAGCATTTCTGAACATTCTCGGCCGCCTGCCGCAGCAGGATTTTGCCTACCTCGGTCGAGCCGGTGAAGGTGATCTTGCGCACGATGGGATTTTGCGTCAGCTCCCGCCCCACCGGCGCGGGGTCGAGCGCGGTCACGACATTGATGACGCCATCCGGGACGCCCGCGCGCTGCGCGAGGTAGACCAGCGCCAGCGCCGAATAGGGGGTTTGCTCGGCGGGCTTTAACACCATGGTGCAGCCTGCGCCGAGCGCCGCCCCGACCTTCCGTGCGAACATCGCCGAGGGGAAATTCCAGGGGGTGATCGCAGCGGTCACGCCAATCGGCTGCTTGAGCGCCAGCTGCCGGCGGTCGGTCAAGGTGATGGGAAGCACGTCCCCATGAATGCGTCTTCCTTCCTCGCCGAACCAGTCGATGAAGGATGCTCCATAAAGAATTTCTCCGCGCGCCTCGGCCAGCGGCTTCCCCTGCTCGGCCGTGATGATATTTGCCAGCGTCTCCTGCTCGTCCAGAATCAGCTGATACCAGAGACGCATGATCTGCGCCCGCTCCTTGGCGGTCTTGCTCCGCCAACCCGGCAACGCTCTTTCCGCTGCTTCAATGGCGCGACGCGTCTCCGCCGCACCCATGTTGGGCGCCGAGCCCAGCTCCTCGCCGGTGGCGGGATTGCGCACGGAGAAAGTCGCGCCGCCATCGGCGTCAACCCATAAACCGTCAATGAAAGCCTTCTGGCGTAGCAGGCTGGATTGGCGCAAGTCCATTTATCAAGTCTCCTCATCACGCCCCTTAACGCCGATCTCGGCATCTGGCCAGAATCTGCGAGAGCCCGTCATATAAGAGAAACCGATATTCGGGAAAGCTGCTTGCGGGGAGTTTTTCGTGGAGGATCGTAAAGCGGCGTTCCCAGTTTAACCTTTACGCACGACTTGTGTCGAATTCACCCCGTTCCCTCCTGTCTAATGATTTCGTCAACGAATTATTCAGCAATCACGGCTTGAGGACAGCATGACGGACAGCTACGCAACCGACGGAAGCAGCGAGATGTTCGCGCAGGTTCGGGCTGTCAACAAGCGTCGGAAGGCGCTTTTCGTTCAGACGCAGGCGGAGAACGCTGGCGCGCAGGAAATTGCTCGCCAACTGGCTCTGGGAGCGGAGCGCCAGGGATGGGACACGCGCCAGGTGTTCTTTTTTCGCCGCACAGCGTCCTTCGACAACGACGCCAGCGCGATTTTTTGTGCGCGTGAAAGGCCCTCTACCCCAATCGGAGTTGTGAAGCTGTTATTCAAACTCTATCGGCTCATCCGCGAGGAATCCCCGGACGTAGTGGTCAGCTTCCAGCATTACGGCAATGTGATTGCGGCGCCCATCGCCCGATTGCTCGGCGTTCAACTGGTCATCGCCAATCAGATGTCGGAAACGGCCCTCGTGCCGTCGCCCGTCTGCCTTGTCGACTGGATAATCGGGCAAATGGGATTTTATGACCGGATCGTGGTGAACTCGAGCACCATTGAAGAGACCTATAGGTCCTACCCGGCCGCCTATAGACGCCGCCTGAAGCGCATAGACCATGGTTTTGCCGACAAATCTTCGTCACTCGATAAATCCAGCGCACGTCTGGCCCTTGGCCTGCCTCTGGATGTTGAATTGCTCGGTTGCGCGGCGAGATTAAATCCGCTCAAGCAGCTCGATCTTGCAATCCGGCTGCTCCCCCTGGACAAGAACCAGCATTTCGCCGTGGCCGGACAGGGAACCGACATTGAGCGTCTCGAAGCAATCGCGGTCGAGCTTGGCGTACGCGAGCGGTTGCATTTCCTGGGCGAAATCAACTCGCGGATGATGGGCGTCTTTCTGTCGTCGCTCGACTGTTTCGTTTTTCCCAGCGCAACCGAAAGCTTTGGGCTTGCCCCGGTTGAGGCGGCCCAGGCCGGCGTTCCGGTTGTCGCCAATGACCTGCAGGTATTGCGAGAGGTGCTTGCAGTCGATGGAGAGCCTTGCGCGCTGTTCGTCGACGCCCATGAAGCCGCCGCCTTTGCTGCGGCGGTCCGTCGCGTGCTGGACGACTCGAAGCTTCGCGAGGCGCTGACGGCGCGCGGGCGACGCTTGAGGGAACGTTATCCGCTGGAGCGGATGATTGACGAATTTCTTGTTCTCATGGAGCTACGGAGTCCCTGATCCATGTGGATCGAAATTGTTACAGATCAGCGCGGCGCGAGACGCTGGCATCTGCGACTCCGAGAAAGGCTTCTGGGCCTTGAAGGCGTGAGACGGGTAACGTTTCGCCAGGCTGATTGCGCCGCAAGCTGGCCTGCGTCCATCTCCCATTTGCTAACTCTGGAGCGGATACTGTCGCGCCAGCACGGTCGCGTAAACCTGCTCGAGGTCGCGCTGCGGGCGGAACTCCCCGAGGAACTGGCGCTGGCGCCGGAAGTTCCCGAACTTGTCATAGATCTTTCCGGAGCTGCTCCGGCCACTCCAGAGAAGGTCCGTCAGCGGACCTTGCGCCCAGTCTATGAAGGAGAACATGGCGAGCTCGCCGCCGTGGCGGCGCTCCTGGCTGGCTCCGCACCCGTTATCGGGCTGGAAAACGAGGGCGGCGTTCTGGTTGCGGCGGGACTGCCTTCCCTGGAGGCCGCCATCGGCTTGACCGGCGGCCTGGAGGCGACCGTTTCGCGCGTCGCGGCCTTGATTGAGGGAGCCGTGGTCTCGCCTCGCCAAAAGCTAAACCCGAAATTAGCACCCACTCCGCAACAACCACTTAGAAGTCCCGCCGCGTTCTTTCTGCGCAACCTGGCGCACAATGCACTCCGTGCGATCTATCATCTCTGTTGTCATTCCCCCCATTGGCGGGTCGGCTGGCGCTTCAACGATGGCCCGGGCGTGATGGAGACTGGCGCGCTCGGCGGCGGTCGCTGGGAAATATTGCCGGATCAGTCCTCGGGTTTCTCGGCTGACCCTTTCCCCATCGGTTGGCGGGGGCGAAACTGTATCTTTTATGAATGGTTCGACTACACGGCGAACAAGGGGGTCATCTACGGGCAATCCTTTGACACGCATGGCCCGGTCGGAAAGCCCTTCCTTGCCCTGGAGGAGCCCTGGCATCTCTCATATCCATTCCTGATCGAGGAAGGCGGCGAACTCTACATGATGCCGGAAGCCTCGATTTCGGGTGCGGTCACGCTCTACCGATGCGTCGAGTTCCCTCGAAAATGGGAACGGGTCTCACAGTTGCTGACCGGGATCGAAGCGGCCGACGCCACGATCTTTCGCCACGACGGTCGTTTCTGGATGACCTCGGTTATTCGCGACGGCGTCGGCGGCTATTCTGACACGCTGGCGATCCACCATGCGCAAAATTTGTTCGGACCATGGGAGCCGCACGCGCTGCGCCCCGTCATGATCGACGCGCGCTACGCCCGTCCCGCTGGCGCGGTGGTTGAACGGGCCGGCGCGCTGTGGCGACCCGTTCAACAATGCTCGGCAGGCTATGGCAAAGGGCTGGCGCTGGCTCGCATCGACACGCTTGATCCCGAAAACTTCAGCCAAAGCATAATGCGCATGATTTCACCGGGCCGCTATTGGCCCGGGAATCGGCTCCACACGCTCAACCGTTCCGGTCGGCTGGAATGTATCGACGGCGCAATTCTGACGCCAAAACCGCTTTTATTACGGAAACTTATGCACGATGTGGTTGATCGCGCCCGGCGCGGCGGCGCTGTGGATCCAGAAGCGAACGACTGGAATCCCTCCACTCAAGTCGTCTGACCTTCCTTCAGGCGGGTGGGCCGGCAAGCGATGGATGACCGTCATCCTGCGCGGGATCCGCGGGAGCTCGCCTCAGAAGATTGGCGAGCGAAGTGTCCACTCCGCAAATCGAGCGGCAAACCACCGACAGGAATACTGCGAGAGGCGCATTCACCACCGTCCAGCCGACTGCCGCGCCCACAGTTCCGAAATGTGTCGCCAGGATTACTGTTAGCGCCATCCGCACCGCCGTCGCAACGAGGACCACTCGTGAATAAAGTTGCTCATGTCCAGTGGTCAGCAATATCCCCGGGGCGCCGCCACACATGGCGACGACAAAACTCCCCGCGCTTAACACCGCGAGGGTCGGGTAAACACCGGCAAAGCGCACGCCAAAGATCGTCAGGAGTTGCGAACCGAACAGGAGAACAATCAGCAACGCCGGAAAACATACCGCAGCCGAAACGCTGACAATGGACCGCAGAATATCCTGCAGCTTCTTGTTTTCGCCAGAGAAATGAAGCTTTGCGCTTTGCGCCATCGAATAGGTGTTGAGGCCCGCGTTGACCATGAGAAAGGCGTTGGCGATGCGCGCCGCGACAAAATAATCGCCCGCGACCGCAGGCGAAACAAAGTATCCGATCAGCATCACGTCTGAATATGCGCTCACCGATTCGACGATCGCCGATATCCACATTGCGCGGGCGCGCGTGAACCACGCGGCGCGCGCGGCAGGCTCTGGCTCCCTGATGCGTATTCCGGCATCTCGCGCTTCCAGGTGTTTGCGCCAGACCTTCGCTAGCTGAAAGAAAAGCGAAAGCGTCATCCCCGCAGTGCTCGCGCAAAAAAATTCGGTCAGCGTGAGCCCCTGGTGCAGCACCGACCAGATGATCACGATCAAAAGGACCAAACGCCAGGTCAACTCGCGGTTGACCTCCGAGACGACGAATCCAACCATGACCCGCGTCGAATGAGACGAATAATGCAGCAAGGTTTGCGTAAAAAGGCAGGAAGCAATCGCATACAGCGTGATTGGCGCGACGCTTTGATTGACGAAGGGGGCAAATATTACAAGGCCAGCCGCGACAACCGCACCCGAGATCATCGTCAGACGCCAACCGAAGGCATAAGCTCCCCAAGCGAGGCCGGAGTCGCCAGCGCCGTTAAACTCTCCCCAAGAACGGGCAATCAGCGTTTCCTGCCCAAAAGTCGCAAAAACGGCGAGAAAGGCCATCGCGTTGAACCAAACGGCCAGCCGTCCAAATTCATCGGCGGCCATAGCCCTCGCCGCCAGAGTGAACACAGCGATCATCATAAGGGCGCCGCCCCCCTTGATGCCCATGGCTACAAGAGAGGCTAACGCCGTCCGCTGCTTCAATATTCTGGAGAAAATATCGTTCACGGCTGCTTGCATCGGGACAGAAAGACCTTCCGGCTGGCGCGCCTCGAGGCGTGGTGGAAACGGACGCGCACTTCAAAACCGCGTGAACCGGGGCTGGAACGACGCGTTCGGCGCCATTTGACAACCGGAGCCGTAGGGCCGCCGACTCTCACCCGTCAAGGCATATTCGTTCCGCGCTTTCCACGCCAGCGGCGCCCTTTGGAATAGTTAGCGCTCGGCGGCACTGGAAGGGCAAAAAAGCAAAGGGAAGTGCCGAGGCCGCCAAAAAGCGACATAATCTCCAGCGAATCATTTGGAGCGGCGTCAAGCCGCGCTCCTTACCCCTATTTTCGAGGTCGACCGTGAGTGAGCAGAGCTTCTTGCTTCCCCTGTCCCGCCGCCGGGTCTTGCAAGCAGGCGCCGCCAGCGCCCTGATGCTGGCGGCCCCGCGTGGTGGGGCGGCGCCGCTGCAGCCGGGAGAAACCCAAAGCCACGGCTTGTCTATTTTCGGAAATCTGGCGGAGAAGGCCGACTTCAAGGCCTTCCGATATGTAAATGCGAGCGCGCCCAAAGGCGGGACATTGGTGATGGAGCCGCCGGGCGGGACTGGAAGCTACGACTCGCTGAACGCCTATATTTTGCGAGGCAATCCCGCGGCCGGCATGGGGCTCATTTTCGACAGCCTGATGTCTGGCAGCCTTGACGAGCGGGACGCGCTTTATGGCCTTGTAGCCGAAAGCGTGCTCGTGGCGGCCGATAAACTTACCTACACATTCTTCTTGCGCAAGGAAGCGCGCTTCCATGACGGTTCGCCGCTTACCGCCAAAGATGCGGCTTTTTCGCTCAATATTCTGAAAACCAAAGGCCATCCAACGATCGCGCAGTCCTTGCATGATCTCGTGAGCGCCACGGCGGAAACTGATGACATACTCGTGGTCAAACTGGCTCCCGGTCGCGCCCGCGACCTCCCCATCATCGTCGCCAGCCAGCCGATTTTCTCGAAGGCCTATTACGAAGCCCACGACTTCGAGCAGACGACCATGGACCCGCCGCTCGGCTCCAGCGCTTACAAGGTCGGTCCACTGGAACCAGGGCGTTATATCTCCTTCGAGCGCGTGCGCGACTACTGGGCCAGGGATTTGCCGGTCAATCTCGGCCAGGCGAATTTCGACGTCGTAAAATTTGAATATTTCGGCGACCGCAATGTCGCCTTCGAGGCGTTCAAGGCCGGCTCCTTCACGGTGCATGAGGAGTTCACTTCCTCGGTCTGGTCAAAGGGTTATGACTTTCCCGCCTTTCGGGAAGGGCGCGTGAAACGCGAGGAGATCCCCGACGAAAACATCTCCGGCATTCAAGGCTGGTTCTTCAATCTCCGTCGCCCCGCATTCAAGGATCCACGCGTGCGCGAGGCGCTTTGCTACGCCTTCGATTTTGAGTGGACAAACCGGAATTTGATGTACGACGCCTATAAGCGCACGACGTCCTATTTCGAGAACTCCGACCTCAAGGCGATGGGGCCTCCCGGGGACGCGGAAAAGGCACTCCTCGAGCCCTTCCGCGACCGCCTCCCGGCAGAAGTCTTTGGCGAGCCGTTCAGGCCGCCGGTTTCCGACGGATCCGGCCAGGACCGCAATCTTCTCCGCAAGGCCGTGGAGCTGCTTACAGCGGCGGGCTGCACGCGGAAGGACAATGTGCTGCATCTTCCTGACGGCAAGCCGCTGGAGTTCGAATTCCTCGACTTTTCCAACGTGTTCGAACGCCATACGCAGCCTTACATCAAGAACCTGAAACTGATCGGGGTGAACGCACGCATTCGTGTCGTCGACGCCGCGCAGTTCAAACAACGGCTGGATGATTTTGATTTCGACGTGATGACGGAACGGCTACGCATGGCCTATTCGCCCGGCGAGGAGCTGCGCGCGCTGTTCGGATCCGAGGCGGCGAAGACCAAGGGCTCGCGAAATGTGTTCGGAATCTCCGATCCGGTCATCGACGCACTGATCGACAAGGCCCTTGTCGCGACTTCGCGCGACGAGCTCGCCGCAATATGCCGCGCGCTGGACCGCGTGCTCATCGCTGGCCGTTACTGGATTCCACATTGGTATAAACCGACGCACTGGATCGCTCATTGGGATGTATTTGGGCGCCCGGAGCACACGCCGCGCTTCGATCCCGGCATCAGCTCGACCTGGTGGTGGGACGATGAAAAGGCCCGCAAGATCAACTTCACGGGACGCTAAACCCATGGGCGCTTATATCGCAAGGCGCGTGCTCCTGATGATCCCGACGATCCTGGGCATCATGCTTGTGTCATTCATCATCGTGCAGTTCGCGCCCGGCGGCCCGGTGGAGCGCATCATCGCGCAATTGCAAGGATATGACACAGGCTCAACCGGTCGCTTTTCGGGCGGCGGCGGCGAAGTCGGACAAAACGCGACGACCCAAATGGGCGCTGGCGGCGCGGACGCGTCGTCGAAATATCGCGGCGCACAGGGTCTAGACCCCAAATTCATCGCCGAACTTGAAAAGCAATTCGGCTTTGACAAGCCGGCATGGGAGCGTTTTCTTCTCATGGTGAAGAATTACGCGATGTTTGATTTTGGCCGCAGTTATTTTCGTGACGAGAGCGTCCTGAAGCTGATCGGAGAAAAGCTGCCCGTATCCATGTCGCTTGGGCTCTGGATGACCCTGATCTCCTATTCCATTTCCATTCCTCTTGGCATCGCCAAGGCGGTGCGCGACGGCACAAGGTTTGACGCCTGGACATCGAATCTCATCATCGTCGGCTACGCCATCCCGAGCTTCCTATTCGCGATGTTGCTCATCGTGCTTTTCGCTGGCGGCTCCTTCTGGCAGATTTTCCCTTTGCGCGGCCTCACCTCCGACAATTTCGACCAGCTTTCGCTGATGGGAAAGATCGGCGATTATTTGCGGCATATCACTCTGCCGGTGTTGTCAATGACGCTTGGCGCCTTCGCCACCCAAACCTTTTTGACCAAGAACTCCTTTCTCGATGAAATCCGCAAGCAATATGTGCAGACCGCGCGCATGAAAGGCCTCACCGAAAAAAAGGTTCTCTACGGCCATGTGTTCCGCAACGCCATGCTGATTGTCGTCGCCGGTTTTCCTGGAGCCTTTGTTCACGCATTCCTGACCGGCTCCGTGTTGATCGAAACCATCTTTTCGCTCGACGGCCTTGGCTTTTTATCCTGGGAGTCCATCGTCAACCGCGACTATCCCGTGGTCTTCGCCAATCTTTACATCTTCGCCTTGCTCGGCCTGGTCGTGAATTTGATTTCCGACCTAACTTACGCCTGGATCGATCCGCGCATCGATTTCGAGACGCGGGAGGTCTAGACATGAACGCCGCGATCGACGCCCCCATTCAGCATGCGCCCAAAATTCTGCGCACAGGATTCTTGCGCCTGACGCCAATCGATCAACGAAGGTTTGACAATTTTAAAGCCAATCGGCGTGGCTTCTGGTCATTCTGGCTTTTCACGCTGATGTTCGTGCTTTCGATGGGTTCAGAATTTATCGCTAACGATCGACCAATTCTCGCCTTCTACAAGGGCGAGCTGTTGGCTCCGGCCTTCATCACTTATCCGGAAGAAAAATTCGGCGGCTTTCTCGCCCGAACGGATTATCGCGATCCAACGATCGCCAGGGAAATCGAGGCGCATGGCTGGATGTTATGGCCGCCGATACGCTATTCGTACGACACGCATAATCTCGACTTGCCAATACCGGCGCCCTCGCCGCCAACCTGGATGCTGAGCAGGGCGCAATGCGAAGCCGCGTCCGCGAAAGTGATGGCGCCGGACGCCCCCAATCGTGGTTGCAGCGACATTGAATGGAACTGGCTCGGCACCGATGACCAAGGCCGCGATGTGGTGGCCCGCCTGCTTTACGGGTTTCGCCTTTCGGTGCTGTTCGGGCTGATTCTGGCCAGCGTGTCGTCGGTGATCGGCATCGCCGCAGGCGCCATACAGGGCTATTTCGGTGGCAAGGTCGATCTTGTTTTTCAGCGCGTCATCGAAATTTGGTCGTCCCTGCCGCAGCTCTATCTGCTCATCATTATCTCATCATTTCTCACCCCGAGCTTCTTCATACTCCTGGGAATCTTGCTGCTGTTTTCCTGGGTGTCCCTGGTGCATGTCGTGCGCGCCGAGTTCCTGCGCGCCCGCAACTTCGAATATGTGAACGCCGCCCGTGCGCTTGGGCTCTCCGACGCGAAGATCATCATGCGCCATCTTCTGCCCAATGCGACGGTGGCGACGCTGACCTTCCTGCCGTTCATTCTCAATTCCTCCATCACGACGCTTACCTCGCTGGACTTCCTCGGCTTTGGCCTCCCGCCGGGCTCGCCGTCGTTGGGTGAACTGCTCTTGCAGGGCAAGATCAACTTGCAAGCGCCGTGGCTTGGACTCACCGGCTTCATCATCATCGCGCTTATGCTCTCGCTATTGGTGTTTATCGGCGAGGCCGTGCGCGACGCCTTCGATCCACGAAAGACTTTCCGTTGATGACGAAGGACGGCATGATCATCCCCCTGCTCGACGTTCGCGACCTCTCGATCTCTTTCGCCCAGGGCGGAAAGGAGACGCTGGCGGTCGATCACGTGTCCTTCTCGCTGCAAAAGGGCAAGACTCTGGCTCTGGTCGGCGAGTCTGGCTCCGGAAAATCCATCACGGCTCTGTCGATAGTGCGACTGTTGCCAGGCTCGGCGCATCATCCGTCCGGGAGCATTAATTTTGCCGGCGACGACGTGCTGAAGATGGACGACGAATCCCTGCGGCGGATACGTGGCGCCCGCATCACCATGGTGTTCCAGGAACCGATGACCTCGCTAAATCCGCTGCACAGCATCGAAAAGCAGATCGGCGAGATTCTGGAGCTCCATGGCATGCGCGGCCGCGAGGCGGTGCGCGCGCGTGTTGTGGAACTGTTGGGCGAAGTCGGCATTCCAAACCCAAGCCAGCGGCTCGGCGCCTATCCCCACCAGCTTTCCGGAGGTCAGCGCCAGCGCGTGATGATCGCCATGGCGCTCGCCAACAAGCCGGATCTTCTCATCGCCGATGAGCCCACGACCGCGCTCGACGTCACCGTACAGGCGCAAATTCTTGCCCTGCTGGATCGCTTGCGCAAGACCTACGACATGGCGATGCTTTTCATCACCCATGATCTTGGACTTGTGCGGCGAATTGCCGATGACGTTTGCGTCATGCAGCGCGGAAAGATCGTCGAAGCCGGCCCGGTCGAGGCAGTATTCACCGCGCCAAAACATCCCTATACGCAGGCGCTGCTCGCGGCGGAACCATCGGGCGCGGCGAATGTCGCTCGGCAGGATGCGCCGGTCATTATCTCCACCGACAACCTGCGCGTCTGGTTTCCGATCAGGCAAGGTTTCTTGCGCCGTGTCATCGACCATGTGAAGGCCGTGGACGGAGTATCGCTAAGCCTGCGCGAAGGCGAGACGGTCGGGGTCGTCGGCGAGTCCGGCTCGGGCAAGACGACGCTGGGTCTCGCACTTCTACGGCTCACACGCTCGGACGGGCCAATCGTATATATGGGTCAGCGCATCGACGGGCTTAGCGCGCATGAGATGCGCCCACTGCGCCGCAACATGCAGATTGTATTTCAAGATCCATTCGGATCTTTGTCGCCGCGGATGTCGGTGGCCGAGATCGTGGCCGAGGGCTTATCCATACATCGTCCCGGCCTGTCGGGGGACGAGCAACGTGAGATCGTTGCCGCCGCGCTCCGGGAAACCGGCCTCGACCCCGTCACGATGGACCGCTATCCGCACGAGTTCTCTGGCGGCCAACGCCAGCGCATCTCCATCGCTCGCGCCCTCGTGCTGGAGCCGAAATTGATCGTGCTCGACGAGCCGACCTCGGCGCTGGATATGTCGGTTCAGGCGCAGATCGTCGACCTGTTGCGCGAACTGCAAGCCAGGCGTTCGCTCGCATATCTTTTTATTAGCCATGACTTGAAAGTCGTAAAGGCGCTCGCCTCGCAGCTGATTGTCATGCGAAATGGCAAGGTAGTGGAACAGGGGCCCGCCAGCGAAATCTTCGCGGCTCCCAAAAATGATTATACTCGGGCATTATTCGCCGCAGCGTTCAGGGTGGAGGCTGAAACATAAAATTTTCGCCAACTTTAAGAAAAAGAGTGAAATAAATCATGCTATTTGCATAATCCAATGACAATTGACCTCGACGTCGCGATGCGATTCGCGACAACCCCAGAGACAAGCACATGGCCAACACGGCGCAAGACGCGGCAGAAATCATCAAGTCCCGAAGCGGCCTTGGGATGGTCGAAGCAGCCGTTATTCTCGGGCGCAGCTTCTACAGCGTGGCGGAATTCGCGGAAAATCCGATCGTGATTCGCTATGCGGACCTGCCCGGCTTTCCGCAAACGCCAAGCACGCATGACAGCGAATTGCTGGTCTGCACAATTGACGCGATCCCCACCCTTGTCTTGAAGGGTCGGACCAATTTCCACGAATTTGGCGATCCAAGTCTTATGGCCGGCGCCATCGAAACCATGACGCATCTTGGCGTGCGCAGCATCTTCTCCACCACGTTCGCGACCTCCGCCAATGCCGACCTTGTGCCGGGCAGCCTCGTCGCGATTACCGACCATATCGATTTGAAAGGCGTCAACCCGTTGATCGGCAACGCCGGAGATAAAAACAGCATCAACATGAATGATGTCTATGACAAGCGACTGCTGCGCCGAATGAAGATTTCGGCGGCGGGAGCGGGCGTAAGCATCCACGAAGGCGTGCTGATGTGGTTCTCGGGACCCAGCTTCGAAACAGCCGCGGAAGTGAAAATGGCGCGCACTCTCGGCGCTGACCTTATGGGGCATTCGCTGGCGCCTGAGGCGATCCTCGCGCGACGCTTCGCCATTCCTTTCGCGGGCATCGCCGTTGTGACCGATTTCGGCGCAGGTTTCTCCGGCGGCGCCCTTCAGGGGATTATTCGCGCGGTCCGGTGGTCGCTGGCGTCGTCGCGCTGAAACGTTTGGTGCGCGCTTTCGTAAAGAACCGATAAAACCGTTTCGTCTACCGGAGCAAATCGCCTCACTGTCTCCCGGCACGGGAAAATACAATCAGATTTGCGGTTAGGATCTGGACCGGCTCGTCTTTTTGATTGAATGTCGTGGTCTTGAAAGTCACGATTCCCCGATCCGCGCGAGACCGCGAAGGTGTGATTTTGATAACTTCGCTCTCGATATGGAGAGTGTCGCCGGGGCGCACGGGGCGAGGCCATGCAAGTTCCCCTCCGGCGCCAATCGTGCTATCCGCGAATGGGGCGCCGCCTTCAATCAACATGCGCATGGTCAGCGCCGCAGTCTGCCAGCCGCTGGCGACGAGCCCCCCGAACATGCTGGATTTCGCCGCCTCGGCGTCGAGATGAAAATACTGCGGGTCATAATCACGAGCGAAACGGACAATTTCCTGCTCGCTGATCGTGAGCGACCCCGCCTTGAACCGTTGGCCGACGGCGAGATCTTCGAGGTAAAGCTTCTGGGGCATTCTCTCCTCTAGACTTCTGCATCGAGATCAAGCCGCTTGATCGCCGTTATGTCGCCCGCGCCTGCTAGGAGATTGCGTGCGCGCACCTCCTCCAGCGGTTCGCTTGTAACGAGCATGTGCGTAGCGTTCGCATGCAGCAGCGTTTGCGCGTCGCGCATTACGCCAACGTGGCCCTTCCAGAAGATGAGGTCGCCTCGTTGCAACCGGGCGCCCAATTCGACGGCATGCCCCAGTTGAGCCTGTTGCAGGTCGCTGTCTCTTGGCGCAATAATCCCGGCGAGCATCAATGCGCTTTGCACAAGACCAGAACAATCAACGCCCATGGAACTGCGCCCGCCCCAGAGGTAAGGCGCTCCCATCAGCGTTTCCGCAACGGCCACGAAGTCCGCGACCGGCGCGCCGATCTCCACAAGGTGCTTGGCGAAAATGAAGCCGCCTTCGCTGGTTACGGCAAAACCTTCGCGTACGTCGACGATCTCCACTTCCGCGCTCATCGGCAGCGCGACGAGCGGCGGATCTTTGATGCCGGGACGCGGATAAACGAAGGTTCTCGGCGCGCGGACAAGATGTGTCGGCTTATATATCTTGCTCCAGAGCGTGTTGGCGGCGATCCAGCCGACATAATTGTCGCGCGCGAGTTGTCCCCAGGCCCATCCCTCTTCTTCGTCGTAAACGGTGACGCATTCGCCATAGAGCGTCTGCGTATCGAGGCTGGCGTCCGGTCGCGGCTCGCGCTTGACGTCCACGACGCCCTCCTTGACCTGCATGACAACGCCGTCGACAAAACGCGCGGCCTCGACATGTCCCTTCAGATGGCTCGCCGCAAGATCGGCGCGCGCTGGCGTCAGGCGCCGGTCGAAACCTTCTTTCAATTTAAAGGACTCCTGTTGATGGCGCGCGACTCAATCAAATCGTAAAGCAGCCGCGCAACCTGGACTTCTCCTCCTTCCGGCCTGCCGGGCTTCGTCCCGCCATTCCAGCAGTAGACGTCGAAATGCGCCCAGCGATCCGGATTGGCGACAAACCTTCTCAAAAACAGCGCCGCCGTGATCGACCCGGCAAAGGCATGAACTCGTGACATTGACGACATCGGAAATCTTGCCGTCCAGGCCAGCGTCATAAGCCTCCCAAAGAGGCAGCCGCCACACGGGATCATTGGCCCCGCGGGCATGGTTCGCGATCTCCAGCGCCAGTTCATCACTGCCAGTGTAAAAAGGCGGGAGATCGGGACCGAGCGCCACACGCGCCGCCCCGGTCAGAGTCGCGAAATCGAACAGGAGGTCCGGCTGGTCCTCGGCCGCCAGCGCAAGCGCATCGGCAAGCACCAGGCGACCCTCTGCATCGGTATTGCCAATCTCGACGGAGAGGCCCTTTCGGCTCCGATAGATGTCGCCAGGCCGAAATGAAGGGGCTGACACCGAGTTTTCGACGATCGGCAAGATCACCCGCAACCGCAACGGAACCCCGCCCTCAAGCAGCATGGAGGCCAGGGACAGCGTCACAGCGGCGCCGCCCATGTCCTTTTTCATGAGCAGCATCGCGCTTGAGGGTTTCAGGTCGAGACCGCCCGTGTCAAAGCATACGCCCTTGCCAACCAGCGTCACTTTGAGGCCATCCTGAGGTCCACAAGTGAAATCCACGAGTCGCGGCTGCTGAGCGGCGCCTCGCCCCACCGCATGCACCAGCGGGAAATTTTCCTCCAGCAGCGCCTCGCCTAAAATCAGCCGGGTTTTTGCGCTATGTCGGCGCGCAAGATCCAGAGCTGCGTCGGCCAGCGCTTCAGGACCCATGTCGCAAGCCGGCGTGTTGATCAGATCGCGGCCGAAGGCGACCGCCTCCGCGATCCGCGAAATCCGAGCGCCGTCGACGCTGGAAGGCGAGCATAATCTCGGCCCTTCCGGCTTGGCCGAGACATAGCGCGAAAATTTGTAGCGCGACAAAAGAAATGCGAGGGCTGCGGCGCTCGGGTCTGCAGGGCCTTTCTCAAAGCGATAAAGCCCAGGTGGCAAGGAGGTCGCCAGCCTGCCCGCAAGGAAGGGATCGCGCAGCTTCGCGTCGGGCTTTTCAACCCCAAAGACAACCCGCTCCAGAGCGCCCTCACGGTTCGGGACGAGCAGCAGGCGCTCCGGCTTCGGCTCAAAGCGGCACGCCTCCGCATATGCGCGAGCGGCCGCAGGCAGCTCGGCGGCATAGTCTTCCCAGCCCCGGGCGTCGACGAAATCGATCGGCGTCGCATCCTGAGACCACTCCTCCAGCCCGGCTTTCGTCGCCATGGCATCTCCTTAATTCCGCCTGCCGGGCGCCCCGAGATGGGACAATCCCCCGCCCCTTGTTAAGCATCCATTAGGGTTAACGCTTTATTGCTGCCTTTACCAATTGACCTGGAAACAGAAAAGATTCGCCGTGATCAAGGCAGCCACAGTTCCCGCCCTCCCCTTTCAGTTTCATTGCCTGCGGCTCGCGGCGAAGCCCAACCGCAAGGTCTCGACAGCTTTGGCTCTCGCAATTCTGGTCGGACTCTCGGGTTGCTCAAAGTCGCTGAACGACGTCACTGGCTCGATCGGCAAACCGTCCGCTCCCGTCGCCCTTCCGCGGGGGGAAGGCGCATTACGGGAATTCGCCGAGGAATGGGGGCGTCGCTATGAGAAGAACCCGAAGGACAAAGAGGTCGCCATGACCTATGCCCGCGCGCTGCACAGTCTGGATCAAAACTCCCAGGCGGTGGCGGTGTTGCAGGGCACTGCGATTCAATATCCCCAGGACATGAAAGTGCTTGGCGCCTATGGCAAAGCTCTGGCTGATGCAGGGCGTCTGAATGAAGCGACGGACATATTGAACCGCGCCCATACGCCCGAACGGCCCGATTGGTCAGTGCTTTCAACCCTCGGCACCATCGCTGATGAACTCGGCAATCACGATGCTGCCCGCAATTATTATCAGGAAGCGCTTAAAATACGCCCCAATGACCCCGGCGTGCTGTCCAACATGGGACTTTCCTATGCCCTGTCGCAGCAACTGTCCCGGGCAGAGGAAACCCTTCTGCTAGCGGCCAGTCAGCCCGAAGCGGATATGCGCGTGCGCCAGAATCTAGCGCTAGTGCTGGCGCTTCAGGGAAAATTCGCTCAGGCGGAAGAATGGTCCCGCCGCGACCTGGAGCCGATCGACGCAGCAGCCAATGTCGCGCAGATACGCCAGATGATTTCCCAGTCCAACACCTGGCGGGACATTCAGGCGAAATCCCCAGCGGGCCGCCGTACGGTCGCCGCGAAACACAGCGACGCCCAAAACCTGCCCGATAGGACACGCTGAAGCCGAGTTCCGCTTGCCGATGGACTGACAGATCTGGCTCTTTTCCAGGAAATTCAGAACACTCCGGCGTCGAGACCGGCTGCGACAAGCATTCCCAGATCCCTGCATTCGGCGACAAAGTCCTCCCGCCAGGCGCCCGGCAGATCAGAGGCTCCTGGATTTTGCGCCAACGCAAGCCGGTTGCGACGGTTTCGACACTGCGCTTCGCGCCCTCGCCGTCAGTCCCAGCGCGTATATAAAGCGCGTAGGGGAGCCCCTGTGTCCGCTCCAGACATGGGTAATAGCAGCGATCAAAGAAGTCCTTCAGCGCCCCACACATATAGCCAAGAATTCTCTGTCGCCCCCAGAATGAGCGCGTCGGCGGACAGAACCACCTCGGGCGTCGTCGTGAACGGGCTCAGCGTCGTCACCTCGACCCCTTGAATCTCCGGCGAGTTCGCGCCAGCGACCAGGGCCTCCCGCAAAAGCAAGGTATTGGGCGAGGGCGCATGGGCGACGATGAGCAGGCGCTTGCCAGCCATTGGGCTTTTCCTTTGGTCAAAAGGGAGTGTAAACCTAGTCGTCGGCGGTTCGTTGCTCAAAACTGTAAGGAAAACGCCGAAGAGAAGTCATTTACTCGGCTCCAGAGGGCGGTTCCATGCGCCACAGAAGACGAAACCTGCCTTCCGATTGCCTCGTGCGAACAATCGAACGCGCCGAGTGGCGACGCGGCTCTCGGCCCGACCCTGCATCGGGCCTCCAAGGATTAACTTATATCTGGGCGGCGCTGCTGGCCACGGGATCGATAGATGCAAAGTAACACTCTAGCAATTAAGGAAAGCGTCCCTGCGCGTTGCAGGGTCGATCCGCGCGGCAATGAATTCGCGGAGACGTTCGGGGCTTTTCTCCTTTCCCGGCGCGCCGTGGACGACCTATCGCTGCAAAGATCTCAGCGCGCGGCCCGCCAGGCGGGCGAGCGCTTCGATCAGGTGCTGACAAAGCTCGGCTTGATTCCCGATGCGGATTTATGCGGCCATCTTGCACAATTTCTCCATATTGAAGTCATCGAAGAGAAGGACTTCCCCGCCGAGCCGGTTCTGCCTGAAACCATTGTCGAAAGATTCATTCGCGCCAACGGATTGCTGCCGCTCGAGCTCGATGGCGACCATCTCACGGTCGCCGTGGTCGATCCGTTCAATCTCGAACCGGTCGACGCCTTGGCCTACTCCACCGGCTTCACGCTTGGACTTCGCCTAATCACGCCTGCCAATATGGAAAAGGCGCTGCTCACGCTCTATGGAAAGGGGCAAAGCGGCGTCGCCATGGTCGACCCGGACTCGCGCGGAGAGGCCGCCAGCGAATTCGATCTGCAACGCCTGCGTGACATCGCCAACGAGGCGCCGGTAATCCGGCGGGTCAACCAGATAGTCGCCGAGGCCATAGAGGCTCGCGCGTCGGACATCCACATTGAACCGACTTTGGATCAAGTTCTGGTGCGCTACCGGATCGATGGCGTGCTACGCAACGTCGAGCAATTGCCGCCGGGGCTAAAGGCGGCGATCTCCTCGCGCATTAAAATCATGGCGCAGCTCGATATCGCGGAGCGCCGCCTGCCGCAAGACGGTCGCATCAAGCTGGCGGTGCGCGGCGTCGATATTGACTTCCGCGTGTCCACTATTCCGACGGCGCATGGCGAGAGCATCGTCATGCGTATCCTTGACCGCAGCCATGTCTCTCTGGACTTCGAGGCGCTCGGCTTCGACCGCGACTTGCTCGAACCCTTCCGTACGGTGATGAGCAATCCCAATGGCATTATTCTCGTCACCGGCCCGACAGGCAGCGGCAAAACGACGACGCTGTACACCGCGCTCAAAGAGCGGAACCAGCCCGATGTGAAGCTCTTCACCGTCGAAGACCCTATCGAATATCAGCTCTCGGGCGTAAATCAGGTTCAGGTGCAGCCTGCTATAGGCTTGGATTTTCCTTTGGCGCTACGCTCTATATTGCGCCAAGATCCCGACATCATCATGATCGGCGAAATTCGCGACGCCGAAACGGCGCGCATCGCCATTCAATCGGCGCTCACCGGCCATCTCGTGTTCTCGACGCTTCACACCAATGGCGCTGCGGCCTCGATCACCCGCCTCATAGATATGGGAGTCGAAAATTACCTCATCGCATCAACTGTAAAGGCGGTGCTCGCGCAGCGTCTCGTGCGCAGGCTGTGCGACGCCTGCGCCGCGCCAAACGCGACCACCGAGCAATGGAAGCTTCGCCTCGCGGGGGAACGTTTCGCCACCACTCCTTCGCGATTACGCGGGCCGGTTGGCTGTCCGAAATGCCGGCAAACGGGCTACTCCGGCCGCTCGACGATCGCCGAACTGCTGGTGATGGATGAGCGCCTTCACCGGCTGGTCTGTGAATCGGCGACCGACACAGCGCTGGATTCGGCTGCGCGCGAGGCCGGCATGATGTCGATGTATCAAAACGGAATGCGCAAGGCGTGGCGCGGCGAAACCAGCATAGAGGAAGTATTGCGCGTGACGCGCGTGGACTGACGCTTTGAAGGTCATCGCGCCGAAGCATTATGCGGAGAAGGGGATTTCGAGCGCAAAACCCGACCCGTCGGCCGCCCCCGATCTGATCCGAGCGCTGACCCATGAACGGATTCTCACGGCCAGGAAACCCTAATGCCTCTGTTTCATTACCGGGCCTACACCGCACAAGGCGATCTCGACGAGGGCGAAATCGACGCCCGCACACGCGATGAAGCCGAGGAAATGCTATGGTCGCGAGGCCTGACGCCCTTCGAGACGAAGGCCGCGCGCGCCGGCGGGGGCGGCGCGGGTGGCGGCGGGCTCTTCGGTAAGTCGCGTCTCAAGTCCGCCGACATCGCCGCCTTCACGCGCGATTTCGCAACCTTGGAGGAGGCCGACGTACCGCTCGACCGGGCGCTCCGCATTTTAGAGGAACAGGCGCCAAGCGCCACACGGCGTCAACTCACCGAGGAAGTGCTGCGACGACTTCTCGACGGCGCGGCTCTCTCCGACGCGCTGGCCGCCACGTCGCCGGCTTTCGGCGATGGCTACATCAGCGTCGTGCGCGCCGGAGAAGCCATGGGCAAGATTGGGGCGTCGCTGACGCAGATGGCTGACATGCTGGAGCGTCGCCAGGAACTGCGCGCAAGAATTCAATCGGCCCTGATCTACCCGGTCATATTGATCGTGCTGGCGCTCGTTTCCACCGGCATCGTGGTCGGCGTTCTGGCCCCGGCGGTCTCGCCAATTTTCTCCGAAAGCGGCAAGCCCATGCCGGCGGGTCTTTCATTCATCATGGGACTTGAAGATCAATGGCCGTTCATTCTCGGCTTTTTGGTTCTTATTATCGGCTTTTTCTTCTGGCTACGTTCCTATGCCGCGACCCGGCCATTGGTGAAGCTGGCCATCGACCGACGAATGCTGGATGTCCCGATCCTGGGGAAATTGAAAGTGCAATACGACACCGCCCAATTCGCCCGCACTCTCGGCGCCATGCTGAAGGCTGGAGTGCCGTTGCTGCAGGGGCTCGAAAGCGCGGTCCAGTCGGTCGGCAACTTCTTTCTGCGCGAACAACTCAGCGGCGTCGTCGCTTCCGTCCGCAATGGCGGCAGCCTCTCGCGCGGGCTCGAGCAGATCAAGCAGCTTCCGACAGTCGTTCCGCAACTGATCGCAGTTGGCGAAGAGGCCGGACAACTGGCGCCAATGCTGTTGCGTATCGCGGGCACCTTCGAGCGCGCGACAGAACGCTCCATCGAACGAGCGATGGGCATATTGACGCCAGCGCTGACGATATTGATCGCCGGCCTTGTTGGCGCGCTGGTGCTGACCGTGATGAACGCTGTGCTCGGCATCAATGAGCTCGCGACACAATGAAACGCGGGCTCCGACGCCGTGATGCGGGGTTCACGCTGCTCGAGACCCTGGCTGTTCTGGCGATTTTCGCCTTGGTGATCGGCATCTCCACGCCGCTACTGCGACCGGCTCCGGGCGGACTTCAGCTTCAGGCGAGCGCTCACAAGCTCTGCGCCACGATGCGCGACGCACGCGCGCGCGCCATAGCCGGCAACAGTGAACTCGCGGTCAACATCAACCTTGCGCGCAAGAGCTACTGGTCTCCCGCGCGCCCAGAGACCTTCCTGCCCCCCGAGGCCCACGTCGATCTGCGTGTCGCTGAAGCGCGAAGGCAGGGGGCGGAACAGGGCGATATCCTGTTTTTTCCGAACGGAGCGTCCACGGGAGGTGAAATAACATTGTCGCTTGGCGGACGCACGGCTATTGTCGACGTCAACTGGCTTATGGGAGCCGCACGATGCGAGATCTCGTGAAGACAAGGTTTGCACGTCGTCGGCCTGGATCGCTGCACCGCCGCGTCGGGGGCTTCGTGCTCATCGAGGCGTTAGCCGCTTTTGCTATTTTGACGATGTCGCTGGCCGCGTTGATGAACGGCGTTTTTGGCGCCGTTCTCAACGATGACCGGGCTGACTTCATGTTGCGCGCCACACGTATCGCGCGCTCCGAGCTAGACGCTATCGGCGTCGAATCTCCGCCGCGTCCGGGCGTGACTCAAGGGAAAAGCGACGACGGGCTGATTTATGTGCTGACCGTCGATTTCGCGCCCATGCCGCCGCAGAACAATCCACAAGCCCCAAAGATAATTGCCTATTCAGCGCATATAGACGTGACGCGCACCGGGGAGATGACAGGCAAGACGCTGACCCTTGGCTTTGACACATTCAAGGCCAGCGTAATCCGCGAGACAATAAAATGAGGCGGCGAGCGCGCCGCCGCGCGGATGCGGGCTTCACTATGCTGGAGCTTCTTCTGTCTCTAGCATTATTGGCGCTGCTGACGGGCGCCCTGATGGAAGGGCTGCAACTCGGGCGCAAGGCCTTCGAGACCAGCAGGATCAATCAGGCCGCCGGCGACCTTGAAGCGACGGCGGCGGCATTGTCGGATTTGTTAGCCCACGCATATCCACTTCTGCTTCCAGATACGCGGAACGGTCAGGCGCTGCTGTTTGACGGGCGACCCGACGGATGCCTGTTCGTGGGGTTGAGCGAGGGCGATACCCAGCAAGGCGGCCTTTTCATGGGCGAGATTGGGCTGGAGCCGAATGGCGAGCACTCCGACCTGGCGGTCTGGACGGCGTTTTTCCGCACCGCCGAGTCGAGTAGAGTGACACGTGAGTCGATGGCGAGAACCGAGGCTGCGCGCGGCGTTTCGTTTCTCCAGCTGCGCTATTTTGGCCAGGTCGAAGAAGGCAAAGCGCCGCGATGGAACGACAACTGGGCAGGCTTGCCTCGGCTGCCGGAACTCGTGGCGGTGCGTTTCCAGGCCTCCCGTTTTGGTAGACCTATACAAATGTCTTTTACCGTGGCGCTGCGCCAGAAGGCGGCGCAATAGCCGCGTGAGGCGGGCTCAATTGCTCCGCTTCCGCTATATTGAACGCGCCCGTGGATGGGGTATGACGCCGTTTGCTCACACCGGAAGGAAACTCGCCAAAAATGCTCGCCGCCAACGAACTGCGCTTTTCCGTAGCGCCGATGATGGATTGGACAGACCGGCATTGCCGCTATTTCCATCGGCTGATGACTCGACGCGCGCGGCTTTACACGGAGATGCTGACTGCGGGCGCCGTCATTCATGGCGACCGGATGCGGCTGATGGGATATGATGCCTTCGAACATCCGGTGGCGTTTCAGCTGGGCGGTTCCGAGCCCGCCGCTCTCGCCTCCGCGGCGCGCATTGCGGAGAGATTCGGGTATGTCGAAATAAATCTGAATGTCGGCTGCCCATCCGACCGCGTCCAGAATGGCGCCTTCGGCGCCTGTCTGATGTTGCAGCCGGCGCTCGTCGGGGATTGCGTACGGGCGATGAAGGAAGCGGTGCAGATTCCCGTGACGGTCAAATGCCGTATCGGCGTTGACGATCAGGAACCAGAGACAGCTCTCTTCGAGCTCGCTGACGCGAGTCTGCGCGCTGGGGCAGACGCTCTGATCGTGCATGCCCGAAAGGCATGGCTCAAAGGGCTCTCCCCAAAAGAAAACCGGGATATTCCGCCGCTTGATTACGGGCTGGTGCATCGCCTCAAGCGATCCTGCCCGGAAACGCCAGTCGCCATAAATGGAGGACTTGAAACGATAGAAGCAATACACGAACAGCTCCAATTCGTCGACGGCGTAATGGTGGGGCGCGCGGCCTATCACAATCCCGCATTGCTGCTGCGCGTTGACAGCGAGCTGTTTGGCGAACCCGCGCCATTGAAGGATTGCTTCGAAGCAGTCGAGGCCTTCAGACCCTATATCGAAAGGCAGCTCGCGCAGGGTGAGCGCCTGTCGTCGATGACCCGCCACATGCTTGGGCTATTCGCCGGCCTTCCGGGCGCGCGGCGTTTCCGCCGCCGTCTCGCGCTGGAAGCTGTTCGTGTCGGCGCTGGCGTTGAAACGCTCATGGATGCGGTTGGAGAGGTCCGTCAAGCGATGGCGCGTGCGGCGTGATCGCGAGGCGCGCTGAAGGCCGGCTAAATCTGGAAACTGAAGCAACCTCGGATTTTAGTCTGGCCCGCTCGAAGCGCTTGCATACAGGCTTCGATCCTAAACCGGCAATTTATCCATGAATCCGTCCGTCGTTATCCGGAGGATTTGGGCGATATTCTTCCCCGGTTCGGGGTAGGTCACGCCCAAGCGTCTCCAGAAGTCCACGAACACCCAGATATTGCGAAGCTCGAAATTGTCGTCGGCATTCGCCTTGCGCGGCTCCGCTTCATCCTGGATCATCCCCGCATCAATCAAATAGGGCCGCAACACATCGGCTGAGACGCCCAGCGCCGCCGCCAGTTTCGCTGGATCTGGCTCCCAATCCGAGGCCTGGCTTTCCTCATCCCAATAATTCAGCCAAGAACAATGACTGTGCAATTCTTCCTGCCCGAGATAGGCAAGGTGGTCCCAATAAGCGCCATCGTAAACCTTGATGGTTGAGATCAGCCATCCATGCTCGGCAGCCATTCCGCGCGCGGCGGCTCCAACGTTTACTCCGAAATATTCCGGCCATAAGACCACGAGCCAGCCCTCCTGAGACTGGAAGATCATCGCATCGGTGTGATGATCCACGTCCGCGTCAGGTGGACGCGCCGCACACTCGACGCCATAAGAAAGCAGATAGTCGGCGCAGGCTTGCGCAACTTCTCGTGGATTGACGTTCCTGAACGCGCTCACGGCAAGAAAAAGCCCCATCTTCAGCCCCTGCTCCTTGATGGCTCTCGTGAACCAAATTTTTCTAAGTGCGGCAAAGCGCAAGCAAAACGACAATCTCGGCCGACTGCTGGGCTGTTCCAAGCACGTCGCCAGTAAAACCGCCGATCTGGCGTTCCGCCAGCTTTGCGACGAGAATGGCGGCGAACAGGGCCAAGATGTCGCCAAGGGCGATACGCGATAACGGCATGCCTGCCAGCGTCAGCGGCATGGAGAGCGCAAGAGCGAGAAGCAGAGCAGTCTGCAGCGCTCCGCGCGAGGGGCGTGACATGGCCGCGCCCGCTCCATCGGAGCGAGCGGACGCCAACATGAGCAAGGGAGCCAAACCGGCGGTGCGTGACACCGCTCCGGCGCAAATCAGCGACAGCACGGCAAGCGGCAAGCCGCGCTCGGTGAGTGCGGCCAGGGTGAAAACGCGAAGCATCAACGCCAGCGCCAGTGCGACGGCCCCAAAGGAGCCGAGCTGGCTGTCGCGCATGATGTCGAGCTTGCGTTGACGCGTCCCGCCGCCGCCGAATCCGTCCGCGACATCCGCGAGCCCGTCCTCATGCAGCGCGCCTGTCGCCGCGACCAGCGTCGCGATAGCGCAAGCAGAGGCAGGCAAGGGCGGAATCCCCAAAGCCCATGTGACGAACAGCGCCGCTCCACCACAGGCGCCGATTATGGCGCCCGCGACCGGAACCGCGCGCAAGGCGCCTCGAAACTCGGGAGCCTTGTCGCCCAGCCACGGAACCTCGAACAGCGTATAAAAGCGCAGGCAGGCGACAAGGTCTTCGATGAAAGGATGCAGAAGAAGCGCATTCATGGACAGTTCTGAGTTGAAAGACGAACTGCGGCCACTGAAGGACCACTGTAGGACTGGGAAGGAGTTGGCGCCTCCTGGTATCTCATGACGCTTGCCTTCATTGAAAATGCTGTCCGCGGAACCCGTCAAGGATAAGGCGCTTCATTGAGCGCTGGGGCCAGTATTTCAGCCGCAGCGCGCTCGGCGCTAATCTGCATGGCCTCAGAACCAAGTGGTCCGATCAATACAAAGGCCATTCCCGCGCCCCGCCACTCGATCGCCGTCAAACTGCTATCGACGCGCGGAGCGATGCGCGGCGCAGGTCCAGCTTCGGCACGTTCGAAATACAGCGCTACGCGGGCGCCATTATCATTCTCGTAAACAAGGAATCCGGCCGGAGCCACAAGTCCGGGCGCGACCCGCCCCCCGAGCAATCGCAACCCTACCGAAGAAAGATCTGGCGCGCGAGCAAAGCCGACACGCAATTTCAATGCCGCGATGAGGTCACCCATGCGATCGGCGCCAATATCAATCGGCTTCGAATCTCTTACGTAAGTTAAATACGACACATCAGCTCGATCAACATAACCTTGGGCGAAAGTCACCTGGGGGACGCTTCCACGAGAGACGCCGGCATGAGTAATGGCGAAAACCGCCGCGCCAGCGAGCACGGCGCCAGCAAGCAGGGTCAGCAAGGATGAAATAATCGCCTTTTTCCGCCGTGCTTCGCGCACTTCATCTAGACGCCTCACCGTTCTCGAAGAGTTGCTCGGTCGACCCCAATGGATAGCTCCAGTTTCAATGGGCGCCGGACCAGCGGCGGCATTTCGGTGGGCGGCGTTGCGAAGCGATAACGGAGGAGTCTCCTTGGCGACGGGGGCATACAAAGCCCGCAAGGCGGCGTTTTGGCGTCGCCAGTTTTCTACTTGAGCCGCGTCTTCAGGGTGTTGAAGGAGATGATCTTCTATCTTTCGACGGCGCTCGGCGGAAATCTCCCCGTCGACAAGCGCGTGCAGATCTGCTTCTTCGACGCTGTCGGAGGGCATGCTCACGCTCTCGCCCTATTTTATGACGCGCAGATGCGCGCCAGCGCGGCGAACGCCATCCATCGGGGGGGCTGGCGGTCGCAAATCGACGGAAGACAAAGCAGCGCGAGCGCGCATCAACTGAACCACAAGCGCCTCGCGAGGAACGGCGACAACCCCTGCTGCTGCATCATACGAAAGGCCTTCTAGAACAACAAGTAACAGGCTTGCTCGTTCAACAAAAGGCAAGTTTGCCAACCCTTGGGCGACGATCTGCTCGCGTTCGCATGGCCGTGGAACTGAAGACCCGCCCGATTTTTCTCTCGCGAGCGCGGTCAAGGAGGCATAGGCGCAGAGCCTCGCGGCGTCGTCTTCGCCAATGCCTAAAGTCTTCGCCTTGATTTTCGTGGCGACTCTTTCGAGGGCGGCCTGAACAAGTTCGTCTGCAGCAGCCGAACCGTCTCCAGGACAAAGCGCGCGCGCGTAGCGGCGAAGGCCCGGGATCGCCGCATCGAGATTCTGAAACAAATCCTCTTTATGGCCCATATCCAACCCGCTCCGCCTGCCGTTTATATTTGCGCGGCGAATTAAGCTTCTTGGGTAATGATAGGCCACTCTCTACCACTTGACCATCGCCACCGAGAAAGATTCGGGATCCTTTTTTGAGGGCGCCGCCCCATATGCTCGCAGGTCGCCAAGAAAGCTCGATCACGCGGGGTTGACCGATCCGGCCCCGAAGGATAGTGGATCGTCACTGTTCGGTCCTTGCGATCGGTGCGGAAGGGCAGGCCGACTGCTTTTTCCGATTTGGATCGAGGTAATTCAGAGCGGCGTCGCCGATCTGAAGGAATATTCTTGAAGCGAGCGCGTAGCTCAGTCGGTAGAGCATCTGACTTTTAATCAGGGGGTCCCGGGTTCGAGCCCCGGCGCGCTCACCAAACAAATCAAGTGCTTAAGATAGATTTATCTTCAGCTTCGCCAGGCATTTTGTCGCTGATGTATGCATTAATGCAACATCCAGCTTTGGGTGGAGAGCTAAGGGCCGGCGAAAAATAGATGCCTTACTAGCGAACACAGGCGCTTGGATCCGATCCAATTGGACCGGACTGCGGCTATCCTGAAACGTTTCTGTTCACATCCCTCGAATTGGGCCAGTCCGTTGATTACGACTTCGTTTGCTTCAGGGAAACGCCGAGCCTCAAAGCGTTGGCCGCGCCCCGTTTGGATCTCAAGCACTTGCAGTGGCGTCAAACCACTCGCTATGCGTGTTAAAAGTCCAAATGACGCCGTTGACACCTATGACTTAACAAGCAAAACTCGCCAACGTGACAAAGCCGGATAAGGGCTTCGGCACAACCAGCGCATGTTGAACGATTTATCACGATGCGCCCCAATCGTCAGCTTGTGTAAGCTGAGAGCAGGCGAGAGACGCAGCTCACGACTGATTCTCGCCAAGGCGGCAGAGCAATGCCGTAAGCAGCACGGAACTTGGAATTGTCCAGCCGAGAATTCGCAGGACGCGGCGCGGCGGTCGGATATTCAAACGTCGTAATCCTCTTGACGCGTACAGGTGCGCGCCCGTGTTTTGCCGTTTGTGCGAAAATTGCTTCTGCGAAGTCGGCCCAGCTTGCTTCGCCGACGCCGGTCATGTTGAACACGCCGCGCAGAAGAGGAGAGGGGCTAGTCGCAAGGCGAACGGCAATCGCAAGGACGGCATCAGCGATATCCTGCGCGGAGGTTGGGTTACCGACCTGGTCAGCGACAACACTGATTTCATCACGCGTTTCGCCGAGGCGCAGCATTGTCCGGAGGAAATTGGTCCCGAATGGGCTATAGACCCATGCAGTACGCAAGATTGCGTGGTTGGAATGGATGCTTGCGATCTTTTCTTCGCCCACCAGCTTCGAGCGGCCATAAGCGCTCGTCGGACACGTCGCGTCATCTTCCCGATAGGGTCGCGAAAGACCTCCGTCGAAGACGTAGGCGGTAGACAAGTGCAGCAACGGCACGCCGAGTTCTGCGGCGATTTCCGCGACAAAGCCCGCGCCGTCGCCGTTGACACGCATTGCCAGTTCCGGCTCGCTCTCTGCCTTGTCTACCGAAGTGTAAGCAGCGGCGTTGACGATCGCATCACAACGTGCCGCGCGCAGTCCCGAAAGAACTGCTTCCCGTATGGCGAGGTCGAGCTGCGGTCGACCAAGCGCAATCAACTCGACTTGGCGTGGCGCGCGCTCGATGAGCGCGCCAACGACCTGCCCTCTCAGGCCGGTGACGGCGATGCGTATCTTGCTCACGAGAGCGCTTCCTTGGTTTACCGCATCTAGCGATCTGGGAACAATTTAGTTCAAGGCCATCTCTTGGACCAGCTGCCGCGCACCCCTCCCCACGGAAATTTTCAAGAGAAATATCCGATTATCTTCCACGACAGAGAACCCATCTGATAGCAGGCTCGGCGCTCACCGTCGTTGTCCGGCATATTCCCGGCGGTTCCAGTGGGGAATTTCCGAAGGCTTTCGCGCCGGAACCCATCGACGAGTCAACGCGCTTATAGGCGTTCAGATCTGACTCGGTTTGTTTGAACAATCTGGGCGCGGCTTATAAAGAGAAATTCATCGCGAGAGAGGAATTGATGTTCCTGAGGTAAATCTTGGCGCGACCGCAATATTCTACTGAGCGCGAAGTCATGCGCGTTTGGCCGTAGCCCGCGCGGTATTTCATCAACGCTCGGCAAAGGTCGCCTTCGGCAAGACGCCATGCTCGAGCCAAATACGTGACGCCATATCGAATATTTGTCTCGGGAACCGCGAGCTCGTTGTCACTACCTCGAAAACCTAGCATCGCCGCAGTTCGCGGACGGATTTGCATCAAACCAATTTCTCCAACGCTTCCAACTTTTTCAGGGTGATAACCGCTCTCGATGTAAACGACCGCATCAGCGATGTCGGCGGGCAAGCCATTCTGTTCCGCTTGGGAGCGGACTAACTCAATATATTCAATGCGGGCTGCCGCTTTCAAAGCACCAATTGGACGCAGTTTCTCAATTACGATTCCGCTCGATTGACGTTCGTTGAATGTCGCCTCGTTTGCACCCTGCGGGATTTTAGACCAATCGACCAATAGCGGCGCTCGCGGCTTCGCTTCAGAAAAGGCCGTAAGTGTGTTCCAAAAGATCGGTGGTTTCCCGGGAACGATTAGCTTGTCTGACAAAAAAGAGAACGCCCAATTAGGCGAGACCATCTGGATGAAGGTCGATGAGACGAAAAAAACGACAGAAACGGATTTGACAGAGATTGACGAACGCAAATGCGTCGCCATCACGTGAACCAAACTTCTCATCGACTGGCGGACATTCATCGGACAGACATAGAGATTAGGAGTGAAGGAATGTAGTTTTGTTGAAACGTGGTTAATTAATCATTAAGGCCATCACGACATGATAAGTGACAATCGACATTCTTAGATTGGCCCACGCCGGTTCCTGCTATTCTGCACGACTGCGGGGAGCGTGCATTCGTCGCGCGCGCCGGGAATGCCGCGCAAGCTCAGGCGGCGGAAGTTGAGATTGCGGCTCATATGCGCGAACAACATCTGACCTTGCGGCGCGCGAAACACTATCCATTCCCGTCATCAAAGCCCTGAAGGCCGATCAACCCGCCGCCAGCGACGGGAGCCAACTGGAATGTTGGCGCATCGTGGGTTCGGACCGACGCGCTTTGACGGCACCAAGAGCATTGAGAATGGGTAGTGTCTCAGTTTGATTTTCACGGATGCCAAGGACTGATTCGGCCGACTGCGCAATAGGCGCTAATTTGCAACTCAACATTTTTCACAAAATACGCATAAGTTGTACTTATGCACATCTTCCCGTTAAGAGAGAAAGATTCTTCTTGCCCGTTCGCCCCCGGTCAATCAATTCTATGTAGGTCGCGGGAATGAATCGCGGCAAAAAGGCGGCCCTGCTGGAAACAGGAACCGCCTTAACCAATGGTCCTAACTTGATTAGCCGTCTCGCAGGACCACCGGGAAACATTGAGTTAGTGATTTGCAGTGACAGGGTAGCGCGTGTCTGAGTCCCCGGCAATAGCGAGACGGCGTTTTCCATAAGGAAAATGCCATGACTGCAGACGAAAATACGCCTTCGAACATCGTTCCGTTTCCGCGTCGGCGCCGCGCGCCGAAGTGCTCAAACCCTATGACCGTCGAACTAGCATCCAAGGCTAAGACGATGGTTCTTAGGCTTGGCATGGCGCAGCACGAAGCGGCGGCCAAACTTGGCGTTAATCCAGGTCGCATTTGCGAAGTCGTCAACGGCCGGAAGTTTGCCGATGCACCTTTCGCGCCTTTCAATGATCTAACCTAACGATATGAGCCCCGGTCGCTTGGCCGGGGCTTCAACTGAGAATGGCCCGACTTGACGAACGTTACGTTCTGCTTGTCATACGTCATGCATCCAGAGTTAGGGCTGACGCCCTCGCCAACCTGCCGATCTCGGGCAAGGTGGCTACCGCTAAAAGCGGGATGTGGCCATACCGGCAACAAACGGGATTTCAGCCACAGATTCAGCCCTCCTCGGTCAATCGCAGGAGGGTTTTTTATGTCGACCAACAAGCCACTTCGCTTGCAGACTGCGATCAGGCGACCGCAACCGCCGTGCCCTGGTCTGAAGTTCCGGAGTTCGCGCGCCACCTCGTTGTGTGGATGGAAGGGCGTCTCGGACCGGCTCAGGCGTCATTGCCGACCGTCGAGGTCGAGCCAGTCCCTGAGATTTTATATTGGCTGCCACATTTCCACCCCGTCCGACCAAGGGGCTCAAAGCCGATGCTCGATTGTGCCGGGGCTAAGGCGCGACTGCGCGACATGCGTCCAGGCGCATGGCTTGTTAGCCCGTTCACGGGCTGGAAGTGGGCAAAGTGGCCCGGCAGCGAAGTCGGCTGGCTCCCGGCTAAAGCGCAGCTACCGGATTGCTTTCGGGTGCAGGAGCGCAACGACGTTCAGTAAACTCTTGGGAAAAGCGCCAACTCGGACGACCGTGACAGAGGTAGCGCGAAATGACCGACAAACCGCACGACACAAAAAGCCGCGTCCGCGAGGCCCGAGAAACTTTTCCTCGAAGCCCTGAAGACTCAGGGGTTCATAGTGTTTCCGCCGTCGGGCAAAGGTTACTGCTTTTTGGGATATCGGCGACCGTCGCCCGCGTCTGAAGAGAAGGCCGACGACGATAACAAAGGGGCGCGACATGAGCATTCCGCCCGATGACTTGCAACGGCTGTTAGATTTTGTGGAGACCCTCGCTGCACATGACGCCAGCGTCGAGGCGCAAGCCGCATTGGCAACAGCGCGGAAACTGATGCAAATGGGATGGGTGCATTACAACGTCACACGACGGCTCCTTAACGAGAATCGTGATTTAGAACGGGAGCTTGAACGCTTGCGCATCCAGCGCGAGCGCAAACTCATGCCTTAATATGAGATGCCCTCGGGCACGCGCTCCGTCCGTGAGTTGGAGCTACCCGAACAGCTTGTAACCGACTTCGAACACGATCACCGCATACCCCTCGCGCTCGGCGGCGCGCGGTCCGATTCCTGGAACCTGGAATTGCAGCCTTGGGACGAGCCCCGCAAGAAAGACGCGATAGAGGCCTGCTTGGCTCGCGCCGCCTGCGCCGCCACGATAGGCTTGGAGGAGGCCCAGCGGCACATCTCGCGAGACTGACGGCACGTCGGAATGAATTGCGACGGAGAAATTAGCCGGAATTAGATGAAAATGGATGGGCCTCCGGCGAGGAAGAAATCCGCACCCGGTATTCCTCGGTAACCGGACTTGCCGGCCGGCAGCGGCTACGGCGGCTTGGCGCCATAAGCAGCCGCGCATTCCGAGAAGGCCGGGACGTTAAAATAGGCTGTAAAACGGTCGGTTCTGTGAGCACTGCAGATCGAATTTATTTCCCGTTATCAACTCATTCACTTGTGCTTTTCAAAATCCACGGAGTAAATTTCACTATCTATTCTTATATATACCGTGAAAGCTTAACGTTTCAAAACCCACGATCCGAGGCTCTGGGGCAAAACGCCCAGAACCTTAGATTCGTCGCGGCTTCGAATTTCCACCCTCAGAAGTCCATGCCGCCCATGCCCGCGGCACCCGCCATAGCGGGCGTATCCGTCTTGGGATGCTCGGTGATCGTCGCTTCGGTGGTCACAATCAGGCCCGCGATGGACGCTGCGTCCTGAAGCGCCGTGCGCACGACCTTGGTCGGGTCGATGATACCGAGCTTCATGAGATCGCCGAACTCGCTGGTCTGCGCGTCGTAGCCGTAGCTATATTCCTTCGCATCGAGCAGCTTGCCAACCACCACGGCGCCGTCGCCGCCGGCGTTGTCGACGATCTGGCGCGCTGGCGCCTGGATCGCCTTGCGCACAATATCGACGCCGGTCTTTTGGTCGGAATTGGCGACCTTCACGCCGTCGAGCGACTTTATGGCGCGCAGCAGGGCGACGCCTCCGCCAGGCGAAACGCCCTCTTCCACGGCCGCACGGGTCGCGTTGAGGGCGTCGTCGACGCGATCCTTCTTCTCCTTAACCTCGACTTCCGTCGCGCCCCCGACGCGGATCACCGCGACGCCGCCCGCGAGCTTGGCAAGACGCTCCTGCAACTTTTCGCGGTCGTAATCTGAGGTCGTCTC
>CAWJEI010000010.1:0-46840 GCA_963841875.1 uncultured Alphaproteobacteria bacterium | reverse complement strand
TGGGAGTCAAGGTCTCCTGCCTCTGTCCGGGGCCGGTGGAGACGGGATTTCAGGCGCGAGCCGGTTTCGATTTCACCGGCGCCATGTCGGCGATGAAGTCTTCGCTGGTCTCCGCCGAGGAAGTCGCGCGGCAGGGCTACGAAGGGCTCATCGCGGGAAAGCGGGTGGTGATCCCCGGCGCGATGAACAAGTTCACGGTCGCATTCGCACGGCTCACGCCGCGCGCGGTCCTCATGCCGATTCTCGCCTTCGCCCAGAACGGGCGCTGACGCGCGGGCACGACAAAAAGAGCGGAGTCGCTGGGACTCCGCTCTTTTTCAACCGGACTGCGCGGGAGGCTTCAGGCTTCCTGTGATTTCACCTTGATGACCTGGCGACCGCGATACATTCCGGTCTTCAGGTCGATATGGTGCGGACGGCGCAGTTCGCCGGAATCCTTGTCCTCGATATAGGTCGGCGCGGCAAGCGCGTCGGCGGAACGGCGGAACCCGCGCTTCATGGGCGAGGTTTTTCTTTTCGGAACGGCCATTTATCACTTCTCCTACGGCCCCGTTGCGCAGCAAGAGCGCATGGGACGAAAACTCATGCAGGGCGGATACACTAAAACGCCGCCAATGGCTAGCGTCTGTTCCAAAACCAGATCGAGGCGGACAGGCCGCCGTAAGCGGGAGAGGCGAAACTCCCAAGGTCTGGCGGGCGCGCAACCCCCTGCTTAAAGGTGGCAATTTATTACAGGTGTATGAATCAATGGGATGTTGGAGTAAAAAATTCTATGCGGCGCCGAATCCAGCGTCTCGCCCAAGCGGGCGCAAGTTGGGAAGGCGCGGCAAAGCCGGGTTTGAATCGAGGGGAACTTGCGATTTTGATCCCGAATTGGCGTCCACCGGACATGAATTCCGGCAGATGCGGTTGGCGCCATGTTTTTATGGCGCCTACGGTTTGGTTTTGTCCGGATTTGCTCTCTGAACAATGCTTGGCTTGGGCTATGGTCCGCCTTCGAGGAAGAAGAAACCCATGACTACCCAACCGCGTCCGGGGATTTGACCATGCTCGGGGCCATTCCTTCAGGCGCACACAGCGGCGGCGAACTTTGGCGGCGGAAGGTTTTCCAGCCAGTTGATCAAGCGCACCGCGTTGCTCTCGCTGCCGCGCTCCTGCTTTTGAGCGGAGTTGCTCAGGCTCAGGAGAAGCAGGAAGGCTCCTCCATCGACTCCGAGCATATTTTCGGCTTCAGCGAAGGAAGCGATATCGGCGACAAGGGAGAAAGCGAGATCGAAGGCATCTCGACTGGGCGGCTGGGCAAACAAGGCGGGTTCACGTCTTTCGCTAACGAAGTCTCCTATCGCTATGGCGTCGAGGAGAATTTTCGGGCGTCAATTGGAACCCTGACCGACTACACGAGCATTCACGGCTCGCCTGGCCTTCTCGACAAAACAGGGCTGGAATACAGCGGCGTAATCAGCGAGTTCCGCTGGCATTTCCTTGAGCATGACACTGCGCCGATCGGATTGACGCTATCCTTCTCCCCCTACTGGCGCCGCATCAACGACCCCGCGCCGGGGCAGGGCGAGAGCTTTACGCTGCCCGTGGCCCTTCTTGTCGACAAGGTTCTCATTCCAAACAAGCTGTATGCAGTATTCAACGCGACCCTGGCGCCGACGTTCAACAAGGTTTCGACCCGTTGGCGGACCCAGCAGCCGTTCGACCTTTCCGCGGCCATCACGACGGCCGTGGGCGACCGCCTGTTCATCGGCGGCGAAATCCGGCAGGCTTCCTACAATCAGGACGGTTTTTTCGCGGCCCGCGCGCTGTATCTCGGTCCCAGCCTGTTTGCGCGGCTCAGTGAACACCTGATCGTCAAAGTGGCCTGGGCGGCTCAGATTCCGGTGGAATCGGGAGGTCGCATGGACGTGACCAATTTTGAACGGCATCAGATCATCGCGCAATTCGCATATGGATTTTGATGTCTTTGTCGCGAGAGTTGGCCCGCGCAGCGAGGCATTTGGCGCGGGCCTCCTTGCGGAAATCCTCCCGGGCGCCCGGCTGCGAGGCGAAGGAGGCGCCTGGCGCCGCAAACGCGATGACCGCGAGGCTTGCAGGAAGGAAAATCGCCTATGTCGCGCGCTGCTTAGCCGCGTGTCTGCTCTTTAAGCCACTTTTCCCATTGTTCCTGCGTGCCGTGGAAAGTGTTCTGATCCACCGCGCCGGGGATGCCGGGAACATTGCCGTCGGAGCGATATTGCCAGAAGGTCCATTTGCGCGAGCCATAGCGCACGGTGGGATGATATTTTGTCGAGCGCACCCAGATCGGATATTCCGACAGCGCATCCGAATCCAAAATCGCCTGATAGAAATCCACCGATGAGTAGATAATCGGCTTCTTGCCGTAGTGGCGTTCCATTTCCTCAAGCATCTTGCGCATGTCCGCGAGCACTTCCTCGCGGTAGAGCGTGCGCTTGCAGGTGCGGGAGGTTGGGGTCGCCTCCACGTCGAGCACGGGGGGCAGCGCGTCCGGGTCTATCGGCACGACGCTCTTGAAATTGCCGATTTCCTCATGCGGCTGGCGGCACCAATAGACGAAATGATAGGCGCCGCGCGGAACTCCCGCAGCCTTCGCGCCCTCCCAGTTGCGCTGAAACTTGGCGTCGGCGGCGTCCCCGCCCTCGGTCGCCTTGATGAAGGCGAAGGCGACGCCTAAATCCTTCACCGCCTGCCAGTCGATATTGCCCTGATATTTGGATACGTCGATCCCATGCACGGCGTAATGGGCGCTGAGCGTCGCCGGATATTGCGGGAGATCCGATTCCGGCACGGCATAGGCCAGGAATCCGGGGTCTTTCTTGGCGTTCGTCAGCGGGGCGCTCGTGGCGAAGCGTGGTGAGCGAGAGCTGTAGGTGGGGTCGACGCCACTTCCGCAGGCGGACAGAAGGCCGCAGGCAAGCGCCAGACACGCCGCCGCGAAAGGAAGCCGGAGAGGGGATTTCAACGCGCGCATTGGCTCAAATTATACCTCAAGCGGTAACGAGGCGTTAACGCGGGCCCGCTCGTACCGATCATGCTCAATAAAGATGAAACCACAAGGTCGCGATCGAAAGAAAGGCGCCATAGCCCACAACATCGGTGACCGTCGTGACGAAAGCCGAAGAGGAAACCGCCGGGTCGATCTTCCATCGCTCCAGCGCCAGCGGCACCAGAACGCCGCCAAGGGCCCCCGCGATCAGATTCGTGCACATCGCCAGCGCGATGACCGGCGCGATGCCAACATTCTGGAACCAGTTGGCCGCCACGGCTCCGGTGATGACGCCAAAGGCGGCGCCGTTTACCGCGCCTGCGGCGAGTTCGCGCAAAATGACGCGCATGGCGTTTGCGCGCGAGAGTTCGCGCGTCGCCAGCGCCCGCACAGTCACGGTCATGGTTTGCGTCGCCGAATTTCCGCCCTGGCTCGCGACGATCGGAGCAAGAACCGCGAGCGCGACCATTTGCTGCAGCTGGCTTTCGAACAATCGCAACACGGAGGAGGCGATGAAGGCCGTCCCGAGGTTCACAAGCAGCCAGAGGAAGCGGCTCTTGGCGGTCTCCCAGAAGTCGTCGGAGAGTTCTTCGTCGGGATTGACGCCGCCGAGCGCCTTGATCTCCTCGGAGGCGGCTTCCTGCAAAACGTCCACGATGTCGTCGATGGTGATGACGCCCACCAGCCTTTCGGCTTCGTCGACGACAGGGACTGAAACGAGATTGTAGCGCTCGAACAGCCGCGCCACCTCGGCGCTCTCGTCGGTGGCGCGCACGCGGCGGCGATCCGCCTGCATGATTTCGTCGAGCCGCTTGCTCGGCACCGAACGCACGAGCGCGTCGAGAAAAACCGTGCCGAGCAGGCGATAGCCAGGATCGACCACGAAAACCTCGAAAAAATTGTGAGGCAACGCTTCGGGGTCGGTTTCGCGAAAAAAATCGAGCACTTGACCCGCAGACCAGAAGGCAGGAACCGCGATCAGCGTCGTCTGCATCAGACGGCCGGCGCTGTCGTCCGGAAAATCCAGCGAGCGGCGCAGAACGAGCCGTTCGTGCGCCGGAAGCGCCTCCAGCACCTCCGCCTGGTCCTCGGGCTCCAGCGTCTCCAGAATCGCAACGGCGTCGTCGCTCTCCAGGTCGCGGACGCCTTCGGCCACGGTTTCGACCGGAAGCTCGTCAAGAATGTCCTCACGGGTGGTCTCGCCGACTTCGGTGAGCGCCGCAAAGTCAAAATCCGCGCCCATCAGGGCGATCAGTTTCGGACGGGTCTCGTGATCCAGCAACTCAAGCAGCGCGCCGAGATCCGCTTCATGCAGTGCGCCGACGAGTTCATGAGCTTTGGCGGAATCCTCCTCCGCGACGGCGCTTTCGACGCTCGCCACGAAATCGGGACGCGGTTCGCCGCTCTCGTCGCGGAAAATATCCGGCTTGGTCGCCGTTTCTTCACTATCGAGCGTCATACGGGAACCCGCTTCGCCTATATAGTGGGTGCATAACCCGCCCTTGCCTGAAATCAAACCAGTAAAGCGCCAATGTCCCGATCTATTCGAATTTGTTTTTACGCGGGCCTTGCCGCGCTTTTCGCCGGCTCCGCGAGCGCCGGCGCTGCAACGTCCTGCGGCCCTGAAAAACTCGGCACCTCGCGCGAGATCGTCATTGGCCCCGAGGGCCTTTCGGTTGGCCTGCAAAGCTATCCGCGGACGCTGGCGCTGGCCGATCATGAAGTTGTTCTCACCTTCGACGACGGCCCGGCGTCGACGACGGCGCAGGTGCTGAACGCGCTCAAGGCAGAATGCGTGCGCGCCACTTTCTTCGTCATCGGCGTCAATGCAACCAGCATGGCCGCGACGGTGAAACGCGAGGCGCAGGAAGGCCATACGATCGGCTATCACTCCTTTAGCCACCCGGCCAAGACGCTGCGGCTGATGCCTTTGGAGGCTGCGAAGGCGGACATAGAGGCCGGGATCGTCGCCGTGGACAAGGCCGCCTATGGCGAATCCCCTTCAAAGTCCAGCGCGCCCTTTTTCCGCTTTCCAGGCTTTGCTGATTCGCCCGAGTTGCTGGACTATGTTCACGGGCGCGGCATGACCGTTTTCGGCGCGGATCTCTGGGCCTCCGACTGGCAGGCGATGACCCCGCAAAGCGAACTCGCGCTGGTGATGGGGCGGCTGGAAAAGCTAGGCAAGGGAATCGTGCTGTTTCACGACTCCAAATCCAGCACCGCGAAAATGCTTCCCGACTTCCTGCGCGCGCTGAAGGAAAAGGGATTTAAGGTCGTGCAGGCCGTGCCCGGCTCGGGCCCGACGCCGGTGGAGCAAGCGGGGCCGGGCTGGAAATCCACCACCGAGCCGATCATCGCCAGGACGCTGGGCTCCCACGGCCATGTGCATGACTCGGGGCAGCAGGCCCCGGCGGCGGAGCCTCGGTGAGGGCCGCGCGGCTGGACAGGGCGTCGCAATCCGCAAATATTGAGCAATGAGAGCGGGAATCTGGATTAATCCGCCGAGAATTTGAATTATGTTCCCGGACTGATGGAGAGATTTACCAGATGCGACTGACAAAACTGCTCGCCGTTGCGGGCATGGGGCTCATCGCCGGAGCCTGCGCGACGACATCGCCCGCCGAACAGCGCGCCGCCGACGAGACCCGCTGCCATTCCTATGGGTTCCGCAAGGGCTCGGACGCTTTCGCCAAATGCCTGCTGGACGTCGACCTTGACCGCGCCGCTGACCGGCGCGCTCTCGATACGCCTTATGTCTACGGGGGTCCGGGCTGGTATGGCGGGCGGCATTATTGGTGAAGGGCGCTCGCCGCCCGATCACTCAGGGAGCGCCTCGAAAAAACCCAGCTCTGGCTAGCAGGAGACTGGTGCGGTCGAGAGGACTCGAACCTCCACTGGTTGCCCAACTAGCACCTCAAGCTAGCGCGTCTACCAATTCCGCCACGACCGCACAAGGCGCTCCGTCAAGAAGCGCCGGCGGGTCAGCGTCTAACAAATCGGCTCCGCAAAGACAAGCCGCCGGCCCCGTCTATTGCGCGAGCTGCGCCGGATAGCCCGCTTCGGTGATGATTTTCGCGAGCGCGGCCGGGTCCTTCGGCGAGGGCGTCACTTCGACCTTACCCGTGGCGAGGTCCACTTTCACCTCCGCGCCCGGCTGCGCCGTCTGCACCGCCTTGGTGACATGCTTGACGCAGTTGCCGCAGCTCATTTCCTTGACGTCGAAAATCGTGCTCATCTTGCTCTCCTCATTGATCGCCGGCGCCGGAGCCCGCTGGATGTGATTCAGGTCCGGGCCGATTTCGGGCGCCTGGAACCGGCGAAGCCGCAGCGCGTTGCCGAGCACGAAGACGCTGGAGAGCGCCATCGCGCCGGCGCCCAGCATGGGCGACAGCAGCGTTCCATTCATTGGAAACAGCGCGCCGGCGGCGACCGGTATCAGCACCACATTATAGGCGAAGGCCCAGAACAGATTTTGCGCGATATTGCGCATGGTGGCGCGGGAGATCGCCAGCGCCGCCGGCACCTTGGCGAGATCGCCAGACATCAGCACCACGTCGGCGGCTTCGATGGCCACATCCGTGCCGGTGCCGATGGCGATTCCCGCGTCGGCGGCGGCCAGCGCCGGGGCATCGTTGACGCCATCGCCGACGAAGGCGATTTTCCTGCCTTCGCCGAGCCGCTTCAGCGCCGCGACCTTGCCGTCCGGCAGCACGCCCGCGATCACCTCGTCAATGCCCACCTTCGCGGCGATGGCGCGGGCGGCCTTCTCATTGTCGCCGGTGATCATGGCGGTCCTGACGCCCATCTCATGCAGCGCCTTGAGCGCGTCCGCGCTGGTGGGCTTGATGGCGTCGGCGACGCAAAGCAGCGCCGCGAGCTTGCCGTCAAAAGCGGCATAAAGCGGCGTCTTGCCCTCGGCGGAAAGACGGGCGGCGTCGCCCGCGAAAATATCGACGCCCACGCCGAGCGAACTCCATGAAGCGTTCGGCGCCCACCGCGACCTTGACGCCCTTGACGACGCCGGTCGCGCCCATGCCGGGGATGGAGGCGAAGCTTTCGCAGGGCGATAGCTCCAGTTCTCGCTGTTTCGCGGCGTCGACAAGCGCGCGGGCGACCGGATGCTCCGACAACGCCTCGACGCTGGCGACGAGGCGCAGGGCGTCGTCCTCCTTGACGGAGGGCGCGGGGAGTAGATCGGTGAGCAACGGCTTGCCGACCGTCACCGTGCCGGTCTTGTCGAAGGCGATCAGCGACACGTCGCGCAGCGTCTGCAGAGCCTCGCCCTTGCGGAACAGAACGCCAAGCTCCGCCGCGCGCCCCGTTCCGGTCATGATGGCGGCGGGGGTGGCGAGGCCCATGGCGCAGGGGCAGGCGATGATCAGCACGCTCACGGCGTTGACCAGCGCATAGGTAAGGCGCGGCTCGGGTCCGATCAGCATCCAGATGGCGAAGGTCAGCAGCGCGACGCCGAGGACGACGGGCACGAAGACGCCGGTTATGCGGTCGACCAAGGCCTGGATCGGCAGCTTGGCGCCCTGCGCCTGCTCGACCATGCGAATGACGCTGGCGAGGAAAGTGTCGGCGCCGACCCTGGTCGCGCGGAAGGCGAAGGCGCCGGTCGTGTTGACCGTGGCGCCGGTGACGGCGGAGCCCGTCGTCTTCGAGACCGGAGCCGGTTCGCCGGTGATCATGGAATTCATCGACATAAGATGCGCCGCTGGTGACAACGCCGTCGGTGGGGATTCTCTCGCCCGGTCGGACCAAGAACGATGTCGCCAACGGCCACTTCGTCCGTGGCTATGTCGAGCGTCTGCCCGCCGCGCTCCACATGGGCGATGCGCGGCTGCAATTTCGCCAGCGCCCGTATCGCGTCGGAGGTGCGGCCCTTGGCCCGCGCCTCCATGAAACGCCCGAACAGGATCAACGTGACGATGACGCAGGCGGATTCGTAATAGACATTTGCCGCGCCGGCGGGCAGCAGCGAGGGAGCGAAGGTCGCGACTATCGAATAGAGATAGGCGCTGATCGTGCCGGTCGCGACGAGCGAATTCATGTCGGGCGTTCCGCGCGCCAGCGCCGGGAAACCCTTTGTGTAGAAGCCGCGCCCGGTCCAAGCAGCACCATAGTCGTCAGTGCGAAGGAGAGATAAAGCGTCGTCTCATGGCCAATATTGGCCATCACCCATTCATGCATGCCGGGAATAAGATGGCCGCCCATTTCGAGGACGAAGACCGGCGCGGTGAGGATGGCCGCGAGGATGAGCCGCTGCGACATCGCGCGGCTTTCCTCCTCGCGCAGATCGCTTGCCGGGGCGCTGGCCTCCGTGATCGGCTCATAGCCCGCCTCGGTCACTGCGTGGCGCAGATTGCCAATGAGTTGCGGCCCCTTGAGCGCCCGGACAGTGGCGCGTTCGGTGGCGAGGTTGACGCTCGCCTCCAACACGCCGGGCGTCGCCAGCAGCGCTTTTTCCACATGCGAAACACAGGAAGCGCAGGTCATGCCGCGCACGCCGAGCTCTACGGTCTCGATCACCGGCTCATAGCCAGCGTCGGTCACGGCTTGAGCGATACTGGCGGCCTTTGCGCCGGGCAGGAGACCGACCTCGACCCGTTCGGTCGCAAGATTAACGCTCGCCGACCCGACGCCATCGGTCCTGGACAGCGCCTTTTCAACATGGGCGACGCAGGAAGCGCAGGTCATGCCACGCACCTCGAAGCCGAGTTTTTCCTTCGGATCGGGCTGGCTGGAGGTGAAGTCTTGGGCTGCTGACATCTTGCGCTCTACAGGCTGACTTCCAACATCGGGCGAGGCAGCCTACAGCCAGCGCGGCGTGTGCGCGACGTATTGCTGGTACCGAGTCCCGAATTTTCTCTCCAGATGGCGCTCCTCCGGCTCGATAGCCAGCTTTACCAGCGCGAAAAAAAGCAAAGGGGTCAGGAAAATCATCCAAGGCGAGCGCAGCAGCAGGCCCAGCCCCAAAGTCAGCGCCAGTTCCGAGATGTAGATCGGATTGCGCGAATAGCGAAAGGGACCGCTCGTCACGAGAGTGGAGACCGGTCGATGCGGCAGGATCGTCGTCTTGTTGCGGCGGAGCGTTACGGCGCACCAAATGTCGTTGGCCAGTCCAAGCGAAACAAGCAAAGCTCCGGCGACATGCGCCAGTTCCTGTGGAACCAGCGGTAGCGGCGCGAAATGCCCCAGAAGCCGGCCGCCTATGATCACCGATATGAACAACAGCGGAGGCCAAGGAACCCGGGACGGCGGTTCTTCGCTTTCGCTAGGAGAGGTCACACAGCGCTCCTTGGATGGAGTTGAGATTGGGTCCCGGAAGCGAGATTGCAAGCAATCACCGGATGTTTCATGTGTTGGCGCGGGAATCCATGCGAAATTCAAACCTCTAAAAAGCCAGCCACGGACGGCGCGTCAAGGCGCATTTTGCCGCGAGTTGTAGCCTGCAGCGCCGAGGCGATACAAGGATAGCGGTCGAGGACAGAAGGAAAATCGATTGACTGCGCCGATTAGCGACTATCTTGCGCCTTTTGCCGCCGATCTCGCCTCCTTGTGCGAGCGCGACCGGCTGCGCGCATTGGCCGCGAGGGTGGGATGCGACTTCGCCTCCAATGATTATCTTGGCCTCGCGGAATCTCAGGAATATCGTAACGCGGCCCTTGCAGCCCTTGCGCGCGGCGTTCCGCTCGGGGCGGGCGGCTCCCGCCTGTTGCGCGGCAACCACCCGGAGCACGAGGCGCTCGAAGAGGAAGCGGCGCGGTTCTTTGGTTCGCAGAGCGCGCTGTTTTTTGGCGCGGGCTTCGCCGCCAATGAAGCGCTGCTGGCGACCTTGCCACAGCGGGGCGACCTGATCGTTTACGATGAACTCATCCACGCCAGCGCGCATGAGGGCATGCGCCTCTCGCGCGCTGGAAGCCAGGCCGTCGCGCATAATGACGCTGGCGCCTTCGAGGGGGCGATTCGCGCGGCGGCCAGGGCAGGGCGGGTCTGGATCGCTGTCGAGAGTCTCTACAGCATGGACGGCGACATGGCCCCTCTTGGCGATCTGGCCGCGATCGCGGCGCGCCACGGGGCTTTTCTGCTTGTCGACGAGGCTCACGCGACCGGGGTCTTCGGGCCCGGCGGGCGCGGTCTTGCGCATGGGCTTGAGGGGCGCGACAACATCATTACCTTGCACACCTGCGGCAAGGCGCTTGGCCTTTCCGGCGCGCTGGTCTGCCTGCCGCGCCTGCTGCGCGAGTTTCTCATCAACCGCTGCCGGCAATTCATCTTCGCGACGGCGCCTTCGCCCTTGCTTGCAGCGTCCATTCGCGCCGCGCTCGGAATCGTCGAACGCGCGGACGAACGCCGCGCCGCGCTTGCAAGGCGCGTGAAACTGCTTGGCGAAGGCCTTCGGGGCGTTGCAGCGCCCTCGGGAACGCAAATACAGCCGGTGATCGTCGGCGCCGACGGCAGGGCGCTTGGACTTGCGGAGCGAATGCAGGCGGCGGGCTATGACATTCGCGCGATACGCCCGCCCACTGTGCCGCAAGGCACGTCGCGCCTGCGCATTTCCATCACGCTCAACGTGAGCGAAGCGCGAATCGAGGCGATGGCCGCGCTGCTTGCGCAAGAGCTTGAGCGGCTGCCCGCATGAGCAAGCGCATCGTCATCGCCGGAACCGACACTGGGGTCGGCAAGACAATATTTTCCGCCGCGCTGGCCGGCGCGCTGGACGGCTTTTATTGGAAGCCCGTGCAGTCGGGCCTCGAAGGCGAAACGGATTCACAATCTGTCGCGCGGCTGTCTGGCCTTTCGATCGCCCGCATCTTGCCGGAGGCCTGGCGCCTGCGAACGCCAGCTTCGCCGCATTACGCAGCGCGGCTCGACGGCGTGACGATAGATCCCTCGCGGCTTGAGGCGCCGGACTGTTCCGGACCGCTTGTGATCGAAACGGCGGGCGGCGTCATGACTCCCCTGACCATCGAGGCGCCGACGATCGATGTTCTGGCGCGATGGGGATTTCCGACGGTGATCGTTGCGCGCACGGCGCTCGGGACGATCAACCACAGTCTGTTAACCATCGAGGCGCTGCGGCGCAGAAACATTCCAATGCTTGGCGTGGCCTTTGTCGGCGAGGCGAATGAGGAGACGCAGAATGCGATTGCGCGCATGGGGGATGTGAAGATGCTGGGGCGCCTGCCGCCGCTCGCTCCATTGACCCGTGAAACGTTGCGCGACGCCTTCGCGGCGTCATTCGCGATTGGCGATTTTCTGAAAGGCGGCGCGGGATGACGCTCGTTACAAACTCGCCGGTCTGGCGCCCCTATACGCAACACGCCTTGCAGCCAGGCGCGGTCAAGATCGCGCGCGCGGAAGGCTGCTGGCTGGAGGCCGAGGATGGTTCGCGTTTCCTCGACGCCATCTCGTCATGGTGGGTGATCACGCACGGCCATCGCCGGCCCGAGATCATGCAGGCGATAAGGGAGCAAACGGAGTCGCTCGATCAGGTGATTTTCGCGGGCTTCACGCATGAGCCGGCGGAGAGACTGGCGCGGCGTCTGGTCGAGATTACGCCCAAAGGCCTCGACTATGTATTCTACTCCGACAGCGGCTCCACCAGCGTTGAGGTTGCGATCAAGATGGCGTTGGGTTTCTGGCGCAATCGCGGCAAGGCGCGCACGCGGATCATTGCGCTGGAGCATGGCTATCACGGCAACACGGTCGGCACGATGTCCGCCGGCGCTCGCTCGGCCTTCAACGCCAGCTACGAGCCGCTGCTGTTCGACGTCGCGCGCGTTCCTTTCCCGCATCAAGGCCGCGAACAGCAGAGCCTCGACGCGCTCGAAGCCGCGTGCAAGGCGGACGCCGCCGCCTTCGTGGTCGAGCCATTGATATTGGGCGCCGGCGGAATGTTGATCTATTCGGCGCAGACGCTGGGGCGCATGCGTGAAATCTGCGCGCAATATGGCGTGCTGTTTATCGCCGATGAAGTCATGACGGGCTTTGGCCGCACCGGAACCCTGTTCGCCTGCGAACAAGCGGGCGTGGTGCCGGACATCGCCTGTTACTCCAAGGGAATTACAGGCGGCGCGCTGCCGCTGGCCGCGACCATGTGCAAGGCCGAGATTTTCGACGCGCATTATTCGCAGGATCGAGCGTGCGCCTTTTTCCATTCCAGCTCCTATACGGCGAATCCGATTGCATGTGCGGCGGCGCTGGCCAATCTCGACATATGGGAGAAGGGCGACGCTCGCGAGAGCGTCACGCGGCTATGCGGATTGCAGGAGGAACGTATCGCGCGCTTCCGAACCGACGGGCGTTTCGACAATGTGCGTCGCCTTGGAACGATTACGGCGCTCGATCTGCGCGCGCAACAGGGCGGCTATTTAGCGTCGATCGGGCTCGATCTCCTGGGCTTCTTCAATGAGCGCGGATTGCTGTTGCGGCCCCTTGGGCGGACAATCTACGTGCTGCCGCCCTATTGCATAACTGGGGAGGAACTCGACCTGGCCTATGCGACCATTGATGAGGCGGCGGCGCGTTTCAGCAACTGACGCAGGTCACGCTTGCGCGTGATCTTCATGCTGATCGCTTACAGCGCTCGCGAGATATTCGTCGCGCAGCACGCGGCGCAGGATTTTGCCAACCGTGCTCTTTGGCAGGCTGTCCCTGAACTCGTAATGCCGCGGACGTTTGTAGCCTGTCAGCCGTTCGTGGATGAATTCGCGCAGCTCCGCTGGCGTGACGCTCGGATCACGCGGAACGATGAATGCCATCGGCGCCTTGCCCGAATGCTTGTCCGGCACGCCGATCACCGCCACTTCCTTCACCTTGGGATGCAGCGCGAGCTCGTTCTCGACCTCGTTGGGATAGACGTTGAAACCCGAAACGAGAATCATGTCCTTGAGCCGATCCACGATCTTGACGATGCCGTCGGGCTTCATCACGGCTATGTCGCCGGTGCGGAAGAAGCCGTCCTCGGTCATGGCGGCGGCTGTTTCCTTGGGTTTCTGCCAGTAGCCCAGCATCACCTGCGGGCCTTTGACGCATAATTCGCCTCTTTCGCCGATCGGCGCGGGAGTCCCGTCTTCAAGGCGGATAGAGATATGCGTCGAGGGCTGCGGGTATCCGATCGCGCCAGAGAATTCTTCAAGTCTTGGGAGGTTGAGGCAGATCATCGGCGAGGTCTCGGAAAGCCCGTAGCCTTCAATGATCGCCTTGCCGGTGATCTGCTTCCATTTGCGCGCGGTGACGTCCAGCGTCGCCATGCCGCCGGAAAGGCAGAAGACCAGCCCCGAAAAATCCACCTTGTCGAAGTCGCTGTGGTCCGCGAGCGCCGCGTAAAGCGTATTCACGCCCGAAAACATCGTGAAGCGCGATTTGCGCAATGTCTTCACAAACCCGCCGATGTCGCGCGGGTTGGGGATCATCAGACAGCAGGCGCCAATCTTCGTCATCGCCAGACAGCAGGCGGTAAGGCCGAAGATATGATACAGCGGCAGCGCCGTGACCATGATCTGGGGTTCGTCGACGAAGGGTCTCAGCCAGGCGATCGCCTGCTCGACATTGCTCGCCACATTGGCGTGCGAAAGAGCCGCGCCCTTCGCCACGCCCGTGGTGCCCCCGGTGTATTGCAGGAAGGCGATGTCGTTGCGCGAAAGCTCGACAGGCACGAGCGGACGCTTGCGGCCATGCTCGATCACTTCTGAAAAGCGCACTGAGTCTGGGAGGGAATATGAAGGCACCGCGCGTTTCAGCCAACGCGACGCGGCGTTGATGACAAGGCCCTTCAGTCCCAGAAGATCGCCGGGCGCAAGAATGATCGCCTGTTCAAGCGTCATCCTGGGCCATGCTTCCTCCACCGTATGCGCGAAGTTTTCCAGCACGAAGATGAAGCGAGCGCCGGCGTCGTTCAACTGATGTTCGAGTTCATGCGGCTTGTAGAGCGGATTGACGTTGACGATGACGCCCCCGGCCAGAAAAGCGCCAAAAATGATCGCCGGATAGCTCGCCAGATTGGGCGACATGATGGCGATTCGTTCGCCTTTCTCTAGTCCGCGAGCCTGCAACCATGACGCGACCGCCTCGGCGAGGACATGGAGTTCTCGATATCTCAGCTGCGTTCCGAAGCATTCGAGCGCCGGCCTGTCGGCAAAAACCGCGACGCTATTGCGAAAAATCGCAGTCAGCGTGGAGTAGCTGGCTTCATCCAGGTCCGCGGGAACATAGGGCGGATAGGAAGCGAGCCAGGGGCGGGCCGCATAAGGGTCTTCTGCTATCGCGAGGCCAGTCATGTGAGGCTCATATTCTGCGCGGGTTTAAAGGATGCGTCCCATCCATGTTCTTTATCAAATGCGACTTACCTAAAGATAGCGTTTGCGAATAAATGAGCAGGCGCCCGGCGCTAAAGTTCTATACTGCAATGCAGCGCAAATTCACGTTTCAGGCGCCGGCGCCTTGGCTTGCGCCAAAGAGCAGCGCCAGACCCAATCCCATCACGGCCGCCGCCGCAAGCAATTCGAAGCCGCCGCCGGCAATGCCGGTCCATCGCCGCTCCGGATTGCTGAAGCGCTGGGCCGCATCCCTCGCATAGACCGCAAGGGCGGCCAGCGCTCCGGTGGTGATCGCCGTGCCGCCCGACATCAGCAACACAGAGGCGATTCCCGCCAAAAACATGCTTTGCGCGAAGGTGAACACGAGGATCAGAATGGCGCCTGAACAAGGGCGCAGCCCTGCCGCGACAACAGCGCCCAGCGCATTGGTCCAGGAGAATCCTTGATCCAGCGTCGCGGGGTCCGGCGCGTGAAAATGGCCGCAACTCGCCGTATGCACATGCAGGGGATCTTCCACCACCTCGCAATAGAAGCCACTGCGGCTGATAGCGGGCCCGCATGGCGCGTGCAGCGCAGCAATGAAGGCTGCGCCCTTTTTCCAGACAAGGCTGGCGCCCAGCAACGCGATTGCGGCATAGCTCGCGATCTCGATCGCGTTGGCGGCGCCTTTCATCTGCGTGGCGGTGGCGCCAAGCAACGCGACGGCCGTTCCAACAAGCGCAATGGCCACCACGCCCTGGAGAAGCGCCGCGAGCGCCGCGAGAATCATGCCGCGCCGCAAGGCAGTGCGGCTGGCGATCATGTAGGAGGCGAGGACCGCCTTGCCATGGCCGGGGCCGGCCGCGTGAAAGACGCCATAGGCGAAGCTTGCGGCGGCGAGCGTCCAGAAAGCGGATGGATCCGCTTTCAGAGCCTTTACGGCGCTCTGCAGTTCGATGTGGAATTTGTTCTGCCAGGCCAGAATCGTTCCCGCGAGACCTGTCGCCGGCCCTGCCGATTCGCCTCCGGCGATCGCGAAAGGGTTTCGTCCCGTCTGGGTCGCAGCGCCAGCGTGGGCGCAGACCAAAGCCAGCGCCACCAGCAGCAATATCGTCGTCAGTCGCTGTCGCAGCTTTGTCACGGACATGCCACGATCACGCGGGTCGCCAGCTTGATTCCAAAATCCGCGCCGGGCGAAAAATTCTGGAAGAAGGCCTCACTCAATTTCTTGTTTTCATCGGCGGCCAGGGGCTTGGGATCCATTGCGCTGAGGGAACAGCCCGCAGGCGCCTTTACCAGGGTGACGGGATTTTGTTTTTCGAAGCCAAAGGAGACGAAATAGGTCGGATCATAGACTTGAAATGAAAAAGGCTTTTGCGCCGAGACAGGGGTCTCCAGCGGCAGCAGGAAGCGCAATGTGACAATTTTCTTGTCATTCGCCTCCAGCGTCACATCGGTCGGCTCCTTGAACTTCACCTTGGCGCCTGCCTGCTTGGCGAAAGTGAAAAACTCGAATTCCGCCAGTGATTTTACATTGGTCTTGGCGAGCGGCGCCAGTTCCTCGCGGGTCGGCGGTTTGTCGTCTTTGCCCAACCCCTGAACGGCGAAGGCCGAATACATTTCGTCGAATTCCCAGGCGTGACGAAGCCCCATGATCTTTCCGTCGGGCGCAAAGACCACTTCGCTGCGCACGGCGACCCAGACATGGGGGTGCGCCTGCGCCGCTCCGCTAAAGGCGATCGGCGCCAGCAGGGCCAGCGGCGCGAAGACGAATTGCGAGATACCCCAAGAAAGGAGGCGGAATGGATGGCTCATGGGTCGTGGATGGCTATGTCGCGAAGGCGGCGAAAAAAGGGCGCTCCGGGCGCCCTTTACCTCTGGGCGCTATAGTAGCATAAGCCTTCTTGAAATGGCGAACCCGGGCGAGATACATTAGCTGAGCGAATTTCCGGTGGATCGTCGGCGTTCCGGGCCGCTCGCATTAGCGGCCGTCGCCGGCGTTTGCTATCATATGATCGGCGAAAGGACTCTTCGGCTGATCTAACCAGGGTTGTCCCGGCAAAAAGCGTGACGGTTTCGCCCACGGGCCGCGCTGCGGGTTGCTCGCCCTTAGAACAGCATGCGGCCGCCTCGACTGGGAATAGGTGGGGTTTAGGCGACGACGGTCTCAATCGCAGGAGTTTTCTCTAATATGGCGGACAGTCTCGCCGGCGCATCGAAGATCGACCCCGCTCTTGTCGAGTTGACGCTCGCGGACAAATATGACTTGAGCAAGCAGCGCGTTCTGATGACGGGAACGCAGGCGGTCGTGCGCCTGCTGCTCATGCAAAAGGAGTTGGACCGGCGCGCTGGGCTCAACACGGCCGGTTTCGTGACCGGCTACAGAGGTTCACCGCTCGGCGGCGTCGACGCGCAGATGCATCGCGCCAAGCCCTACTTCGACAAAGACGACATTCTCTTCATGCCGGGTCTCAACGAAGACCTTGCGGCTACCGCCATCTGGGGCGCCCAGCAGGCCGAGATGCGCGGCGAGGGCAAATATGACGGCGTGTTCTCGCTATGGTACGGCAAGGGGCCGGGCGTTGACCGCAGCGGCGACGTCCTGCGCCATGTCAATCTCGCCGGCTCGTCACGTTATGGCGGCGCCATCGCCCTGATGGGCGACGATCACATGGCCGAATCCTCCACAACCGCGCATCAGTCCGAGTTTCATTTCGTCGACGTCATGATGCCGATCCTTTCGCCTGCTGGCGTGCAGGAGATCCTGGATTACGGCCTTTATGCTTTCGCGCTCTCCCGTTACGCTGGCGTTTGGGTCGGCTTGAAGTGCCTCAAGGACACGGTTGAGTTCGACGGCTTCGGTCGACGGTTCGCTCGGACGCGTGACGATCGTAACGCCCGAGGACTTCGTGATGCCGCAGGGCGGCCTGAACATCCGCGCCGCCGACCCCGTTCTGGCGCAGGAAGCGCGTCTGCAGGAGAGCAAGCGCGACGCGACGCTGGCTTTCATTCGCGCCAATCGCCTCAACAGGATCATCACGTCGGGCGGCCCGAATGCGAAGATCGGCGTCATCACTGTCGGCAAGTCATATCTCGACGTGCGTCAGGCGATGGACGATCTCGGCATTGACGAGGTCAAGGCCAATGATCTCGGGTTGCGGCTCTACAAGATCGCGTGTCCATGGCCGCTTGAACCCCAAGGCCTTCGTGAATTCGCGCATGGACTCGATCTTATTATCGTCGTCGAGGAAAAGCGCTCGTTGGTCGAAATGCAATTGCGCGGGGAGCTATACGGCGCCCCCAACCAGCCGCTGTGCATTGGCAAGAAGGACGAAGACGGCAATTGGCTGTTTCCCGCCAAGGGCGCGCTTGACGCCAATGACATCGCCATCGCAATCGGCCGGCGACTGCTGCAATTCCATCCTTCAGAAGATATGGCGGCTCGCGTCGCGAGGCTGCAGCGCTTGCAGGAAAAGCGCGCCGCGACGACCGAGGTGACCGTGCGCGTGCCGCATTTCTGCGCCGGCTGTCCTCACAGCACCTCGACCCATGTGCCGCAGGGCGCGCGAGCCTATACCGGGATCGGTTGCCATTACATGGCGCAATGGATGGACCGCTCCACCGAGGGCTACACCCACATGGGCGGCGAGGGCGCCAACTGGATCGGAGAGGCGCCATTCTCGAAGCGCAAGCATGTTTTCCAGAATCTCGGAGACGGCACTTATAATCACTCGGGGTCGCTTGCGATCCGCTTCGCCGTCGCGGCGAAGACCAACATCACCTTCAAGATTTTGTTCAATGGCGTCGTCGCGATGACGGGCGGACAGAAGCATGAGGGCGAACTGACGGTCGAGGCGATCGCGCATCAGGTCGCCGCCGAAGGCGTCAGGAAGATCGCGCTCGTCACGGACGAACCCGGCAAATATCCGGCGCTTACGGCGTGGCCGCCGGGGTTGCTCATTCACCATCGCAATATTCTCAACGAGGTCCAGCGCGACCTGGCGCAGACGGAAGGCGTCACGGTTCTCATCTACGATCAGACCTGCGCCGCCGAAAAGCGCCGTCTGCGCAAGCGCGGGAAATATCCGGACCCGGACGCGCGCGTCATCATCAACGAGCTTGTCTGCGAAGGTTGCGGGGATTGCGGCACGGCGTCGAACTGCGTCGCCGTGCAACCATTGGAGACCGAATTCGGCCGCAAGCGGCGCATAGACCAGTCCGCCTGCAACAAGGATTTCTCCTGTCTTGAAGGCTTCTGTCCGAGCTTTGTCACCGTGCACGGCGCGCGCATGAAAAAGGCCCCGTTGCCGACGGCAAAGGACGCCGCCGCGCAGCCCCAGTTGCCGCGCCCGACCATAGCCGAGCTTGGGGCGACGCCATATGGCGTTCTGATCGCCGGACTGGGCGGCACGGGCGTTGTGACAATCTCCGCGCTGCTGGGCCTGGCCGCGCACATTGAGGGCAAGGGCGTCGGCGTGATCGATATGGCCGGCCTCGCGCAGAAGGGCGGGGCGGTCTATTGCCACGTCAAGATTGGCCGTGCGCCGGAGTCCATGCACGCCATTCGCATCGCCGCGGGCGAGGCCGATCTGATGCTCGGCTGCGATCTCGTCGTGGCTGGCGCGAAGCAGGTGCTTTCCGCGATTGATCCGCAACGAACTGCCGTCGTCGTCAACAGCGCGGAAGTTTTCCCTGGCGACATCGAGCGCAATCCGGATTTCATTCTGCCGGCCGAAGAAGTGAAACAGGCGATCCGCAATGTCAGCGGCGAGCGCATTGATTTTTTGGATGTGACGGCTCTGGCGTTAGCGCTGCTAGGCGACTCTATCGCCGCGAACATCTTCATGCTCGGCTACGCCTGGCAGAAGGGCTATCTTCCGCTTTCCGACGAATTCGATCCTGTGCGCCATCGAACTGAACGGCGAGTTGGTCGAGATGAACCAGCAGGCCTTCATGTGGGGCCGCCGCGCCGCGCATGATCTCGCCAGCGTCAACGCGGTCGCGCAGTCGCTTCGCGCGCGCAACGAAACCCGCGAGAAATCGAAGACGCTTGAGGAAATCATCGACCGTCGCGCCGCGTTTCTCGTCGATTATCAGAACGAAGCCTATTCGCAGCGTTACCGTGCGCGGGTGGCCCAGGTCGCCGAGACTGAAGCCGCGCGCACTCCCGGCTCGCGCGAACTGACCGAAGCAGTGGCGCGTTATCTCTTCAAGGTCATGTCCGCCAAGGATGAATACGAAGTCGCGCGGCTTTATACGAACGGCGCTTTTCAGCGCCAGCTCGCCGAGAATTTCGAGGGCGCATTGCGGCTCGAACTGCATCTTGCGCCGCCAATCCCGTTCCTGCAACCCAAGAATGATTTCGGCGGCTCACGGAAAATAACTTTCGGTCCATGGATGTTTTCGGCGATGAAGATTTTGGCGCGGCTAAAATGGCTGCGCGGCTCTTGGTTCGACATCACGCGCTTTAACAACGACCGGATCGTCGAGCGAAAGATATTGACCGATTACGAGGCGTTGATCGACGAAATCGTCACGCGTCTCACGCCGCAAAATCACGCAACCGCAGTGGCGCTCGCGCGCATTCCCGAGAAAATCCGCGGCTTCGGCCATATCAAGGCGCGGCACATCGCCGCCGCCCGGAGTGAGGAGGCGCGGCTGCTGGCGCAGTTTCGCGCCCCGCCGGAACCAGCGAAGATCGCGGCGGAGTAAGCTTGAGATTGCGTGCTCAGGAGAGCCCGCAGGCGTTTGCGGCTGGAGCGGCTTTGCCAGTGGAGCACGTGTTTCCGCGAGGAGTTTGAGCGATTAACGGCGACCCCGGCATAGCCACCCGAAGCGCGACGGGATTTGCGACACAAGCGCCGCCTCGCTGTCGCGCGCTCATTCTTGGCGGCACGAGCGACGCGCGCCAGCTTGCAGAGCGCATCGTCGGGCGAGAGGACGTCGACGCCGTGATGTCGCTTGCCGGACGCACCAGCGCGCCGCTGGACACTGGCCTCGTTACACGCATCGGCGGCTTTGGCGGCGTCGACGGCCTTATTCGCTATCTGAGCGAAGCGAAAATCGACCGCGTGATTGACGCGACGCATCCTTTCGCGGCCCGGATCTCCGCAAATGCGCGCGCCGCTTGCGCCGCGCTCGGCCTGCCGCTGGCGGCCTTCGGACGGGAGCCCTGGCGGCGCGAAGCGGGCGACCGCTGGATCGAGGTTGCAGACAATCAATCGGCGGCGCTTGCGCTGGGCGTGGCGCCGCGCCGCGTGTTCCTCACCATCGGGCGGCTGGGCGTCGCCGCGTTTCGCGCGCAGCCGCACCATGATTATCTCATTCGCGCGATCGAACCGCCGGAGCCCGCTGAACTGCCGCCGCGCTGCGAGGTGATTCTGGCGCGTGGTCCTTTCGAAACCACTGAAGAGATCGCATTGATGCGGGAGCGCGACGTCAATGTCGTCGTGACGAAGAACAGCGGCGGCCCGCTGACCTACGCCAAGATCGAGGCGGCGCGGGCGCTGGCGCTCGACGTCATCATGATCGCGCCGCTGCTACGCAGCGATGTCTTGCGCCTCGCCGATCTCGACGCGGCCATGGCCTTTCTCGGCGCAAGCGACGCGCCATGAGCAAAATCATGATGATTCAGGGAACGGGGTCCGACGTCGGCAAATCGCTTGTCGTCGCCGGGCTTGCGCGCGCATTCAGCAATCGTGGCCTCAAGGTCGCGCCGTTCAAGCCGCAGAACATGTCCAACAACGCCGCCGTTACGCGGGAAGGCGGCGAGATTGGCCGCGCGCAGGCGTTGCAGGCGCGCGCTGCGCGGCTCGCGCCAAGCAGCGACATGAACCCGGTTCTGCTCAAGCCTCAGGGCGGCAATGGATCGCAAGTGGTGGCGCGGGGACAGGTCGTCGGACAGGCGCTGGCGCGCGACTACCAGAGCTGGAAGCTGCGGCTGATGCCGATCGTGCTGGAGAGCTTCGCGCGGCTAAGAGATCAGGCCGACATCGTGATCGTGGAAGGCGCCGGCAGCGCCGCCGAGATCAACCTGCGCGCCAATGATATTGCAAACATGGGTTTTGCGCGCGTGGTGGACGCGCCGGTCGTGCTGGTGGGGGATATCGACCGGGGCGGCGTGATCGCGCAGCTTGTCGGCTGTCAGGCGGTGCTGGAGGCCGAAGACGCCGCCCTGATCAAGGGCTTCATCGTCAACAAGTTTCGCGGCGACGCTTCGCTGTTCGACGACGGAATGCGCTTTCTCGCCGAGCGCACGGGCTGGCGCGCATTGGGACTGCTGCCCTTTTTCGAGGACGCCGCGCGCCTCCCCGCCGAGGACGCCTTTGGCTTGCGGAGCCAGCCCGAGAGCGGACAGGGCTCAGTGAAGATCGCCGTGCCGCTCCTGCCGAATATCGCCAATTTCGACGATCTTGATCCGCTGAAGGCGGAACCGGGCGTCTCGCTCGTTTTCACGCCGCCTGGAACGCCATTGCCCGGAGACGCGAGGCTCGTCATTCTGCCGGGCTCCAAGGCCACTATCGCGGATCTGGTGGCGTTTCGCGCGGAAGGCTGGCATATCGACCTCGCCGCCCATCTGCGGCGGGGCGGCCAAGCGCTCGGGATTTGCGGCGGCTACCAGATGCTGGGCAAAAGCGTCGCCGATCCAGACGGCTTGGAAGGGCCGCCGGGCGAAGTCGAGGGGCTGGGCTTGCTGGATATCGCAACCGTGCTTGGCTCCAGCAAGAAGCTGAGCGAGGCCGGGGGCGAAAGCGTTGGCGACGGCGCGCCGTTCAAGGGTTATGAGATGCATATGGGCATGACGAGCGGACCAGATTGCGCGCGACCTGTGCTGCGCTTCAGCGACGGCCGGCTGGACGGGGCCGTCTCGCGGGATGGGCTGGTCGCCGGCGTCTATGTGCATGGCCTTTTTGCAAATGACGCGCAGCGCGCCGCCCTGCTGCGCCGGCTCGGCGCCGCCCCCTCCGAGCTGCTCTACGAGGCGCGGATCGAGGAGACGCTGGACGCGCTCGCCGAGCATTGCGAGCGTCACCTCGACATGAACCGGCTGCTGGAGATCGCGCGATGACGTCCGTCGTGACGCCCCTTTCGCCTGGCCCGCAGCCGGCGGCTGCGGAGCCGATCGAGCATGGCGGCGGGCTCGACGCCGCCCGGCGGCGCTTTCCCCAGGCGCCCGGCCCCTGGATTGATCTTTCCACGGGCGTAAGCCCGCGCGCCTATCCGCTGCCCCAGATCGCGCCGGATGCATGGACAAGGCTGCCGGACGCCGACGCGCTGAACGCGATGGAGAAGGCTGCCGCCGCAGCTTATCGCGCTCCCGCCGGTCTCGCAGTGGTTGCCGGCGCCGGCACGCAGGCTTTCATTCAATGTTTGCCGCGTCTCTTTCCGGCGCGCCGCGTGGCAAGCTTCGGCTTCACTTATGCGGAGCATCTCGCGAGCTGGCTGGCGGCCGGAGCTCAGACGAGCGTCGCCGTGACGCTCGATGAGCTGGCTGCGGTGGATGTGGAAATCGTAGTCAACCCCAACAATCCTGACGGACGGCTGACCTCTCCGCGGCAATTGATCGAACTGGCGCAGCGGATGGCCGCGCGCGGCGGAATGCTGATCGTCGACGAGGCCTTTATCGATTTCACGCCTGGGGCGAGCGTCGCGCCGATGGCGGGCGGCAATGTTGTTGTGCTGCGCTCGTTTGGCAAGGCCTATGGCTTGCCAGGCCTGAGGCTCGGCTTTGCGCTCTGCGACGCCTCAATGGCCAGGACGTTGCGCGCGGCGCTTGGTCCCTGGAACGTTTCTGGCCCCGCGCTCGCCGTCGGCGCGGCTGCGCTGACCGACGCCGCGTGGCTTGAGGAGAGTCGCGCCATGCTCGGCGATGCGGCTTGCCGCCTCGATTGCTTGCTGCGCGCTGCTGGTTTTGGCGTCATAGGCGGGACGAGTCTGTTCAGGCTCGCCGCGCATGACGACGCCGCGTCCTGGTTCGAGCGTCTAGGGCGCAGCGGAATACTGGCGCGGCGCTTTCCCGAACGTCCAAAATGGTTGCGATTTGGGCTGCCGCGCGCGCCGCATGAATGGGAGCGTCTGAGCGCGGCGCTCGGCGTAGACTGAAATGTCAGCAGAAAAGACGCCAGATCCCGAGACGATGTTGGCGCCCGCCGGACAGTTTTCGCAGGCGGAGCGCGACGCCGTCTACCGCGCGATCTACACCCGCCGTGACGTTCGCAACGAATTTCTCGACGCCGAGGTGCCGCGCGAGGTGATCATGCGCATTCTCGACGCCGCGCATCATGCGCCGTCGGTCGGTTTCATGCAGCCCTGGAACTTCATTCTTGTGCGCGACCGCCAGATACGTGCGCAGGTCAGTGCGGCATTTGCGCACGGGGTGGAGGCCGAGGAGAAGGTAATCGAACCGGAGCGGCGCGATCTTTATCGAAGCCTCAAGCTTGAGGGAATCCTCAGGGCGCCGCTCAACATCTGCGTCACCTGTGATCGCGCGCGCGCCGGCCCCACGGGGCTGGGACGCTCGCTGCAACCGGACACCGACCTGCTCAGCACGGCCTGCGCGGTGCAGAACCTATGGCTTGCGGCGCGAGTCGAAGGCGTAGGGGTGGGCTGGGTCAGCATCATGCGGGTCGAGGATTTGCGGGCAATTCTGGGAATACCGGAGGAAATCGCGGTCGTCGCCTATCTATGCGTCGGCTATGTCGACCGGGCTTATGTGCGCCCCGAACTCGAAGTGAAGCGATGGGCGCGGCGCCTGCCGCTTGAGGATCTCGTATTCGATGACATATGGGGGCGATCCGGGGCTTTGCCCGTTGATTAACCAGTCTTGATAGCGTCATAATTATAGCGGCACGTGAGGTGTCCGCCGTAAGCCCGCGAGGCTTTTACAAAAAGCTGGCATGGAAATTGTTGTATTTCTGTTCGAGAAAACGGAATCCTAATACACTTCGTCGACATTCATTACAAAGAAGTCCGTGGCGGCTACCAGTGCTTAAGCGTCCTGAACGTTTGGAGTTGTCGAACGGTCAGGGATGAGTAAACGTCATATTCGAAAGTTGGGCTTGCTCCTTGGGAGAAGAACATGGCGTCGGTGAACTTTGAACAGATTTTCGACAGAGCGCTCCCGATCGCCAATAATGTCATGTTGACGGTAACCCAGGCGCCCGAGCGCGAGCAGGATCTGCTCGAAATGCTGGAGCGAGCCATGATGCGAGGTATGCGCGAGCGAGCTCAGCTTACCCAAATCCACGTACCGTTCGAACGCTTTCCGTTCATGGATTCAAAGTTCTGGCATATTCCTGTCGAGGATAGCGGCGACACAGGCGTATTGCGGTTTTTCTTCGAAACGCCCGATCTGGAAGCTGCGTAATATTTTATTGTCCATTATGAATGCGCGTATCCCCCGCAAGGCCGTGCGCAATGCGCCAAAACCAGTCTGCCTGCCGACGCTTAATGAGCGACTGCGCCGCCGGCGGGTTTCACAACGCGCGTCCAGGCTTCGCTCTGGCACAAGAAGGCGACAAGGCAACCTGTTAGCGTCAGCTGATTGGGCTTGTCGAGCGTGATCGTGCCCGAATATAGCTTGCCGTTTTCGGGGTTGAACAGATCGCCCTTCCATTGGTTGGGCGCGGTTTTTTTCGCATGGCGAAGAATTACAGGCGCGGGCGAGCCGTCGGGCAGGGGTTGCACGCCCCGCGCGCAGAGTTGGCCGTCACAGTCGTAGAATTCGAGCTTTTCAGCCTGCGGGCCGCCGCGCAGCCATACGCCGTGAATCGCCTCGGAGGCGAGGGCTGGTGTAGCAACCAGCATGACGATCGCAACTTTACTGAATAATTTCATCATGTCGTGAAATCCTATCATAGTGATGATGCAGAATGAAAAGCGGCTTCCTGTTCTCTGCTTGCTGCCCGGTGGGGCTCCCGGTTTCGGCGATCGGGCGGGGGGCCAAGAAAAGCAGGCACGACAAAGAAAGCAGCCAGCAATGTGAAGAACAACGAAATCGTCAGCAGGGCGCCCATGCTGGCCGTGCCGGGATGGCTCGAGAAATAGAGGCTGCCGAAGGCTGCGCCAGTGGTGAGCGAACTAAAGAAGATTGCGCGTGTCAGGCTCGACGCCAACATGTCCACGATCCCCTTGCGCCAGGCGATCACGTAATAAATGTGGAATGCAACGCCGACGCCGAACATCAGCGGCAGGGCGATGATGTTGGCGAAATTCAACGACAAGCCCAAAAAATCCGCTGCCTCCAGGCTCACCACGCCAGCGAGCAGCAGTGGTCCGAGCGTCAAGGCGACATCGGTCGCCTTGCGCAGGGCGACGACCAGAATCAGGAATATGGCTATGAAGGCGTAAAGGCCAGCAAGCATGAACGCCCGAACGATGGTCTTGCCGGCCTCCGCCACGACGACAGGCGGGCCGCTGGCGTCGGGCGCGATCTTTCGCGCGGCGTCGGCGAACGCCTTCATGATTGCGGGATCATTGCCGTCCCCTTTGGGCGATGCTTCGACGCGAAATTGGCCGGAAGGCGAAATCCAGTCGCGGGCGAGCTCGGACGGCAGGTTTTCGGGCGTCACGCGCTTGGCTTCAAGCGCCTGCCGAACTGCGCCAAGCATTTGGTCAAAACCCGCGAACACGGCGACCTGCGCCGCGTCGCGTGTTTGGGCTGCGGATTTGGCGAGCGCGTCAAGCGCGTCGGCGAAGCGGGCCACGGGCAGGGTCATGCTGCGTCCGGCTATCTGACGCAGCGTCTTGGCGGCCAGAGCCAGTATTCTTGCCGTGTCGGCGTCGGAGGGCGCGGCCTTCGCCTTCGGCTTCAGGACGCCGCGCAACTGCTCCGTCGCATCTTCGATCACCTGGAGCTTTTCGTCCTGGTCGGTCGGCAGCAGCGTGTCGATCGTGTTGACGTGATCGACTTCAGGCAGCTCTCTCAACTTCGCCGCGAGGTCGCGGGCGGCGTCCAGAGAGGGCGTAAGAATTTCGATCGTATTGGGCGCGGTCTTCGGATCCATCGAGAGACTAAGGAAGGTCGCCACCGATTCAACCTGCTGGTCGCGCAGGTCCATCGGGTTGGAGTCAAAGTGGAGGTGCCGCAAATAGGGCGCTCCCGCGAGAGCCACGAGTGCCAGCCGCGATGATCACCAGCGCCCGATGACCCGCTATCCAGTGATCAATATGCGCGAGAGGAGCCGTCTCGATCGGCAATTTCTCGGCTCGCGGCTTCAGCAATTTGATCAGCGCCGGCAAAAACGTGAGCGTCGCCACATAGGCGATGATCATGCCGAAGCCGGCGATCAGCCCAAGCTCCGAAACGCCGCGAAAGTCCGTTGGCAAGAAGCAGAAGAAGCCCGCGAGCAAGGACACCGCCGCGAGCGTCAACGAGCCGCCGATGCCCCGCGTCGCCGCGAGAAGCGCGCTGTCGAGATCATCGCCATTGTGCCGCTCCTCGCGATAGCGCGTGGCGAATTGTATGCCGAAGTCGACGCCAAGGCCGATGAACAGCGCGGCAAAGGCCACCGAGATCAGATTGAAGCGCCCGATGAGAACGATGCCGAGCCCAGCAGTTATTGCGAGCCCCGCGAGCAGGGTGGCCAGCACTGCGAGAATAAGCTTGGGCGAGCGCAACGCCGCGAAGAGGATAAGCGTGACGATTCCGAGGGTGATCGTCAGATTTCTTCCCATGTTTTCGGAAATGGTCGCGAATTCATCGTCGGCGAGAGGAACCTGACCGGTCAGCCTGAGCGTCACACCCAGTTCCTTGACGAGGTTGAGCTCCGCAGCGGTCTTGCGCACGAGTTCGATGGCGTCTTCGCCCGGCTGCAACGCCGAATAATCGATGATCGGCTTGATTAGGACGATGCGTCTCAGGTCGGACGCCGAAGGAGCCTGAACCGCGTCCTGCTTGCCGTTAGAAAGCAACTTTTCCCATGACAGGCGGGCCGGCCTTCCAGCAAGAACCGATTCAAGGACGTCCGAAATCTGATCGACGCCGGCGTTGAACAGCGCCATGCCCCGTTCATTTCGCCCGACCTGCCTGAAATTGGCGACAAGCGCCGCGGTCAGTCCACGCAGCGTGGGGTCTTCGGCGAGCGGCAGCAATATGTCGCGCTGGCCGACAAGCATGCCAAGATTGTGTTCAATCTCGTCCTGGCTGAGGAACAGCAGGCCGTTGGTGTGAAAGAATGCATTGTCGTCGGGCCGCCACGTCCGCTCAATCATCGGCGCGCCCTGAAGCGCGTCCGTCAGCCGTTTGGCGGCGTCCTCGGCCTTTTCGGGCGTATCCGCGTCGATTACGGCAACGATCAGGTCATCAAGCTGGGGAAAGGCTTTGTAGAGCGCAGCCTCATTGTGCCGCCAACGGATATTCGGCGAAAACAGATTTGCAGTGTCCGTGTCGATCGCGAAGTGCGTCGCGGTAAAATAGGCTCCGCCGCCGGTCAGGGCGAGAAAAAGAAGGACGACAGTCCAGGGCCAACGCAGACAAAAGCCCACCAATTTTTCAAGCATCCAGCTCTTCCCAAAACGCCAAGACGCAAATCTGCATATCCACGCGGCCGATGGAGCGGCTGCACGGCTTAAGGCTCTGTTCTCTATACAGGGACAGCCCGGCGGCTCCAAACGCGCGCTTGGGCCGTCGGAAATCGCGGGGAAGGTTCGACGTGGGAAATAGTGTTGCTACGCTGGTTTAGGTCGATTGCCGGACCGTTGCGGCCTTTCCGGCTATTTGCCGGCCTCGACGTTGCGAAGCGCCTTTTCCAGAGAGCCGATGGAGGCGCCCTTCTTGGCGGCGTCCTTGACCTTCTGGGCGGCGGAGGAGGCCGTTCCGACGGAGCCAGTAGCGGAGTCGTCCTTGTGCAGGCTCTGCCAGTCGCGAACGGAGACCATGCTGGACGACGGTTCCGCAGCGAGCGCGGCGACGGCGGGCGCGGGCTGCGTTTCGGCGTCCTTGCTTGTCGCCGTCACGACTGAGCTGCCTGCCGTGGCGCTCGCTGCTTTCGTCGCCCCTGCGCCGTCCGACCCGCTCGGGGTTTTCGACGCGAGCTTGGAGGCCGCCTTGCCTGCCGTGTGGGCCGCCTTTTCCTCAAGCGCAACTTCCGTTGGCGGGACGAGCGCCTCGGGCCGGCTGACCTCGGCCACCCGGGACGCGAAAGAGGGATGCTGGCCGCCATCCTGATAGACCAGCCGGACCGGCTTCACGCTCTGTGACAGTTCGGCGATCTTGGCGTTGTCCTGCGCTTCTTTCTCGCGGACCTGTTGAGCGATCTGGGGATCCTGTTGCAGCGGCGGACAGGCCGCCTCCGGGTCGAGACGATGTCCGTTCGCGGGAACGGCGTCGAATACGTAACGCTTGCCGCAGACGCCCACGACGGGCTCGCGTTTCGTCACTTCGAAGTGATCATTGCCTTCCTTCAGCTGTTTCCAGAAGGCGATATTCGGGTCCAGCCGGTGCTTGGCCAGATTTTCCGCCGTCATGCGAAACGGATAGGATTGCATCTGGACCGCGTTCTGGCCGTTGTTCAGCGAGGTGCGGACGATTGCGTAAATCTCGGCGACCTGCCTGTCGGTCATCGAGAAGCAGCCCATCGAGGAGCAGACGCCGTGCACCATTACCAAGCCCCCGGTGCGGCCCCAGGCGCGATCGAAGGTGTTGGGATAGCCTACGTTGAAGGAGAGATAATAGCTCGAATTGGGATTCAACTGACCGGGCGCGACGGAATAAAAGCCCTCGGGAACCTGCCGGTCGCCTTCCCTCGTCTTGGGGCCGAGCTGGCCGGACCACCGGCACATTGGATAGGTCTTCACATGCACGTATTTTCCGTCGGGACGCATTTTCCAGACTTCGAGTTCGGCTTCCTTCTTGTATGCGCGAATCAGCGTGGGCGCTTCCCTGGTCGAGCCGGCCTGCTCCATCAGGGCGACCGTCTCCGATGGAATCGGCGCCAAAGCGCGCTGGGAAAGGGAGCTGCTGTCATTGCAGCCCGCAAGGCCCGCCAAAGCCGCAACTAGCCCTAGGCTGGCGAAGATCTTGAAGTGACGGACCAAAGTCATACCGGCTCCGCTCGTCAGCGCACCCCTCGCGCCGATAAAACAGGTGAATCTCTATAGTCAGGGTAACACGCACTTCACCATCATGCCCAAAATTGCTCGGCTAAAGTAACCAAAGGATTTAGACAACATCGTGTCCGACGCTGGCGGCTAATCGCCGCGTCCGCGAGCGCTCTCTAATCCCTTCCGAAGGGCGCTGTCCTCTGTTTTTCCGAGTTGTTCTGGCGCAGTCCGGCGGCGGGGCAACGCCGCGCCGTCAAAAAACTGCTATATTTTTCGGCCGATCGCCATGAATTTGTCCGCGCGGAAATTGATGATCTGGTCGCGGGTGAAGGTGCCGAGGCTCGACAATTCGTGGTTGATCGCCTCGCCGACCGCCGCGATGGCGGCCTTGGGATCGCGATGCGCGCCGCCGGCCGGCTCCGCCACGATCACGTCGATGATCCCGAATTTGAGCAGGTCCTGCGCCGTGATCTTCATGCTGGTCGCCGCCTCCTGCGCCTTGCTGGCGTCGCGCCACAGGATCGAGGCCGAAGCCTCCGGCGAGGCCACGGTGTAGACGGCGTGCTCCAGCATCAGCACCTTGTTGCAGGCCGCTATGGCGATGGCGCCGCCGGAGCCGCCTTCGCCGACCACCACCGCGACATTCGGGACGCCCAGCGAGAGGGAAACGTCGGTTGATCGTGCGATCGCCTCGGCCTGACCGCGTTCCTCCGCGTCAATACCCGGAAAGGCCCCGGCGGTGTCGACCAGCGAGACGACGGGAAGGCCGAAACGGTCGGCCAGCTCCATCAGTCGCGCCGCCTTGCGGTAGCCCTCGGGGCGGGCCATGCCGAAATTATGGCGCAGGCGACTCTGCGTGTCCGAGCCTTTTTCCTGGCCCATGACGCAGATCGGCTGACCTTTGAAGCGTCCGAAGCCGCCGACGATGGCTAGGTCCTCGCCAAAGGCGCGGTCTCCGGCAAGCGGCGTGAAATCGGTCAGGAGCTGGCGCGCGTAGTCGGAGAAATGCGGGCGCTCCTGATGCCGCGCCACCTGAATCTTCTGCCAGGGCGTGAGCGTGGCGTAGAGATCGGCAAGAGCCTTGGCCGCCTTGGCCTCCAGCTTGTTCAGCTCGTCGGCGATGGAGACCGCGTCTCCCTGGCTCGCCAAAAGGCGCAGTTCCTCGACCTTTGTTTCGAGTTCGGCGACCGGCTTTTCGAAGTCGAGATAAGCGCGCATGAAATTAAAAGCTTTCCCGTTGTTGTTTTTTGAGCCGCCGCGAGCGCGCGGAAACTGGCCGCATCAAACCGGGAAGTCAAGACGCGGAGGTTCCGGGCGGCGCGCGCAAGTGGGCTGGCTGTTGCGCTATATCAAGCCAGCGCATCCGCCGGCGGCCGAAGCGGGCGCCGATCCGGACGGGCAATCGTCATTCGAGCGCCAAGATGCTGTACTGGCGCTTCCAGTCGGCGCGGCCCGGCGTCCGTGCCGAATATTTCAACTGGAGTGCATGGCCATGCGCGCCGCGATGATCATTTCTGTCCTCATCGTCAGTTGCGCCGCAGGTCACGCGATGGATTGCAAGGATCAGACGCGGACGGGGCTCAATCAATGCGCGGCGGCGTCTTACGAGAAAACCGACGAGGCGCTAAACAAGGCCTATAAGGAGGTTCTACTGCGGCTCAAGGATCGAGGAGACGCTGCTGGCCTTCTGGCAAAAGCGCAAAAAGCTGGCTCGCCTTTCGCGATTCGGAATGCGCCTTTTCGAGTTCAGGCGTTTCCGGCGGCTCGATCTATCCGATGATTCATGCGATCTGTCTCGAAACCTTGACACGAGAGCGCACGAAGCAATTGCGGAATTACCTGCATTGCGAGGAAGGCGACCTCTCCTGTCCCGTTCCCGCGCGATGAGCGCCGCTGAAAGACATGACCAATGATTTAGCCCTCCAGCCGTTTTTATCATTCCGCCGATGGTCTGCGGTTGCATTATTTCCTCTGGCGCGGCGAGGACAGGGGGCTGAGCCCAGTCGTCTGCATTCCGGGCCTCACCCGTCCGGCGGATGACTTCGAGCTTCTGGCGCGCGCGCTTTGCGAGCAAGGACGCATGGTGCTGGCGCGCCGATTATCGCGGGCGCGGATTGTCGGAGTGGGACAAGGACTGGACGCATTACGATCTCGACGTCGAGGAAGGCGACATCATGCGGTGTCTCGCCGAAAACGGCGTAACGAACGCGGTGTTCGTCGGCACGTCTCGCGGCGGATTGCATACAATGCGAATGGCCCTGGCGCATCCGGGACTCGTGCGCGCGGCCGTGCTCAATGACATTGGACCGTCGCTCAACCTTTCCGGTCTGCTGGACATAAAGCGCTATGTCGGCAAGCTGCCTCCGCTCTCCAAGATGAGCGACGCGGTCGGTCTGATGAGGCTTACGGCGGGCGAGCGTTTTTCCTCGGTCAGCCCGCAGGAGTGGGAGGCCTACGCGCGGCATACTTTCGTGATGCGCGAGGGAAGGGTGGAGCTGCGCTACGATCCCGCGCTCGCGCATACGCTCGACGACGTAAGTCCCGATATGGAGCCTTATGATTTCTGGGATGGTTTCGAAGCGCTTGCCCGCGGCCCGGCGCTGACGCTGCGGGGCGAGAACTCCGAGCTTTTGACACCGGATATTCTGGCGAGGATGGCAGAGCGCGCGCCCGCGATGGAGCAGCATATCGTCATGGGGCAGGCTCACGCGCCTTTGCTGCTCGATCAGCCAACAATCTCGCGGATATCGGAGTTTGTCAGGCGCGTCGGGTGACACCAGCCCTGATCCGGGAAATCCCGTCATATTGGCGCTGTCATCCAATTGTCATGGAGCTGTCGTGAGGGTCGGCTAGGCAACGGGAGCCCCAATAAGGAGTTCCCGATGACGTCGCTCACTTCCGGCGCGGATTTGCGTGCAGACGCCGGTTCGCATGATCCCAAGCCCAAGCTCGATCAGCCCACGACCATTCAGGGCGTGTTGATATTCATGGGCATAACTGCCCTGGGCCTTTCCTACACGGCCTGGAGCATTTATCGCGACTTGCAGGAAACAGGCGCTCCGGTCACCAGCATTTTGCCTTTCATCCTGCTCGGCGTGGCGCTGCTGGTCGCGCTCGGCTTCGAATTCGTGAACGGATTCCACGACACGGCCAACGCCGTCGCGACCGTCATCTACACTCACGCGCTGCCCGCGAATGTCGCGGTCGTGTGGTCGGGCGTTTTCAACTTCCTCGGCGTTCTCGTGTCGACCGGGGCGGTCGCCTTCGGCATCGTCTCGTTGCTCCCGGTCGAACTGATCCTGCAGGTGGGATCGAGCGCGGGCTTTGCGATGGTCTTCGCCTTGCTGTTCGCCGCGATCATCTGGAATCTCGGCACATGGTGGCTGGGCCTGCCTGCTTCCAGCTCGCATACGCTGATCGGCTCCATCATCGGCGTCGGCATCGCCAACGCGCTGATGCGCGGCCGTGACGGCACCTCAGGCGTCGACTGGGGCAAGGCGACCGAGATCGGCTATTCGCTGCTGCTCTCGCCGCTAGTCGGCTTCGTTTTCGCGGCGCTCCTGCTGCTGCTGCTGAAATTCGTCGTGCGCAAGCCCGAGCTTTACGCCGAGCCCAAGGGCCAGACGCCGCCGCCGTGGTGGATTCGCGGCCTACTGATCCTGACCTGCACCGGCGTCTCCTTCGCGCATGGCTCCAATGACGGCCAGAAGGGCATGGGCCTCATCATGCTGATCCTGATCGGCACCGTGCCCACCGCCTATGCGCTCAACCGCGCGCTGCCCCCCAGTCACATCGCGGAGTTCGCCAAGGCTTCGGCGGCGGCCTCGAAGGTCGTGGAAGCCAAGGCGGCCGGCTATCAGGTGATCGGCGATCCGCGTCCGGCCGTGACCAATTACGTCGCCAAGCACGAACTGAACGAAGGAACCTATCCCTCGCTCGCCGCGCTGATCCGGGACATCTCTGGCCAGATCCAGAATTACGGCGCGATTTCCAAAATCCCCCTCGCGACGGTGGGCAACACCCGTAACGACATCTATCTCGCCTCGGAGGCGCTGCGCTTCCTCGCCAAGGACAATGCGGCGCAGCTCTCCGCCACCGACAAGGAGACGCTTTCGACCTACAAGTCCGCCATCGACAAGGCGACCAAATTCATCCCGACCTGGGTGAAGGTTTCCGTGGCTCTGGCGCTGGGTCTTGGCACGATGATCGGCTGGAAGCGCATTGTCGTCACGGTCGGCGAGAAGATCGGCAAGCAGCATCTCACCTATGGCCAGGGCGCGGCGGCCGAACTGGTCGCCATGGCCACGATCGGCGCCGCCGACAGCTTCGGCCTGCCGGTCTCGACGACGCATGTGCTGTCCTCGGGCGTTGCTGGAACGATGGCCGCGAACGGCTCCGGCGTGCAACTCGCGACGCTGCAGAAGCTGCTGATGGCCTGGGTGCTTACGCTTCCTTGCGCCATCTTGATCTCGGGCTCGCTCTATTTCGTGTTCAGCCATGTGATGTAAGGCGCGGGGCGGACCTTTAGACGCGACTTCGTTCTCATGCTATGCGGCGCTGGGCTTCTGGTCCGGCGCCGTTTTCTATTTAACGGGCGCGTCGGACCTCTCTTCCCCCTATCCATCGCGCCCGCGCTGCAATATACCCTCTCGCATAGGCTTCCTGGCCCCAGCGGCCCCAGACCGAGACAAGCGAGCCATGTCCGACCATTCCACGCCCCATTATCACAATCAGCCCGGCGCCAAGCAGGTCCGCGTCGGGGCCAAGGAATTCATGTGCGTGGGGGCGCTGCCGCCTTTCGACCATCCGCATGTCTTCCTCGACATGGGCGCCTCCAGCGAGGCGATCTGCCCCTATTGCTCGACGCTTTACGTCTATGACGCCTCGTTGCACGGCGGCGCCGATCCGGCCGAATGCGTCTATGAGCCGACCGCCTCCGCTGCCTGAAGGTAGCGACAAGCCGCCTGTCGTCGTCGCGGGCGCCGGAATTGGCGGCCTGACGGCGGCGCTGTGCATTGCGCGCGCGGGCAGGCGGGTCGCCGTGCTTGAGCGCGCTCCCGCCATCGAGGAGGTCGGCGCGGGTCTTCAGATCGCTCCCAACGCCGGACGGATTCTCCAGGGACTAGGGCTTGGCGAGGCGCTCGACGCAGCGTCGCTGCGTCCCGACGCCATAAATATTCGCCGTGCCGGGGACGGCCGGCTGCTCTCCCGCCTGCCATTGGCTGGCGCTCGCGAGCGTTGGGGCGCGCCTTTCCGGCTCTTCCACCGCGCCGATCTCCAGCAACTCCTGCTCGAAGCCGCACGCGCGAACGGTGCGATAAGCATCCGTACCGACGCGCGCGTCGGCGATTTCGAGGAAGAGGGCGGCTCCGTCCATTTGCGCGTGCATGGCGCGCGGGGCGCCGAGGATTTTGAGGCGAGCGCACTGGTGGGGGCGGATGGCGTCCGCTCCTCCGTGCGTTCTTTTCTCACCAAGGACGCGAAGGACGCGCCCGCCTATTCCGGCCACACCGCCTGGCGCGCCATCCTGCCGGCGGAGGCCGCGCCCAGCCATCTGCGCGTGCGCGAGACGCAGCTCTGGCTGGGGAAGGGCGCTCATGTCGTCCATTACCCGCTTCGAGACGCCTCGATCATCAGCGCCGTTGTCATCATCGAGGACGGCGGACGGCAAGAGCCTGCCGGCCAGCCGCAGTTTCTGGATGGCGCCGCGCTGCTGGGTCGCGCGGGGTTCGGCAGTTGCGGCGCGGGGCTGCGGGCGCTTGTCGCGGCGGGAGATTCCTGGCGGCGCTGGCCGCTTTTTGGTCGCCCGGCGCTGGCTCACTGGAGCCATGGGGCGGTTACGCTGCTCGGCGACGCGGCGCATCCGATGCTGCCGTTTCTGGCGCAGGGCGCGGCTCAGGCCATAGAGGACGCCGAGGCGCTCGGCCGCGCGCTTGCGCAGGGCGCGGCGTCGGCGGAGGCGTTCAAGAACTATGAGGCCGCCCGCATGTCTCGTGCGACCAAAGTGCAGCGTCAGTCCCGGCGGCAGGGGGATTTTTTCCACGCCGGCTTCCCGATCGCGCAGGCGCGGGATCTGGCGATCAAGGCCCTCGGCGGGCAGGCGATGCTGGCGCGCAACGGCTGGCTTTACGGCTGAATTCTCTCGTTTTCGGCGCCAGCGTCGATCTGGCTCTCGATGCGGCGGTCCGGAACCAGCCAGATCATCGCGACTACCGCATAGAGCGCCATCGCCGCATAGGGCTGCACGAAAGCGACGAGAACGCCGCAGCAATAGAACGCGAGCGAGATTTTGCCTTTCATGTCGGCGCCGATGGCGTCCGCGACATTTTGATCGAGCGCTCCAGATCTGATCAACGTCCGCGACAATATGAAATAGGCGATGGCCGGAAGAAGCAGTGTGATCCCGTAAAGAGCCGCCGGCGCTTCGGCGAAATGCGTTTCACTGAGCCAGGCGGTGGAAAAAGGCACCAGCGACAACCAGAACAGCAGATGCGTATTGGCCCATAGAATCGCGCCGTTGACGCGATGGGTCGCTTGCAGCAAATGGTGGTGGTTGTTCCAGTAGATGGCGATATAGGCGAAGCTCAGCCCATAGGCGATGAAGGTCGGCGCGAGCGGCAGCAGCGCCATCCAGTCGGAGCCGTGAGGCGCTTTCAGCTCCAGCACCATGATCGTGATGATGATGGCGATGACGCCATCGCTGAAAGCCGTCAGCCGTTCCTTGAGCATGGTCGCCCCATCTACAAGCGTTAACCCCTGCATTTTGTGCCTCATTGCGCAAAATGCCCAAGGGGTGGTCAGGAGCCGTTCAATTTGGTAATTTCCATTATCCTAATAATTCTCGAAAGGTTAAGCTCCAGGGATGGCACCAAGGATTTTTATCTTGCTAGCGGCGGCTGCAGGGATATTCGCATCGGCGGCGCATGCTGCCGACGAACAGCCCGCTGCGTCGGTCGGCGCCCCGCGGAAGGATAGTGAGTTCTATATCGTCACGCTCGGCGCGATGGGAGCCGTTGCGCCAAGCTTTCCCGGATCGGCGCTTTTGCGCCCTTACCCCTTTCCCACTATCGGCTTCCGCAAGGCGGACGAGCCCGAGCGGTTTTCGACGCCCGACGAGGGCTTTGGAATTCCTCTTGTCGATAAAGACGGCATACGCATGGGGCCGGTCGCCAACTTCGTGTTCCGTCGCGGCAACCGGGACGGTCTTTATGGCGTGCATCAGGTCGGGTTAACCCATGAAATCGGCGGTTTCGCGGAATATTCGACGCTGGACCATTTCCGCACCCGCGCCGAGTTGCGGCAGGGCATTGACGGTCACGAAGGTTTCGTGGCGGCTCTGGGCGCCGATTTTTACAACAAAGCCAGCGCTTTTACCCTGTCGCTTGGTCCGCGCCTGAACTTCGGCAACAACGCTTACGCCAATTCCTATTTCTCGGTGTCACCCGGCGAAGCTGAACTGAACGGGCGGCTGCAGCCCTATCAGGCGCAGGGCGGCTTCACCGCCGCAGGCGGATTGGCGACCATTCGTTACGACATCACTCCAAATTTCAACGCCACCGTTTTTGGCGGCTTGCAGCGGCTCACTGGCAGCGTCGGCGCAAGTCCAATTCCCAATTTGATCGGCTCGCGCGACCAGTTCACGGCTGGTCTTTCCTTTAACCGGTCGTTTGAAGTGCAGAAATTCTGGTGAGTTTCATGCACGGCGCCGCTTTAGCTTGAGCGCCTCCAGCCCTTTTCGCCTTAATGCCCGCGCGGCTGCTGCTCCTTGAGGCATTCGCGAACGAACTCATGCAAGGCCGCCTTGTCGAGATTCTTTGCGGCGCCTTGCTTTGTGCATTCTTTCCGGGCGCCCCTTTGGGCGCGGCGGCCAAAGAAGCAGCGCGTCAAAAAGCCCTCTCGCTCGGATCCCTTCAAACCGTGTTCGTTTGCCCTTTCCTGACAGGCATGTCTGAAACGCCTCGCTTCGAATTTGGAAATTCGCGCCGCAGGCTCTCGCGCCTTTCCGGTCGCGGCCTCGGGTTGATGGGCCGGGGCGTCCGCGCTCTGCGTGGCGACTGGCGCGTTCAGGTGATTTTGAGCCTGCGCCGCTGGGACCGATGCTCCGCAGACCAAAAAGCCAGCGTATAGGGCGATCCTGGGTATCGAGAGAAAAGTCCCGCCGCACAGAGGGATGAAGGAACTGGTCTTGTGTCTGCTTCTTTGAATCATTTTGCGCTCGCTATCACTGCCATGATGATTACCACAACTCCTTCGCGCCAGTCGCCCTTCGCAAACACAAATAATCGGATTGCGGTCCGAACGTCACAAGCGGGCGACCCGTTGCCAAGAAACTCGGCGCGCGATTGAGCGGCGATCGGCGTAATTAACTACTATCGCCAGTCCCCGTTAAGCTTTGATCCAGGCGAGTAGGTTAGCAGGTCTTTACTAAGGCGCTTCAGGGTGTTTATGGTCTCAATAAAACATATATATATCATGCATTTATGCATTTGAACGCAATTTTACGCATTTTGGTCGGAAAAAATTATACTTACTAATGTTCCTTCAAAATCTAAACGTATTTGGCTCAAATGCGCATGAATTACTTTGCGTGATAGCAAATCGACGGACCTATTCTCGTTTCATCAAATGGAGACGAGAATGTTCGGCATCATCACCAAAGCGGCTCTGGCCATCGCGATTGCGACGGCGGTCTTTTTCGCAGTCGAAGCGCCGAGCGTCGCCGGTCCCGATTTCGCCACCTACGCCTCTGTCGGCTCGGAAACCAGCGTGCCTTATGGCTGGGTGGATTTTTGCGCCCGTTATCGCGGCGAATGTCAGGACGATGACCGTGCGGCGCAGCCGATCGACCTCACTCCCGCCGTGATGCGCAAGATTCAGCGCATCAACGCCTGGGTGAACAAGAACATCGAACCTGTCTCCGACATGGATCATTGGGGCGTCGTCGATCAATGGGATTATCCCACCGACGGCAAGGGCGATTGCGAGGATTATGCTCTCCTGAAGCGCCGCATGCTGATCGAAGAAGGCTTTCCCCGTCAGGCGTTGCTGATGACGGTCGTCAAGGAAGGCAATGGCGATGGCCATGCGATCCTTACGATCAAGACCAATCGCGGCGAGTTCGTGCTCGACAATCTGAGCAATGAAGTTAAGTCTTGGACCAAGGCTCCCTATCGCTTCGTCAAGCGCCAGTCCGAGGCCAATCAGAATGTGTGGGTGTCTATTGGAGTTCCGACCAGCGAACCGCTCTACGTGTCGAAGTAAGGCCTGAAGCTGAATTTTCGAACCCCCGGCGGCGCTTTTGGCGCCGCCGGTTTGTTATTGGGGGATCAACTCCAGGCCTTCCATGTAGCGTCGGGCGTTTTCGACATAATGTTTCGCCAATTCCAGGTTTCGCGCCGCCGCATCGTCTCCAAGCGCGCGGATCGCCTTGGCGGGCGATCCCACGATCAGCGAGTTGTCGGGAAAGACCTTGTTTTCCGTGACGAGCGCATTGGCGCCGACAAGGCAGTTCTTGCCGATCCTGGCGCCATTCAAAATGGTCGCGCCCATGCCAATCAGGGTGTTGTCCCCGATGGCGCAGCCATGCAGAATCACCCCGTGGCCGATCGTGCAGTCGGCGCCGATATCGAGCGGATAACCCATGTCCGTATGCAGGATGCTGCTCTCCTGAATATTCGTGCGCGCGCCAACGGTGATCCACTCGTTGTCGCCGCGAAGCACGCAGCCGAACCAGACATTTGCGTCTTCCTCCAGCGCCACCCGACCGATCACAGTAGCGTTCGGCGCTATCCAGTAGCGCCCGGCGTCTGGCAGGCGCGGGGCAATTCCGTCGATCTTGTAGAGCGGCATTTATCGTTCTCCCAATTCGTCGAAAACCTTGCCATTTTCGTGCAATTTGGCAAAGCCATGTCTTTCCGGCAAAGGAAAATACAATAAAATCATATTGATGACTGTGCGCCGGAGGATGAGACAAATCCGCTATACTCCTCGACGGGGGGTCGACTGATCGCCTCCGTTTTGTGTTTGTGCGCTGGAAAGTTGTTGCTGGTGGTGGATATGCGAGAGCGGCTGGACAGGCTTCTGCGGCTGGCGGCGCAGGCTGCGGAATTCGCGGTCGGACGCGTCGTCGCGCCTTATCAAGCCTGGCGCGCGATCCGGTTCCGTGCGCCAGAACGTCTTCGCATCGCGCCGCAGGATATCCGCACCGCCGACGCCACGGTCGCCGACGAAATTTACGCCGGCTATTTTTCCTTCGACGGCAAGATATTGAATGTGCGCGGACGGTCGCCATTCAGCGTGGAGCCGCCATCTGTCGGCTGGCGCCGCTCGCTTGGCGGATTTTCGTGGCTGCGGCATTTGCGCGTAGCCGACACTCCGCTGGCGCGCGAGAACGCTCGAGCGCTGGTCGGCGAATTCATCGAATTGCGCGGCCTGCCTGCCGAGGACCCGGCGGTGGAGCCTGTGGTGGCTGCTCGCCGCATGTTGTCCTTTCTGGCGCATTCTCCCATGCTGCTGGACGGCGCCGAGGCGGAATTTTACGACGGCTTCATGCGCGCTCTCGCGGAGGGAGCGGGATCCCTGTCGCTGGCGCTAGGACGCCGCCACGCGCGCGCGGCCGACCGCCTGCTTTGCGCCCTGGCGCTTCTGGAGTTCGGAATCTGCGCGGACGCGGACAGCGAAATGCAGTCGCAGGCGACGAAGCTTTTCATTCAGGAACTGGAGCGCCAAATTCTGCGCGATGGCGGTCATATCGGGCGAAACCCCAAGACGATTCTGGAGCTGCTGCTGGATTTCCTGCCGCTGTGGCAGCTCTATGCGGCGCGCGGCGTGAACCCGCCGCAGGCGCTGTTTGGCGCCATTGAGCGTATGATCCCCATGCTGCGTCTGTTGCAACATGGCGACGGCGCGCTCGCTTTGTTCAACGGGATGGACGCCACGGCGCCAGGCAAACTGGCGACGGTCTTCATGCACGAGCCGCCGCGCGATCCCCCCCTCAGCGCGCCGCAGTCCGGCTATCAACGCATGGTGACGAATGGAGCCCTCGCGATAATAGACGCTGGCGCGCCGCCGCCCCAAGAGTTCTCGCGCGCCGCGCATGCCGGCGCGCTGTCGTTCGAATTTTCTCTCGGGCGAGACCGCGTTGTCGTCAACTGTGGCGCTCCGTCGGCGCAACAAGAGGCGCTGCGCGAAATTGCGCGCGCCACCGCGGCGCATTCCACGCTGGCGATCGACGATCAATCCTCCTGTGAGATAGCGCCGGTCTCAAGCAAGCGTCACCCGGGGCTGATTGTCGATGGCCCCAGGAATGTGCGCATGGAGCGTCGCCAGACAAAATCCGGGCAGGTGATCGAACTCGCGCATGACGGTTATGCGCGGCGCTTTGGTCTCATCCACGAACGCACCCTGGCGCTGACCAACGACGGCGTGAGGTTTATTGGCCAGGAGCGCCTGGTTGTGGCGTCCGATGTCGTCGCCCAAGCCACGCCGCTGCAGTTCGTGTTGCGCTTTCATTTGCATCCCGGTGTCCGCGTTCAAATGCACGCCGACGAACGCAAGGTGGAGTTGACCTTGCCGAGCGGCGCGCTGCTGCTCTTCGAAGCCTCGAATTTCGCCCCGAAAATAGAGGAAAGCCTTTTCTTCGCGGCGCCGGAAGGCGCTCGAAAAACAGTGCAGATCGTGATAACCGGCCCGGCGGCGGCCCAGATGCGGCTTCGCTGGAGTTTCAGGAGGGTTGCAGATTTTGGAGACAGGGACGCCAGCGACGCCGCGGCGACGAATTACGCCGCATAATGGCATGGCCTTCGTGCGCGGGCCGCTTAATCCTTCGACGAACTACGAGATCGGCATGTTGATCGATGGGTTCGAGCATCCGCCCGTCGGTGATGATGCCCTGGAATCTGCCGTACTATGTCGAGCTGGCCGAAGCCGCGGGCTTTCAAAAAGAGAAGGACCTGCTGGCGTTCTACGTTGGCCCGGAAGATTTTCCCGCCGAACGAACCGAACGCCTGGCCAAGGTCATCGTCAAGCGGAACAACATTTCGATGCGCTGCGCCGACAGGCGCAACTTCGCTGCCGAAATGGCGCTCATCAAGGATATCTATCACGCCTCGTGGGAGCGCAGCTGGGGCTTCGTCCCCATGTCCGACGGAGAGATCGACGAGATCGGGCGCAGCATGCTGCGTTTCGCCGATCTGGATCTCGTCTTCTTCATTTATCATGGAGACGATCCGGCCGGGCTGGTCGTGATACTGCCGGATATCAACCCGATCCTGAAGTTGTTCAACGGCCGCATCGGGCCGGTCGGTCTGCTGAAGTTTCTCCTGTTCGGCCGCCGCAAGCATGGCTGGCACGGCGCGGTGTTCGGCTTCAAGGAGCAATATCGCAAGATCGGCTTGCCGCTGGTCGCGTTCGACTACTGCAACCGCGTGCTGCGCAAGACCCCGAAAAAGCGATCGTCGTTCCTCGAACTGGGCTGGAACCTGGAAGACAACCGCGACATCAATCAATTCGATCTCGACGTCGGCGGAAAAATTCCGAGCGCTATACGCATCTTCCGCAAAGATCTGTAGCAGGTCGCAGAACGCTCGTCGCGAACGGCCGACGTGCCTACGAAGGTTGCGAGCGGGCCGCGGCGGCGGCTTTCGATGCGGCTCGCCCAAGAGCCGCTGATCATCTCTTCGACGGGCGTGGCCATCGACGCCAAACTCCCCGCGACACGCGCCGCCAACAGGTTCAGTTGCTTGAGGAATGTGTCGCTGGCTACGTAGACCTCACCCAAATCGTCGCCTTGGGGAGCTTCTCGAGTGCAAATTCGCGACTGTCGCGTTCTCGACAGCGTGCTCGAAAGGATAGGGAGTTCGTGACAGCCTTTCATGCAACCCGATGACCTGGCTCGCGACATTGTCCTTGAACCGTTTTCAGCGTCTTTCGGAATTTGTTGTTCTGCGAATTCTTCTTGAGATTGTGAATGAGCACGGTCAGGCGCGCATGCGAATTTGCAGTTAGTACTGCCGGCCAGGCTTTCTGCAAACTCTGCACGACGTCGGCATAATTGATCTAGCTCGCCCTCTCGCGCTGCCAATTCCGGCAACCGACTGGCGATCGCGGGGGCTCGGAGCAAACTGAGAGCCAGCGACAGTTTGCGCTCGACGCCGCGGCGCTCGACGGGGCTGAGGTCACGGCGACAGCTTCTGCTGTTCGGCGAATGCGGTCTGGCGACGGCGACGGCGGCCTTGGCGTCTGACCGGTCAATTTGAAAATCGGCCGGCTTGACGTTCAGGCCGCCGTCGATGATGCCGCGGCCTGTTCCGATCGCACTTGCCACACATCGGCCGCGACGTACCGTTCGAGATTTTCCGATAGGCCGGCATTCCCTGCTCGATCGCGGTGACTTAGATTTCTTCCAGATCCCCGCGCAAGAGGACGCCGAGATCATAGGGCGCGGTCCTGGCCGCCGGTGTGACGCTCGAGCGGCACAGCGCGTTCTAGACACCGCCGAAAAAGCGATCGCGGATCTCGGCTTCTTGGCGTTCGGTGTTTTGACGCAACAGGGCCGTGGCCGTTGGTACCAAGCGTGCTGATGCGAAGTTGGCCCCCAGCGAATCTTGGTAAAGGCCGTGCTGGCCTCGCGCAAGAGCTTCGGAAAACATTCGAAGAGCACGGTCGTTGGCCCGTCGATGCGAAACACTCCTTCGGTGTTTTCGGCCCGTGCCTTGCAATCCGCTTTTCGGCATCGCAGGGATGAGTGTGGAACCGGCGCGTTTTTTCCGCGGCGATCGCAGTGCGCAACGCCTCGCTCGCCTCGGCCGGAATCTGGCGGACGTTAGCCAGCAGCAATTCACAGATATCGTCGGCCAGGTGTCCGTCGGCAGCAAGTGCCGGGTATGGGCCATGGCTCCCTGCCAGGCGACATTCAAAATCTGCAACCGCTCGGCCGTCGCCACGGTTTTCGCTGCCGGCCACGCGCGCCTCGCAACGATCGGCGTCGAATTCCATTTGCCGCAGCATGAAGCAGCTCACGGCGTGGCCGGCATACATCAGGACCCACAACACGCGCCGCCCAAGCCACACGCAGAATTGCGTCATCCAGAAGACGCCCTGCACCTCGCGAAGCGGCAGGTTGCTCCACCGAACGAGTCGCTCATCCCCAGGCATCGCGCTCGTAAACAACGCGTGCAAACCATGCTTGCACGCTACGGACGACGTAGGTCAACCGCATCCCCGATCCTTGAGTGAAATGGCCGAACTCGTGCGCACAGAACGCCAGTGAATTGTCGCAACGTCAACCCCGCGACCAGCGGCACCCCCAATCGTCAGCACAAGTTGCCTACTAAATATGGCCATCCGTCCATTACGGAAGCCGGCCGAGGCATTCACCCGGCCGTCGAGCCGGATCTCAGCAGGCACAGGCGCCCCGACCACTTCGCATAAGCGCGACACAAAATCGAACAGGACAGGATCATCTTCTTTTTCGAGCCGGCGCGACGTCTCTTCCTTAGAGCGAGGGGCCAGCAGCGGCTTGAGCATAAAGAGCAGCAGCACACCGCCCGCAATCAAGGGTGCGAAGTAGCCGAAGATGATCAATTTCAGGTGGTCGTTCTTACCCGACGTCGCGGTGAACAACTGCACCCCCCAGTGCGTGGCGTGCATGTACAGCAGAAACATCACGGTCGCCACGAGCGCACATAGACGACCGGCAGCAGGACCATCAAGACCGTAACGAGCACGATCCCTAGCCGATAGAGTCGCGATGTTTGCGGCGGCTGCACATTCGCCGTGAAACCGGCGACCAGCTTCTCACCAACCTGCGCCTCGGCGCAAATCAGCATTTAGGGCACTCGATCGACGCGTATGCCGCGTCAGGCTGGACGCGATATTCGCGCGAACAGCGACGGCAAAGAAAAACTTTCGCCATGGCCTGCCCCTACGAGTTCCGCCTCTAAGACCGATTACCACAATGAAACTTTGCCGACCGAAAAGATCCAGATCCCGGTCGTCAACGATTTTGAGTTGCCGCGAGCACGATGTCCAGTAACGCCTTGATTGCCTCTGACTGATGCTCTCAAACATCTCGGCCAGGCTGGCAAAAGTCCGGGCATAGTTGCAGCCTGTCGCGAGCGCGCTGCGCTGAGACGCGAGGTCGTTATGATTATCAGCGGTGCGAGCGGAGCCTCGCGTTTTCGCCTGTCACTTCGGGAGCAGAACCTATGGCCGACCACGCGCACGTGCAGAAAGTCGAAGCAGCATTGGACCCGCAGGGGGCCGGGGGGGTGTCGCAGCGGCCTGGCTATCGATGTCGGCGGCGTCGGGCGTGGCCGTCGCGGCATTGGCCGCCGAATCGCATGCCCCCGTCGCCGCCGCCAAGGATGATCCGAGCTGGAAGATCGAAAACGGTCGCATCAAGCAATCGGTCGTGCAGTGGTGCTTTAACCCCATGCCGCTCGGAGACTTGGCTCGGGCTGCGGCGGCGCTGGGCTTGCAGTCAGTCGAGATCGTCGCGCGAGGATTGGCACGTCTTGAAAAAGTACGGCCTCGTTTGCGCCATGACCCCCAGCCACGGCTTTGTGCGTGGGCTGAACCATACCGAGTATCACGCCGAGTGCCTCGAGAAGCTCACCGCCGCGATCAATGCCACGGCCGACGCCGGCTTTCCCAGCGTCATCACTTTTCCGGCATGCGGAGGGGCTAAGCGATGAAGAAGGGATGAATAACACCATCGCGGGCTTGAAAAAAATCTTGCCGCTCGCTGAGAAACGCAAGGTCAATCTCTGCATCGAGCCGTTGAACACGCACGTCGACGTCGAGATGAAAGGCCATCCCGGCTATCAATGCGATCACGTGGAATGGGCCGTCGAGTACAGATGGACACTGGCGTGCACATCCGAACTCCGCCCCGGGTAGCCGAAAGCAGGGGACCTGGGCATCGCCCCCTCTCCGCCCCCGGGTGACGGCCGTCCGACTTCCTGGACCTGGACCGGCCGCTGACTAATTATAGCACGGACCGCGAAAAGTGGCACTATCGAGCTTGGAGTACGCCAAAACTCGGGCGGTCTCGCGTCTCGCGAGGCATAGAATTACGTTCCGGATAAACGAGGCTCTCTTTTATGGCCGGAGATATTGCAATAAGTTGTGGATGGGAAGTTCTTTCAGGCGGCGGTTATTTGGGGTTTGATTCCATCGATGAATTGAATCCGGCGATCACTTCGGGCATGAGCTGCGAACCGTTTAGCAGCCGCCATCTCTTGGACGCGGACTGCATCAGCTTGAAGACCATGGTCAGGCAGGCCGTGCGTGAGCCATTGCCCTTGGTGCGCCGATGCCGCAGGCGCACCGTGGCGAACGTGCTCTCAATCGGGTTGGTCGTCCGCAAGTGGATCCAGTGTTCGGCCGGGAAGTCGTAGAACGAGAGCAGCACATCGCGATCCTTCGACAAGCATTCGGTCGCCTTGGGGTACTTGGCCTCGTAGGTGGCCACGAATAAGTCGAACGCCTTGCCGGCGTCAGCTTTCGTCGCAGCCATCCAGATGTCGTGAATTTTCTCCTTGGCCTCGGGCTGCAACCGCTTGGGCAGGTTGTCGAGCACGTTGGCCGTCTTGTGGACCCAGCAGCGTTGCTCGCGCGTCTGCGGGTAGACCTGCCGAAGTGCCTTCCAGAAACCGAGGGCTCCATCGCCCGTGGCCAGCTTCGGATCGACGACCAGGCCGCGCGACTTCACATCCAAGAGCAGCCCCTTCCACGATTGTTCGCTCTCGCGAAAGCCATCGACCACGGCGATCAACTCCTTGCGGCCGTCGGCCGTGCGCCATCAAGACCAGGATGCACTGCCGATCTTCTTCCAGGCGGATGTTGAAATGCACGCCGTCGGCCCACAAGTAGACGTACTGCTTTCCTTCCAAGGATCGCTTATTCCACTCCTGGAATTCGTCTTCCCAACACGTTTTCAGTCGTGTGACCGTCGAGGCCGACAGGCCGGGGCAGTTCGGACCCACCAGTGCTGCCAGGGCTTCGTTGAAGTCACCGGTGCTCACGCCTTTCAGGTACAGCCATGGAATCAACTCCTCCAGGCTCTTGGTTTTTCGCAGGTAAGGAGGAAGAATCTTGGAGGAAAATGGTTCTGCTTCATCGGCCGCTCGTCGGTCGAGTACCCGCGGCTGCTGGACCTCGATCGGGCCGACGCCCGTGGTAATCGTGCGCTTCGCAGATGGCCATTGCGAACTACCTGACGATGGCCGTCCGCGTTCTTCAGGTCCGCGTGCGAGTCGATCCACTCGGCGACTTCGGCTTCAACCGCCTGAGCCAGCAGTCGCTGCGCACCGTCACGGAGAATGTCGGTCAGCACGTCGCGAGAGGTCGCGACTGGCAAGGACAACGTCGAATTGATACTCTCAGCCATGGTGGCGTACTCCTGGGGAATTGGGTCTGTAAGCAACCAAATTCAAACCCAAGTACGCCGCCTTTTTCAACTATCCCGTCCACAACATTCGGT
>CAWJEI010000009.1:0-41233 GCA_963841875.1 uncultured Alphaproteobacteria bacterium | reverse complement strand
CGATGTCGCATGAGCCACCGACTCGGCCAGTCATGGGCATGGTCTCGAACTGGTCCGGGGCGGCTCGCTCAAAAGCGGCGCGCGGCAGTGCCGCAGCCATGTCTCAAGCCTTTCGCATCGCCTGCTCCGCCAGCCGGCGAGGCCCGGCGAGCGGAAAATTATAGAGGTAGGATGGCGTAAGCAGAGGGTGGCGCATGACGAAGGCCGCGTCGGCGACGACCAGTGAACGGATCGCCACGAGCGGAATGGGCGCGCGCAGCGGACGGAAATCCTTGTTCCACAGACCGGGCTCCGGCGCATCGGCGTAGAACACGCCGATCATCCGTGCGCGCAGAAATGAGGTGAGGCGCAGGCTCTTTTGCGCGCGGGCGAGAGTCTTGACGCCTTCGTCGTCCGCGCAATTCGGAAAGGCGATCAATATGGCGCGATAGACGCCCATTTTTGCGGGATGCGGGATCTGATCGAACTGTTTGAACGCAGCCAGCAATTCACCCCGGACGCGATCATGGTCGCCGCCGTTTGCGTCGCTGACGCCAAAGCGAAGAGTATCGATGCGCGCGCCAAACGAGGTGAAAGGGCAGACATTGCCGTCGCGACCGAGTTGCGGATGATCGCTCATCAGGAAGTCCCGCGTCCACTGCTTGAGCGTCGCCAGCGCCTCGTCGCCGGGCCGCTCTTCCTTGAGTGTGACCAGGCTGAGTCCCCGCGCCGTTTCCTTGCTCATGTATGACCCCTCGCCTCTGGCGCGCTCGCGCGCGGCTCCGGGCAAGGGTGCGCAGCCGCGCCTTAATATCGGGTAAGCGCGGCTGCGCGGACAATGCGCGATGGTTTACGAGGCTTTGTAAAAGAGGCCGGCCGTCAACAGAACGCCGATCGTGACGACGAAAATTCGGAGATATTTCTCCTCTACATGGTGAAGCAATTTCGCCCCAAGAACACCGCCGATGATCGCGCCCGCCGAGGTCATCAGCGCCTGACGCCAGTGCAAATCCGGCGAAAACACGAAGATCGCCACGGCGGCGGCGTTCATGATTCCGGCGAGCACATTCTTGGTGGCGCTGGCGACGCGCACGTTTTGACCCGCGAGCGTCAGCGCCGCGACCATCAGGAAGCCGATGCCGCCGCCAAAATAGCCGCCATAGATCGAGATCAGGAACTGCATGAGAGCGGCGCCTTTGGCGCCAAGATGCCTTTCGGGACCGCCCGGTTTGCGGAAAAAACTGCCCCAGGCGAAAATCGACGTGGCGAAGAGCACCAGCCATGGCACGAGCTGGGCGAAGAATGCGGGCGGGGTGACCAGCAGGATCACCGCGCCGATGGCGCCGCCGACAATGCTGATTGCGAACAATATGCCGAGTGACAGGCCGTTGGCGCCGGATGCGAGCGCTCGGCCGGTCCAGCCGGTGGCGAGCTGCGCCGGGAACAGCGCGACGCATGAGGTGATGTTCGCCGCGCGCGCGTCCATGCCGGCGAACATCAATGTTGGCAGGATAAGGAAGGAGCCTCCGCCTGCCAGCGCATTTTGCGCGCCGGCCCAGGCCGCCACCAGAAAAAGCAGGAGATCGATCATGGCCTGCTATTTCAGGCTACGACGCTGCTGGCAAGAGGCGGAATTATTCGCCTCTTGTCATTCCACGAGACACGATATCAATAAAATCAGATAATTGACTCTCCAGCGTCGAGGCCGGGGTCGGCGCCAATTTTTCTTCGAGGCCAAGCAAAACAACGCCATGCACCGCTGAAAACAGGGTTCGCGCGCGCTGGCGCCGCAATGGAGACTCTTGCCGGGGCAGGAGCTCCGCCAATGGCGCCTCAAGCAGTCCGAACAATCGGTCCCGGTCCTGCGCATACCAGTGGGGAAGCGGTTTTTCTGGCGGAAGACGATGCTCGAACAAGGCCCGCCAACGCTGCTCATTTTCGCGCGCGTAGCGCAAATAGGCGAAGGCCAAACGGGCTAGTTCGCCTTTTTTCGCGCCTTCCGTCGGCGTCGCCAAAGACGTTTCGAGTTGCGCCAGAGTGCGGGAGTTCACCCGCAGGATGAGTTCGTCCAGATCCTCGAACGCGGTGTAGATGGCGCCCAGGGCGCATCCGGCCTGCGCGGCGATTTCGCGCGCCTTGAGACCAGAAAGTCCTCTTGCGGCGATGGCCGCTTCGGCGGCGTCGATGAGCCTTTCGCGCAGGAGATCGCGGCGAGTCGGCTTTGTTTTGGTTGAGGAATCGCTCACGAGTTTACCTTGTTCGACACACACATGAACGCCGTTCAAAAAACATCTTGAACAACGTTCAAAAGTGATCTAGCCTGCAATTATGAACAACGTTCATAGCAGGAGACGCCAAATGTTCAAAACAATTATCACGCTTATGCGCGGTCGGGCGTTCGACGCGGAGCAGCGCCTCAAGGACGACAAAATGCTCTCCGCCTTGCTGGACCAGCAAATGCGCGACGCCGCTGGCGCCGTGGATCGCGCCCGCAAAACGCCGGCGCTGGCCATGGCGCAGGATCGCCAGGAAGGCCAGCGACTGGAGCAGACGAAAGCGCGCATCGCTGAAGTCTGAGGCCCGCGCCGTCGCCGCCCTTCAGGGCGGGCGCGAACATCTCGTGCAACAGGCCGCGCGGAAAATCGCCGAACTTGAGGCCGACGCCGCCAGCGCCGAGCGGGCGCAGGGTCTTTTCGCCGTCGAGATAGGGCGGCTGGAGACCCATATGCGCAAGCAGCAGGCGCGTCTCGCCGAACTGGAGCGGGGCCGCCGTGTCGCCCGCGCCGCGCAACGGTGCGCGTCGCCCGCCGCGGCCGGATCGAGGAGGCGCCGCTTTGTCGGAACACGCTTGGGGACGCCGAGGCGACCCTTGCGCGTCTTCGCGAACGACAGGCCAAACGGAGGAGGCTGAAGCCGCGCTCGACGGAATGACCGAGGAAAGATTGGAAAGCCTGGAAGAGGCGATGGGGCGCGAAGGCTCTGGCCCGGTGACCGGGCCTCGCGGCGAGGATGTGCTGGCGCGGCTGAGGGAAAGAGCCGCCGCCGTCGCGCTTTGACCGCAACCGCCACTCAAGGAGGCAACTGAAGCAAATCACAAAGGAGAAACTCACTGAACAACCAACCGATCCAACACTCTTCCGCCTGGGTGGCCTTCACCTATGCGACCTTTCTGCTTTCGCTCGGGATGATCGGCATAGGCGTCGCCTTAGTGTCCATGGACGTCTGGATGAAGGGATTTCTCGAGATGGCTGTGATCCTGCTCGTGCAAAGCTGCATCACGATGACCAGAACCCTGCGCGACAATAGAAGCCGGCAAGCTCGTCAATCGCATCGAGGACGCCAAGACGGAGCGCCTGCTTCTGGACGTGGCGAAAACGCCTTGAGCTTGTTTCCCATTTTAAACCCCGGGCCGGGAATGAACTGATCCTTAAAGCTAATCGGTCAAAACTCTCCGGCCCTTGCCCGCATTTTGAGACGGATCACCTCAATGTCACAGCCGCTCATCGCTACGCGCCGTTTCGCGCCTCTGTTCTGGTGCCAGTTCTTCGCCGCCTTCAATGACAATTTTTGAAAATGCGCTGGTGCTGTTTATCCTGTTCAAGATCGGCGGCGAGCGCGGCGCATGGCTGGTGATGCTCGCGGGCGTACGCTGATGGCTCCCCATTTCTTGCTTTCGGCGCTGGGCGGCCAGCTCGCGGACAAATTCGAAAGTCCGTCGTCGCAAGGCGTTCAAGCTCGTCGAGATTGGCGCGGCTGGCGTCGCCGTCGCGGGATTCTGGTTTGCTTCACTTGAATTGCTGTTCGCCGCGCTGTTTCTGTTTGGCGCGCTCGGCGCCCTGTTCGCGCCGGTCAAATACGGAATATTGCCCGATTGCCTGACGCGCGACGAATGCCCGCCGGCAATGCGATGGTCGAAGGCGCAACCTTTCTCGCCATCCTCACCGGAACCATCGCCGGCGGTCTCGCGATGGAAGGCGGCGGCGACATTGCGCTGCTCGCTCTTGGCATGATGGGTTTCGCCATCGCCGCTTACGCCGCCGCCTGGTTCATTCCCGGCACCGCGCGCGCCGCGCCCGAGCTGCGCATCGATCCGAATATTCTGCGCTCGACGGGGAACCTTCTCGCCGTTCTGTGGCGCGACACGAAGCTGTGGCGGCTTGGCGTCGTCACCAGCATCTTCTGGCTGATCGGCGCGGTGGCGATGTCGCTGTTGCCGCCCCTCGTTACCCAGGCGCTGCATGGCTCCAACAAGGTCGTTACCATTCATCTCGCGGTTTTCGCGGTCGCCATCGCGATCGGCTCCGGCATCGCGGCGTTCCTGCTGCATGGCAAGATCGTGTTGCTGCCGGCCGCGATCGGCGCGGCCATCATCGCGCTTGTTTCCGGCGACATTGGTTTCATGCTGGCTCTGCGTCCCGTCTCCGAACAGGCCGTCATGCTGGCGCCGGCGGCCTATTTCGCCAGCCAGGCGCCTGGCGCGCCGCCATTGATTTGGCTTTGCTGTCGATGGCCGGAGGCCTGATGGTGGTGCCCTCCTTCGCGGCGATTCAGGCCTTTTCCGCGCCGGAAGGACGCGCCCGGATCATCGCGGCAGTGAATTGCTCAACGCCGCCTTCATGGTCGCAGGCGGCATGATCGTCGCCGGGCTCCAGGATCAGGGCGCGCCGGTTGGTCCCTGTTTCTGGGCGTTGGCGCCGTGCGCTGCTGGGCGCCATCTGGATATTGAAGGCTGTCGTGGCGTCGCCCTTTCAGGATTTCCTGTCGATCTTCTTTCGCACGGTTCACCGGCTGGAGGTGAAGGGACTGGAGAATTTCGACAAGGCTGGCCCAAATCCGATCATCGCGCTCAACCATGTCAGTTTTCTCGACGCGGCGCTGGCGCTGGCGATCCTGCCAAAAAATCCGATCTTCGCCATCGACAGCGCCATTGCAAAAGCCTGGTGGGTGAAGCCCTTCCTGCTGCTCACGCGCGCAATCCCGCTCGATCCGACAAAGCCCATGGTACGCGCACGCTGGTGAATGCGGTCAAGAGCGGCGACAGTCTGTGATCTTTCCCGAAGGACGGCTGACCGTCACCGGAAGCCTGATGAAGGTCTATGACGGCGCCGGCCTCATCGCGGACAAATCCGGCGCGATGGTGGTGCCCATCAGAATTGAAGGACCGGAAGCGACGATCTTCTCGCGGCTGTCCAAGTCGCAGGTGCGCCGCCGCTGGTTTCCGAAATTCACGCTGACGGTGCAGGAGCCGGTCCGACTGACCGTTGACGATGCATTGAAGGGCAAGGCGCGTCGCCAGGCCGCCGGCGCCGCGCTGTATGAAATCATGTCGGACCTCGTTTTCCGCACGACCAACACGCACCGCACGCTGTTTCAGGCGACGGCCGACGCGGCGAAGGAACATGGTTATTCCCGCGTTGCGCTGGAAGATCCGATTGGCGGCAAGCTGAGCTATCGCAAATTGCTGATTGGCGCGCGCGTGCTGGGCGCAAAGCTTTCGCAGCATGCGACGCCGGGCGAAGTCGTCGGCCTGATGATGCCGAACGCCAATGGCGCCGGCGTCGCCTTGCTGGCGCTGTCCTCGGCGGGCTGCGTGCCGGCGATGGTGAATTTCACCGCCGGCGCCGCGAATATTCTCGCTGGCCTGAAAGGCGCGCGGGCGCAAAGCGTAGTCACCTCGCGGGCCTTCATAGAAAAGGCAAGCTGGAAAAGCTGATCGCCGCGCTCGGCGAAGAGGTGCGGCTGATCTATCTTGAGGATCTGCGCGACAGCATCACGATGGGGGACAAGCTGCGCGGCATGCTTGCGCATCGGCGTCCGCTTGCCCGGCGCCAGCCCGATGAGCCGGCGGCGATTCTGTTCACGTCAGGTTCCGAAGGCGCGCCCAAGGGCGTCGTGCTCTCCCATCGCAACATGCTCGCCAATGCGGCGCAGGCGGCGGCGCGCATCGATTTTGGCCGCAGCGACAAAGTGTTCAACGTGCTGCCGATCTTCCATTGCTTCGGCCTGACGGTGGGCTTTGTGCTGCCGGTGATCTCCGGCGTGCCGATCTATCTTTATCCATCGCCTCTGCATTACCGCATCGTGCCGGAACTGGTCTATGGCTCCAATGCGACGATATTGTTTGGCACCGACACCTTCCTCTCCGGCTATGCGCGAACGGCCAACGCCTATGATTTCCGTTCGATCCGCTATGTCGTAGCAGGCGCGGAGCCGGTGAAGGAATTGACAAGAGCGACCTGGAGCGAGAAGTTCGGCGTGCGCATTCTGGAGGGCTATGGCGTTACCGAGACGGCGCCGGTGCTGGCGCTGAATACGCCGATGTTCAACAAATTCGGCACGGTCGGACGCTTAATGCCGGGCGTTGAAAGCAGGTTGGAGCCGGTGGCGGGCGTCGAAGGCGGCGGCAGGCTTTTCGTGCGTGGGCCGAATGTGATGCTGGGCTATCTCAAGGCCGAGAATCCCGGCGTGCTGCAGGCTCCTGACGAGGGTTGGCACGACACGGGCGATATTGTCGCGATCGACGAGCATGGGTTTGTCTCTATCAAGGGCCGCGCCAAGCGCTTCGCGAAGATCGCAGGCGAGATGGTTTCACTGGCCGCGATTGAGACGCTGGCGGCGGAGCTTTGGCCGAAGGCGCTCTCGGCCGCCGCCACGGAAATCGATCCGCGCAAGGGCGAACGCATCGTGCTCGTCACGCAGGAGAAGGACGCAACGCGCGCGGATTTTCAGACCTACGCCAAATCAAAGGGCGCAGCCGACTTGATGATCCCTGCGGAAGTGATGATCGTCGAGAGCATTCCGGTGCTCGGCTCGGGAAAGCTTGATTTTGCCGCAGTGACGAAAATGGTGCGCGATCGCGGCCGCTATATCCTTCCGACGCCACGGGTGCCCAATGGTCTGGGGCGGATCAACGGGGACGGGGTGAGGACGGCGTGAGGGCCGATCGTTCCGGGTCGCGTCTTGAGAGGCACCAGCCGTCGCCATGCAGCCAGCAGCTTTCCTCCTCCGCATGGCGATCGCGCCGAAGCGAAAAGACGCTCGCGCCTTCGTCCTGCGCGAAAGCTTCGGCAAGCCGACGCGAGATATCGCTGTCGCGCGCGCCGACGAATTCGATGAAGCTGACGGAGCAAAGAAAACGCGCGGCGTAATCGGCGCCGTCCAAGCGGGTGACTAGCAGCATTGCTCCCCCGCCTCTGCGCGACGTCATTGGAAAAAGCAGGCGGCCGCCAGGCTTGAGCGCGTCGAGCCATTGCGGAGCCGGATGCGTGGCGCCCGCGCTGGCGAGGATCACGTCGGCGGGCTCAATTCGGATGTTCGCCGCGTCGTCGGCTATTACCCGAACTTGCGGCCATGGCGCCAGAGCGGCGCGGGCGCTTTCCGCCAGCTTGGGCAGGATTTCGACGGCTGTGACCTGTCCGGACGAACCGACCAGTTCGGCCAATATGGCGCTGTAATAGCCCGTCCCGGCGCCAAGATGCAGGACCGTCTCGCCTTCGGCGAGATTCAAATGAGCGAAAAGGCCCGCGTACAGGCTGGGCTGGCCGTTGTTGACGCCGCCAGATTCATCCAGCGCCACCAGCACGTCGCGGTAAATTCTCCTCGGGTCGTCGTCTTCCGTCGTCCGATAGCCCCAGCCGCCACCGGCGATGCGCCAGGGTCCAGGCCCGACGAAATCCTCGCGGGGAACCTTCGCGAAAGCGGCGACGATTCTCGGATCGTTCACGCAGGCCATCGCGCAAATGTCTTTTGCATAGGCTTTACGGGCGAGCGCGAGATCGTTCATCGAATGCCTCACGCCTATATATAGCGGCGGGAGCGGCCTTAGGCCGTTCCCGATTTCTGTGGCTGAAGTTCGGCTCGTTTGTTAGTGGTGAGCGCTCTCTGCAAAAGGCAGCGGCGTGGCGGATCCGCCGTCAAACGAAAGCGGTCCGCTCAGAGTGATGCGGAACGCGGGCGGATCGATCGGCTTGAATACGCGTTCCGATATGCCGGCGCTGCCGCCCGTGTAGCCGGGGAACAGCGCAAAATCCTGCCTGCCGAAGACGGTAGCCTGATAATCGATCATGTCGGAGCGGGAATTGGCGATGTTGAAGCCGTCCAGCACAAGCTTCCAGCCATTGGTGAAGCGATAACCGACGCGGGCATTCAACGTGCCCGTGGCGGGAGACTGGATCTGGCCGTCCTCGGTCAGCGGACGCGCGCCGAAATAGCGATAGCTCAGCCTGCCAAACCAGCCGGTTTTCTCGCCGACCTCGACGCCGCCCGTGGCGACCCAGACTGGAGCGAGCGACAGATAATTGCCAGGTGAGCTGCCTTGAACGCCAAGGGGGTACAATGGATCGCTGAATCCCGCCGTGAGATTGTTCGCGTAAGCGACCGCCTGGATCGTGTCGAAGCCCCTGAAGCGCGCATGCGTGCCAGTAACTTCGCCGTCGAAATGCAGCCAGTTGGTGGGAGCGTAATTGCCTGTCCATTCGAAGCCGTAGCGACGGCCGGGGCGGCCGTAGACGCTGGTGCCGCTATCGGCGTTAAATGTCTGCTCCGCGTCCAGATCCTGCCAGAAGAAGGTCAGACTGGTGTCCAGTCCTTCGATCGCCTTGGTGCGGATGCCGGTTTCGGCGCCGCGGGTCTTGGTCAGGAACTGCACGTTGGGGATATAGGTGTACTGGGTTCCGTCGGTCGCAAAATGATTTTGAGTGCCGCGAATGTCCTCGGCGCGAAGCCCCTCGCCAAAGTTGAGGAAGAGCTCCGTGCTATTGAACGGACCCAGCACAAGGCCGAATTTGGGGCTGGTGAAGACGCGATCCAGCTGGCCGTTGTTGTAACTGCCTATGTAAAAGGGCGTCCCCGCACCAGGGGGATATGAACCCTGGGCCAGCAGCGGGTTCATTACATTATTCACGGAGCCAAACACATAATCGAGCCGGAAGCCTTCGGTCGTTCGGAACCAGGGCGTCCAGAATTGCGTCGAGTCGGTCCAGGGAGAAATGTAGGACTCTTTCAGATAGTTATCCGTGATCGAGTTCATATTGCTGGCGCTGGAAAGAATCTCCATTGCCATTGTGGATGAAGTCGTTGAGCGTTTGCAGACCGACGCGGGTTTCGACGGGCACGTTGGCGAAGCCATATTTCCAGCCGTGCAAGGCGTTCAGCCCGAACTGCTGACGATGGTCGAATTGATGCGACTGATCGCCGAGCCCGGTTCCCGTGCCGGCATAAAGGCCAGATATCGGGTTGGAAAGCTGGTAGCTGAAGTCGTCGTAGAGATTGGTGTCATTGTGAATGAAATAGGCTTCGACGCGCGACCAGTCGTTCTTGTTGGTCTCGCTCCAGCGCATCGAGAGACTGTAGCGCGCCGAGTTGCCGCCGTCGGTCGGATCTTCCGTGCCCCAGCGCGACATCAATCCCAACGCGACGTCGGTATAGGGAATCTGGTCGGTTGCGAAATAATGGTTCGAATAGGCCATGCCAGTGACGGAGAGGCCGTTGTCTTGCGTGCCCATGCTCCAGCGCGCGACGCCGTTGACCTTGCGCTCCTCGTCCGGCCGCTCCCAGGGACCGTTGTAAATATTGCCTTCAAGAGCCAGCAACAATTCTCCCGGGCCGACGCCCCAGGATTTGGCGACCTTGGCGTCGCCATAGGCGAAACTGCCGCCGGAGAGTTGAACGAAACCTTCACGCAGCTTGTCGACATACTGCATATGCACCGCGCCCACCGCCGAGAAGATGCCTTCGTCGGCGAAATAGGGACCCTTGCGCACCTCCATGTCGCTTAACAATTCCGGCATCAGGAAGTTGGCGTCGGCGTAGCCGTTGCTGTGAACATGCGACATCTGGTTGATGGGCATGCCGTCGAGCGTAAGGCCGATGTCGTAGCCGTGGTCGAGCGCGAAGCCGCGCAGGAAATACTGGTTGGCCTTGCCGGCGCCGCTGTGCTGGGCGATGACGAGTCCCGGGACGATTTCCAGCGCCTCACCCGGCTGGGCGTAGATCCGGTCCGTGACCTGCGTCTCGGTGTAAACTCTCACGCTCGACGATTGGTCCTGCGTCTTTGGCTGGGTTAGAGGTTTCGGCTGTTGTTCAGCCACCGACTGGGCAGGCGCCGGCGCGGCGGGCTGAGGCCTGGCGCTGACCGACGAGGCGGCGGGCTTGGGCTTTCCTTGCGCGCCAACCTCGATGGTCGGCAGTGTCTCTTGCGCGAACGCCGCGGTAGTCCCGAGCGCCAGAGTGAGAGCGGCTGCGCTGACGCCGGCAGCGACGGCGCGGGTGAGTTGGCGTGTGCACATGATAACGATCCTCTTGGTCCGCCGGGCGAGAGCGGAGTGCGGCTAGCCTGGTGAACCGGGCTCGCGCAGAAAATTCCAGGGTGATTTTTACGCAGGGACGCTAGACTGGCTCAGCCGAAAAGTGGCGAGGCTCTGGCTTGATGCGCTCTCGCGACAATGTGGCGGCGGAGCGACGGCGGCGTGGCCAGGAATGCGCGGATGGTGACGGGCGGCGACAAGCGGAACAACGGCGCTAATGACGGCGCAACAACACCCGCCATATTGCAAATTTGGCAGAAGGTGCATCCGTCGCCATGCCGTTCATTGGCTGGCGGAACGTCGCCTTTCTGATTTTCGCAATGCGCGGAATGTCCGGCGGAAAGGCCGGACATCATAGCGACATGGCGCGCCTGTCCCTGTCCCGCGACGACAAGCGCGAAGACAAGTGAAATCAACAATAGGCATCGGCGCCAAGCTTGCATCGTCTCGGTTCGTTTAGTGGTTTACGGGACTAAATCTAAACAATTATCTAGCGAACATGGTTACGCAATGGTTACTCTTGATATTGAAATGCAACAATTATTATTGCCTAGGGAGTCGCGGATTTTCTATCACTGTGGCTGTTTCGCCACAGTTCTATCTGCGTTCGCAGAGGAGAAACCATCCCTGGTAGAAGCGCTTTAAGGGCAGGCGGATCAGCGCCAGAATGGCTTGAGTTTCCGCAGTCGCCTTTCCGCGAGTTGAACCGCGCCGCCGGATTGACTGTCGGCGCGCGCGCGCCAGCCTTCGAGGAACCACACCGCCCGCACCGTCTTCTGGGCGACGTCGGCTTCCGTGATTTCCTTCAGCAGGCGGGCTGCGGTCGCGCGATCATTCTCATCGCCGAGCTGGTCCTGAATCATGGCGAGGTCCCGCAAATAGGCGCGGGCGTCCTTCCCGGAGAAGAGACTTTCGAAGAATTCGGCGCCGTAGCGGGCCTTTTTTAGAGCGATGCGAGCCTCATGCCGGCGTTCGGGGGGAAAGGACGCGACGCCGTTGCATTTCTTGACCGCGCGTCGATGCAACCGATTCAGAGCCTTGATCGCCAAGGCGCGAGCCGAGCCTTTCGCCCCCGTGTCCTTGCCGTGTTCGCGCCAGGGACGCCGCGCGATAATCTGGCGCAGTTCATTCACGAACCGATAGGTCTGCGGCGACGAGATGGCCGCCCGAGCGGCGTCTCGCGCCTGGTGACGGCGCAGTTCGATCTCGTCGAGCAAAGCATAAAAAGCCGGTTCATCGCCCAAAAACGAGCGCGGCCCCTTCTCCAGCCCCTCGCGAAGGACATCCCAGTCGCGCGTATCGCCGAGCGCGCCCGCTATGGCTTTCGCCTGAGCCGCTGTTGCGCTCAGGTCCAGGGTGGGCATGGCTTGTTTCAGCAGGCCCAGAAAGGCCCGCAGCCGCCGTAGAGCGACCCGCGACTGATGCACCGCTTCGGGATCGCCGATCGCGCGGAGCGCCGGCGCATTGGCCGTAAAATGATCGAGGCAGTTCGACAAAATGCGCGCGATCGCCTCGTCCTGCGTGTCCTGCGGGTCGAGCGCGAGGCGCTTTGCCTTCACGGGGCCTCCCGGTCCGCCCGAAATTTCGCCATTGCTGGCGACCAACCGCAAGGAGCGGCGTCCGACGACGGCATCATCCTTGCCGGAACAACCAAGGGGGCGATCCATCAACGCGAACCTTTACGCTAGGCGGGGAAATGCGGGCGCATTGTCGCGCCTGCTCCGCCCCGGGGTCAAGCGCGTTTCCCCCAAAGAGCTCTTCTATCGGGGCGCCTGCTCTGCAATGATGCATATAACGCTATCTAGCGCGATTCTCATGGAGCCGAGCGTGATGACCGAAGACCCAGACAAAATCCCCGGCAAAATCCTGGTCGGCGCGAGCGGGAAAAGCGCGGAGGATCGGGCCTATCGCTATCTGCTGCTGCCGCTGGGCAATCGGCACGGGCTCATCTCCGGCGCCACGGGCGGGGGCAAGACTGTTTCATTGCAAAAGCTTGCGGAAGGTTTCTCGAAGGCGGGAACGGCGGTCTTCCTCGCTGACGTCAAGGGCGACATCGCCGGATTGTCACAGCCGGGCGACTCCAAGCCGGCCTTCGTCGCCAGGGCCAAGGATCTTGGCTTGACCTATGGTCCGGATCATTTTCCGGTCGTTTTCTGGGATATCTACGGCGAACAGGGCCATCCCGTGCGCGCCACCATCGCCGAAATGGGGCCGTTGCTGCTGTCCCGCATGCTCGACCTCAACGACACGCAGGAAGGCGTGCTCAACATCGTGTTCCGGGTCGCCGACGAGCAGGGCCTTCTTCTCCTCGATCTGAAAGACCTGCGCGCCGTCCTAGGCTACGTCTCCGACAACGCCTCGGACATTCAAAGCAAATATGGCAATGTCGCCCCAGCCACGATTGGCGCCATCCAGCGCCAGCTTCTTGTGCTGGAGAATCAGGGCGGCGACAAATTCATCGGCGAACCCGCGCTCGACCTCAAGGATTTCATCGCGCAGGCGCCGGACGGGCGCGGCTATATCAACATCCTCGCCGCCGACAAGCTCATGCAGGCGCCGCGCCTTTACGCGACCTTCCTGCTCTGGATGCTGACGGAGCTGTTCGCGCATCTGCCGGAAGTGGGCGATCTCGACAAGCCAAAACTCGTGTTCTTTTTTGACGAGGCGCATCTCTTGTTCACCGATGCGCCAAAGAATCTCCTGACTGCTATCGAGCAGGTGGTGCGCCTGGTCCGCTCGAAGGGTGTCGGCGTCTATTTCGTGACGCAAAATCCTCTCGACGTGCCGGATACGGTTCTCGGCCAGCTCGGCAACCGTATCCAGCACGCTCTGCGCGCCTTCACCCCGCGAGACCAGAAGGCCGTGCGTGCGGCCGCCGAGACTTTCCGGCAAAACAAGGATTTCGACACTGCGGAAACGATCATGCAGCTTGGCGTCGGCGAGGCGCTGGTGTCGATGCTCGACGCCAAGGGAACGCCGGAAGTGGTGGACCGCGCGCTGATCGCGCCGCCCGCCGCGAGAGTCGGGCCGATCACGCCACAGGAACGTCAGGCCGTCATCGAAGGCAGCCCCCTCTACGGGCTTTACGATACGCCGATGGACCGCGAATCCGCTTACGAAGTTTTGCAAAAGCGCGCGGGCGCGCGCATGGAGAGTGTGGGAGCCGGGCCGGCGAAGACGCCGGACGCTCAGACCCCCCCTGTTGTGGAGGCTTCCGCGGACGGGGGGATTCTCGGTAAGATCGGCGGGATGGTGGGCGGACTGTTTTCGCGCACAAACCCCAAGCGCATGTCGCCCGCCGAGCTGGCCGCGAGAGCCGCGCTGCAATCGGCGGCGCGCTCGGTCGGCACGCAAATCACCCGCGAGGTGATGCGCAATATTTTCGGCGGCATGTCACGGTAGGCGGGGAGGCTGGGCGCCAGAATCGCGCGCATGCCTCACTGCGATGAGCCAGTAGATCGCGCCCGTGCTCGCGCCGGTCAGGAAGAACAATAGCGCTATGCGGATTTCCAGCGGGCTGGCGTGGGCGCTGCGGGCGAGACCTCGCGTCGCGCGCGCGATCCAGGGCGAGGCGGCGGCCAGAAAGCCGCTGACCCCGACGTACCACGCCCAGGTGCGGATAGCGGCGATTTCGCCAATCAAGGCCGCAAAAGCCAGAGGCGCGACGCAGACGGCGATCAGGATGACCCAAAACACGGCGCCCAGGGCGGCGACGCCGGAGGCGGGGTCGCCTTCGCGCGCGGCCTGGTCAAGAACCGCGAAAAATCCGGACGCCGCAGCCTCGAAGCCGACCTCGCGGACGAGCGGGTCGAAAAGCGCGGCCAAAGGCAAAAACAGCGCGCCCGCGCTGGCGGCGACCAGGAAAGCGAAAATCATCACGAGGATGCGGCGCAGCAGCTTTGCGATCAAGGCTCCAGCACCGAGTCCCAGTAGAGATAATCCATCCAGCTTTCATGGAGGTAATTGGGCGGAAACAGGCGTCCATTGCGATGAAGGTCCGCCACGGTCGGCGCATAGGGCCTTTGAGCCGGCGTCATATGCGCCTCGTCGGGCAGGCGGTCGCTCTTGCGAAGATTGCAAGGCGAGCAGGCGGCGACGACGTTCTCCCATGTCGTGGCGCCGCCCTTGGAGCGCGGGATTACGTGGTCGAAGGTCAGTTCTTCCTGCTGGCCGCAATATTGGCAGGTGAAGCGGTCGCGAAGAAAGACGTTGAACCTCGTGAAGGCCGGATGGCGCGAGGGGCGCACATAGGCCTTTAGCGACACGACCGAGGGCAGCCGCATTTCAAAGGAGGGGCTTTTGACCACCTTGTCATATTCGGAAACGATGTTGACGCGATCCAGGAACACCGCCTTGATGGCGTCCTGCCAACCCCACAAAGACAAGGGATAGTAGCTCAGAGGACGGAAGTCTGCGTTGAGCACCAGCGCTGGGCATGCCTGCGGGGAGACATTTTGGCTCCGAAAGTAAATCGTCACGCCGCGCGCCTCTCCTTTACCGAGAAGACCCCGAGCAATGACCGCTCGGGAAACCCTTGCGAATGTCGGGGATATTCTACAGCCAGGATGACGACTTTGTGAAGGCGCCCCGGCGCGCAGGGGCGCAACTGAACGAACTTTCAGTCTGCAAGCAAAATCAAGCAATTATTGGCGCTGCACCGCTCACGGCCGCCTTGGGACGGCTATCTGCCGCGGCGCGGCGAATTTTCGCATCGAATCAGCTTCGCCACAATTAGCGCCGGGCGCGCCTCTTGCAGCCAGTCTAGCCAAAGCCATTCGAGGGTTTCGATCCGCCCCAAATTGGCACGATCATGTTTCACTCGGAGGCTTTCCTTGGCGTTCATCGTCGATAGAGTCCCCCCTCAGCGCAGGGGAGGCGAAGATCCCTCCGCGCGTCCGCCGGATGGGAGGCCGCCGCTTCGGGGCGGGTGGTCCGATAGGCTGCCCCGACGCAACGCCGCGCTGGCCCGCGCCGCCCTGGCGGCGGCGGCGGCGCTGACTGAAATCGTCGTCGCCGCGTCGACGGCGGTGATCGTCGAATCGCTATATCACGCTTTCGCTTATGGCGCGGACGGCCTTACCTCTTCCAACCTGGACCTTTGTCTGCTGGTATCTTTGCTTTTCGTTCTTTCGAACGCGATGCGAGGGGACTACAGGATTGCCGATTATCTCGCCTCGCGTCGCCGCGGCTGGCGTCTGCTGGGCGTCTGGAGCATCAGCTTTCTGATCGCGCTTACCTTTGGTTTTCTGACCAGGACGATCGAAGAGCCGTCGCGCGCCGGCATCGTGCTTTTTTATGTCGTGGGCTACATCGCCATTTACGCGACGCGCCTTTTGTTGCTGAACGTCGCGCGAGGGGCGACAGCGGCGGGCGGCGTGGCTTCACGCCGCGTGTTTCTGGTAGGTTTCGAAGAAAATATCGAGAGCTTCATGCACCGCTACAAGCCCTGGACCTGCGGCATGAATGTGGTCGCCGCCATCGGGTTGCGGGACAATGGCGGAGTCATGGAGGAAGATCTGGCGCTTGCCGCTGCTACAGCGCGCATGCTGCGACCGGACGATGTGTTCATTCTGACGCCCTGGTCGCGCACTCACACGATTGAAAATTGCGTCGACGCCTTCTTGCGCGTGCCCGCGCAAATCCATCTGGGTCCGGAAAGGGTGCTGGACCGTTTCGCGGATGCTCGGATCGACAAGATGGGCTCCATATCAAGTCTCAGTCTGGGCGGTCATCCGCGGAATCTGCTGGAATTCGCGGCGAAGCGGACCTTTGATCTCGTTCTGTCCGGCTTGACGTTGTTGCTGCTTTCGCCGTTGCTGCTCGCCGTCGCGGCGCTCATCCGGCTTGACAGCAAGGGCCCGGTCTTTTTCCTGCAGCGACGCTATGGCTTCAATCAGGAGCCGTTTCGCATATATAAATTCCGCTCGATGACGACGATGGAGGATGGACGCGAGATTCCTCAGGCTACCGCCAGTGACCGGCGCGTCACGCGCTTGGGACGCTTCATGCGCCGTTACAACATCGACGAGCTGCCTCAGCTTCTCAATGTGCTGAGGGGCGAGATGTCGCTCGTCGGGCCACGCCCGCACGCGCTCGCGCACGACCAGCTTTTCGAACGCAAGATTGCCCTTTACGCGCGTCGCCATAACGTAAAGCCCGGCATTACCGGCTGGGCGCAGGTGAACGGTCTGCGCGGCCCGATAGACATGCCGGAAAAGATCCGCCAGCGGGTGGAGCACGATCTCTTTTACATCGACAACTGGTCGCTGGCGTTCGACCTCTGGATCATATTCCTGACAGTGTTCTCGAAGAGGGCCTATCGAAATGCGTTCTGAGCCGCCGGGTTCCGAGTTGCGGTCAGCGCCACGAAAAGACTGCCGCAGAGCAGCGCCGCCGCAAGAAAATATGCGGCGCCAGTAAAGCTCTCCGCTGCAATGCTCGCCGCGAAAATCTGGGTAAAGAGCAGCGGTCCGATCATGCCCGAGACGCCGCGCAAACTCGCCAGCGCGCCCTGGAGACGGCCCTGTTCCGAAGTTTCGGCGAAACGTGTAGCTAACGCCTGAAAAGCCGGGTTGGCCATCGCCCAAAGCGCGATCAGCGGCGGAGCCGAGAGGAAAACCCATTCATTCGAGGCGAGGGCGTAAGCAGCAAATCCCAGCGAGCCAAACGCCAGGGCGACGAAAAGCGTCTTGCGCTCCCCCAGCCGCGCCACCATTGGCCGCACCATGCCGCCGGAAACGATGGTTTGTGACACACCAACGATGGTGAGCGCCCATCCGGTGGTCATTGCGTCCCAGTGGTAGCGGTAGTCGGAGTAAAGCACGAAAAGGCTTGGCAGTGACTCATGCGCGAGATAGGACAGGAACATGGCGACAGCGAGTAGCGCGAGTTCGCGCCGCCTGCCCAACAATTTCAGCGCGCCGAAAATATTCGCGCTGCGCCAGGCGAACCTGGGCGTGCGCTTCTCCACCACCAGCAACTCCGGCAAAATGAAATAGCCGTAAAGCGCATTGGCGAGGCTCAGGCCTGCCGCCGCGACGAAGGGCAGGCGCAAGCCGTAACTTCCTAAAACGCCGCCTATCGCCGGTCCCAGGATAAAGCCAAAGCCGAGAGCCGCGCCGAGCATTCCGTAGCGGCTCGCGCGTTTTGCCTCAGGCGTGATGTCGGCCACATAGGCGCTGGCGGTCGAGAAACTCGCGGCGGTGACGCCTGAAATCAGCCGCCCGGCGTAAAGAAAGGCCAGAGAAGGCGCCAGCGCCATGAAAATATAGTCCAGTCCGAGGCCGAGATTGGAGGCGAGGACCACGGGGCGGCGGCCGAAGCGATCGGAGAGAGCGCCGAGAACGGGCTGAAACAGGAACTGCATCAGGGCCCAGGAGAATCCAAACACCCCTGTTATCATCGTGGCCCGACGCAGGTCGCCGCCTTCAAATTCGACGATGAGCTTAGGTAGCACGGGAATCATCACTCCCAGCGCCAGCATGTCGAGCGTGACGGTGATGAGGATGAAGATGAAGGCGGCCTCGCGGCGTCGCTTCGAGATTGCGGTCATATTGTCGGCGGCCTGTTCCCTGCTTTGCTCAAGTCCCGATAACAGGGAATGGGGCTGGGGCGCAAACGGCCAGAACTCGGTAACATGCAGCCTCTGGCCTTGAATGACGGGGCGGGTGTAATGATGTTTCTTCCAAGCGAGCCATTGTAAAATGCGTCCCACTTCGTTTATTTCGTCTCTAAGGCGTCTCACGCGACGCGCGACCGGCGGACTGCGCATGAACAAATTCGAACGACAATCCAATCCCGCCGTCGAGGCCGAGGTCGAATATTCCGACGGAGATTACCGCGTGCGCAAAGCAGGGGCTTTCGTGCGATGCGCGGTCACGGGCGAGCCAATTCCGCTGGAGGAGTTGCGCTACTGGAATGTCGATCGGCAGGAAGCCTACAGCAGTCCCGAGGCGCGAATGAAGCAATTACGGGAGAAGCTCGCTTCGAACTCGTGACCGCCGCGACATTCTTTCTGCGCGCGCGCGCAAAAGGGCGGCGGTCAGAAGTTCTTCGATAGCGCCGGGCTGATCGAACTCCAATTTGACCGGAACGCTTTCCGCTGGCGCCTCTGATCCGATCCGGGCGGAGTCCTTTTGTGTCGTGACAAGCAGCGCATCCCGGCGTTCAGCCTCCCTGGCCAGCGACGCTAGATCGCGGGAGGAATAGGCGTGGTGGTCCGGAAACCAGCGAAAGCCAACGAGGTCGGCTCCGATTTCTCTCAAAGTCGCCGCGAATTTCCCGGGCCTGCCAATTCCCGCGAATGCGAAGACCTTCGTTCCCTTCAAGCGAGCCACGGCTTCCGACGCGGGCGCGAAGCGCGCACGTAGGACCAATTTCTTGGGCGGAGGCGTAAAGGCCTCGCCTTTGCCTATCAGCACCAGCAAATCCGCGCGGGAAAGCTGGGCCGCAAGGGGCACGCGCAACGGGCCGGATGGCGGACAGAAGCCATTGCCCGCGCCATAATCCGCGTCGACGACGAGTATCGCGAGATCGGGCTCCAGCCGCCGGCTATGGAGGCCGTCGTCCATCAGCAGTATGCTGGCGCCCTGCGCCTCGGCGAGGCGCGCGCCTGCCTTGCGATCGGCGCATACGATGGTCGGCGCAAGCCGAGCGAGCAACAGCGCTTCGTCGCCCGCATCCTTTGCGCTGTCTCGCGAGAGATCGACCACGAAGGGGTCCTCTCCCGTCTTCCGCCTCCGGCCAAAGCCGCGAAGTCAAAAAGGCGGGCCGCTCGCCCTGCGCCATAAGGACAGAGGCCAGCGCTAGGGCCAAAGGAGTTTTTCCATCGCCGCCCAGCGTCAAGCCGCCAATAGCGATGGCGGGGATGTTTGCGGACGGAGCGGCTCGCGCCAGTCTGTAGCGCGCCACCGCGCCATAGAGCGCGCTTAGCGGCGAAAGGATCCAGGCCAGAAGCCCCCAACTCTCGCGCCAGAAATCAGGCGCGTGCATTGAAGAGCCGGGCGCTCATTGCCGCGTCGCGGCCAGTTGCGCCAGATAAGGCTCTATGGCGGTCATGATCTCTCGCGAGGCCCCGCCGAGCCGCTCCACGACCTCCACTCCGGCGCGGCCCATTTTGCGCATCCGCGCGGGCTGGGACAGAAGATAGAGCGCGGCGCGGGCGAGCGCGGGCGCGTCCGCCACGCGAGCCGCCGCCTTGGCTGCGTTCAATTCCGCGTAAACGTCGGCGAAATCCTCGACCGCAGGGCCATGCAGGATCGCGCAGCCGAGCTTGGCTGGCTCGATGGGATTGTGGCCGCCTCCCTGTCCGAGCGAACGGCCCATGAAGACGACCTCGGCGGCGCGGAAGATCAGACCGAGTTCGCCGATCGTGTCAGCGACATAGATTTGCGTGTCGCGACCCGGGGGGCCGTCCTGTGAGCGAAGCCCCGCGTTGAGGCCGCGAGCGCGCGCAAGCTTTGCAATCTCGTCTCCCCGGACAGTATGTCGCGGCACGATCACGGTAAGCAGCGCGGGCAACTGGCGCGCCATCTCCTGATGCGCGTCCAGCACGAAATCCTCTTCGCCCGGATGTGTCGAGACGGCGGCGAAGACGGGACGGGCGCCGAGCGCCCCCTTCAACGCCGCGAGTTTCGATGCGTCGACCGGGGGCGCTGGAACGTCGAATTTCAAATTGCCCGCCACGCGCGCCCGGGGGGCGCCAAGTCCAAGAAAACGCGCGGCGTTGTCCGCGTCCTGCGCGAGGCATAGGTCTATTTTGCTGAAAAGTTCCGCTCCGACGCCGGGCGCCCTGCGCCAACGCTGGGCGGAAGCGCTAGATATGCGCGCATTGACGAGAACCAGCGGAGCGCCGCGTCTGTGTATGTCGAGAACGATATTTGGCCAGAGTTCGGATTCGGCGAATAGCGCAAGGTCGGGCCGCCAATGGTCAAGGAATCGCTCGACGAAACGCGGCGCGTCGAGAGGCAGAAATTGGTGAACGGCGCCGGCGGGAAGACGTTCGGCAAGGAGGCGCGCGGAGCCGTAGGTGCCGCTGGTAACCAGAACCTCGACGCCGCGTTGGATAAAGCGGTCGATCAGCGGCAGAAGCGACAGGCTTTCTCCCAGACTGGCGCCATGCAGCCAGACCAGCCGTCCTGCGGGGCGAGGCAGGCTGGCGACGCCAAGCCTCTCGTCGAGCCGCTCGGGATCCTCTTTGCCCCGCTTCGCCCGCCAATTCAGCGCCGGACGCGCGAAGGGCGTCAGCGTGATCGTCGCGAGCCGGTAGAAGGTCAAGATCGACATCGGGAATTGATCCAATACGCTACAACAAAGGATGTCGAGAAAGCCTCTCCAACAGCGAACCCGACCTGGGGCCAGGAATCTGTTTCGGATCAATGTCGTACGTCCCGACACTCACGGTCTTGGCCAAACGCGTCTGGCCCGACCGGGCGGCCGCGCCGACGCGGGTCAGTCGCCACGGTGACGGTTCAAGCTCTGGAGCCCAAACAGGGCGATTTTTTGAAGCGTCAGAGATTTTCTATGTCCGGATCGAGCAGCTTGTGCAAATGGACGACAAAATAGCGCATGTGAGCGTTGTCGACCGTCGAATGGGCCTTGGCCTTCCAGGCCGCCAGCGCGCTCTCATTGTCTGGGTAAACGCCGACGATTTCCAGTTTGCTGAGATCGCGGAACGCGACGCCGTGGAGATCCACGAGTTCGCCTCCAAATACTAGGTGAAGCAATTGTTGGGGTTTTGCGTGTTTGTCTAACGCGGGTTGCGTCATGGTCTTCCTTTCATGGCTGCCCTGGCGAGGGCGACACTTTGCTCAAGCAGCCCCTTGGGCGCCGCGACCAGCATGTCGCGACGAGAGCTCTTTCGGTTATAGATCAGGGGGCCGCCTTCGAGCTCGGAGAGCGCGCCGCCCGCCTCGGTCAATATCACGTCTGCGGCGGCGATGTCCCAATCCCGAGCGTCCGGCGCGGCGATCGCAAGATCGTTGGAGCCCGTCGCGACATCGGCCAGCCGCAGCGCCAGCGAAGGGGCGCGTGGCGCGATCTCGAACCCGAGCGACGATTGTTCGAAGAAACTGGCGAAGCCGCGCGGCGATACGATGCGGGCGCCAGGCAGCGCGCTTCGGGAGGAGACGCTGATTGCGACGCCGTTGAGGAAAGCCCCCCGTCCCGCCAGCGCGGTAAATGTCCGGTCAAGCGCCGGCGCATGAATGACCCCGGCCACGGGCCGGCCATCCTCGACCAAAGCAATGGAGACCGCCCACCTTGCGTCTCCGCGCACAAAAGCCGTCGTTCCGTCGATGGGATCAACCACGATGAGCGCGGCGCGCGACAGGCGGTTGGCATTGTCGGGGGTCTCCTCGGAGAGCCAGCCCGCCTGAGGAAATAGCGCCGCCATTTCCTCGAACAGGAAGCGGTCGACGGCCAGATCCGCGTCCGTGACCGGCGAACCGCCGTTTTTATAACGAATTTCGGCGCTGGTGCGCTGGTCCGGATGAAAATAGGCCAGGGCTATGTCGCCCGCCTTGCGCGTCACAGCTTCGAGGCGCTGCATCAAAAGTGCTGGATCGGTTTTCGTGCTGTGCATCGTTCTGGTGGTAGGCGAGCCGCTCGCCGGCGGCAAGGCGCCTTTTCAAGCATGAGAGGCGCCAATTTGCGCAAAAAGACCCTGATTTGATCCATTTCGTTTCCGGCCTCTTCACCTTGTCCCGTGAAACGCGGTGGAAACGCAATGGTTTACGGCAAATTCACCAGCCTTTTTAGCGACTTTCCCGCTCAAGGCGATGCAGAATGGCTCCAACAAGACGACTGGTTCTTTTTTAGGAGGCGACCATGTTCGAGGCGATTGGCGCGGCACAGAGGCCCGTAACTAGCGTGGTTCAAAGGGATCAACGTGCGGATGAAGGCAAGCGCCAGGTGCGGGTCACGCGCAGCGATATTCTTATCGCGCGTCGTTTCGCGGGCATCTCCATGATGGTCGCCGTGCCGGTCCGCACTTACCGCGGCGTGGCCCTCGCGGTTGAGGCCGCCGAGGAAGGCGGAGCCGCCTATCGCCTGTCCCTCGCTCATCACGACCCAGATCTCAACATAGTCCTCGCCGAGACGAAGGACAGTGCGACGGTCGCCGCTGACTGGAAATATTGGGCCGCCTATCTGGATTTGCCGCGCCTCGCGCAGGAAGACGGCGAAATACTGGCCGTTGAAGCCGCCAATTGCGGGAAAGCGCTCGCGCGCCGCCGCAATGCAAGCGTCGCCAAGCGCCGTCCGCGCTTTCTCACGCGCCGCAAGCGCGGTGACGTCGCCCGCTGCGAGGCGGTTTTCGCTGGTGAGCGCGAGATCATCTGTTACGAGTGAAGGGCCGCCGCCAGGCCTTGGGCGAGAAAGCCCATGAAAAGCAGGAGTCCCGCGTCACGATTGGCGCGAAACAGCCTCAAGGCCACTTGCGGCGGGCAGTCCGCGCGCAGCTGGCGCGTCTGCCAGAAAAGATGAGCCGCGAAGGCCAAAATCCCCAATTGCGCGAACAGCCCCGAGTCGGAGCCAAGAACGGCTGCCTCCGCGCATATCACCGAGCCCGCATAGAGTGCGCCGACCGCCCCTTGCACATGGTCGCCGAACAGGCGCGCCGTGGAAAGCACTCCGGCCCGCGCATCGTCCCGCACATCTTGCAGCGCATAGATGGTGTCGTAGCCGATCGTCCAGAGGATCGCGCTCAGATAAAGCAGCAAGGCAGGCCATGCGAAGCCGTCCGCGAGGGCGGTCCAGCCGAGGAGCGCTCCATAGGCGAATGCGCAGCCAAGGATCGCCTGCGGCCAGGAGGTGAAGCGCTTGGCGAATGGATAGAGCAAAACGATAAGCGGCGATACGAACGCCAGGGCGATGGTGAGCCCGTTGAATGACAGCAGGACGAAGAGCCCGACCAGACATTGCGCGACCAGAAAAAGCGCCGCCGCATGGGGCGAGACGCGTCCGCTGGCCAGCGGACGGTTTCGCGTGCGCTCGACCTTCATGTCGATATTGCGGTCGACGAGATCATTGTAGGTGGAGCCGGCGCCGCGCATCGCCACGGCTCCGATGAAGAATAATGCCAATTGCTTGAAATCGGGAGCGACGCCAAGGGCGGCGGCGGCCAGCGCGCTGCTTTGCCAGCACGGGAGCAGCAGGAGCCACCAGCCAATCGGCCGGTCGAGCCGAGCCAGTTGCACGAATGGTTTCAGCGGCGCCGGAGCGAGCCGCAACAAGGGATGGCCGGTCACCGCGTCAGGGAGGGCTTCCAGAGCCGCCTCCGGCTCTTTCTCCGCCAAACTCACAGCGGTCCGGCGGGGAGCTTGGCTGGCCCAGCCGAGGGGTTGGCGGCTTGCTCACGCTGTTGCTGAGCCTGCATCGCCTGCATTTTCTTGATCTTTACCGCGACGCCGCAAGCCTGCGTGGCGAAATTCTGGGTCTTGGCGCGGGCCTGTTTGAAACCGTCGATCACATTGTCGGGAATGGCGCACCAGTCCTTGTTCTTGACCATGTAATTAAGCATCTCGGTCTCGACGGCCGAGAGATTGCGCGCCACGGGACAGGCGGCGATTGGGTCCATCTTGCCCTTGCCCGACTTGCCCAGCCTGTTCAGGACCGCGACCTGCGACATTCGCCTTTGCGTAAGACGCTGAAAATCTGCCTGACAGGATTCCTGCGCGCGCGCCAGGGACACTCCGCTGGATGCGAACAGGGCCGTGGCGAGAAGCAGCTTCGCAGCGCTGAGCGGGGTTGCGACAGAAGGAGCGCTCATTTGGTCAATCCGTTAATCATGGCGATCAGTTAGCAGGAGGGTAGGGCCGTGCGCAAGTTTCACGGACTTTGCTCGCAACAAAGCGGCGGCTTGATGGCGAAAACATTGCGCGATTTGACGCGGCTCCGAAATAGCTTCCCTTGGCCCACAAAGACGCGCGCCAACGAGGGCCTCACCGCAGTGTTTCCTATGGCAATATTTTTCAGCGGCGCTCATCGCCTCTTGAATTCATGGACTCTTCTCCGCAATGTGTTGTAACCCAAGGTAGTGTCGCGCCGGCCATCTAAGTAGCGCCTCGAAACAAGACCTGTCCCGAATCCCCTTACATGGGGCGTTTCGTGTCAAGGGGTGTGCGTACCGGGCCCCACGATTTAAGTTCAGCGGCAGCTGTCCTTACATCCCATGGCGGAGCTCCCATTCCGGCCAGGGCTATTGTCAAGCCCGCAGCCGCCATCGGCGGTGGCCTGAAAGGCCAGGCTTTACAATAGCCCTGGCTGGAATGACGATTGGAAGCTGATGCACCTCGGTATGGCGGCAATTACATTGGTTTCCGGGTAGGGCGACGGTCAATCGGGCATGAGTCAAACTCCGAGGCAGTTTCGGCATCCGAGGTCCGAGCCCATTGCACGCACGGCCCGTTTCCGAGCGCGCGCAACCTTACATACGGTCGCCGTTCACAACGGCTGCACCAAAATCCCGCTTGCGACGGGCAAGGGCTCGGGCGGGCGAGACCATTCTCATTTTCGGCGTTTTAGGCCATGGGGATTCTCGGTTCGTCCACCCGGATCCGCCAGGACAGATCAGGCCCTGGAAGATTTGAGAAGCTTTTGAGATTTCGTCGTCAGGCGGCGTTGAACACTGCCCCTTCGATGACGACGCCAGCGGTGACATATTTCCACAGCGCCACCAGTAGCTTTCGCGCCAAGGCGACGATGATCACCTTCTTCATGCGGCCTGCGTTGCGGCTGACCCGTTCTTTGAACCACAGGGCCAGAGCTGACTTCGGCTGATGGCGCAGCCATAGCCAGGCAAGCTGAATGAGAGTCTCTCGCAAGCGCGGATTCCCAGCCTTGGAGACGCCCTGTTCGCGGTCGACCGATCCGCTTTGCCATGGCGTCGGCGCCAAGCCGGCGTATGCTGCGAGTTGGCGGCGATTATCGAAGTGGCGATAGAACGCCTCCAGCCAGAGGATAGCGGCGAACTCCGGCCCTATGCCCCTGAAGTCGAGCAGCATTTTGCCCGCAGCGATCGTCGGCGACGCCTCGGCTTGTTGCTCGCCAAGCAGCGCGTTCCGCTCGCCCTCGACCGCCTTGATGTGATCGAGAAGCAGTTCCAGCCGATCAAGCTCGCGACTGATCTGGGTCTTGAGATGTGCCGGCAGAGCGCGCCCATCCCCGGTCATGAGCTCGTCGAGCCTCGTGCGCCGATTGCGGCGCAGAGGCTCGTAGCCTGATACTCCTTGCGAGAACAGCAGCCCCTTGATCCGATTGACGTGCTCGACCCGTTCGGCGACCAGCACCTTGCGCTCGCGGCTGAGGCGGCGGCGATCTTCTTCCTCGGGCGTCGGCGGCTTGACCATCACGCAGACCCGCGGTTCGCCGCGCTTATAAGCCAACACGCTCGCAGCAGCGCTTCGCCGTCGATCCTATCGGTTTTGGCGCGCCGCCGCCGTCGCGACGTCGCAATCGAGGCCGGGTCGACGACGTGGCTTTCGATACCCTCGCTCTCGAGCACGCGGTGAAGCCAGAAGCCGTCCAGCCCTGCTTCCTGGATGGAGACGATCGGAAAGGATTGCCCCGTCCGCGACAACGCCTTCTGTTTGAGTTCTGCAAAGCGCGCCAGCAGCGCGGCGACGTCGCCAGCCGGAACAGAATGCTTCGACATCTTCCCGCCGGAACCCGGAGACAGAGATGTGATCAGCCAAACAGAGCGGCTCAGTTCCAATGAAACGAATAGTGCGGCAAGGTTGGTTTGGATAGCGGTCGGCGCTTCGGCCAGGTCAGCTGCGGTTGGCATGGTCGTCTCCAGGGCGGGTGGTTGCAACCTCACTCTGCCAGAGCGCCGGCTGCTATCCACGCCCCATAGGATCTTATTTCCTAAAGTGGGGCCCACTCCCGACACCTCCACAGTCTTAGCGCCCGGGGGTTGCTGGACATTCAATTTTCTTAATATACGGTCTTCCTCCCGATCTCCGGGGGAGGAAAGAAAAATGACGAGCAGAGTTCTCGAAGAAGTATTGGCCGCCAACACCAAATATGTCGCGAGTTTCGGCGACAAAGGCCAGCTTGCCCTGCCGCCCGCGCGGGGCTTCGCTATTTTGACCTGCATGGATGCGCGACTGGATCCGGCGAAATACGCCGGTCTCTCCGAGGGTGACGCACACGTCATCCGCAATGCGGGAGGCCGCGCGAGCGATGACGCCATTCGTTCGCTGGTGATCTCGCACAAACTGCTCGGAACCAAGGAATGGTTCGTGATCCATCACACCAATTGCGGCATGGAGCTGTTCTGCGACGAGGTGATGGCGAGCCTGTTGGAAGACAATCTCGCGACAGCCGCATTCGATGGAAAGAACTGGTCTAACCCGCAGCACGGCGGAGGCTGCGCAGCTGGTCATTTCATCAAGTGGCATACGATCAAATCGCAGGAAGAGAGCGTGCTGCAGGACGTTATGCGCATTCGCGAACATCCGCTGGTCCCGGCGAACATTCCGATTTACGGCTATATCTATGACGTGAAGTCGGGTCGACTTGATGAAGTGAAAAAGGCCAGTCAAGCGGGCCGCGCTGCGTAGCGATCCGATTCGCGGCCAGTCTTTCCGGCTGGCCGCGTTTAATTGCCCGTTCAGCGCACCCCTTCCATGGGCTCCGGCGGGCGTTCCTCCAGAGGATGCCCCGCTTTTTCCCAAGCGTCCGCGCCTCCCGGATACCAGGACACATTCTTGTAGCCTACCGTAAGCGCTCGTTTTGCGGCGTTCCAGGACGCCCAGCAATTGGTGCGGCAATAAAAAACCAGAGCCTTGCTTTTGTCATTGCCGGAGGCCCGCGCAAGGCCCGACTCGAAATAGTTTTGCAGCGCCGGAGTCAACTCCCCGAGCCCCGTATCCGGCAACCAGAGGCTACCCGGAATGTCGTGACGCGGAGATGGTCGCCAGATCACTTCCTTGGGCAAATCGGCGGGCCTCGACGGACGTGACAGGGCGTCGATGAAGGCTGCCTCCTTCTTGGTCCAGATTTCAAACGTCCGCTCTGTATCGATGACGGTCGCGCCTTTCAGCGTGGCGGGCGTCGGCGCGTGGTAGGAGCCAAGGCGATAGCCCTCCGGCTCCGGCGGCGGTTCTTCGGCCCAAGCGCGGGGGACAGCGAAAAGCGCCATGATGATGATGGTGGCGAACCAAGGATATTTCATCGTTTTCAAGGGACCGCTCTCTTAGCTGGAGAACTTTGCAAGCACCCCCAACGTCGGCGGCCGATTTACCCGCCCGCGTCGAAAAAGGAACGTCGAGATTGCCTTGATTTCCGATGGCCTGCAAGCTCGGGGACGGCCGGCTCACTCTCCCGTCATCCCCGACAATTGTCATCGGAAATACCGCAATGGAGGACGCATTGAATGGCAATGCCGCCGGGCATCGCCATTGAAGTCCGCAATTCGATCACGCGCGCGCCGTGCACAATGCGTCGATTTCTCGCCGCAGTGCGTATATTGTGGGCTTATGCGCCTTGAAGCGCCTGGACCGGGCGGTCTGACGCCACAAATTGGGACGGGATTTGTCAACATATGATTTTGCCGCGCAAAGGCTGTTTGTCGACGCGCCGCTGAATGAAGGCGCGCGCGTAGCTCCAGCTCCCACGGCCCAGAACTATCTCCTCAACGTGCTGAGGCTTCGTGATGGCGATCCGATATTGCTGTTCAACGGTCGCGACGGAGAATGGCTGGCGCGGATCGAGATGGTTTCGCGTCGCGCCGCCGCATTGATCGTCGAGAAGCTGCTTCGCCGGCAAACGGTCGCGGGGCAACTCGAATACGCCTTCGCCCCGCTCAAGCAGGCCCGTCTCGATTATATGGTGCAGAAAGCCGCTGAAATGGGAGCGGCTCGCCTCACGCCAGTGCTCACGCGACGCACACAGGTGCGACGGGTGAACATTGAGCGCTTGCGCGCCAATGTGATTGAAGCTGCTGAACAATGCGGATTGCTGAACGCGCCCGAAATAGGAGCGGCGCAGGAACTGGAAGACTGGCTGGCGGCGTTGCCCGCTGATCGTTTGCTTGTCTTCTGCGACGAGGACGCCGCCGTCGAGGACCCGGTGGCCGCGCTCCGCGGCTCCGCGCCCTCGCAGGAGGGTCGAATCGTCGCAGCCGCGATCAGTCTGTTGATCGGGCCCGAAGGCGGGTTCGAACCCTCCGAGCGGGGGCTGATTTTACAAAAAAGCAATGTCCTGCGGCTGTCTCTCGGCCCACGCATTTTGCGGGCCGATACGGCGGCCGTGGCGGCTCTGGCTCTGGTTCAGGCGGTTTTCGGGGACTGGCGCTGAGGATCGCATTTGTCGACACGATGCTGCCACGATGTTTGCGTTATTTGCGATTAACTCTTCGAACATGGTCGAAGCTCGTGGGACCAAATGTTTGAGCGTATGCGTTAACTTGCGGGTAACTCCCATGGCTCAAAGAATCTATTCAGGTTCCTTGCGCGATTCCCCTGCCGCCCGGCGGACGCTGCGGCGGCTCTGAAAATCATAAGGCTTAAAGGCGCATGAATTTCGTTTCTCCGCACTTTCCCGGGCAACGCCCAACGTCGGGAAGCTTTTTGCCCCTCAAGACGTTGTTTCTGGCGGCGCCGTTCGCCTTGGCTCTTTGCGCGCAAGCGCATGCTGAAGGCCCTTCCGGGGCGGGCCGAAGCTCCTGCGCCAGTTTCGGGCATGACTTTGTAGCTGTTTCGGGCGCCAGCGGCTGCGTGCGGATCGGGGGGCACGTCCGCGCGGAAACTGCGCAGGAACGCTCGCCTTCCACAGGCTACGCCAACGCCATGGGAGACGGCGTGCATCGCGCCTCGGAGTCGTTTCACGTGCGGGCGGGCGCGAACAGCGACACAAGCCTCTATCGACGTTGAGAGTGATTGTCCGTCAAACCCAGCCTTTGAATATTGCATTTATCGGGACGCGAATTCCGACATCGACCCAATAACAATAACGCCGCGCAGCCCGTTTGCAGCCCCGAAGGGTTGAGTGCTCTTTAAGTCTTGCGCGGATATCTACATCACGCATTCCTCGAAGGCCGGTTCCACCGAATCCGCCCAGTTTTCATGAAAGCTCTTGAGCCGCCGCGACGCCAATGGTTCGCCGGTCAGCGCGATCTCCTCGAGGGGCTTCAGAAAAATCGCTTCGCTGGAGCCCAAAGCATCGAGCCGCGATCGACGTTCCAGTCCGGCGCGAGCAAGAGCGAGCATGTCAACCGCGACATCGTTCGCGCTGCGGCCTTGGATCCGCGCCTTCAACGCTTTGACCGGAGCTTCCACACGAAGCGTCTGACGGTCTTCGGCGCTCCAGTCCTTTGTCAATTCATAGGCTCCGTCAAGCGCCTCGCTGTCATAGAAAAGCCCGGCAAAGAGTGCGGGGAGCGCGGTTATATGAGCGCGTGGTCCAGCGTCGGCGCCGCGCATTTCCAGGTAGGTCTTCAGGCGCACTTCCGGAAAGATCGTAGACAGATGGTTGGCCCAATCCGAGATTGTCGCGCGCTCGCCGGGTAGCTGGCGCAGCCGTCCGTCCAGGAGGTCGCGGAAGCTCGCGCCCGCGACGTCGTGATAGATTTCGCCGCGCTTGACGAAATACATCGGCACGTCCAGCGCGTAGTCGACGTAGCGTTCGAAGCCCATCCCTTCTTCAAACGCGAAGGGCAGCATGCCGGTCCGGTTCGGGTCGGTATCCAGCCAGATTCTTGATCTTTGCGAAAGCGCACCCGTGGGTTTCCCATCGAGAAATGGCGAGTTGGCGAACAGCGCTGTAACGATGGGTTGCAAGGCGAGGCCGATGCGCAACTTGCGGACCATGTCGGCTTCGCTGGTGAAATCAAGATTGACCTAAATCGTCGCCGTGCGAAACATCATGTCCAGCCCAAGGGCGCCGACCTTGGGCATGTAGGCCGACATGATCCCGTAACGTTGCTTGGGCATCACCGGGGTCTGGGCGCGCGACCATTTTGGACTCGCGCCCAGATCGAGGAAAGCGATCCCGAGCGGGGCCGCTATCGCTTCAAGGGCGCGAAAATGCTCGTCGCATTCCATCTTGGTGGCGTGAATGTCGGCAAGAGGCGCGCCCGACAGCTCGAATTGCCCCCCTGGCTCCAGCGATATGGCGCCTCCGCTCGCTTCGTCATAGAGCCCGATTGGCGCCTCGCGATCGAAAATAGGCGTCCAGCCCTGCGCCGATTGAAGGCCTTCTATCAGCGCTCGTATTCCGCCCTCGTAGGCTACGGGTGCATGCGTTGCCGTGTAAAAGGGAATCTTCTCGTGTTCTGTTCCGATGCGCAAATCACCGGACTTGGTTTTCACGCCGGCTTCCAGCCATGCAACCAGTTCGCCGCGCGACGAAATTGGGGTCGTATCGTTAGCGTCGCGGGCCATGGGTCGCTTTCATTTCATGCCTTTGTTCAGAGCTAGGCGTTTTGCGGCGCGGCGCGCCGGGGAGGAAAATTCCCCCGTGGATGGAATCCTGGCTGGAAGCCAGAGGAGGCGAGGCCGGCCTGCCTTGATGCCCCCTCGCGGGCTGGCTGAAGATAAAGCTCAGGGCCGCTAGTAGATGTGCCGGTTGGCGCCGCGCCGATGGATTGCCGCAAAAGCGGGCGCGGCGCAACCCCGGACCCATCCATGCCTGCCTCAACAATCAAGCCCGCTGTCGGAATAGGCATCCGCTCCCCGATATATCGAGAAGAAGCTTAACCGCCTCTAACCGCGGATGGTGAACGAAAGAATAGCCCTCGCGGTATCCTCTTGGAACAACAGGGCTAGGCGAGGGCGTCCGCAGTCGTGCGGCTCTTAATTCATTGAATTTATGTAATAGTCTACAGAATTGGATTAACGGTTTCGCCAGAAACGGATGTTATCCCTTGTTGCGAAAGGGAAGCTTCATGCGCCGCCAGTTGTTGCAGTTTTGTCTCGACGAAAACGGCACGACCGTATTGGAATATGCGTGGATCGCGTCGCTGATCTCGATCGCGGCCATCAGCGCCTTTCACCTCATCGGTTCGAAGATGCAGACCTGGTATTGGCCGATCGTAAACAATCTCGCCAGCTGATCAGCCCTTGGGGAAGACCTTGTCGAGCACATCTTGCAGTTCGGCGCTTTGACCCGGCCCGGTTGCTGTCGCGCCAGGGGGATTCAGCGATTTCTTGATTTGCTCAAGGGCTGCTTGAAGCGTGGCGGGATCCAGCCCCCCTGGCAGCGAAATTTGTCCCGCGCCGCCCGGCCCTTGTGCGCCAACAGGTGGTTTGCCCCCGAGCAAGGCCCCCAGCAGCCCCCCGAGCAAGCCACCGCTCTGCCCGCCTCCCAAAAGGCCGCCGAGCAACCCGCCAAGGCCCCCTCCGCCCTGAGGCATGGTTGCGGGGCCGGCCCCGGTCTGAGGAGCCGTCGCCGCGCCCGCCAACTGGCCTAGAATCGACCCAAGACCGCCGCTGTTCGCAAGCTGGCCCAAAATCGAGCCAAGTCCTTGGTTGTTAAATGACTTAAAAAGACCGCCCAGAACAACGGAGGCGAGCACGGGCAGCAGGCGGCCAAGCAAGTCCGGGCGCAGTCCGGCTTCCCGTGCGGCTGCCTGGGCTATTTGCCCAGCGGCCGATCCCGAACCGAACAAGTTCGAAACCGCGCTCTGGCCAAGAACGCCCGCATCCTCCCCATGCGCGATGGAAGGATCGTCGAAGGCGCCCTGATGGGTAGGGTGAGCAACGCCGGCGATCACCTTTTCCAGGACTTCGGGATTTGTCGCCGCGTTTTTCAGGCCTATCGCGAGCGCGGGCGTCAGCGCTTCTATCGCGCTCTGAGCCTGCTCAGGCGACAGACCAAAGTTCTCTGCGATATTTTCGATGAGCTTGCCGCCCTGCGCCGAAGCCAGAATCTCGGTTACGATAGACATCGGTCCCTCCATGCTGGCGCGAGCGTTGAAAATCGCCGGCCTCGGAATTTGACAGTCGACGATACCTTAACCGAAACTCAATCAAACCGCGAGCCCTCGCGCACGCCCGCACTATCTGCAAGTTCTTTGATAAGCTTTTCCGAGCTTCATAGAATTAGTGAAAGTGTCACGCTTCCAATTTCCGCCACAAGGACTATGGTGTTGGGAGAGTTTGTGCGCTGCAGCATTGGCCGGCCGAAGCCTCGCTCGGGGCCTTGTGGCGGCGTTTGTCCTGGAGAAACGTAAAATGGACCGGTATTCCTATCAGATGTACGAGTTGCTGCATCTGGCTTTCGCTCCGGCGAGAGCGGCGTCGGAAGCCGCATTGCAGCTTCTCAACAGCCCGTTCCACCCCTTGGCGAACACCTCGCTGGCCCGCAATCTGTCGGCTTCCGCGGAACTCTTCGAGCGCATGACGCGGCGCTACGGGAAGCCGATCTTTGGCCTGCACTCGGTCAAGATTGACGGCGAGGAAACGCTGGTCGTCGAGGAATATGTCTGGGAACGCCCTTTCTGTCGTCTGCTGCATTTCAAGCGCGAGTTCGTCGGCGCCGCGCCAAAGCAATCCAAACTGCTGATTGTCGCTCCGATGTCCGGTCACTACGCCACTCTGCTGCGCGGAACCGTCGAAGCCTTTCTGCCCAGCCACGACGTATACATCACGGACTGGAGTGACGCTCGCGCCGTATCTATGGCCGGAGGCCGCTTCGATCTTGAAGACTATATCGACTATCTCGTGTCGATCATGTCCCGCCTTTCGAAACAGGCGGACGGCGTTCCGCTGCACACGCTGGGCGTTTGTCAGGCTTCGGTGCCGCTCATCTGCGCTATCGCCTTGCTGGAGGCCAGAGACGACGCCGATATTCCCGAATCCATGGTGCTGATGGGCGGGCCCATCGACCCGCGCGTAAATCCGACGGCCGTCAATCGCTTGGCTGAAAAGCGCGGAATCGGGTGGTTCAAGCAGAATTGCATCCATACGGTGCCGTTTCCGAACCCCGGCATGGGGCGCAAGGTCTATCCCGGCTTCCTGCAATTGTCGGGGTTCATGGCGATGAATATCGAGCGCCACGTCTCCGCGCATCTGGAAATGTTCAATCACCTTGTGGAAGGGGACGGCGACAGCGCGGAAAAACACCGCGACTTCTATGACGAATATCTGGCGGTCATGGATCTGACCGCGGAGTTTTATCTCCAGACGGTGGAAGAAGTGTTTGTCAAGCACGCAATTCCGCTGGGCCTGTTGCGCCATCGTGGAGAACTGATCGACCTGCATGCGATCCGGCGCACGGCGCTGCTGACTGTCGAAGGCGAAAAGGACGACATCTCGGGCGTTGGTCAGACATATGCCGCGCATGACCTTTGCGCAAAACTGCCGCCGGAGCGGCGCCTGCATTATCTGCAGCTCGGCGTCGGTCATTACGGCGTGTTTAACGGTTCGCGCTTCCGCAAGGAGATCGTGCCGCGCATCTGCGCTTTCACGCATGAAATGGAGCGGTCACTGTCGATGGCGGATTAGAGTTTCGTCCGTTTTGCAAAATGGAGAAACGACACTCCCGGCGTCATAGGTCCGGAGAGGCTCCGTTCGCCAGATTGATGCGCGCCAGATAAACGAGCTTCCGCGTGAAGGCTTCGTCAGCCAGCCATCCGTCGACGCGCGGATGGGAGATTTGCGAGGGCCGTGCGCGCCCATACACGGCGTAGCAGGCCGCGAGATATTCCGGCAGCGTCAGAAAATTCCCAACCCCATTGGAAATGTGGAAGTTGCCCTGCTTGAAAAGGTAGCCGCCGCGAACTCCATAAATTTCTGCGATTTCCGGATAGACTGGAAAAATCTCGGCGCGCGCCAGGTCATCGATGGCGTAATCCTCGAAATTATCGTTGCGGATCGTGAGGCCCCCTTTCGCGAAGAGGCGACGGGCGATGTCGGCGAGCACAAAGGGTTTTGGGTGCACGATCGAATACATGAACGCGCCGCGCCGAGACCAGTTCATCAGATCCTGCGAGAGATCGAGGTCATAGCGCTTTGCATTGTCCAGAAACTCCCGCGCCGCGGCGTTCCAGACATCAAGATAGCCGACCGCTTCAAACACGTTGCGACTGAAAAGGGCGTTGGCTTCATTGACCGACAGGCCAGCGCGGAAGGCGAAGACCGCCAGCGCCGAGTGATAGGGACGCAGCGGACCAATCAAAGCATTGTTGCCGTTTTCGGCGTCGAGCAGATAGACGAGATCGGGCTGGAACGCGGCGAAACTCACGGTAGGAAACAGCATCGCATTGCTCAAGCGGCTCAGCAGTTCCTGCGAATCCCCGCCCTTAATAATGTTCGGGGGGAAGTCCTGAGAGAAGACAACGTCATAATTCTTGAGCGTTCCGGCAAGCAGATCCATGCTCGCCAGCGCCTTGGCGACGGCGGAATAATGGTCGACGCGCGCGGTGGGATCGAGCAGCTTCATGGCGTAGGCGACGCCAAAACTCTGGCAGTTGCCGATCACCGCGATTCGCGGCCCGCCGGCCGGCTTCTGGCCTTTGAGAGCGGCGAGACGGGGGCCGAGAAGCGTTGCGCCCCAAGAGCGGACAATCTGTTTGTCGATTTGCGAAATCATAAGTGCGAAGCGCCATGAGCGGGCCGGCGCGCAGAGCTCCCATGTCCAAGGGGCGGTGCCGACGGATGACAAGCGGCCGGGCTGCGTTTATGTTCCCGGCACGATCCAGGACGGCGCCAAACGCGAGGCGGGTTGCGCCATCCAGCAGGAGACCGACAAGTGGCGGACAATCCCTATAGCTCCCTACCCGACCATCGCTTCTGGCGCAAGGCGGTGGCTTCGCTGCCGCCCTTTGCGCTGGATCCGATCGTGGAGACGCCCTTCAAGATTTCGCCCTCGGACAAGGTGGCGACCGCCGGAAGCTGCTTCGCGCAGGAGATCGCGCATCGTCTCCAGCAAAGCGGCTACCATTATTATCTGCCCGAACAGCCGCCCGAAGGCATGCCGGCGCAAGAGGCGCAGCGGCGCAACTATTCGATGTATTCCTGCCGCTACGGCAATCTTTATACGACGACACAACTGCTTCAGCTGATACAGCGCGCCTATGGCGACTTCACTCCCGATCTCGACGACTGGAAAAGGGACGACGGCCGCATTGTCGATCCTTTCCGCCCGCGCATCGAGCCGGACGGTTATTCAAGCCTTGCCGAGATGCAGGCCGACCGCGCAAGGCATTTCGCAGCCGTGCGCAAAATGATCGAGACGATGGACGTTTTCGTCTTCACTTTCGGTCTGACGGAGTGCTGGCGCCACAAATCGGATGGCGCGGTTTTGCAGCTTGCTCCCGGCGTCGCGGGCGGCGATTATGATCCGCAGGCCTATGAGTTCTGGAACATGAGCGTTGGCGAGGTGGTGCGCGACTTTCTTGCCTCCGCCGACCTGATCCACGCGCGAAATCCGAATGTGCGGATGATCCTGAGCGTCTCGCCGGTCTCGATCATCGCGACCAGCGAAGACCGCCATGTGCTGGTCTCAAATTCCGCATCCAAGGCGATCTTGCGGGCGGCGGCCGACGAAGTGGTGCGCTCGCGGGCCAATATCGCATATTTTCCGTCTTACGATCTCGTGACCGCCGCCCCTAACGCCGCGCGCTTTTACGGCGACGACACGCGCAGGATCAACTCCTTCGGCATAGACCGCACAATGAAAATATTCTTCGATCATTTCACATCTCGTGAAGCTGATTCGGAAAGCCCTGTGCAGGCGGTCAAACTCGATGTCGCCGCCGAGGCCAAGAGCAACGCCAGGGTCGTCTGCGACGAAGAGGCGATCGAAACCGCCTGAAACACGGGCTATAGTTCGAGCAGACGCCGACCTTACCCAAAAAGGAAGCAACTCATGATCATCGGTTCCCTCGCGCTCGCCGCCGCAGGCGGTTTCAGCGGAGCTTCGCTTTATCTCAATTATGTCGAACAGCCCTCGCGGGAGGCTCTGGACGACGCCGCTCTCGCCAAGGAATGGGAACCCTCGGATCATCGCGGCTTTCTGGTGCTGGCGGGATTGGCGCTTCTATCCGCCATTTGCGGCTTCATCGCTTTTCGCGAGCTCGACGACGTGCGCTGGCTGCTGGGGGCGCTCGTGATCATCGCGAGTTGGCCCTACACCTATTTCGCCATCGTGCCGCTCAACAACCGCATCCTGGCGCTGATCGGCGGCGAGGCCGCGCATGAGGCACGTAACGTGATCAAACTTTGGGGTCAGCTGGAGCTGGGTCAGACCGGCATCGGCGTGCTGGCGACGATAATCTATCTCTGGGCCGCGAACTGATCTGGCCTCAACCTTGCGTGCCGCCGCTTGATGGAACGCCGGTCAGGCCGCCCGAAGCGGGTCGGTCCGGTCCGGCAAAAGGGACGAAAAGACTATATGAGCTATGATCTCATCGTCATCGGAACCGGTCCCGGCGGCTATGTCTGCGCGATTCGCGCGGCGCAGCTCGGACTGAAGACAGCGGTCGTCGAGAAGCGCGCAACCTTTGGCGGGACATGCCTCAATGTCGGCTGCATCCCTTCAAAGGCGCTGCTGCATGCCTCGCACATGTACGGCGAGGCGGCGCATGCGCTTGCCCCGCTCGGCGTTCTGGTCGATCCGCCGAAGCTCGACCTGCCGGTGATGATGAAACACAAGGACGACACCGTCGCCGCAAATGTGAGCGGCGTCGCCTTTTTGCTCAAGAAAAACGGCGTCGACGCCTTCATCGGCTCCGGCAAGTTGCTCGCCGGCGGCAAGGACCAGCATCAGGTTGAAGTGACGGGCGCCGACGGCGGAAAGCAGATTCTGGCGACAAAGAATGTCGTTATCGCCACGGGCTCCGTGGTCGCGCCGTTGCGTGACTCGACGGGAGCTCCAATCGAGATTGATGAAAAGCTTGTGCTCTCTTCCACAGGCGCTCTGGAGCTGCCGAAGGTTCCCGAGAATCTGGTCATCGTCGGCGCGGGCGTCATCGGCTTGGAGCTGGGCTCCGTGTGGCGTCGTCTCGGCGCCAAGGTGACGGTCATCGAATTTCTCGACCGCATCCTCCCCGGCTTTGATGTCGAGGTGGCCCAGCGTTTTCAGAAAATTCTCGAAAAGCAGGGTTTTGTTTTCAAGCTCTCCACCAAGGTGACGCGGGTCGCGCGCGTGGAGCGCGCCGCGACGGTGTCCTTCGCCTCCGTCGATGGCTCCAATGAGGGAATGATCGGCGCCGATGCGGTCCTGATAGCCACTGGCCGGATTCCCTATACGGAGGGCCTTGGCCTGGCCGAGGCGGGGGTGGCGCTGGAGCGCGGGCGGGTCGTCATCGATGCGCATTTCGGGACCAATGTACCAGGCGTCTACGCCATCGGCGACGTCGTGCGCGGGCCGATGCTCGCCCACAAGGCCGAGGAAGAAGGCGTCGCCGTCGCCGAGATCCTGGCGGGCCAACATGGGCATGTGGATTATGGCGTCATTCCCGGCGTCGTTTACACCATGCCTGAAATCGCGAGCGTAGGTCTCACCGAGGAGGAAGCGCGCGCCAGGGGCGGAGCGGTCAAGATCGGAAAATTCCCCTTCACCGCGAATGGCCGCGCCCGCGCGATGCGCGAGACCGACGGATTTGTGAAGATCATCGCCGACGCGGCCACCGATCGGGTGCTGGGGGTTCATATTCTGGGGCCGGGGCGGGGGAACTGATCGCCGAGGCATGCGTGCTGATGGCCTTTTCTGGATCAGCCGAGGATCTGGCCCGCATCTGTCACGCGCATCCCACAATGTCGGAGGCGGTCAAGGAGGCGGCCCTTGGCGTCGACAAACGGTCGATCCACATTTAGGCGCGCGCCTCGTTTCACCCCGTGATTTTGCGGCATTCGGCGGCGCAAGCGGCGCATGCCGCGCCCAAGGCGGCGCATTCCGGGATTTGCGCGAACCTGTCGCAATCCTTCTTGCACGCCAGGCATAGGTCAGCGGCAGTGCGCGCGAAGGCTTGGGCAAAAGGCGCGCCCGTCGCGGCCAGCGCCGAAAGCGCGCCGCAAGCCGCGACGACGTTGCTGCTGGATTTTGCGCAGTCAATCAGGGACGAGTCCTTGGCCGCCAATTGGGAGATTGCGCGGCGCAGACAATCCTGCCCGGTCGTCACACAAAGCGAACTTGCCCCGGCCAGCGCCTTGTATCTCGCGTTGAGGCCGGGCTGCTGCGCCGGGATCTTTGCGGGCGGTTGCTGGGCCACGGCGACGGGCGCCGCCATCGCCGTCGCACCCATCGCCGCGACGAAACTGCGTCGTTTCATATTTCCCTCCGCTCCCTCCGCCTGCCGCAAACGCGCATCCAAGGGTCCGCATGGTCAGATTGTCATGTTGCGATTATAAGCCGGCTTGGATCGATTTCACTACAACGGGCGGAAAACAGCATGGCGGCGCTGGCGCATTTTGACGTCCAGGAGTTCCTCAACACCTTCATATCGCTGTTCGTGGCGCTCTTGCTGGGCACCGCCATCGGCGCCGAGCGGCAATATCGTCAGCGCACCGCGGGCCTCCGCACCAATGCGCTGGTGGCGCTCGGCGCCTCGGCCTTTGTCGATCTTGGCATGCGGCTCAACGGCAATGCGGGCGGCACGCAAGTTCTCGCCTATGTCGCTTCGGGCGTGGGTTTCCTCGGGGCGGGCGTCATACTGAAGGAGGGCATGAACATTCGTGGCCTCAACACCGCCGCGACGATCTGGTGTTCGGCGGTCACGGGCGCCTTCGCCGGCGCCGACCGCCCGGCGGAAGCTCTATTGCTGGCCGCTTTTGTGCTGGGCGGAAACACATTTCTGCGTCCGCTGGTCACCTGGATCGAACGCGCCCCAATCGACGAAAGCGCGACCGAGGCGACTTTCGAAGTGCGCGTGACGGTCGTGGAAGCGAAGCGCGACGCCATCCGCGATCTCCTGGTCGAAAAATTGGAGGCCGCGAACTATCCCGTGCGCGACGTCGACGAGCTGGATCGCGACGACGAGGTTGAACTGGTGGCTACGCTGTCCGCGACCAGCGTCGAAGCGGAGGAGCTGGACGCGGTGACGGCGCAGCTTGAGGCGCTGGAGGGCGTTCTGCACTCAACATGGTCGTCGCGCTCAAGCGATTAGCTTTTGGCGAGGGGACCTTGGATGCGCTGCCGCTTTGGTCCGCACGGCTTGTTCTCGTGAACTTTGACGCGTAGTCTCTCTGCGCGTTCGGTTGATTTGTCGTGTAGCCCCATTGCGGACGGCAGAAGATCCGCCAACCGAGGACTAGGCGCATGGATCTCGATTTGATTGTTCCCGCGCAAAATTCCTGCCAGCCTGATCCCGCCGTCGACCGCGCCTCGCCGCAGGACGCGCTGACAGAGCATGAGTTCGCCCCCGACACATTCGTCTCCGACACGGCGCTGATGGTCACGCAAGGCAAGCATCGTTTCTATTCAATGGTTCTGCCGAGCGATGTATTGGCCGCGACATGCACCGCCGACACGCGGCACGAAAACCCGATCGACGGCTTCCAAAGGCTTCTCGACAAGCGCCGCGCGCGCGATATCGCCGATTACATCGACAGCGGTTTTGGCTCGGCGCCATGCGCCATAATTCTCTCCGCGCAGCCGCGCGCGCGATTGCAATATGATCGCGCCAGTCAGCTGCTGCGTTTCCGCAAGGACTCGCGCTCTTTCCTGATCATCGACGGACAGCATCGCGTCTTTGGCTTCAATCTCGCCAAGCGGCGGGTGAACGTGCCTGTTGTCATCTACAACAAGCTGACCCGCGCCCAGGAGTGTCAGCTGTTCATGGACATCAACACGAAGCAGCGGCCCGTGCCCGCGGAATTATTGCTCGACATACGTCGCCTGTCGGAAACGGAGACCGAGGCGGAAGCCCTGCTGCATAATGTGTTTGATCTTTTTCACGCGCGCGAGGACAGCGCCCTCGCCGGACTGCTCTCCCCCTCGGAGCGGCGCAAGGGAATGATCACGCGCGTCACTTTCAACGCGGCGCTCAAATCAATTGACGGCGCCTTTGTCGACGCGACCGGGCAGGACGTTTACAGCGTGTTGAATCCCTATCTGCAGGCCTGTATCGCGGGCCTGAAATTGCATGATGCGCAAGCCAATATCGTCAATCCGGCTTTGTTCAAGGCGCTCGTGCTTCTCTTTCCGGACATTGCGGAGCGCGTGGCGGAGCGGCACAAGGGGTCGTATACGGCGGCTAATTTCGAGCAGATACTGCTGCCATTCTTCCGTCGTCTGAAGAAGAGCGAATTGCCCAAGCCCGGAATCGGCCATCTCGCGCTCCACGAGCATTTGAGAAAGACGCTGATCGCCGGGTTCTCACTCAAACTCTGGCTGTTCGCCTGACGTCAATAGTCGGTGTCATGCTGTCGCCGCGCGGAGTTAAGCCATGCGAGGTCTTGTTCCAGTGAAAGGGGCGAGTCCATAATTCTATCAGCGCGCGCCAGGCGGCGACGCTCAGCATCAGGTGCCAAAGCGGCAACAGCAGCAATGCCGGCCAAAATCTCGCCAGCCTGCGTCGCCGCATGCCAAGCAACAACGGCCAGATGATCGCCGCTACGCCAGAGAACGCGAGAAAGCACCAGAGCGTGGAGAGTGCAATTTCGCAATTCGTGCGCGGCGTCAACAGATCGCCATAGATGGAGTTGAACAGCAGGACGCTTGTCAACAAAGGTCCGACAAGCGGGCCCGCGAAGCCGCCCGTGAACATCGCCAGCACGGCCAGTGTGCGGCGTGGGCCGAGATCGTTGATAAAACGTCGCGGATCGCGGCAATGCACCGCAGCTGTTTGCATCCAGCCCTTGAGCCAGCGCGTGCGCTGGTTCAATAGAGCGTTCAGGGATGTCGGAGCTTCTTCAAAGGTCTGCGAAGTGAACGTCTCCATGGAAAAGCCCGTGCGAGCCAACCGCAGGCCAAGATCGGGGTTCTCGGTGACGTTATAGGCGTCCCAGAAGCCGACCTTGCGCAGAGCTTCGATGCGAAAATGCGGTATTAGGTAGCAAGCTCAC
>CAWJEI010000008.1:0-118630 GCA_963841875.1 uncultured Alphaproteobacteria bacterium | reverse complement strand
TTACTCCCGCGATTACCGGGTGTCACGCAGGGGCCACTTATCAATGCCGATGCGGTTCGAAAGGTGGAGGAACACATTGCCGACGCGGTAGGCCGCGGCGTGCGCATTGAAATGGGGGGTAGACGCCACGAGTTGGGCCGTAACTTTTTCCAGCCAACGATTTTGAGCGACGTGCCCCGCAACGCGATCATGTTCCAGGAAGAGACATTCGGCCCGGTGGCGCCGTTGTTCCGTTTCAAAACCGAACAGGAAGCAATCGAGCTGGCGAATGACACGGAGTTTGGTCTTGCGGCTTATTTTTACAGCCGGGATATTGGGCGGATCTTTCGGGTGGCGGAAGACCCTTGAGGCGGGGATTATCGGCATCAACGAAGGCATTATTTCCACCGCGGTGGCTCCCTTTGGGGGCGTTAAGTCCTCGGGTTTAGGCCGCGAGGGTTCGAAGTATGGAATTGACGACTACCTTGAGATCAAATATCTCGCTCTTGGAGGGATCGGGAACTGATCGGCGGGTTGGCGGGTCCGACAGCGGTGGCAGGGACGGTTGGTCTGTTATGGTGGGAACTGGGCGATTGGCAATCCGCGGCGGCGCGGTTAGAGCGCATTGAAGATTGTTCTTCACCGCTTCCAAACCTTCGACTGAAATCTTATGTCAAACAGAACCGCGGAAGCCGTATCACGAGATGACCCCGGCGGAGAGACTTGCCGATCGAATCGCGAAGAATCGCGGGATACAGGAGCGCGTCGCCGCTTCCAGTAAATCCTCGAAGGTCGCTGAGACATCGGGCCGGCGGCCACCGGTCCGGACCGTGTTAGATGAATTTCAACAGATCAAGCGCGGGCAGGGCATTGACGCGGCATCCGAGTTCGTGCGCAGCCGGCAAAAACAGATCAGGCCGAGCGAGTAGGAATCGTTCCGATTTGCGGCGTGGCTGAGCAAAAGTTTAATGCCGCGGGCCGCATAAGGTCTTAAAATCCGATGTCCCTGAGCGAGTTTATTCTTCGTGGCGTCAGGTCAATTGCAGAACGCCCAACTCCCGAACAGCTGAAGAAGATCCTGCTGACCCGAAAGCCGGTGAAGCTGAAAGAGTCTCCGGCGGAAGCGATCCGGGCTATCCGGAATTCCCGGGGCGATGAACAAACACGGCTGGTAGCCGCATGCCCAAGAACCGCTCGCTGACGCGCGCGGCTCGGAACCGGGGCAAAATGCCAGCCTAGCCGCCGAGGATTTCCAGCATGTCGGGGCCGCAGATGCGAGTGAGTTCGGCTTTGAATTCGCGGTCGGGGCGAACCTTCAGCGGGCACGTCCAGGACGACGGAGAAATCGCGCGCGGCTTCGAGGCGCAATCGCACCTGGGTCTCTCCCGGTTTGCGTTCGAACAGCTTGCGCAGTTCCGCTGCGCGGTCGATGCCGTTGCGGCCCATGAATACCTTGATGCCGATCAGACTCGGCAGGGCGACGCGCGCGACATCGAGCGGAACGATCTCCTGCACCGACACCTTCGTTGGATTGCCTTCCTCGGGCAGCGCCGATCCGCGGACCAGCACGGCCTGATCTTCCACCAGCGAGGAGATCAGGCGTTCGTACTGCGTGGTGAATACCATGGCGTCGATGCTGCCGGCGCGGTCTTCGATCACCAGCGACGCCCAGGGCTTTGCCTTCGCGGTTGCGCCGCCGCTGGATGCCGGTAAGCATGCCGCACAGCGCTACCTCGTCGCCCTTTTCGAGGCCTTCGAGATTCGTCGAATCGTGCGTGGCTAGTTCCGCGATCTTGTCGCCGTAGCTGTCGAGCGGATGGCCCGTGACATAGAAGCCGAGCAGTTCTTTCTCGCCCTGGAGCTTCTCCTTTAGCGTCCAGTCGGGCGCCTTCGGGAAGGGCAGGCTCGGGATGCTCCTCGGCAGGCCCTCCGCCGAACAGGCCGGCTTGCCCGCTCTCGCGATCCTTCGCGGCGCGATTACCGGCTTCGATCGCGCCATCGAGCGCGAGCAGCAATTGCGCGCGCGTGCCGGGCAGCGAATCCATCGCGCCGGCTCGCACCAGGCTTTCAATCACGCGGCGGTTGATGGCAGTCATGTCCGCGTGTTCGCAGAACTGGTAGATCGAGCGTGAAGCGGCCCAGCTCCGCGCGAGCCTTGATGATGGCTTCGACGGCGTTCTGCCCGACGTTTTTGACCGCGCCCAGGCCGAAGCGGATGGCATCGCCCTTTTCGTCGCGAACCGGCGTGAAGCTCCACTCGCTCGCGTTCACGTCCGGCGGCAGGACGCGAATGCCCATGTCGCGGCACTCGTTGATGTACTTGACGACCTTGGCGACGTTGCCGGTTTCCGAAGTCAGCAGCGCGGCCATGAAATCCACCGGATAGTGCGCCTTCAGGTACGCCGTCACGAAGGCCAGAAACGCGTAAGCGGCCGAGTGCGACTTGTTGAAGCCGTAGCCGGCGAACTGCTCCATCAGGTCGAAAATCTTCTCGGCTCTTCTTCAGCGGGAAGCCGCGCTCGGCGGCGCCTTTGAGAAAGCGCGCGCGCTGCTTCGCCATCTCCTCAGCCTTTTTCTTTCCCATCGCCCGGCGCAGAATGTCGGCCTCGCCCAGCGAGTAACCCGCCACGCGGCTCGAAATCTGCATGACCTGTTCCTGGTAGAGGATCACGCCATAGGTCTCTTCGAGTACTTCGCGCAGCTCGGGCAGATCGTACTGAATGGCCTTGCGCCCGTGCTTGCGCTCGATGAAATCGTCGAGCATGCCGCCCTGAATCGGGCCGGGCCGGTAGAGCGCATTCAGCGCCGTCAGATCTTCGATGCGGCTCGGCTGGTAGCGGCGCAGAATGTCGCGCATGCCGGGCGATTCGAACTGGAACACGCCGCTGGTGAATCCCTTGCAGAAGATCTCGTACGCCGCCGGATCGTCCAGCGGCAGATCTTCCGGGCACGATCTTGCACGCCGTGACGCTTCTCGATCATCTTGAGCGCGTCGTCGATCAGCGTGAGCGTGGTCAGGCCGAGGAAATCCATCTTGAGAAGCGAGAGCTTCTCGAGACCGTTCATGTCGTACTGGGTGACGATTTCATCCCGGTTGGTGCGGGAGAGCGGCACGATGTTTCTCAGCGGTTCGGGCGAGATGACGACGCCCGCCGCGTGCACCGACGAATTGCGCGCGAAGCCTTCGAGACGCAGCGCCACATCGAGCACTTCCTGCACGCGCGGGTCCTGCTTGGCGAGTTCTTCGAATCCGGGCTCGGTCGCGATGGCATCTTTCAGCTTGATGTTCAGGACGTTGGGCACCAGCTTCGTGATGCGGTCGACGTCGGCGAAGCTCATGTCGAGCACGCGGCCGACGTCCTTGATCGCCGCGCGCGCGCCCAGCGTATTGAAGGTGATGATCTGGGCGACCTGCTCGCGGCCGTATTTCTCGGTGACGTACTGGATCACTTCGCCGCGCCGGTGCATGCAGAAATCGATATCGATATCGGGCATGCTGATGCGTTCGGGATTGAGGAAGCGCTCGAACAGCAGCCCGTACTGCAGCGGATCGATATCCGTGATCTGCATGGCGTAACTGACCAGACTTCCCGCCGCCGAGCCGCGTCCCGGGCCGACCGGAATGTCCTTCGATTTGGCGAAGCGAATGAAGTCCCAGACGATCAGGAAGTAGCCGGAGAACTTCATCTGCTGGATCATCTCGATCTCGCGATCGAGACGCTCGACATAAACGGGCAGATCGTGCTTGAGATGGCCCGAAGCGCGCAGCGCTTCGAGGCGCACGCGCCGCTTTTCGAAGCCCTGGCGGGCGACGTACGCGAAATAGGAATCGGTGGTGTGCTGCGGCGGGGATGTCGAAGCGCGGGAAGGGGTCGTTGACCTTTTCGAGCTTGACGTGGCAGCGCTGCGCGATCTCCCACGGGCGATTGACGGCGTCCTCCAGTTCGCCGAACAGCGCCATCATTTCGTCGCGCGTCTTGAGGTAGAAATCGGGATGATCCCAGTGCATGCGGTTGGGATCGGTCATCGTCTTTCCCGTCTGGATGCACATCAGAATTTCGTGCGCGCGGGCGTCTTCGCGGCGCAGATAGTGCGAATCGTTGGTCGCGACCAGCGGGATGCCGGTTTCGATCGAGAGGCGGTTGACCTGCGGCGTGAGGCGCTTGTCCTGCTCGAGCCCGTGATTCTGAATTTCGAGGAAGAAGTTCTCCTTGCCGAACATCTCGCGATAGGTATAAGCGAGGCGGCGGGCGTCGTCGTATTTGTCGTTGAGGATGGTTTCGTTGAGGTCGCCGCGCAGGCAGGCCGAGAGGCAGATCAGGCCTTTGGAATGCGCGGCCAGCAGATCCTTGTCGATGCGCGGCTTGGAGTAGAAGCCTTCGAGGAAGCCGGTCGAAACCAGGTTGATCAGGTTGCGATAGCCGTCCTGGTTTTCGCAGAGCAGCACCAGGTGGTTGTAGCGGTCCGTGGACGGAGCGGGTCTTCAGGCCCTGCTGCGAGACGTAGACTTCGCAGCCGATGACCGGATGAATGCCGGTCGGCTTTGGCGGCGTTGTAGAACTGCACGGCGCCGAACAGGTTGCCGTGATCCGTCATGGCGACGGCGGGCATTTTCTGCTCGGCGACGACCTTCATGAGCTGGTCGATTTCGCAGGCGCCGTCGAGCAGCGAATAGTCGGTGTGGTTGTGGAGGTGTACGAATGGAGTTTCGGCCAACGGGCAACCTGTCTTCGGGGGAGACGACTACCAGTTTAACCGGCCCAGCGGGTTTAGCGAGGGCTGCGGCGATAGGGCCACTGCATAGGCAATAGCACTGGCGGGCTATTGCTAGGGCTACGCTGTATGCACTCGCTCCCAACTATGTCTGAAAACCCGTTGCTCTCGATCTCATTTGAAATACCGTTTGACCGGATCGAGGTGGCGCATGTGGAACCGGGGATCCGGGAGCTGATCCGTCAGTCCGAGGAAATATCGACGACATCGTGCGGGACAGCGCGCCGCGTTCCTTCGACAACACCATGCTGGCGCTGGAGCGCGCGACGGAGAATCTGGACTACGCGCTCGGCGTCGTCCGCCATCTGGAATCGGTCGCGACGACCCCGGAATTGCGCGCGGCATGGAACGCGGTGGAAGGCCCGGCCAGCGAATTCTACTCGCAGATCCCGTTGAATGAAGGGCTTTGGAAGCAGCTTCAGTCGCTATGCGGGCGACGCCGGAAGCGAAGCCGCTCAAGGGTACGCGGCGGCGCTTTCTGACCAAGACGCTCGATTCGTTCCGCCGTCATGGCGCGGAACTGGACGCGGCCGGCAAGAAGCGGCTGGAAGACATCGATGTCGAGCTGACGAAGCTGACGACGAAGTTTTCGGAAAACGTTCTGGATTCGACGAACGCCTTCGAATTAGTGATTGCGGACGAAGCGAAGCTGGCCGGACTGCCACCCAGCGCGGTGGACGGGGCGCGCCAGGCCGCCGAGTCGAAGGGCGCTCAGGCTGGCGGTTCACGATGCAGGCACCCAGCTACATTCCGGTGATGACCTATCTCGACGACCGGGAAATTCGCGAAACGATGTATCGCGCCTTTCGACGCGCGCCACCGAAGCCGGCGCGACAATCGGCCCGATCATCGGCCGGATTCTCGAACTGCGGCGCGAAAGGCGCACCTGCTTGGCTTTCGCCGATTTTGCCGATTTCGTGCTGCACGACCGCATGGCGCACCGCGGCGAGCGCGCCATGCAGTTTCTGGAAGAGCTGAAAACGAAGACCGATCCTTTTTTTGCCAGGGAAAACGCCGCGCTCGAGGCATTCGCGGGCCGGAAGCTCGAGCCCTGGGACGTGGGTTACTGGGCGGAGAAACAGCGGCGCGCGCTCTACGATTTCGATGAAGAGGAACTTCGCCCGTACTTTCCCGCCGAACGCGTGGTGGACGGCATGTTCGCCATTGTCGAGCGGCTTTACGGCATTCAGGTAAAGCGCCGCGAAGGCGTGCCGGTCTGGCATCCGGACGTGCGCTACTACGAAGTGCGGGATCGCGACGGACTGCTGCTGGGCGGGTTTTATGCGGACTGGTATCCACGCGAAACCAAGCGCGATGGCGCATGGATGGAAGGCTTCATTACGGGCGTGGACGCCCCCGGGCATTTTGAGCCGCATCTGGGTTGTGTCTGCGGCAACCTCACGCCGCCGCTGGGCGAGAAGCCCGCGCTGCTGACCCACCGCGAAGTCGAAACCATCTTCCACGAGTTCGGTCATCTGCTGCATCACGTGCTGAGCCGCGTTGAAGTGCGCAGCCTGGCGGGCACGGCCGTGGCATGGGATTTCGTTGAACTGCCCAGCCAGATTATGGAGAACTGGTGCTGGGAACGCCCCGCACTCGACCTGTTTGCGCGTCATTATCAGACGGGCGAAGCGATTCCGGAAGATCTTTTCAGAAGATGATTCGCGCCCGGACGTATCGCGGCGCCAACGGGCAGATGCGGCAGCTTGGATTCGGTTTTGTCGATCTGAAGCTGCATCGCGAATACGACGCGGCGCGCGATGGCGACGTGATCCTGTATGCGCGTAACGTGCTGCAGCCGTTCTCGGCCGCGCCATTTCCCGAAAACTATGCGATGATCGCGGGCTTCACGCACCTTTTTGCAAGCCCGGTTGGCTATGGCGCGGCCTACTATTCCTATAAATGGGCGGAGGTTCTGGACGCGGACGCTTTCACGAGGTTCCGGGATGAAGGCATCTTCAGTCCCGAAGTGGGCGCGGCGTTTCGCGCGCATATCCTTTCGAGGGGAGACAGCGAAGACCCGGCGGAACTGTATCGCCGCTTTATGGGGCGCGATCCGGATCCGGACGCATTACTCGTCCGCTCGGGATTGGTAGCGGCCAACGGTTGATATCCTGAGTGCAAGGCGATGTTTCTCAAGATCCTCGCGCATCCGGTTTTCACGAATCTAAACTTCCACATGCCGATGATGGTGGATCTTTCACATCCGCTCATCATGCTGACGGGTGAGAACGGTTCGGGCAAGTCGACGCTTTTGCACTCGATACATTACGCGCTGCGCGGTGAGGAGGCGGACGGTTACGTCTACAAGCTGGATCGCGGCGGGGTGAAGAAGGGAAAAGTTTTCCTTTTCGACGCCGAGCAGCATAATCCGCGCATGCAGCTTGATTTCTTCAAAGATCAGCCCGACATGATGGAATTTCTTCAACTCGCCAGCCACGGGCAGGTGATGCTGGCGATGTTCCGGCAGAATTTTCCCACGCTGGAGCGCGGCACAACGCTGCTGCTCGACGAGCCGGAGATGGCGCTCTCAGTCTCCAATCAGCGGCGCATACTGAAGATGCTGATGGAACTGGTGGAGCAGCGCGGATTCCGGATTGTCTGTGCCACGCATTCTCCGGCGCTGATCGAGGCGCCCGAGACCTACGTCATCAACCTGGACAACCACGTCAACCGGAACGTACCGCTGGAATCGTTCGGCGTCGAAGGCGCGAGCACGATTCAATAATTCGTTCCTGACTGTGGGCATAATAGATCGGAATGCGCGCTCTCCTCTTTGATATGGACGGGGTCCTGTACGACGCTGAAACGCCCATCCCCGGGGCGGCCGAGACACTGGCATGGGTCCGCGCACAGAATATTCCGCATGGATTCGTTACCAACACGACCTCACGCGGCCGGGCGGAGCTGGTCGAAAAGCTGGCGCGGTTCGGGATCCCGGCGGAAGAGAAGGAGATCCTCACCCCGAGTAATGTGGCGGCGGAATGGATTCGGGAGCATGAAGAAGGCCCAGTGGCACTCTTTGTCCGGCCGGCCGCCCGGGTCGAGTTCCAATCGTTGCATTGCCTTCCGGAAGACGCGGAGACCGGGGCGCGCTATGTGGTGGTTGGAGATCTGGGTACCGGTTGGGATTTTCGCGCGCTCAATCGCGCATTTCGTCTTCTGCATTCGAACCCGGCGGCGACGCTGGTTGCACTGGGGATGACACGATTCTGGAAATCGGAGGATGGCATTTCGCTGGACGTGGCGCCTTTCGTAATCGCACTGGAACATGCGACCGGGCGGAAAGCGGTGGTTTTCGGCAAACCCTCGCAGGCGTTTTATTACGGCGCCGCGGAGCATATGGGCGTTGCGCCGTCAGACATCCTCATGATTGGAGACGACATCGAAACCGACATTGCCGGGGCACAGCACGCCGAACTGAAAGGCGCGCTGGTGAGGACGGGGAAGTTCAGGCCGTCCGACCTCGATGGTCCGGTCAGACCGTATCTGGTTCTGGATTCAATCGCCGATCTGCCCGCCTGGTGGGCAAAGAGAAGGTGACGAGGGTCACTCGTCACCTTTTATGCACCACAAGCCTGGGGTTACGCCGCAATCGGGATTTCACGAGCCTTCGGCTTCACTTCCGCGACAGGCACCGTGACTTTCAGGATGCCGTCGTGCAGATCGGCTTTGGCAAGATCGGTTTTGGCTTCCTTAGGCAGCGGAATGGCCCGGTAGAACTTCCCGTAACTCCGCTCGACTTTGTGATAGCCCTCATGGTCGATCTTGTGTTCGCGTTTGCGCTCGCCTTCGATGACCAATGCGTCTTCGGTCATTTCGACCTTCACTTCTTCTTTGTTCAGGCCGGGGAGTTCGGCGGTGATTACTAAGTCGCCGTTGCACCGTTGAACGTCCACGGTGGGCGTCCATGCGTTGAATCCAGGCTCACCTTCCGCGAGCGGAGCGCCTTTAAACATGCGATCCATCTCGTTGGTGAATTCACGCATCAAAGCGAAGGGTCTTACGCCGAAGAATCTGCCGAATGGGAGGATCGGAGCGAAGAAATCATTCGCTTCGGGCTTGGCAACGGCGTTTTCCTTCGTGACCTTAAGTTCAGACATGGCATTCTCCTTTCCAATCGTGTGTGATTCGATCTCAGATAGTTTTCTCTTTTCTCCCTCCTTATTCTTTATTGCCCGTCATGGAACGACGGCGATGTGGTCGACGACTTCGGACACTCCGGGAGCGGCCCACGCGGCGCGTTCGGCCTCTTCGCGTTCGAACCACGAGCGGACGCTGCCAAACAACTGGACCTCGCCGTCCCGCGCCGAAACGGTGATCCGCCGCGCGTCCACTTCGGCGCTTCGGCGGAGGGCTTCCTCGATGTTATGGGTCACTTCGTTATGAGTCACTTCTATGGCCGCTAGCTTCGGTTTGATGGCGATATGGTTCAGAACTCCGCGTACGCCATGCACATTTCTGGCGCACGCTTCGGCGCCACTGCGCTGAAAGTTCCAGTCGACCGTTCCTTCGAGGGTCACATAGCCATCGTGCACGCCGGTCTTGATGCGGTCGTCGGGTACCGTCAAATCGAGGTTCATGGCATTGACGATGTCGCGGGCAATTTCAGGGTCGGTACGCGTGGCCGCGGGCTTCACCTCTATGTCGTTAGCCACGGCTTGTACGCCATAGACGGATTTGACCGCTTTCTCCGCGGCATATTTTTCGGAATAGCTGTGCGTGTAACCGGTAAGTGTCACCACATTGCCGGAAACGGTCACGCTGATGTCCTGGGAGACTACCTGAGGCTCCCACTCGAGCTGACGGACAACGGCGTCGCGAAGCGCCGTGTCGCTTTCTTTGTGAATATGGGTTTGCATGTCATCTCCTTTTCGTGAGAGGACCTTGCCTTTCAGTGGATAACGAGCACGCCAGTAACCACCCTGGTATACGTATAACCCCAGAAGCCAGGCCGGGCAACCACACCGGGACTCTCGGAACTGCGTCGCATCGCGCAGCCGGTTGGCGTCATTCCCGATAAATCTCGTGAATTCACACAGCTCCCGGCCGACCTGGAGAGCGGTAGTATGGCAAAACTTTGGCCAAACAGCGGCGGCGGCTGTCGTCACCGTGCTGGCAAGGGTCGTGCACTCCCATGGGTGCTCGACAAGAGGCGCTATGACGACACAAATCATTCGCGAAGAAGTACTCGTCAGCATGGACGAGATCAGAGAAATGGCAGAGCACGCCGGACCCTGCGTCACGATCTATCTGGCACGGGAGGGCGTGGGAAGCAATCGGCCGATGGGCGGAGGCCGAATGAAGACCGCACTGCAGGAAGTGACTCGGCGGATTGACGCCGCGCGGGAGACGGAGACCTTCCTAAAGCCCCTGCGAAAGCTGGCGGAGGCGGAGCTGAAGGACGCTCGATATGCCAACCTGGCCATTTTTCACTCCCCCGGTTATTTGAAAGTTGTACGTTGCGAACAGCCGTTGACGGAAGGTGTTTATGTTGGGGACCGCTTTCATATCCTGCCCGGGCTCGCGGCCGTCCTCGAGCCTGTCCGGTTCAACCTGCTGGCTCTGAGCCGGAAGCACGTGCGGTTGCTGGCCTGTTCCCGAAACAGCTGCGAGCAGGTTGCCCTGCCCGAAGGCCTGGCGACGAGTGTTGCGGCCGAGGGAGCTTTCGATCGACCGGACCACGATCTGGAGAACAGATCGTCGGCGGGACCGGACCGGGGCAAGGGGAAAATACTGTTTGGCACCGGAGCGAATCGCGAGGACGCCTATCTCTACAATTTCTTTAAATCGATAGACAGGGGATTGCATCCGATATTGACGCGCAGTGGATTGCCGTTGATTGTGGCGGCGGTGGGCGAGGAACTGACGATCTATGGCAGAGCCAATACCTATCCGAACCTTGTCAAAGCGGGCATTCAAATGAGTCCGGAGCGAGTACCCGATCGCGAATTGCAGACGGCCGGCGTGGAAATTTTCCAAGAGCATTACAGGGAGGGGCGTCGCCGGACGAGGAAACATTTTGAGGAACTGGGGGGAAGAGAAGCCATTCTGACCAGCATCGGCGCCTGTATCGACGCGGCCAGGGAAGGACACATCGGGCATCTGCTGCTTGCGGACGGCGTCCAGCGGGATGGGGAGGAGCTGAATCGGATCGCGTTGGATACGATTCTTCACGGTGGACGCATTTCTCTGACTGCTGCGGACGAAATGGCGGAGAAGCGGAGCCGTAGCCGCCCTGCTGCGTTATCCGTCGGCGCATGCGCGGAAGAACTTAGGCGAGGAGGCCGGGGTCCAACGACAGCTGTAAGGGAGAGCGTAACGATCAGGGTGGATGCGTATGCGAGGGCTTCTTGTTTCCCGCGCGTCGCACCTGTGCGCGCACGTCACATTGAGCCAGCGAAGGAAGTCCGGTAGAATGAGGGATTCGTCGAATAGCGCGCAAGCGTGCAAACGGGGAACGCGGGTTTTCGGGAAGGTGTACCGGAGACTCGCGCTGGATGGAAAGGAACCGGGTTTTCATGAATTTACTCAGGCCGATGCGCCTGAACAGCGTGCTCGTATGCCTATGCGGAGGGATAGCGGTTTCGGTCGCTATAGCGCCGGCGCGAGCGCAGCAGAATCCTCCCAACCTCCTCCAGCCAATGCACCGGCTGGCAATTCCGCAACGCCCCAGCAGGCGCCGGCGGGGCAGCAGCCGCCTAATTCGAATCCGAACAATCCTTTTCAAAGCGTTCCCCAGGCCCCGGCGCCGGCGGGGCAGGCGGCACCAGTTCAACCTCAGTTTGAAGAGCCCAAGCCAGCCGAAGGACAGGCGCTGCCGCGTCTTGGTTCCAATGTGATCGAAGGAATCGAGTTCCGGGGAGCGCGCCGAGTGCCGCAGGACACGCTGCGGGCGATGATTTTCAGTCATGTAGGTGACGTTTATAACGAAGACACTCTGCGCCGGGATTTCATGGCGCTCTGGAACACGAACCGTTTCGACGATATCCAGCTCGAAACCGAGACGGGCGACCGCGGCGGAATCGTTGTACGCTTCGTAGTCACCGAACGGCCCGTAATTCGCGACATCAAGTACGAAGGCACGAAGTCGCTGACCACCTCCGACATCCTCGATCGCTTTAAAGAACGCAAAGTCGGGTTGACGGTTGAATCCATGTACGACCCGAACGTGATCAATCATGCCGCTGTCGTATTGAAGGAGATGGAGGGCGAGCACGGGCACCAGTTTGCTACCGTCATGCCGCAACTGCGCCGTATTCCGCCTTCCTCGCTCGAAGTGGTTTTCGATGTGGACGAAGGCCCGAAATCAAGGTTGGGACAATCAGCGTTCTGGGCAATGAGGCGTTCAGCCGGCGCGATATCGTGCGCGCCATGAAGAACCTGCATCCTCTGGGTATTCCGGACTCCATCTTTTTCGAAGAGCTTTTCCCGAAGACCTACGATTCCGCCAAGCTGGAAGAAGACAAGGAACGAATCCGCGACGCCTACCAGAAGGAGGGATATTTCACGGCGAAGGCTCTGGACGAGACCCTCAAGTTACGCGATGTTGGCGGGGCGAACGGGGGCTGGCATCTGCCGCTCATCAAAGAAAATAAGCCGGGGAAAGTGGAAGACATCACGATCCCGGTTGAAGAAGGGCAACGCTACTATCTGGCCAAGATCGATTTCGAAGGTGTGAAGCTGTTCCGTTCCACCGAATTTCTGGCGCGTCTTTTTCAGATGCAGGAGGGAACGGTCTTTTCCACCGATAAGCTCCGCAACGGCCTGAAGAATCTGACCAAGGTATACAGCCAGTTCGGTTACATCGACTATGTGGCTGAACCGCAGATCGATATCGTGCCGAACTCGAATAGAATCAACCTGACGCTGACGGCTGATGAAGGCAAGCAGTTTTTTGTGCGGCGCATCGATTTCACCGGTAACACGACGACGCGCGACAAGGTAATCCGGCGTCAGATCCTGATTGACGAAGGCGATGTATACAATTCGACGCTCTGGGATGCCAGTATTCTGCGGCTCAATCAGCTTGGCTATTTCGAGACACTGAAGGAAAACGAGTCTTACGAGCTGAAGCGTAATCCCGGCACCAACACGGTCGACATCAATCTGAAGGTGAAAGAGCGGGGTAAGAACACTATCGGGCTCAACGGTGGTGTTTCCGGCGTGGCCGGGAACGTTCGTCGGGCTGAATTATTCGACCAATAACTTCCTGGGCCTGGGCGAAACGCTTTCGATGCAGTCGCAATTGGGGACCATCACGCGGAACGTGTCGCTGGGCTTCACCGAGCCGTATCTTTTCGATCGGCCGCTGCAGGCGGGGATTTCGGTTTATCTGCGCCGCTACAATTACGATCAGGGGCGGCAGATCTCGCTGTTGTCGGGAGTGAATCTTGAGTCTTTCTATAACTCTCTGGGCAGCGCCAACGTTCTGAACTATGTGCAGGATTCGAGGGGGATCGCGTTTTCGACCAGCTATCCCCTCGGCAGAGGATTCGCGCGCGCAGGCATCTCGATAGGGTACGACATTTCGAGCATACGCACCTTATCCACCGGGGCGGAGACTTATTTCACTTATATCAATTTTCTGGGAGTCAACGGTCCGAATGCGCTGAATGGCATTAAGACCCTGAGCGTGACTCCTTCCTATACCTATAACTCGAAGAACAATTTCATGGATCCGACGGCCGGTAAGAGTATTTTTTTCTCGGTCAAGGCGGCGGCAAGCGTGCTCGGCTCCAACGTGAATATCCTCCAGCCCACCTTTGACGGGCAATACTATCACGTAAGTCCAAGATGGCATCGGAACGTTCTGGCGTTCCATCTTCTCGCCTCGACCATCACGGGCTTCGGCGGAAAAGAAGCGCCGCCGTTCATGCGCAGTTACATAGGCGGTGAGAACGATATTCGGGGGTTCGACTTTTTCAGCGTGACGCCGTTCGCGTATATGCCCAGCAGCGCTTCGATTCAGGAACTGAATCCGGACGGCAGCAATCGGACGCAGAAGCAGCTTGTCAACGGCATTCTGACCAGCGTGCCGGTCACGCTCCCGATTCCGGTTAATCAGCTGATCTCGCCGGGCGGCGACACGCATGCCGTATTCAATTTCGAGTACCGGATTCCGATCGTCGGTCCCATCACGATGGCGCCGTTTTTGGACGCCGGGTTTAACCGGATACTCTTTACCAAACAATTGACGGTGAATCCAGGACAGATTACCAGCCTGAACAACCAGTTTCCGGAGGCGGCATATACCAACAAAGTTCAGATCGCACCCGGCAGTCAGGCAATCCGCATGTCGACAGGCCTCGAAATTCAGGTGCTGCTGCCGATTGTGCAGGCGCCGTTCCGGGTATACTATGCTTACAATCCGTTGGTGGTGCGGGAGTATTTACAGCCACCGATCGTATTGGACAGGTCCACGTTCCCGAACCAGGAAACCTTCGACAATGCGGTGGAATCGTACGGGGCGGCCACACCCATTTTTCGAAAAGCGGGGCACCTTCCGTTTTACGATTGGCAGAACCTTCTGAACCGGGACAATCCTGGAATCGAGTTTGGCAAAAGGAGTTCAAACGTGAGAAGCAGACTGATAACGATGCCAGTGTTCGCGGTGCTCTGCTGCGCGATGGCATGGGGGCAGCAGGCTCCATTGAAGATCGCCGTGATCGATATGCAAAGCGCTCTGCTGGGGACCAGGGACGGTCAGAAGGCGGTGGCGGAGTTCAAGGCGAAGTTTGCGCCGCGGGAGCAGGAATTCCAGAAGCGCCAGTCGGATCTGAAGGCCAAGCAGGATCAGTTTGTGAAGACCGAGAACACGATGAGCGATGAAGGCAAGGCCAATCTGCAGCGGGATATCGACGCGACCACCAAGGCTTTGCAGCCCGATACGCAGGATGCGCAGCAGGATGCGCAGGAGGAGCAGCAGCGTCTGCTCAACGACCTCGGGTCCAAAGTCATGCAGGTGATCAACAAATACGCCAACGACAATAAGATCACCATGGTATTTGACGTGACCAACGGGGCGCAGGCGAACAACCTGCTGTTTGCATCGACGTCAATCGATATTACGCGCGACATTATCGCGCTCGACGACCAGTTGTCAGTCAACGCGGCGACAGCGCCTAAGACGCTGCTCCGGCGCGCCGCGGCAGCTCCGCCCGCCTCGGTGGTGCGCCGTCCCGCGGCTCCCGCAGCGCCAGCCGCCAAATAGAGTGTTGGGCGGTGCGGTCCGGTGATAGCCTGAAGGAGTGAGAAGCGGCATTGTGAAGCCCGTTATCGCGGGTTGGTTGTCTATGTTTCTCTGTGGTCGCGCTGTCGGGGTGCAATTCTCGCGGCACGGGGGCGTTAGGCGGGGCATATGCTTCGCAGGGTATCAGCCGTCCGCTCGGCGGCATTGGCTCGCCGTCAGTCCTGGTCCGGCGCACGAGCCGGGGGTTCCGCAGGGGTTACGTCCTCCACGGCGGGCCTGTATGCTTCTCCCTACGCATACTCTTTTTACGTCCCTGGCTACTTCGATACTGTCGGCGATTCGGCATACTTCCCGGCTGCCTCCGTTGCGCCGCCGCAGCTCCGCCCCCGGCAATCCCCCGGTAATCATCAACCAGTATTTCGGCGCGCCCGATTGGAATGAGAGTGTGGCGCCGGGCGCGGTGCCGGTTGGCTCGAATGGAAATGCGGGGTATTCTTCGTCTGTTCCACCTGCTTCCTGCCTCGCCGCGGGCGTCGATGCCGCGCCAGCCCGGGGACCGCGATCGGCCCGGCGCAAAATTATTACCTGATTGCATACAGGGATCATTCTGTTTACACCGTGCTCGCCTATTGGCTTGAAGGCAACACGCTGCACTACGTGACCACGCAGAACACGCACAATCAGGCGTCGCTGAACCTGATCGATCTCGATCTTACGAAGACGCTGAATCAGGCGCGAAGCATCCCGTTTTCGATTCCGGGCAAGTAATTGAACCGGCGGCATAGAGCGCCAGGAAGGCGGCGTCGCCCTCGAGGAAATCGTAATTCGGCAGGGCTTGCCGGGACTCCCAGACGATCGTTTCGAAGATTCGATTTTGGATTGGGCCTGTTCATTCGGACGTTTCCAGAAAAATCAACAGAATTGGATTCTTTCCCGGGTAGGTGAACTCGTAGCGCATCAGTTCTTCGCCCGGCTTCGCCACGATGCCGAGTTCCTCGTGCAATTCCCGTGCGAGGGCCTGCTCGGGCGATTCTCCGGGCCCCACTTTGCCGCCGGGGAACTCCCACTTGAGCGGGTGCGGCCCGTCGGCGCGGCGGCGGCAGATCAGCGTTCTGCCATCGAAAATGGCGAGCCAATGCCAACTTGATACAAATAGCTCACCAACGGGCTGTTCAAAAAATTACATTCCCAGCAGGTGGCGAATCAAAGTATTGATAACTGACAACCGGGCTGACGATTGGTGAATTTGTAGTTTCGCCAAGCGCATCATAAAATTGATAGCTGGCGACTGGGCTGGCGACCAGTGCGTTTGTGCTTTCACCAAGGGCGTTCGTAATACTGGTAACTCACCACCGGCGACATGAAGTTGGTAATCGTGTTTTGAGCAAAGGCAGCCGAAGAAAAAAACATCAAGCAAGCACGCGGCAACAATCCGGCCAGCAACCGCACCGCCAAGACGCGGCGAGCGTTTCACCTTCTCCTGGGGAGAAGGCCGGGATGAGGGCGGTCGTTGATCTCAATTTTTTCCTCCCTTCCCGGCAACCTCCATCGGGCGCGTATAGTCCGGCAACGGATGCCGCGCGCGTTTCTGCAACTCATTAAAAATCGTGTCACGAATGCTTTGCGCGTTACGTCGCAAATGGGAATTCCAAAAACGCAGCACCTTGATTCCTTGCGAAGTCAGAAATGCCGTGCGCTGGCATCGTGAAGCTGCTGGTCAGGAAACCCGTGACCGGAGCCGTCCAGTTCGACCGCCAGCCTTGCTTCCTCGCAAAAGAAATCCAGATAGTAAATGCCTTCGGGATGCTGGCGGCGAAACTTGTATTGGCTGAAACGTCGGTCACGCAGCCAGCTCCACATGAGCTTTTCCGCCCACGTTTTCTTCCGCAAAGCACGGGCGCGGGAAATGATCTTCCCTCGCCCGTCGGACGGGAGAGGGCCGGGGTGAGGGTTTGTTGGACGCCCGCCCTCTCACCCCTGGCCTTCTCCCCCAGGAGAAGGAACAGCATCGGCGCGTCTCAAAAATTCTTTCGTCAATGTTGCAATAGCAGCTTCTTTTTCTTCCGCAGAAAAACCGCACGACCACCCGTCGCATCCGCACCGCCGAAAGCTGGCGGACGTTTCTCGTCCGGGGAGAAGACCGGGATGAGGGCGGTCGTTCATCTCAATCCCATTGATGTGGAAGTCAAGCGCGATGACGTGGTGTTCGCACGAGTCTACGATATTCGCGGGCGCAGCATTTCCAGCCTGCTGGCGATTCCGGCCCCTTGAGGAAATGCCGGCGCCACCATGGCATGTACTGCCAAGCCCGTCCGCAACTTGCCGCCCGCCCGCCGCGGGGCTAGGGTTGCAGCGGAAAGTCGAGAGTTCATACGGAGAAACCGGTCATGTCGCCAGCGGAAGCCCGCCTGAAGGAAGTGCCGTCCGATATGACGGAGGCCGAATGGAACCAGCGAGTCAATCTCGCCGCCTGCTATCGGTTGATCGCGCATTACGGCTGGGACGATCTGGTCGATACCCATATTTCCGCCCGGGTGCCGGGGCCGGAGCACCATTTCCTGATCAATCCTTACGGGTTGATGTTCGACGAAATCACCGCGTCGAGCCTGATGAAAGTCGATCTTGACGGCAACCAGCTGACGAAAAGCGCCTACAGCATCAACCCGGCCGGCTTTACCATCCATTCGGCGATCCACGAAGTCCGCGAGGATGCCGGCTGCGTGCTACACCTGCACACGCCCGACGGTACCGCGGTCGCCAGCTGCATCGAGGGTCTGCTGCCGATGAACCAGACCGCCCAGCTCGTCACTTACGATCTGGCCTATCACGACTACGAGGGCATCGCGCTGGACCATGGCGAGCGTCCGCGGCTGCAAAAGGACCTGGGCACCAAGAACCACATGCTGCTGCGCAATCACGGCACGCTGACGGTCGGCCGCTCGGTCGCCTCCGCATTCGAGCGTATGTTCCACCTCGAGCGGGCCTGCACCATGCAGGTGCGCACCCGGATGCTGGGACCAACGGCTTATCCCGTCGAGCAGGCCGTGGTGGACAAGAACACCAACCTGCTCGCCAACCCCGATCGGCGGAATTGCGGTCGACCAACGCTGGTATGGCCGGCCCTGCTGCGCAAGGTCGAGCGCCTCGATCCGGGCTACAAGAATTGAAATTTCTTCGCTGACCGTGTAGCATTGCGGCCATAGACCTCTGCACACCAAATCAAAACGCCGCCCAATTCCGGGCGGCGTTTCCATTTGCCGGCGCATGACCTCTTGAGGCTGGCCCGCGCCGGAGCGGTTTTCTCCGGCATCGATGCGAAGCCTGGCTGCAGATCAGATCATCCGAATCTAACGCTTTGGCGCATCCGCGAAGGCGGCAAGGATCCGCGCCCATGAACGAATGCCCTTGTGAAAGCTTTGCAGATCGTATTTCTCGTTCGGCGAATGGATGTTGTCATCGTCCAGGCCGAATCCGACCAGCACGGTATCGAGACCGAGCGTGCGCTTGAAATCCGCCACGATCGGTATCGAGGCTCCGGAACCGATCAGCAAGGTTTCCTTGCCCCATTCGTCGGTCAGCGCGCGCCTGGCGGCGGCGAGCGGCTTCATGTTCCAGTCGAGCGCGATGGCCGGGGCGCTGGAATGTTCGGTAAATTCCACCCGGCAATCCCCGGGCAACCCCGCGATGACGTAGTCGCGAAACGCCTTGCGGATCCTTTCCGGCTGCTGCCCCTCCACCAGGCGGAACGAGATCTTGGCGGAGGCCTCCGCCGGTATCACCGTCTTCGAGCCCTCGCCGGTGTAGCCTCCGATGATGCCATTGATGTCGCAGGTCGGGCGCGAGGAGACCTGTTCGATCAGCAAGCGGTCTTTTTCGCCGGCGGGGATCGAGAGTCCGATCGGTCCAGAAAGGATTCCGCGGTCAGGTTGAGCTTGGCCCACTGCGCGCGGATATCGGCAGGCAGGTCCTTCACCCCGTCATAAAAGCCGGGGATCGTGATGTGGCCGTTCTCGTCGTGCAGGCCGCCGAGAATCCGGGTCAGCACCCGGATCGGGTTCTGCGCGCCGCCGCCGAATATTCCCGAATGCAGATCGCGATTGGCGGCCTTGATCCGCACCTCGTCATAGAGCAGTCCGCGCAGCGACGTGGTGATAGCCGGCGTGTGTGGAATCCCACATGCCGGTGTCGCAGATCAGCGCGAAATCGGCCTTGAGGTCATCCTTGCTGGCTTCGAGAAACGGGACGAAATTTTTCGATCCGATTTCCTCTTCGCCCTCGATCACGATGGTGATGTCGACCGGAAGCGAACCGGTGACCGATTGCCAGGCCCGGCAGGCTTCGACGAATGTCATCAACTGGCCCTTGTCGTCCTGCGCTCCGCGCGCGACGATGATTTTTCGTCCGTCGGCGTGGCTGGTGACCGCGGGCTCGAAGGGCGGACGATGCCAGAGATTGAGCGGATCGACGGGCTGCACATCGTAGTGGCCGTAGAACAGCACGTGCGGCCGGCCGGGGTTTTTGCCGACGCCATTGGTCTTGGCGAGGATGGCGGGATGACCGGCGGTTGGCCTGACCTCGGCGGCGAAGCCAAGGGTAGCAATATCGCCGGCAAGATGATCGGCCGCCGCCTTGCAATCTGCGGCAAAGGCCGGATCGGCGGAGATCGATTTGATCCGCAGCAACGCGAACAGCCGCTCGAGGCAGTTGTCGAAATCGGCGTCGATGCGATCAAGCACCTGCTGAAGCTGCGACATCTCGGACATTTTCGAACTTCCCTTGGCTAGCGGGTGGTGGACTTCATATCAGGTTGTAAGCCGGCCGCCGCAGCAGGCAAGAACGCCAGCCGAATCTGTCGAAGGCGGATGCAGGATGTGCCAGACCAGTGCCCCGGCGATAACGGCGGTGGCGGCAAGATTGTTGCCGAGGGCCTGCAGCTCATTCGGAAACACCGGTAACGACAGGCTCAACAGGCATCCCGCAATCCCGAGCGCGGTCCAGCTGCCCACTCGCGCGGCAGGGCGCAGGTCATAGGCTGCCCGGTGAATCAGAACGGTCATCGGGAAGAACAGCCACATGAAATAATACTGTCGGGCAAGCGGCGACGCCACCGTCATCAAACAGAACAGGATGCCGAGCTCCTCGGCATTCGACCGTGGTGTCATTCGCGAGCGGGCCGGCATCACCGCGATGTACCCCAATCCCATCGCCACCGTGATCGCCAGCACCACCCAATTTGCCGTGCCAAAATCGAGGTCGAGCAGATTCATGTATCGCGGCGGCTTGGCCGGATTATCCTGGTTGTAATTGACCGGGCGCGTCAGCCGATGGGTCACGGCGATGATGGATTGATTGACCCATGACCAGTTCTGCTCGGCACGCTGGCCGAAACCCTGCTCCGAGCTCGATCCAACCATGGCCTGGAACCAAGTTCTCAGCTCGGAAATGTTGTGCTGGAAGCCGCGCACGGGAGCTGGAACCACGAAGAGAAAAATGACGACGAACAGTGCCATGCTCGCTGCCGCCGTCCAGTGCCTGCGCCATAGCAGATAGGGCAGCACGGCAACGGGAAAAACCTTGATTGCCGTCGCCAGCGCAAACATGCCCCCCGCCATCCACGGCCGCGCATGCTGCAATGACCAGAACCCGTACAACATCATCGCCAGCAGCATGAGATTGGGTTGCCCGAGATCGAACATGTCGAAGACGAAGGATACCGTGACGAAGCCCGGCAACGCTGCCAGCCATGCGCCGGGTATCCGTCCCGATCCGGTCATCGCGTTGGAGAACTGAGCCGTCATCCACCATGCAGCGGCGTTGAGAAATGACAGGCATAGATAGAGAGGAATCTTGCCGAAATAGCTCGGGATCGCCAGCAGAACCGCCGGCAGCGGCGGATAGATGAATTCAAAATAGGCCTTGATGTTGCTGGGGTAGAGGTCGCGTCCGTGCAGGACCTGCTGGCCGGCCCAGAACCACAGCGGATAGTCCTTGGTCTTTCCGTGCCCCCAGATTTCCGGAACCAGAACATCGGCGGTCAGCGCGACGCAGGCGACAAGAAAAACAACGTCGAGCGGTCGTCGCAATGATGGCCATCTGAGCACGAATATTTCCCACCATGAACAGGGCAGCAACATCTGCCGTTGCACTGCGTTATCAGAAAGAAAAGACACTGCAAACCCGATCAATGCAGCGCCCGCAGCGCAGGCGCCGGACCAGGCCAGGAAGGCCTCGCCAACTGGACTTGCGGGGCAATTTCTGCCACCCATGACCATCTTTGACGCCGGTGATCGCGGTTTTTGCCGGGATAACACGCCGATCTCACATGCTTTTTTACGAGCCTCTGTTTCTCACCGTCTTTCCGGCGGTCTATGCCGTCTATTTGCTGGCAACCGGCGCGCCCGCGAAAAAATGGGTGTTGCTGATCGCGAGCACGCTGTTTTATCTGTGGGGCGAGCCGGTATTCGTGCTGGTGCTGTTGGCCTCGACCGCCATCGACTACGCGCTGTCGTTTGCGCTGGGCCAGGCAACCCCTGCATCAATGCGGCAGCTGGCGCTCACCGCGGGCATCGCCGGCAATCTCGCGATCCTGGTGTTCTACAAATACGCCGACTTTCTGGCCGGCAATCTCAATGTCGTGCTGGCGCCGCTCGGTGCCGGCCGGATACCGCTGTTGCACATGGCGCTGCCGATCGGCGTGTCATTCGTGGTGTTCGAAAAGATCACCTATCTGGTGGACACCTATCGCGGCACGTCCCGCCCCGCCGCGTCGTTCTCGGACTACTGCCTGTTCGTGCTGTTCTTTCCGAAATTGCTGGCAGGACCGATCCTCAAATATCATGAAATGAAGGATCAGATTGCTTCGCCGCCGGCAATCCGGTGGAGCGATTTTGCGACCGGATTTCTGCGCTTTGCGCGCGGAATGGGCCGCAAGCTGCTGATCGCCGATCCGCTCGGCAGCTTCGTCAACCAGACATTCACCGCCGACCCCGCCGGCCTCGGCGCCGGGCAGGCCTGGCTCGCGCTGGGCAGTTTCACGCTGCAGATCTATTTCGATTTTGCCGGTTATTCCGACATGGCGATCGGGCTGGCGCGCCTGCTGGGATTTCGCCTCAAGGAGAATTTCAACGCGCCCTACATCGCGCAGTCGATGACGGAGTTCTGGCGGCGCTGGCACATTTCGCTCACCAGCTGGATCCGCGATTATCTCTACATGCCGCTCGGCGGCAACCGATGCGGCAATTCCCGCACCTATGTCAATCTGTGGATCTGCTTCCTCGCCTCGGGGCTCTGGCACGGCGCCAGCTGGAATTTCGTGCTCTGGGGTGCTTATAACGGCCTGTTCCTCACGCTCGACCGGCTGTTCCTGCGCGAGGCGCTGGCGCGCTGCGGCGCGGTGGTCGCGACCGCCGTGACGCTGTTCACCGTCATGATCGGATGGGCCATTTTCCGGTCGGATTCCGTGGCCCAGCTCCAGCAGTTCACCGCGGCGCTGTTCGGCCTGTCGCACGCCACGGCGACCACGGAAATTCCGGCGGAAGTGCCGTTCACGCTATTGCTCGGCACGTTGATCTCGCTGCTGCCGGCGACACCGCTTTATTCACCCCTGGTCCGGGCGTATCGCCGACAAAACTGGCTGCGCGGGGTTACCGTCGCGGCGCTGCTGGTGGTCTATGTGCTGGCGATCGCGCGGGCGGTGACGGTGCCGTTCCAGCCCTTCATCTATTTCAGGTTCTGACCCGATGAGCCGGCCTTCATTCGCCCACCCGATGGTTCGCGCGGCATTCTGTGTCTTCCTGCTCGCGCTGCCGCTCTGCAGCGCCTGGAATTTGGCGGTGGCGCCGAACCATCCCGCGCTGGCCATCAAGATCGGACCGAAGCTCGGCGGCGTGACGCGCGACGCCGCCGTGATCCTGTCATGGTCGTCGCTGCGGGACGGCAGTTTTCAGAAGGCGGTCGCCAGCCGCGTCACCGACGCGATGCCGATGCGTCCGCTGCTGATCCGCATCAACAACGAGATTTGCTTCAGCCTGTTCGGCGAATTGACCGCTCCGCAGGTGGTTCGGGGCGCCAACGGCCAGTTGATCGAGCGATCCTATCTCGAGGAATATTGCGCGCGCACCGAAGCTCAGCCGGCGGCCTTCGCTGCGGACATAATTCCGAAGCTCCTGGACATTCAAAACTATTATCGATCCCATGGCGGCATTTTTCTCTATCTGGTCACGCCGTCCAAGGCGGCGGACCTGCCGGAGGATTTTGTCGATCGCGTGCCCTGTCCGAGCACGCCGGCGGCGCGGGCCGAGTTCGTTCCGCGCTACGTAAGCCTGCTGAGGCACGCCGGCATCGATGTCGTCGACACTGCAAGCCTGATCCACTCGCTCAAGGGAACCTACGAGGTCGAGTTGTTTCCGCAAGGCGGCGTACATTGGAACGACATCGGGGGAGCGCGTGCCGTAACCGCCATCGTCGAGGACATCAACCGGCAGGCCGGCCGCCAGATCGTCCCGCCGTTCACCTTCACCTACTCCTTGTCCGGCGTGACCAGCGGCGTCGATCGTGATCTCGCCGATCTGCTCAACGTGCTGTTTCCGCCGCTGGCCTATCTGACGCCAAAGGTGAAATTCCAGCCGTCCGCGCAATGCGCCGTCTCTCCGGCGCGGTTGATAGACGCCGCGATCGTGGGCAGCAGCTTCAGTCACCTTCCGGGCCAGATTCTGCTCGAGGACAATTGCCTCTCCAGGCTGAATGTCTATTATTACATGCGGCTCGGCCGTTTCGGCGGCCCGCCCTATCATGAATTGCAAAGAAACCTGACGGACGCCGATCTGCTGCGCCTGCGTGACGCCAAGCTCATGATCGTCGAGGAAAACGAGTCTTTCGTGGCGCGGACCGGCTACGTCAATGAACTGCGCAAGATCGTGACAACGCCCTGACGCCGCGAGGCGCGGCGAGCCCGCCGGCTAACGCCGCAGCAGTCCACCCAGCGCGCCGCGCACCAGGGCCCGGCCGACCGAACCGCCGATCGAACCACCCACCGATTTGCCCAGATTGGCAGCGACGCCGCCGACCACCTCGTTGGCAACCGATCGTGTGACATTTCGCGCGATCAGCTGGCCTGTCGACATCTTGCCGCGCGGCGCGTTGGCGCCGAAGATCGTCCCGACAATCGCGCCGATCTCGCCGAGAACTCCCCCGCCGCCCGCCGCCGTTCCGGCCACACGCTTCTGGAGAACCTCATAGGCGGATTCGGAGTCAATGGTGGTATCATATTTGCCCTTCACCGGGCTCTTGTCCATGATCGCCTTGCGCTCCTCGGACGTGATCGGCCCGATCCGCGCCGAGGGCGGCCGGATCATCACGCGCTCTACCATGGCCGGCGTGCCGTCGCCTTCCAGAAACGACACCAGCGCCTCGCCCTTGCCCAGTTCCGTGATCACCGCAGCGGTATCGAGCTTCGGATTGGGCCGGAACGTCTGTGCCGCGGCGGCGACCGCCTTCTGGTCGCGTGGCGTGAAGGCCCTGAGGGCGTGCTGCACCCGATTGCCCATTTGCCCGAGCACCTTGTCCGGCACGTCGACCGGATTCTGGGTCACGAAATAGACGCCAACGCCCTTCGAGCGTATCAGCCGCACCACCTGCTCGACCTTGTCCATCAGCGCCTTGGGCGCATCGTTGAACAGCAGATGCGCCTCGTCGAAGAAGAACACCAGCTTCGGCTTCGGCGGATCGCCGACCTCCGGCAATTCTTCGAACAGTTCAGACAGCATCCACAACAGGAACGTCGCGTAGAGCTGCGGGCTCTGCATCAACCGGTCCGCCACCAGGATATTGACCATGCCGCGGCCATCGCTGTCGGTACGCATCAAATCCTTCAGCGCCAGCGCCGGCTCGCCGAAAAATTTGGCTCCGCCCTGATTTTCCAGCACCAGAAGCTGACGCTGGATGGTTCCAATGGTTTGTTTCGAAACATTGCCGTAGAGCGTAGTCAGATCGGCGGCATGGTCTGCGATGTAGGACAGGATCGCCCGCAAATCCTTCATGTCCAGCAGCAGCAGCCCCTGCTCGTCGGCGACTTTGAACGCGATGTTCAGCACCCCTTCCTGGACGTCATTCAGATCCATCATGCGGGACAGCAGCAGCGGACCCATTTCCGAGACGGTGGCGCGCACCGGATGACCCTGTTCGCCGAAAACGTCCCAGAAAATCGTCGAAAAGCGGTCGGGCTGGAAGTTGAGCCCGATATCGGCTGCCCGTTTGACGATAAAATCCTTGGCCTCGCCCAGTTCCGAGATGCCGGAGAGGTCGCCCTTGATATCGGCCGCGAACACCGGAACCCCGGCCCGCGCAAATCCCTCGGCCATCACCTGCAGTGAGACTGTTTTTCCGGTTCCGGTAGCTCCGGTGACGAGACCATGGCGATTTGCCAGCCCGAGCGTCAGCCAGGCCGGCTGTTCACCCCTGCCAATGAAAATTTTCTGGTCGCTGTCGACCATCTTGCTGTCGGACGCCGTCATTGTGCCTGCCTCTTCGCGTGCATAGGGAGTGTTGGTCGACCGGTGCCGCCAGCATACTGCATCTCGCAAGCCGATTGAAACCGATCGACCGGCGCGGCATCTCCGGTAATTCCGCCGGGCGCGCGTCGAATTGTTTTCTCCGGTCGTGACTGAAACGGAGGGCGCGCTGTGCCAATATGACGTCAAATTCGTCTCTACTCTTGCATTGCGGCAACACTCGCCGCGCGATCGAGGCTGAATCGCACTTTCGAATGCGCTGATCGCTTGTATTTCGGATCGCAGAAGATCAAGATAAATTCACAATCAAGGACCCGGCAAGCAACCGGTTGAGGCGGGGCAATATGGACGAGTTGATAGGACAGCTGGCCGCAACGGCCGGCATCGGCGATGCTGTCGCTGAAAAAACCGTCGGAATCATTCTGGGTTTCCTGCGCAATGAGGGTCCTTCCGAAAAAGTTCAGGCCTTGATCGACCAGATTCCGGGCGCGGAAGCCGCGATATCGGTCTCAGGCAGTCCCAGCGGGCTCGACAGGTTGATGGGCGGCGGCCTGATGGCGGTCGGCACCAGGCTGATGGCGCTTGGCCTGGGCGTCGGCGAAATTCAGAACATCGCGCGTGAACTTTTCAGGTTTGGCCGCGACAAAATCGGAGCGGATCAGATGGGCGAGATCATCGCAGGGACGCCGGGCCTCAGTCAGTTCGCTTGAAGCACCTTTTTCATACCGAGTACCATGACATATCCAATCTCCGAGATTGATGGCCTGACCGCCTTCACCGCGTCAAAATTGAAATCGCTCGGCATTCGCACCACGGAAGGGCTGCTTGAGGCGGCCCGTACCGTCAAGGGGCGCAAGGCGCTGGCGGCGAAGACCGGCATCAGCGAGCAGCAGTTGCTCGAATGGGCCAATTTTTCCGACTACATGCGAATACCCGGCATGGGCAAGGCCAAGGTCGGCCTGGTGCGAGCCGCCGGCGTGACCACGGTTCGCGAACTGGCGCTTCGCAATCCGGCGCGGCTGGCGCAGAACATGAAGGAGGTGAACACCAGGCGCAAGCTGGTCCGTGTTCTGCCTTCGGAAAAGTCGGTCGAGCAACTGATCGCGCAGGCCCGCAAGCTCCAGCCCAAAATCACCTATTAGACCGCGCAATCAGCTCCGCTGGCAAAGCCGGCGCAAGGTTCCTGCATCTTGACTCCGATGCGCGGACCGCGCAAAGCGACCGCATGAGCGCGACCATGTCCAGACCCGCTCCGGCAACCGCCCCGGCAGATCATCCGGCGTGGCGGGCGCTGTTGTCCCGGCCATATCCGGCCGTGATGGGGGTGCTGAATGTTACTCCGGATTCATTTTCCGATGGCGGCAAGTTCATCGCGCCGGAGCGCGCGCTGATCCAGGCCCGGCGCATGATCGCCGAGGGAGCCGATCTCATCGACATCGGCGCGGAATCGACCCGGCCCTACGGCGCCGAGCCCGTCTCGGCGGACGAAGAGCTCAAGCGCCTGCAGCCGGTGCTGACCGAAATCGTTGCTCTCGGTATTCCCGTCTCCATCGACAGCATGAAATCGGCTGTCGTCGCCTGGGCGCTCGATGCCGGAGCAGGCATCGTCAACGACGTCTGGGGCCTGCAGCGCGACCCTGCGATGGCCGGGCTGCTCGCGGCACACCATTGCCCGGTGATCGTCATGCACAATCGCGACCATGTCGATGCCGACATCGACATCATGAAGGATATCGCTGCCTTCTTTGCGCGATCGCTCGATATCGCGGCGAGGGTCGGCATTTCGCCCGGCAACATCGTGCTTGATCCCGGCATCGGCTTCGGCAAGACTTCCGAACAGAGCCTGACGGCGCTGGCGCGGCTCGAGGAGCTCAACGCCTTCGGCCTGCCGCTGCTGGTCGGCGCCTCGCGCAAGCGTTTCATCAGTTCGATCGTCCCTTCGGAGCCGCAGCAGCGACTGGGCGGCTCGATTGCGGCGCATCTGATGGCGGCAAAAGCCGGCGCGCGGATCATCCGCACCCACGACGTGTCGGAAACCGTACAAGCCTTGCGGGTGGCGGCGGCGATCGAGGCAAAGCGATGACCGACACGATTTTCATCACCGGCGTCGTGATCCATGCCCGCCATGGCGTCATGGAGCACGAGACCGAGGTCGGGCAGCGTTTTGTCATTGATCTCGAACTCTCCGCCGACCTTGCGGAATCCTCGCGCACCGACCGCCTTGCCGATACGGTGTCCTATTCCAACGTGGTGGCGACCGCGACCGCGGCCTTCAAGAATGCCAATTACAAGCTGCTGGAACGCGCCGCCGGCGCCGTCGCCGAAGCCGTCCTGGGAGCGTTTCCCCGTATCAGCGCCATCAAGGTCACCGTGCACAAGCCGCATGCGCCGATCGCGGCGATCTTCGAGGATGTCGGCGTGGTGCTGACGCGGGTACGGCAGCAGCCCCCTCATGGCTGATGTCCTGATCGCGCTCGGCGGCAATGTCGGCGATGTCCGCGCCACATTGCAAAAAGCGATTGCCAATATCTGCGGCATGACGCAGGCCGTGCTGCTGGCGCGATCGTCGGACTATTCCACGCCGCCCTGGGGCGACGACCGGCAGGATCGCTTCATCAATGCCTGCATCGAGATCGAAACCAGCCTCGATCCCCACGCGCTGCTGTTCACCCTGCACAAGATCGAAAAAAAATTCGGCCGCGACCGCGCCAGCGAACGGCGCTGGGGTCCGCGCACGCTCGACCTCGATCTGATCGCCTATGACGACGTTTCGATACAAAAGCCGGAATTGACGCTGCCGCACCCCCGGCTGTTCGAGCGCGCCTTCGTGCTGGTGCCGCTGGCGGAGATCGTACCCGACCGTGTCATCGCCGGCCGCAGCGTCGCCGCCGCGCTGGCCCAGATTTCGACCCTGGGAATCCACCGGCTGGCCGAGCCCGGCTGACCAAACGGCCTGCAAACAACCGTTTGGCTTGGCGTTCGGACCGTGGCAATTTCCGATCGCAGCAATTGCTGGAAGGGAGCACCGCGGCGAATGACATCCGGATCTGACGACCTGCGGCTCGCGGCCGATTTCGCGCCGGCGAGCTATGACGACTGGCGCAAGCTGGTCGATGGCGTGCTGAAGGGCGCGCCGTTCGAAAAGCTGGTTGGCCGGACCTATGATGGCCTGAAGATCGAGCCGATCTATCGGCGCGCCCGCGATGCTGCGCCGGTCGCGGGGCGGCCTGCGGCCGCACCCTGGCAGATCATGCAGCGGATCGATCATCCCGATCCGGCGCAGGCCAATGCCCAGTTGCTGCATGATCTGGAAAACGGTGCCACCGGGCTGGAGATCGAATTTGCCGGCGGACCCGGCGCCCGCGGTTTCGGCATCGTCGATGCGACCGCGGAGACGCTGGCGCGACTGTTTGACGGCGTCATTTTCGATGCCGGGATCGCGATCGCGCTCAACCCGGTACTGGGACGCCAGAATGCCGGCACCAACCTCGCCGATCTCGTCGAATCCAGAGGCGTCGACCCTGCAAAGGTCGATGTTCGCATCAATTATCAGGCGCTCGGTACCATGGCCGTGCGCGGCGAAGCCCAGGCACCGTGGTCCGAAATGGAGCAGCCCTTCGCCAAAGTGGTCGGCGACCTCATCGGGCGCGGCTTCAAGGGTCCGTTCGTGCTGGCGGACGGCCGCCCGGTTCATGATGCCGGCGGGTCGGAAGCCCAGGAGCTTGCCTTCGCGCTTGGGCTCGCGGTCGCCTATCTGCGCGTGCTGGAGGCCGGCGGCATCGAACTCGACATCGCCCGCACCGCCCTGTCGTTCCGCCTCTGCGCCGATGCCGACCAGTTCCTGACCCTGGCCAAATTCCGCGCGCTGCGATTGCTGTGGGCGCGCATCGAACAAGCCTGCGGTCTGTCGCCCAGGCCGGTCTTCATCGCCGCCGAAACCGCCTGGCGGATGCTGACGCAGCGCGATCCCTATGTGAACATGTTGCGCGCGACCATTGCGACGTTTTCCGCGGGCCTCGGCGGCGCCAACGCCGTCACCGTGCTGCCGCACACCCTGGCATTGGGATTACCCGATCCGTTTGCGCGGCGCGCCGCGCGCAATACCCAGCTGGTGCTGCAGGAGGAGTCCAATCTGGCCAAAGTGTCGGACCCGGCGGCCGGTTCAGGCGGCATCGAGGCCCTGACGCAAGCGCTGTGCGAGGCGGCATGGTCGCTGTTTCAGGAGATCGAAACCGCCGGCGGCGTGTTCGCAGCCCTTGAACAAGGCCTGATCCAGCGCAAGGTCGCGGCGACACGAAGCGCGCGCGAAGCCGACATCGCCCGGCGCAAGCAAGTGCTGACCGGCGCCAGCGAATTTCCCAATCTGCATGAGGCTCACGTCGCGGTGCTGAACGCCGGCCCGGTTGCGGCCGGGCCCGACGGCGAAGCCGGGATCAAATTCGAGGCGCTGGCGCCGATGCGGCTGGCGGCGCCATTCGAGCGCCTGCGCGACCGCTCGGACCGGATTTTGGCCGAAAAGGGCACACGACCACGGGTTTTTCTCGCCAATCTAGGAACGCCTGCCGACTTCACCGCCCGCGCGGCCTTTGCGAAGGGCTTTTTCGAGACCGGCGGGATCGAGGCGGTCGATACCGCGGGGTTTAGCGAACCAGCGACGCTCGCCGCTGCCTTCAAGGCCTCCGCAGCTGATCTGGTCTGCCTCTGCTCGTCGGACAAGGTCTATCCCGCGCTGGCCGGCCTGGCTGCGAAAGCCCTTCAAGCCGCCGGGGCAACGCATATTTATCTGGCAGGGCGGCCCGGCGAGCAAGAAGCCGCGCTGCGTGCCGCCGGCGTTAGCGAATTTATCTTTGCCGGCGGCGATGCGCTGGCGGTGCTGCAGGAAGCCTGGCTGCGGATGGAGCAGAAATGACCACCGCCACGAAGCCCGTGCTGACCGGGGGCTGCCAATGCGGCGCCATTCGCTTTGCGGTATCGGCGGCGCCGGTCAAGGTGAGCATCTGCCATTGCCGGATGTGCCAGAAGGCGACCGGCGCGCCGTTCGCGTCCTTCGCCGACATCGACCGCGGCGATTTTACCTGGACCCGCGGCCAGCCGGCCGCGTTCCGCTCTTCCTCCATCGCCGAGCGCGATTTCTGCCGGGATTGCGGCACGCCGCTGAGCTTCCGCCGCATCGACGGCCCGCGGATCGAAATCATGACCGGCGCCTTCGACCGGCCGGACCGGATGGTGCCGACCCAGCAGTTTGGTACCGAAGCGAGGCTTGGCTGGGTGGTGGCGATCGCCAACCTGCCGAGCCAGACAACGCTGCAGAACTACGGTGCGGACAAGCTCGGCAGCATCGTCAGCCACCAGCACCCGGACCATGATTGACAATGGCGACCACCGGGGGTCGCATGTGCTATGATGGTAACCCATGAGCCGCATACCGAATTTTGCCAATATCGCATTTGAAAAGTCCGCCCGCGCCCAACCTGCCGGCGGCCCGGAACCGTGGCTCACCCCGGAAGGAATCCCGGTCAAGTCGGGCTATTCGGAGAGCGACCTCCAAGGCATCGACTTCCTCGAGACCTGGCCCGGCATCGCGCCCTATCTGCGCGGTCCCTACCCCACGATGTATGTCAACCAGCCCTGGACCATCAGGCAATATGCCGGCTTCTCCACGGCGGAGGACTCCAACGCGTTCTATCGCCGCAACCTTGCCGCCGGGCAGAAGGGCCTTTCGGTGGCGTTCGATCTCGCCACCCACCGCGGCTACGATTCCGACCACCCGCGGGTCACCGGCGACGTCGGCATGGCCGGGGTGGCGATCAATTCGATCTACGACATGCGCACGCTGTTCTCAGGCATCCCGCTCGACCAGATGAGCGTGTCGATGACCATGAACGGGGCAGTGCTGCCAATCCTGGCGCTGTTCGTCGCCGCCGCCGGGGAACAGGGCGTGCCGCCGGAAAAACTATCGGGCACCATTCAGAACGACATTCTGAAAGAGTTCATGGTGCGCAACACCTACATCTATCCGCCGGCGCCCTCGATGCGGATCATCTCCGACATTTTTGCCTATACCTCGCAGAAAATGCCGAAATACAATTCGATTTCGATCTCCGGCTACCACATGCAGGAGGCCGGCGCGACCCAGGACCTCGAGCTTGCCTACACGCTGGCCGACGGCGTCGAATATCTGCGCGCCGGGCTGAAGGCCGGGCTCGACGTCGACCGCTTTGCGCCCCGGCTGTCATTCTTCTGGGCCGTCGGCATGAACTTCTTCATGGAAGTCGCCAAGCTGCGCGCGGCCCGGCTGCTATGGGCCAAGCTGCTGACCGGGTTCAACCCCAGGGACCCGCGCTCGCTCAGCCTGCGCACGCATTGCCAGACCTCGGGCTGGTCGCTGACCGCGCAGGACGTCTACAACAACGTGATGCGCACCACCATTGAGGCGATGGCGGCGACCCAGGGCCATACCCAGTCGCTTCACACCAATGCGCTCGACGAGGCCCTGGCGCTGCCGACCGACTTCTCCGCCCGCATCGCCCGCAACACCCAGCTGTTCCTGCAGCAGGAAAGCGGCACGACGCGCATCATCGATCCCTGGGGCGGCTCGTATTATGTCGAGCGGCTGACCCATGATCTCGCCGCAAAAGCCTGGGGCCACATTCGGGAAGTCGAGGCGCTCGGCGGCATGGCGAAAGCGATCGAGGCCGGTGTGCCGAAACTGAGGATCGAGGAGGCCTCGGCGAAGACCCAGGCCAGGATCGACGCCGGCAAGCAGGCGGTCATCGGCGTCAACAAATACAAGCCGGTCAACGAGGCGCCGATCGACGTGCTCAGGGTGGAGAACTCCACGGTGCGCCGGCTGCAGATCGATAAATTGTCGCGGCTCAAGCAGGAGCGCAACCAGAAGGAGGTCGACGCGGCGCTGGCGGCGCTGACCCGCTCGGCCGCCGAAGGTAATGGCAATCTTCTGGCGCTGGCAATCGACGCCGCGCGCGCCAAGGCCACGGTCGGCGAGATTTCCGACGCGATGGAGAAGGTGTTCGGGCGCCACCGCGCCGAAATAAAATCCATCACCGGCGTCTACAAGCGGGAGGCCGCCACCATGTCCAACCGGGTCGAAAAGGTGCAGGCGCTGATCGACGCGTTCGAGGATGCCGAAGGCCGCCGGCCGCGTATCCTGGTCGCCAAGATCGGCCAGGACGGCCACGACCGCGGCCAGAAAGTGATCGCCTCGGCCTTTGCCGATGTCGGCTTCGACGTCGACATCGGGCCCCTGTTCGCCACCGCCGAGGAGGCGGCGCGCCAGGCGGTCGAGAACGACGTGCATATCCTGGGGCTGTCGTCGCTGGCCGCAGCCCATCTGACCGCGGTGCCGGAATTGAAGGCCGCGCTGAAGAAGCAGGGCCGCGACGACATCATGATCATCGTCGGCGGCGTGGTGCCGCCGCAGGACTACGAGGCGCTGTACAAGGCCGGCGCCGAGGCGATCTTCCCGCCGGGTACCGTGATCGCGGACGCCGCCGAAGAGCTGATCCACAAGCTCAATGCCAGGCTCGGCCATAGCGAGGCGGCGGCGTAACAACGCATTTTTTGGCGGTATGATAGTATCATGCGCGACGTCGCTGACATCACACTGGAAGAAATCATTGACAGGCTGCGCCAAATCGCGCCTGCAATCAAAGCCGCGGGGGTGACCAGGCTCGCCGTATTTGGATCGCGGGCACGTGGCGATGCGCGGCCCGACAGCGATCCAGATATTGTCGTCGATACCGTCGCTCGCGGGGCTTCGCCAGCGTTCGAGCCGTTCAAGGTGACGCAATTGATCGAGGACGCGACCGGTCTCCGAACCCAGATCTCGATGCGGGACTTACTGAAGCCACGCATCACGCAGCGGATCGCCGACGATCTGACCGAGGTAATTTGAATGCCGCCCAGCGTCGAAGACCGATTGCGGGATATTCTTGAAGCCATCACCGAGATCGATCAGATGCTGCCAGGCATCCGCTTTGAACAATTCACCGAAGACGAAATGCGTCGCATGGCGACCGAGCGTTATCTTGGCGTCCTCTGCGAGGCGGCGCGAAAGCTTCCCGATCATATCGAACAGGATGAGCCAGACATCGATTGGCGCAAAATGAATGATTTTGGCAATCGGTTACGACACGCCTATCATGAGCCCGACGCCGCTATCGTCTGGGACATCATTCAAAATCATGTGCCGCGACTAAATTCCTTTGTCAGAACTCGCATTCAAACGGCCGGCAAGTGACCGTGTCGAGCGGCCCCAGGGGCGACAATGACGGCCGGCGATGATTGACAGCAAATCCATCGACATCAAAGTCCTTGCCCGGGACCTTCGCGCCGGAAGCCGTGCGGCACTGGCGCGCGCCATCACCCTGATCGAAAGCCGGCGCGCCGACCACCAGGCAGCGGCGCGTATTCTGGTACAGGCGCTGTTGCCCGATACCGGCCAGGCGATCCGGGTTGGCATTACTGGCTCACCGGGCGTCGGCAAATCCACCACCATCGACGGGCTCGGCATGTTCCTGATCGAACGCGGCCACAGGGTCGCGGTGCTGGCGGTGGATCCCTCCTCGGCGCGCACCGGCGGCTCGATCCTCGGCGACAAAACCCGGATGGCACGGCTCTCCGCCTCCGACGACGCTTTTATCCGGCCGTCGCCGGCTTCCGGCACGCTCGGCGGGGTCGCCGCGAAAACCCGCGAGGCGATGCTGTTGTGCGAGGCGGCCGGTTTCGACGTCGTGCTGGTGGAGACCGTCGGTATCGGACAATCCGAGACCGCGGTGTGCGACATGACCGATTTTTTCCTGGCCCTGATGCTGCCGGGCGCCGGCGACGAATTGCAGGGTATCAAGAAGGGCCTGGTCGAACTCGCCGACATGATCGCGGTCAACAAGGCCGACGGCGACAATATCAAGCGCGCCAATCTTGCCGCGGCGGAATATCGCGGTGCGCTGCATATCCTCAGCCCCCGCTCGGAGCACTGGAATCCGCCCGTGCTGACCTATTCGGCTTTGACCGGCGCCGGCATTGGCGAACTCTGGCAAAAAATTCTCGATCACCGCGCCGCGATGAAAGCCTCGGGCGAATTCGCCGCGCGGCGCCGGCAGCAGCAGGTGAAATGGATGTGGTCGATGCTGGAGCAGCGGATGATGGCGCGGCTGCGCGCCGATCCTGCGATCCGTGCCAAGGTAAGGAAGACCGAAGCCGAGGTGGCCGACGGCCGCATCGCGCCGGCGCTGGCGGCCGAGCAGATTGCGGAAATGCTGAAGTAGGCTGGCCGCGGTGCGGCGATTGCCTGGAATTGGATGCGGGTCGGAGGTTTACTGACGCCCCGGGCGCTCCCAGCGCATGGACAGGGAGGATCTGTTTGAATTGAGCGAAAGACTTCGCATCCTCATCACGGGTTTTGAGCCGTTTCCCGGTGCGCCGTTCAATCCGACGCAGCCGCTGGTGGCGCGGCTGGTGCGCCTGCGCCGTCCCGCCCTCAGTGAGGTTGATCTCATTGGCCATATCTTCCCCGTCACCTACAAGGCCGTTGATCGCCAATTGCCGGAATTGCTCGCCAAACACCGGCCCGGTGCGCTGTTGATGTTCGGCCTTGCCACCCGCACGGCACATGTCCGGGTGGAGACCCGCGCCCGCAATGCCGTCACCACGCTGTGGCCCGATGCCGACCATGCCAGCGTGCGCAAGGGGTCGATCGCCGGTGGCGCCGGCGCCATGATGTTCGGTCCGCACACCGCCAAATTGCTGCGCGCGGCTATTGGCACCGGCATCGCGGCGCGGGCTTCGCGCGACGCCGGCAGCTATCTCTGCAATTATCTGAGCTGGCGCGCGATCGAGGCGACGGACCAAGAAGGCGGGCCCCGCCTCGCCGCGTTCGTCCATGTGCCGCTGGTTGCCCGCGACGCCACGCCGCGGCCCAGGCGTGCAACCGGGCACGTCACACCGCAGCAGCTGGTCGTTGCCGGCGAAGCCATGCTGCTGGAACTGGTGAAGCTGGCACGGAGCACCGCATTGAGGCTCCACGACGAAACCGACTTCGTCGCGCATTAACCCTACCCCCAACAAACGCCCGGCAGTTCGCCCCGGCGCCCCAGCCTGATCAGCATTTTTGCGTTACTCCGGACATCGCGGACCCGCAACAAAGGGTATCCGCCGGAGAAGAGTTTCATGAACGTCAGCCGCCGCCGTCTGATCGGAGCATCGGCTGCAGGAGCAGCCGGTGCGCTTGTGATATCGCCCGAGGCGGTGCGCGCGGCGCCGCTGACCGCGACATTGGGGCGTGACGCTACCCAATATGGCGTCCGGCCGGGCAGCCCCGACGATCAGACCAGGGTCCTGCAGCACGCGATCGACGAGGCCGCACGCGCCCAAGTGCCGCTGGCGCTGCCGCCCGGCGTCTATCGCTGCGGGCTGCTTCACCTGCAGAGCGGCACCCAAGTGGTCGGCGTGCGCGGCGCCAGCAGGCTGGTGTTCGCCGGCGGCGCGTCGATGTTGTCGGGCGAAGGCGCTGACCATATTGGGCTGACCGGCATCACGCTGGATGGCGGCGGCATTCCGCTGCCGGCGCGGCGCGGCCTGGTGCATTGCCTCGGCGGCCGCGATATCCGCATTGCCGGTTGCGAGATCACCGGGAGCGGCGGCAACGGCATCTGGTTCGAGAATGTCTCCGGCGACATCAGTGGCAACATCATCACCAGCACCGCCGCCACCGCCATCGTCTCGTTCGACGCACTGGGCCTGTTGGTTTCGCGCAACACCATTAGCGGCACCAACGACAACGGGATCGAAATCCTGCGCACCGCGATCGGCGATGACGGCACGCTGGTGCTCGACAACCGCATCGAAGACATCAAGGCCGGCCCCGGCGGCTCCGGACAATATGGCAACGCCATCAACGCCTTCCGTGCCGGCAACGTGATCGTGCGCGGCAATCGCATTCGCAATTGCGACTACTCCGCAGTGCGCGGCAATTCGGCGTCCAACATCCAGATTACTGGCAACAGCGTCAGCGACGTCCGCGAGGTGGCGCTGTATTCGGAATTTGCGTTCGAGGGCGCCGTGATCGCCAACAATACCGTTGACGGCGCGGCTTTCGGGGTTTCGGTCTGCAATTTCAACGAAGGCGGACGCATGGCGGTCGTGCAGGGCAATATCATCCGCAACCTGCTGCCGAAGCGGCCGATCGGCACTGCGCCCGACGACGACGCCGGCGTCGGGATCTATGTCGAGGCCGACAGCTCGGTGTCGGGCAACGTGATCGAAAACGCGCCGTCGTTCGGCATCATGGCGGGCTGGGGCAAATATCTGCGCGACGTTGTCATTTCAGGCAATGTGATCCGCCGTGCCCTGGTCGGCGTCGGCGTATCGGTGGCGCCGGGCGGCAGTACGGTGCTGGTCAGCAACAATGTGATTTCGGAAACGCCGCGCGGCGCGGTGGTGGGGCTGGATCATGCGCGCCCGGTCACCTCGGACCTTTCCGCAGAGGGTGCGCAACATTTCCCCCAGCTGCTGATCGGGTCCAACGCGGTAAGCAGGTAGCCATCGTCCCCCCGTAAAGGCGACGAAGGCGGCTGATGGATCTGCCTACAACGCGTTGCGCAGCAGCGGATAGCGCTGCTGCATCACGGCGAGATCCAGGGTGAGATCCGCGGCATTGTCCAAAGCTGCAGGATGCAAGAACTGCGATCCCTGGACGTGCGGCGCCAAGTCGGCCGCGCCGGCTTCCGGAGCGGAAGGCGCTTCATCCGATGCAAGGTGGACGGGCTCCGAGACGATCGGCAGGTCGGATGGCGATTCGGCCGGCACCTGTGCCGGCTGCAGCTGAGCGCGCAAACTTCTGTCCCGCGGCGGCGATGTTCCGGTGCGACCGAGCCAGGAGAGGTCGATGGCGGAGTTGTCTCGCGAAGCCTCGCGCGTCAACAGATCCCGCCAGAGTTCGACAGCGGCTTTGGCCTCCTGGATATTTTCGAGAAACGCACGTTCGCCGTGATAACGGCGCCAGCGGCCGGTCTCGAACAGCTCGGTCAGGTATTCGAGCCGCTGCTCGGCAAGAATCACCCAGCGCGCAACAATATCGCGACCGCGTGCCACGTCGTGTCGATGTGTCATGAACCAGCCCGCAAGGAGAAAAACGGACGCGCACGCAACAGGGACGAATCAGTTTGACGTGACGGAGATATTCTGTGGAAAACTTTGAAGTTGTCCAGTGACCGACCGTTACTCGACGTTTTCTGTCGACAAAAGACCGCGAAAATACGGGGATTTCCGCTCATCCACGGTCAAGCCACCGCAACGGATGGCAGCCTTGCTGCGGTACCGGAGCGTGCAGTGGGCTGTCCGCGAACGGCGGCCTCAAATTCCGAAAGCCAATCAGCCCGGCCCCGCCCAAAACGAAAGACCCGTCCGGGGGGACAACCGGACGGGTCAAGCCGTATGGGCGCTTGGGGTGGATGGGCGCTCGCGCCGAATACAGCCTCGATGGGGAGGGATTTCCGCTCCCACAGATATTTGTCGCGGAAGGGCGCCGCACGTTCAATCCAGTTGCGATTTTTTAACCGTTTTTTGCCAGGCAATTTTGTTCGTCGGGTATCCCCGATGACAGGCCTTTTATTGCGCGGCGGCCCGATTGGCTTGGTCGCCCGCTGGCTTGTCCGACGCCATGGCAGGCGTCGCCTCGGGAATATCCTGCCCGGTCGAAGCCTTATCAGCCGCCGGGGTATCCAGCGCCGCCCCAAGCGGCGTCGCGGGCGCGGTGGCGACCGCAGAGACCGCAGCAAAGGCGTCAGCCTCGCCGGCGCCGAACAGGTCGTCCCGGCCCGGTGCGCCGAGATCGCGGGCCGTCTTCATCAGGATCGCGCGCAACTCGTCCGGCTGCAACGCCGGATTGCGCTCGAGCATCAGGGCGGCGAGGCCGCTGATATAGGCGGCCGAAAACGACGTGCCGGAGGTGATCTGATATTTTCCGTCGGGCGCCGGCAGGAAGATATCGACGCCGGGCGCGGCAACCGCGATATAGCTGCCGCGGTTCGATGCCGGGAACAGCCTGTCCTCGGCGTCAGTGGCGCTGACCGCAATCACGCTGGCATTGGCAGCGGGATACAGCGGCGGCGATTTCGGGCCGGCGTTGCCGGCCGCGGCGACCATCAAAATACCCTTGGCAGCGAGCGCGGCGATACCGCGTTCTATCAGCGCATCCTTCGGCCCCGCGAAACTCATATTGACGATTTGCGCGCCGTGGGCCGCGGCATAGTCCAATCCCTTCAGGACGACGAAGGAAGAGCTTTCCGCGCCGTTCTGCGCCACACCGAAGGCGCGGATCGCCAAAATCCTCGCCGCCGGCGCGCTACCCATCAGCCGCGCATGCGACACGATCGCGCCGGCGACGCCGGTGCCGTGGGTGTGCGGACCTTCCTTGCTGCCGAGCGCATCGAAGGAACTCGCAATCGCGTTCGCGAGTTCGGGATGTTTGACGTCGACACCGGAATCGATCACGGCAATGGTGACGTTGGCCCCGCGGGCCAGCAGGTGCGCCGCAGGCAATCGAAGCTTCGAAAGCGCGTATTGAGCGGGATCGCCCTCGGTCAATGCTGGTTTCTGATCCTGCAGCAAATAACGGAAATTCGGCTGCACCGAACGAACGCTGGCCTCGGTCCCGAGCTCGCGGCTGACGGCATCCACGGTACGCCGGTCGGTGATCCGGAACAGTCCGATGGTGGCGCCGACCAGCGGAAAATTCCGCGATTCCAGCCGCACCAGGCCGTGACGCCGCGCCAGTTCGTCGGCCTGCGCATCGGACAGCGAGCCGTCGATCTCGGCCACCAGCTGGCCCGCGATGCGACGCGGGTCGAGCGCCGTGGCTGCGGTATTTCGGCGCGGTCCGTTGTTGCCACTGCTGGCCGCCGCAGCATTGCCGCCGCCATCGGCCCTCAATAGCGGCTGATCCGCGCATTCGCCATTGCGATCGGTGAAGTCGCAGGCCGGATAGAGGTTTGGCGAATAGCGCAGATATGGCAGCACCGGGCGCTGGGTCATCCGGGCGTTCAATCGCGGCGGCGTTCGTCCGACGGCCGTCACCGCCCTGCCGGCGATATTGGGACCGATCCGTGGCGCGACCGTTGAATTGATGGTTGGAATCCGCGACCCGATATTCAGGTTGGGCGAGCGCATGATGCTCTGCGCCTGAACCGCCGCGCCGTCGAAATATGCGAGCGGCAATGTTGCTGCTACGGCCAGCGCCAACACCGCACGTCGCACCTTGATCCGCCAATCTGCACAATCATGGGCCATGGAAGCTCGGGCCTCTGCGTTGCATCGAAGTCGGGCATCACGCTGCAGTAGTGCGGATGCCACCGGCCGGAAAAATGGCGGCGGTCGCCATGCGGTTTACGGTGCCGCCACCGCGAGACTGACAATCTTCTCGCCTTGCAGCCGGCTCATCAGCCCGGCGATTTCATCCTTCGGCATCGCCTTGTTGCCGAATTGCAGCCGAAACAGGCCGCCGCGGGTATCGACAATCGAGGCCTGATAGCTGTCGAGCAGCGCGGTAATGTCGGCAACACGGGCATCCGGCGCGAACCGCACCAGAGCGCGCGGCGGCGCCTGCGGCCCCAGGGCGCGGGTAGTCGGCTCGTCGGTGCTGAGCGATGCGGTCTGGAACGGAGCAGGCTGGGTCTTCACCAGCAGCGCGCCGATCAAGCCGGCCTGCAGCAAAAGCGCCAAGGCGCCGGCGCTCGCGGTCCAGGCCAGCGCGCGCGGCGACAGGCCGGCGAAAAAGTTGGCGATCCGCCCGGACAGGCTGAGCGACGACGGAGGCTGGCGCGCCGGCTCGGCGTCGATGGCCGCGAACAGCTTTTGCATGGCACGGGAGGACGGCGCGCCGAGGCTCTCGTTGAGATCAATGGTCGCGGCGTATTCCTCCCGGATCACCGCATATTGCCTGGCGAGCTCGGGATCGCGTGCGAGCGCCTCCTCGACGCGCCTGGCATCGCGCGCATTCAAGGTACCTGCTGCATGCCATGGCAACAGCGTTTCCATTTCACTGGGTTCTTGCTCCAGCATTGTTTTTCTCATCGCCATCATGGCCAGCCTCGCTCTACGCCGGCTGCCTTGAGCAGTTCGGCCAGTTTTTTGCGTGCATAAAACAACCGCGTCTTCACTGTGTTCTCCGGGATGCCGACGATTTCCGCCACCTCCTCCACGGATTTCTCGTGGTAGTAGACGAGATCGACGATTTCCCGGTGATCCGGCGAAAGTGCGGTCAGGCACTTACGCAACGCTTGACTGGTGTCCTTCTTCTGCACCGCCACTTCCGGATCGTCGGACGCGTCCTCGATCGCATTGGCGGCCTCATCGTCCAGTTCGACGTCCTTCCTGCGGCGCAGCGCAGAAAGGGCCTTGAATCGCGTAATCGCCAGCAACCAGGTGGAAACGGCGGATCGGCCTTCGAACTTGCCAGCCTGGCGCCACACATCGAGAAACACCTCGCTGATGAGGTCTTCCGCAATCTGTTCGTCCCGCACGAGTTGAAGCCCGAAGCGAAACACCCTGACATGATGCCTTCCGTAAAGCACCTGCATGGCGAGCCGGTCGCCTTGAGCGATCCGAGCGATCAGGACGCCGTCCGAAGCCGCCTGTGTCGCGCTCAATGGCCGTCTCGCAAGGTTGGTCGGATTGGGCCGCCGGGTGGTTCGACGCCAGGAGCAAGATTCCTCAAATTATTGCGGTAGCTTGCCGACATCTGTGGTGTATCGCACGGAACGCGATTGGAAGCTGGTGAGGGAGGGTCTGGCCATCGGACGCGAGAAATTGGTATCATAATACGGGGCCGTCCCTGTTCCTCGACAATCCGCGGCGACCTTAGCAAGACTTGGCCCGCGCAACAGCCATTGCAGAGGCTGTCCAGCCGACCTGGAGGCCGCCCGCTGCACCGCACTACCCGAAATGAGCGGACAGCCCGCGCGAAAACACCGGCGGTGGCGGCCCGTCGAGGCCCAGATTCGGCCCTCAAAGATACCAAACCTAAAGGCTTTGTTCCCTAAAATTCCCGCAAACGCATTTTAACCGGCGGCGGGACATGAGCGGCGCAGCTTCATCGCTTCAGGGCCAGAATGGCGGCGCCGTCGGTCTCGCCGGCGCGCTGCCATCGGACGTGCTGCAGCGCCGCGTCGGCCAGCGACGCCAGATGCTGGCGGTGCAAACGGTAAGCTACACCCTGCTTGCGCTGGTGCTGTCGGTCTATTGCTACGCCGGCACCATCCCGATCGCGATCCCGCTGGCCTATTTCCTGTCCGGCACGGCGGTGATCGCCATTTTCGTGGTGCTGTCCGAAAGCCATGTCAACGACCGCTACGACGATCACTACCTCACGATCTATCAGATCGGCAGCCATGTCGCCCTGCAGCTTGGCTTTCTGCTGGCGGCCCCCGAAATCGGCTACGCCTTTCTCAGCGTGCTGTTCCTGATCTTCGGCTTCGGCGCGCTGCGGATGACTTCGCGGCAGGCAACCGTGGCCTGGAGCCTCACGACCGCGGGTCTGGTTCCGATTTTCATGCTCACCAGCGCGCCGATCGGCATGCCCGTCACGACGCCGGTCGAACGGCTTGCCGCGATGCTCTGCTTCGTGCTGACGATCGGACAGTGTGCCTTCGTGGGACTCTACGGCAGTTCGTTGCGCAAGATGCTCTACAACCGCAGTTCCGAGCTCAAGAAGGCCTATAACCGCATCGAGGAGCTCGCCGAACTCGACGAACTGACCGGCTCGTTCAACCGCCGCTGCATCATGCGGATGCTGGACGACGCGATTGCCCGCGCCCGTCGTGTCAAGACGCCCTGCTCGATCGCGCTGATCGATCTCGACTGGTTCAAGCGCATCAACGACGCCTATGGCCATCCCACCGGCGACGAAGTGCTCAGGACATTCGCCATCACCGTATTTGCCAATATCCGCAGCATCGACAGGTTCGGCCGTTACGGCGGCGAGGAATTCCTGCTGGTGCTCCCCGACACCCCCGATGACAGCGCCATCCGCATCCTCGACCGGCTCCGTGACCATCGTCGCCGAGCTCGACTGGAGCGCGTTCTCGCCCGGCATGCAGGTGACAATCTCGGCCGGCATCGCCACCCTGAAGCCGGATGAGACCCCGGACACATTACTCGCGCGCGCCGACAGCGCGCTCTACGCCGCCAAGGCACGAGGACGCAACCGCATCGCCAGCGCCTGATCCGACCACTTCCGTTTCCGGGGACGAAGAAACCGTCCCCGGTCTGCATCCGAACGCTCCAGGACAGAGTCATGAGTTCGAAATCCGCCGTTAATTCCGAAAATCTGCTCGACGAATTGCAGGTCACGCTCGCACACGGGACCGTCGCGCGCCGGGTCGAAACCCTGCGCCGCGTCACCGACCTCTTCATCAACGGCGCGGTGGATTACTCGAGCGATCAGATCGAGCTTTTCGACGACGTGTTCCAATGCCTGATGCACCAGATCGAAACCGCCGCCAGGGTGCTGCTCGCCAATCGTCTGGCGCCGGTCGACACCGCGCCGCCACTGACGATTCGGGCGCTGGCATTCGATGATCTGATCGAGGTCGCAGCTCCGGTGTTGTCGCGTTCGGAACGGCTCGACGACGACGTGCTGATCGAGACCGCGCGCCACAAGAGCCAGGCCCATCTGATGGCGATTTCGACCCGCAGGGTGCTGAGCGGCGCGGTGACCGACGTGCTGGTGCTGCGTGGCAACGATGCCGTGATCCAGAGCACCGTCGGCAATCCCGGCGCGGAATTTTCCGAGCGCGGCTTCACCCGGTTGATCGACCGAGCCGAGGGCGACGACGACCTTGCGACCTGCGTCGGCCTGCGTCCGACCATCCCGCGGCATCTGTACCTGAAACTGATCGCGAAGGCGTCGGAGGCGGTGCGGACGCGGCTCGAGGCCGCCAACCCGCAGGCGGCAGAGGTGCCGACCGCGGTACGGGAAGCGACGCGGCTGGCGCGCTCGGCGCCGTCGGCCATCACAAGGGATACCGCGATCGCCCACGCGCTGGTCAAGTCGCTCTACCAGGACGGCAGGCTCGACGAGCAGCAGGTGGCGGCATTTGCCGAAGCCGGCCAATTCGACGAGGCCAATGCCGCTATCGCGGCGCTTGCCAACGTGTCGTTGTCGACTGCAGAGAACATGATGATCGAGACCCGCGCCGAGGGCGTCATGATCCTGGCCAAGGTCTCGGGAATGTCGTGGCCGACCGTCAAGGCGATCATCAACATGCGCGACGATCTCTCGAGCGCGGAGCGGACTGATCTGCAGGCCTGCAAGGACACCTATGAGCGGCTGCGGCCCTCGACCGCTCAGCAGGTGCTGCGCTTCCACCGCATGCAGCAGACCGCCGCCCCGGCGTCGTGACCGCCGGCGCGCGGTCGCAGCGAAGCTTCGTGCGATCGAACTGCAGCTAGTACCTCAGCACCCTGGATCCCGCCAGCGCGCCGATCGCGCTCACCAGCGCAGTGGCAATCGTGTACCATGTCGCCACGAACAGCGGGGAATTGTCGGTGCAATGCGCGGCGTAGAGCGTCGCCGCCAGGCCCGCCGACAATAGTCCGGCGAGCGCGCCGGCAAGCGCGGGCCGCGCCGGCGCGCCATGGCGCAGGCCGATCAGCGCCGCCGCCAGCAGCGGCAGCGAGAGCAGCGGAATCGCGGTCATGCAAATCCTCGAATTGCTGCCAATCAACCGTGTCATCATCGGCAGCCGCTGCGGCAATATCATCTCGGTTCCGATTCCGGCCGCCAGCAGGCCGGCCGGAATCAACAGCAGCAAGGCCCATCCGCGCAGCAAGGCTTCCGGCCGCGACAGATGCAGGCTGACGGCGATGGCCGAGGTCGCCAGCGCGAGCGTCACGACAAACTTCAGGTCGAAGAACGGGTTATGCATCGCAGTCATGACGTCGGGACGCACGCCCAGCGTCGCGAAGAACGTTGCCGCCGAAACCGCCGCACCGGCGAGCAACGCCAGCGTCAAAACCAGGCCGACCGGCGGGGCACGGTGGGCGCTGTCGGCAGCCAGGGTTCGAATGAGCTGATCGGTTTGCATTCTCATTGCTCCCGCAGTTTGGCGGTGAGGCTGGCAAGCCCGCGATGCAGCGCCACGCGCACCGCACCCTCGCTCATGGCTAATTTCGCCGCGGTATCCTTGATCGAGGCGCTCTCGACCGCGATCGACTGCAGGACCTCGCGCTGCCGCACCGGCAAGGACTGCAGCTGGGCCGCCACCTCGCTCGCCGGAGCGGTCGCCGCGGCCGGCTCGCTCGGGATCGTCTCGGCGAAATCATCGATGTTGACGAACACCCGCCGACCGCGGCGGCGCAACGAATCGATCAGCTTGTTGCGGGCGATCGCAAACAGCCAGGGGGCGAACGGCGCATTGGCGTCCCAGGTATGCCGCTTTCACCATCGGCGATGGCTCGACGGATTTCAGCGGCAACCTGTTCGTGGAGGAACGTCGGGTCGCTGGGGTCGACCTGGAAGTCCGGCATGATGCTAATGAGATTAGCACCATCCCATCGAATAATCTAGGGGCGGCGCTGCAGGATCAGCCCTGATCCACCTCGCCGGCGATGGTGGAGAGGATCCCGTTGACGAAGCGGCCCGATTCGTCGGTCGAGTACTCCTTGGCCAGTTCCACCGCCTCGTCGATCACAACCGCCGTCGGCGGGCCGTCGGGGTCGAGGAGCGCGGCCACGGCCAGGCGCAGCACAATGCGATCGACCACGGCCATGCGATCGATCGGCCAGCCGACTGAGGCCCCGGCAATGCGACGGTCCGTTTCCTCCCGGGTCTCGGCGGCATGCTCAATGAGGACCCGCACATAGGGGTCGGGCGGCACCGGCAGGGCGTCGACGACCTGGAGCGGCCCAACTCCCTTGAGCTCGGCCTCGTAGAGCAGCGACAGGGCCGCTCGCGTTGTTGGTGGCGCGGTGTGACGTCCGTCATCTGCTCTGGTCCCGTCCTCGGCCCGAGGCTGCGGCGGCTCGGCGAGGCGACCGGGACGTCAGGCCCGGGTCAGGTACTCGCCGGAGCGAGTGTCGACCTTTATCACGTCCCCGATGTTCACGAAGAGGGGGACCTGCACCACGTGACCGGTCTGCAAGGTGGCGGGCTTGCGGGCACCCGAGACCCGGTCTCCCTGCATGCCGGGTTCCGTCTCTGTGACGGTGAGCTCCACCGACGCCGGGGAGCTCAACGCCGACGATCTCGCCGTTGTACATCTGCACGTTGGCGGCGTCGCCTTCCTTCAAATAGTTCGGCGCTTCGCCGAGCGCGTCGGGTGGTACCTGCAACTGGTCGTAACTCGTCGTGTCCATGAAGACGTAGTCGGCGCCGTCCCGGTAGAGGAATTGCATGTCCCGCTTGTCGATGATCGCCTGCTCGAGCTTCTCGTCGGCCCGGTAGGTGCGCTCGATCACGGCGCCGCTGCGCACGTTCTTGAGCTTGGTGCGCACGAAGGCGCCACCCTTGCCCGGCTTCACGTGCTGGAACTCGACGACGCTGAACAACCCCTCGGGGAGGTCGAGGCTCATGCCGTTCTTCAGGTCATTGGTCGAGACTGCCATGAATGTCCTTTGTGAAATTGGTCAAGGGGCGGGCGCCGTCCTCGGTCACCACCAGAGTGTCCTCGACACGGACGCCGCCGTGCCCGGGAACATAGACACCGGGCTCGACGGTGACGACGAAGCCGGGGGCGAGGATAGCAGTGCCCATTTGGCTCACGGTCGGGGCCTCGTGGATGTCGAGGCCGACGCCGTGTCCGGTGCCGTGCTCGAACCGCTCGGCCCAGCCGGCGTCGGCGATGATCTGACGGCAGATGTCGTCGACGCCCTTGGCCGAATACCGGCCGTACGGCGGCGGCGCCCGCCGCCTGGGACTTCCTGGACGACGTTGAAAATGCGGGCCAGCTCCCCTTGGGGCTCGGCGTCGACGCAGAATGTCCGCGTCATGTCCGAGCGGTAGCCCTCGAACATGGCACCGAAGTCGACCACGACGGGATCGCCCCCGTTGATACGGCGGGACCCGGGGTGGTGGTGGGGCTTGGCCGAGTTTTCTCCGGCGGCCACGATGGTCTCGAAGGCCGTCCCCTCGGCGCCGCCGCGCCGCATGGCGGTGTCGAGCTCCAGGGCGAAGTGCTCCTCGGTGACCCCTTGGCTCATGAGCGGCAGCACCTCGAAGAGTGCGGCATCCGCAATGGCCGCGGCGCGTTCCATGCGGGCGAGCTGGCGGCATCTTTGCGCTCCCGGAGCGCCTCGACGGCGTTTGCGGTCGGGACGAGCTTGTCGCCGTTCAGCACGCCCGGCCCAGGCGCGCTGCCCGCTCCAGGTGATGTTGCCCGCCTCGAGCCCGATGCGGGCGGCCTGGCGCGTCGAGCGCGGCGCACGCCGCCTCCCGTTGCTCCGCACCCGTCCCGATGGAGATCTCGACCTCGGGGGCGCCGGCCCGCTCGCAGCTGCTCGGCCGATTGGGTGCGGTACCGGCCGTCGGTCGTAAACAGCGCCAGGTCCTTGGTCACGACCAGCACGGCCGCCGAGCCCGTGAAACCGGTGAGGTACCGGACGTTCGGGAGCGTCGTGACGACGAGGGCGTCGACCTCGTGTTCGTCGAAAGCGGCGCGTAGGCGGTCGAGACGACCGGTGACGACGATCGGCGGCAGTGGCGCGGTCCCGGGCAGATACGGGTTGGCGTGGGTGGTCGTCATAGGAATCAGGATCCCTTCAGGAGTGCGGCCGCCGCATTGATGGCGAGCTCGTACCCGAGCCCGCCGAAACCGGCGATGACGCCCGACGCCACGGGTGCCAGTACCGACGTGTGCCGGAACGGTTCCCTGGCGGCGGGGTTGGAGATGTGCAGCTCGACGACGGGACCCTCGAAGGCGGCCACCGCGTCGGTGCAGCGACCACGACGTGTGGCTGAGCGCTCCGGCGTTGATCACCAACGCATCGGCACGGCCGTGGGCGGCGTGGACGGCCTCCACCAGGTCTCCCTCGTGATTGGTCTGCAGGTGCTCGAGCTCCAGGCCGTGGTGCGCGGCCGCCTTCTCGGCTCGGGCGACGTGGGTCGCCAGAGTGTCGGTCCCGTAGACCGCCGGCTCCCGCTCGCCGAGCAGGTTCAGGTTGGGACCCGAAAGGAGGAGGACGAGGCTCATGCGCGGGCACCCATGTCAGCCAGGGTAGCGACCACGTCGGGAAGCGCCACGCCATGGACGGTCTCGACTCCGTTCGGCCCGTCCAGCACGAAGGTCAGATCCTGCTGCGCCTTCTTGTCCCGCCCCATGTACGTGACGAGCTGCCGCTCCGGCACCGGGCGGGAGATCGGTCGGCAGGTCGAAACTGCCGACCACCTTGCGGTGCTCGGCGACCCGGTCCGGGCCGATGCGCCCGAGCCGCTCCGCCAGCAGGGCGGCGAAGAGGATCCCGATGGCCACCGCCTCGCCGTGGCGCAGGTCCCATTCGGGATGCTTAGCCTGGCCGGCGGCCTCGAGCGCGTGCAGCCAGGGTGTGGCCGTAGTTGAGGATCATGCGCCGGCCACCCTCGCGCTCGTCCTCGGCGACGACGGCCGCCTTGATGCCGGCACAGCGGGCCACCTGTTCCTCGATGGGCTGGTCCGCCGTCGGGGCGTCGCCCAGGAAGGCGTACTTGGCTATTTCGCCCCGGCCGCAGGCCCACTCGCGGGGCGGGAGGGTCGAGAGCGTCTCGGTGTCACACAGCACCGCGTTGGGCTGCCAGAAGGCTCCGACCAGGTTCTTGCCCTCGGGCAGGTTGACCCCGGTCTTCCCGCCGATGGCGGCGTCCACCTGCGCCAGCAGCGAGGTGGCGACGTTCAGGTAGGCCGTGCCCCGGTGATAGGTGGCGGCAGCGAAACCGGCGACGTCGGTGACGATGCCACCCCCGACGGCCACCACCACATCGGCCCGCGAGCAGACCGGCGTTGGCGAAGAACCGGGCCAGCACTTCGACCGTGGCCAGCGTCTTGGCCCTTTCCCCTTCGGGAATGAGGTACACCCCGGAAGGGCACGCCGGCGTCAGCCCCTCCACCCAGCCGGCGTCCCGGATCGACTGCTGCGTCACGATCATGGCCGACTTGGCGTTGGCGGCACGAAACACGCGACTTGTGGCGGGCGCCGGGGCCGACGAGCACCGGGTAGGAGCGCTCGGCCAGGTCGACGGAGAGAGCGTGCACGGCTCGCGCCCGTCCTACCGGGGCTTGCCGGAGCGATGGCCGCGTCGGTGACGACGGGGCCGGTGTCGGCGGTGGCATCGATGGCATTGATGACGCGGTCGGCGACGGCATCGGGTCGAGCTCGTCCACGTCGAGGACCACGTCCGCCACTTCGGCGTAGAACGGCGCACGCATGGCGTTGAGGCGCGCCACGGCTTCAGCCGGGTCGTCGCCGAGAACGGGCGACCGAGGGCCGTCCCCCACGGCCGGCGAGGTCTCCGGACGGGCCCGAGCCAGACGACGGGGCGACTCGCAGCAATCAGCCGCCGGTTGTCCTCGCTCAGCACGGCCCCGCCGGCCACCGAGACGACCGATGGCGACGGATCGGCGCAGGACTCGGCCAGCACCGCGGCCTCGGCGTGGCGGAGGCGGCCTCACCGTCACGGGCGAAAAACTCGGGCACCGTCAGCCCGGTGGCGGACTCGACGTCGGTGTTGGAACCCCCATAGCCCCAGCCAGGGCGCTCGGCCAGGAGGTGACCTGTCGTGGTCTTGCCGGCGCGCATCATCCCGACGAGCAGGATGCGGGGGGTCATCCGGCCGCGCTGTCCGATTCCGTGTCGGCACCCGGTCGCCCACCGCGGACGACGGCGTGGCGCCGAGCGAGGCCACGAAGCCGTCCGGTCGCGCACGAACTCGGCCGAGGAGTCCCTCCGAACTTGCGCAGCGCCTCGGTGGCCAGCACCAGCGCCTCATCGACTCGGCCACGACCCCCATGGCCGGCACCGCGGTGACGTCGGTGCGCTCGCGGAAGCTGACCGTCGACTCCTTGGTGACGACATCGACTGTCTGGAGCACGGGCCGGTTCAAGGTGGCGAGGGGCTTCATGGCGACCCGGGCGACGAGAAGGGAGCCGTTGGAGATGCCACCCTCGATCCCTCCCGCCTGTCGGTGGGCCGGACGTAGCCCTGGGCGTCGTCGTAGTGGATGGCGTCGGCCTGGGCGTCGGACCCCCGGCGCGCCGCGTTCTCCCACCCGTCGACCACCGCCACCACGAGATCACTCGACGGTTGCACACGGCCGGAGCAAAGAAAACTTTGACGCCCCGGCCGGGCCCGGAACTCTTAGCGCCGATGTCCTCGTCCGATTCGCTTCGCAGGCGCCTTTCCGACCTCGTCGCTGCCGATACACACCCGTGCCGCGACGAAGCACCGCTCGTCGCGGCTCTCGCCAGAGAGCTGAGCGCGCTCGGCGCTTCGAGGGTCGAGACGTTCGCGGCTGGGCGGCACCGCGCCGTCTTTGCTGCTTTCGGACCGTCGCCGCGCGTCCTGGTCAACGCGCACGTCGACACGGTACCGGCAAACTCCGGATACACGTCGCCGCCCTTCGAGCTGACCGAGAGCGAAGGCCGCCTCTACGGCCTCGGGTCCGCGGACACGAAGGGCGCGATCGCCGCCGCTCTCCAGGCGATCGCCGATCGCTCGGCGGCGGGCCGCCCCCTCGAGAATACGGCGTTTCTGTTTTCGGGAGACGAGGAGTGCGGCAATACCATCCTGCGCTTCTTTCTCGAATCGGGACGCGCGCACGGGATCGAGCAAGTCGTCGTCTGCGAGCCCACGGGCTCGCGCGAACAGGACTATTGGAAGATCAGGGAAATTGAGACGCGCTATCGTATGTTGTTCGATGCGTCGAACGAAGCGGTCGTCTTGGCGCGGGTCAGCGACCTCAAAATCGTCGAGGCCAATCTGACCGCCGCCAATAGCCTCGGCCTAGTAATCGGCGCCGCGTTTTTCCCGCAGATGTCGGAGCGCGACCGGAAGGCCTTCGAGGAAATGCTTGAGAAGGTTCGCGTGCAGGGACGCGCGCCAAGCATGGTATTGCATCTATCTGCGCCGCAAGCCCAATGGAGCGTGCGCGCATCGATGATGAATGCAGAAACAGGCTCCCTCTATCTCTTTCAGATTTCGCAGTTAAAAGGACCAACCGCGCGGGTGGAGAAAATCGATCCCTTCTCCACAGAGAACATTGTTCAACGCTTTCCGGATGGATTTGCCGTTGTCGATAGCGAGGGGATTGTGCGCCGAGTCAACGATGCATTCCTTGAAATGACCCAGATCGGCGCGGAAAGCGCCATGCTCGGCCAAAAAATGTCGCGTTGGCTGTCGCGACCAGGCGCCGACATCTCCGTGGTCTTGAATCTGGTATGCAAGCATGGATCCGTGAGAGCACTCGCCACGACATTGGAGGGCGAGTTCGGCACAAACTGGGAAGTTGAAATTTCTGCGGCCGGAGACATGCCCCACCGACCAGATCACATTGGCCTTCTGGTGCGCGACGTGACCTCACGGGGCCAAGGTGTAGCAATTCAGGTCGAACCTCGCGCGCCGAAGGATTTGGGTGAAACAAGGTTCCACAATCTGACTCTGGATCAGCTTGTAAAGGCCTCTACGGAAGCCATCGAACGTAAAAGCATTGCAGAAGCGTTGGAGACGTGCGGGGGCAACCGCACTGCGGCAGCCAAGAGACTGGGATTGAGTCGCCAGAGTTTGCATGCGAAACTGAACAATGTACAATTTGGAAGAGAAATAAAAAACAGACGCACGTGAAATTGCGCCAAGGGAGGCCAAAGACTTGGCGTCAGATCAGGAAGCGTCTCCCGCCTTCGGCGCGGCGGATCTCTCCAATTGCGAGAGAGAACAAATTCATCTCGCCGGATCGATTCAGCCGCACGGAGCGTTGCTGCTAATTCGAGAATCCGACTGCGTTGTGGTGCAGGCCAGCGTCAACGCAGCAGAATTCCTCGGCGTCACTGGCGATCTGCTGGGAATGGATTTGCGCAAGCTTGAGGGAAATCTTTGCGAGCTGGTGCGCTCGCATATCGCTGATGTGCAGGATGCAATCCCGGTGGCGGTGCGGTGTCACCTCGGCGACCCCGACAAGCCGCTGAACGCCTTGCTGCATCACCCCCCAGGCGGCGGACTGGTGGTCGAACTCGAGCGCTCCGGTCCGCTCGTGGATTTCTCGGCGCAGATCGAACTCGCGATAGGGCGAATACTCGCATCTTCGACATTGCAGGTCTTATGCGACGAGAGCGCTCGGATCGTCAAGGAATTGACTGGTTACGATAGGGTGATGGTCTATCGCTTCGACGACGCGGGGCATGGCGAGGTCTTTTCCGAAACAAAGAAACCAGAGCTGGAGGCATTTCTGGGCAATCGCTATCCCGCATCAGACATCCCGCAGATCGCCCGCCGCCTTTACGAGCGCAATCGCGTCCGACTGCTTGCCGACATCGAATATACAGCTGCTCCCATTGAACCACGCCTGTCTCCGATCAGCGGCGAAGAACTAGACATGTCCTTGTGCTTTTTGCGCAGCGCCTCCCCTATACATATCCAGTATTTAAAAAATATGGGCGTCGCGGCGACGCTCGTAGTTTCTCTCATGGTTGGCGGCCGCTTGTGGGGGCTAATATCCTGCCATAACTATTCGCCGAGACTTCTTCATTTCGAGATGCGCGCAGTATGCGAACTGTTAGGGGAAGTGATAGGCACTCGCATCGCAGCGTTGGAAAGCTTTCTTCAGGGACAGGGCGAACTTTCGGTGCGGCGGCTCGAACAGCGGATGATCGAAAACATCTCGCGCGAGGGCGACTGGCGCGGCGCGCTTTTTGACACCGCGCGTTCGCTTCTAATACCGCTAAACGCCAGCGGCGCAGCGCTTCTATTCGAAGGACAGATCCTTTCTGCCGGCGACGTTCCGGGCACCGAGCAAATTCGAGATATCGGCAAGTGGCTGGAGTCGAAGCTGCGCGGCGGCGTTTTCTCGACATCGGCACTGAGCGCGGAGGAGCCTGCCTTTGCCTCGCTGACTGCGGTCGCGAGCGGCTTGGTCGGAACCAGCATCTCCAGCGAACCCAATGAGATGCTGATCTGGTTCAGGGCCGAACGCGTGCAGACGGTTACCTGGGGAGGCAATCCGTTCAAGCCTCCATCGCTCGGCGACGATCCCTCCGAGCTTTCTCCACGCCGCTCTTTCGCGCAATGGCATCAGGTCGTCGAAGGAACCTCGGATCCTTGGACCACCGCCGACCTTCTGACTGCGCGTCTCATTGGCGCGAGCGTCACTGATGTGATCTTGCAATTCCGATCCGTTCAGATTCTGATTGCTCAAGACCAGCTAAACAAAGTCTTACGTCAAGTTCAAACTTCGGATCAGCCGGTGGTCGTCGCTGACGCTCAAGGACGCGTCATCAATACAAACGCTGCTTTCGATTACTTGCTGGAGACCGGCGCTCGCCCACTGCAACATCTTGACGAACTGCCGCCGTATTTTGCCGATCCCGAAGAATTCGGCGGAAAGCTGAGCGCATTGCGTGACAAAAAGCAGCCCTGGCGTGGGGAAACGCATCTTGAAAGAGCATCAAGCGAAACCAAATCGCTACTCGGTACGGGCTGATCCGGTGATGTCATCCCCCGACCGGACGCTGGGGTTCGTGTTGCTTTTCACCGACCTCACTGAACGCAAGGCGGCCGAGGCAGCGAGGCGGAAGTTTCAGGAGAGCATTCTCCACACCCACCGTACGCTCAAAGGGCGAATCGATTCGAAGGCCGATCTCGCGCTTGAGAATCTCATGTCAGCCGTTGTGGAAAATGCACAGCTGGCGGCGATGGAGATAACCGACGGTCTCGACACGGCCCGCATGCCTGCAATGCTCGAAAGCGTGCGAACATCAGTCGCGCGGACGGCGGAAGTTCTCGATCAGCTTTCGATTGATCCGGATAAATCGCGAAGCTGAATCCATTTTTTCGAGCCGTGGGGATACACATCGGGGGATTAAGATGGCTTCGGCAGTTGATCTCCGCACTCGATTACGCCAGGCGACAATGCGTTCGCATGAACGCATGCACCGTCATAGAGGGCTCTCGGCAGCGGCAGCCGGCACTATCGCCATGTCGGACTATCGGCTTCTGCTCGCGCGGCTCTATGGGTTTCATCGCGCTTTCGAAGCCGTCATGGAAGCCGCAGCGCCCGATATCTTGATCCGCCTCGACCTCTTGAATCTCGCAAGGTCGGCTGCAATCGACAGCGATCTGCGCGCGCTCGGGCTTGACCCGGCAAACATTCCGAACCTGCCAATTTGCAACCAGATTTTCATCCCAGGTAGTGAAGCGGCGTTTTTAGGCGCGCTTTACGTCGTCGAAGGCTCAGCTCTCGGCGGAGTTCAGATATCGCGCGCGCTGGCGCCTCTTTTTGGAGTTGAAAGCGACAAAGGTCGCCGCTTTTTTATGGGGTACGGCGCTGGTCAGGGCGCCATGTGGCGCTCGTTGCTCAAACGGCTGGAGAAATTCGCTGGAAACCCCGCGCAGGAGGCTGCGGCGATTGAAGGCGCCGTGACGACATTTCTTGTGTTTGAGAACTGGATGGACGGATGGGATCATGCATGAGTCCGGGAACATCGCCCAGACGGCCCGTGAACCAGCCGGCTCACAAACAAAATCAGCCGCGCGGCATCTAGCAACTAATTCCAGTTAGTTGCCTCAAGAGTAATTTTTTGGCGAGGATTGCCGCCGTCGGCGCGTCGGCGGCAGTGGCATCGGCGCCGACCTGAACCGCGAGGTCTGGATTCACCGTAAAAACGGGTCCGCCGACAATCACAGCAACCGACTGGTTGAATGACGAAAGACGTATTTCCTTTATGGTCCTCGCCACGGTTTCGAGTTCCGATTCCACGGAGAGCGCGATGCCGACCACGCCGAACCATTGTTCCGCAACCTCTGCGGCGCCTTGAGCCGCGGTGATGTTCTTCTGGATGTGAAGATCCCAGCCCGCGGCCCGCATCACACTGGCGACGATATCGATCCCGAAGCAATGTCTCTCGGCTGGCGTGGTGACTAGAAAAGCGCGCTGGCGCATATCGACCACGGGCGCCTCATTGGGCGCACCAAATATGCACAACAACTCCTGTAGACGCGCCACGCCGAGAGTCACATCGATGAAGTCGCAGAGATCCTGCTCCCAAAGCTCGCCGAGGTGGCGTGCGGTCGGCGCGAGAAAATGCACGAACAGCGTGTCCAGCGAATGCCCTTTGGCGCGCATCTGGTCGAAATAACAGAGAGCCGCACCCCGGTCGGCGCCCATCACCAGCGCTCCGAATTCGACAATCTCGGATTGCTCCGGCGCCGCGAGGGCCTCGACTGGACGCACATCATGATGGAGGAGCATGAGGCGCGGCAAAATTTCGGTGGCGATCACTTCGGAAAGGCGTTCCTCTCGCTCACGAATTTCGGGCGACAGAAAAACTTCTCTAATTGGAGACGCCACATAAAATTTTGAGCCGTTGTGCAGTCCTGGAATTGGGACGCACTCACTCGCCAGCTCGCTCTTTTGCGCCATCGGGGCCTCCCTTGAGGACTTATCTCGGCGTTAGTCCGATCCCCTCGACGTCGCTTCAAAGGCTTTGCAGTAAATTGATCGAAAACCCGGAAGCAGCGCGGTAGACGCCCTAATCCGCTCCCAAATTTGCGATCTCACTCGCAAGCTCCACTGAAATTACCGTCGCCGCATTCCGTATGGATCGAACGTCTCCCTTGGTATTTAAATGCGTTTCCCTTTTCGGGTTGGGGCGGTGTCTTAACCGACCGGGATCATTCAAACCCAGAAAACGAAAATAGTAAAGCGTCATTGACAACAATCGCACATGTAAATGTATCTTGTCGGAGAGGTTAAGACGCCGCTCATTCCAAAGAGGCGTTCGAGCACGGAATTCGCAGCCTGCCTATCATTTGGGCCGTGGGGCGGAAAACACTGGAAAACCAAATGGCGAAACGAGCTCTCCTCTTCCTTGGCGCGGCGTGTGCAGCGGTCATCTGGGGTCTTTTCGCGCTCGCGGAAAGTATGGATGGATTGAGCGTCAGCACCGCCCATGTCGGGCAGATTCCGATCACAATCTTTCGTTCACGTGCGCTGGAAACAAGTCCTGTGGTTGTAATTGCGCATGGCTTCGCAGGTTCTCAGCAATTGATGCAGCCCTTCGCGATAACGCTGGCGCGCAACGGGTATATAGCCGTGACATTCGACTTCGCGGGCCACGGCCGCAATCCACAGCCGCTCACGGGAGGCCTGAGCGATATGGCCATGAGCACGCGCGCCTTGCTGACGGAAATTGGAGAGGTCACTGACTTCGCAATCGCCCTTCCCGGCGCCGACGGCCGCCTTGCGCTCTTGGGACATTCGATGGCGTCCGATCTTGTGGTTCAATACGCCATGAACCATCCGGGCGTCAGTGCAGTCGTCGCCCTTTCGTTGTTCGGACAAGGCGTCACGCCGAACAATCCAAAAAATCTGATCGTCATCGATGGCGCATGGGAAAGCTCGGCGCTAACGGCAGCCGGCTTTCGAATTGTCTCCGATGCAGCCAAAGGAAACGCGCAGGAGAGCGTCACATACGGCGAACTGTCTCAAGGCTCCGGACGTCGTCTCGTGCTCGCTTCCGGCTCTGAACATATCGGCGTGCTATACAACCATGACGCACTCCGCGAGGCGCTTGAGTGGTTGGATGCGAGTTTTGGACGCAAGGGCTCCGGCTTCGTCGACAGTCGTGGAAAATGGCTAGCGCTGCTATTTACTGGGCTGATTGCTCTCGCTCGACCGGCGTCGCGCCTCCTACCGCGAGTCGCGCCTAGCCCGCTTGGAGCTGGCTTGCCCTGGCGCCGTCTTTTGCCGATTTGCATCGCGCCCGCGTTATTGACGCCATTGCTCCTGTGGAAAGCGCCGACAGGTTTTCTGCCGATCCTGCTCGGAGATTACCTTGTCGTACATTTTGCGGTCTATGGGCTCCTTACCGGAGCGGGTCTGTGGCTTACCCCTCTCCCGGCGCGGCGCCCAGTCGCCGCCAAGGCGGACATCGCTCGGATCGGACTCGCCGCGAGTGCGGTGGCCGCCTTCTACATCGTTGCATTAGGCCTGCCTCTGGACGCCTATGTCACATCCTTCGCGCTGACTGGCGTGCGTTGGCTGCTCGCACCCGCGATGTTCGCGGGCGCAGCGCTATATTTCGTCGCGGACGAATGGTTGACGAGAGGATTACCGGCGGTCCGGGGAGGTTACGCCTTCAGCAAAACGTGTTTTGTCATATCGCTTGGAATCGCGGTTTGCCTCAATCCACAGAGACTTTTTTTCCTTGTAATCATCGTGCCCGTCATCATCCTGCTGTTCGCAGTCTACGGACTTGTAAGCCGCTGGGTCTATGCGAGAACAAACGACCCCCGCGTTGGCGCTCTCGGCGCGGCTTGCGGGCTCGCCTACGCCATAGCCGTAACCTTTCCAATCGTCGGATAACGACCGGCGGGTTGAGGAACCCTGCGACGCGCGGAACCATTTTTTACGTGATCGCAATGCAGGCCGTTGATCATATCTGTCACGCGACGCGCGTCGCTTTTTGGCTTCTGACAACCCGGCGTTTTCCTCGCATCTGCCGCTCGGCGCGAAAACGCGGGACGACGAGAAGCGCTCGGGAATTTGGCGCAAGTAATCCGCCTGCGGGAAGCTGCCACCTTGTCGCGAGATCGGCGAGGTGAGCTATAAAAGCCGCCATCAGGCTGAACCCGATCCAGACCCAGGATGCGCCCGCAAGCGCAATGCGCATTGCGACCAACAAAGACGCTCCTGCAACGATGTTGCTGATAAAAGCGTAAGGCGCCGGGCCCCGTCCTGTAAAGGTGCGGTAGCCAAGAACGGCCAGAGCCTCAAGCGCGATCAGAATGAGAATCCAGTCGATCGCGCGACCGCTGCGGATAAACTCGTCCATCTCATGTCCTCCTCTGGTCTCGTCGCAAGATGTCCGCGCTACAAGTCAGGCGCCCAACCACTTCGCAAAAAAGCACCCGGGGACCCGCGCCCTAGCGACCCGATCGGTCCGAATCTCCTCCCGCCGTTCGAGGCCCGCCTCCGAACGGCTTGTTGAGTTGAACGATGCGCCAATTCAAAAAGCCCGCGAATGTCACCCAGGCGAGGTAGGGCGCGATCAGGCATCCCGCGAGCGTCGAAACCCTACCGATGTGGATGAGCAGGGCGAGTATCGAGACCCAAAAGGGCAGCAGCTCGATGAGCGCCCAGTCGGGTCGTCTCAGCTTGAAGAACAGCGGGCTCCATAGAACATTCAGCACGCCGTTGATTGCTAGAAGGATGAGGAGCCACCGTCGCGAGGCGTCGTCGGGAGCCCGCTCCCAGGCCATCACGCTGGCAGTCGCAATCAACAGAAAAATTAAAGTCCACGCGGGTCCAAAGAGCCAGTTTGGCGGTCGCCAACTAGGAAAGCGCAATCCCTCGTACCACGCGCCAATCTCGGTCATCAGCCCCCCAACCACGGCGACCAGCGTCACGCATACCGTCGCCACCCCGATTTCCATCCAGCGATCTGGGAGCAGCTCATTCATGGCGAGGCCAAACGTAAAAGATGCGCCAGATCCTTGAAGAAGATGCGGACATGCGCCATCGGATCGGCGCGCACCAGCTCTTTGTTCATATAGGCTTCCCAGGTGAGGCGCTGGACGTCGGGATCTCGGCAGATGCTGACGAAGGCCTCGCGGCGCTTGTCGTTGCGATACCAGAAATATTGCATGACGCCCAGGATCCAGAAGACGCGGCCATGCGCCTTCATGAAACGCTTGCGCGCCTTGGCCAGCGCGCGCGCGTCGCGGGTCTCCAGAAACTCATCCGCCGCCTCCGCGGACAGCCTTCCTCCAAGCATCGCGTAATAAATGCCCTCGCCGGAAGCCGGGGCCACAACGCCGGCGGCGTCGCCCGCCAACAACACATCCTTGCCGTTATCCCAACGTCGCAGGGGTTTGAGCGGTATAGGAGCCCCTTCCCTGCGCAAAGTCGGACTTTCCTTGAGGCCCGCCGCCGCCCGCAAGCCGCTCACCGACGATTTTAGCGAGAAGCCCTTTTGGGCGCTCCCCACGCCCACGCTCATCGTATCGCCATGCGGAAAAATCCAGGCGTAGAAATCCGGAGACAACGCCCCGCAATAATGGATCTCGCAACGGTTCGCGTCTACGCCGGCCGGACCGGCCTGCACGATCTCGTGATAGGCGAATACGAAGCGGGTTTTGTCCGCGCCCGGCACTTCCTGCCGGCCAACTTGCGAGAGTGCGCCATCGGCCCCAATGACGAGTTTTGTGCGCAGCGCGGAGCTACCGGCGTCTTTCGCTTCGTAATGGACGATCACCCCGCCGTCGCGCTCGCGGGTGATTTTTTCATAGGCGCCGGTCACGCGCGTCGCGCCCTCTTTGGCCGCTCGGACGCGCAGCCACTCGTCGAATTCCTCGCGATCCACCATGCCGACATAGCCGCCCTTTATGGGCATGTCGACGCTTTGCGCACTGGGCGAGATCATGCGCGCGGAATTGACCCTCGCTTTCAACAAATGGTCTGGTATCGCGAAATCTCTAACGAGACGCGGAGGAATAGCGCCACCGCAAGGCTTGATGCGGCCGGCCTTGTCGAGCAGCGCGACTTTGCGGCCCATGCGGGCGAGATCCGTCGCCGCGGTTGCTCCCGCCGGTCCTCCACCAACGACGACGACATCAAAAATTTCTTCCGCCGACATGGCTTGCTCCTCGTCAAATGCGAGCCGCGAAGGAATTTTGGTCGGCGCCGGAGGCGTGCGGGCGTCCACTCACCCCAGCGGCCTGGGAAATCTGGCTGGCCAGCATTGCGGAGAAGAGAAACAGGATTGCTTCGGCTATGAAGACCATCGCATAGGCGGTCACCGGCGCGGCCACGAACTGGCGGGCGACGTCCACCGCGACCGTGCCGAGGAATCCGCCAAGTCCAAAAGCGACGGCCTGCGCGGCGCCCCAGAGGCCCATGCGCGTGCCTTCCCTCGATCCGGAGCCCGAACCGGCGAGACCCATCATCGAGCCTATCGCCGCGACGGCGAAGGCGCCGTTTGATACGCCCAGCGCAAAGACCGACGCTTGCAATGGAAAGGGCTGTTCCGAAAGTCCGCTCGCGGCGACGGCGACCAGCGACAGGGCCGAGGCTAGACAACCCCCGACCGTCCATAGTCGCAACGAACCGAGAATCGGACCGCCGATCGCTGATGCGGCGAAAGCCACGAAGAGCATCCCCGTCAGCACGCCGCCGTGCTGTGTCCCGGCGAGCTTGGTGGTCGAGCCCGGCGTCATGCCGAAGGCAACGCCCGCGAAAGGCTCTACCAGTAGTTCCTGGGCGCTGTAGGCCAGCATTGACACAAATATGAAAATCGTAAATCGCCGCGCAGCGGGCTCAGCCCAAACTTGAGCGAAAGCCTCCCGAAACGACGGCTTTTGCGCCTGTAGCACGTTTGCGGCCGGTTTCACCTTATCGGTTTCGACGCCCATTACTGCAAAGGTCGCCACGACGAAGGCGATCGTCGCGACCGTCGTGGTCACGCCGATGAGTCGCACATAAGAGAAGGGATCGAGGAAATGGCCGGCCAAAGGCGCCGTCAAGGCGAAGCCGAAGATCATCATGACCCAGACCGTGGTCGCCGCAGCAGCCCGTCGGTGAGGCGCCACGCGCGTCGCCAGCATCGCCAGCACGGAGGTTCCTGCAGCTCCAGCGCCCATTCCAACCATCAGAAAGGATAGCGCCGCGAGCGACAGGCCAAGGAGTGGATGGCCGGCGATCAAAGTGGTCGCCACGGCCGCCCCCACACCGCCCAATGCCAGGACGGCCATTCCGGCAACGATCCAGGGCGTGCGCCGCCCACCCACATCGGCGCCATAGCCCCACGCTGGACGCAGGATCTGCACGGCGTAATGGGAAGCCACCAACAGGCCTGGAACAAAGGCGGGCAACGCGAGCTCGACAACCATCACACGATTGATTGTCGAGGTCATCAGGACGACAATCGCGCCGAGTGCGGTCTGGACGAGGCCCAACCTGACGATGCCAATCCATCCGAGAGGGGTTGCGTTCATTGGAGTCCCACCCCATTCGAGTGCAAGGCGAAAGCGCTGACCAGCATGCCGAGCACGTAAAGAGTGGTGCCGGTGGCGTTGTAAAAGGGCGCCTGTTCGCGCGGGTTCTTCAGTAGCCGCTGCATCAAAATGAACTGCCCGATTAGCAAGCTCGCGACCGCACCGGCGTAATAGGGATGCGACCAATCCAGCAGCAGCCAGATCACGAGGAGCTGTGGAGCCGTCATGACCCAGCAGGCTAGCCGGACTGCCTTGTCCACGCCCAGTTGAACGGGCAACGAGAGAATGCCCATATGCCGGTCGCCTTCGACCGATTTGAAGTCGTTGAGCGTCATGATGCCGTGGGCGCCGAAGCTGTAGAGCAAGGCCAGAAAGATCACGCGCCAATCCGGCAGGCTCGCCGCCATCACCGCCGCTCCGGTGAACCAGGGAAGCCCTTCGTAACAGATCGCGACGGCTGCATTGCCCCACCATCCGTTTTGTTTGAGCCGCATGGGCGGCGCGCTATAGGCCCAAGCCAGCACAAGCCCAAAGACGGCTGCCGCCAAAACCCAATGCCCCAGCGCTGCCGCGACGGCGAGCGACAACAGCGTCCAGACAATGGCGATGTAAAGCCCCCAGCGTCCCGGAATTCGGCCCGAGGGTATCGGCCGGTTAGGCTCGTTGATGGCGTCGACATGGCGGTCATACCAGTCATTGACAGCCTGGCTAGTCGCGCAAACCAGTGGCCCAGCAAGCATCACGCCCGCGAGCACGACATACCAGCGAGTAAGCGGCGACAGTCCGGAGGAGACGATGCCGCACGCGAACGCCCACATCGGCGCAAACCAAGTGATTGGCTTTAGGAGTTCCAAGACGGCGGAGGGCGCTGGTCTCTGCATAAGAAAATAATAGATTGACACATAATGATGTCAAGTTAAATTTACACAAACTCGACGGTGAACCTGTTGGTCTTTTATGCGTCAGCAACGGCGGAGCGCCGCATGCAGTCGCCCCCGCCCGCAAGTTCCAGGCTTCCCGCGGAACGCAAGATTGTCTCGTCGCGCCGTCAGATGCCCCCGTCGCTGCCCTCATCGTCACCTAGATCGCCGAGCCCGTAGCGGCGCAGCTTGGTGTAGAGCCCTTGGCGGCTAAGCCCCAGCATATCCGCTGCAGAAGCACGATTGTCGTGGGTGAGCTCCAGCGCCGCTTCGATACAGAGGCGTTCTATGAGATCCGTGGTTTCACGCACGAGATTCTTGAGTGGCACGCGGCCCACGAGTTCGGTGAATTGCTCGATCGTTCTGGGCAGTTCGCGACCGCCCAGCTTCTCCCTGCCTGAGCGCCAGCCAGACGTGCGGATCGTGAAGCCAAGGCATGGTTGCGCTCCGTCCGGCGCAGCCACTGCAGTGATTTCGACGTCTTCCGTGGACCCGTATTGGCTGCGAAGAATTGTCGAAAAATGGCGGACCGAACCATGCGTCCGCAAATTCCCAAAGAGCACGTCGACATCGACGCCCGGACGTCCGACCCAGGTTTCGATCGACTCGCCTCGCACCTGCTCCTCGCTGGTCGCCTGAACCAGATCGAGGAATGCGGAATTGGCAGTCAGAATGCGGCGTTCGAGATCAGTGACGACGAATGCGTCAGGCATCTTCTCGACGACGCGCAGCAGACTGGCTTTTTCCTTCGGCAAAGCGGAGCCGCCAGCGTTCAGACGCGTCAGCAGCACAATCAAATGCGAGGCGTTTTCCTGCCGGAACATCGACCCCGAGAGCAATACTGCTTCCCTGGTTTCCGCCAGGACAACATGCACATTGTCGACGCGCGGCGCGACCCGCAAGGCGCCCGCAAAGGATTGAGCCGCCTGCTTGCCACTTTCGTCGAAAAGTTCGAAAAAACCGCGCCCCACAAGTTTCTTCAGGTCCATGCCGAGCAGCGCGCAGGCGGCCGGATTGGCCTCCATTATCCTTTGATTAGCAGCGTCTATAATCAGGACCGACTCGGAGGCAAGTTGAAACAAGAGCCGGTAACGCTTCTCAGCGCCACGGATGCGCGCGTATTCCCGCTCCATCGCCTGCTGAGCGTCAGCAAGGCGCTGCTGCAAGACCGCCATGGCGCGTAAGTCTTTGCCTAAAGCGACGATCCGGTCGCTCTCCCCGCAGCGGACCACGCTGTAGCGCACGGGAAGGTCCGGGCCAGTTAAAGCAGGATAGTTTACCTGACGCCAGCAACTCGCCACATGCGGACCCGCTTCGCGCATCAGTTCTTCGATCTTCGGACGGCTTTCAATCGTCACCGTATCGGTCCATCGGCGGCCAACCCAGTCGCGATAGGCGTCCTTGGCCAGATCCGCGGAGCCAAAAGCGACATCGACGACGATCCCGCGCCCATCGACGACAAGCGTCACATCCGCCGAAGTAGAGATCAACGTGGCCGCCGTCTCGGGATCCAACGCGCCAAAGCTGTCGATGGGAGTCGAGAAGCGGGATAGTTCTGACGGAGATCTAGGGACTTCGCTCACAAGAGAAACTTTCCAATTCTGACCAGGTTTTCGGACAATAAATGGGTCAGGGCGTGATTACATAGGCTCTAGCTCGTTAGCAAGCTTAAGGCCACAATATGGAAAACCTCACAAGTAATTTCGCCCTGGTACCCGTTGGGAGAGATGGGTCGGCGCGCGCGCATCGCGACAGGAAATCCTGTCACCGGGCTGTGATCGCCTCGTCGACGCCAAGTCTCCGACATGACAAGCCAGCTCCTACCGTGCGGCGTTTAAAGTCGCGCCAGCCAATGCGAGCAAATGTCAAGGAAGGCACAAAACTCAGTTAAAATAGCCACCTTGAGCAGTCCTGACCTTTTGCCGGCATCGGCGCCTCCGAACCCGGCATTCTCATTATGGTGTAAATATTAAATTACGTCAATTTATATTGACAGTCGGAGCGAGGTGGATTTACATTTGTCCCAAGGCTTAGTCCCCGAGGCCGCAAAGAGGGAAACGGCGGATGAGAACAAACCGACGAACCAGCCCCGCGACAGAGCCCCTCTACAGCACTGAGCAGCGCAAGCGGCGAGACGCGTCGGTCTGAACTCTTGTGCAGGGTGTGCTCGCTCCGCTTCAGTTTCTTATTTTCCTCGTCAGCCTCGTTCTTGTTCTCCGCTATCTCTACACCGGAGAGGGCCAGAGCACGGCCACGATCTCCGTGGTGGTGAAAACCCTCGCGCTCTACGCCATCATGATCACGGGATCGATCTGGGAGAAAGTGGTCTTCGGTCGCTATCTATTCGCGCCCGCATTTTTCTGGGAAGACGTGTTCAGCATGCTCGTTCTGGCGCTGCACAGCGCCTATCTCGTCGCGCTGGCCCTGAATTGGCTCGACACACGGGAGCTGATGCTTCTCGCCCTTTCGGCCTATGCGGCATATGCGATCAACGCGACTCAATTTCTACTGAAACTTCGCGCGGCGCGCTTGCAATCCTCGGAGCCGTCGGCGCTGCCGGCGCATCCCCAGCTGGAGGGCTCGCCGTGAACGCTTTGCCCCCGCTGAACCCGCACGCCGCAAGGGAAATCGGAGCCTGCGAATCCTTACCTGTCCTGCTGGAACGCGGTCAAAGGGAAGTCTTCTGCGGTTTGACCAGCATCGTCTGGCTGCATCGCAAAATTCACGACGCGTTCTTTCTGGTCGTCGGTTCGCGCACCTGCGCGCATCTCATCCAGTCGGCGGCTGGCGTAATGATCTTCGCAGAACCGCGTTTCGCGACAGCGATTTTGGACGAGCGCGACCTTGCCGGCATCGCGGATATCGACGATGAACTCGACCGAACCGTCGGGCGCCTCCTTGAGCGCCGTCCCGACATTAAACTGCTTTTCCTCGTCGGCTCATGTCCTTCCGAGGTCATCAAGATTGATCTCAAGCGCGCGGCTGCGCGGCAGTCTTCGCTTCACGCGCCACGTGTGAGGGTTCTGAGCTATTCCGGCAGCGGAATCGAGACGACTTTCACACAGGGTGAGGACGCCTGCCTCGCCGCTCTCGTGCCATTCATGCCGAAGGAAGCCCCCCACGCGCCGCATTCCCTCCTGGTTGTCGGCGCGCTGGCGGATGTCGTTGAAGACCAGTTCCTGCGCCTCTTCGACGTGTTGGGTGTAGCGCCGGTGACATTCCTCCCCATGCGCCACGCCTCCGATCTCCCCCCAGTCGGCCCCAACACGTCGTTTCTTCTTGCCCAACCTTTCCTCTGCGACACCGCTCGCGCGCTCGAGGAGCGGGGAGCCAAGCAAATCGGCGCGAATTTCCCATTGGGCGCCGAAGGCACGACTTTATGGCTCCGCGCAGCCGCGCACGCTTTTGGCGTCGACCCGGCCCGCTTCGAGGCCGCGACGGCGCCGGGCCGCGCCCGCGCCGCGCAGGCGCTCGACCACTACAGAGGCGCGCTGGCGGGCAAGTCCATTTTTCTCTTTCCCGATTCCCAGCTGGAGTTGCCGCTCGCGCGCTTTCTGTCGCGCGAATTGTCAATGAATATCGAGGAAATCGGAACGCCCTATCTGCATCGGGAGCATCTTGGTCCCGAACTTGCGCTGCTGCCTCCCGGTGTGCGTCTGAGCGAGGGCCAGCATGTCGACAACCAGCTCGACCGCTGCCGCGCCGCGCAGCCGGATCTCGTCGTCTGTGGGCTCGGCCTCGCCAACCCGCTGGAGGCCGAGGGGCTCACGACCAAATGGTCGATTGAACTCCTGTTCACGCCTATCCAGGGCTACGACCAGGTTGGAGATCTCGCGGAGCTTTTTGCGAGGCCGCTGCTTCGCCGCACTCGGCTGGAGGTCTAGGCCATGCAGCTTACGCTCTGGACCTACGAGGGACCACCCCACATTGGAGCCATGCGCGTCGCGACGGCGATGCAAGGCCTGCATTACGTGCTGCATGCGCCGCAGGGCGACACCTATGCGGATCTGCTGTTCACCATGATCGAACGGCGCGGCGCTCGCCCGCCCGTCACCTACACGACGTTTCAGGCGCGCGACCTCGGCGGCGACACGGCGGAGCTTTTCAAGACCTCCGCCCGAGATGCGTACGAGCGTTTCGCTCCGCAGGCGATGATCGTAGGCGCATCCTGTACGGCCGAACTCATTCAGGACGATCCAGGCGGCCTCGCAAAGGCCTTGAATCTGCCGATCCCGGTCATTGGACTGGAGCTGCCGGCCTATCAGAAAAAAGAAAACTGGGGCGCGGCGGAGACTTTTTATCGACTGGTGCGCAATCTCGCCGGACAGAGGCGCGAACGCAGCGCTGGCGCGAAGCCGAGCTGCAACCTACTCGGCCCGACGGCGCTAGGCTTTCGTCATCGGGACGACATTCGCGAAATAACTCGCCTGCTCGAACGTCTCGGCGTCGAGGTACGTGTGGTGGCTCCCCTTGGAGCGACGCCTCACGACCTCACAAAACTCGGCGAAGCGGACTTCAACGTCGTTCTTTATCCAGAGATCGCATTGCCGGCTGCGCAATGGCTGGAAAAGAATCATGGGCAAGCCTTTACGAAGATCACGCCAATAGGTGTCTGCGCTACAAGGGAATTCATCGCGGAAGTCGGCGCGCATTGCCGGCGTAGATCCCACACCGGTGCTGAACGAGGAGACCTCGCGTCTGCCCTGGTATTCGCGCTCAGTTGATTCAACCTATCTTTCGGGTAAACGGGTTTTCATTTTTGGCGACGCCACCCACGCCATGGCGGCGGCTCGGATCGCTCAAAACGAACTTGGCTTCAAAGTCGTCGGCCTTGGAACCTATGCTCGCGAATTTGCTCGCGAATTGCGAGAGGCGGCCAAGCTCTACGACGTCGAAGCGCTCATCACTGACGACTATCTGGAAGTTGAAGCCAAGGTAGCGGAGATTTCGACCCGAACTCGTTCTCGGCACGCAGATGGAACGCCATATCGCCAAACGCCTCGGGGTTCCATGCGCGGTCATCTCGGCCCCTGTTCATGTCCAGGATTTTCCGGCCCGCTACTCGCCCCAAATGGGCTTCGAAGGCGCCAATGTGATCTTCGACGCCTGGGTTCATCCACTGATGATGGGGCTCGAGGAGCATCTGCTCGCGATGTTTCGCGACGATGCGGAGTTTCATGACGACGCGGCGCCCTCGCATCTGGGTGGAAAAGTGGACACTGCGTTACGCGCAGACGCGTCGCCAGTCGCCCGCGCGTCCGACTACGTCGAAACCCAAATTCCGATCACGGGAACACCCATCATCGTCAGCTGGGCCGACGAAGCGGAGAGAGAACTCAAAAAGATTCCATTTTTCGTGCGCGGTAAGGCCCGCCGCAATACAGAGCTCTTCGCCAGCGAGCGGGGCATGACAACCATCACCGTCGAGACGCTTTATGATGCAAAAGCTCACTTCGCGCGCTGACGCGCCGCCCGTGAGGGTCGTCATCGTTACGATGGACACGCATGTGGCCAGCGCGGCGCAACGAGTCCTCGCGGAGCTGCAACGCGAGATTCCTGGCCTCGCACTGACGATCCACGCGGCTTCGGAATTCACCGCTGATCCCAAAGCGCTCGAACGCTGTCGCGCCGACATCGCGCAGGGTGACGTTATTGTAAGTGCGATGCTGTTCCTGGAGGACCATTTCCAACCGCTGCTATCGGCGCTGTCCGCCCGACGAGAGAACTGCGATGCATTGGTATGCATCATCTCGGCGGGCGAAGTCGCAAAGCTGACTCGTATGGGTCGGTTCGACATGAGCGCACCGACCAGCGGACCTATGGCTTTGCTCAAGAGACTCCGCGGCGGCAAGTGCAAGACCGCTTCCGTTGGAGCGCAGCAAATGAAAATGCTGCGCCGCCTGCCCAAGCTGTTGAGATTCATTCCCGGCACGGCGCAAGACGTGCGCGCCTATTTTCTTACCCTGCAATATTGGCTTGCGGGCTCTGACGAGAATATCGCCAATATGGTACGCTTTCTCGTCAACCGATACGCTGATGGGCCAAGACGCGCGCTGCGCGGCGCGCTGAAGGCGCCGCTCCCCGTGGAGTATCCCGAGGTCGGCGTCTATCACCCCCGCCTCCCAGGACGCATTGGCGAGAGCGTGGACGCGCTTCCGCAGCCACCCGGAGGCGCCATGATAACCGTCGGGCTTCTTGTGATGCGCTCCTACGTGCTTGCAGGCAACGCCGGCCACTATGATGGCGTGATCGCAGCCATTGAAGCGCGCGGCATGCGCGTAATCCCCGCTTTCGCGACTGGACTTGACGCACGCCCCGCGATTGAAAAATTCTTCCTGCGCGACGGCGCTCCCATCATCGACGCGATGGCGTCACTGACGGGGTTCTCGCTCGTGGGCGGTCCCGCATACAATGACGCCAAGGCTGCCGAAGAGATTCTGGCAAAGCTTGATATTCCCTTTATCTCCGCGCATCCGGTCGAATTCCAGACGCTTGAGCAGTGGCGACAGTCGGATCGCGGTCTCGAGCCGGTGGAGGCGACCATCATGGTGGCGATCCCCGAACTCGACGGCTCGACTGGACCAAGCATATTCGGAGGCCGGGCAAATGGCGGCTCGGCATGCGACGGCTGTGAACGCAGCTGCGTCTTCCCGCATTCGGAAAACGCGCGCGACATGCATGTTTGCATGGAACGCGCCGAAGTGCTTGCGGCCAGACTGCAAAATCTAGCGGCGCTGCGCCGGTCGCAGCGCGCCGCGCGGAAAGTCGCCATCGTGCTGTTCAACTTCCCTCCCAACGCCGGCAATACCGGCACCGCAGCCTATCTGTCCGTGTTCGAATCATTGCATCGCGTTCTTTTGGCCATGAAACAGGGCGGCTACAACGTATCGCCGCCAGCCACCGTTGACGAATTGCGCGCGTCGATCGTGGAAGGCAATTCTGCCCGCTATGGCGCGCTGGCCAATGTGTTTGCGAGAATTACGGCGGAAGACCATCTCCGGCGTGAGCCCTGGCTCAAAGAGATCGAGGCGCAATGGGGACCGACGCCTGGTCGGCAGCAGAGCGACGGCGTGTCCATCCATGTGCTTGGGGAGCGTTTCGGCAATATTTTTGTTGGCGTCCAGCCGGCTTTTGGCTACGAGGGCGATCCGATGCGCCTTCTCTTCGAGAAGGGTTTCTCGCCGACGCACGCCTTTTCCGCCTTTTACCGCTATCTGCGCGAGGATTTCGGCGCCGACGCCGTCCTGCATTTTGGCACACATGGCGCACTCGAATTCATGCCCGGCAAGCAGACGGGTCTTTCCGCCTCCTGCTGGCCGGATCGGCTTATTGGCGCACTGCCCAATTTCTATCTCTATGCCTCGAACAATCCCTCGGAAGGAACGATCGCCAAGCGCCGCGCGGCTGCGACCTTGATCAGCTACCTCACGCCGCCTGTCGCCAACGCGGGGCTATATCGCGGACTCGTCGATCTCAAGGCCTCGCTGGATCGCTGGCGGAGCGCGGCGCCCGAAGACATTGACGAGCGTGGCGAACTTACCGGGCTGATCCAGACCCAGGCGGCGCTGCTCGATCTCGCCGATGCGAAGCCCGCTTGGGGCGAGGCTGCCGATGCGCAGATAGGCAAGCTTACGGAAGCGATGCTGGAGCTTGAATATACGCTAATTCCGCAAGGTCTTCACATCGTGGGCGAACCGCTGACGCGAGAGGAGCGGATCGACATGCTGTCCGCGATGGCCGAAGCGACACATGGAAGTTCGCTCGAACGCACGATGCTGGCCGCGCTGGTGAGTGGAGCGGATCCAGCCACGCTGACCCAGGACGCTGAAACGCTTGAGATATTGCGCGAACTTGCCGCCTCGGCGGAATATCTTGCGCAGGATTACGAATTGGAGGGCATTCTGCACGCGCTAGATGGGCGTTTCGTGCGTCCGGCGCCAGGCGGCGATCTGCTGCGCACGGCGGCCGTTCTACCGACCGGCCGCAACCTGCATGGATTCGATCCATTCCGGATCCCTAGCGCTTTCGCGTTGCAGGATGGAGCGCGTCAGGCGCAGCGTCTGCTAACGCGCTATATGGCGGACGGAAATTCTGCGCCCGAGACCATCGCACTCGTACTTTGGGGAACCGACAATTTGAAGACCGAAGGGGCGCCAATCGGGCAGGCCCTTGCTTTGATCGGAGCCGCGCCGCGCTTCGACAGCTACGGTCGACTGGCAGGCGCCGACTCTGATCCCACTGGATCAACTGAATCGTCCTCGCATTGACGTCATGATTTCTCTTTCTGGCATCTTCCGCGATCTGCTGCCCCTGCAAATCAAACTGCTCGCGGAAGCCTGCTTCCTAGCCGCTTCAGCGGATGAGCCGCTGGAGAACAACTTTGTGCGCAAGCACGCCCTCGCTTTCGTGGAGGCCAATGGCGGCGACGTCGAAACAGCGGCTCTTCGCGTCTTTGGCAACGCCGACGGCGCCTATGGCGCCAATGTTAGCCAGCTTGTCGAATGCGGAAATTGGGCCGAAGAGGAAGAGCTCGCCGAGACTTACATGCGCCGCAAGGGTTTCGCCTATGGCCGCGCTGGCCGGCCAATGCAGCAACCGGCTCTTCTGCAAAGCATGCTTGCCAAAGTGGATCTCGCGTATCAGAACGTGGACTCGGTCGAACTTGGCATCACGACGATCGACAATTATTTCGACACGCTCGGCGGCGTCAGCCGTGCGGTGAAACGCGCCAAGGGCGAAGTTGCGCCAGTCTACATTGCCGATCAGACCAAGGGCGAAGGCGTCGTGCGTAAACTCAGCGAGCAGGTCGCGCTCGAAACACGCACCCGCATGCTGAACCCGAAATGGTACGAGGGCATGCTCAAGCATGGCTATGAGGGCGTTCGCCAGATCGAGACGCACGTGACCAACACCATGGGCTGGTCTGCGACGACAGGCCAAGTCGATCCCTGGGTCTATCAGCAGCTCACGCAAACCTACGTGCTCGACCCGGAGATGCGCGAACGGCTGGCGGCGCTCAACCCCACCGCCTCCGCAAAAATCGCGAATTGGCTGATCGAAGCGCAGGAACGGCGCTACTGGTCTCCCGACGAGACGACGCTCGCCGCGCTGCGACACGCTAGCGAGGAATTGGAAGATAGGCTCGAGGGCGTTAAATTGGAGGCTGCAGAGTGAACATTCCAATAAGAGCTCCCATACCCCTAGGCTCGATGCAGGTCGAGCTGGATCCCGACATTCAGATTGGGACAGCCAAGGTCTTCGCTGTCTATGGCAAGGGCGGCATCGGCAAGAGCACGACATCTTCCAACCTCTCTGTGGCTTTCTCGAAGCTGGGCAAGCGCGTATTGCAGATCGGTTGTGACCCCAAGCACGATTCGACCTTCACGTTGACGAAACGTCTCGTTCCCACGGTCATCGACGCTTTGGAGGCCGTGAAGTTTCATGCCGAGGAGTTGCGCGTCGAAGACTTCGTCGCCACTGGCTACAATGGCGTCATGTGCGTCGAGGCAGGCGGCCCTCCTGCCGGAACGGGTTGCGGCGGCTTCGTCGTCGGGCAGACCGTCAAGCTGCTCAAGGAACATCATCTTCTCGAAGACACTGACGTCGTTATCTTCGACGTGCTTGGCGATGTCGTATGCGGCGGCTTCGCGTCTCCGCTGCAGCACGCCGGCAGAGCCTTGATCGTCACGGCCAACGATTTCGACTCCATCTTCGCGATGAACCGCATTGTGGCCGCGATTCACGCAAAGTCGAAAAACTACGATGTGCGCCTTGGCGGCGTGATCGCCAACCGCAGCGCCAAGACCGATGAAGTCGACCGCTATAACGCCGCTGTTGGCCTGAAACGCGTAGCGCATTTTCCGGATCTAGATGTCGTGAGGCGCAGTCGGCTCAAGAAGTCGACCCTGTTCGAAATGGAGCCCTCGCCGGAATTGGAAGCAGTGCAGAACGAATATATGCGCCTTGCCGACCAGCTCTGGACTGGCTTTGAGCCGCTTCCCGCGACGCCGATGAAGGATCGCGACTTGTTCGAGTTTCTGGGGTTCGACTGATGACGACGCCAAGCTACATCGCCCGTCGCGGCGAACTCGAGCATTACTTTGACCGGACGGCGGTCGAGGCTTGGAAGCGTTTAACTTCCGATGCTCCGGTCGGTCGCGTGCGCGCGACTGTCCGCGCCGGCCGCGACGCAATGCGTAACACGCTACTCTCCTGGCTGCCAGATGATCTGCGTGGCGTTCGTCTTCTCGACGCGGGTTGTGGCACGGGCGCGTTGGCCATTGAGGCGGCGAGGAGAGGCGCCGATGTGCTGGCTATCGATATTTCGCCGACTCTGGTGACACTCGCGCAGGACCGGGCGCCGAGAGATATTGGGTCGGGTCGCGTGACCTTCTCCGTAGGCGACATGCTCGACCCGAAACTCGGCCGCTTCGATCATGTCGTCGCGATGGACAGCCTGATTCATTACGAGGGCGAGGATATCGCCCACACTCTGGCGAGCCTTGCGGCCCGCACCAGCGGTTCAGTGCTATTCACTATAGCGCCGCGCACACCTGCTTTGACTGTGATGCATGCCATGGGCCGCTTTTTCCCGCGCGGCGATAAAGCTCCGGCCATCGCCCCTATCTCGCAACGCGCGCTCGAGCGCCACATCGAGACGCTCCCCGCTTTGGGAGGCTGGCAAATCGCGCGCAGCCAGAGAATCGACAGGGGGTTTTACATTTCGCAGGCTCTGGAGGCTCGGCGTCCATGAATCGCGCAACCGCCGCCATTGTCACGCAAATGATGCGCATCGGTCCGGGGCACCTACCCTTCGCGGACGCCGGCACGGTAGAATTGCCCATGCCGCGCCTTCTTCGACTCTCTCTGTTTCAGGTCACGGTCGGCATGGCGGCCGTTCTGCTGATTGGCACGCTCAACCGCGTGATGATCGTGGAGCTTGGCGTGCCGTCCTGGATCGTCGCGGCGATGCTCGCGCTGCCGCTGCTTTTCGCGCCCTTCCGCGCTCTGATCGGCTTTCGCTCCGACAACCATCGCTCGGTGCTCGGATGGCGTCGCGTCCCGTTCCTATGGCTGGGCACGATGTTGCAGTTCGGTGGACTGGCGATCATGCCATTCGCTCTTTTGATCCTGTCCGGCGACACCACGGGGCCCATCATCATCGGCCAGGCGGCGGCTGCCCTGGCGTTCCTGCTAGTCGGCGCCGGACTGCATACGGTGCAAACCATTGGCCTCGCTTTGGCGACCGACTTCGCACCGGCGCAGGCTCGTCCCCGCGTCGTCGCCCTCCTCTGCGCTATGCTGCTGCTCGGCATGGCTCTTAGCGCCCTGGTATTCGGCGCTCTGCTTGCGAATTTTAGCGAGTTGAGACTGATACAGGTCGTGCAAGGTTCCGCTGTCGTGACGGTAGCGCTGAATTGCGTCGCTCTCTGGAAGCAGGAGCCACGCGGTTCAAACTCCGATGCGATCGATTCCCCTCGCGTGGAATTTCGAGAAGCATGGAGAGCCTTCGCAACGGCAGGGCGCACGCGTCGGCGTCTGTTCGCAACCGCCCTCGGAACGGCGGGCTTCAGCATGCAGGACATTCTGCTCGAACCCTATGGCGGCAAGGTTCTGCATCTTCCTGTCGGTGCAACGACTGCGCTGACGGCGATGCTGGCTGCTGGCAGCGGCGTTGGTCTCATCATCGCCGCGCGGAGACTAACTGGGGGGGCGGACCCGCATCGCGTCGCTGCGCTGGGTGCTGTCGTCGGCATCGCGGCCTTTGCTGCGATCATCTTTGCGGCCCCGGCCGAGTCGAGAGAGTTGTTTGGTCTTGGCGTCACATTGATCGGCCTCGGCGGTGGTCTTTTCGCGCATGGCACGCTTACTGCCTCCATGGGGCTTTCGAGCCCCGAAGATCGCGGTCTCGCGCTGGGCGCCTGGGGCGCGGCGCAAGCTCTGGCCGCGGGCCTCGCCATCGCTTTCAGCGGGATTGTACACGATCTTGGATCATCTCTCGCGGAACAAGGCGCGCTGGGAGATGCTCTCACCACTCCGGTCACCGGTTATTCCATCGTGTACTTCATCGAAATTCTGCTGCTTTTCGCGACGCTCGTCGCGATAGGACCGCTCGTTCGCTTCGCGCGGATAACGGACCGCGAAAAGGACGCCGCCAATTTCGACCTCATTCCTCCGCCCGGCCTAAATTCTGGAGTCATGCGATGATACGTGGAGCAATAACCAGCAATATCGACGTCGCCCAAGTCGTTCTCTACGCCTTCTTCCTCTTTTTCGCAGGCCTGATTTTCTATCTGAGGCGAGAGGACAGGCGCGAGGGCTACCCGCTCGAATCGGAAATAACCGGCCGGCGGGATGATCGGGGCTTTCTTCTGATCCCGACGCCGAAATATTTCCACCGCGCAGACGGTTCAATCGTCGCGGCGCCGAATTTCGATGTGGACTCCCGCCCGGTGAACGGCGCGCCAGTCGCCCGTTGGGCGGGCGCGCCACTGGAGCCCGTGGGCGATCCGTTGCTTGCTGGCGTCGGCCCCGGGGCATACGCGCTGCGCACCGACAAGCCCGAGCAGACCTACGACGGACATAATCTGCTCGCGCCGTTGCGCATCGCCAGCAATTTCGCTGTAGCGAGCGAGGGCGGCGATCCAATCGGCCTGGAGGTCGTCGGCGCGGACCGCATCGTCGCGGGCGTCGTCAAGGATCTTTGGGTGGACCGCAGCGAAGGCGTGGTTCGCTATTACGAAGTCGCGCTTGCTGGCGGTGGAAGCGTGCTGCTCCCCGTCACCTTCGCCAATGTCGACTTCAAAGCCAAGACGATTAAAGCCGAGGCCATTCTTGGAAATCAGTTCCCAAATGTCCCGGCCCTTCGTAATCCCGATGAGATCACCCTGCTCGAGGAAGAGAAGATCACAGCCTATTACGGCGCCGGCACGCTCTACGCCACGCCAGCACGTGCGGAGCCGCTACTATGAAAGCTGTCAATCTCGAAAAGCTGCTTCCCGCCGACATTCCCGCCGGTGAACGTATCCTCTGGCACGGTCGACCGGAATGGAAAAGCCTGGCGCGCGGCGCATTTCGCGCGGATTTCGTCGCGGGATATTTCGGCCTGATGGCTATCTGGAACGTCGCTACCACTGCAGCAGATTCCGGATGGCTATCAGCAACTCTCGCAGCCGCAAAGACCTTGGGGGCCGGCTGCGCGGCCCTCGCGCTGCTCTGCCTGCTCTCCTGGCTATCGGCGCGCACCACGCTTTATGTGGTGACCTCGCGGCGTATCGTCATGAAGCTCGGCATCGCTTTGCCGGTGTTCTTCAACCTCCCGTTCTCCAAGATCGCGTCGGCCTCGCTGCGCGTATATGCCGACGGCTCGGGAGATATTCCAGTGGCGCTCGGCGAAGGCCAGCGCATCGCCTACCTGCATCTTTGGCCGCATGCGCGGCCGTTCCGGATAACCCATCCGGAGCCGGCGATGCGTTCGGTGCCCGACGCGCAAGCAGTTGCGGAGACTCTGAGCCGGGCTCTGATCGCCGCGTCGAACGAGCGACGTGGCGTCGCCTCCCCTGCGGCGACTCCGTCGCCTGTCCTGACATTGGAAAGCGCTCGTCGCTCTGCGAACGAAGCCTTCGCCGCATGATCCCTTAACCGAGGTTGGTTCCATGAGTCAGCTTTCGATCGAAAAACCCGCCAAGGACGGCAATGTGCCAAAGGCCGTATTACTTGGCGCGGCGATGCTAGTCGCCTTTTCGCTTATTGCCGCCGCAGCAGCCCGGTTGAGCGATGTGGGCACACTCCACATGCCCGCTGTGCGGTCGGTACAGACGCTTTCCCTGCGCTTCGAGGACCGTGATGACGGCGGAATAGATGTGCGCGACGCGACCACCGCCAGTGTGATTTACACAGTGGCCCCCGGCACCAATGGGTTCATTCGTTCGACATTGCGCGGTCTGGCGCGCGAGCGCCGTCGGTCCGGACTGGACGGGGAAACGCCTTTCCTGCTGACGCATTGGAGCGACGGCACCGTTTCGCTGGACGACAAGGCCACCGGGCGGCGCGTTAGCCTCGATGCTTTCGGCCCGACCAACGCGCAGGCCTTCGCCCAATTTTTCGGCGCAAGGAGGGCGACGCCATGAACTGGAGCAACCCCTTGGCGCGCCAGATTTTCAAGACGCGTTGCACCGTGGAGATCGAGCATACGCCGCTGAGTCTTCACGCCCATGTCGAGCTTAAGGACAATTTCGAAATCCGTCCCGGCGATCAGGTGCTCGTTCATGATGCTCCGACTGATGTGCGCTTCGGTGAGCGGATTGTCGTTTCGCGCATGGCGACGATCATTCGCGCCGGGCTGATCGAGCGCGCCTGGACGCGCTTTGCCGGCAATCTTGAAATCACAGAACTCTACGATGTGAGCTTCACCGAACGGAGAGTATTATGAACGTTCTGTTGCGCCCCGGAATTTCGCTGGAAGCGACGCACGCGGCCCTTGAGAGCACCGTTCTCTCGCCTCGCTTCTACACAACCGATTTCGACGAACTGGACAAGACCGATGTCGGTCCGGTGCGCGCTCAATGGGACGCGCTGATGGCCGAGATGCGGGCCGACCCCAACCAGAAGCACTTCCTCCGTAACGCCGAATTCGACGCCGACTTCTCGAATCTGCCGGCGGATCTGGACAAGGAGTTTCGCGACTTCCTGATCAGCTCGATCACTGCGGAGTTTTCCGGCTGCGTGCTCTATGCCGAGATGAAAAGGCGCGCCAAAAACGCTGATATGCGAGAACTTTTCGGATTCATGAGCAGAGATGAAGCGCGCCACGCCGGCTTCATCAACGACACGCTCAAGGATTTCGGCATCGGCGTCGATCTAGGCTTCCTGACCAAGGCCAAGAAATATACTTTCTTCCAACCCAAATTCATTTTCTATGCCACCTATCTCTCCGAAAAAATAGGCTACGCGCGCTACATCACGATATACCGGCAGTTGGAGCGCTATCCGGAGCGGCGCTTCCATCCCATTTTCAAATGGTTCGAGAAATGGTGCAACGACGAGTTTCGTCACGGCGAGGCCTTTGCGCTGCTAATGCGCGCTAATCCCAAACTACTGTCGGGGCTCAACATCTACTGGATCAAATTCTTCGTGCTCGCGGTTTTCGCGACCATGTACGTGCGCGACCATTGTCGTCCCGCCTTCCACAAGGCGATCGGCATGGACCCCACTACGTATGATTTCAAGGTTCTCCGCCTCACTTCGGAGATATCCAGGCAGGTGTTCCCGCTGACCATTGATCTGGATAATCCCGGATTCCAGCGAGGACTGGATCGGCTGGTCGGGATAGAGCGCGAAATCGCACAGGCCAAGGAGCGAGGCGGCGTTGTTGGCAAACTCAAGCAAGGCTTCTGGACCGGAGCCGCCGCGCTAACCTTTGTGCGCCTCTATCTTCTGCCGAGCAAAGCGAACGAGTTGCCCGCCGACATTCGGCTGGCGCCTGTGTGGTGAGGAGAGCGGGCTCATGACAACGTTCGGGCTTCCTATAGTCGCCACGCTTCTGCTCTGGTGGGCGAGCACGGGTGCGATCCTGTATCTTGACGGCCTCGACCGTCGCACCTTTTCATGGAGCATGGCTGGCGCCACCGGTACTGTTGGGAATAGCCCTGTGCGGGCTGGCGACGTCGAGCGCCGAGACGACTTCCGCCGCAGCATATGAAGCCTTTGCTTGCGGCCTTCTGGTCTGGGCCTGGCAGCTTGTAAGCTATTATATGGGCTTTATCACCGGGCCGCGCAAAACGGCATGTGAGGCGGACTGCGTTGGCTGGAAGCGGTTTGTGGAAGCCGTGCGCACAAGTCTCTATCACGAGCTCACGATCATAGCTTTCGCTATCGGGATTGTGGCGCTCACCCGCGGGCAACCCAATCAGATCGGCGTCTGGACGTTCTTCGTTCTGTGGTGGATGCATACAAGCGCCAAGCTGAACGTCTATTTCGGCGTGCCTAATCTGAGCGAAGAACTCCTACCGCAACATCTTCGCTATCTCGTTAGCTTCATGGCCCGCAAACCGATGAATCTGTTTTTCCCTCTGTCCGTGACAGTCTCGACTATCGTTACAGTGCTCCTCGCTCAATGCGCGATCGAAGCAACCGCGTTCGAAGCAACCGGATATACGATATTGGCTACGCTGATGGTTCTTGCCGTGGCCGAGCACTGGTTCCTCGTTGCCCCGCTGCATGCGAACGCGCTCTGGCAATGGGGAGCGAAAGACGCGACTTTCGATGACGCAGCGCGCGACGAGGGCGTCGTCGAACCGGCTTTGCGAGCGCGGGCGATTGCAAGCACACTCTGAATAACGGCGGGCGCCAGCCGCTACGTTGGGCGACTGAAGCATCAATTTATAAAGCAAACACAGCAAGGGGAGAGCCCGATGGGTCCGATGGCAATGAGCTATGAGCGCCACTTTGAATGCGCGATCGCGCGTCTCAAAGCGGAAAACCGCTATCGCGTGTTTGCTGACCTCGAACGCGACGCCGCGAATTTTCCCGTCGCCTTGTGGCGTCCCGAGGGCGAGAGTCATGCGCCGCGAGAGGTGACGATCTGGTGTTCAAACGACTATCTGGGTATGGGCGGTCATCCAAAGGTCGTGGACGCGGCGATGCGCGCCGCCGAGCGCCACGGCGCCGGCGCCGGCGGCACGCGCAACATCTCAGGGACACATCATCCCATCGTCGAGCTGGAAGAGGAAATCGCTAATCTTCACGGCAAGCCCGCGGCCCTGGCCTTCACCTCAGGCTGGATTTCCAATCTGGCGGGAATTTCCACCATCGCGTCGCTGCTCCCCAATTGCCTTATCCTGTCAGACGCGCTCAACCATAATTCAATGATCGAGGGCATACGTCGCTCCGGCTGCGAGAAGCAGGTCTGGCGGCACAATGACACCGAGCATCTCGAGGAACTGCTTATCGCTGCGGGGCGCGACAGGGCCAAGCTGATTGTCTTTGAGAGCCTCTATTCGATGGACGGCGACATTGCACCGGTCGCGGAAATTGCCGCACTGGCGGAAAAATACAATGCGCTGACCTATGTGGACGAGGTTCATGCGGTCGGCATGTATGGTGCAACCGGCGGCGGAATCTGCGAGCGTGAAGGCGTGAGCGAGCGTATCGACATCATTGAAGGAACTTTGGCGAAAGGGTATGGCGCGCTCGGCGGCTATATCGCTTCCAGCGCGGCTCTTGTCGACGCCGTGCGCAGCTATGCGCCACAGTTCATCTTCACGACAACCCTTCCGCCGATGGTCGCGGCCAGCGCCTGCGCGGCGGTGCGTCATCTGAAGTCCTCCAGCGAGGAACGTAGCCGCCATCAGCACATGGCGACGCTGACCAAACACGCCCTGCGCGCCGCCGGTCTGCCCATACTGGACAATTCCTCGCATATCGTCCCGCTTATGGTGCGCGACGCAGCCCGCTGCAAGGCGGCAAGCGATCTGCTGCTGCGCCGGCACGCCATATACATTCAGCCGATCAACTATCCGACGGTCGATCTGGGCGCGGAACGGCTCCGCATCACCCCGACGCCACGCCACAACGAAGGTCATGTCGCCGAGTTGGTCGAGGCGCTTGTCGATGTCTGGAGCACGCTGAACCTGCCCTTCACCGAAGCGCAGATTCTGCCGCTGCGCCGTGCGAAGCCGAACGTTCCGGCGCATTGCACATATCCAGAGATGAAGCAGGCGGCGGAATGATGAGCCCGACGCAAGGGGAGCTGCGCGTCGTTCTCCTATAGGGGCGACGACGCGCAATTATCGGGGGAGCTGTCTGTTCAGGTCGAGATAAGAACCCGTCATCAGACGCTTAATAGAATAGGGAACCACGCTCCTAACCAACGTCCCGGCCTTCCTTGATAGGCTTTAGGAGGCGTCGAACACCTAAACAGCGACCGAATGGCGCCCTCGCGCCGTCGCTAGATAGGCGTCAAAGCGCGCTGCAATGGTGCGCACGAAGGGGCGGCCGATCTCCGTAACCAGAAATCCATCTGGCGTCGGCGCGACAAAACCATCCTTATCGCAATCGATAGTCTCACGCGCGCAATCGAGCATTGTCTGCGCGACTTCGTTCCGAGCGCCATGCAACTGCGTAGACGAAAACACGAGATCGCACATCAGTCTCTCGATAATCTCTCCCCGCACCCTGTCGTCCTCCGAGAATTCCACGCCGCGTTCGGCGGCGAGCCCATGACCGGAGGCGCGACGTTGATACTCCAGGATTGCTGACGCATTCTGGACATAGCCTTGCGGCAAGCGTCCGATGGCCGAAGCGCCAAGGCCAATAAGCGCGTCGGCCGGATCGACAGTGTAGCCCTGAAAATTGCGCTTTACCCTGCGCACGCGCGCAGCGGCGGCCAGAGCGTCCGTAGGTCGTGCAAAATGGTCGACCCCTATCCGCTCGAAGCCGGCCTGGACCAAATATTTCGCCGCGCTTTCCGCCTGTCCGTAGCGCTCAATCACTCCCGGAAGATCGGATTCCTTTATCATGGACTGATGGCTTTTCATCCACGGAACATGCGCATAGCCAAAGAGCGCCACACGATCGGGCGCAAGACGCAAGACTTGGCCGAGGGTGGATAGAAGTTGGGGCTCGCGCTGGCCTGGCAAGCCATAGATAGCATCGATATTAAGGGATCGAACGCCACGCGCGCGAAAGCCCTCAATCACGCGCTGGGTCTCTTCCACGCTTTGCACACGGTTTATCGCCGCTTGCACCTCCGGATCGAAATCCTGCACGCCGATGCTTACGCGCGTCAGTCCGCACTCGGCGAGCGCTGCGATCCGATTCTCGTCCATGCCGCGAGGATCAACCTCCACGGCGAATTCCGCGTCCGTAGCGACATGGAAGGCCCTCCGCAGCGCCGCCGACACTGCGCAAATGTCCTCCGGTTCCAGGATGGTGGGCGAACCGCCGCCCCAATGCACATGCGTCACGCGGGCGCCGCGCGGAACGCATGCGGCTACTGCGTCGATCTCGCGGATCAGTGCGTCGAGATACTGTCTTATCGGCGCATATTGCCGCGTGATTTTCGTGTGACAACCGCAAAACCAGCAAAGCGTATCGCAGAACGGCACATGCAGATAAAGGGAGAGCGAGGCGTTTTCGGGTAAAGCTCGAAGCCACGCTTCGTAGGTTGCGCGCCCGATGCCGCCATGGAAATGAGGCGCGGTCGGGTAGCTCGTGTATCGCGGCACGGGCGTCGTTGTATTTCGGGTGATGACTTCATTCGAAAGCGTCATGGTGATTTCCGCCCCCCGCTATGTCCCTGGAAGCGTCTCAATTCGACAGGGATATCTGAACCGAGGACTTGGCGGCCTCCACAGTTTTCGGATTGCGCTTGTGTCGCCTTAGGTTTACGACTATATTAGTTGACACTTACTGGTGTCAAATGCAAATACCAACTCCAGAATGCGGTGCTTCCCATGCGCATCCTATTCATTCATCCAAATTACCATTCCGGTGGCGCGGAGATCGCCGGGAATTGGCCCCCGGCCTGGGCCGCCTATCTTTCCGGCGCATTGAAAGCGGCAGGATTTGAAGACATCTTGTTCATCGACGCGATGACCCTGGACATCGGCGAAGTGGAACTAAGGCGCAAGATCATCGAGTATCGACCTGATATCGTCGGCACAACCTCGATCACCCCCTCGATATACAAGGCTGAGCGCACCCTCCAGCTCGCCAAAGAGGCGAAGTCGAATACGATCACGGTCCTCGGCGGCGTGCATGCAACTTTCATGTATCGGCAGGTGCTTGCGGAAGCTCCCTGGATCGACGTGATAGTTCGCGGCGAAGGGGAGGAAATTGTAACAGAACTCGTCCGCACGATCTCAGCTGGCGACTGGCCCTCGCGACGCTCGGCCATTGAGGGGCTGGCGTTCATCGAAGATGGCAAAGTGGTGGCGACCCCCGCGGCGCCCACCGTGAAGAATATAGACGCGATCACCGCCGACTGGGGCATTTTGAATTGGGAAAAGTACAATTACATTCCGCTCGGCGTCAAAGTGGCGATCCCCAATATGGCGCGAGGATGTCCATTTACATGCAGCTTCTGCAGCCAATGGAAATTCTGGCGCGACTACCGCATTCGCGATCCCAAAAAAGTCGTCGATGAAATCGAAGCGCTCAAACGCGATCATGGCGTCGGCTTTTTCATTCTCGCCGACGAAGAGCCGACCATAAATAAAAAGAAATTTGTCGCCTTTTGCGAGGAACTCATCAATCGCGAGGTAAACATTCTTTGGGGCATCAATACGCGCGTGACCGATATATTGCGTGACGAAGAGTTGCTCCCACTTTATCGCAAGGCGGGTCTGATTCATGTCTCCCTGGGCACCGAAGCAGCCGCACAACTCAAACTCGATCTCTTCAACAAGGAGACCACGGTCGCACAAAACAAAAAGGCCGTCGAGTTGTTGCGCAATGCGGGGATCGTCGTGGAGGCGCAGTTCATTGTCGGCCTCGAAAACGAGACGGCTGAAACGCTGGAAGAAACATACAAAATGGCGATCGACTGGAAACCAGACCTCGCCAACTGGTCGATGTATACGCCCTGGCCTTTCTCTGATCTCTTCAAGGAGCTGGGCGACAAGGTTGAAATCTTCGACTACGAAAAGTACAACTTCGTAACGCCAATCATCAAACCCTCAGCGATGGATCGCGGAGAGCTGCTTGATCGGGTGATGAACAATTATCGTCGATTCTATATGAAGAAGGCGCTCTTCTCCTACCCGTGGGCGGGCAGCGGTCAGCGGCGGAGATATCTGCTCGGCTGCCTCAAGGCCTTCTTGAAGGCGGGCTTCGAGCGCAAATTTTATGATCTCGGCAAAGTGGAATATTGGGGACCGCAATCGCGAAAGAAGGTGAATTTTAACTTTGATACGACGCGCACAAGAGCCTCCGATTCCGAGGTTGAATGGCGAACCACCCACAACCGCAAGCAAAAGGCGATGACAGCGCCGATGGCCTGCGGCGGCGGGAAGGATCAGCTGGACGAGAGCAATGAAATGATCGGGGTCGCGCCGTCGCATGTAATCGCAAATATCGAGAAGGCGAGCGGACATGAACAACGCTCGATCTGACCGCCTTTCCGGTCAGCTTTTCCCACGCCGCGCGCGCATCACACGAGCGAGCGACGACGCGTCTGGCGTCGTAGGTCCCAATGCGATAACGCGAATCGCGGAAGCGCTCATGGCAAAGGACGGGGCTGAAGGTTGCCGCTCCGTGTTCACAGCGGCCAAGGTTGAACGGTATCTCGATGTCCCGCCAACGCGGATGGTGGACCAACAGGAAGTCGCCCGTTTGCATCTTGTGTTGATCGAAACGCTAGGCGCTGCAAAGGCGTCACATATTTCACGGGAGGCCGGACGCCTCACCGGGGAATATCTTTTGGCGAAGCGAATTCCCCGCCCCGTCCAAAAAATATTGCGACGCCTTCCACGCCGGCTAGCCGCGCATATTCTGGTGCGCGCGATCGCGCGCAACGCATGGACTTTCAGTGGCAGCGGACGCTTCTCGTTTAGCTTCCGGCCTGGACTGCGACTTGCGCTTATCGGCTCGCCTATCTGCCGACTGCTGCAAACCAAAGAGCCGGCCTGCCACTATTTCGCTGGAACCTTCGAACGCGTCTTTCGTGAGATGCTCGGACCGAGCACGCGCGTTTCCGAGATCGAATGCGAAGCGACAGGGGCGTCAGCCTGTCTATTCGACGTGGCATGGTGACCTTCGCCGCTTCGGGAGATCGCTTACCAAGCCAAGTTCCCTTGGGCAATTCATGCGATGCTTACCGCACGCAGTTTCAAGCGCCAACTGATTCCAAATGAGTTCTACAGGAGATGGCATGCTTATTCTCGTGACGGGGATCGTCCTGTTTCTGGGCGCACATAGTCTGACGACCTTTCGCGCGACGCGGACGAAACTCATCCAGCAATTTGGCGAAGGGGTTTACAAAGGCGCTTATTCTCTGGTCGTGACCATCGGTTTTGTGTTGATCGTCTGGGGCTTCTCACGCTACCGGTCCGAGGGGATGATTCTACTTTGGACGCCCCCGGTTTGGGCTCGTCACTTTGCGATAGTGCTAATGTGGTTCGCTTTCGTCTCAATGGCGTTTTCGAATCCGGCCCCAAGCCGTATCAGGGGTTGGCTACGCCACCCCATGCTGGTGTCCGTGAAAGTCTGGGCGTTTGCGCATTTCCTCGCCAATGGCGACGCAGGCGGCCTGCTATTGTTTGGATCATTCCTCGCCTGGGCGGTCTATGATCGCATCGCCGTCAAGAAACGCGGCGATATCGGTGCACCCCAGCTCGCGTCCTTCACACGCGCGGACGCGATAGACGTCGCAGCAGGCACGGTGGCCTATGTCGTGATGCTGTTCTTGCATCCCTACATCATCGGAGTCGATGTGCTTGGAGCCTGAACGCCATCCCGCTATATGCGCAAACACCATCACGCCAAACTTTCGCTCCGCCTTAGCGACCGCGGCAAGGTAGATGCAGCATCATGGAGGGCCACAATGCGCAAATATTGACCAAGGACTCCTCGCTAGCGGCCGACCCTCTATTGAAACCGGACTCGACGCCTTCTGATGCTGGTCTTGAGCGCGGCTAATCTTACAATCAAGCATTACCGTGCAACCCAATGGGTGTCGGATGACCACGCCCGCCCTTCGCGTGGCGCGCGCAGTAGCCCGCTGGCGCTCATGCAACCGCATCAGACCCGCATCCTTCTCGCACGGGCCAATGGCGTCCATGACGAATATTTCGCGATAAAAGTTATCCAAAGCACCGGCGAAGCGATTCTGGCGGGCCCCCATCGGGTGTCCAATCTCAATGCGTCATCCAGATTGTCGCGCGAGAACCGTCCTAACTTTGCAATGACGCTTTGACCCACCCCCAACGCCTCTGGCGACAAAAGCATGCGGCGATTTCATGCCTTTGAGGAATCAGAGCTGGTCCCGGTTGTCTGAACAGCGCCCCGCGGAATTTAAGTGGATTCCTGCCGGGTTATGCTGACTGCGGGGCTTCGCGATTTTGATGCGGCGGCGGGAGGGCGTAGCCCGACCAGAGCTGCATCAAAATCGCGCGCGAGGGCTTCATGCCGCCGCCGCGATCGTCGGCAAGGCGAAGTAGGCCTCATCCGGCGTTCTCGCGTCAAGGCTCGAATGCGGGCGCCGCCGGTTATAGAAGTCCAGATATCGATCAAGCGAGGCGCGCACTTCGAAGACGCTGCCGTAGGCGTGCAGATACACCTCCTCGTATTTCACGCTGCGCCATAGCCGTTCAACGAACACATTGTCGCGCCAGGAGCCTTTGCCGTCCATGCTGATCGCTATCTCATTCCCGAGCAGCACGCCGGTGAAGGCCTCGCCGGTGAACTGACTGCCCTGATCCGTGTTGAATATTTCCGGCTTGCCATATTTGGCGAGGGCTTCCTCCAGCGCCTCGACACAAAAATCCGCCCCCATCGTAATCGACACGCGATGCGAGAGAATCCGCCGGCTCGCCCAGTCGATGACCGCCGCGAGATAGACGAAACCGCGCGCCATCGGGATGTAGGGGTGAGTAGGCCGAGGGAGTTGCACCCTCGGCCCCTCGCGGAACCGGACGTGATCCTCTCAAATCATCCGGCTCCCATCATCCGGCCATAGGAGCAAATCCCAATCTCCAATGGACAAAGGCGCGCGGAAACTGTTGCGCCAATCGCCCGAGGGCGCGCCACGCCCGGACCTTGTGCCGGGCGAGACTTTTGTATTTGCGCATCAGCCAACGCACCAAATAGGCGTTCACGTGCTTCCAGACCGTCGACATCGCCGACCCGTAAAAGCGGCCGTAATATTGCTGCCAGCCCGTGAGGATCGGATCGAACATGGTCGCAAGATCGACCAGTTCCTTGTCGCACTTCAATTGCAAATGCCATCCCCGAATGGTCTGTCGCATGGCCTTGCAGGCTGTGCGGCTGACCGCCGGGGAGAAATTCACGTAAACCCGGCCATATTTGTCCACGGCCTTTCGAGGCCTGAACGTATATCCCAGGAACGTGAACTCGATTGCGGGATGATCCTGTCGACGATTGATGTCCTTGCAATACACGATACGTGTCTTGCTCGGATGCAGTTCGAGGCCGCATTGTCGGAAGCGTTCGTCAATTCGTCGTAAAACGAATTGCGCCTGCGCCTGGCTTTTACAGTGAATGACCGCATCGTCGGCGTAGCGGCAAAACCGCACGCTTCGCAGATTGCGATCCACCCAAACGTCAAAAGCATAATGCAGGAACAGATTTGCCAGCAGCGGTGAGACGACCCCGCCTTGCGGCGTGCCCCGCTCCCGCGCCTTGACCTCGCCATCTGTGGTCTGCATCGGCGCTTTCAGCCAGCGTTCCACATACAGCAAGACCCAAGGTTTTTGGCAATGCTTCCTGACCGCCCGCATCAGGAGTTCGTGATCGATGTTATCGAATAGGCCTTTGATGTCGAACTCGATAACCCAATCATACTCCCAGCACCGGCGTTTGGTGACTGCGATCGCATCGTGCGCCGACCGTCCGGGCCGGTAGCCATAAGAATCCGTGTGGAACATGGGGTCGAGTTGCGGCTCAAGCCACAGCTTAACGACCGTCTGCGCCACACGATCCGCCACCGTCGGCACGCCCAACACTCGAACGCCGCCTGTCTTCTTTGGAATCGGAACAGCTTTGACCGGCGGCGGGAAATAGCTGCCGGAGCACATCCTGTTCCAAAGCTTGTACAGCTTGTCGCCCAAGCCTTCCTCGAACTTTTCGATCGTCTCGTGATCGACCCCCGCGGCTCCACCATTGGCTTTTACACGTTCATACGCCTCCCATACGAGAGCTTTGGGAATGTCGAATGACTTGGGCTTCATGCAAAGCTCCTCCCGCTCGCGCGGTTGGCCTCGCCCTGGCCCTGAATGACGCCGCCCCTTCGCTCCACCACCATTACGGCGGCTTCGTCGCTACTACGAGCGGCTCCGTCCCTTGACGGCGCATCGCTACTATCGGCCTCGCCTTGTGGGCTTGCGCCTTTCGCTTGCCATCGCCATCGAAGGTTCCCGCAGTTCAACGTAAGAGCCCGAAACAGGCTGGCGCTGCCTCTATGCCGGACACCATCTGGACCGTAAGCAGGTCCCGTCCAGACCAATCGCGGAGCAACATCACTCCCCGCTTTCGATGTCGTCTGAGCACTTTCGACACTTGAACGGCAGTTCACTTGTGTTCGCCTTCCTGTTCCACACCTGACGCCTCGAGGCGCCTTTTCCGCGACGCTCACGACCCGGGCTTTTGACCCACGCCGCTCACGGTGGTTTGCCACCTGCTCCTGCAAGCCGATGGCGAGGGACCTACCCTCATCTCCTACGCCGCTTGCTGCGGCACACTGATGTCCATCGCCCAGACATGGTTGGGCTTGTCGATCTTCAGTTTGCGCAGAAGATAGGGATAAACCTTGTGCCCCGGCGCCGGTTTGCTTGTATTTGGCCGGCGATAAATCGCCTCGATTCCCATGCGTTTCATCAGCGTCGCGACATGGCGACGGCCAATCGAAACGCCTTCGCGGTTCAGCATGTCGCGTAGCATCCTTGCGCCCATGAACGGGTGCTCGAGATGCAGTTCGTCGAGCCGCCGCATAATCGCCAAATCCTCGGCTGAGACCGGCCGAGGATTGTAATAAGCGGCGCCCCGGCTGATGTTCAAAGCCTTCGCCTGCCCGGAAATTGAAAGATCGTGCGTGCGGTCGATCATCGCTTTGCGCTCAGCATGCCGGCTTTGGTGAGCGCGCCTTCTAAAAAATCGTTCTCCACCGTCAACTCGCCGATCTTGGCGTGCAGAGCCTTCAAGTCCACCACCGGCGCACCGGCCTCGCCCTTCTCCTGGCCAAACACGCCCGCCGCTCCCTCGAGAAGCTGCCCTTTCCATTGCGTGATCTGGTTCGGATGGACATCGAACTGCTGAGCCAACTCGGCCAGCGTCTTCTCGCCCTTCAGCGCCGACAAGGCCACCTTCGCCTTGAAGGACGGCGCGTGGTTCCGACGTGTGCGTTTCGTCATCGTAGCTCCTGATTCGCGGCGATAATCCTCGCCGCTGTCAGGCAGAAAATCCACTTAAGCTAATGTCCAAATTTGCGAGGCCGGCTCTATCCGCCGTCCTTGCCGCTGGCGCGGAACCCAATCTAGCGCGGCTATGAGACGTTGAACCAATCAGTCATCTGACGAGCAAAAGAGATTCGCTCCGTAAAAGGACTCCCGCTCACCAATCTATGGGCGCGGCAGCTTCGAAGAGGTCGACCGCGGGATGCTGATTGCAGAAGATGGTCGCCAATCGTCCATAGGTCACATCACCTACGGGGCAGCCGCACAATCCGGCAAATGCTGGACCGACCCTGATCCGAAATATCGCGCCAAGATCGACAAAACGAAATACATTGTAGTTGATCAGGATCCGTCCCAGAGGCGTCCTCTCGCTCAGAATCTCATCTCGAACTGCCGGCAGCACCATATCCAAGTTGAACCTCATAACCGCGAACTGAACCACTGTTCCATCATCGCTCCGTTTCAGCAGAATCTTGCGGCTGTAGATATTCCCCTCCAACTTTCGATCGAGGACTTTTACCACCACCGGCGAACCGTGGAACTCCTCCATAGTAACCGTCATGTGACGATCGTGAACAAGAAGCCGCTTGTATGGCTCTGGAGTGAGCGACGCCGGGATGTGCTCGGCGCCTCCGAAGAGCTCATCGCCTTCGGGAAACAGCGAAATCAGCTTTCTGAATTCATCCGTCGGGTTCACGCGTGGGGTCCTTGAGGAGGCTTCTCAAGCGCTTTGTTGCATTGGTGCGACTAAAGCGCAATTTGCTCCCGCCGTCCGGCGTCGTCAGTCGGCGGCCTCTGGAGAGAAAGGCCAGCGTCCAGAGTAATCATGGTGATTGATCACGGCCCGGGGGTTCCGCCTGAAGATCGCGAAAGAGTATTCGAATCGTTCTGCCGCAAGGACGAAAGCCCCCCCCCCAGCACGAGACTTGGCCTTTCGATCGTTCGTGAACTCGTCGAAGCGCTGGGGGGAACGGCTTTAATCGACGCCTCTCCTAGCAGCGGTACGACCTTCAGGGTTTCGCTGTGAAAGCGGGGACGAAGCTGTCTGGCGCGGATATTGGCGTCTTGCCGACGACCGACGCGACTGAAGAGTCAGACGCCCAGCACTGACCGGACTTCTAGAGGTCAATCAATGACTTTGCCGCCATCGTCCTGGCACGCCTTTTCGGTGTCCTTGTAGACCCAGCCCTGCCCTTTGCAAGCATTCATGCCAGCGCAGGAGTTCTTCGGAGTCATGCAATCGCTCTTGCCCTTGCAGCTATTGACGCCCAGGCAGTGCACCTTGGCTGTCGCCGCCACCACCGGCGTGGCTATGCCGGCCAAAGCCAGCGAAACGGCCGCAATGGCGAGAGCGGTTCCTGATCGCGCATTATTTCTCATTAGACATTTCCTGCCTGTGTGATCCAAAATTCCCCGGGTCAATCCGGATCGAGCGTTTATTTTGAAGTCATTTGGCTTCTGAAGCAAGGCCAGCCCTCAGACATTGAGCAAACGAAATTCCGCGACCCAGAGCGACGCCGCAGCAATGTCTCGATCGGGTAGTAATCAAAGCGCGCTTCCGAGGATTTGGCCGCATGAACAGGTGACCGGCGCTCGCATGGTGGCATGGTCTTGCAGCGGCCAAGACTCGAGGGTCATTTCCTGATTTCGAAGAATTGCGGGCTGAACGAAACGGATGCCCAATATTTAGGGACACGGCAGCATGAAAAAGCCGTCGAAAATGCCCTCTACTGCATAGGTAACAGTTATCCCCCTGCTGAATGGTTAGGGCGCAAGCCTGATGACCTCACCTCCCCGATGTTGGAAACGGGGCTTAACGGCGGCGTATGTTCGTTATTGGAAGGGGAGCGCTCTCATGGAAAGTCGCGAATTCATAACCACATTCGGCGCCGCTGCTAATGCACCAAGGCTTCCTTTGACGTAATCGCCGCCTGCGGCGCTCTTTAAACATTGGCCTCGGTCAATTCGACCTATACGCCCGCACTCACCAAGGATGTCATGGAGGCGCGTCTGGCCTGCAAAAAGGAATGCGACAAATTTCCACAGTACAGCGAGTGCGTGGACATGGGCGCATCGTGCAAGGAATGCGCCGAAGAGTGCAAGAAGATCGCAGCGTAAAGTAAACACCGCCTCGACTGCGGCGTTTACGAGAACGGACGGGCAATGGCCGAGGCGGGTCGCCCGTGTGACCCGTTGAGCATTTCGCTGGTGTTGAAGTCTGTAAGGAAAATCAAGTCCTGACATAATGGTGCTGAAGTCCGCCGAGGGTTAGCTGTGATTTGATGTTCACAATCCTCTGAACCATGCGAGATTGAGGCGCATCCTTTTCTAATGACCGACGAGTTCTGATCCCGCTATGGTAATGCGTATAAGATTACAGGATCCGACGCAAAAGCGCCTCTGCCAAGACGATGGCGCCGTCCACGCACTCGCGACGTATTGATCCGATCAATCGTTCGGCGAAAGCATTATACCGAGGCGGCGCAGGCGCAATCGGCTGGTCCGGCCCACCGACGACGAACGCATAAAGCAGGTCGAAACCCTTCGTCGGCGCAACAAACGAATCCATCGCCGCGATATCAGGGGCATGATTGCGTACAAAGGCGCCCCAACCCGGGCTCGGCGCTTCCGTCGCTTCCGTCGCTTGGACATATATTACGGACGCTTGACCGAGAAACCTCGAACCCAAGCTTGAGCAGCTCGCCATGACGTTTTCGTAATATCAACCCATCGTCGCTCAAGAGGCCGGTTGTTCCTCTTACGATAACCGTGCGCTTGTTTCACGCGCTGGTTCTAATAATAACGCGGGGCCGCATTCTTACGAATCGCCCAAAACATCCGGAAACAGCGCAGAGGCGCCACCGCACAGGTTTCCAGATAGGCCATGGGTGCGGCTTGGGAATCCAGCCACTCTCCATCAATCACATTTTCTAACGCCAGAATTTGTTCACCGGCTGGGTGTTCGCCCCCTTCTCGGCATGCGAACCGGGCCAAACCGATGGCTCAATGTGCGTTCCAGGGTTCATGACGGCGCCTGCTTGTCTGACGGGGATCGAATCGGCGATCCAGGAACGTCACAAAACTTATCCGCGACAATTCTGGCGGCTTGAATTTTGGCTTAAGCGTCGCTTTTGAAACCGCTCCTTGCGAAATTCCGCGTGCGCCGCTAACACCGCAAAACTGCAAACGAGACTTAATTCCTGCATTTGGAAATCCAACCAAACCTGAAAGCATTCTCATGGCCAAGGCAAAAACCAGCAAGTCGAAAATCGTCAAGTCCAACGCGGCGCCTCTTCGTCCGGTCAAGGAAACCTTCACCAAGTCGGCACTGATCAATCTGATCGCCGAGCAGAACGACATCCCCCGCAAGACCGCCCTGGGCGTCTTCGCCACGCTGGAAAGCGTGCTGCTCGGATCGGTGCATCCGCGCGGCGTCGGTGAATTCACTTTGCCGGGCTTGTTGAAAGTGACCCTTCGCAAAGTGCCGGCTCGCAGGGCCGGAACCTTGGTCCGCAATCCCGCCACCGGTGAGATGCTCAAGGCCGCCGCCAAGCCGGCGAGCATGCGCGTAAAAATCCGCGCCTTGTCCAAACTGAAGACGGCTGCCTCGGGCTGATTCGTCAATCGGGCAGTCAAGGGGCTCGGGCAATTGCTTTGTCCGGGCCCCTTGCCTGGCGAAAGATACCGCAGCCTTCGTTGATGCGGACCGCGCATTTGGAACCCTCATCACACCGCCGATAGATAGCGAGGCCTCAAGCCCAATCTGGCGTTATCGGTTCAAAAGATATCCACGCATTCAAGTTCAGGCCGCTCTCCAGTTAACGGATCGGAAACAGGGTTCCTTCCCCGAATCGCGAAACCCCGATTCGGACGACATTTGTTCGGCTTGTGTGCGGAAATTCCACAAGCGGGACAGAACGATGGCGGCACTCCGCAAGATATTGAAAAGTAATTGATTTTAGCGCCGCAAGACCGCCTCCGCATTCAAGGCGAGGGGATTGGACACGCTCACGAGCGATTTGGCGTTGCATTCGACTTTGCGGGTCTTTATCTTTCGCCCATCGATTTTCGGCCTGACGACTTGGATTTGCTTTGGAAACGAAGCCGCTGACGACCTCTTCCAAACATCGATCGACCCGGCCCCGCGTATGCGGGCCAACTTCTAAAATATGCTTGGAGAGATGAAATGGCTACCGGCACCGTGAAATGGTTCAATGGTCAAAAAGGCTTCGGCTTCATCCAGCCCGATGATGGCGGCCCGGATGTTTTCGTTCATATCAGCGCGGTCGAGCGCGCCGGCCTGCGTGATTTGCCCGAAGGCCAGAAGCTGAGCTACGAGATCACGCAGGACAAGCGCAGCGGCAAGTCCTCCGCAGATCAGCTCAAGGAAATCTGAGACGAGTGGATCTCCGCTGCGTTCCATCGTGATACGCGCATAGATGAAGGGTCGCCGTTCGCGGCGGCCTTTTTCTTTTTTGAAGCGAGGTCCCTGCAAATCGGCGAACAGGTTCGCGTGCTCTGCAAGCGCCGGGCAGCCCGCAGCTCCGAGAGCCCGCTTCAGGCAGATAGTCGTTCGCCCGCCTGGCTTGCCGTTTGGGCTTTTACGATATTATGGCGCAAACGCCACATGAAGTGAATCGGGTCATCGCCTAAATTTTTGGAAAGTATTTTTAATGGACGAATCGTCATAGCTCAATATAGAACCGAGGCGATACCAATATTGTGGAATAAAATTAATCAAGGCCCCATTACAGATGGTATAACTATATTTATTATCACATCCACATATCATGATGTTATAGGATATACTCACGTTTCCGAGCTCAAATATCTTACTATGCGCGGCGCCAATGGCGATATCAAATTCATTGCAATATCCGGAAACGAAAACAATAGCAGCAAGTCCAAAAAGTTCATTGCGCCGGATGAGTGGACGCCTGCTTGGAGCGCCACATGGCCAGATGAGAAACCGCAAGAACGAGGACAGCCCGCACCGCGCCGCCGCCCTCACTTAGCGGCTCTCGCAAGTGCTTGATTTACATGCGGGGTGGCGTTTGCGCCATAATACCGAAAATGTCGCGACTTTCGGGGAAGGTGCGCGATGCACTTGGCGGTTGACAGCGTAGGCGCGCGCCAATCAAGGGTAGAGACCGCGTTCTAAGTGTGCCGTCAATATTCGCTCGCAGGCGACTATGAATGCGGCTGTGCGAAGGGAAACGCCGCGTCGCTCTGAGGTTTGCCAAATTTGTTCGAGGGCGTCGAGAACGATTTTTTCGAGGCGCTGATTAATCTCGTCCTCGGTCCAAAAGTAGCTCGCGAAGTCCTGCACCCACTCGAAATAGCTGACCGTCACGCCCCCAGAGTTGCAGATTACATCCGGAACGACGACGATCCCTCGTGAACCGAGAACGTCATCGGCTTCGGGAAGCGTCGGTCCATTGGCGCCTTCGAGCACCAGCCGGGCGCGTAGCCGCTCGGCGCGCGCAACAGTTATTTGCCCTTCGAGCGCCGCAGGTATGATAATGTCGCAAGCAACGTCCCAAAACGCCTCCGGATTCAGACTTTCTCCGCCTGGAAAGCCGCCGACGGTGCGATAACGCTGGACGTGGTCGGCAAGCTCGGCAATCGGCACCCCTTGGAAATTGTAAATCGTGCCGCCAGAATCTTGCGCCGCGACGATCAGAGCGCCTGCCTGCGCAAATAATTCCGATGTTGTGGAGCCGACATTGCCGAACCCCTGAATGGCGATGCGAACGCCCTGGACCGGCATGTTCAATCGTCGCATTACTTCGCGCCCAATGACAAAAACGCCACGCCCGGTCGCCTTGACCCGGCCGAGCGAACCGCCGAGATGGACTGGCTTCCCAGTGACGACGCCCGGACTGGCAAGCCCGGTGTTCATCGAATAAGTGTCCATCATCCAGGCCATGACTTGGCTGTCGGTATTAACGTCTGGAGCCGGAATATCCTGGTGTGGGCCGATAATGACGCCAATCTCGCTGGTGTACCTGCGCGTCGCCCGTTCGAGTTCTTTTTTTGAAAGCCGTTCCGGATCCAGACGAATGCCGCCTTTGGCGCCGCCGAAAGGGAGATTTACTGCGGCGTTCTTGATCGTCATCCATGCGGAGAGCGCCATAACCTCTTCCAGCGTCACGTCGGGGTGATAGCGCACCCCGCCTTTACCTGGCCCGCGCGCCAGATTGTGTTGTACGCGATAGCCTTCGAAATGGGCGAAATCACCATTGTCCAGTTCAATTGGAACGTCGACAATCAGCGTTCTCTTGGGCCGCCGGAGAGTCTCCGCCCAACGCGCCAATGGGCCCAGATATGGCGTCACCCGATCCACTTGGGCGAGGTAAGTCCCCCACGCGCTGAGGTTTGTCGGCCAAGCATAGGACAGACCGCTATTGACCGCGACAGTCGGGTTGCTTGTCGACGGCATCATCATTAACTCCTTTGAGTCCTATCGCCTCTCCTCCCGAAGGGAGGCGAGGCGCAATCTTCGAGAACCGCAAGACACTCAGCCAGAATTGCGCGAGACTTATCTGCGCTTCCCTCCAGAGACCGTGAATCATATCGCGCACGCTAAGCAAATCAATTTATGAACCTGACGGGAAGTCGCTGGCGCTCACGTCCCTCTATTCGGGAGTAGCGAGGTCCACCATGACCGCGGCCAGGAAGCGACCGGCTTCGCCCCCAGACACCACTCTGTGGTCGAAGGTGAGGCTGAGTGGCAAAATGCGGTGCGCGCACGGCGTGTCACCGACCGCGACGATTTCTCGCCGGATTCGGCCGGCTCCGAGAATCGCGACGGTCGGGGGCACCACGACGGGCGCGGCATATTTGCCCGCGATCATGCCGAAATTAGACAATGTGATCGTGGCGCCGCGCAATTCTTCAGACAGGATACGGCGCGCCGCCATGTCTGCGAGCATTTGATCGAGACCCTCTCGCAAACCAGCGGCGTCGCGCTCGCCGACATTGCGCAGCACCGGAACGAACAGTCCTTCGGGCAGATCGACCGCGATGCCGAGGTCGATTCTACGCAAGACGCGACGCGCCAGGGCTTGGCTTTCAAACCAAGCGTTAAGCGCGGGCTCCGCCCGACACCCTACGACGAGCGCACGGATAAGCCGGATCGTTGTATCAGCGTCTGCGCGCCAAGCTTCCACGTCGGCGTCATCCATGATCGTCGCGGCTGCCACCTCCGACTGGGCCAGCGTCATGTTCTGCGCCATGGCGCGACGGAAGCCGCGCAAGGGCTCGGAGGGCTCGGCCTCACTCAAGATCCGCGCGACGCGCTGAACGTCGGCACTGGTAATCACACCGTCCGCGCCCGAGGGCGTCACCATCGCGAGTTCGACCCCGAGCTTGTGGGCCAGAGCGCGCACGGCCGGCACCGCGCGAAATCCGCTAACGGTATGACCGAGAGAAGCTGGCGCCTCTCGCACCACACGCCCTTCCGATGCGATGGCGCCAACGATTGAGCCCACTTCTTCGCGCTCCGTCTCAGCCGCTTCGAAGCCGACGAGCGGCGCGCCGATGTGGACGATGTCGCCGATCTCTGCGAACAGACGTTCGATACGCCCCGCGATCGGAGAGGGTATTTCGACGACGGCCTTGGCCGTTTCGACGGCGACCAAAGGCTCGTCCACGGCGATGGTCTGCCCTTGCTTCACCCGCCATTCCACCAGTTCCGCCTCCTGCAGTCCCTCGCCCAGGTCGGGCAATCTGAAGATTTTCACGACGCCTCCATGACATTGCGCACTGCGTCGGCGATGCGTTCGACGCTCGGGATATATTGCTGCTCCAAGCGCGAGAGCGGCACAACGACGTCGTAGCCGGTGACGCGCAGGATAGGCGCCAGCAGAGAATAAAGCGCGCGCTCGCCCACCTCGGCCGCGATTTCGGCACCAAAGCCGGCGGTGCGCGGAGCCTCGTGCACGACGACGCAGCGTCCGGTTTTCTCCACTGATCTCAGGATGGTTTCGCAGTCGAACGGCTTTAAGGTCGCGACGTCGATCACTTCGATCAGTACACCCTCCTGTTCAAGAAGATCGGCCGCTTTCACTACATCGGAATGGGCCGCGCCCCACGTGACCAACGTCGCATCACGGCCTACGCGCGAAAGGAAGCATGCATCGAGCGGGAGGGCTTCGCCGCTGTCTACGACTTCTTGGCGAAACAAGCGATAAAGACGGGTCGGCTCCAGAAATATTACGGGATCCGGGTCGCGGATTGCGGCCAACAACAGGCCGTAGGCGCGCGCAGGCGTCGAGGGGATCACAACGCGCAACCCCGGCATATGTGCGAACATCGCTTCTGGACTCTCGGAATGATGCTCCGGCGCGTGTATGCCCGCGCCGCAGGGTGAACGAAGCACCATCGGGCAGGTCAGACGCCCACGCGTGCGATGACGCAGCCGCGAAGCGTGGTTGATGATTTGATCGATAGCCGGATATATGAAGCCGGAGAATTGAATCTCCGCGACTGGCTTCAACCCCATCGCCGCCATGCCGACCGCGACGCCGGCGATCGCCGATTCGGCAAGAGGCGTGTCGAGCACGCGGGCGCGTCCATAGCGCGCATACAACCCATTGGTGGCGCGAAACACGCCACCATTCACTCCAATGTCCTCGCCCAACAAGAGCACCTCGGGGTCTCGCGCCATTTCATGGGCCAGCGCCAGATTGACTGCCTCCACGAGGGTCAATTCAGCCATTGCTTACTTCCTTCGTTGGCGCGAAGCGTCGCGCCTCCGCTAGTTGTCCTTCAAGCGCGCGCGGAAGCACCGCATAAAGATGCTCGAACATGGCGTCGCACGACGGCGCGGGCGCCGAGAGATAGGCCTCTACAGCGCTCTCGACTTCTTCCGCGCATTGTCTTTGCAACGCTGCTTCCATGTCTTTTGACCAGAATCCCTTGGCCAGAAGAAAGGCGCGCAGTCTCCCTAAGGGTTCCTTCGGCCATTCTGAACGCACGATTTCTGGGTCCCTATAGCGCGTTGCGTCGTCAGCCGTGGTGTGATCGCCCAATCGGTAACTGAGGGCTTCGAGCAGCGTCGGTCCGCCGCCTTTGCGTGCCTTCTCGATTGCTTCTTGCGCCGCCACATACACGGCGATGACGTCGTTGCCGTCCACCTGACGTCCTTCGACACCGGCGGCGATCCCCTTTTGCGCAAGGGTTTCCGAAGCGCTTCCCCACTCCCTCGGCGTCGAGATGGCCCAGCGATTATTGTTGACGACGACAACGACGGGCGCATTCCATACTCCCGCCATGTTGAGCGCCTCATAAAAGCCGCCATTGCCGCAGCCGCCGTCGCCGATGAAGCAAACAACGACGCGCTCTTCCCTGCGCAGCATGAAGCTGTAAGCTGCGCCGACGGCGTGCGCCACCTGTGTGCCGACGGGAACGCATATCGGAAAATCCGAGCGCGGAATGGCAAAGTCGCTGCCGCGTTCGTCGCCACCCCAGTAGAGCAGAACTTCCGTCATTGTGACGCCGCGCACAAATTGCGCGGCATGATCGCGGTAGGATGGAACCAGGACGTCGCCCGATTGCATGGCCGCCGCGACGCCGACGCCGACTGCCTCTTGACCGAGGGAGGAAGCGAAAGTACCGAGCTGGCCGGTACGCTGCAGCGCAATCGCCTTTGCGTCGAAGATCCGCGTTCGCGTCATCGCGCGATAGAGCGACTGCAACAGATCGCCATCCTGAGAGATTACGCTGGTCTGCTCGGTCGCTTCGCCTGAAGGCGAGAGGAGACGGAGACAGTCAATGTGAAAATCATACCCCATAGGCGTAGCCCAAAGGCTCGGTTCGACCCGCACTCGATAGACAGATTAGTGCGCTCGACGGCAAAGTCATCGACCGTCCCATAATTTTCGCCGCCTGTTTGCCCAACGCGAAATCAGGAAGCCGGCCGCGTTAACTTTCTCGCTCGATCGCAATTGCCGTCGCCTCTCCGCCACCGATGCAAAGTGCGGCGACCCCGCGGCGAAGACCGTATCGCCGCAGCGCGGCAATCAATGTGACGACGATTCGCGCGCCCGATGCGCCGATCGGATGGCCCAGCGCACAGGCGCCTCCGTGCACATTCACCTTGTCATGCGGCAAATCGAGATCGTGCATGGCCGCCAGGACAATGACAGCGAATGCTTCATTGATCTCGAAAAGGTCAACATCTTTCGTGGTCCAACCGACGCGTTGCAGCAGTTTCGCAATCGCGCCGATGGGAGCAGTCGGGAAATCGCCGGGCGCGCCGGCATATGTGGCGCAACCTGGAATCCAGGCCAAAGGCGTCAACGCTAACCGCTCACAGGCTTCCAAAGTCGTCAGCGCCAGGGCGGCGGCGCCGTCGGAAATGGAGCTGGCGTTGGCGGCGGTGATCGATCCGTCGGATTTGAACGCCGGTTTCAACCTTGAAATCTCGTCCGGTATAGCTTTCTCTGGTACTTCGTCCCTCGTGATCATTCGCTCGGCCATAGACACTGAAGTGCGCACAGGCGTGATTTCAGCGTCGAAAGAGCCATCCGCGATCGCGCGCCGCGCGCGCATCAGCGAGGCAAGGGCATATTCGTCCTGCATAGCTCGGGTGAATTGATAACTCGTCGCACAATCTTCTGCGAAGCAGCCCATCAGGCGGCCCTTGTCATAAGCATCTTCTAGTCCGTCGAGAAACATATGATCGATGATCTTGCGGTGTCCCATACGATAGCCGATGCGTGCGCGGTCGAGCAGATAAGGTGCGTTACTCATGCTCTCCATGCCGCCAGCGAGGACGGCGCGCGCGCTCCCAGCGCGCAAGGCGTCATGCGCCAGCATGATCGCCTTCATCCCCGAGCCGCACATTTTGTTGATTGTCGTGCAACCGATCGTTTGCGGAAGTCCGGCGCCCAGCGCCGCCTGCCGTGCCGGCGCCTGACCGAGGCCGGCGGACAGGACGCAGCCCATGATCGTCTCGTCGAACATTTCAACTGGAATTTTCGCCCGCATCACCGCCGCTTCTATCGCACAGGCGCCAAGCGCTGGCGCGCTCACCACCTTCAACGCGCCGAGAAAAGCGCCGAGCGGCGTGCGTGCGGCGCCGATGATCGCTACTTGATTCGGAGCGCTCATCCGCGCGCCCCCTGCATTGACGACCCAACGGCGCATCCGGTGCTTTGGGCGTGTTGCGGAGAGCCCCACTTTCCTTGGGCCCAGGGTTGGTAGGCCGGCTCGGGATCGCCGGTGCCTTGCAGAATCGCAGTGATGCTATCCTCGGAAACCTCGGCCAGCGTGGCGGGAGACCAGTGCGGCCTTTTGTCCTTGTCGATGAGCGCCGCGCGGACGCCCTCATAAAGATCGGAAGTTTCGAGCAGGCGGCATGCGGCGCGAAACTCCCGCGTCAGGCAGGATTCCAGTTTGTCTGCAAAGCGGGCGCACTTCAAAAGTTCATGGGTAACACGTAAGCTTGTCGGCGATTTCGAACCGATCTCTAATATTGCCTGACGCGCGAAATCCGAATTGTCGGCCGCGAGCGAAGCGAGAATGCCCTCGATACGATCATTCGCCATCGCCGTTTCGAGCAGCGACCTATGCCTGGCGAAAACGCCTGGCCCGGGCCCTTGCGTGAAGCGCAGGAGGACCGCGTCTACGTCCTCTGAGCGCTGAACGGTCGCAAGTTCGTTCATCAATCGCGGAATGTCTGCGGAACCGATCGAGAAATCGGCGAGACCAAGACTTATAGCGTCGGCTGCGGAAACGCTGGTCCCTGAAAGCGCCAGATAGATACCCACGCCGCTGCCATCTCGGGTAAGTAGCCAGGTGCCGCCGACGTCGGGAATGAAGCCAATGCCCGTCTCGGGCATCGCGAGGCGGGTTCTTTCGGTGACGAGGCGACGGTTGCCATGGGCCGAAATTCCGACGCCACCGCCCATGACGACGCCATCCATCACCACGACATAGGGTTTCGGGAAGGAGGCAATGCGGGCGTTCAATCGATATTCTTCGCGCCAAAACTGCTTGTATGGATTATGCGTCGCGCCCCTGAGTTCATAAAGTCCGCGAATGTCGCCGCCCGCGCACAATCCCCGTTCGCCAGCGCCCGACACCAGTACCGCGCATATTTTGGCGTCCGCACCGAATTCGTCCAATGCGCGCGCGAACCCTTGCACCATGCCGAGCGTCAGACTGTTGAGGGCCGTCGGCCTGTTGAGGCGGATGATGCCCAATCGACCGACCCGCGACACAAGGAGGCTCTCGCTGTTCACCGCCGCGTCTCCAGGAGGCTGCGCGCCACGATCACGCGCATGATCTCATTGGCGCCTTCAAGAATTTGATGGACGCGCAAGTCCCGAACGATCTTCTCGATCCCATAATCGGCAAGATAGCCATAACCGCCGTGCAATTGCAGCGCCTCGTTGGCGACGACGAAGCCCGCGTCGGTGGCGACGCACTTAGCCATGGCGCAGAGCGTTGTCGCATCGGGAGCGCGCGCATCGAGCGCTGTCGCCGCCCGCCAGAGCAGCGCGCGCGCGGCTTCGAGCTCCGTCGCCATGTCGGCAAGCTTGAATTGAAGTGCCTGAAATTCATCGAGCCGCCGTCCAAAGGCTTTGCGCTCGCGCATATAGACGATCGCGCGGTCGAGCGCCGCTTGTCCCCCGCCGAGCGAGCAGGCGCCGATATTCAGACGGCCACCGTCCAACGCCGCCATCGCGATTTTGAAGCCGGCCCCTTCGCCTCCCAAGAGATTTTGTGAGGGCACGCGACAGTTCTCGAAGCTCACAGCATGGGTCGGCTGCGCATTCCAGCCCATTTTCCTTTCCGCGGCGCCGAGCGTCAGGCCCGGCGTCCCGCCATGGACGAGCAGCGCGGAGACGCCTCCCGGACCCTCGCCTCCCGTGCGCGCCATCACGACATAGATATGCTCAGGGCCGCTCGCCCCCGCGCCAGAGATGAACTGCTTTTCGCCGTTCAAGACATAATCGTCGCCACGCCGCTCGGCCCGCGTGCGGAGCGCCGCTGCGTCGGATCCGGAGCCGGGTTCAGTGAGGCAGTAGCTGGAGAGCGATTCCATCGCGCAAAGCCGCGGCAAATAGGCGCGCCGCTGCGTCTCGGAGCCGAAGGCATCGATCATCCAGACGCACATGTTGTGCACGGAAAGATAGGCGGCGATGCTGGGGCAGCCGGTCGCCAACGCTTCGAATATCAGCACAGAGTCGAAGCGCTTGAGGCCGACGCCGCCAAACTCTTCCCCGGCGTTGATCGCCGCAAAGCCAAGCGCCGCCGCTTGGCGCAAAATATCAACGGGAAATTGTTTGTCCCGGTCCCACTGCCCGGCTTTAGGGGCCAGTTTTTCCCGCGCGAACAAGAGCGCCGTCTCTCGGATCGCCAGTTGTTCCGCGGTCACTCCGAATAGCATAGCCATTCGCCACCTGCTGCAAAGGATTACCTATGGCGAAGCCGACGCCGATCAAGCGCCCCATCGCCGTTAAGCTTTCGCTGTAAAGGCCCGCCCCACCGAGCTGCTCGGGAGACGCCCGAGCAGCTTCGAGATGAACGCCCCAGCTTCCAGCACCGCTTTGAGCTTAATTCCCGTCTCGACACCCATCCCGTTCAACATATAAACGACGTCCTCTGTCGCCACATTCCCTCTGGCGCCAGGCGCGTGGGGACAACCCCCAAGCCCTGCAACGGAGGCGTCGACGATCGACACGCCAGATTCGAGACAGGCGAAAATATTGGCGAGCGCTTGACCATAAGTGTCATGGAAGTGGACCGCCACCGGGGCGAGGCCAATCTCCCCTGCGACCGTTTCAACCAGACGCCGCGTTCTGAGCGGCGTGCCGACGCCGATCGTATCGCCGAGAGATATTTCGCCGCAGCCGATCCCCCGCAGTTCCCGAGCCAGCACCGCGACTTTTCGTGGCGCGATCTCGCCCTCGTAGGGACACCCAAGCGCGCAGGAAATATAACCGCGCGCAGGAACGCCACGCCGTATGGCTTCTGCGACAACCGCCGCGAAGCGCTCGATGCTTTCTGCAATGGAGCAATTAATGTTCTTGTGCGAGAATGTTTCCGAGGCGGCAGCGAACACGGCGATCTCGCGCACGCCCGCGGAGAGCGCCGCCGTCAACCCTTGCAGATTGGGTACGAGCGCGGACAAGCGGAGCCCTGGCCGCCCTCCCAATCGCCGAAAAAGCTCGTCCGTAGACGCCATTTGCGGCACAGCCGCGGGCGAGACGAAACTGCCGGCCTCGATACGGATCAACCCGGCCCGCGCCAATAGCTCGATTAATTCCGCCTTGTCTGCGACAGGCAGAAGCAAGCTCTCGTTTTGCAGCCCGTCGCGGGGGCCGACTTCGACGATCTCGACACGCGCAGGGATGGTCATCCATGCTCCTTTCACTAATCTGCAACGAAGCACGCACGCATCACGCTGGCGGCGCCTCGCCTAACGTGGCCAATCTGGCGCCCTCGGCGATCCACTCGCCTTCCTTGCAGTGAAGCACCGCGACCTCCGCATCGCGCGGAGCGGCGAGTGTGAACTCAGTCTTCATGACCTCAAGGATCACAAGCGCGTCGCCTTTCTTCACGGCTTCGCCTTCGGCGACCAGCACGCGCGATATGCGGGCGGGAAGCGGCGCACGCAACTCCTGATCGAGACTCTCCGTCACCGCTCCCGTCCACAGCGGATCACAAGGACCGAGTAGGTAATTGCGTCCCGCCAGCGTCACGACGAATCCATTCGCGCGCGAGACGACTCCAATTTCTCGCGTCGCGCCGTCGAGCCAGAGGCGGAACCTTTCGCCGCGCTGCTGGAAGCGGAGCTGCGCCTGTCGGGAGCCTATGTCGAGACGAAAGCCGCACGCACCGTCTGGGCGGATTTGCACGAGTAGATGACGTCCGTTCAGCATGAATGCGATACTGGCGCCGCCTAACGCGTCGAGACGCCACCCGTCGATCGTGGCCCACGGCGACCAGGGATCCTGGCTATCCATAGCGCGCGCTTGCGCCTGCTGCAACAGCGTCGCAAGCCATTTCGCGCTCCCTGCAGCGAGAAGCAATATTTCCTCGTCTTCGGATATGGGGGCCGTTCTCGTGAGTCTCCCAACATTGCTCTCCACGAATCCGGAGTCATATTCCGCGCGCAAGAAGCCGGGCTCTTCGCACAGCGCGCGCAGGAAATCGCTATTGGTCATGACGCCGACGATTTCGAACCCTCCCAGCGCGCTTTTTAGTCGCCGCACAGCCTCATCGCGATCGGCGCCCCAAGCGATCACTTTCGCAAGGAGCGGATCGTAATATTGTTCAATCCGATCTCCGAGCCGTACACCCGTGTCGACTCGAACGAAGCCTGTCTCGGACGGCAAGCGGAGATGTTCGATCTCTCCGACCGAGGGTAAGAAATCATTTGCGGGGTCCTCTGCACAGATGCGAACCTCCATGGCGCATCCCCGCGTGACGAGATCTTGCTGCGCGAGCGGGAGCGCTTCCCCGGAAGCGACGTGCAATTGCCACTCGACGAGATCTTGCTCGGAGATCATTTCGGTGATCGGATGCTCGACCTGCAACCGTGTGTTCATTTCCAGAAAGAAGTAACGTCCATCCTGCACGAGGAATTCGACCGTTCCTGCGCCGACATAACCGACAGCTTTCGCGGCTTTGATCGCAGCCTCGTGCATCACTTGTCGCAAGGAGGAAGAAAGTCGAGGCGCGGGCGTCTCCTCCAGCACCTTTTGGCGTCGTCGCTGCATGGAGCAATCGCGTTCCGGAAAGGAAATGCAGTTTCCTTGCGCGTCGGCGAAAATCTGCACTTCTACATGCCTCGATCGTATCAGATATTTCTCGATCAGAAGGCGGCCGTCCCCGAAGGACGCAAGCGCTTCGCGCGCGGCGCCAGCGATGGCGGCTTCAAGTTCGCCGGCCTCCCGCACGAGCCGCATGCCTCGTCCGCCGCCGCCACACGACGCTTTGATGAGGAGTGGAAAGCCGATGTGTTCCGCGGCAGCTGTAAGCGTCGCCAAATCTGTAGCGTCGCCATGATAGCCCGGCGGGATCGCCACACCTGCGCGCTGCATCAGAGTTTTCGCAAGAACCTTCGAGCCCATCGACCGCATGGCGGACGCGGGGGGGCCGACAAAGACCAGCCCCACCGCAGCGCAAGCCTCGGCGAAAGCGGGATTCTCCGACAGAAAGCCATAGCCCGGATGCACCGCCTCGGCGCGCGAGCGCCGCGCGACCTCCAACAACTTGTCGATTGCAAGATAACTATCGCGCGCTGGCCCGCCGCCGATGGACCACGCTTCGTCGGCGAGATCGACATGCATCGCCGACGCATCGGGTTCCGAATACACGGCGACCGTCTGGATACCCAGCCGCTTGGCCGTCTTGACGACGCGGCAAGCGATCTCACCGCGATTAGCGATGAGGAGCTTGCGAAACATCTCGTTTGCCCCCTGCCCAGCTCCAATCAGGCCTGCGCTTTTCGACAAAGGCGCGCAATCCTTCGCGCCCCTCCGCCGAGTCGCGCAACTCGGCAAGACGGCGCGCCGACTCTCGCACCAGGTGCTCGTCTATGAGGCGACCGGCGCACGAGGCGACAAAGGCTTTTGCTTGCGCCTGCGCTCCCGGGGCGCAGCGCAACAAAGCGGCGAGAAATTTCTCGAGCAATGCATCCGCCTCTCCCTCGCGCGCGACTTCGTGAACGAGCCCGAGCTCTCGCGCGCGTACGGCCGAGACCGTTTCGGCGGTCAACATCAGGCGGCGCGCCTGGCGCGCGCCGATGGCGCGTGTCACGTAAGGTCCGATGACGGCGGGAATGATGCCGAGCTTTGCTTCACTCAAAGAAAAACTGGCGCTTTCCGTTGCAAGCGCGATGTCACAGCAGACGGCAAGGCCGACGCCTCCCCCATAGGCGGCGCCATGAACGACGGCTACCGTCGGCTTGGGAAGCCGATCGAGACAATGCATCAGCTCCGCGAGCGCGTTTGCGTCCGCGAGGTTCTCGTCGAACGGCGCGTGCGACATGCGCTCCAACCAGCCGATGTCCGCTCCAGCGGAGAAACTGGGGCCAGCGGCACGCATGACGACGAGGCGAACATCTCCGGCTGCGGCAAGGCTACGGAGGGCCATCGTCAACTGCGCTGCGAGCCCGTCGTCGAAAGCGTTGTGTCGCGCCGGACGGTTGAGCGTCAGGGTGGCCACTCCGCGCGTGTCGATTGATTGGAACAAGTCAGGCATCGTTTCCTCACATGCGAAACAGGCCAAAGTGTGTTTCCTCGATCGGAGCGCAGGCGCAAACCGCCAAACAAAGACCGAGCACCCGCCTGGTGTCGATGGGATTAATTACGCCGTCGTCCCAAAGTCTGGCGCTAGAATAGAGTGGATGGCCTTGACGTTCGTATTGCTCGCGGATCGGGGCACGGAAGTCTTCTTCCTCTTGCGCGCTCCATGTCTCGCCGCGGCCCTCCATAGCATCCCGCTTGACGCCGGAGAGCACGCGCGCAGCCTGTTCCCCGCCCATCACGCCGATGCGCGCATTTGGCCAGATCCACAAAAAGCGCGGGGAGTATGCGCGCCCGCACATGGCGTAGTTGCCGGCGCCGAAACTACCGCCTACGATAACGGTGATTTTCGGAATTGCCGCCGTTGCGACCGCAGTCACCATCTTGGCGCCATCCTTGGCAATGCCGCCGGCTTCATATTTGGCTCCGATCATAAAGCCGGTCGTGTTTTGCAGGAACACGAGAGGAATGCGCTGTTTGGCGGCGAGCTCTATGAAATGCGTGGCTTTTAGGGCGCTTTCGGAGAATAGAATTCCATTGTTAGCTAGAATGGCGACGCGATAGCCGCATATATGCGCGAAGCCAGCGACTAATGTGACGCCGTAGAGCGCCTTGAATTCATCGAACGCACTGTTGTCGACGAGGCGAGCGATCACTTCTCGCATGTCGAATTGCTTGCGCGCATCTACGGGCACGATCCCCATGAGCTCCGTCGGATTGTAGCGCGGCGACGCGGGCTCTTGGGCGACGAAACTGGGGCGCTCCGGACTTCCTAGATTTGCGATCGCTGCGCGTGCGAGCAAAAGCGCATGCGCGTCGCTTTCGGCATAATGATCGGCGACGCCGGAATGGCGACAATGCACGTCTGCGCCGCCAAGCTGCTCGGCCGAGACGATTTCACCGGTCGCCACCGCCACGAGGGGCGGACCGCCCAAAAATATTGTGCCTTCTCCACGAACGATAATTGTTTGATCGCACATGGCCGGGACATAAGCACCCCCTGCCGTGCAGGATCCCATGACGACAGCGATCTGCGCGAGGCCTTGGGCCGACATCTTGGCCTGATTATAAAAGATGCGTCCAAAATGGTCGCGGTCAGGAAAAACCTCGTCCTGCGTCGGCAAATTGGCGCCGCCGGAGTCGACCAGGTAGACGCAGGGTAAGCAATTTTGCGTGGCGATTTCCTGAGCCCGCAGATGTTTCTTTACGCTGATGGGGAAATAGGCGCCGCCCTTCACGGTCGCATCATTGGCGACAATCATGCACGCTCGCCCACAGACGCGGCCGATTCCCGCGACGATCCCTGCGCAAGCGATCTTCCCGTCGTACATCCCATGCGCCGCGAATCTTCCTATCTCGAGAAAGGGCGAGAGCGGATCGATCAACGCGTCGATACGGGCGCGCGCCGACATTTTGCCGCGCGCCGCGTGGCGCGCCTGCGCTTCGGCGCCGCCGCCGTCGCGGAACTCGTTCATAGCTCCGCCGCAGTTCAGTGACGAGCCCCATCATCGCCGCATGGTTCTCGGTATATTCTGGCGAGGAGAAATCGATCGAAGATTTGATAACGGCCACGGGTTTTTCTCATGGAGCCAATGACGGCGTGTCGCTCACGCCGTTTCTTCAAACAGTTCGCGGCCGATCAGCATGCGTCGGATTTCGCTGGTGCCGGCGCCGATTTCATAGAGTTTGGCGTCACGCAGCAATCTCCCCGTCGGATATTCGTTCATGTAGCCGTTTCCGCCGAGGCATTGGATCGCCTCCAATGCCATGCCGGTGGCCCGTTCCGCCGCAAACAGGATTGCGCCGGCCGCGTCCTTGCGGGAAGCCCGGCCGATGTCGCAGGCCTTCGCCACAGCATAGATATAGGCGCGCGTGGCGCTCAAAATTGTGTACATGTCAGCAAGCTTTCCTTGCATGATTTCGAATTCGCCGATCGGACGTCCAAACTGCTCCCTGGCGTGGACATAGGGTAGGACGACATCCATGCAGGCGCGCATGATGCCTAGGGGGCCACCGGCGAGCACCGTGCGCTCGTAGTCGAGCCCGCTCATCAGGACAGCGACGCCGCGATCAGGTTCCCCCAGGACGTTTTCCGGTGGAATGATGCAATTCTTAAATAAAAGCTCGCAGGTGTTGGACCCGCGCATGCCGAGCTTGTCGAGCTTTGGCGCCCGCACGAGGCCTTCGAGGGCGCCCTCGACGATGAAGGCGGTGATTCCGTGCGACCCCTCTGCGGGCGAAGTCTTGGCATATACGATCACCACGTCCGCATCGGGGCCGTTGGTCACCCACATCTTGTCACCGTCGAGGACATAGTGATCGCCACGGCGCTCCGCGCGCATCTTCATGTTGACGACATCGGACCCGGCGTTCGGCTCGGACATGGCGAGCGCGCCGACATGTTCCCCGGAAATCAGTTTCGGCAGATAACGCGACCTTTGTTGATGGGTTCCGTTACGCTGAATCTGATTGACGCAAAGATTGGAGTGGGCGCCATAGGAAAGTCCGACGGACGCCGAGGCGCGACTGATCTCCTCCATGGCGATGACATGCTCGAGATAGCCGAGTCCGGCTCCGCCATACTCCGGCGAGACGGAAATGCCTAGGAGGCCGATATCACCCATCTTTCGCCATAGATCCATCGGGAAGGTATTTTCAGCATCAATTATGGCGGCGCGCGGCGCAATTTCGCGAGAGGCGAAGCTTTCGATCTCCCGCCGCAACATTTCCGTCGTGTCGCTGAGGCAAAAGTCCAGAGTGGGAATCCAATGACGCATGGCGACCAACGTTTGCAGCTCAATCGGCGGCATAGCCGGTATATTTCGCGGGCGACTTTGCTTTCAAGACTGCGCGGCCGCAGATGCGCGGCGCGGGGGAGACGCAAGCTCCGAGAGGTTTGAAAAGAAATTTAACGACCCCGGATTTGCGATCGCCTCGAAATTCTTGACGGGTCGACCGTGAATCACGTCGCGCACCGCGAGTTCGACGAGTTTGCCAGAGCGTGTGTGCGGCAACTCGGGCGCCTCGATGATCAATGCCGGTACATCCCGTGGCGAGGCTTGCTCTCTTAATTGTTGCTTGATGTGGGCGCTTAGCGCGTCGTTGAGGCGAGAGCCGAACCGCATCTTTACGAAAAGAATGATGCGCTCAACTCCGTCCAGCTGCTGCGCTATGGCCAACGCTTCCTCAACTTCAGGTTGAGCTTCTACAATTTTGTAAATGTCGGCCGTTCCGATCCGCACACCCTGTGGGTTTAGAGTGGCGTCAGAACGCCCATGGATCACAAATCCGCCGCCGACGGTCTGCGTTGCATAATCTCCATGTCGCCAAATCCCAGGAAAACGTGAGAAGTAGGCTTCCAGATATTTCTTCCCGCCACCCGCGTGCGGCGGACCTTCGGGGTCGTTCCAAAAGCCGATGGGCATGGAAGGGAAAGCCCGCGTGCAGACGAGTTCGCCTTCGGCGCCAAAGCGACGTCGGCCTTCATCGTCCCAAACCTCCACCGCCATGCCGAGTTCCGCGCATTGGATTTCGCCGCGATAAACCGGACCCCAAGGGTTGCCGCCAACAAAGCAGGAGAGAATGTCGGTTCCACCGCTAATGGAGGCGAGCTGCACATTCTGCTTGATATCCCGATAGACATAGCAGAAGCTATCCGGCGCGAGCGGTGCGCCGGTCGAGGCGATCACTCGCAGCGCGCCGAGGTCATGGGTTTCTTTCGGCTTCAGCCCGAGCTTCTCTATCGCCCGCAGATAGCCGGCGGAGACGCCAAAGAAGGTGGCGCGCTGTTCTTGCGCAAACTCGAGCAAGGCGTTGCCGTCGCTTTCCATTGGGAAGCCGTCATAGAGCAAAATCGTGGCGCGGCTGGCGAGGGCGGAAGCGAGCCAGTTCCACATCATCCAGCCCGTCGTGGTTGCATAGAAGACGCGATCACCGGGCCGGATGTCGCATTGTAGCTGGTGTTCCTTGAGATGCTGCAGGAGCGTTCCGCCCGCTCCGTGAACGATGCATTTTGGCGCCCCGGTCGTCCCCGACGAAAACGCGATGTAAAGTGGATGGTCGAAAGGCAGCTGCACGAATCTCGAGCTCGGCGTCTTCGTGGTCCTGAAGGACCTTTGGCCAAAGCCGAGCTTGCGAGAATCCACGCAGCGAAGGTTCCGAATAGATGTAAGGAACGACCAAAGTCTCCACGACGCTCGGCAGACTGGCGGCAATCTCGCGCGCTTGCTGGAGTCGATCGATTTTCTAACTCTTATAAAAATATCCGTCGGATATGATCAGCGCCTTGGGCTCGATCTGCCGGAAGCGGTCCAAGACACCAGTCGCGCCAAAATCCGGAGAGCACGACGACCAGATCGCGCCAATGCTTGACGCCGCCAACATGCCGACGATCGTTTCTGGGCCATTATGCGTGTATGCGGCGACGCGATCCCCCGGGGTAATGCCGAGCTTGAGTAAATGCGCTGCGAGCGCAGCGACCTCGCGTTTCAGCCGTCCGAAGGACAAAATCCGCCGAACCTCACGCTCACCCCGGAAAATGATTACGGCATCGTCTTCCGGGCGCTGCCGAAGCAAATTTTGCGCAAAGTTTAGTGTCGCCTCTGGGAACCACTGCGCGCCCGGCATTTTATGGCCATCGACGAGAATTGGCTCACCTTTCTGCCCTAGAACGCCGCAAAACTCCCAGACCCGCGACCAAAACGCCTCGCGTTGCTCGATGCTCCAATCATGCAGCGCCAGATAATCGAAACGCTCGACATAGGGAGTAGTCTTCAACTCTTGCTGCGCAAAGGCGGTCAAGAGAGAACTCTGCTTACGCTCGATACTTGGCGCCCATAACGGGACCATTACCGCTACACCTAAGGTTTCAATATTGCTGGTAAGAAAGTGGCGCTCGGCGCGCGCTCGACAAGGCCTGCGACGACGCGACGGCCTCATTCGCGGGGGGGCTAAACATTGGCGCGCCGGCTCCTATATGATTCTGGAGCGTTCAATGGCGCACCGAGCATTGGTCATGAGCGAAGCTGTGCCGAATACAGCGAGAAGCCGCTACGCGGACGTCCCCCGCAATGCGGACTGGACGATCTCCCAGAATTGGGCATCCTATTCAAAAGAAGAACACGATCGGTGGGATCTCCTGTTCGCGAGGCAGATGAAACTGCTTCCAACCCGAGCTTGCGACGCCTTTTTGGAAGCGCAGGCGCGCCTTGAATTGTCGCGGTCTGGAATTCCAGATTTCGTCGATTTGAGTCGGCGTCTATCAGCACTGACGGGCTGGAACGTCGTAGCAGTCGCCGGCCTTATTCCGGACGACGCGTTTTTCGAGCATCTGGCGAACCGTCGGTTCCCGGCAGCCGCCTTCATCCGACCCGAGGCGGAATTGGATTATCTCGAAGAGCCGGACGTGTTTCACGACGTATTCGGCCATGTGCCGCTTCTCGCCGATCCGGCCTATGCACGCTTCCTGGAGGCATACGGAAGCGGAGGTCGGCGGGCGCTCCGGCGTGGCCAATTACATAATCTCGCCCGCCTCTATTGGTACACAGTCGAATTCGGGCTAATGCGTATAAAGAAAGGCCTGCGCATCTTCGGCGCCGGAATCATGTCATCGCCGGCCGAGACGCTGTTCTCGCTCGAGAACTCCTCGCCAAACCGAGTCCTGTTCGATTTGGAGCGCGTGATGCGCACAAAATATATCATCAGTGATTTCCAGCAGATCTATTTCGTGATCGAAAGTTTCGAACAGCTGTTGCACGATTGCGACAGAGATTTCGGCCCGCTGTACGATCGTTTGCGCGACGCGCCGGACATAGAGGCGCACGAATTGATTCCGGAAGATCGGATCCTCGCGCGGGGCGACCTCAGCTATTTTCTTGCGAAAGGCGAGGCTCCGCGCGCGGCGTGACCCGTTGTTCGATACGCCCGAAGATTGAACAGCCTTCCGCATCGAGCATTTCGATGCGGACGATGTCGCCTTCCTTCAGAAAGCCCGTACGCGCCGTACCATCGAGCAGCGTTTCGACGGCATTTTGTTCCGCCAGGCAGGAATAGCCGACACCGCCTTTCGATATCGGCAATCCTGGAGAGCCTTCCGCGGCGCGGTTCGAGACTGTGCCTGAGCCGATGATCGTTCCTGCGCAAAGCCTACGCGTGCGTGCCGCATGTGCGATCAAGCGTCCAAAGTCGAAAATCATGTCGACGCCGGCGTTCGGACGACCGAGCAAGACATCGTTGACGTGAGAATATAGCGGCAACGCCACTTTCCCGTCCTTCCAGGCGCAGCCCAATTCGTCGGGGGTGACGGCAACAGGCGAGAAGGCGGAGGAAGTCTTCGATTGGTAGAAGCCGAAGCCTTTGGCCAGTTCGCCCGGGATTAGCCCACGCAGGGTCACGTCGTTGACGAGCATGAGTAGTGTGACGTGGCTCAGCGCATTCAATGCATCTACGCCCATTGGAACGTCGTCGGTCACGACGGCGACCTCCGCTTCGAGATCGAGGTCGTAGGCCTCATCCAGCATGGGAATCGCATCGCGTGGCCCAAGAAAACTGTCTGATCCGCCCTGGTAAAGCAGCGGTTCGGCCCAGAACGACGGCGGCAAAGCGGCGCCGCGCGCCTTACGCACCAGTTCGACGTGGTTCACATAGCTCGAACCGTCGGCCCATTGATAGGCACGCGGTAAAGGCGCCGCGCAATCTTCTGGACGAAACTCGAAGCTTGGGATTGACCCGGCTTCGAGTTGCAATGCGAGGACGGAGAGCCTCGGCGCCGAGCACGCCCAAGCGTCGAGCGCCGCCTGCAACGTCAGCGCAATTCTGTTGGCGTCCGCCGCGCGAAGCAGATCGCGAGAGACAACTATTAGCCTGCCGTCGCGGCCCTGCTTCAGCGACGCGAGCTTCATAATTTCTCCGCCTTCCTGGATGCAGCGCTATCCCGTCCTTCGGGCGATCCATCGAAGCGCTTCGGCAAGGTCGACCAGCAATCCGCGTAATCTTGTTGCAACGTGGAGAGGCTCGCAGCGTAAGCAGTCAGATGTTGCGCATGCCGCGTTTCGAACATGAAGGCGAGCGTGTCGCTCAGTCTTTCGGGTTTCAGCTCGGCGCTCCAGGCCCGCACGCAGGCGACAGCGTCGGGCCCATGCGGCGACATCATATTGTGCAGCGACATCCCGCCGGGGGCGAAGCCTTCGGGCTTGGCGTCGTATTGACCCAGGATCAGCCCCATGAATTCGCTCATCACATTGACGTGGTGCCAAGGCGGACGAAACGTATGTTCCGCGACTTGCCAACGCTCCGGAAAAATCGCGAAATCCACATTGGCGAGGCCCGAACTCGCTCGAGGGCGCCGTCAAGACCGTGAAGATGGAAGGGTCGGGGTGGTCGAAGCGCAGCGCGCCAAGCGGCGAGAAGTCGCGCAGATTGTAAGTATAAGGCGCGTAATTGCCATGCCAGGCGACGACATCGAGCGGCGAATGATCGAGCGCGCAATCGAAAAAGCAGCCGCCCCATTTCACGGTCAGCTTACAGGGCGTCTCCTTATCCTCAAAATCCGCGGCCGGCGTCTTAAAATTGCGCGCATTAGCGAGGCCATTTGCGCCGATCGCGCCGCGGCTCGGCAACATGAAAGGCGACCCATAATTCTCGCAGACAAAACCCCGCGCAGAACCATTCGTCGGCTCGACCTTGAACTTTATGCCGCGCGGGATGACGCAGATTTCGCCCGGAGAAATTTCGAGACGTCCGAGTTCGGTGAAAAAACTCAGGCTGCCGTATTGCGGAACGATCAGAAGCTCGCCGTCGGCGTCATAAAAATAAGCATCGATCATGGATTGCGTGACGAGGTAGACATGCGCCGCAATGCCCATGCGCAGATCGGCGCTTCCAGCCGCCGTCATGGTGCGCATGCCGGACACAAAGTTGAGCGGCTCGTCAGGGATCGGGACCGGGCCCCAACGGAACTGGCCAATGCTCTGCCGTTCCCATTCGGCATAAGGCGCCGAAATCCAGAGAGGATGGAGCGCTCTGGAAAATCGCAGCGCGTGCAAGACGGAGGGCCGAATCCGATAGAGCCAAGAGCGGCGGTTGACGCCGCTGGGCGCCGTGAAGGCCGTGCCTGAGAGCTGCTCGGCATAGAGGCCATAGGCGCAATGCTGCGGCGAATTCTGGCCCCTCGGCAGAGCGCCGGGCAATGCTTCCGATTCGAATTCATTGCCGAAGCCCGTCATATAGCGTGGCGCGGTTGTCATCGCGCTTACTCCGACGACTGTTGGAGCACGCCGCGGCGAAGCTGATCTTCTTCAATCGATTCGAACAGAGCCTTGAAATTTCCCTCGCCGAAACCTTCGTCGCCTTTTCTTTGGATGAATTCGAAGAAGATGGGGCCGAGTAAGGCTCTGGAAAAGATTTGCAATAGAACCTGCGGGGCGCCGCCGGACGCTGGTATTGCGCCATCGATCAATATGCCGGATTCACGCAACCGTTCGACAGGCTCGCCATGCCCGGGCAGCCGCGAGTCGAGTCTCGCGTAATAGACATCCGGCGGCGTGGGCATAAATTCCAGCCCTGCGACGCGCAGTCTCTCTACGGTTTCGTAGATGTCGTGACATGCGCAAGCGACATGTTGGACGCCCTCGCCACCATAGGCGTGCAGGAACTCTTCAATCTGGCTGTTTTCGTCGGCGCTCTCGTTGATCGGGATGCGGATCTTGCCGCAGGCGCTCGTCATCGCGCGGGAATGCAGTCCGGTGAAGCGGCCCTGTATGTCAAAATAACGAATTTGATGGAAACCAAAAATGTGTTCATACCAATCCGCGGCGCGGTCCATGCGGCCGCGATGAACATTTTGGGTCAGATGGTCGATGCAGGTGAGCCCGGCGCCGAAAGGGGTCGGATCGCGCTCTCCCGTCCAGCGAAAGTCGATGTCCCAGATAGAACCCTTCTCAGCATAGCGATCAACGAGGTAGAGCAGCGCGCCGCCTATGCCTTCGATTGCCGGGATGTTGAGCTCCATTGGCCCCACTTTGGTCGCGGCCGGAATTGCGCCCATCGCGAGTGCGCGGCGAAAGGCGCGTCCTGCGTCGGCGACGCGAAAACCAATCGCGCAGGCCGACGGACCATGGCGCTTGGCAAAATCGGCTGCGAAACTATCAGGTTCCGCGTTGAGCACGAAATTTACATCGCCTTGGCGATAAAGCGCCGCGTTTTTTGAGCGGTGTCTTGCCACCTCTTCAAACCTCATCATTTTGAACAACGTGCCAAGCTTTTCTGGCTCCGGATGCGCGAATTCGACAAATTCGAATCCGTCCGTTCCCATCGGATTTGGTTCGCGCGGAATCTCTGGCTCTATTGAGCGTGCGACGCTTCCCATCTCTTGACCCTCCTCTAATTTCACGGGCGTCGGATCGTTCTACGCCTAAAGATAAGGCGGGCTTCGGCAGGTTCGAGTCGGCGGGACGATCGGAGAGCGGAAAACTTGCCTTCCAAAGCCATTGATGCATCAGGGAGCAATTGATGATCCTCTATGACTATTTTCGCTCTTCGGCCGCTTATCGGGTGCGAATCGCGCTCGAGCTCAAGAGCATTGCGGTCGAACATCGCCCCGTGCACCTTCTGCGCTGCGGTGGCAAGCAATTCAGCGCCGATTACATCGCCAAAAATCCTCAGGCCCTGATCCCAACGCTAGAGCTGGACGATGGAACCATACTGACGCAGTCGCTGGCGATCATCGAATATTTAGAGGCGTTGCAACCATCGCCGCCGCTCATTCCGGCGGACCCCATTCTCGCTGCGCGGACGCGGGCAGTCTCTTTGGCGATCGCCTGTGACATACATCCGCTGAATAATCTGCGCGTCGCAACCTATCTTAACGCCGAGCTTAAGGCCTTGCCTGCTGACATCGACGCTTGGCGTCATCACTGGATACTAAAGGGCGGACTCGAAGCCGTGGAGCGTCTGATTGCTCCCGCGCCGTTCTGCTTCGGTCAGTCGCCGACGCTAGCAGACGTCTGCCTTATCCCGCAGCTCTACAGCGCGCGGAGGTTCTACACGCCACTCGACGGCCTTCCCGGCATTCTGGAAGTCGAAGCGGCCTGCGCAAAGATTCCCGCTTTCCAAGCTGCGCATCCGTCGCGCCAAGCCGACGCCGAGTGATGCGACGCCTATGGCCGGAACGCATAAAAAAGGGAGGGAAATCCCCCGATTGCGCTGCTAGCGCGGCGCGCTAGATGATCAAGGAGGGATATCTATGCGCGAACTTTATCATTTCATTGACGGCCAGCGAACCGCCGGGGCTTCCGGACGCTTCGCCAACGTGTTCGAGCCGATGACGGGAAGGGTCGCTTCACAAGCTCCGCTCGCGTCGAAAGCAGAAGCGCGCGCAGCGGTGGAAAGCGCCCTCGCCGCCCAGCCCAACTGGGCTGCAGTCAATCCACAGCGGCGTGCGCGTGTGCTGATGAAATTTCTCGATCTCGTTGCAGGAGAGATGGAGGCTTTGTCCGAGCTGCTCGCCAAAGAGCATGGCAAGACGATCGCCGATGCGAAGGGCGACATTCAACGCGGCCTCGAAGTCGTCGAATTTTCGACAGGCGTCGCGCATTTCATGAAAGGTGAATACACGGATGACGCTGGTCCGGGGATCGATATTTATTCGATGCGCCAACCTCTTGGCATAATCGCCGGCGTCACGCCCTTCAACTTTCCGGCGATGATCCCGATGTGGATGCTCGGCCCGGCGATCGCCAGCGGCAACGCCTTCGTTTTGAAGCCTTCCGAGCGTGACCCAAGCGTACCCTTAAGGCTTGCCGAGCTGATGGTGGAAGCGGGATTGCCCAAGGGCGTTCTCAACGTCGTCAATGGCGACAGGGAAGCGGTGGACGCGCTGCTCGACGATCCCGACATCAAGGCCCTTGGCTTTGTGGGCTCTACCGCTGTCGCCGAATATGTCTATGCGCGCGGCGCCGCTGCGGGCAAGCGCATGCAATGTTTTGGCGGCGCCAAGAACCATATGGTGATTTTGCCCGACGCCGACCTCGATCAGGCGGTCGACGCGCTAATCGGTGCAGCTTACGGCTCGGCGGGCGAAAGATGCATGGCGATCTCCGTCGCTGTCCCTGTGGGCGAAGCCACTGCGAACGAACTCACCCGGCGCCTCGTCCCTCGTGTGAAAGGTCTCAAGATTGGTCCATCGACGGACGCAGCAGCGGACTTTGGTCCACTCGTGACCAAAGGCCATCTCGACCGAGTGAAGGCCTATGTTGCGCTCGGCATTGAGGAAGGCGCGACGCTGCTCGTCGACGGTCGCGATTTCAAGCTCCCCGGCTTCGAGAATGGGTTTTATATGGGCGGCTGCCTTTTCGATCACCTGTCGCGACACATGCGGATCTATCGGGAAGAAATTTTTGGACCCGTGCTCTGCGTCCTGCGCGCGGCGGATCTTGCGGAGGCGATGGCTCTCGTAAACGAGCATGAATATGGCAATGGCGTCGCGCTCTATACGCGCGACGGGGCTGCCGCGCGGGACTTCGCCTCGAAGGCGCAAGTGGGGATGGTCGGCATCAACGTGCCCATTCCGACGCCGCTCGCCTATTACAGTTTCGGCGGCTGGAAGCGTTCGTTCTTCGGCGATCTTAACCAGCACGGCCCGGATGCGATGCGATTTTGCACCAAAACGAAGACGGTGACGTCGCGCTGGCCGAACGGCGTCAGGGAAGGCGCAAGCTTCGTCATGCCGACGATGCGCTAGCGCGCCTCGACACAGAGAGCTGCGGAGATTGTCGATGACACGGATCGCTTTCCTCGGCCTTGGCAACATGGGGGGCCTCATGGCCGCCAATCTCGTGAAAGCCGGGAGAGAAGTTTGTGGCTATGATCTCGCCCCACCCCTCTGCACGGCGGCGGCGCAATCCGGCGTGCATGTTGCAGCCTCAGCCGGCGCGGCTGCGCATGGCGCCGATGTGGTCGTCTCCATGTTGGCCGACGGCAAAGATGTGCTCTCGCTGTGGACCGAGCTTCTGCCGCAGGCAGTCCAAGGCGTACTTTTTATCGATTGTTCCACGATCGACATCGCAACCGCGCGCGAGGTTCACAGGAAGGCCCAAGATGCGTGCGCTCTTTCGGTCGACGCGCCAGTTTCCGGCGGCGTCGCGGGCGCGCGGGCGGGAACGCTCAGCTTTATGTGCGGCGGCGACTCGGCGGCCATCGACAAAGCGAGACCCATTCTCGCCGACATGGGAAAAACCATCATTCCTTGCGGTGGCGCAGGTCTCGGACAGGCCGCGAAAATCTGTAACAATATGATGCTCGCCGCGACGATGATCGTCACCTGCGAAGCTTTCACGCTCGCCGAAAAACTTGGGCTCACTCCTCAAGCCCTGTTCGACGTCGCATCCGTCTCGTCCGGGCAATCATGGTCGCTGACAAGCTACTGTCCGGTAAGGGGATTGACGCTTGCCTCTCCCGCGAACGACGGCTACAAACCGGGATTTATGGCGTCACTCATGCTGAAAGATTTAAAGCTCGCCCAGGAGGCGGCAACTTCGGCCGGCGCACCGACCCCGCTCGGCGCCCTCGCGCTCCAGCTCTATGCGCTTTACGTCGCTTCGGGTCAGGGGGCTTCCGACTTCTCCGGCATCATCCGGATGATCCAGGGCGCGTCCAAGCCTGCGGCTTAGGAGACGCCTCGAAATAATTGAATTAAGTCGCGGTTGGGGGATTCCCAAGTGTCTGCGTGAGGTTTTATCACGGCGGCATGATCGACGAAACAGCGATTCGGAACCGCTTCGATGCGATGGCCGCGCGTCTCGACGAGCGCGGACGGCGTTTGTTTGCCGCAGCGGAGGCTCGCGCGGCGGGGTATGGCGGCGTGAGCGCCGTACCGCGGGCGACAGGAATTGCGCGCAGCACCATTGATCGCGGCTTGAAGGAGCTGGATGCGTCCCTGCTCTCGCGAAAAATTCGGCGCGCGGGCGGCGGGCGTCTTCCATTGACGCAAAAAGATCCGACCTTGCTGGAGGACTTGCAAAAATTGCTCGAGGCGGTGACGCTCGGCGATCCCATGCGGCCGCTCCTGTGGGTGTCGAAGAGTTACGCGAAACTCGCACTCGCGCTTCGCGATATGGGACATGGTGTTTCGGCGAGCCGGGTCCCCCACTTGCTCGAACGTCTTGGCTACCGCCGCCAAGTCAACCGCAAGACCAAGGAAGGAAGCCATCACCCCGACCGCGACGCGCAGTTTGAACATATCAACAAGCAAGTCCTGGCTTTCCAGGCGGCGGGCCAGCCGGTGATTTCGGTCGATACGAAGAAGAAGGAGCTGGTCGGCGATTACAAAAATGTGGGAAGCGACTATCGACCGCGGGGCAGCCCGATCGATGTCAATGTGCATGACTTCATCGACAAGGAACTCGGCAAAGCCATTCCCTATGGGGTCTACGACATCGGCGCGAACGCCGGCTGCGTCAGCGTCGGCGTCGATCACGACACCGCCGAATTCGCGGTCAACACCATTCGCCGCTGGCATGAGACGATGGGACGCGAGCGATATCCCACACGTGATCGCTTGATGATCACCGCCGACGGTGGCGGGTCCAATGGCTCGCGTGTGCGCCTGTGGAAAATCGAACTGCAAAAACTCGCCGACGAAACGGGGCTGACGATTAGCGTTTGCCACTATCCGCCCGGC
>CAWJEI010000007.1:0-64013 GCA_963841875.1 uncultured Alphaproteobacteria bacterium | reverse complement strand
TTGTCGGTCGAGCTTGGGACGCGTTCCGAATGCGCTGATGCGGGACTACTATTTGCAGCGGGCTTCGGCTGGCCTGATCATCTCCGAGGCGACCTCCGTCACGCCAATGGGGGTTGGATATCCGGACACTCCGGGCGTCTGGTCGAAAGAGCAAACCGAAGGTTGGGGCGCGATCACGCGCGCCGTGCATGACGCAGGTGGCCGCATCATGCTGCAATTGTGGCATGTCGGGCGCGTTTCGCACCCGATCTATCTCGACGGAGCGCAGCCCGTCGCGCCGAGCGCCATCGCCACAAAAGGTCATGTAAGCCTGCTGCGGCCCAAACAGCCCTATCCTGTCCCGCGAGCACTGGAGTTTTCGGAAATTCCTGGCGTCGTCGAAGCCTATCGCCGGGGCGCGGAGAACGCGAAGCGCTCCGGTTTCGATGGCGTCGAGATCCATGGGGCGAATGGCTATCTGCTCGACCAGTTCCTCCAGGACAGCGCGAACAAACGGACGGACCATTATGGCGGCTCGATCGAAAACCGGGCGCGTCTCATGCTGGAAGTGACGGACGCAGTTGTCGAGGTTTGGGGCCCGGGGCGCGTCGGCATGCATCTGGCGCCGCGCGGTGACGCTCATTCCATGGGCGATTCCGATGCCAAGGCCACCTTCGGATATGTCGCGCGCGAACTCGGCAAACGCGGGATCGCCTTCATTTGCGCGAGAGAGCACCAAGGCCCCGACGCGCTGGCGCCTTATCTGAAAAAGCAATTCGGCGGCCCCTGCATCGTCAACGAAAATTTCACTCTGGAGAGCGCCGAGGCCGCTATCGCGGCGGGCGACGCCGACGCCGTCGCCTTCGGCAAGCTGTTCATCGCCAATCCGGACCTGCCAGACCGCTTCCGTCGCCACGCGCCGCTGAACGAGCCCAAACCCGAGACCTTTTACGCCCAAGGGCCCGAAGGCTACATCGATTATCCCAAGCTCGCCGACGCCTGAGCCTGCCCCGGCGGCCGCACATTCAGCGCGTTGTTCAAGACGTGCCGACGAGAATGGGTTCACACATTTCATCCGTGTCTTTCGTGAAGGGAGACGCCAACACGAGGCAATCCTCGACCAAGGAGGAGTTCACTTTCGTAAACAGCGTCATTCATCGGAAAAGTGACCTCGAAATCCTTGCTGGGTATCGACTCGGGGTAGACCATGGCGCAGTTCAACGGCGTGGCGTTGACGTCCGACGCCTTTGGCGCATCCCGCCTTGTCGCGATCACGTCATCCTGCTTCAGCTTCCATGCCCTGGCCGAAGGGAGCCGACCATTGAATGTCCCGCCGGGGAGTTTCTCGACGGCTTTGACTAATTCGTCGGCTGCTTTCGTCAGCGCCATGGCACTGCCAGCGAGGAACAGAAACTCGTCGGCGTAATTCGGCATGGTGACGCCGGTAATTGCATACCAGAGTGATTTTCTTGTCGGCTCTGATCCAGGTTCAGGACTTTGCGCTGCGGTTCGATAACTTACGCTGCGCGCCACAAGCACCCATCAAACCTGAGTTGTAAGCGGCCGCTTTTCACCGTTGCATTTTTTCGCCTCCAATCCGCAAGGCTGTTGACCTGACACTGCAAAATTCCTCATCGCGAGGAAGGGCTTGCCGTGCGCAAGCGGCGCGTCCGGAGGCGGGCCGTCGGCGCGCGAGCGCCGATCCTGGTGGAGGCGAAGGCCAATGCGCGCTGGTCGCCGGATTTCGTTCACGACCAGTTCGCTCATGGCCGCCGGTTCCGCATTCTGAACATCGTGGATGACGTCACGCGCGAGTGCCTCGCGGCGATCCCCGACACGTCGATTTCGGGTCGTCGCGTGGCGCGCGAGCTGACGTCCTTGATCGAGCGGCGCGGCAAGCCCGACATGAACGTCTCGGACAACGGGACCGAATTCACCTCGAACGCGATGCTGTCATGGGCGCAAGAGCACCAAGTCGTTTGGCATTTCATCGCGCTGGGAAAGCCGATGCAGAACGGCTTTTGCGAGAGCTTCAACGGTCGCATGCGGGACGAGCTGCTGAACGACACCCTGTTTCTCGGCCTCGATCACGCACGGGAGAAGATCGCGACCTGGGTCGATGACCTCAACCACCTGCGCCCGCATTCGGCGCTCGCCTATCAAACCCCGGCGGCCTTCGCCGCCAACCTCTCCGCAACATGCGATCGGCTGCGCAACCCCGACCAGCTCCGCCGAACGCATGTTGCTCACACCGCGCCTGAAGGCGTAAAACCTGCCGAGGCTCCAATCGCCGCTGGATGAAAGTTCAGTGGCAGGTCAAGGCGAGTGCATCGGCGATCTGACTTAGTTGGATCTCCGACTCGGCGTTGAGCTCATCGGCGATTCCAGAACGCACCTGATTAGAAAGTTCATTGAAGGGCGCTCCTTCAAGTTTCAAACGACGGCTTAACGTGCGACTGGGCAAGCCGAAGAGCATGGAGATTGAGTTGACAGATACAAGTTGATGCATCAATTGGGCGCCGATCACCCGTCGCACTTGCTCGACAAATCCAACATCATCCGAGGCCATTTTCTCCTTGATCTCCGCCTCGATTAAGTTGTGCCATTCGGGATCGCCTTCCGGTGGCTCACGACCTAGCCATTTTGCATCAAATGTCGACTCCGCACGCTCGCTCCTGAAATGAACGGGAGCCAGGAAGGAGTTGATATGGCGACGTATCGGTTAGCTTGCTGCGAGGCCGCGCCACAGAGATGGGAAGCCATTCGTGTCCGTACAGTGACTTCACGCTGTTGAAGGCTATAGCCATTGCGCCATCCGAAATATGCCCGCCGGCTCCGGTTCTCGCCAAATATTGATCGAACATAGGTTAGAGATCTGGACGATCCCTTCCTGAGTTTGGTCAAGGAAGCCCGGTCCCTGCGGCCGGGCACAATTTGGCGTTGTGATGCCTGAACAGACGGAACAATCGTCCGTCGCTTCGTGAAGAATTCGGTGAAGATTACGGCCTTGGGACGCCTGCAACGAGCCGCGGCGCTCGCGAACGTCTACCCGAGTTCCCATCGCTTCGGAGGCCGCATCCCGCAACCTTGGAAACATCAACTAAAGCTACAGGTCCAGATTTTTAGCGGAACCGCCGCCGCCTTTTTCCGCGTTCATGCGTCCTTGAATTCAATAATTTTGAGTAGCGAGGCGCGAACGGATCTGCGCCCGCGTGCGACCAAGCGACATCATCGCCGCCTTTAGCACGCGCCGCCAAAGCGCAAGCGATAGCGCTTGCTTGCGTTACGTATATGAGATCGAAATGAAGCAGGCTCCCGGTGGAGGATCGCCTGCCGCCTTACGAAAACTCCAACTCAGTCGCGAGTCTCCTAATGAGACCCGACGCATGTAGGGGCGACGCCTTGCTCATAATCGCCGCCTGTGTTCTCGGGTGATGATTTGATCCAAGGTTTGCAGGAATTGCGACCGGTTAGCTGAAGAAAATGGCGGCGGCCCGCCGGTGATTTCGCCGGTCGATCGTATGTGTTCCATAAGCGAGCGCTGGGCGAGAGCCACGCCAATCGAGTCGTTGGTGAACGCGCGGCCATAAGGAGCAATAGCATGCGCCTTCTTCTCCAATACGCGCCCGGCTAGAGGAATATCATTCGTCACGACCACATCTCCGGCAACGACCTGTTCGACGATCCAATCGTCAGCGACATCCGCTCCGGCGCCCACGATTATTTTAGCGATCAGCGGAGATAGTGGGATCTGCATGAAACTGTTGCTTACAACAAAAGTCTGCAACCCATAGCGAGCGGCGACCTTGTATGTTTCATCCTTTACGGGGCAAGCGTCCGCATCGATGTAGATCTTGATGTTCATGGCTGCGTATTAACAGATTGACCGTCGCCCGTCGCCCCGCCAGACAGAGTGGCCCCTGCAAAACCCGCGGCTACCGGCTACGGGCGCATGAGCGCCAATTTGAATAGCCAAATACTGATGCTTCAAGCGTACGCGGCGTCACGCAATGCGTTTACGGTCGCGCTCAACGCCTCCAGATTTCTCATTTCCTCGTAAGCATATCCGCATTCCAGCATGGCGGCTCTCGTCAGTGCGCGCATCTTGGTCAAGTTACGCCGGGCCATCGTCGGAAACATGTGGTGCTCAATCTGGCTGTTAAGGCCGCCAGTGATCCAATCAAAAAAGAGGGAGCTTGGCGTGTTCCGGGTGGCCCTCGCCTGCCTGTCGTAAAAGCCGCCGGCTTCACTTGCATCGTAAACCCCCATCCCGGTGTGGTTGAGGACGAAGACGATGGCCAGCAGAAATCCGCCCACAAGCTGCGCGCCGAGGAACCAGACTGCTCCAGTCCAGGCCGGTCCCGGCGTGAGGAGCATGGCGAGCGCAAGCCCCAAAATCCAGTGCGCCGCGCAAAGCGCGGCCTCAAGATATCTTTTCTTGCGCGCCGCGGTGACTATGCTTTGCCAGCTCCAATTGAAGCGGGCCACCGAAAGGAAAGGGAAAAACAACGGAACCTGTAAGCGCAGCAGCGTCGAAGCGAGCAGCTTGCCCGAGGGGGATTTGCTTGCATTTGAATTATGTTCGGAGAGCGCCTTGTCCCAGACGATCCAGGGACTGGAGTCTATGTCGCCGTCGATCGGCGTAAGAACGCCGTTGTCGTCGACCCGGCACGCGTTGGGGAAGGCGTGATGCAACTCATGCTTTTCGACCCACCAGGTCGAGCCGAACCCTTGAAACAGCGCCACCAGACCGAGCATGAAGCGCGGTTTCGCGTCGTTGCGTGGCCCCCAATGGTTGTGGGCGAGGTCGTGACCGAGAAACGCCGTTCGGGGATAGTGCAAGGAGAGCACAAGCCCGCCAACGACCGCCGCCACGCCGCCCATTGTCAAGAGGGCGAAAGCGAGCGCTGGAGCGGCTGCAAGTTCGACGCAACGCAGCGCCTGTTCCCAAGGCGAGACGTTGAAGTAGCCTTTTTCACGCGCCAACGCCTTGAGGGCCGTCATGCGCTGCGCAAGCGCTCTAGCGTCCGGACGGCGCAGGCTGCGTGATCCAACTTTAGGTTCGAAGAGATTGCTCAATGTTTCCCGCAGCGCCTTGCTTGGCTTGTTATTGTTTTGCCGCAGAAGTTCATTCCTCTAAAGGTGGGTTTCTGTCAAACATTTTCCAACGAGAGAATCTCGAAAAATCATGCTCGTTGCGGTGCACTGCAGTTAGTTTCCGGCCTGGCTGGCCTTGCACTGAAGCCACCCAACCATACAGATTCTGGCTCTTAGCCAACATTTGGCCACCTCTCGGAAGCGCAATATGCGCCTTTCCACGCCCGTTGTATGGTGCTTCAAAATACGGGAGCCGCTCAAATTTGTGCAGCGCCCAAGCGCTGACAGGCCTCCCTGGAGCCGCTCGCAGCGCGCCAAGCAGATCAGCAAATCCTTTTTGGCGCAGGGCAATTAGCTGGGTTCGACACAACGGGTGAAAGCTACGGCAATGCGCGAGAGACGGATTTTCCGGAACCGAGGAAACGACGAAAGCAGAAATTGAGGCAAACGAAGCGATAACAACAATTCTTCGCGGCTGATTATAGTCGCCGATGGCGGCGGTCGACCAGACAGGAGCGTTCGGGCTGGGCATTCGTTCGAGCTCCGCATTTCCTGGCGGGCATTTTCCGCGGGCCTCTGGACACCGCAGGGCTCACCGTCGCCCCCCCCACCATAGGCGCTAAAATATGCGCGTCAATTTCTGATAGCTACGTCGTCGGGGCGGTTCATGGAGATGTCGTTGCAGCGCGAGCGCCCGGTTTCGCAGACGATCGATTGTCGGCTGAGGGATGATGGCTTGGCGAAGCGTCGTTGCCAGCTGGAGCAGTAGACGCCATGCGCCTGGACGAGTCAGGCGGCAAGTCCCCAGCGGGGAGAGTCCTCGAGCTCGTCTACGAGCGGCTCGAGTAATAAGATCATCAGAAGATGCGCCAGCAGATAAGGCTTGGCCGAACGTTCATCCGTGCCCGGTGGTCCCTTCAATCCGATTAAACTCTTCAGCCGTTTGAATGCGAGTTCTATCCGCCATCTGAGACGATAGAGGGCGAGAACATCGGTCGTCGTGAAGGATTCAGACGTGAGTGACGTTACGAGGATGACCCATTCCGCGGCGACAAGCGTTCCCTGCGAGATTTGATGTCTTCCTTTTACTGCTTCGCGCCGCGCTTTTCGCTGCGAGGCTTCGGCCGCCTGAGGCGGCTTCTTGATGGCGACAAGACGCAAGGCAAGAGGAGCGCCCGATTTGCGCGCGATCCAGATCGGTTGATCGATCAGGCCATGCGCAGCCCCTTTCAGCAGCGAAGCGAGGAGATCGATCGGCGCACCGTCGGGTCCGAGCCATCGCGCATTCCTCCAACCCGCACGCACAACAATATCTGCGCCGGCTTCGAGGATTTCACCGATGCGGTCGGGCTGTAGGTAAGCGCGATCGCCGATGCGGATTTCTCCTTCGACGACCGGTATGCGGTCAAGCCGCTCGCCGCCTCTTTCGTCTGTCAGTTCGAAAAAACCGAAACGTTCGTTCGGCAGGTCGAACGCGCTGTGAATGCGCCACAGCTTGTTTCCCACTTTGGCCTTCGTTCCGGCTTTTGGCACGCTGGTCGCGTCGATGAGACGGATCAGCCGGCCTTGAGCTGCCTGGGGCGCGTCATAGGCCAAGGTTTGGCCAACAAGCAGCGTGAGCCAATCGCCGCATTGTCGCACGCGATAAAGCAAACCAACGTTGGAAATATCGACAAGCCCGACAGCGCTCGCCCAAGCCGTCGTGCTCCGCAAACCTCTATCACCCAGGCAATAAGCCAAAATCATGCGCAGGAGATCGACGGCGTTTTCAATTACGCGAGCGCGAACGAATGCCTTCGTCTCCCGCGCGCTCCACTCGAGGTTCGCCGTCCCGCCGAGCCGACTGACGATGTGCTTCCAGTCACAATTAGCAAGCAATTCGTGGGTCATACACCGCTGAAATCACAAACCGATTCAGCTAGTCAACCGTCATTTTAGCGCCTATGCCCCCCACGGGGCCCCGCCACACGGACATTTTGACCCGCAAGCCGTCACTTTCCCGCTTCTGAAAACTCCTGCAACGATGAACCTTTTGAAGGAGACCTGCAAACCTGTTCATATAATGTTTCCATTCCGCATGATGTCGTCTCTAGCTTCTGACGATCTCCAGAGCGACCATGACTGGAAGACCTGGTGGCGGCGCGAACTGAAACGGGTTTATCGAAGTAGCACGCCGAGGCCACTATGCCCGCAATATGCAGCTCCCCAAGCAGGTTCCGATGAGGGCTTACCATCACCGACCCTGTGTGAAAACTTGGGACCGGAATGCCGCATATCATTGGACTTCAGCAGCCTGCCTCATATTAACATCTGAACCGCCCGGAACGAGGAGAAGACAATGGCGCGCATCAAAATCTCGATCGCCGACCTGAGGCCCACGCAGCTTACACTTGGTATGTCTGAAGTGACCCAGCGCGCCGCAAAGATACTCAAACAGTCTGCCGACGAGCGCGAGGCATATATTGATCGAAAAGCAATTCCGCACGTTATTGGACCAGGCAAGCGGCTCTTCATGGTGGACCACCACCATCTGGCCCGCGCCTTGTGGTCGCTCGACATCCACGAAGCGGCGCTTGGCGATCAACTGGCCGACTGGTCTGGACTTGAGATCAAGTCGTTTTGGCGGAAGATGGAATCGAGCGGCTACTGTTGGCCGATTGACGCTGACGGCAATCGTCGGCCTTATGCCGCCATTCCTCATCACATTGGAGATCTGACTGATAACGTTTGGCGCTCGCTGGCGCGAAAGCTGCGCGGCAAGGCGTTCGAGAACCTAGACACGCCATTCCAGGAATTTATGTGGGGCGACTACTTCCGCACGTTTATGAGCCGACGCCTTATCGAGCTCCAGTTCGAACTCGCAGCCGAGTTGGCGGCCAAACTCGCCCGCCTGAGCGAGGCGCAGGATCTGCCCGGGTTTCGAGGCTGATTGCCATCGGGGCATTAAAATTTGCAGGACAGATAACTCCTGAAGAAACCGAGAGGGCGGCCTGCGTATCATCTTAGAGACCATGCAGAACGGTGAAGCATTCTCAAATCGGACTGCGTTGGGACTGGCGAGAGTCTGCTTATTGCAGACTCCATCGAGAAGAAAACACCCTTTCTCATCATGCCAAGAAAAACGACCAATGTCTGAAGATGAGAGGGGTCGGCGAGCAGAAGAACGGGCCGAGCGACTTGCCATTGCAGGCATAGAGAGGCGGGAGAATCTGAAGGCGGCGAAATAATAGCCAGTGATCCTCCTACGATAGGACCACCGGAACCGTCCCGCAGATACATTGGCCCACGGTCCCTGTATCCGACTGCTCCTGATAGATCGCGTCACCACGATAATTGGCGGAGGCCCGCTGTCCGCGGCGAGGCCAGCGCCGTCAGCTTGATCTGAGCCTCGAATGCCCTCGGGTTACTCTAAACGTGGCTCGCTAAAACGCGGAGTAACAATCAAGTGAGTGGGTCATGATTAGCAACTCGGCTCAGAAATTCGCTTTCGCTATCATGGCGAGCGTCATGTTGCTTTCGGGCTGCGGCAAAGCAGCAAAGGATGACGCGATGGGGCAGAATATCACGGATTGCCAGTTGAGCGCCCACAGCGCCATGGAGACTTCGCCCTTGACCGACGATCAGAGGCGCGCGGCAATCGGAGCGTATGTTGAGAAGTGCATGAGAAAAGGTGGTTTACAGCCATCAAATATCACAGAAAGCGAGGATTCTTGTTTGGAAGCCGCTGCTTCAACCGATAGTGGAAAAGGATTAATCAAGCCGCTTCAGAAATGCTGGACAAATAGCAATATCACGAGAGGATGGCATGATCTCTTCACAAAGCATGTCGGGAATTCGGTTCAACAAACGCAAAACCATGTCGGCTTAGGGTCCATGCAACGCACTGCGCCGGTCTGGCAGAAACAACACCCTGATAAGAACGCCAGCGCCGGTGACTGAGCTATTCCAGCATCCCACGCACTGCGCCAGCGACCACAATCCCAGAACTCAAAATTGCGTTCGAGCGGGAGCTCGCGGGAACGCCCAATTATGGAACGCCTTCGACTCCGTCATTTTGGGAGGACAGGCGGATTACGCCGCCCGTCCGCCCACAATGACGCTTAACCCAAAGTGCCGCCTTGCGCCTCGCAGGCAGCCTTCGATTTCGCCGGCAGCCAGCCCTGGCCCTTGCAAGTATTTTGACCTTTGCATGCGTTGCTGGCCGTCTTGCAGGCGCTCGTGCCCTTGCAAGAATTGATGCCCACGCATTGAACGCTTTTCGCGGCTTTCTTGGCGGAAGCCGGCGTGACGGCCATGCCGCTGATCGCGAGCGCCACCGCGGCAGCAGCGAGACCGGCGCCTGAAATGATATTGACCTTCATGTTGATCTCCTCAGAAATTCGCTCTCAAGATGAGCGGGTCGTCAGCCCCACAACGGAGGCTACAAAACACTCTTCGATTTGATGATGGCTATCGTTACAACGATCGCCTGTTCAGATTGCGATATCTGGAATGCGCGGGGCGGACGAACGCTTAATTTTCGGATTTTGTGAATCACTTTATTTTCAGAAAATGGTCTACGGACAGCGCGCCTGCGCCCCGAGCGAACAAGGGCAACAACAGACCGACCCAGCTTAAGTGAGTTGGCCAGGCGTCGGGATAAACAAAGATTTCGATAACAAGAGTCATTACAAGCAAGGCGGCGGCCGACAGGCGGGTGAAAAGGCCCAGCACGAGCAGAATTGGAAACAGGTGCTCCGCGTAAGTCGCCAGGTGGGCCGCGACGTCCGGAGACAGCAATGGCAGCTTGTATTCCTCTTCGAAAAGTTGATAGGCGCCGGGCGTTATGGTCAAGAGGCCTTCCACTTTCGTTCGTCCGGACTGTAAGAAGACCGCGGCGATTCCCAAGCGAGCGACGAGCGGCGGGAGCCAGTCCGGCGTCGATCTTTCGGCAATGTCGGCGATTGAGGTCATTGATGGTCTCCTCTTTTATCGGCATGGGTAGGGACAAAAGACATGAACGCGCCGAGGGCGATGAGTTCAGCGATCCGGGTCATTAGACCGGCCGATGGGTCTATATCGAGCACGCTCGTGGCGGCTTGCCCGAGCGTTGCGCCAGCGGAGCATTTTTCCAGGAAAGCGAAGCTCGGGGCGTCGAGAACCTTCATGATCACCTCGCTATGCGGTCTGGCGATCAGGGCGCCTTCCGCGGCCCAATCGAGATCGACTTGTTCGGTCGCCGACGACGGCGGCCTATTCAGCTTCCAGATCGAGGGCGCGGGCTCCCCAAACCATCCAAGCCGCACGCTTGGGTGCAGGCGAAGCTTCAGATCAAACAGGGAGTCAAAAGGAATTCCAGTGAGTGCTTCCGGTGACAATACGTCCGCATCCGCGGCGATATGCGACTCGCTCCAGAATCGGTCAATGCGGGCGACGCCGGGCAGATAGGGCATGTCCGCTGCGGCGGGCAGCGTACTCAGGAAATCGGGATAGGCGGCGCCAAATGCGTTCAAGGAAGGCTCCTGGGGGAGATTCCCCTCGAGGAATGCGTGGGCGCTCGCCAGGAACCACTCGTCGCCGACAAGCCGTTCGACAGTCGGGTAGTTGGCGCGCAGCGCGTCGATCAAGGCCTTGTAAATCGTATTGCGGTGGATGCTGAGACCAATCCGCAGCGTCTCCGCGTCGCCAGATAGGGTCAAATCGCCATTTTCGTGAAGGCCGCGCGAGAAGCGATCCTGGAAAATGGCGAGGTCAGACATGAACCGCCTCGCGACATTCCCGCGATGAGATCGAAGTTAAGAGAGCGTGCGCCCGATCGCGTTCGCGCCGCAACTCCGCAAAACCAGGAATATTATCGTCACGTTCGATCAGAGTGGGTTTTGGCCCGACCCTGGCGATCAATCCTTCATAAAGTTCCCAGACCGCTTCGCAAATTGGCGCATCGTGAGTGTCAATCAAAAGACTTTCGCCGTATTCAGGATCCGCCGAGTGTCCTGCCAGATGAATTTCGCCGATGGCGGCGCCCGGGATCGCATCGAGATACACATTTGCGCAGTAGCCAAGATTATTAGCGCTGACATACACATTGTTGACATCGATCAGCAAGCCGCAGCCGGACCGGCGAACGAGTTCGCAGAGAAACTCTGTTTCTGTTAGGTCATCCCCGTCGAGCGGCATATAAAGCGCCGGATTCTCCATCAGAATGGCGCGACTCAGCTCATCCTGCACGCGCATGACGTTCGCCACGATACGATCGAGTGCAGCGCGGGTGCGAGGAAATGGCAACAAGCCGGGATTATATACGCCTCGCCAGTTTGACCACGCCAGATGCTCCGAGACTACAAATGGTTCGAACCGGTCCACCAGCGTCTTCAGTCGCGCCAAATGGCGCATATCGGGATCGGCGTCGGCCGCCAGAGACAAGCCGACGCCGTGAAGCGATAGCGGCCTGACCGCTCTCAGCGCTTCGAGCATGGCCAGCCTGGGCCCGCCCTCGACCATGTAGTTCTCGGCATGCGCTTCGAACCAAAGACCACTCGCAGGACAACTTGCCGCCTCGTCGAAATGCTCGGCCTTAAATCCTATTCCCGCGGTTGGTCTCATGGCTCGGTCTCCATCCTGGAAAATTTAACCGCCGCTGCGCGGGGTCGTAATTTCTGTCAGAGAACCATTACCTTTCGGCGTCTTGATCGAAATGCATGTTCCTTTTGCCACATATTTCCATGCGTTGCCCTGATAATTGGCGCGAGACGTGCCGGCGCAGGTCGTGCCGGGTCCGGCCGCGCAATCGTTCTTGCCAGCCATCGCCACCCCGAAGCACTTTTCCTGCTCGGGATGATCGGCCGGCTGCGCGGAGGCTGAGACGGACTGAAGTGACAAAGCTGTCGATAGCGAGCCCGCCAGAATAAGACCTACAGAACGACGATCCATGGTTTTCTCCTTGTTGTGAACATGACCTCGAAGACCGACTAACAATGTCCTATTCGGGGGATCGGGCGCGCTTGTTACACGCCGCCATGTTGCGCAGTGTCGAAATGTCAGAATTGTGATAAATCAAGGCTCTAAATTTTCGCTTCGAGCTATGTAACGAATGGACGACGTCCAACGAAATACTCAGGAGATGTCATGGCGTTGAAGGGAGCCGAGGAGGAATGGGCCTTGTTGATGCACAGAGCGATAGATGGCGATTCCGCCGCTTATCGTCGCCTTCTCGCTTCCCTTACGCCGGTCCTGAGGACGGTGACGCGACGAAATTGTGCTCGTATCGGTCTGGATGGAGGGGAGGCCGAAGACATCGTCCAGGAGGTTCTTCTGGCTATCCACCTCAAACGGGATAGCTGGGACACCGACCGACCGATCGGTCCCTGGATCATGACAATCGCTCGCAACAAGCTGATTGATGCGCGGCGGAGAAGAGGAAACAGGCAGGTTCAGCAGGTTGATGATCTGGCGGATATACTGACTGCAGAAGGAAGCGAAGACGCCATGGACCGGCAGGACATCGACCGTTTGCTCGAAAGGCTTGGCGAGCGTCCAAGGGACTTAGTGCGGAGCTTGTCGGTTGAAGGACGGTCGGTTCAGGAGACGGCGGCGCGATTGAAGATGAGCGAAGGAGCGGTTCGCGTCGCACTGCACCGGGCGATAAAGACGCTTGCAGCCCTGTATCGAGGTGACGGCCCGTGAGAACCGAGGATCTGATCAATGCGCTCGTTGCTGATCTGACGGTCTCGAAATTCCGATTCCGGCAGGTTCTCGTCAGCGCGATCGCGCTGGGCGCGATCGTCGCGGCGGCGGCTTTTTTGCCATCGATGGGAGTGCGTCCGGACATCCGCCAAGCGCTACTAACTATACGCTTCTTGTTCAAGTTCGTTGTTACGCTCAGTCTAGCGGTGTCCGCGGGGGGACTGCTCTACTGTCTCGCCCGCCCCGGGACGCCAACAGGTCTCTGGGCTTGGGCCCTGATCGCGGCGCCGACGCTACTCGTGATCGCCGTCGTGACAGAACTTGTGGCAACGCCAGTCGCAAGCTGGTCGTCCAGGATGGTTGGGACAAATGCGGTATATTGCTTGATGCTGATACCGCTCCTTTCGCTCGGCCCCTTGGCCTGCATAATATACGCCCTGAGAAAAGGAGCGCCGACCAACCCCGGCCTCGCCGGCGCTGTCGCGGGGCTTCTGGCGAGCGGAATTGCCGCGACCCTGTATGCGACCCACTGCACTGATGACAGCCCTCTCTTCCTCGCGACCTGGTATTCGCTGGCGACCGGGATTGTAACTTTGGCGGGATACGCTATAGGAGCGCGCGCCCTGCGGTGGTGACGCTCAAACTTGTCCGCGCAATTCGGACACGACAGGATCCGCTGGTTTTTAAGTTCGCGGCCCGAATCCCGGGCTTTGTCATCTATGGCCTCAGCCCATCCATGCTGTGGGGTTCGTCGAGAACTGCGATCGCGATTGAGGCGCAGCCTGGGTCAGCGCCTGGCTAAGTTCTAGCCCGTCTTATTCACGCCATCGCCGCGCATTGCTGATTTTATTCGCGCCGTGATTCCGGACGCAATTCCGCGATGCGTCCTTTCGCTGGGTCGGTCGGCACTTTGAACGCGTTGGAGTTGGATGTGGTTGCTCTGGGGCGCGGAGACTATCTCTGCCCCGTCGTTCACGGCCCCGCCGGCTGTAAGGCGCCGGCAAGAATTCGAAACAGTCCAGCCTGCGGACAGGCGGTGGCGAGCGCGAGTTTGATGCGGCTTGCGGTCTCGACGATGCGGGCGCCGATCTTCAGCAGCTTTTCGCGTAAGGTCACGAATTCGGCGACGGCGAGCGGATTGGTTTTGGGGATAGCGTCACGCAATTCGAGCATCAGCCAATAGGCGGCGGTATGCAGAACGAGCCGCATCTGATTTGCGAGCGGCGAACGGCAGGAGGTGCGATCCGACGCCAGTTGGCTCTTGTGCAATTTGATCAGATTTTCCATCTGGCCGCGCGCGCAATAGAGCGTGTCGTAGATATGTTCGGGCGAACCATTGGCGATGTTGGTGACGACGTAGCGGATGTCGAGCCCGAGTTCCGTCGCCTCGATGCGGGCGCAGACGCGGCGCTCGGCTCTCCATGATTTGGCGGCGTAGTTCGTTTGCGCATAGCCGCGCAGGACGAGTATCTGTTTCAACGCGCGGCGAGTGCGAATATCGTCGGCCTCGAAATCGACGGCGGCGGCGAGAATCTTGTTGCCGGACAGTCCGAAAACATAGTCGAGGCCATTGTCCTCGCACCAATCCATTACCTCGCGGCGGCCATAATGACCATCGCCTCGGATGGTGATCCTGGTCGTCGGCCAATGTGCGCGGATGCGGCGGATGATCCGGCGCAAATGGCCGCGCACTTCCGCGCCGGACGGGGTTTTGCCAGGCCGCAAAATGATGGCGACGGGGCGTCCCGTGGCGGTGTCGTAAACATGGATTGGCAGGAAGCAGCGCTCGTCGTAATGCGCATTGAACAGCGACAACTGCTGATGGCCATGCGCGACATCGCAGGTGTCGTCGATATCGAGCGTGACCGCTTGCGGCGGCTTGGCGTAACTGGCGCAATAAACATCGACGAGGACGCCGCAAAGCTTCACGATTTCGCGCAAGGTCGGCGCGTTCTCCCACCGTGACATGGTCGGCTGCGAGCACAGATCGTCGCCCGTATCGGGCAAGCGCCCGCAAGCGATCTTGAAAGCCGGATCCCTGCGCAGATGATCGAGGTCGTCCGCATCCTCGTAGCCGCAGGCGATGGCCAGAATGCGCGCACGAAAAATGCTGTCGAGAGAATGGGTGATCAGCAAGGGATTGCGCGGATCGGCGACGACGGCCGCGAGCTTGCCCGCCACGCCCAGTCGACGCTCGGCTTGCCCCAACAGCATCACGCCGGCGTCCGAGGTGATGCGCCCACCGTCGAACGCGGCGGTGATCTTCTTGCGGCAAACGGCTGGAAACGAGAACGGGAGAAGGCTATCGTCGAGCATGGCGGGTGTGGCTTCGATGTGATGGCGTGAAGGATCGGTGTAAGCAACTAATCCATACACTAAATCAATATCTTACGCTACATCCGCCAGCTAAATTAAGCCGCTGGGTGAATAAGACGGGCTTCCGTAATGGCCCCCTCGGCGTCAAGTCCCATGTGTCAAATTCTTCAATCTCTGGCGCGCCGCGCGAGCACGCGCTCTAGCGCCGTAGCAAGCGCGGCGCCTGCGATCCGTATCCGTCGTCTTCATCGCCGGTCTCTTGCTTCCGTCCGTGGTCGACGCGAAGGTCGCCACATGATGCGATCAGAGGAAAAGGTGAGCCTATCTAACGGCGCGTGGTCCGTCATGTGACGCCCACTGCCCATCTTACGGCTTCACCCTCTCCATCGTCCCGGCGACGGGACCCCGAACGAAACAGCCCTCGGAAAGGACCGCCTCGAATTCTCTTTTCTGCGACGTTCACGCGTTGGCAGGCCCGGCTGCCGGCAACGTCTCCTTTGTCCAGCGAAAGTTCGTTCCGTCGACCCACATCCGATGCAAAATGACGCCGAGTTTGCGGGCCACCGCCACCTTGGCCCGCGTCGTCCCGCGCCGTTTGGCGACATCCATTCCCCAGCGCTTCAGCGCCGAGAAACGCGTGATGCGCGATAATATGGCGTTGGCCGCTTCATAAAGCGCGGTGCGCGCCATCGTGTCGCCGACGCAGGAGACGTGGCCCGTCACGTCCGTCTCTCCGGATTGATATTTTCGCGGCGTCAGCCCCAACAACGCGCCAACGCCTTTGGATTTTCGGATCCGTGCCGGATCGTCGATCGCCGTCTTGAAGGTGATCGCCACGAGGGGCCCCACGCCCGGCGCGCTCATCAGTCGCCGACAAATTTCGTCCCGCCGCACGAGCGCCAGCATTGTCTTGTGCAGCTTCGAATATTCCTTCCGCAAAGCGGCGCGCGCCGCCAGTACCGCCTCGGCGATTTGCTCCAACATCGCCTGGCCGGCGCACAACTCCCGCACGCGCGCCTCGAAACCCGTGCGCGTCACAACGCCCATCTTCAGCCCGAAGCCGCGCAAAATGCCTCTGATGCTGAATTCGATGTCCAGCAGTTTGGCAAGCAGTTGCTTGCGCGCCACGAGCAATGCTCGCACTTCCTGGGAGCCCGGCGATTTGCAATGAACCGGGCGGAACCAGCCCATCCGGAGAAGCTGCGCGATACCGCGCGCGTCGCGACGATCCGTCTTGACCGTCATCGCCGAAAGCGCCGCCTTCACGTGACGGGTCTCCAGCAGAACCGTCTCGAAACCGCCATTAGTCAGGCCGGCGTGAAGCCACTGAGACAGCGGCCCCGCCTCCAGCCCGATCCGCTCGATCGCAAGTCCTGTCTTGCGCATGAAGGCGACAATCGCGTCGGGATGGCTTTCGACCTTCCCCTCGAGCGCGATTTTACCCGCCGCGTCCACAATGCAGACGCTCGAAAGTTCCAATGACACGTCGATTCCGGCGTAATGTACCATGACTTGTCCTCCGACCCCCTGTGTTCAGGGTCGGCCTCAACCGCGACCCCGCTCATCTTGACACGGGGGACAAGCCACCGCCCTTCGCCATCAGGCTCGGGACGGGGCCATTACGGCATCTATGTCATTTTGCCGGTGGGCGTTCCCGCTGGCGTCGAGCCGGAAAAGGCGCTCGACGATAACGACAAATACAAAGTCGTCTGGCAAATCCTGAACGCCTTGCGCGCCCATGACGACAGGCTCGACGCGACAATCAACAAAATCGACCTTGGCGCCGACCCCGGCGACCGTATCGAAATCGTCGCCGTCACCAACAGCCTGCCCGCGCGCTCGGAAGCATGTCGCACGGGTTTGGACATTGGTAAGGGCGGCGGCGCTGGCGATGTTGAGCCAGGCGACGCCCTGCCCGCCGACAAGCGCGGCGACGGCGAGCAATTGGGCTTGGTTTTCGACGAATTCGCCAAGGCCATTTTGGCGCGCATCGTCAAGAAATGCGGGACGCGCACCTATTGGGAAGATTGGGCGAAAGACGTTGCCCGCATCGCCGAAGTGCATGTGACGCGCATCAAGGCGGCGGTTGAGGCGGCGGGAAGCGAGGAACGCGCGGCTTTTGAGGCCTTCCTGGCGGAAATCCGCGACGATCTGAACGATAGCGTCACCTCAGACGAAGCTGTGGAAATGCTGGCGCAACATATGATCACGCGCCCCGTCTTTGACGCGCTGTTCGAAGGTTACAGCTTCGCCGCGCATAATCCCGTGAGTTGGGCGCTGCAAGGCGTGCTGGACGTAATGGACCGGCAAAGCCTCGATAAGGAAGCCGCATCGCTGGAGCGCTTTTACAACAGCGTGAGAATGCGGGCAGCGGGCATTGAGGACGCGAGCGCCAAGCAAAAAATCGTTGTCGAGCTTTACGATAAATTTTTCCGCACGGCGTTTCCAAAACTTACGCAAAAGCTGGGTATCGTCTATACTCCGGTTGAGGTGGTGGATTTCATCATCAAATCGGTGGACGAAGTTTTGCGCGCCGAATTTGGCCAGACGCTCGGAAGCGAGGGCGTTCACATCATCGACCCCTTCGTCGGAACGGGAACTTTTATCACGCGGCTGTTGCAATCGGGCCTGATTACCAAAGAGCAATTGGCGCATAAATACCGGGAAGAGATTCACGCCAACGAAATCGTGCTCCTGGCCTATTACATCGCCGCCATCAATATCGAGGCCGCCTATCATGAAATCGCCGGCGGGGACTATGTGCCTTTCCCGGGCATTTGCCTCACTGATACGTTTCAAATGTACGAAAAGGAAGACCTTGTATCCGGCATGATGGCCGACAATTCGTCGCGCCGCACGCGGCAAAAGAAACTCCCGATCAAGGTGATTATCGGCAATCCGCCGTATTCGACGGGACAGAGAAGTCAAAACGACAACGCCGCGAATGTCGCCTATCCGCATCTCGACCAGCGCATCCGCGAAACTTATGCGGCGCGGTCGGATGCAACAAATAAAAACGCGCTTTACGACAGCTATATTCGGGCGATCCGCTGGGGCGGCGACCGGCTGAAGGAGACAGGCGGGGTAATGGCCTTTGTGTCTGGCTCGGCCTGGATTGAACGATCCTTCTCCGAGGGAATGCGTCGCAGCCTCGCCGATGAATTCACCAGCATTCACATCGTTCGTTTACGCGGCGACATTCGCAAAAACATGCTGTCGAAAGGCCGCGCACGCGAAGGAGAAAATATCTTTGGTCAAGCCAGCATGACCGGCATTGCAATTACGCTCTTTGTGAACAATCCGGCGGCGAAAGAGCGCGGAAGTATTTTCGTGCATAACGTTGGCGACGACCTGTCGCGGGCGGACAAGCTTGCCCGTCTCGCTCGCTTTCATGGGCTTGATGGCGTCACCAACGCAAAAGGCTGGACGACCGTTCAGCCCGACGAATACGGCGATTGGCTAGACCACCGCGACAACCGTTTCTACCAATTTCTTGCCATTGGCGACAAGGAAAGCAAGGAGAAGCGCAAGCTTTTCACTGCGCACTCTTTAGGCTTAGATATTAAGCGCGACGCATGGTGCGTGAATTCGAGCAGGGAGGCGATGCTCGCCAATATGCGGGCGATGATTTTCGTCTATAAGGACGAGGTTGCGCGCTTCACCGTGACCGCGCCGAATTTTGTAAATACGAAGGCGCGGGAGGATTTTGTCGATCGTTTCGTCATCGGCGATGCTGCGAAAATCAGTTGGTCGCGCTCCTTGAAGGCTAGTCTTGGCAAGCGAGAACAGATTGCTTTTTCCCAAGATCGCGCGGCACCGACCGTCTATCGACCGTTTCAGCGCCAATGGTTCTATTTCGACCGCAAACTGAACGAGGTAGTATCACAAATTCCTCGCATTTTTCCTGCGGCAGGATTTGAGAACCGGGTGATTTCGGTTTCCGGCATTGGCGCAAGGAGCGGATTTTCAGCGCTCATGCTCGACGCAATCCCAAATTCCGACACAATAGAAAAAGGTCAATGTTTCCCGCGCTATCTATATGAACCGTTACAATCCGAAGATAAAGGAGGTTTGTTCGCTTGGCAAGGAGGCGAAACTTCCGCTTACAAGCGGCGCGACGCCATCGCCGACGAAGGACTGGCGCATTTCCTCGAAGCCTATTCCGGCGAGACAATCGCGAAAGACGACCTGTTCCATTACGTCTATGGCCTGTTGCACTCGCAAGACTATCGCGAGCGCTACGCTAATAATCTCGCGAAGCAATTGCCGCGCATTCCGCTCATGAAGCGCGCGGCGGATTTTTGGGCCTTCGTGGAAGCGGGTCGCGCCCTGGGCGATTTACATGTCGGCTATGAGACCGTCGAGCCCTATCCCGTCACCATCGCCGAGGGCGATTTGCGCCTCGCTCATATCGCCGACCCCGTGGCCTATTTCCGCGTCGAGAAAATGAAATTCGCCGGCAAGCGCGGCGCGGTGGACAAATCGACCGTGATCTATAATCCGCGCATCACCATCAGCAACATTCCGCTTGAGGCCTATGATTACGTCGTCAACGGAAAGAGCGCCCTCGATTGGGTAATGGAGCGCCAATGCGTCAAGAGCGACGCCGCGAGCGGCATAGAGAACGACGCCAACCGCTACGCCAATGAAACGGTGGGCGACCCTGCATACCCGCTCAACCTGTTCTGCCGCGTGATCACGGTGAGCCTCGAAACCATGCGCATCGTGCGCGGCCTTCCCGCGCTGGATATTTTAGAGCCGACCAGCGAGAGTTTGGAACCGGCGGAGTGAGGAAATGGACGCGGAAGAGACCCCAAGTGAAGAGGGCTCTGTCGTTGAGACGGAAGACGTTTTCGTTTTCGGTCCAGAAAAAGAGCTGCGATCTTGCGATCTATCAGCTTACCTGAAGGCGAACTTGCCGACAGGCTGATATTTTTTTGTGAGATGGTGGCCGATAAGGCGTTCAATGATTTAGACTACTATTTTCCGTTACCAACCGCTAGAGAAGCTCGTCGGAGAGTTTCTGAAATATTGTGGCATATTAATGCTGCAATAAGATTAGCCACCTTCAATGATGATGTTGAGCTTACGGGTAAGTTTTGGAACGTAATACTGTTCAGAAAGAAAGGTGTGATATTAAGCACGACCTTTAAAAGGTTCGGCGTCACACTAAAAGTATTATTCTTAATAAAGAAATTTCTTGAAAGAGTTGAGATACACGAATACATGTTTGCAAGAGGTTATGACAATATCGATGTTTTCAAGAATTATGCTACTGGCAACGAGTCCTTAAAATCATTATCTGTCGTCTATTACCATGTTTTAGGCAAAAAATGTGGTCGATCAAAATCAACGGTCGGACCCTTTGCGCGTTTTGCTCACGCCGTAATGCTCGCTATCGCTGAAGATTTAACGCCGCCTGTCGAGACGATAAACGAGCGATGGGCTAGACTAGATTTCGACCCGACGACCAAACGTTGGGATAAGAAAACAATTGATGAATATTGCAAAAGGAGGGGGATCGAATGCCCGCTTTGATCCGCCTCATTTACCCCGGGGCGCGTGGCTGTGTCGCGACCATGTTCCTTTTCCCCGGGGGAAATATGTCGGCGCAGGGGAATGCCTTCGTTCCCTTATTGTTCGCGCGCGTCTTATGCCATTCATGCTTGGCCCCACGCTCCCGTGGTTGTTCAAGGATGTTCGCTAAATGGCTCAAAATGCTGCCCATGTTCGCCCCGAAGAGAAACTCGCCTTTCGTGTCAACGAAGCCGTCGCCGTATCCGGCCTCTCCCGCTCGACAATTTACGAACTGTTGAAGACCGGCAAGCTCCGCGCCGTCAAGATCGGCGGGCGGCGCCTGATCTTGCGTGAAAGCCTTCAGGCGCTGCTTGAGGTGAACGCCAATCGCCTTGTTTAATCCTGATCCGTGCGATGGCGCGCTATCGTCACAACGCCACGGGGCGAAGCACAGGGCAGCTCGCGGACAAGCGCGAGCGCGCCCGTATCAATCCGCCGAAGGATGCCCCGTGGGCGTTCATTGGGCTTGAGGTTCTCGAAAGCAATGCCTGGCAATCGCTTTCGATCAACGCGCGGCGCCTCATCGATCGTTTGGTTTGCGAGCATTTTCGTCACAACAGGCTTGAGAACGGCAATCTTCGCGTTTCGGCGCGTCAATTTCACGTTTGGGGCGTGACGAAAGATTGCCTGACGCCGGCTATTCGCGAGCTTGAAGAAAGAGGGCTTATCGAAGTGAGTCCCGGCGAGGCGACAGGCGCATTGCGTCCGCCCCTGCTCTACCGCCTGACCTTTTACGGCACGCTCGAAATGCCGGCCACCAATGATTGGCGGAACTGGGCCGGACAACAATGGCCGAACATTCCTAGCAGGCAGAATATTATAGATGTCCCGGAAGTAGGGACGGCAAAACACCTATTCCGCGAACCGAAAAGGGCCAAAAGGGCTGCCCGCTGTCCCGGAAAGCAGGGACGGTGGACACCGAAAAGTAGGGACGTGTTTTTTCTCAAAGTGCCACCGAAATCGTGTTCGCGTCGAAATTCAGCACGCACCCCGCTATGCTGTTTTTCAACTTTATTAACAGTTGCGGCCAGAAAGACGCCTGAGAATTTGCCAAGGGATTTCGATGCATGAAAAAGGAGCGAAATGAGCTGGCCTAACCCTTCGATGACACGATGGCTCATGAATGGCCGGCGCTCGACAACCGGCGACTTGCGGAGATTTTCCGTTCATGAAATCGCGGTTTATGGCCTGAAGCAACGAGGCGCAGGCTTTACGTGGGGTTGGAGCCTTGAGGGCAAGACAACGGCTTCGATCGGCGCCAGCGTTCAAGGCGATGAATACGCCGCTGTATTAGCCCTGGAATACACGCTGAACGGCTCGCCCATGAAGCAACGCATTCGGCTAGAGCCCTCCCCTTGTCGCTTTGGCGGCGTGCGCTGGCTCGCCATATGCCCAAGCACGGGCCGGCGCGTCGCGCATCTCTATATCGGGGCTTCGGGCGCTTTTTCCCGCCACGCCTATCGTCTTGCGTTTAATTCGCAACGCGAATGTCCGCTGGATCGATCCTTGCGGCGACGGGACAAGACGCTCGCGAAATTGAAAACCGACGATCCGGGGTTTTTGCCCCGTCCGAAGGGAATGCACGCCCGAACCTATGAGAGGCTAATGGAGGGAGTTTGGCGAGAGGAAGACTTTTTCGATGCTGCGGTGAAGGCGAGGTTTGGATGCGAGATATGAACGCGGGCCGGGAATGGCAGCGATACCCCGGACTGCGGACGTCAAGAAGGGATTATCGGAGGCCGTTCGAATGACCTCCATGCGCCATGTGCGGACATTGCGCACGGTTACATCACGACAAGCGAGGTTCATGCGAACAATCATTCAGAAACGGGCTATAAGGGGCGCCGGTCCCGCTCACGGAAAAGGCAAGGTGCTTATGCGAAATCCAGTCCTCCGCGCTTTGCCGCGCACCCTCGCCGCCGTCCTGTTCATCGCGGGTCTAGCGTGCGCATTGGCGGCGAGTGCAGAGGAAAGCCCACGCTTCGACTGGCGCGAACAGAATGCCTACACGCTAGGCGTGCAAGCATACATATACGCTTTTCCATGGTCTTACATGGCGGAAGCAAGGTGGACGCGAAGTGAGCCCGTCGACCATCAGGCGGACCGCTTCGATCATGTGCGGAAGCTGGAGGATGCAAGCCACCTGACCGGCGGCGCGCCGAACAACGACACCCTGTATTCGCGCGCATGGGTTTATCTCAAGGACGAGCCCGTCATTCTGACTGTGCCGGAAATCTCCGACCGGTATCATTCAGTCGAGCTTGCTGACTTCATGGATGACAATTTTGCCTATGTCGGAACAAGGGCGACGGGAGACAGTGCTGGAAACTTTGCGATTGTCGGTCCCGGCTGGAAGGGGAAACTACCGGCTGGGGTGACGGCGCTGCCGCCTTCATCCACGCCATGGGCTTTCGTCTTGGTGCGCACTTACGTGAGAGACGCCTCCGACCTAGCGGCAGCTCACGCCATCCAAGACAAATACAAGCTCACGCCGCTCTCCCAATGGGGCAAAGCGAAAGTAACTACGCCCAAGAGCGCGGAAATTTGGGAGCCTTTGAGCCGCGACGGTGATCCCCTCAATGAGTGGCGGACGATCAATCGCGCCATGCTGGAAATACCCCCTGATCCGCGCGACGCGGATATGCTCCATTCATTTGCTCGCATTGGCGTCGGGCCAGGGTTCGATGTTGACGCTCTGGACAAGAGCACAAAGCAGGGTCTTGAGAGGGCGGCTGTCGATGGACGCAAGATCATTGTCGGAGCATTTGCTGCTGGCTATGGACAGAAAGAGGTCAACGGCTGGAACTATCCGCCGCGAGCGACAGGACGGCTGACACCGACGCGGGATTGGTTGATGCGCGCCGTCCAGCCCGCCGCAGGTTTTGTGGTCAACGACCCCATTGAGGCGACTTACCTGAACGTCTCAGTGGACGGTGAAGGAAGGCCCCTAAGCGGCAAAAACCGCTACGTGATCCACTTCGCCAAAGGTGGCGAGCCGAAGGTCAAGGCGTTCTGGTCTGTGACGATGTATAATTTAAAATACAATCTCGTCGCCAATCCGATCAATCGGTATTCTGTAGGCGACCGCAGTGGAATGAGGCCCGACGCAGACGGCGGCTTGACTATCTACGTACAAAAAAACTCGCCTGGCTCAGATAAGGAAAGCAACTGGCTGCCCGCGCCCGAAGAAGCATTTTTTCTTGTCCTTCGCACGTATCTACCGGCCGATGATATTGTGAACCAGACTTGGCAGCCGCCGAAAATCTCTGTTGTCGGCCAATAAACGATCCGAGGCGTTTTTATTTCGATGGCGGTCCACGAATGACCGTTCCGGATCATCTTCACCCGTGATCGTCTTGCGCCGGCGCGTCCGTTGAACCCCAAATTGCCGCCGCAACAAAACCATCCTTAGGTGGCTGCTGGGTGCCAGTTCGTGACAATTGCGAGGCCAATAATCTTGAACTAAGCCATATCAATGAAATATCTTTTATCGCTGTTTACAATGTTGAAGCTATTCGCGCCCAACTTGTAATTCCGCGCTTGGATCGCATGCGTTGATTTGTGTGGTTTGCGGGATTCCAGCCCAATTGCGTTAAAAATGACTGCGCTGCGCCGGCGCGGTAAAATGATAGGAGATGCTCGTGCCGAGATTGGCTTCCCGCGTTTCGGAGCTGCTTCGCTCAATGCGACGGTCAGGCGGAGAATTTGGCAGGGCGAGCGGTGGCGTCGTCGCCATAATCTTTGGTCTTATCGCGATCCCGCTGGTTTTGCTGCTGGGCGTTGCGATCGATTACGGTCGCGCAACAATGGCGAAATCTCATCTGCAAAGCGCCGTGGACGCCGCCGCTCTGCAAGTCGGGATGCAGCCCAATCTGACTTCCGCGCAGCGCCAGTTGCTTGCGACCAACACCGTCACCGCCAATCTTGGCTCATCCGCTTCCGGGCTCAATGTGCAGGTCACGGAGACGGACCTCGGCAACGGCGCCTGGCAGGTGAGCGCCGGGGGCTCGGTGCAGTCGGCGATCATGAAGCTCGCCCAAATCCCGTCGGTGCAGATCTCCGCCACGGCACAGTCAAGTTCGCAGCTCACGAACTCCTCCGGAAATGCGATCAAATACATCAATGTGCATCTTCTCGTCGATACGTCGCAGTCCATGGGTGTCGGCGCCGACGAGACTGACCGCACGGGCATGTCTTCGAGTTCGCTGCAATGCTCCTTCGCCTGCCACTCTGGCGTCGCATCCTACACGACGTCGACCGACGCCTGCCGCGGACCTTCGCAAAGCGTGTCGATCGTCGATGGCGTGACCTATGCGCATCAACAAAACTTCAATCTGCGCATCGACGTGATCAAGACCGCGCTCACCAATCTGATCACCCAGGCGCAGACAGTCACGGCCGCCAATGGCCAGACCATCCAGATCGCGCTTTACACCTTCAACAACAGTTTCCAGACCGTTCAGTCGCTGACGAACAGCTACTCTTCTCTCACCACCGCCATCAGCACGCTCGATATTGCTGGCGCCAGCGCTGGCGGCGGTGGCGGAACCTCATTGCAAACCGCGTTGCAACAGGTCCAGACGCAGATCGGGAACAATGGGGACGGAAGCTCCTCCAGCGCGCCGCTGAATTATGTTGTGCTCATCTCCGACGGGCTTTACGACAACGCCAATCCTCTTGCGAACACCTATACGCCCGCTCCCCAGCCAGTCTGCCAGCAGCAATGCCAATGCGTGGATAATTGGGGCAATCAGTGCGGCGGCTGGCAGCAGGGTTGGGATCAGGATAACAATCAATGTGGGGGCTACTGGAACGGTTGCCATCAGCAGTGCCAGCAGACCTGCACCAGCAACTATAACGGCTCGAACATTGTCGGCAGCTCCAGTCCCGGCGCCTCCAACAGCCTCTATAACGGCAATGTGGGCAATGTCGCCAACGCCAACAATGTCTATAGTTACGCGCTCGACGCCAACTATAACCTTTTGACTGGCGATCAGAACAATTCCGATCACTGGTCCGTCGGCGCGGCGCAGACGGGAACGCTGTGCTACCCCAATGCGACGGCGGGCTCCAGCCCACTTGGAACGGCGCCCTATGTCACGCCGACGGGCACGCCGAACCCTCCGCCCTGCATTCCCGATCCGGTGAATGGCGGCAATTTCGAGCTCGCGCCGATCACTCCAAGCTGGTGTCAGGCGGTGACGCAGGCCACCGGAGCGAAAATCGTGACGCTCTACACCACTTATATCATGGACAATCCGACCCCGACGGCGCCGACGGACTCGCAGTATTACGACTGGCGCGTCTATTACATGCAGAACTATCCGGGGTTCATGACGTCGCTCCAGACGAACATGGCGGCCTGCGCTTCGTCGTCCAATCTGGCCTTTCAGGCGACCACATCGAAAGACATCACGACCGCCGTGTCCTCGATCTTCAACTCTCTCACCACCGCGCCGATGCATCTCGTCAAATAGGCGCGCCGAGAAATGCGGGCGGCGCTGGTCAAGCGCCGCCTCACGCTTCCAGTCTGTTTCCGATCAAATCCTGCACCACGCTCGGGTCGGCCGGCGTCGAGGTGTCGCCCAAGGCGCCGAACTCTCCTCCCGGGACTCGATCGCGTGTGGTTGGAGGCTCATGCAAAGTCGACATTGCAGTATGCGTGCATTCCAAAGCGAAATATCAGCCAGAGGGTCCGCTCAGGGTCACGGGCGGACGATCGCAAACTTTAGTTCGCCTCGGCCGCACTTCCTCAGGAAGCGGAAATGCTCCCGGCGCACAGGGGTTTGATGCCAAGCACACGCGAAAGGATTTTGTCGCTTCCCCATGGGGCCGGCATTGTTAAGTAATGTTAGGGTCGTGGTCATCTTCTGAGGGCTATTTTGTAATGCAGTCATGCGGGGATTGAAAAACAATCAATCGAAATTCAACGCCTTTGCAAACGGTACCCCGCACGAACGACGGCAATTGACTGAAAATAATCAAAATTCTGTTGATCTGATGTTGAGTGGTGTCAGGGTTCGGGCGAAATTTCGAGACAAATACGCGCACGCGCGCGCGAGGCTTAGTCATTGCTTTCAAAGCAGTCTCAATTTCCCGCGCGAGGGTAGAACTGAAAAAGGAATCAAGGAAAATCAAAAGCCGGTTTCAAACGGCATTCGAACAGGTCGGAAAGGTGGTCATGCGTGAGCGAGCATTTCGCTACAAGGTGCGCGCGCGCGAGGGACTTTCAAGAGGCGCTCCCGTAAATGCCTGCCGTCGGTAGTTGGTCCATTTGAAATTTATTCCTCAAGCTCGATGCGCCACATTCCTTCATACCCGCCTTCCAGCCATGACCCTTCCAAAATGTCCTCATCGGGAATTTTATGGAGGGTCGCCTTGCCATTTGTGGCTTTGGCCGACAACGCGTAGTGCCCTTTTTCGGTCTCTCGTCCCTCATAAATTACGAAACCATCGTCTATCTTGTAGGAAACCACGACAAAATCTTCTGCAATCCTGACTTCGCAGGGATGTCCCGCATCAAGACCTTCCGCCGTATAGGTGTCGATCTTGGAATTCCGATAGAGAGTCACTGCTTATCTCCCTTTTTGTATGGCCCACGCTTCGCCTGAATCGTCGTCGCCTCGAAGAGCTAAGTTATGCTAAGGTCGATCCGCTCTTTTGATAGAAGTTTGCCACGCCAACGCGCGCGCGGGAAAAAGTTTCAACAAGTTTCCACGAAGTTTAACCGCCCGTGCGAGGGCGGGATTGAAAAACAATCAATCAAAATCAACCCGGGTCAATCGGCGGGAGGGAGTTCTTCCTATCCGCTCTCGCGCGGAAGATTTTGCGGAACTACAAAAAGGCTCGCGGGATCGGTGACGATGTGGCTCCGACTGATTTACAGGCCAAGCGCGCGCGGGACAATTTTGCGAGCCACTAAGGCCACGTCGTCCGCCTTCATCCGTATAAATCCGCCCCAAGCGCCGCTCGATTGTAAGACCAATTGTAAGACCGCGACGCACCACTAAAACTTAAGCTGAATAAAATCAATTTTTTGCAGGTTAAGTTGGTCGGAGTGAGAGGATTCGAACCTCCGACCCCCTCGTCCCGAACGAGGTGCGCTACCAGGCTGCGCTACACTCCGACATTGCGACTTCGAGCCGCGATAAGCCCGCCGCTGGCGGCAAGACCTAGCGGAAGCTCCTTTCGCTTCCGCGCCGCTATATAGCTTTCCGGCGCGGCGGCTGCAACACAAGTTTCGCGGGCCGCTTCATTACAAGGTCAATTCTTGCGCCGCTCCAGCGTGACAAAGGCGAAATCCGCCTCGTCCCTTTGGCCCCGGGGCGGATTCTGCCGGGATATTTCCTGCCATTGCGACATGTCGATTTCGGGAAGGAACGCGTCTCCCTCGGGCTCCAGCGCGATTTCGGTGAGTTCGATCCGCTGGGTCTGAGGAAGGTAGAGACGAAAAATCTCGGTTCCGCCGCCGACGATGATTTCCTTGGTCAACATTGCTTCTGCAGCGTGGCGAGCAAGGTCAAGCGCCTCCGCGGGGTCATGCGCGATGAGGACGCCGTCACGGGAAAAGCCCAAATCCCGCGTCAACACGACAATGCGCCGGCCCGGAAGCGGCTGCGGCAGTGATTCGAAGGTGCGTCGGCCCAATATGAGTGGCTTCCCCATCGTCAGCGACTTGAAACGCTTGAGATCGCTGGAAACGCGCCATGGCAGGCCGTTCTCGGCGCCTATCACGCCATTGCGGGCGACGGCGACGACGGCGACAAGTTGTGGAGACATGAAACAACCTTCTCAGACGGCGATCGGCGCGGCGATCGCCGGCCAGGGATCGTATCCCTCGATGCGAATGTGCTCGTAGCGCGTTTCAAACAAGGACGCGGGGGCCAGCGTCAGACGCGGGAGAGGCCTTGGCGCGCGAGCAAGCTGTTCGCGAGCTTGTTCGATGTGGTTGAGATAGAGGTGCGCGTCGCCAAAGCTGTGAACGAAATCGCCGGGAATACAGTTGGTTGCCCGCGCGATCAGATGCGTTAGAAGCGCATAGCTCGCAATGTTGAACGGAACCCCGAGAAAGACGTCGGCGGAGCGCTGATAGAGCTGACAGGACAGCCGCCTGGAGCCCTCGACCTCTTCGACGTGGAACTGGAACAGACAGTGACAGGGGGCGAGCGCCATTCTGTCGAGATCGGCGGGATTCCAGGCGCTGACGATCAGCCTGCGGGAAAAGGGGTTGCGCTTGATTTCCTCGACTACGCCGGCGAGCTGGTCGATGCTGCGCCCGTCCGGCGCCGCCCAGGAACGCCATTGTTGGCCATAGACCGGCCCCAGCTCACCCCGCGCATCCGCCCATTCGTCCCAGATCGTCACGCCGTTTTCGCGCAGATAGGCGATATTGGTCTCGCCGCGCAGAAACCACAGCAGCTCGTGGATAATGGACTTCAGGTGCAATTTCTTCGTGGTGACGAGCGGAAAGCCCTGCGCCAGATCGAAGCGCATCTGATGCCCAAACACCGACAGCGTTCCGGTTCCGGTGCGGTCTTCCTTGCGCCGGCCCTCGCGCAGGACTGTGTCAAGGAGATCGAGATATTGTCGCATCGGTCGATTTAATCGCTTCGACCCGCCGCGTCCATGCGTTTAGAAGATTTGCAGGTCGCCTCTTTGTGCAGGAAGGTGGCGCTCCCTATATACACGGCCGACTGCGGGCCGAGCTCGCGAACATTGGGGTCCAGAAATGTCATCGCTCATGGCGCGGATGCGCCGCTATTTTGAAATTCTCGCGCTAACCGCGCTGATTGCTCTGGCGCCGGCGCTTGCCGAAGCCAAGATGAACCTGAACGCAGGCAGCCGTGGCTCGCGCACTTTCTCTGCTCCGCCAGCGACCTCGACCGCGCCGATGACCGCCGCGCCAATCCAGCGCTCGGTCACGCCGCCGCCCACCGCCACGCAGCAACCGGGATTTAACCCGGGGGCGGCAATGCCGCGCCCGAGGATGGGGATGGCGGGGGGAGGCTTTGGGCGCGGCCTGCTGGGCGGCCTCGCTGGCGGTCTGCTGGGCGCGGGCCTGTTCGGGCTCCTGAGCGGCCACGGCTTCTTTGGCGGCCTTGAGGGTTTCGCCTCCTTCCTCGGGCTCTTGTTCCAGTTGGCGTTGGTCGCCTTGCTGGCTCGATTCGCATTCAGCTGGTGGCAGAGCCGCAACGCGGCGACGGCCGGAGCGAGCGCCCGGCCAAAGCCGACCATGGCCGCGTTCACGAGCGGAAGCGGATTTGGCGGCGGCGCCGGGGGATTTGGTTTTGGGACGGCGCCGCAACAGCCGCCGAGGCCCTCGCCGCTTCGGCTGTCCGCAGAGGATTTTCCCGCCTTCGAACGCCTGCTCGCGCAGACTCAGGACGCCTATAGCCGCGAAGACAGCGCCGCGCTCGGCCGGCTCGCCACTTCGGAGATGGTCGGCTACTTCAACGAAGAGCTGGCCGCGAACCGGCAAAAGGGCGTCGTCAACCGTATTTCGGGCGTCAAGCTCCTACAGGGCGACCTTTCGGAAGCCTGGCGCGAGGGCCCTGATGAATACGCCACGGTCGCGATGCGATTCGCTCTGGTCGACGTGATGGAGGATCGCGCCACGGGCAAGGCCGTTTCCGGCGACGCCGCGCAGCCGACGCAGGCGACGGAGATCTGGACTTTCCGCCGTCCAGCCGGAGCCCCGCCGGAGGCCTGGACACTCTCGGCGATCCAGCAGACGGCTGCCTGACATCAACAAAAGCGTGATCCCCGTGAAAGGGATCACGCGTTCATGCTTGAGCTTAAAAAGGCAAATTGAAAACGCGAGAAGGCTCCAGCGCCCCTTCGACGACCTCGCCGAAGGCAACCGGCACGCCGCCGCAAGCAGCGTAAATCACTCCGCCCGCAGGCGCATCTCGGCCCCGCAGTATCAGTGAGCCGCCGCGCCTGAGACGCGCCGCCGAATCTCGGTCAACCACAACGCAGGGCAGTTCGGTCAAGCCGGCTTCTACGGACTGCAGCGCCTGTGCCGCCGCCCCCTCCACTTCGATTTCGTCGAAGGTGAAGCTGTCGTCTTCGACAAACGGGCCAACACGAGTGCGACGCAGCGTCGTCACATGGCCGAAGCAACCCAGCAATCGGCCGAGATCGCGTGCGATCGCACGAACATATGCCCCCTTGCCGCATTCCATCGCCAGCATGGTTTCGTCCGTCGTGGTCTCAAGAATTTCGAGCCGGTGAATGGTGACCGGTCGCGCCTTGAGCTCCACATGCTCGCCTTCGCGCGCCAGATCATATGCCCGTTCGCCCGCAATCTTGATTGCCGAGAACTGGGGCGGCGTTTGCAATATGTCCCCTAGAAAGCGCGGCAGCAGCGCGTTTATGGCGCTCGCGTCGGGACGCGCCTCGCTGGTCCGCACAATCTTGCCGTCCGAGTCGTCCGTGTCGGTCTCGGCGCCCCAGCGGACTGTGAAGAGATAAGCCTTTTCACCGTCCTGCACGAAGGGAACCGTCTTCGTGGCCTCGCCGAAGGCCACTGGTAAAATGCCTGAAGCGAGGGGGTCGAGCGTGCCGGCGTGTCCGGCTTTCTTGGCGTTATAGATCCGCTTCAGGCGGGTGACAGCCTGCGTAGACGTCATGCCGACAGGCTTGTCGAGCACGATCCAGCCGTCGACGACGGTGCGATTCGATTTGCGTTGATTCATCAGGCGGCGCCGTCTTCCTGCTGTTCGTCGTCCGGGGCGCCGGACGATTCCAGATCGCGCCGCACCTTCTCCGAATTGAGCAAGGCGTCGATTCGCGAGAACATTGTCGAAGCTATCGTCGATGCGAAAGCGCACCTCCGGCGCGAATTTCAGATTGATCCTTTGCGCCAGTTCGCCGCGAAGGAATTTCTTGTGGCGATCGAGCGCCTTCAACACTTCAGGTTCGTCGGCGCCGCCGAGCGGCATCACATAGATCGTCGCGAGCTTAAGGTCCGGGCTCATCGTGACGCGCGACACCGTGACAACGTGCTTTTCCAGCAGGGGGTCATTTATTTCGCCGCGCGCGAGAAGCTGAGCCGAGGCGTGACGAATGAGTTCCGCGACGCGCAACATGCGCTGCGACGGCTCGGCGCCGCTTTGGTGGTGTGCTCTGGACATGATGACGCCAAGGATTTCAGGGGTTAGCGCTTCGCCCGCGTTGCTTGGGGCTTGGCGCCGCTACCGGCGGCGAATTTCCCGCCGCCTTCGACTGCTGTTGCTGCAAAGGCGCAAAGCGCCTTTGCAGATCAATAGGCGACAAACCGCTCTATGCTCCCGAGGATCAACCGCTCGTCGCTATAGCGAGCGCTTGATCTCCTCAATGCGATAACACTCGATCACGTCGCCAGCGCGCATGTCCTGGTAGTTCTCGAAGGCCATACCGCATTCCTGGCCAGCCAGAACTTCCTTGACCTCATCCTTGAAGCGCTTGAGCGTCGAGAGCTTGCCCTCGTGCACAACCACATTGTCGCGGATGAGGCGCACATTGGCTCCGCGTTCGACCGTGCCGTCGGTGACGCGGCAGCCCGCGACCTTGCCGACCTTCGAAATGTCGAAGACTTCGAGAATCTGCGCATTGCCAAGCATGGTTTCGCGCAATGTCGGAGCCAACAGGCCAGACATCGCCGCTTTCACGTCATCCACGAGATTATAGATGATATTGTAATAGCGGATTTCGATGCCAGCGCGTTCGGACGCCTCGCGCGCTTCCTTATGCGCTCGGACGTTGAAGCCGATCACAGCAGCTCCGGATGCTTCCGCGAGCGAGATATCGGACTCCGAAATGCCGCCAACGCCCGCGTGAACGACGCGCGCCGCAACTTCGTCGGTGTTAAGCTTCTCCAGCGCCGCGAGGATGGCTTCGACCGAGCCCTGTACGTCGCCCTTGACGACGAGCGGGAACTCTTGGCGGCCGGCGGTCTTGAGCTGGCTCATCATGTCGGTCAGCGAGGAGCGGGCCGAGCCGCCGCGCGCCGCAAGCTTGTCGCGCTTTTGGCGTTCGCGGTACTCGGTGATCTCGCGCGCACGGGCTTCATTCTCGACGACGGCCACGCGGTCGCCGGCTTCCGGGGTTCCTGAGAAGCCGAGAATCTCCACCGGGAAGGACGGACCAGCCTCCTGACGCACCGCCCCCTTGTCGTCGAGCAGAGCGCGTACCCGGCCCCATTGCGACCCAGCGACGACGAGATCGCCGACATGAAGCGTTCCGCGCTGAACAAGCACGGTAGCAACAGGACCGCGACCCTTGTCGAGCCGGGCCTCAATGACCGTGCCCTCTGCGGATCGAACCGGATTGGCCTTAAGATCGAGCACTTCGGACTGCAGCGCGATCAGCTCGAGCAACTTGTCCAGATTGAGCTTCTGCTTGGCGGAAACCTCGATTTCGAGCGTGTCGCCGCCAAGGCTTTCGACCTGAACTTCATGCTGCAACAATTCCGTGCGCACGCGTTCCGGCTTGGCGTCGGGCTTGTCGATCTTGTTGATGGCGACGATCAACGGCACATGCGCCGCGCGCGCGTGATGGACCGCCTCGATCGTTTGCGGCATGACGCCATCGTCGGCCGCGACGACGAGCACGACGATATCCGTCACCTTGGCGCCGCGCGCGCGCATCGCCGTAAAGGCCGCATGGCCAGGCGTGTCGATGAAGGTGATCGCGGCGCCGTTCGGCGCCGTCACCTGATAGGCACCGATATGCTGAGTGATGCCCCCGGCCTCGCCCGAAACGACATTCGCGTGACGAATCGCATCAAGCAACGACGTCTTGCCATGGTCGACATGGCCCATGATGGTGACGACAGGCGGACGCGGAGCGAGATCCTCGCCGGCGTCCGGGGTGTCGAACAGCCCCTCCTCGACGTCGGACTCCGCGACGCGCTTCACAGTATGGCCCATTTCCTCGGCCACCAGTTGCGCGGTGTCCGCGTCGATCACATCAGTGATCTTGTGCATGTCGCCCTGCTTCATCAACAGGCGAATGACGTCGACCCCGCGCTCCGACATGCGGTTCGCAAGTTCCTGAATAGTGATCGTTTCCGGGAGGATTACCTCTCGAGTGATCTTTTCCTTGGGCTCGGCGACCCGGCCCTTCATCAGTCGCTGATTGCGACGGACATAGGACGCATGGGAGCGCATGCGCTCCTCGTCGCCGCCAGCGGTGGCGGTCGTGACTGTGAGACGGCCTCTGTCCTTGAACCCGCCGCGCGACGGCGCCGGACGCGGCGGCACAGGAGCGGCGGCGGGAACCGCAGGCCGTCGAGGAGCCGGCGTCAAGGCGCGCTTTGTATCCGCCGCAGCGGCCGGAGTTGTCTCCGCGGCGCGGACGGGCGCGGCCCGAGACGTCACGGCGGCGGGGGCGGGCGACGGCCCCTCGCCGGCCAAGCGGCGCCTCGCCTCCTCTTCGGATCTTCTTTTGGAATCCGCCTCGCGCGCCAGACGATCTTCCTCGTCCCGGCGGCGCGCATCAGCAGCCGAGCGTTCTTCCTTCTCGCGCGCTTCGCGTTCGCCCCGGGCCTTCGCCTCTATTTCGGCGCGGCGACGGTCTTCTTCTTCTCTGCCACGTGCATCGACCAAAGCGCGGGCGCGAGCCTCGCGCTCATCTTCGGTAAGCGCACGAAGCACAACGCCAACCGCGTTACGCGGCGCGCGCGCCTCCGGTTTCGGCGCCTGCGGCGGCTTCGCTTGCGGCGGCGCGGCGACGGGCGCTGGCGCGGCGACGACCGGCGCCGAGGGCTTCGTTTCGACCTTTCCCGGCGCGCGCCGCTTCACTGTCTCAACCACGACCACTTTGGAGCGGCCATGGGAGAAGCTCTGGCGCACCATGCCGCCCTGCTCCGTCGGGCGCTGCTTCAGATGCAGCGTCTTCGACGGAGTCACGGTCAGGGTTTTTTCGCCGCTGTTCTCGGTTTCGCTCATTCAGTTTCCGATCCCGGGCCTGTCTGACCCATTCGCATCAAATTCTCTGCGGCGCCTTCACACGAAGACAGCTGCGTTCCGAGCCCCACGCCAGTCGCCAAATCCGCCGCGCAGTCACCCCGATAAAGAGCCAGCCGCATATACCGCGAAAGAAACGCCTCGGTGGGCCCCCCCGCCGCAAGCCCTGCATGTATCACATTTGTGCGGCCCAACGCCAAATCCAATTGGCTCGAAGTAAAAATTGCGACGATTTTCGGGTTCCGTCCGGTTAACCCTTCTCCGCGCCTCGCGCTCTGCAAGAGCTTTCGCCGCCCATCCTCGCTGCCGTCAACGGCTTCGATGAGGACATTGATCTCCCCTTGCTCCAGCGCGCCCGCGACTTTGCCAAAGCCGGAGACCACCAGCCCGGCCTTGTTCGCCAGCGCCAGCATCTGCAGGCAATCCATTTCGAGCAGCCTGTCGACATCCTGCGCCAACGTGGGCGCCGCCTCGGACTTGACCTTAAGCGTGCGCGAGAATGCCTGCTTCCGCGCCGCTTCGGCGGACAAGGTCCGAGCTGGCCGTCACCCAGACGCCCCGACCCGGTAAACGAGCCCTGATGTCGGGCGTCACGATCCCATCCGGCGCGCGCACAAAACGGATCATCCGCTCCGGCGGCTGTTGCCGGCGGGTGATGATGCAAGTGCGCTCATGGGCATGGGGTTCTGTCACTTAGCAGTCGCTTTCCCTTATGCTGCGTTCTCGCCGGCGGCCCCGCCTTCATCCGGGCTGGGCGCGGGAGCCTCGATCCAGCCCACGCGCACCCGCGCCGCCATGATCATCGACTCCGCGTCTTCTCGCGAGAGATCAATTCCCGTTAGAAAGCCGTCGTACTTGGTTGTTTCGCCGTCCTTTTTCTCGCTCCACCCGACGAGGTTGTCAGGCACGCAACCAGCGAAATCCTCGATCGTCTTCACGTCGTTCTGGCCAAGCCTGACAAGCATCTCGGAAGTGATTCCTTCGATCTCCTTGAGCTCGTCGGCGACGCCAAGCTCCTTGCGACGCGCCTCGTTCTCGGCCTCAACGCGTTCTAGATAGAGTTTCGCGCGGGTTTGGATTTCCGTCGCGGTGTCTTCATCGAAACCTTCGATCGTCGCGAGCTCGCCAAGGTCCACGAACGCCAGATCCTCCACCGATCGGAATCCCTCCGAAGCCAGCAGGCGCCCCACCACTTCGTCGACGTCGATCGCATTCATGAACACGCGGGTGCGCTCGTCGAACTCTTTCTGGCGCCGCTCGGATTCTTCGGCTTCGGTCAGGATGTCGATATCCCAGCCCGTCAATTGTGAAGCGAGGCGGACATTCTGACCGCGGCGTCCAATGGCGAGAGAAAGCTGGTCATCGGGAACCACGACTTCAATCCGGTTGGAGTCTTCATCCAGAACCACCTTGACGACTTCGGCAGGCTGCAGCGCATTGACGATGAAAGTAGCCGCGTCCGCCGACCAGGGAATGATGTCGATGCGCTCGCCCTGAAGCTCGCCGACCACCGCCTGCACGCGCGAACCACGCATGCCCACGCACGCGCCCACCGGATCGATCGACGAGTCCCTCGACACGACCGCGATTTTCGCACGGGAGCCTGGATCACGGGCGACCGATTTCACCTCGATCACGCCATCGTAAATTTCAGGCACTTCCTGCTTAAACAGCTTGGCCATGAATTGTGGATGGGTTCGCGAGAGAAAAATCTGTGGCCCCCGCTGCTCTCGGCGCACGTCGTAAACGTAAGCGCGCACACGGTCGCCGGGGCGAAAAGTCTCGCGCGGAATCATTTCATCGCGCCGCACGATGCCCTCGCCGCGCCCCAGATCAATGATCACATTGCCATATTCAACGCGCTTGACGACCCCGTTGACGATTTCCCCAATACGGTCCTTGAATTCCTCATATTGCCGGTCGCGCTCCGCCTCGCGCACTTTCTGCACGATGATTTGCTTCGCGGATTGTGCGGCGATGCGGCCGAAGTCGAAAGGCGGCAGGGTTTCCGAGATCCAGTCGCCGGACTGCGCCGCGGGATTGCGCTTGCGCGCGTCCTCGATAGATATCTGCGTGGCGTCATTGTCGATCTCATCCACGACGAGCATCAAACGGGAAAAACGCACTTCGCCGGTGCGCGGATTGATCTCGGCGCGCACCTCGGTCTCCTGACCATAACGCGAACGAGCCGCCTTCTGCAGCGCATCCTCCATCGAGGCGATGACGATCGATCGATCGATCGACTTCTCGCGTGCGACGGCGTCCGCGATTTGCAAAATCTCCAGTCGGTTGGCGCTGACGGCCATTGTCTCGTCTCCTTATGGCGAATGAGCGAACTCGCTGGCGTCAGCCTCGCGAAGCTCCCCCTCCGCCTCCCTTCTTGAAATGGGTCTGCACACCGGCGGGGACCAGCGGCTTGGGCTTTTGATTTGGGCTATTCTTCGGCTTGATCGCGAAACGCCCCGGACCGCGCCGCGGACGCTCGTTTTCGGGCGTTTCCTCTTGCGGAACTTCGCCTTCAATATCCGTTTCGCCGGCCTTCGCCGCACGCAGGGAGGCGCGGATCAGAGCCTCGGTGAGCATGAGCTTGCCTTCGTCAAGGTCGCGCAAGGGCAATCTGACGGTGCGCTCCTCTTCCGCCTGGGCGTCGCTTCGCGCCAGTGTCAGTATCGCGTCGCGCCCCTCGCCTTCGAGCGCCATGATCTCGCCGCGAAACCGCTTGCGTCCGCCCTCAAGAGCATGAGCGAGCTCAATCTTGGCCTCATGGCCGATGGCGCGGCGGAAATCCGAGACGCGAACCAGAGGACGGTCGATCCCTGGAGATGAAATTTCCAGGCGATATTCGCCGGGGATAAGGTCCGCCACGTCGAGTTCTGGAGAGAGAGCCTGAACTCGCGGCCTCGCAATCCGCGACTGTCATCGTTCCATCCGGCCGCTCGGCCATGATTTGCAAGGTCTGGCCATTTTGCGCCAGAAGACGCGCCCGCACGAGCCGGTAGCCAAGTTGCTCCAACACCGGAATTGTCAGGGCCGCGACGCGCGCGGCCACGCCCGTCTCGACCACGAGCCGGGGCTCGTCGAGCGGGGCTATGACGGGTTCGGGGTTTTGCATCAAGTCTTGGACCCTTTGCAGCAAGGTTCGATGAGCTTCGGACCTAACCAAACAAAAAAGAGCGGGTCCTCGCTGGACCCACTCTCAATTCGCGATCACCCGAGGATGACCGTTATGAGGTGGAATTTATCGTTCTATACACCCGCATCGGCCTCCGGCGCAAGCGCGCCGCCCTCACGAAGCCTCCGCAAAGCCTTTTTTAAAGGCTAGAGCTGTCTTATCCCATTGAATTGAAGATTCGCCATTCCGCCAGGGAAGTCTCGCGCAATCATGACACGCGCTCCAAAGATTTTTGTGTTTGACTTAGGCCTTGGCGGCCTCACGGTTTTCACCGAGGTCGCCAAAATCCGCCCTCACGCTGATTTCGTCTATTGTGCTGACGACGCCGGGTTTCCCTACGGTTCCTGGAGCGAAGGCGAACTCGTCGAGCGCGTTCTCGCCGTCATGGAGTTGCTCATCTCCACGGAGTCTCCAGCATTGTCGCGATCGCCTGCAACACCGCATCCACGCTCGTGTTGTCGCAACTGCGCGCACGGTGGACGAAACTGCCCTTCGTCGGCACCGTGCCGGCGATCAAGCCGGCGGCGCAAATCTCTGAAACAAAGCTCATTTCCGTGCTCGCGACCCCTGGGACGGTGGCTCGCGACTACACGCAAAGGCTTATCCAGGAATTCGCTGGCGATTGCGGCGTGACGCTGGTTGGCTCAGGGAATCTCGCAAGGTTTGCGGAGAGGGCCATGCATGGCGAAAAAGTCTCGGACGCTGAAATTCTTGCGGAAATCTCGCCCTGTTTTCAGCAAGAATTGGGCGCGCGCACCGATGCGGTTGTTCTCGCCTGCACTCATTATCCCCTCCTGGCGGAGGAGTTCGCGCGACTAGCGCCCTGGCCGGTCCATTGGATCAATCCCGCCCCGGCCATAGCCCGCCGTGTCGATCAGGTGCTTTTCGGAAGCTTTGGACCGGATGCGCCTATAAAATCCGAGCCAGCGGTCGGAGTGCGGGGACGCCGCGCGCTCTTCACGAGCGGCGAAGCGCCGACGGCGACTCTGGCCAAGGTTCTTGCGCGCTATGGCCTGTCGCCGTCTGAATCCTCCGCGTTGGCGGAGACGACTTAGTTCGTCGAAGCCGCCGGCTGATTGCCGGCTTCTGCCGCCTTTTGCTGGTAAAGCCCAACGAAATCAATCGGGTCAATGAACAGCGGCGGGAAGCCCCCATCGCGGGTGGCGTCGGCGACTATTTGCCGAACGAAAGGAAACAGCAGACGCGGGCATTCGATCATGACGATCGGGTGAATTTGCTCTTCGGGGATGTTGGTAAGGCGAAACACGCCCGCATACTCGACATCAAGCTTGAAAAGCACATCGGCGCCCTCGCCGGCTTTGGCGTCCAGCGTGATCGCAACCTCGAAATCGGTCGGGGCCAATTGCTTGGCGTTGACATTGACCTGAATGGCGATGTTCGGCGCCTTTTCCTGCGGTCCAAGCGAACGGGGAGCATTGGGATTTTCGAAGGAGAGATCCTTCAGATATTGACCCAATGCGTTTAGCGACGGCGCGCCGGAAGCCTCCTGCGCCGAGCCGCCATTGCCATTTCCTTCCGCCATTTTGAAACTCCCAGCCCAGATCGCTCAACGCTCGCGCTTCGCCTTTCGAAGCGGGGCGGCGCACCTTTTTTGCTGCGCTCGCCTAACACACCTCCCCCGGCGCCACAAGGCGCTCAGGCCATTGGTGGCGCTCCGGTTGGTTTCGGCTGCGAGCTGCGCCTTCTGGGCTTGCGCGTTCCGATGCTTTTCCATTCGTTCGGGGCGAGATCTATCGTGCGCGGTCCCTTGTGGCCCTCTCCCTTCAGGCGCCGGGAAATATCCGATCGAATAGAGGGCGCTTTCAGCGCCAAGCCAACAAGGTCCGAGGCGAAACCCGGCAGTATAAGCAGGAGCGCGCCCAAGGCCTGCAATCCGCCATCGACCATATTATTCGTCGCACGCGATTTGCTGTCTCTGCCCCCTCCGATGCGCCCGCGCACGTAGGTTAGAAGACGCTTGATATCCAGCAGCCCAAGCGCCGTGGTGCCGACGCCGAGAACGACGGCGGCCGTCAGACCGAGAAAGCTTACCACCAGCACGAAAGCAATGATCTCGACGCCGAGCCACGCCCCGATTGCATAAGCGACGATTTTCGACTTGTTCACCGCGTCTGCCCTTTCAGGACGGCGCTCCCCCTGACCCTGCGAGACGGAGACTGGGGATTGATTTGTGACTTGCTTCGGCCGACATGTTACCGCAGAAACCCAGCATTAGGGAGAGACCCCGTTGTCCATCGACCAAGCCTTTGACCCCTCCTTGTTGATTTTCGCGGCCCTGGCGTTGTTCGTCCTGTGGAAGCTGAGGTCCGTGCTCGGAGAACGGACCGAGCGCGATCAATCGGCGCCGAGCAGGGTCCAGCCGGTCAGTGCGGCGTCGGGGTCGGAGAATGCTCCGGGAAACGTGATCGCGCCCGCCGCATTCCAGCCGCCGCCCGCAGAGCGCTGGACAGGTATCGCGGAAAAGGACAGCAAGGCTTGGGCCGGCCTTGACGCCGTCGCAGCCGCAGATGCTGGCTTCTCTGGTCCCGCCTTCATTGAGGGAGCCCGCAAGGCCTACGAAATGATCATCGCCGCTTTCGCCAAGGGCGATCGGGAAACGCTCGGCCGCCTTTTGTCGCCGCATGTCTTCGAGAATTTCGCAGCAGAGATTTCCGCGCGGGAATCGCGTGGAGAAACCTTGGAGAGCGCCCTGGTTTCGATAAATTCGGCGATGGTCGAAGACGCCTCGGCGTCAGCGGATTTGAACAGCGTGACGGTCCGCTTCGCCAGCAAGCTGATTTCCGCGCGACGCGACAAGGACGGCCAGCTTATCGAGGGAAGCCCGGAGCACACCATTCCGACCGTCGATTTGTGGACCTTCGCGCGCAATCCAAAAGCTCAAGATCCCAATTGGAAGCTGGTTGCGACCGAAACCGCCAGTTGAGCAATGCCCCCGCCACTTTCGGTCGACCCAAATGCGCTATCCTTCGGCGAGCTTGAGGGGCTCCTGAGCGACGACCTCGGGACGGCGCTTCAGGTCTTTCGCCGTTCGGCGAAACACATTCTGACGCAGGCCGCTCAACAACGGCCAGCTCTCACGCCTTCGAAGCTTCTGGTCAACTCCTGCGATGCGGCGCTTTCTCATACTGGCGGCGGCGCGGAGTTTTTCCTGCGCTGGTTTTCGCCCCATCGTGTTTGCGGCAAGGGCTTTCTGACAGGCTATTACGAGGTCGAAGTGGAAGCGCGGCGCTGCGAGGCGCCAGGCTTCCGGACGCCGGTTCTGTCGCGCCCGGTGGATCTCGTGACATTGAACGATACGCCAATGATCGCGGCGGACGGAGCGGCGCTGACCAGCGCCCGCCGCCGTCCGGACGGCGGCCTGGAGCCATTCAGCGAGAGGCGCGAGATCGAAGACGAGGCTTCGGGTCGTTACGGCCCCCCGCTCGCCTATGTGCGCGACAGGGTTGAACTGTTTCTGATGCAGGTTCAAGGCTCGGCGCGCCTTCGTTTCGGAGATGGAAGCACCGCCGCGCTCACCTATGACGGGCGCAACGGCCATCCCTATACGTCGATAGGCCGGCTGCTGATCGCTCGCGGGCTGGTTCCTCAAGCGGAAATGACGCTGGAAACGCTGAAGCAGACGCTGAGAGAACTTGGGCAGGAACCGAGCGAGGCGGGCCGTCTCCTGATGCAGGAGAACAAATCATACGTCTTCTTCCGCATTGATGATTCTCCCGAGCGCGGCGGCGGTCCGATCGGCGGCCAAGGCTGCGCCCTGACCCCATTGCGATCAATCGCCGTCGATCGAGGGCTTTGGTGTTATGGCCTACCTTTCTTTATTTCGGGGACGATTCCCTGGGAAAGCGAAGCGCCAAGCAGATTCGCACGGCTCATGATTGCTCAGGACACAGGCTCGGCGATCCTTGGCGCGGCCCGCGCGGATCTCTATTTTGGCTCCGGCGCGACCGCTGGCCGTTTGGCGGGCGGCGTGCGACACGAAGCGGATTTCTTTGTCCTGCTTCCTAGAGGCGCGGAGGGGTCATGAGCGAAAAGCACCGATCCGCCTCACGGTCGAAACCGCTTTCGAAACTGGACCTAGAATTGTGGTCAGCCGTCACCGCCGATGTGCGCCCCTTCCGCTCCCGCCCCATTCAACCAGCCCCGCCGGAAGCCGCCCCCGCCAATATCGAAGCCCGTCCGGCTTCGACCCTCGTGGCGCATCGAGATGCGCCGCCGGCGGCGCGCGCCTCCGCGCCTCCAATTTCGGACATTGATCAACGCACGCGCAAGAAATTGCGGCGTGGTCGGCTCGACGTAGACGCCAAGCTTGACCTGCATGGCATGCGTCAATCGGAAGCGCATCATGCGCTGATACAGTTCCTGCGCCATGCGCAGGCCGACGGCGCGAAGGTGGCTATTGTCGTGACCGGCAAAGGACAGTCGAGCGACACGGGCGGGGTGCTGCGACGCATGGCGCCTCTCTGGCTGCAATCCCCGACGCTGCGCGATGTCGTCGTCGGGTTCGGCGAAGCGTCCCGGAATCATGGCGGCGAAGGCGCGCTCTATGTACGCATACGCAGAGCGGACAGAGTCACGAAAGGATAATGGCGCACCGGCGCCACGAGGTGATTATCCGCAGCCCGCTAATTCGCCGCGTCGGCAGCCGGCGGCGCAACGGCCGCGATTGGGGCTGGATTCACGAAGGCGGCCGGAATGTTGAGTCTCCCATCGGTGGTCAGCCCTGTCGGCGCATCGGGCGGAGGCGCCCATTCGAATGCGTCGAGTTCGACCTGTCTTTGGCGAGATCGGCGCCCAGCTTTTCGAAATGACGCCATCGGCTATCCAAACCGGATCGCGCGGGGCGCGCGATCCTCGCGCAAGCCACTCGCGCACCGGCCCGCTCGGGCCAAGCTCGGCGTCCTCGATTTCCGCCATCAAAAGGCATGTGTGGGCCGACGGCTGCGCGCCGTCGGCGATGAGCGGCGCCAGGGCCTCCCGCGCCTTGCCGAAATTACGCGCCGACAGCGCCGCCTGCGCGACAAGTTGGCGGCTCTCGGTGGCGTTCGGCGCCAGCTGGGCGAGCTTTTCGACATAGGTCAGTATCTGCGCATTGGAATCTGCTGGAACGGCCTCGATATAGGCGGCGCCGAGTTCTGGATGCGGGGCCTTGGGCCAAACGCTCTCGACCAATTTCATCGCCTGCTTCCGGTCGCCGTGTCCAATCAACACCCGTGCCGCAACCAGTGCCGCTGGAGTGAAATTCGGGCGGCGTTTGAGCGCAATACGAGCGAGATGCAACGCGTCATGCGGATGCTCGACCTGTTTCGACATGGCCAGCGCTGTTTCGATCACGGCGCGCAACCGCTGCGCCGTCGGCAGGTCGATGGCTTTCGCTTTAAGACTTTCTTCTATCGTTGCGCGGGCCTTCTCCCACTCGCCCTGGGCCGTGTAATGCTCCAGCACGGCGGAACCCGCCCAAGGCAGCGGCGCGATGTCATGCGCAGCCTGCGCAAAATGATGCGCGGCCTCGACGTCATCGCGGCGGCGCGCCTCGATGTGCAGGCCACGCAAGCCGAGCAGCTTAGTTTCCGGCGTCAGGGTCATTTCGTGATAGGCGGCTTCCGCCTTGCTTCGGTCGCCTTCGAGCTGGGCGGCCTGCGCCTTCAGATATTGCGCCAGCGGCTCGGCGGGCAGATGTTTTTCGGCTTCCTGAGCGGCCTTGCGAGCGGCGGCGGAATCCCCGGCGCCGACCGCGATAATGCCGCGCGACAACGCCCGAAAGCCCTTTTCGCGCCGGCGGCCGATCGTTCCTTCCCGCAGCCGGCCGGGCAGGCCGATCACCGCCGAAACGAGAGCCCACAATAGAATCAAGGCCGCGACCGTCAGAAGGACGGCGCCGACCGCGACCGGTATGGAGGTGTCGATATGGTAACCCGCCCAATCCAGCGTCAGGGACCCGGGCTGATCGATGACCCATTCCAGTGCGTAGGCGAGCGCGGCGAGCGCGACGATAAAGAGGAGCATGAACCACATGATCGAGCGTTTCCCGAATTAATTCTTGTTGTGTCCGAGTCCGGCGAGGGCTGCGTTCAGCAGTTCGGCGGCGGCTTGTTCGGCCTCGCGTCGTTGGTCCAGCAGCTCGACAAAACCTTTGGCTTCGACGCGCGCCTTTTCCGGGAGCTTGGCAATCGCCTCGCTCGCTATGTCAAGATCGTCGTGAGCCAGCGCGGTCTCGATGCGCGCAACAAGGTCGCCTATCGACGCCGCTGGCGTTTCGCCGACCGGGCGAACCCGCACGAGCTTCCCCGCGTCATGCAACAGCTGATCCGTTAGCGAAGCAGCGGGAGCGGATTGCTCCTCCATTGCGTGCAGGCGCTTCGCGATCGATTTGAAGTCGGCCTGCAGCTGCGCCCTGGTGGGCGCGCCTTGCTGGGCAGTGGATGCGAGGGGCTCCAGAAGCCTCGGGTCGACGCCGCGCTCGCGCAAAGCGGCCAGTTCCGTAACGAATGGGCGGCCGTGATCCAGCGCATGCTGAAGTGATTGCGCCAGCGCCAGTATCTCTATGCTGGCCGATCCTTTCGCAGCGGCCGAGGGGATCGCCTCGGCGGCCTCGGGAGCGACCCGCGATTCGCTCTTCGGCTGATCCAGGCGATCGCGCAACTGACGAATTTCGTCCGCAAGCTCGTCGATCCGACCCTCAAGAGCGCTTGCATAACCACTCTCTTCGGACGTTGACGCGGCAGGCTTTTCGGCGGCCTCGCCCGGCTTGGCTGTTCTCTGCGCCTCGCGGGCGGTTTCGATCGCCTCGTGGGTCGTCGCCTCCAGTTGCTCGATTCTTCTGACGAGCGCCAGCACCTCCGCGCGATCATCGGCGCGCTGGGCGGTCGTGACCTCTGGCGGCGGCGCCTGCTCCGGCTTGGAGGCTTGCGTCTGCTTGGCGTCCTGCGGAGAAGTCCAGGCGGGCGTTGTCGCGGGGCGGGGGGCTTCAATCACGGGAAGCGACTTAGGCACAGGCTTCTCATGAGCCGGCGCTCTCTCGGCGGTCGCGCGTCGCTCGGCCTTTGGTTTTGAGCCGTCGGAGGTTTCCGCTTCGACGAGCGCCAAAGTGTCCTTCCACCATTCCGCGATTTTTGCCTCTAGCCCGGCGGCGAAGGCCGCTGGGTCTTTCCCCGCCTCGTCGATCATGTCGCTGATCGCGCGCAGGCGCTCGTCCTTGTCCTTGAAAACGATCGCCGTCACCCCGCCGCCCATCAGCAACAGACCTATAACCGCGAGAAAAAGCGTGAACTTCTGCCAGAAGCCGCGACGTTTTCTCGGCGCTGGAAGATTGGTCCGCCCGGAGGCTGCGGCGGCCCTTTCGGCAATCTGGGCGTCATGGTCCGCCGCCTCGGGGGCGAACAGCTCATGATCCTGCGATTGCTCGCCAAGATCGCCCCCGACCGAAGCGACGGGTTCACGGGGCGTCGACTCAGTCCCGTCATGGGGAGAGTCCGGCGTGTCGTGCACGTTATCAACCATTTTTGATTCCTCGCCTGCGGTCCTTATAGACGAGCCCATTCTTTGGCGAAACAGGCGCACGTCCCGCCGCGCGACCCATGCCGCGATACTTCGGGAGCAAGACGCGATTTATCCAGTCGCCTCGACAAGAGCCAATGTGCGCCGGGCTCCGTCCAGATGCAGGCGCTCGACCATCTGGCCATCGATCTGTACGACGCCCTTGTTAGAATTCTCGGGCGCATCGAACGCCGCGAGAATTTTTCGCGCGAAATCGACCTCCGCCGGGCTCGGCGCGAAAATCTCGTTCACCGGTCCGATTTGCGAGGGATGAATCAGCATCTTGCCATCCATGCCGAGATCGCGGCCCTGCTCCGCCTCGCGGCGCAACCCCGTTTCATCATTGAAATCGTTATAAATTCCATCAATGATCTCAATGCCGTGGACCCGCACCGCGAGCACGCCGGCGGACAGCCATGACAGCAATGCCGGGCGGCCAGGCGTAAGACGCGCGCGGGTCGACTTGGCAATGTCATTGGGCCCAAGCACGAGGACATCAAGGCGGGAGGCCGGGTCGTCGGCCGCGCTCGCGATTTTCTCGATGTCGAATATGGCGCGGGGCGTCTCGATCATAGCCCAGAGCCGGGTGCGGGACGGCGCGCCGGCCGCGGCTATATCGGCGGCGGCTTGCAGGATGTCCTCGCGCGAATTGACCTTCGGAATCACGATCGCGTGCGGCGCAGCGGGAGCGACCGCCGCGATATCCGCCGCGTACCACTCCGAACCCGGCGCATTGACCCGCACAACGATCTGGCGGTCGCCATAGCCTCCGCCCGTCACGGCGGCGGCGACCTGCGCCCGGGCCATTGCCTTGGCGGACTCCGCAACCCCATCCTCAAGCTCGAACATGAGCACGTCGGCCTTCAGCGTCTTGCCCTTTTCCAGCGCCCGCGCATTGGAGCCCGGCATCGCCAGCACGCTGCGTTTCAAGGTCGAAATCATATCCATTCCCTCTTATTTTTCGGTCACGCCCCGAATTGCCGCTCGGCGGCATTGTCACGGAGATCTTTTGCTTGCCTGACGGCCTCCGCTCCACAATAAGGGACCAGCCGTCGCTGCGCCAACACTCGGAGCTTGCGAGCGGCGCCTTTCATGATCGCCAGGGCCGCGCGGCGCCGGACTGGACCAGTGCTCTTTAAAAGGACAACAAATGAATGACGCCCACGACGCCGCTCCGTCGTCCGCGCTTCTGCCCAGCCATCTCGTCGCTGGTTACGAAACATTTCTGACCGGCCGCTTTTCCGGCGAGCATGATAGATTCCGCGAGCTCGCTGAACGAGGCCAGCGCCCCGCCACAATGATCATAGGCTGCTGCGACTCGCGCGTTTCACCAGAGGCGATTTTCGACGCTGGGCCCGGCGAATTGTTCGTGCTGCGCAATGTCGCCAATTTGATCCCACCTTACGAGCCTGATGACCATTATCACGGGGCCTCGGCGGCGCTGGAATACGCGGTCATGTCCCTGAAAGTGCAGCATATCGTCGTGCTGGGCCACGCCCAGTGCGGCGGCGTCGCGGCCTTCGCGGCTAGTCTGGCCAATCCGGATACGCCGCCTTTATCCGAGGGCGACTTCATCGGGCGGTGGATCAAAATGCTGGGACCTGCCGCCGAGCGGGCAGGCGCGCGCCCCAAGACATTGGACCGGAATTATCTGGAGCGCCTTGAGTTTGAGGCGATCAAGCAGGGCCTGCGCAATTTGCGCAGCTTTCCATGGATTCGCACGTTGGAGACTCGTCATTATCTGCATTTGCATGGCGCCTATTTCGGCGTGATGGACGGACGTCTGCTGGCGCTCGACGAAGAGAGCGGCTTTTTCAAGCCCGTCGCAAGCGCCGCTCACGACGCGGCAATCGAAAGCGCCAGATTTTGACCTCCCTCAACTCCACGCCCGCCAAATGCGCTGGCGAAATTGTGACGGTGGACGGCCTCGCATCGCTGGCCAACCGCTACGACGCCATTCTCTGTGACGTCTGGGGCGTGCTGATAGACGGCGCCGCGCATTTCCCTCGCGCGGCGGCGGCTCTGAAGACCTTCCGCGCCCAGGGAGGCAGCGTCGCGCTGATCACCAACGCTTCAAGACCGAGCGAGGAAGTGCGCGGGCAACTCAGGCGGCTCGGCGTCCCGGATGATTGTTACGACGATCTCGTTTCGGCGGGCGAGCTGACCTTGCGTGAAATCGTCGCTCGCAAGGGCCAGGCCTGCTGCCATCTGGGACCGCCGCGCGACAGAGGGTTATTCGAGACCGCCGGTCGCCTGCTCGGCGCGCCATTGCGGCTTGTCGAGCCAGAGGCGGCGGATTACGTCGTCTGCACCGGTCTTGTCGACGAAGATCATGAGACGCCGGAAGATTACGACGCCCGGCTGCATCTGTTGAGGGATCGCGCCCTGCCGATGCTTTGCGCGAATCCCGACATCGTTGTTGGCGTCGGCGACCGCCTTTACTGGTGCGCCGGGGCGCTCGCGCAACGCTACGAGGCGATGGGCGGCGAAACCCATATGTTCGGCAAGCCCCACCCGCCGATTTACCGCGCGGCGCTTCAACGGCTGACCGAATTGCACGGCCCGATACCGCGGGAACGCGTTCTGGCGATCGGCGACGGCGCCGACACGGATCTGGCCGGCGCGGGCCGCGTTGGCCTTGATTGCCTGTTCATTACGCAGGGCGTGCATCGGGATGAACTTTACGGAGCGAAAGAAACGCTCGACCTCGGCGCGCTGGATATCCTGCTTGTGCGCGCAAAAACTACGCCCGTGGCTTTGGCGCGGGAAGTTGTGTGGTAATAAGGAAACTAGAGACTCGCCATTCCCGATCAAACCCGCCGGTGAAGCCAATGTCCACGCCCTTCAAGATCTATTATTTCGAGGACCTGAGCATCGGTATGCGCGAGACATTGATGAAGGCCGTGATGGACGACGACGTGATCGCCTTCGCCGATCTTTCGGGCGATCGCAACCCGATCCATCTTTCGGACCATTTCGCCAGCAAGACGCGCTTTGGCGAGCGCATCGTGCATGGCCTCTACACGGCGGCGCTGATCTCCACGGTGATCGGCATGTATCTTCCTGGACCGGGGGCAGTTTATCTCTCCCAGACGCTGAATTTTCGCGCGCCGGTCAAGATCGGCGACGTCATCAATGTAGTTGTCGAAGTGATCGAACTTGTCGAGAAAGGTCGCCGCGCCAGACTGAAATGCGAATGTCTCGTCGACGGCAAGGTTGTGCTCGACGGCGAGGCCATCGTCATGGTTCCCAGCCGCGAACAAGCCAATCGCGCCCCTGCGGCAGCCTCCGCTTGAAGCCAAACCGGACAGCGACGTTGATTGACTTCGACGCCTCGCCAACTCTCCCGGAACGCCCCTTGCCTGAAGGCGCGCATCCTTTCATTGTCGCGCGTGACCCTTGGGCGCTCCCCCCCGGCCTTGCCGGCGCGGTCGTCGCTCTGGGCAATTTCGACGGACTCCACCGGGGTCACAAGGGCGTGCTTGCACGAGCAAGAGCGCTGGCGACTAAGCTGCAAAAGCCTTGCGCGGTCCTGACCTTCGAACCGCACCCGGCGGATTTCTTCGCTGGCGCCAGCGTCATATTCCGCCTCACGCCGCCGGACGCCAAGGCCGTTTTGCTCGCCCGCCTCGGCCTGGACGGGATGGTCATTCTGACTTTCGACGCTGGTTTCGCCGCGCTGACGGCGGCGCAATTCACCAGCGACATATTGTCGCACCGACTTGGCGTATCGGCGGTGGTCGCCGGTTATGACTTCCGCTTCGGCGCCAAAAGACAAGGCGACGCCGATTTCCTGCGCAGCGAGGGTTCAAGGCTGGGATTCGCGGTCGAGATTGTGGAGCGCATCTCAAAGGATGAAGCCGGCAGTCTCGACGCAGTGTCTTCCACCGCGACGCGCGAGGCTCTGGAGCGGGGTGAAGTCGCGCTTGCCCGCGACCTGCTTGGAAATCCCTATCTTGTTGAAGGCGTCGTCATCCACGGCCAGAAGCGCGGACGCGATCTGGGCTTTCCCACGGCCAATATCGCACTCGACCCGTCCAATCGACTTCGCCATGGCGTCTACGCCGTGACGATTGAGGCGCGCGGCGTCATTCATCGCGGCGTCGCCAGCTTCGGCCGCCGCCCAACCTTTGACGACGGGCCGCCGCTGCTCGAAGTCTTTGTCTTCGACTTTTCCGGCGATCTTTATGGCGAGAGGGTCGAGGTCGCCTTCCATGGCTTTATTCGGGGTGAGGAGAAATTCGACTCCATTGAGGCTCTTGTCGCGCGCATGCACGCGGATGTGGCGACCGCGAAGGAGATTCTAGCCTCCAAATAAGGGCGAGAACGGGCAGCCCTTGGTGAAAGCCGCCCTGGTCGCCATATAATGTATCGTTGTGTTCGCAAGTGGAGGAACGCGTGGCCAAGCATGATGAGAATCCTTTCGAGACGCCGAAAGGCCCGATCGAGATTTCTTCCCCCGGAAGACGAGCATTCCTCCTCCGGTCGCTTCGCCTATTCCAGCAGCTTTGGCACGGTCAAGATCGTCAAGCTTGGCCCCTTCGCGAGCTTCGCCCTGTTCATAGCGATTTGCGGGATTCTGGGGCTCGGCTTTCTCTTCCTCAGCGGCGCGCTTTTGTTCATTTTGCCCATTGCCGGTCTTTTGGCCGCAGGCGCGGCGCTCTCGGGTCTCTTCGGCAATCCATTCAAGCGCTTGCGCTAACTTACCGCAGATACCCCTTTTCGTGGCGCCCCTCGCCTGCTAAGGCTTCGGAATGACCTTTCGCGCCTTCATTCGAATTACCGGCCCGGCCCGCGCTCGCAGCTGACGACTCGCGCGGGGTCCGGGTTTTCGCGCCTGAAGGCGCCTCCTCGCCCGTTCCTTCCAGCCACGCGCAAGACGGCCAGCGCCGCGCGCAGCAATAGCTTGGTTTTACAGATGAATGACACAACGAAGGCCGCTGTGGACTATTCCGCGAGCCTCTATCTGCCGCAGACGGATTTCCCCATGCGCGCGGGCCTGCCGCAGCAGGAGCCCAAGATCCTCGCCCGCTGGGAGGAAATCGGCCTCGCCGCGAAAATGCGGGAAGCCGCGCGGGGCCGCCCCAAATTCGTGCTGCACGACGGCCCTCCCTACGCCAATGGCAATATTCATATCGGCCATGCGCTGAACAAGATCCTAAAGGACGTCGTGACCCGCAGCCAGCGCATGACGGGCAAGGACTGCGCCTATGTGCCGGGCTGGGACTGCCACGGCCTGCCGATCGAATGGAAGATCGAGGAAGAGAACTACCGCGCAAAGGGCGTGAAGAAGCCCGACTTCTCCCACCCCGAGGCGATGATCGCCTTCCGCAGGGAGTGCCGCGCCTATGCGGAAAAATGGCTGTCCGTGCAGCGCGAAGAGTTCAAGCGGCTCGGGGTCGCGGGGGAATGGGAGCGCCCCTATTCGACCATGACCTTCGCCGCCGAGGCCCGCATCGCCGCCGAAATCCTGAAATTCGCCGGGAACGGGCTTTTGTATCGCGGCTCCAAGCCGGTGATGTGGTCGGTGGTCGAGAAGACGGCGCTGGCCGAGGCGGAGGTGGAGTACCAGGACCATGTCAGCGACACGGTTTTTGTCGCGTTTCCTGTGCGGGCGATTGTTCCGAACGCCAATAGGATTGATCCCCACAACCGACGCCAGTTGAAGACCGACGATCTTCTTGGCGCCAATGTCGTCATCTGGACGACAACGCCTTGGACGCTGCCTGGCAATCGGGCCGTCTCATTTTCTGGCAAAATCGCCTATGGCCTTTATGAGGTCGACGATGCGCCGGAAGGGAATTGGGCGAAAACTGGAAGCCGATATATTTTAGCGAAAGCGCTTGCGGAAAGCGTCTTTCAATCAGCGAAGGTGACGTCGTTTAACCTGTTGCGCGAGCTACATCCTTACGAGGTGCAACTGCTTGAATGTGCGCATCCCCTCGCGCATCTCGGCTACGATTTCGCGGTCCCGCTCCTCAACGGCGACCACGTTACCGAAGACACAGGCACGGGTTTCGTCCACACCGCGCCGGGCCATGGCCGCGAGGACTTTGACATCTGGATGACGAGCAGTCGCTATCTAATTGACCAAAAGATCGACACGCGTATCCCCTACACCGTCGACGAAGACGGCTTCTACACCGCCGACGCCCCCGGCTTCGAGGGCAAGCGCGTCATCACCGAGAAGGGCGACAAGGGCGACGCCAATGAGGCCGTCATCGGCGCGCTGGTTCAAGCGGGCAACATTCTCGCGCGCGGGCGCTTAAAGCATCAGTACCCGCATAGCTGGCGCTCGAAGAAGCCTGTGATTTTCCGCAACACGCCGCAATGGTTCATTGCGATGGACAAGCCGCTGACGGACGCAAACAACGCTACGCTTCGCCATCTCGCCCTCGCCGAAATCGCGCGCACGCAATGGACGCCAGCGGCAGGCCAGAACCGCATCACCGGCATGATCGCGGGACGCCCCGATTGGGTTGTCTCGCGCCAGCGCGCCTGGGGCGTGCCGATCGCGCTGTTCGTCAAGAAGGGAACGCACGAGCCGCTCATCGACGCGCGCGTAAACGAGCGCATTGTCGCGGCTTTCGAGCAGGAAGGCGCCGACGCATGGTTCGAGCAGAGCGCGGCGAGGCGCTTCCTCGCGCCCGAGCACAATCCCGACGATTACGAAAAAATCTCCGACGTGCTCGACGTGTGGTTCGACTCCGGCTGCACCCACGCCTTCGTGCTCGAAGACCCCAAGGCCTTCCCAACGCTCGGGGGCATTCATCGCAAGCGCGACGGCGGCGCCGACGAGATCATGTATCTTGAAGGCTCGGACCAGCATCGCGGCTGGTTCCATTCCTCGCTGCTCGAATCCTGCGGCACGCGCCACCGCGCGCCCTATGACGCGGTTCTCACCCACGGCTTCGTGCTGGATGAGAAGGGCCGCAAAATGTCGAAGTCGCTCGGCAATGTGGTGGCGCCGCAAAAGGTGATCAGCGACTCCGGCGCGGATATTCTGCGGCTGTGGGTCTGCGCCTCGGATTACGCCGACGATCTGCGCGTCGGACCCGAGATTTTGAAAACCTTTGTCGAGACATACCGCAAGCTGCGCAACACGATCCGCTGGATGCTCGGCACGCTGGCCCATTACAAGCCCGGCGCCAATGATCTGGCCCATGCGCCGGAGCTGGAGCGGCTCATGCTGCATCGGCTGGTGGAACTCGACGAGCAGGTGCGCGCCGCCTACGCCGCCTATGACTACAAGAAAATCGTCGCGCTGCTGACGCCCTTCATGACCAGCGATCTCTCCGCCTTTTATTTCGACATCCGCAAGGACGCGCTTTATTGCGATCCGCCGTCGAGCGAAAAGCGCAAGGCCTCGCTCGCGACGATCGAGCAGATATTCCATTGTCTGACGACGTGGCTCGCGCCGATCCTGGTGTTCACGGCCGAAGAGGCATGGCTGTCGCGCTATCCAGATGCGGCCTCGGTACATCTGGAGCTTTTCCCCGATGTTCCTTCGCACTGGCGCGACGAAGCGCTGGCGAAAAAATGGAGCGACCTTCGCGACATTCGCGCTGTCGTCACCGGCGCGCTTGAGCTGGAGCGGGCGCAAAAGCGGATCGGCTCTTCGCTCGAAGCCGCGCCGCTTGTCTATATCGCCGATCCGAAATTGCGCATTGCCCTGGACGGCGTGGATTTCGCGGAAATCTGCATCACCTCCGACATCGCCATCGAGACCGAGCGCGAGGCGCCAGCCGAGGCCTTCCGCCTGCCCGAGGCGAAGGGTGTCGCTGTCGCCTTCGCGCCGGCGCCGGGCGTGAAATGCGCGCGGTCGTGGCGTTATTTCGACCCCGCAAGCGCCGATCCGGCCTATCCCGACGTGACGCCACGCGATGCGCAGGCCCTGCGCGAACTGGCGCAAGCCGGGCTTTGGGAGTAAAGCCGGCCTTGATAGTCACGCAGCAAGGAGAAACCCATGGCGCGCCGCGACTCCGCGAAATAGGGGTTGCGGCCCGGTGAAGGTTTTGCTCGCATTCCTGCTCAATTCGATCACCAATTTCGTGATCGGACTCATGGTCGCCAAATATCTTGGCCCGGAGGAATATGGCCGCTTCGCCATCGCCTTCGCGGTCACGGCCGTCGTGCAGACCGCGCTCTTCGATTGGCTGCGGCTTTCAGCGACGCGTTTCTATTCCTTGAGAGTGCGCGACAGTCAGCCCGTGGTGCGCGCGAGCCTCGACATGTCCTTCGTCGGGGTGACGTTGACGCTGGCGCTCGTGACGGCGCTGTTCGCCCTGTTCGGTCCCCGGCTCGACTTTGAAGGCGAGCTGATTGTGCTCGCATTGGTCACGGCGGTGGTCAACGGGCTGTTCGATTATTCAACCGCTTTGGTGCGGGCGCGCTTTCAGGATGCGCTCTTTGGGCGCCTGGTGCTCGGCAAAAATCTGCTTTCGCTCCTTCTCACTGGCGGCGGAGCCTGGCTCTTCCATTCAGCGGCGGTGGCGATGGCGGGCGCGATCGTCAGCCTGCTCGGGACGGTAATCGCCGCGCGCGCATCCTTGACGGACAAGGACGCGGCGCCCGCCACGGCCCGGAGCGATACGGCGAAGATGCTGATCGGCTACAGCGCGCCGATCGTCGCCGCGCATTTAATTTATCAAGCAATGCCGCTTGCGACTCGCTCCGTCGTCGCCAGTGTTTACGACCTCGCGGAAACAGGACAGTTCGCGCTGGCCTTCGACCTTGGCATGCGCGCGGTGCTGGCGCTCGGACAAGCGCTGGACGTGTTGCTGTTCCAGATCGCTGTCGCTGCGCATGAAAATCATGGCGATTACCGGGCGCGGCGGCAGGTTGGACGAAACATGGCCGTGGTGCTTGCCTTATTGCTTCCGGCCTGTACCGGCGTCTATCTGGTCATGCCGTCGATCGAACTGCTTATCGTCCCCGTTCAGTATCGGGGACCGTTCGGCCATTATCTCAATTTGCAGCTTCCCGGCCTTTTCGCCATGGGCTTGATTTTGTTCGGCGTCAATCCGGTCTTCCAGATTTCGAAAAAGACCGCGCCAATGATTGGCGCGGCGCTCATCGCCAGCGCGGTTGGCGCAACTTTGATCGCGGTGTTGCCCTGGGGCAAAGACGCTTCGAATCTGGCGCTGGCGCAATGCGGCGCCTATATCGCCGCCCTTGTGGCGACGCTGATATTCGCGGCGAGAGAGAAACCGTTCTGGCCGCGCTGGCGCGACATAGCGGGCGCGATCGTCGCCACTCTCGGCATGGTCGCCGCGCTTGAACCCCTGCGCGTCATGACGCCCGGGCTTTTTGCTCTGCTGCTTCAAATTTCCACCGGCGCCGCGGTTTACGCCTTGCTCACGCTGTTGTTCGACACAGCGGGAATGCGCAGCTTGCTGCTAAATTGGCTGCGGCCCGGACGACTGACTCACTGAACCTGAATATCCTCCATGATGAAACAGCCATAGGATGACATTGGCTGCCCCCCCTCGTCAGCGATCATATTCCAGCATCGCCCCTTGCCCCGAATGGTTCGAAAGATGAATACGCCGGTGGGGTGGGTCTCTCTTTCGTCATGTACGCCGCTGCGCCCCAGATAATTGAAATAGGAAATAGCCTCGTCATTGTGACAGCGATAGACCACATGCCGGTCGAGATGTTCGACGCGGAAACGATCCTTCGCCTCATTGACGCAGTTCGCGTAATAATCCAGGGCTGGGCCGGTGACTTCCGCATCATTTTCCGGCGTCTGGCCGCCCCGGCCCGCAGTGGCGCCGGGGCAACTCGCCGCCCACCCAAGCGCGGCGCATATCAAACTCAAGGCAACTCTGCTTTTCGACATGGCGGCTCCGACATCGCATGCTTGAGGCTAGACTTTATTAGTGCGACATTTGCTCCTGGCTTATAGGAGCTTATACCATCTCCAATTCCGCCAAGCGCCCAGAAACTCCGTCGCGTGGCGTCCCGATCATTCTGCTTTTAACACCGTGCGGCACTCGGCGGGCAGCTTGTCCATCGTCATGGGCGGCCAAGACTTGGCCGGCGTCTTCCTCGGATGCAACACTTCATCGCTGAACCACCAGGCCAGCGACGCATCGCAGCCATCAGTGCTCGGCGTCTCGTCTTGATCCTTGCATGTCTCCGCTCCCCTTGGACAATAGAGCCGGACATGAAAGTGATAATTATGCGAGTAATAGGGCCGCACCTTGCGCATCCAGGGTTCCCCAGCCGCGACGCGACACATTGCCCGCTTGATTGCGGCGTTCACGAATATTCGTTGCACCGCCGGGTCTTCCGCAGCGGCGCGCACGACCGCGAGATGGCCCTGGGTCCATACGTTCGGGATGACGTCTAGCTTATCCTCCCGCACCATGTCGGTCGCGGACATTTCCTCGCGCTCGGCGCGGCTCAATTCGCGCGCGGGCATTGGCGTGAGCCAGATGTCCGCGTCGAGCCCGATCTGATGCGAGGCGTGGCCGGTGAGCATGGGTCCGCCGCGCGGCTGGGACATATCCCCGACAAGGATTCCCGGCCAGCCGGACGCTCTGGCGGCGGCGGGGGCGAAGCGCTCGAGGAAAGCGATAAGAGCCGGATGGCCCCAGTTACGATTGCGCGAAAGGCGCATCACCTGCCAGTTAGGGCCGTTGACCGGAAGCGCCGCGCCACCAGCCAGACATCCTTTGGAATAAAAGCCGATGGGCTGCGGTTCGAGCGACGCCGGATCCTGGGCTCGTCCGAACAGCTCCTTGGCAGGCGTCCCGGGGTCCGAGGGATGGGCAAGCGGCGGCAGCGGCTTGGGGTCAAGAGTGCCCCGCTCCTGCGCCGCCGCTGGAGCCACGATCATGATTGCAAGAATAAATCCCAAGGGTTTCAGGTCAAACATGTTTCGCGCCTCAGTGCATTATCACAGAGCAGTCCGAGCGGGTCCGATTCGGTTACATCTGTCAACCTTATCAATCCTTTTACATTGCCAACGAGGCGCCAGTGCGAGATTATGGCGAAAACAAGCCGGCGTAACTACAGTGTCAGGAGTGCCTCATGCGTTTTCGTAAGATTATACTCGTTCATCTATTCATGATGTTAGGCGCAATCGGGGCCGCGCATGCCACGACGCGCATCGATATTGATTTAAGCACCCAGACCATGCACGTAGAATCTTCTTCCGGCAGCTATACTTGGCCCGTATCGACGGCGCGCGCCGGATACAGCACGCCTCGCGGCTATTTTGCCCCGACGGGACTTCAGCGCATGCACTACTCCAAAAAATACCATATGTCGCCAATGCCTTACTCGATTTTCTTTCGTGGCGGCTACGCTATTCATGGCACTTACGCCACAGGGGCGCTCGGGAGCCCAGCCTCGCACGGCTGCGTCCGCCTTTCGCCAGCCCACGCCGCCCAGCTATTCCACATGGTGCAATCCGAAGGCGGCAGCATTTCGATCACGGGCGCGACTCCCGGCTCCACCCGCTTCGCACGGGTCCATCATCGGCATAACACGCAGTTCGCGAGCCTGCGCAGGACGCACCAGCATCATTCCACCCATGCCCTTGCCTATGCGCCCAACCACTATCGCCACATCCACGAATCCGTGAAGAGCTGGCAGGCCTCCCCCTACTATATGCCCGAATATCCGCGATAGTGAGCGCAGGAGCGCCCCCCAACAGTGTGTGGGGGGCGGCGCCCTAGACATCGCGAAGTTCCGTCGCTGGCCTCTCAGTAAACCAAGGTCATGCCTGGAAGGGCCGGGACAACTCGCATTCAGGGTGCGATCCTGCTTGGAGAGCCAAATTCCCTTGATCCCTTTATGGCCGCAACCCCGACGTAAGTAGGCGTTAACCTCCCTCGTTCAAAGTCGGCTCACAGGCGGAGCAACGCAAGCGGCTTCGTGTTCAAGAGGTCATGCGGAAAACTCGCGGGCCGCTGCGATCCAGGGCTGACATGAACGACATTCGCGAAACGCTCGTTATCGGCGCAGGCCCCGCTGGCCTGACCGCCGCTTACACCCTGGCCAAAAATGGCCGCGACGTCCTCGTAATCGAGCAAGACCCTGCTTATGTCGGCGGCATCAGCCGCACCGCGAATTACAAGGGCTTTCTGTTCGACATAGGCGGCCATCGCTTTTTCTCCAAGTCCAAGGAAATCGTCGATCTCTGGAACGAAATCCTGCCCGACGATTTTCTCGAACGGCCGCGCCTCTCTCGCATCTTCTATCGGGGAAAATTCTACGCTTACCCGCTCAAGGCGTTTGAAGCGTTGAAGAATCTGGGCGTCTTCGAAAGCGCCCGCTGCATGGCCTCCTTCGCTTTCGCCAAGGCTTTCCCGGTTCAAAACCCGCGCTCCTTCCATCAGTGGGTGCGCAATCAGTTCGGCGAGCGTCTGTTTGGCATTTTCTTCAAGACCTACACTGAAAAAGTGTGGGGCATGGGCTGCGATGAAATTTCCGCTGATTGGGCCGCTCAACGCATCAAGGGGCTGAGCCTCGGAGCCGCGATAATTGACGGATTGCGCCGTTCGCTGGGCCTGCGAAAGAATACGGGCGGCGACGGCGCCAAGTCGCTGATCGAGTCCTTCCGTTATCCGCGCCGGGGACCCGGCATGATGTGGGAGGAAGCCGCCCGCAAGGTTCAGGCGTTCGGCGGCGAACTGCGCATGGGACGCACCGTCGAGAAGCTGCAATATGACGAGACCGGCAAGCTGTGGACCGTGACCGCGAAGCGCGGCGACGGCGAAATCGAAATATTCAAGGCGCGCCATGTGCTGTCTTCGGCGCCCATGCGCGAGTTGATGAACGCCATCGAGCCAAGGCCGCTCAGCCTGTTCAACGCCCGCGATCTCAAATATCGCGACTTCCTGACCGTGGTGCTGATCGGTCGTCCGCAAAAAGAGCTCCCAGACAACTGGGTCTATATCCACGATCCCTCCGTGAAGGTCGGGAGAGTGCAAAATTTCCGTTCCTGGTCGCCCGAAATGATCGCCGACGGGGTCTCCGACCTGCCTTGGGCTGGAATATTTCTGCTTTGAAGGGGACGGTCTGTGGACTTCGGCCGACAGTGAACTGATCCAGCTCGCGAAATCGGAAATCGGCAAAATCGGACTGATGAACCCCGACGACGTATTCGACGCCTGCGTCGTGCGCCAGGCAAAGGCTTACCCGGTTTACGACGATTCCTACGCCACGAACGTCAACGCCATAAGGCTGGAGATCGCGACGCGCTTTCCAACGCTTCATCTCATCGGCCGCAATGGCATGCATAAATATAACAATCAGGACCACGCAATGATGACGGGCATGTTGACCGCCCTAAACATCATGGCCGGCGCCTCCGTTTACGACGTGTGGAACGTCAATGAGGACGCCGAATATTCCGAAGCCGGCGTCTCCGGCGCGCAGGAAGCGCTGTCCAGTGAACGTCTCGTGCCGAGGAAGGTCGCCTGATCGTGACGCAAATAATCGACGCGCGCCCTTCATTTCTTGATCGCTCGCGTTACGGTCGTTATGGCCGGCTCGCGGTCGATCTTTTCAAATATGGCGCCGCAAGCCTTGGCGCGCTGGCGCTTGACGCCGGGACGATGCTTCTGCTGAACAAGGTCTTCGGCGTCAATTATCTCGTCGCCGCGGCCATCGGTTTTAGCGCGGGCCTCGCACTCATTTACGCTTTGAGCATTCGCTATGTCTTTGGCGATAACCGCTCCCTGCGCCCATCGCAGGAGGTGGCGGGCTTTGTCGTTACCGGCGTGCTCGGCCTGCTCCTGAACGAAGCCTTGATGGAACTCTTCGTCGAGCACATAGGGCTCACGGTCGCGATCGCGAAAATACCCACGGCGGGCGCAGTGTTTCTTTTCAACTTCACCGCACGGCGAACGCTGCTGTTCTCGAAGGAGACGAAGGCGCATGTCATGAGTGTCCTCTCTTCGGCGGCCGACCCGAAATTGCTTCTCGCGCGCGTCTCCAGCTTTCCGCTTTGGGGAACAGTGACGCTGGCGCTGCTTGGCGCCATTGGACTTACCTTCTCCCACGCTCAAGAGGTGTGGCGGACAGGCGCATTTTTTGACACCGACGACGCCATGCGCGCCGTCCAGGTGCGCGACCTGCTCGCAGGACAATCATGGTTCGACATGACCTCGTGGCGCCTTGATCCGCCCAATGGCGTCTTCAGCCACTGGTCGCGCGTCGTTGACACGCCGCTCGCGGGGCTGGAGCTGTTCTTTCGCCTGTTCCTTTCAGCCGATTACGCCGAACGCGCGACGCGGCTCGTATTTCCCCTTGCGTTGCTGGGGACTCTCTTCCGTCTGTCCCCCTGGATAGCAACAACCCTTTGGCCCTCCGCGTCACGCCATCTGGCGGTTTTACTTGCGTTCCTTTCCGGCGCCGTGGTGACCCAGTTCATTCCGGGCCGGATTGATCACCATGCGCCGCAGATCGTCCTGCTGATGACGGCGCTCGGCTTTTTCCTCAAGGGAATTGATTCAGGAAGCGCCCGCTCAATGGCTCCGGCAAGCGCCGCAATGGCGCTGTCGATCGCAATCAGTCTGGAGAATCTTCCCTTCTTCGCCGTCATGCTCGCGGCGCTCCCCGTGCTCTTTGTCATCGATGGCGCGAGAATGCGCGCGCAGCTGGGCTGGTTCTCTGCGAGCGCGCTGGTCTTCTTCCCGCTGAGCTTTGCCGCGACAGTCGGGCCGGAACGCTATTTTCTTTCCGCTTGCGACGCCTATTCGGCGGTATATTTCACGGCCATCGTCGTTGGCTGCACAGGACTTGGCGCACTCGCGGGTTTTGCACCGCTTCTCCAGACGCCGCAACGACGCGCGGCCGCCGCCGGAGCGGCGGGAGCCGCCGTTCTCGCCACGATCGTCGCCATCGCGCCGAAATGTCTTGGCGACCCCCTTGGCGGCATTGATCCCCTGGTCCGCGATCTGTGGCTGTCGCATGTGACCGAAGCGTCTCCGCTGCTGAACTTCTGGGCCAAGAAACCCAATGTCGTCATCGTAACCGCATTGCCCGTCATGTTCGGGCTCGTCGCCGCACTGTTCGAATCGGCTCGCAATATCGGAATTGCCCGACGCCGCTGGCTCGTCGCGGCTGCCGTTATAACCATCGGCTTCGCGGCCGGACTCTGGCAGGTGCGCGTCTTCTCGTCGGTCATGCCCATCGCCATGGTTCCACTCGTCGTCGCCGTGGCGGCGATCGCACGTCGCTTCACCGAGTCATTTGGAGCCGTCACACGCGGGCTTTTCGCCTGTGTCCTTTGCCTCGCGGTGTCGCCAGTAGGCCTCGCAGCGGCTTGGCCGGCGCAGGAAAGCGTCGCCGAAACGATAGAACCTCAAAAGGGTGAAGCCTCCTGCCTGAAGCCGGATGCGCTTGGCCCGCTGGCCCAGCTTCCTCCGACCCGGGTCGCGGCTTCCTTCGACATCGGCCCCTATCTGCTTGCCTACACGCGGCACAGCGCCTTCGCCGGTCCCTACCATCGCGACAATCACGGCAACCGCGTCGTTGCGGACGCCTTCCTCGCGACGCCGGACAAAGCCGAGCATATTTTACGCGCGGCGGGAGCGGGAATTGTCCTTTGGTGTCCTCACGAGCCCGCCGGCTTCGCCAAACGCGCGCCGAACGGCCTTGGCGCGGCTCTGTCGCGGGGAGAAATTCCAGCGTGGCTGTCGCCGCTGCCGCAATCGAGCGAACAACTCCTTGTTTTTGCCTTACGGCCGTAAGATGTATAGCGCGCCCGGCGTTTCGCCGTATCAGCGCGCAACGGCTAGGGCAGCTTTAAACAAGGGACATTTACGCATATGACGTCGACCGACCGCCGCCGCTTCCTGCTCGGATCGGCAAGTCTCGCGCTCGCCGCGCCGAAAGCTCTGGCTCAGACGACGCCCGAGAATGAAGATGAATTGCAAATCCGAATCGAAAATAATTCCGTGCCGGAGCTGTGCGCCGAGAAGGACAATATCGAGCTCGATTTGTTTTCGTCACGCCTTCGCCGAATGCAAGTTCAGGCGGTCCATCCATCCTACATCAACATGATCGGAACCGACCGCTACGCGCCCGACTGGTCGAGCTGCGAGTTCTCGCATGATTATTCCGGATTTGCCGAGCATACCCGCCGCCTGACCTTCTGGGAGACGCCGGACTTCTGGCTTACAGGCTATACGTTCCCCAGCAAGGCCTTCTGGCGAGCTCCCACCGTGCCGGTGCGCGTTGGCGATCGCGTGGAAAACGGCTTTCACCTTGTGCAGCTCTGGATGAACTATCGCCAACGGGCGGAAGAAGTTCTGGTGTTTTATCCGCCCGACGGCTATTGGCGCGCGCGCCCGCTGCCTTTCGAGGAAATGCGCTGGACCGCCTATGGCTCGTCCTTTCTGATCGGACCGGTGGAAACGCAGCAACGCCCGATCGTCGACCTCGAGGAGATCGCCTTCGAACCGGAAACCCGCACTTTCGTGCTGAAATTCAAGCGCGGCGGGGAACGGCGCGCATCAGACTCGACAAGATCGATCAGGAGCACATCGCTCTGGACGTAAGCTACAGCGACGCAATGCCCGACGATCTGCCTTTCGCCACCCTGCGCTCGATGTACGCGATGCAGACAATGAGCGACGCGGCGCGAGTGGCCTGGCGCAGCAAGCGCGGCGCGAGCTGGCAGGAGGCCGAAGTGATCGGATTTCCGGGCGCCAACGCCACGGAGCTTTGGGTGGGGCGACACCTCCCTTCGCGCCATAATCTCTCTGCGCCGGACATGGTGTTCGGGAAATTCCAGGCAGCCGCGCCGCTCATTCGCCCAAAATGAGCGCGGCGGCCTTGCCTCGAATTGCGTCCCTCGACGCCGCACGGGGGCTGGCGGTCGTAGCCATGGTTGCGTTTCATCTGATCTGGGATTTGGGCAATTTCGGCTATATCGACCAGGGGATTCCCTATTCCGCCGGCATAAAGCTGTTTGGCCACGCCACCGCCGTGGCCTTCCTGGGCATTTCCGGCATTTCTCTGGTTTTGGCTCACAAGAGAGGCGAGCGCTGGCGCCGGTTCTGGAGACGCTTTCTCATTGTTACCGGCGCGGCGGGACTGGTGACGCTTGGCACCTATCTCGCCTTTCCGCAGGCCTTCGTGTTCTTCGGGATTTTGCATTGCATTGCTCTCGCCAGCGTGCTGGCCGCGCCCTTGCTGCTGGCGCCTTGGCCTGTATCCCTGTTCGCCGCCTTTTTCACAAGCCTCGCCCCCTTGTGGTTCCGCCAGCCGCTATTCGATGCGCCTTGGCTAAGCTGGGTCGGCCTTTCGACCATAGAGCCCCTGACCTATGATTATCGCCCGCTGGCGCCTTGGGCTGGGGCGCTATTCGCGGGCGTCGCGGCGGCCCAGTTCTGGCACGCGAGAGCTCTGCCGGCGCTCGGCGCAAACTGGGGAGGCGGACCGCTCTACTGGCTTGGTCGCCACAGCCTGCCGATCTATCTGCTGCATCAACCAGCTTTGTTTGCGGTTTTCAATCTGCTGGCCTTCGCTGGCGCCGCGCCCGTATTGAGCGGCGCAGGCGATTTTGTCGACGCCTGCGTCGAGCGATGCGAAAAGGGCGGCGGCGCGACGGCGATATGCCGCGAGACTTGCGCGTGCACTGCCGAACTAGCGACCCGGGATGAAACTCTGCTGGCGATCAAGGACGCCAGTGAGCGCACCCGGCGGATCAATGAAATCGCACTTGAGTGCCTTGCGCAAAGTCGCTGAGATCGTCGCGGCGAAAAATTATCGCTGCGCGCAGGCGACAAAGCGGCTAAATGCGCTCATCCGCCCCCCTTAGCGAGACGCCTATGAGCGCCCACCAATATCTGTTTCGCCCGCAGCCGACTCCGGCCGTCGCCATCGACGGCGAAGGCGCCCTGTTCCCTATCCGGCGCATTTTCTGCGTGGGTCTCGAATTACGCGGCCCATGCGCGCGAAATGGGCAAGGACCCCGGCGCCGAGCCGCCTTTCTTCTTCACCAAGCCGGCTGACGCCATCGTCGCCAGCGGCTCAATCATTCCCTATGCCTCCATGACCAGCAATCTGCATCACGAGATCGAGCTGGTCGTGGCGCTGGGCTCAGGCGGCGCGAATATCCTGGCGGAGGAAGCGCTTGGCCATGTCTATGGCTATGCCGCGGGGATTGATCTCACGCGGCGCGATCTCCAGAAACAGGCGCGCGATGGCGGCAAGCCCTGGGATTTTGCAAAAGGCTTCGACCAATCAGCGCCAATCGGAGCAATCCGGCCGGCAGCCAAAATCGGACATCCCGCCAAGGGCCGCATAACCCTCAAGGTCAACGGCGCCACCAGGCAGGACGGCGACCTCTCCGACATGATTCTGGATGTCGCCAGGATTATCGCCGAAATTTCCCGCTACGTGGCTCTGGCGCCCGGCGATCTGATTTTTACCGGAACACCCGAAGGCGTCGGCCCTCTGGTTCCGGGCGACCGGGTTGAGGGGACGATCGCGGGCGTGGGCTCCGTGTCCGTTTGCACAGCCGCCTAAAGGGCCGCTTTACCCTCGAAGGGGGAGATTAATTGGGCTGGATAACGGGGAATCATTTGCAACTCGACGCTGTCTGAATATAGTGCGCGCGCGTTCGAAATACGCGCCCGGCAAATTGCCGGCATGGAGGGGTGGCCGAGTGGTTGAAGGCGCACGCCTGGAAAGTGTGTATGCGGGAAACCGTATCGCGGGTTCGAATCCCGCCTCCTCCG
>CAWJEI010000006.1:0-226861 GCA_963841875.1 uncultured Alphaproteobacteria bacterium | reverse complement strand
GATGGCGTCTTCGTAGTAATAGGCTCGTCGGTGAACTGCCAGGCGGTGCTGGACATCGCCCCCGGCATCGCGACCGCCGTCCCACCTCGCGCCGACATCTGGAACCCGAATGCGCGAGCGCCCTTTCTTCCCACAGTTGTTCATCTACGAGCGCCGCTACCAGAAGCGCGCGCCATCGCCCAACGCACCGGGCTTCGTCTCAGCCTGTCGTACCAGGAGAGAATATTCAATTACCTCCCGTCCATTGCATCGGTCCTGAAACGTGGAGTGATTGCGGACGAAGCTGGGGCACACGCTTTGAACCCAACACTCTGTCGAGGTTCGAATTCTCATCCGCTACCTGGCAACCGTACACCGAAACGCGACTACACGATGCCGGCCTCTATCGCCGAGTCGTCGACTACGCGGCCCCGACGTACTTCATCGCGCCTCCGCCTGGCCAGACACCTCGGGGTTCACTTCGGGTCGCAGAACGAGAGTGGGCGCTGGTCGCCGCCCTCGCCTTGCTCGGCCATGCATTCCGTTGCAATACGAGCCGAGCGCCCATCGGTTGTCACTTTCAAGACGTTTTCACGCAGACCTGCGTCTTCCTACACTCCTTGAGCGCTGCCTTCGATCCGGAACTCTCTTGAACCCTGGGAGCACGAAAGGCTGGTTCAGATACGAAGGAATCACGCCCACGAGCGTCCAGCGACTACTGCGGCAGCTACCCATTTCGAAGTGCGGGGTCATTCATGAGTACGTCGGTCGGAGTACACTCCAAGATTGTCAACAGCACCGTCGCGTACCTTGACACGGCATATCTTACGAAGTGCGAACCCTTCAACGCCGCCCGCGCTCGGCTTGTGCGAGATCTCGGTGATGGGACCCATGTTTCGCGAACCGCTCTTCGAGATCGAGATCGGTACCCCGCCTCAGGTTACACCGTCGAGTCCCTACTTGGAGCCTCAGGTGTTGTTCCCGGACTCAGGAATGACGACGAGCGAAAGCTCGTTGCGAGGCTCTTTGCGCCCCTGGCACAATCGGAGCTGTACACGCACCAGGTTGACGCTCTCAAGGCGGCCCTCGTTGACGAACGTCACGTCGCAATCACAACCGGAACGGGCTCCGGCAAGACGCTCGCGTTTCTCCTCCCACGGCGATCGGCATCCTGCGAGAGGCCTTCGGTGACGATCGACGGGCTCGCTGGACGCTCCCCGATAAGAGGGTCGACACCGCGTGGTGGCGGCGAACACCACCCGCCTTCAAGCCGAGACGCGCCGGAGAGTCGAGACTCCCCGGCATCCGCGCCCTTCTGATGTACCCGCTTAACGCTCTCGTACAAGACCAAGTCGAGAACCTACGCAAAGTACTCGACTCCGAGCAGGCGGACACCGTCTACGACACACTCTTCAACGGGGAACGCATCTTCTTCGGCCAGTACAATGGGGCGACGCCCGGGAAAGGGGCCGGAGGACCACGCTCCTGGCTTGGAGGATTGCAGCAAGCGCCTGACAACAATCGAGGATGAGTTTAACCACGTCGACTCGGCCAATCGACACCGTTTGCCGAGACCATTTGGCTCCGAGCTTCTCACGCGCTGGGATATGCAACGCACGCCGCCCGACATCCTCATCACCAACTACAGCATGCTCGCTGTGATGCTGGTTCGCGACAGTGAGAACTATATGTTCGACTCGACGCGCGAGTGGCTCGCCTCCGACGACCGCAATCGGTTTTCTCTGGTCATTGATGAACTTCATTCCTATCGAGGGACCGCCGGTACGGAAATTTCGGTACATCCTGAAATCCTTTCTCGCGCGCATCGGGCTTTCGCCGGCTCATCCCCAACTGCGAATCGTTACTACCTCGGCATCGTTGGAGGAGGTTCCCTCCGAAAGCAATCGAGACGCAAAGTTCCTGAGCGACTTCTTCGGCACGCCGACAGAGGATGGCGCTCGTTTTCGGGTCATCTCTGGACCACGAGTTCCCCATCAGACCGGACACATCCCGAAGCTCAGCCGGTTCGCGCAGATCCTTGCCGACTTCGCCACTTCTTCCGACGACGCGGACGCCTTCTCCGAGGTGGTTCGTCGCCTCCGCCACGGTTACGCCTCGGGTCCCGCACCCGTGTCTGCTGGCGACCTCCTAAACGACCTCCGCGTTGAGGATGCGCTCAAGGAGCTGGCCGAACTCAAGCGCATGCGCCTCGGCGACGTGTCGCTCGGCACACCACCTCTGACGGTCTTAGACATCGCGAACGGCGTGTTTGACGGGCACGTCGATTCAGCGCGCGGCCTGTTGGAGCTGATGACGTCAGAGCGTCACGATCTCGATGGTTTTCGCGGCAAGCTTCGGATGCACGTCTTCATCAAGAACCTCACCGGCCTTGCTCGATCGATGCACGCTCCAGACGGCCGTCTTGGCGACCCCCTCCTGTACGAGAAGGGTCGATCCATATGCCCGTGACCGGCTCGGTCACCTTGGAATGTTGCTATTGCCAGGAATGTGGCGAACTCTACTACCGAGGATACAGGCGGGAAATCCGAGGCCGGGAAAACGCGCCTTACTTTCGTCAACACCGAGCTTCCCGTCGGCACGGATCCCGGTGACCTACGACAGATCGTTCTGAACTTCGGAGACGAGCGTTTCGCGGACCCGTGGCAACCGGTTCGGCTGGACGGGAGAACCGGCGAATACAGCACGAATCCTTCCAAGGACGGATGGATGGCAGGATGGTTCTGCGAGACTGCCGTGGATGCCTTCCCCTCCGAATGCCCCGCGTGCGACGCCCAATGGGCGCAGCGTCCTGACCGCATCACGTCCCCAATAAGGACGATGGGTACGGGCTATCACAAGACGAACCAGCTCATTATCGAACAGCTCATGGGGAGCATGTTTGACGCCACGGAGCGCTCTGTTCCGCCGAGGCTCGTGGTCTTCAGTGACAGTCGGCGCGATGCATCACAAATCGCGGCCGAGCTGGAGCAGAATCACTACAAAGACTCGGTGCGCGCACTGACGGAAGAGTTTCTGAAACGGCCGGGTGGGGACAAGGCAGACCTTAAAGACTTCGTCGAACGCGCGCCTACGATGAAGGCATTCGAGTTGTCGAATCATCCGTTCTACAACTTGTCACGTGGGGACGCCCTGCGATATGGAGCGTTCTCCACGGCGAACTGACAGAGCAGGACAATCCTACCGAGTGGCGCCGGGCGCAGCATCTTCTCCGTCAAGGCGACGTGCGCTCCGTCTACTTTGGGGCAGTCGTCGAGTTCGTGGAGCGAGAACTCGTGCGTCGGGGCATCAACCCTGGCGGCCTCTACGAGCCGCACAACCCGACATGTCCCCCGTGGCCAGACCTCTATCGGGATGACGTAGCCATTGACTTCGCTATGCAGGAGCACCATCTCCGATTTCGGCAGGGTTACACCGACGCGCTGCGGCGCGAGGTCCGCATGGTGATCACGGACTCCATGGGGCGTGACTTTGAGTCGCTCGGATACGGCTGGCTCACCTACGATAGGAACTCCGCGCACGCCCCGAAGTCTGACGACGAGTCGCACCTCATTGACTCCGTCATTCGGCATCTTGCGTTCCATTATACGACCCGGTCCGTTAGCTCGGTAGGGCGTGACCATCTGCTCTCCTTCTATTGCAAGTGGCTCTCCGAGAACTTTTCGAGGTTCCAGGGGCTCAGCAACGCCGATATCAGCGACCAGGTGCGCAACCTCTTGCGCCCGCTCGAAGTCATCGACCCTCAGTTTCGACTTCGCCATGACAAGCTTTTCATTCACAAGCCGGCCAACCTGTTCTGGGAGTGCGATCTTTGCGGCTCGGTTCACCTTTTTCAAGTGAACAACAAGTGCCGTCGTATCCGGCATCGTACGAAGTGTCGCGGAGGTCTAGTCGAGCGACCCATCTCGGACCTGCAAGCCCGCACCAACTATTACGCCGAGTTCTGTCGTGCCGGTCATCATCATCGGCCTCTACGAACCGAGGAACTCATCGGACAGACAGACAAGGTCGATCAAAGGGAGCGCCAACTCGCGTTTCAGGACGTCTTCGTTGGCGCCTTGCTTCAGCATGGCAGGCGAGACCTTGAGCAGCTGAAGAAGTTCTTTGGCATCGACGTCTTGTGCGTCACTACGACCATGGAAGCGGGAGTGGACATAGGCGGCCTTAAAGCCGTCTACCTCGCGAATATGCCACCGCGTCGCTTCAACTATCAGCAACGTGTAGGACGAGCGGGGCGGAGAAACGATCGCCTCGCCCTTGCTCTGACTTTCTGTCGGGGCCAGAGCCACGACGAGTACTACTTCAGACATAGCGTCTTGATGGTGGCCGAAAAGACCCCGACCCGAAGCTCGACCTTGACGTCGACAAGATCCTGCTTCGAGTTGTTCTCAAGAACGCGTTCTATCAGGTGTTCCAGACGGACCGAGCGGTTCGCTCCACCTTCAATCAAGTCCAGCTCGCGGGCGGTCGCACGAGCGGTCAGTTCGGTTCCCTCGGAGAGTTCGCGGCGAATCACGCGGTGATGCTGGCTGCCTTTCGATCGCTGCGACCTGAGATTACGGCCGCCATCGGGGCGATTGCTCCCGAGCGAGATGCCGTCGCCCACGCACGCCTCTATGAGTCGATGCTGCGACAGGTCTCTGAGGACATCGTTCCGAGCATGACGCGAGTTCTCGCAACGTACGGACCGACCTACTCCTTCAGCCAGGCGATGGCTTTGGAGGGGTACTTCCCACTGTTCGGTCTGCCTATCCGGAACGCGTACCTGATCCACGAGGACCCGAACCGGGCCCCCAATCACCGGCGGTTTCCGATTGAGAGCGGAAAGATTGACCGCGCTCTCGACATCGCGATCTCGGAGTTCTCGCCGAATAGCGAGCTGACGAAGGACAAGGTCGTTTTTCGCTGCGTGGGCGTCGCGTGGCCCGAGCGCAAGAGGAGTAACGGCGAGGTCTGGATCAACAGTGGCGAGCCGCATCTTCCGAAGACAGAGGTCGTCTGCAAGTATTGTCACACCATTGGCTTCGAAGAAGCGGACACATGCGCACGCTGCGGCTCTGCGGGCGACCGACTTCTGAAATTCACCAGCTGGTCGCCGTCCGCATTCGTCGCGGACTTCCTCGGGAGTCGCCCGTATGACGGGCACATCGACAGGGACCCTAAGGTCATCATGTCGTTTCCGCTGGGTCTGGAGCAATCGACAAAGGAGGAGGCTGCGTCGAACTACCGCGTGTCGTCTTACGCGGGTACGCTCGTCCGCACCAACACCAACAACTTTGAGGGCTACGGCTTTCACCGCGTTCAGTCGAGTACGTTCCGTGGCTTCTACTTAGCCGACGGCCTCTCGCCACCGATCAAGACTGACCGGTGGTGATCTGTCTGCTCTCGTCGACGAACACACCAAGGTAGCGCTGACAACAGAGCGACGCACCGACATCTTACTCGTCCAAGCGCAACGCTGGCCGTCCCGCTTCGACCACACGAGGCAGCAGAGCCGCTACAAAGTTCATGCTGCATGGGCGTCGGCGGCGGAGTTGCTCGGCAAGGCGATCGTCTTTCGCGAAGACATTGAGCCGACAGAGATCTCGGTCGGCACGCGCTTCGAGCCTATGGAGGACCCCCTCACTGGCACACGGCAGGACATGTGGGGCGTGTTCATCGCGGACAATCTCGACAATGGTGCGGGCTACTCGTCGAGCTACGCCACCGGGGCCTCTTTTGGCGCTCTGTTGACATACGCGACTTCCCGCCTCGGACAGGACCTATGCGACGCGGCACACGCTCGGACCTGCTTTGGCAGCTGCTACACGTGCCTGCGCACGTATGGAAAGGTTCTCGCACGCCGAGCTGGACTGGCGGCTCGGCCTCGACCTTATCGAGTTGCTTCGCGAAGCCGAGCCCAGCGTCGCGATGACCGAGCCGCATTGGGCAAACGTCATCGGCGAGCGGACCGTGTCGCGGCTGAAGGAGTTCGGCGCTCCGGGCGACCTGCAGTTGACCTCGCTGGGCGACTTCTGCCTGGCACGTAGCGAGCGCAAGCAGGTGGGTTTCATACCGATTCACCCGCTCGCGAACCATGAGCTTCTTGGCATTGCGCAATTGGGCGAGGAGCTTAGTGAGCGCGCCGGAGTTCCCATAGTGTTCTGTTGTCCAGACGAGCTGGAGCGGCAGCCTCAAGCCGAGGTGCAACGCCTGGCGCGGCGAGCGAAGCGAAAGTGACGGAGCGTTGAGCGCGACCTATACGCTGGGCCAGATTAGACCCTCTCCTTCTCCCGGTACCTGCGGCTGAAGCGATGCATGCTGAGTGGCGCGGCGCTCGCTTGGTCCACGTCGGCGGGAGTTCCCCGGCCGCCTCTGCAACGGTCGCAAGTCCTGGGCCAGACGTTCCATAGCATCATGGCCACGTTGAACACATCGCTCTCCGGGCTAAGCTGCCACCAAGGCGGACTTCCGCAGGTGCTTCAACACCGTACTCGGACAGGTCGCGGGCGCCCTGCAGGCGTCCCCTTCGTCTCGTTTTCTCGGGAATCCGGAGGTGTGGCCGGAAGTCGCGACCCTCTATCGCACCCTGTCCGCATGGTTCGACGCGAGGCGCGTTGGTCGAAGCGAGTGTCCGAGCGCGCGCTGAGCGCACCCTCCGGTCCAGCGACGGGCTCCTTTGGGGACGACCGGACGCCTATCTTCCTCCATGCGAGTGGTATCGACCTTGTGGACTACAAATCGGGCGCGCTGCTCGAAGCGCAGGCGCCCAGACCCGCGCATGTTGATCAGCTCTAAACTCCGACGCTCTATCTTCTGCACGAGGTTTACGGCTCGTACCCCAGATTGCTGGCCCTTGTTGGGAGCGATGGCCTCGTGGTGGAGGTGGACCCGGCACCCACGCGCTCCACGGACATCGCCGCTGACATGAGAGCCACGCTCGCGGCATACAACGCGAGGGTGCTCGCACATGAATGCTGCGGCAGCGTAGCGAGCCCGAGCGAAGAGGCATGCCTCTTCTGCGAGATGAAGCCTGTATGTGAGGCGTTTTGGCGGACCGCGCCTTCAATGAGCCTGCCAGCTTGGGCGCACGTCGCGACCGGTAGGCAGGTCGGCCCCGCCCTGCGTCAGCCGCAGATTGGGCGCTGGGCGAGCAGATTAAGCGCGCCAAGCCTGGAGAGAAAACTCTGGCTGAAATGCTGAACAAACTGAACCCGGCCGTATGCCGCGAGATACTCGAAAACATTGAGATGAGCGAGCCGGATGTTGCGATGAGTATTCGCGATCAACTATTCACGTTTGAAGATTTGAAGGAAGTTTCAGAGCCGGATCTTCGCGAACTGGTGAATGCAATCGACAAGAAGACGCTGATGGTAGCTCTCAAGTCGGCAAGCGAAGAACTGAAAGCGCATATATACAAGACCATGTCGTCGCGCGCCGTTGAGATGATGAAAGAAGATTCAGAGATGATGGGGCCGGTGCGGGGCAAGGATGTGGCTAAAGCGCAGAGCGAGATGATTGCCATTGCCCGCAAGCTCGAAGCCGAAGGCAAGATCGCTCTCGAGGAGCCAGGGAGAAGACGAATATGTCCTCTAACTTCGGAATCTCCAGTTCCAGTGACGATGTTGCAATACCGCGATATATCGGCGCTGGCCGCTTTACGACAGAGTCGCGCCACCTTACCGGCACTGCAAATGAACTCGGAGTCGGCGCCGCCAACGCGTGAACAGCTGAGCGAAGCAGAATTGGCCGACAGAATTGCGCGAGAACGGGCCGACGCGGCAAGAGAAATGGAGCAGTAGCTGCGCAAGGAGTACGAACAGAAACTGATTGCAGACGCGCGCTCCCATTGTCACGGCGCTGGCCGGCTTTGAAGAGCAGCGCGACCAGTACTTTGGCCGCGTTGAGGCGGAGGTCGTTCAACTGGCGCTGTCGATCGCCGCAAAGATTCTCCATCGCGAGGCGCAGGTCGATCCTATGCTGGTGGCGGCGCTGGTGCGGCTGGCCGTGGAGAAGATGCGCGAAGGTTCGAACGTGACCGTGCGCGTGGGCTCGGGCAAGGGCGAGTCGTGGAAACGTTACTTTGCCGAGCATTCCGAGCGTATCGCGGGTTGAAGTTGCCGAGGACGCCGCACCTGACCGATCAGGATTGCATGGTGGAGACCGAACTTGGCTCGGCAAACTTCGGACTGGATACGCAACTGAAGGAAGTTGAGCAAGGCTTCTTTGACCTGCTCGCATTGAGGCCCGTCAAGCGATGAATCACCCGTTGCTGGCTCCGTACACTCACTATCTTCGCGCCGGCTCAACGCTGCGCTGGCGGGCCGCATCAATCAGGTTGTCGGCAATCTGATTGAATCGGACGGACCCTTCTGCTCTGTCGGCGAGTCCTGCGAGATTATCGGTCACGGCGGGCAGCAGCTATCAGCGGCGAGATCATCGGCTTTCGCGGATCGACCATGCTGGCGATGGCCGCTGATCAGCCGCAGGGCATTCGCTTCGGCGATCATATGGTGACCTGGGGCGCGCGCCCTTCGATTCGCGTGGGCCGGATATGCTGGGGCGCGTGATCGATGCCACCGGAAATCCGCTGGACGGCAAGGCGGATTATCGCGCCAGCCACTCGGTGCTCTCGATGGTTCGGCGCCGCTGCCGCTGGAGCGGGTTCCGATTCGCGAGCCGCTCGAGCTGCGGCATTCGCGCCATCGACGCGTTTCTTACCTGCGGCACGCGGACAGCGCATGGGCATCTTTGGCGGCAGCGGCGTGGGCAAGAGCACGCTGATCGGCATGATGGCGAGCGGAACCGCCGCCGATATGACGGTGCTGGCGCTGGTGGGCGAGCGCGGACGCGAAGTTGGCGAGTTTCTTGAAGTTCTGGGCGAAGAGGGCTGCGCCGCGCGGTGGTGATCGTCTCCACTTCCGATCAATCGCCGCTGCTGCGGATTCGCGCGGCGCTGGCGGCGACCGCTATCGCGGAATATTTTGCCAGCCTGGGCAAGAACGTGCTGCTGATCGTGGACTCGCTCACGCGCTTTGCCATGGCGCAGCGCGAAATCGGACTGGCGGCCGGCGAGCCGCCCACCGCAAAGGGTATACGCCCTCGGTGTTGAACATGCTGGCCCGGCTGGTGGAGCGCGCCGGAAACTTTTCGCAGGGAAGCATTACCGCGTTCTACACCGTTCTGATGGAAGGCGACGATCAGCAGGATCCGGTCGTGGATACGGTGCGATCGCTGCTCGACGGACACGTGCTGCTCGACAGAAACCTGGCCTTTGCGCAATCACTATCCGCCGATCTCGATTCTCGACAGCGTCAGCCGGCTGATGACCAGCATGGTTTCAGACCAGCATCTTGCGAAGGCCAACGCTCTGCGCTCGCTGATGGCCGCGTATCACGTTCCGAGGATCTGATTCGCATCGGCGCGTACCAGAAAAACTCCGATCCTATGTTGGATAAGGCTATCGAGAATTTGCCGGCAATCGCAGAGTTTCTGAAACAGAAGCCCGACGAGTTCTCGACTTATGACAAGACGGTGGAGCGTTTGCTTTGCGCTGCCCGTGTAACGGCCTCTGCGCAAATGAAACAATGTACGAGGATGTTCGAATATGGCATTTCGATCTGCACTAAAACCGGTGTTGAGTGTGCGCGAGATTATTGAAAAGCGCGAAGAGGTTGCTCTCAAGAGGGCGCAGCTTGAGGTGGCGCGTGTCCGTCGCAGGCTTGAGGAGCTGACCGACGAGTTGGCTCAGGCGAATCTGGATACGGACCGGGCGCTGCTGAAGAGCGTTCAGGCAAATCAGCCTGCAAAGTATGCAGGGCGAGATCAATGCTGCTAATGAGACCAAGCAACTTCTCAGCGACACGCTGACAACTCTCAAGAGCCAGCGCGACGCTCAGATGAAGGTGTATACGGCCGCTCACAGCGGCCGTCGCATGCTGAGCGAGTTCTTGGCAACAGAAGACCATTATGAGCAGGACCAGCAAAGATTCAGCAGAAGCGGCTCGACGACATCGTCGCCTCGCGCTGGCAGAAGAAGCTTAAGGCACTCGCTCATTCCTCGACATGTTGAATTGGCTGGCCCGCGACAAAACGTCGCGGGCCATTTTCGTTTTGCTGAAGAAGTCGAAGACCCGCATCTGCGCAGTTTGTAGGCATACGATTGCCTAGTCGTCCCGGCAACGATTGCCTGTTTGGTCGCGCCAAACTCAGGCGGCTGCGTGGCGATTCGACTACATTTTCATATGTGCCTATTATTCATATCCTTATGGCCATATTGTCTGCCAGCCTGCCCGATTTCTCTGGCTTGCAACGTGCAATGAATCAGGCGTGCGAGTAACGTTCAAACCCGAGACCTCAACTTCAGCGGCAACGCATGCTTTGAAGGCGAGCAATTCGGCCGCGTCGTTCCCTAGAGACGCTGGGCGCGCATCGAGTGCTCAAAAACCCATTGGAACGGGCAACAGTGTCGCAGGCCACGATGCTTCCGATCGGAGCGAACAGAGCATGGGCATTGGCTCTCAAGCGGCTTCCCCAACCGCTGCCGATAACGATGCGCAGACGCAAGGTGCAAATCGGCCGCGGCCGCAGCGCAATTGATTAACGTTGCGCGCGAAAGCAAAAGTACTGCAAGCGCGCAGACCGGTGCGGTGAACGGATCTGCAATGGAACACAGGCGGAGTCGAAGTCTGCGCAGCGTGCTGGAAACGAACCACGGATGCGAATGCGGTAGCCCGACCACCCTGCAGCAACCGGATAACGTGCAGGCGCTGATTGTTGCACCGCAGATCCAGACGAATGCGCAAGCAGCGTCAAGCAGCGAAATGGGGAGGAACACGGGCCGGCAACGAGGCGGTTCACGGCGATGGCAACTCGCGCGGACACACATGAGGCTGGCGACACCGGGCTACCTGCTCAAGCGGCGCTCAGCCCGGGATGCTCAAGACGTAACGGTTCCGATCAGGCAGTTGCGGGCACCGATGCCGATGCAGCTCAGACGACCGCGCAGGCTTTTGCCGCAGGATTCATGTTTGCGGGGGATGCAGCCCAGGCAAACACATTTGTGCAAGGCGTGGCTCCCAAGGTTGGCGATGGAAGCAGTATCGCCGGTAAAGCTTCGCAATATAAATCGGGCGGAACAACTTTGAACGCGGACGCGGCAACACGGCGCAGCAAGCGGGACGGAGAGCAGTGCAACGGCCAACTCCTCAGTTGCAAGCAACGCAAACAATCGGGCAACCGGCGCAGCACGCGCAAGACAACATCGCACAGACGATCGCGATTACGGCAAAGACAGCGGACGGTGGCGCATCGCAAGCAATAGCATTGGCGGCTCACGCGACGCCGGGTCCAATCGTTTCATCCCACCCGGCTTCGACGAGCACAAGCGGAGCGCCCCTCGCGGGGACAGGACGCAGGGACTCTCGCCGCCGATCAACAAGAGAACGCTGCTGCCGCGGGAACATCGGGTCTCAACACTGCGCAACTGATCCAAACCATGGGCCAATCGGAGATGCGTTTGGGGTTGCACTCAGCGGAGTTTGGCGACATCTCGATTCGCACTTCGGTTTCGCAACAGCAGATGCAGACGCAGATATCGGTGAATCACGGCGGGCTTGAGAGCGCGATCACTGCTCATCTTCCCGCGCTTGAAACCAAACTCGGCAGCGATTACGGGCTGCGTACATCGATTGAAGTAAATCAGTCCGGCGGATCGCTTTCCGGCAACCATCAGCACTCTTCGCCGTCGCCATCCGCACCGGCACTCGATAGCGTCTCACACGGCGGCGCAGAGATGAACCAACGATTTTAGCGGCATCGCCATATCAAGCAAGCAGCGGCAGGCTCGACATCCGAGCTTAAGTAGCAAGGTTCAGATCCAAAGGCTCCAATCGAATTCGCAGTAGAAGAGGAAACGCACATGAAATATGAAGGAATCAGCCCGCTCATCACCGCACCAGTTCAGGGACTGAGCGCCAGCAAAGTGAAGACGGCAGCCAGCACGGCTAGCTCGGGCACTTCAGGTACGTCTGGCACCTCGGTACGTCGAGACAGCTCTTCGAGCGGCACCTCGAGGACGTCGACTTCGAGTCTTGATCTTCACATTCCTGAATCTGCTGGTGACCGAGTTGCAGAACCAGGACCCCCGACGCCTCCTGTTGACCCAACGCAGATGGTGAGCCAGATGGTGTCGCTGAATCAGTTGGATCAGCTCATCTCGATCAACCAGACGCTTTCAAACATGTCGGGAACTTCGGGAACATCCGGCAGTTCGGGCAGCTCCGGGACTTCAGGGTCCTCGGGCACTTCGGGAGCGGGCCCCCCGCCGTCAACCATCAAGGCCACTGCTTCGACGCCGCCAATACATGCGACAGATGTATAGACATGCTGCATACATCATAAAATAGATATTTATATTATCCAACTCACGGCCAGGCTGTAGATGCATACACTTCAATAAAATTCCAGATAGGCTGGCTATATGCAACGCAACATAACTCATTATCACCCATGCTTGGCTATTGAATGATTCAACAAACGATATAATGCAACAGGTTTCAAGCATCTTTTTGCCACACATTATTTCGTCACATTTATTTTATACGCATTTAAGCTCACGCAAATCCAAGGGAGTTTGGATCAACATTCGAGGAAAGCGAATAGCATCCGCATAACGTTCAGCGTGCTGTTCCATGTGTAAAAAAGGGTAGAGAATGAAACGAGTTATCCATACATTGCTGACGGCTGGACTTCTGGCCCTTCCGGTTCAAGCGAAGGCTGATATTGTCAGTGACTTTCTGGGTCAGGTTTTTGGCGACAACGGCGGCCAGGTTTCGGCCAGCAGGCATGACCACGGGCGGCGGAATTCAGCGCCATGCGCGCGCTCAAGGACACGTGGTGCGTAGCGACGCTCACGGCCGCTCCTTCACCGCCATGACATCTTGGTATGGAGGCGGCCCGCGCTCGCTTGAACCCAACAGCCATACGGCCAGTGGCGAGCGTTTCAACAAATGGGGCCTGACCGCCGCGCACAGGACCCTGCCTCTCGGAACGAGGCTATTGCTGACTCATCGGGGGCGATCTGTCGTCGTGCGTGTCAATGACCGCGGACCGGCCGCATGGACCGGCCGCAGCCTGGACGTCTCCCGTGGGGCGGCGACCCAGCTCGGGCTCATCAGCTCGGGAACTGGCCAGGTCAATGTGACCGTGCTCGCCAGCAGGTAATCTTCGCTTCAGGCGCGTTCGTCTGGGCTCAGCCTCAGACGAACATCCCGAAGATGCCCGATAGCACCGACATCACGATGGTCGTTGCGACGACAATTCCCGTGCTCGACCCCGCGCCCCAAAGAGCGAGGATGAGGCCGAGCACGGCGCCAGCCGCGCCGCAGATGATGACGTTCGGGCCAAGTCCGAAATTAATTCTCATGATCGCGCTTCCCCTGATCGCCGGGCTTTTGCATTGACCGGCTGTTCGTTTTCAGGGAGAGGGTCGCAACATTCGGCGCTGCCGCTAAGGCCAATATTCGCCATTCTTGATCGGATATCGCCAAAGGCGCGGCCTGGACTTCTCGCGGTCAGCCGCCCACCACGAGCACATGCACCAGCGGCTTCTTGCCCCATGTCGAATAGACGGCGCCGCGCACCGCCTTTTCGACCGCATTGGCCACGGCGTCAAAATCGCGGCGGCGCGGGCGGGATAGACCATCGAAGGTCTTGAAAACGGCGTCGTCGATCACATCGCCCATGTCTGCGTTGTTCTTGCCGCGCTGGGGCAGGCCCGCGAAGACGATGTCGGGATCGCCGATCATGTCTCCCTGCTTGTTGAGCGCCAGCGCGATCGAAACGACGCCCGCGAAAGCCAGCTTGACCCTTTCGCGCACGCCGCCGTCATTCTCGTTCACGAGCACGTCGCCGTCCTTGAATACGCGGCCTGCCGTCACCTTGCCGATCACCGCGGGCGCGCCGGGCGCGAGTCGCACAACATCGCCGTTACGGGCCGACACCACCTGCTGCACGCCATGCGCGCGCGCAAAGGCGGCGTGCTGGGTCAGATGGTGCGATTCTCCGTGCGCCGGCACCGCCGCCTGCGGACGAACCCACTCATACATGCGCGCGACTTCGCCCTTGCGGGGATGGCCGGAGCAATGCACGAGATGATCGTGATCGGTGATCACTTCGACACCCAGATCGCACAGCTTGTTGATGACCCGATGCACCTCGCGCATATTGCCGGGAATGGCGCGCGACGAGAAAATGACGCGGTCGCCGGAGACGAGCTTTATCGCCGGATGTTCGCCCTCGGCGGCGCGCGCCATCGCGGCGCGGGACTCGCCCTGGCTGCCTGTCGCGATCACCACCACGCGGTCGCGCGGCAGGGTCGCAAGGTGATCGAGCGAAAAGAAACCCGGAACGCCTTCGAGATAGCCGCAGTCGCGCGCAACCTGGATCGCGCGATCGAGCGCGCGGCCCGCGACAACGACGCTGCGGCCGCAGGCCTGCGCCGCCTCGGCGATGGCGCGCACGCGCGCGATGTTCGAAGCAAATGTCGTCACCAGCACGCGGCCGGTCGCTTCGCTCACCAATGTCCGTAATGTGCGGGCGACGTCGCTCTCGGAAAAACTGTCGCCATCACGGAGAATGTTGGTCGAATCGCAGATCAGCGCGGTGACGCCCTCGTCGCCGATCGCCCGCAACCGCGCCTCGTCGATACGATGGCCGACGCCGGGATCGGGATCGATCTTCCAGTCTCCGGTGTGCAGAGCGAGACCGGCGGGCGTGCGGATGGCCAGCGCGCAAGCCTCCGGAATCGAGTGCGCGACGGCGATATATTCCACGCTGAACGGCGAAAGATCGAGCACCGATCCCGGCCCCACGCGGGTGATCTCGATATTTGGCGCGCCGGGTTCGGAGAGACGGCGCGTCTCTATGAGGCCAGCGGCGAAAGGCGTCGCGAAAACGCGGCAACGCAGCTTCGGCCATAGTGAAGCCAGCGCGCCGATATGGTCCTCATGCGCGTGCGTTATCAGAAGGCCGAGGAGATCGCGGCCGATCTTCTCCACGAAGGAGACGTCGGGGAGCACAAGATCAACTCCCGGAAGATCCGGCCCCGGAAATGTGAGGCCGCAGTCAACCATCAGCCATTTGCGGGCGCGCGGCGGGCCAAAGCCATATAGCGCCGCGTTCATTCCAATTTCGCCGAGGCCGCCCAGCGGAGCGAAGACAAAGTCGCTCGCGTCTGTATTCATGAGCCTGTACCTGAATGTTTGAGAACAGCGGGCTGGCCTTCGCCAAGAAACACATCGCCCGCATCGACGATCCGGTCGCCGCTATCCGTCGTTATGATCAGCCGCCCCGAGGCGTCAATCGTCTTGAACCTTCCCTGCAATTCCTCGCCGCGCGCCAGCGCCACCCTGATCGGTTCGCCGAGACCGGCGGCGTCCTCAAGCCATTTTTCACGTATCGCCGGAAAGCCCTCTCCGTTGGCCCAAAGGTCCAGCGTCGAAACGAAACAATCCGAAAGGCGCGCGAACACCGCCTCGGCCGACGGCGCATAGGCCCCAACGTTAGATAGCGCGCGCGCGGCGTATGGCAGGCCCTTGGGCGCCGCCGCGCAATTAACGCCGATGCCTATTATCGTGACGCAATGACTGGGGTCGCGCGGATCGCCGGTCTGAAGGACGACGCCTTCGAGCAGAATGCCGCCGAGCTTCCCCCGCCCAGAAGAATGTCGTTCGGCCATTTGAGCGCAACCTGATCCGACAGAAGCGCAGCCTGCCTGATCGCCGCGATCGTCGCGATCCCGGCGACGAAACCAAGCTGCGGCGCAAGCGCAAGCGGCAGGTCGTTCGAATAGACAAGGGTCGCGTGAAGATTGCCGGAAGCAGAGACCCATTCCCGCCCGAGCCGCCCCCTGCCCTTGCTTTGGCTCCGCGCAACGATCCAGAGCGGACCGCGTTCTCCCTCCGCTACAAGACGCTTTCCCTCTTCATTGGTGGAGTCGACCTCCTCCAGGGAAAGCAGCCGAACGCCACACGCGCGCGCCTCTTCGCCAAGCTCCAAGCGCGCGCCCCCACTCAAAACAGGGATTTCGCGGCGGCGGAGGCCGCGTCCATCAGTGGCGCGGGATAAATCCAGAAGAACAGCAGAAAGATCGTCGAAAGAGCGAGGACGCCGCGAACCGTCGCGGGCGACGCGTCAAAGGCGGGCGCCGGCTCGTCAAAATACATGACCTTGACGATGCGCAGATAATAATAGGCCGCCACCGCGCTCGCCAGCACGCCGATCACCGCGAGCGGATAAAGCCCCGCCTGCACCGCAGGCAGCAGCACGTAGTATTTCGCGAAGAAGCCGCCGAGCGGAGGCACGCCCGCGAGCGAGAACATCAGCATCGCAAGGAAGAACGCCGTGGCGCCGTTGCGGCGCGAAAGCCCCGCGAGATCGGAGATGTTCTCCACCGGCTTGCCCTCGACGCGCATCGTCAGGATCGCGGCGAAAGCGCCCAGCGTCATGACCGAATACATGGCGAGATAGATCGCGATGCCCTTCACGCCCGCTTCGGTTCCGGCTGAAAGGCCGATCAGGACGAAACCCATATGGCCGATCGAGGAATAGGCCATCAGGCGCTTGATGTTGGTCTGTCCGATAGCAGCAAAGGAGCCCAGCAGGGTCGAAACTATGGCGAGGAAGATGATGATCTGCCGCCATTGCCCGGTAATTCCGGGGAAAGCGGTGAGGGTGATCCGGACCGTGATGGCGACGGCGGCCATCTTCGCGGAAGACGCGAAGAAAGCCGTCACCGGGGTCGGCGCGCCTTCGTAAACGTCGGGCGTCCACATATGGAAGGGCGCGGCCGACATCTTGAAGGCGAGGCCGGCGAGAACGAAGACAAGGCCGAAGATCACGCCAATCGGCGCGGAGCCAGAGATCGCGGCGGCGATGCCGGTGAACGAAATCGTTCCCGCGAAGCCGTAAAGCAGCGAGGAGCCATAGAGCATCATGCCGGAGGAAAGCGCGCCCAGAACGAAATATTTCAGGCCCGCTTCCGAGGCGCGACCATCGTCGCGCGCGAAGGCCGCGACGACGTAAAGCGCCAGCGACATCAGTTCGAGCCCAAGATAAAGAGCTATGAGATTGTCCGCAGAGATCAGCAGCAGCATGCCGAGCGTGGCGAGCAGGATCAGGATCGGATATTCGAATTTGTCGAGCCCGGCGCGGCGCAGGAAATCGGTGGAGAGCAGAATGGTGAAGAGCGACGCGGCGAGCGTCAGCCCCTTCACGAAGCGCGAGAAGCCGTCGTCGATATAGGCGTCGTCAAAGACGCTCGCCTCCGGATGCGTCGACAGAACGATCGACAACAGGGCCACTCCGAGCAGCCCGACAGCGAGTTCCGACACGAGGCCGTAGGAGCGGTCGCCGCGCCAGGCGCCAACGAGAATGAGAGCCAGAACGCCAATGGCGAGGATGACTTCCGGCAGGAAGTGATGCGCGAGCTGCGTGAAAAAGGGCATCGTCATTGATCCGTCATTGGCCGGCGGCGGCGAGCTTGACCGCTTCAAGCAGCGCCGAGTGAGTTTGAAGCAGATTGGCGACGGAGGCCGCCGAGGCGTCGAGCACTGGCCCCGGCCGCACGCCATAGAAGATCGTCAGGGCGATCAGCGGAACGAAGATCGCGATTTCCCGGGCTGAAAGATCGGCGATGTTCGCGAGGCTGGCCTTCTCCAGCGCGCCGAAAACCACCCGGCGATAAAGGAACAGCGCATAGGCCGCCGACAGGATGACGCCCGTGGTGGCGAAGAGCGCAACCCAGCTGTTGGCGTTGAAGGCGCCGACCAAGGTGAGGAACTCGCCGATGAAGCCCGCCGTGCCGGGAAGGCCGACATTCGCCATGGTGAAGACCATGAAGGTGAAGGCGTAGAGCGGCATGCGGTTCACGAGGCCGCCATAGGCGGCGATCTCGCGGGTGTGCATCCGGTCGTAGATCACGCCGACGCAAAGGAAGAGCGCGCCCGAGACGAAGCCATGCGAGATCATGAGGAACATCGCGCCCTGAACGCCCTGCGGGTTCAGCGTGAACAGCCCCATCGTCACGAAGCCCATATGCGCGACGGACGAATAGGCGATCAGCTTCTTGATGTCCTCCTGCACGAGCGCGACAAGCGAGGTGTAGATGATCGCGATCACGGAAAGCGCGTAAACGAGCGGCGCGAACTGCACCGAGGCGTCGGGGAACATCGGAAGCGAGAAGCGGATGAAGCCATAACCGCCCATCTTCAGCAGGATTGCGGCGAGGATCACCGAGCCCGCCGTCGGCGCCTCGACGTGCGCGTCGGGCAACCAGGTGTGCACCGGCCACATCGGCATCTTCACCGCGAAGGACGCGAAGAACGCGAGCCACAGCCAGGTCTGCATCTGCGCCGGGAAATGCGTCGTCAGCAGGACGCTGATGTCAGTCGTTCCGGCGTAATTATACATCGCCAGAATGGCGATGAGCATCAGCAGCGAACCCACGAGCGTATAGAGGAAGAATTTGAAGCTCGCATAGACGCGGCGCTTGCCGCCCCAGATGCCGATGATGAGGAACATCGGAATGAGGCCGCCTTCAAAGAAGAGGTAGAAGAGCACCAGATCCAGCGCGCAGAACACGCCGATCATCAGCGTCTCCAGCACGAGGAAGGCGATCATGTATTCCGCGACGCGCTTGGTGATCAACTCCCAGGAGGCAAGAATCGCGAAAGGCATCAGGAAGGTCGTGAGCAGGACGAAGGGCATCGAAAAACCGTCGACGCCAAGCTTGTAGACGAGGCCCAAGCCAAACCAGGGCTTCTCCTCGACGAGCTGGAAGGCCGCGCTCGCCGTATCGAAACGCTGCCACGCCACCATCGACAGCACGAACACCGCGATGGTCGTGAGCAGCGCCGCCCAGCGGACGTTGCGCAGGGAAGACTCGCTCTCGCTGCGTTGCGTCAGGATGAAGGCGGCGCCGACCAGCGGCAGAAAGGTCAAGCCGGAGAGAATTCCAAAACCGAACATTAGCGTATGCCTCCGACGACGAACCAGCTGACGATCGCCGCTACGCCGATCAACATGGCGAATGCATAATTATAGATGTAGCCAGTCTGCAGACGCGCCACGAGACGCGCGCCGTCCGTGACGCGGGCCGCCACGCCATCCGGTCCGAGCCCGTCGATAATCCGCCCGTCGCCGCCCTTCCAGAACGCCCGGCCAATGGCGAAGGCCGGACGAACGAACAGGAAGTCGTAGAGTTCGTCGAAATACCATTTGTTGAGCAGGAACTGGTAGAGCCTGGGGAAGGCTCCCGCGAGCGACTGCGCGGTCCCCGGCTTGAGCACGTAAACATAGAGCGAGACGAGGAAGCCGAGAACCATCATGGTCGACGGCGCGAAGGAGACCCAGCCCGGGATCTCGTGCATCGCATGAAGAATATGGTTGTGCTCGCCGGTGAACAGCAATTCCTTCCAGAACTCCTCATAGGCATGACCGGCGAAATACCGCTCGAACACGAAGCCCGCCACAACGGCCCCAGTCGCCAGCACGGCGAGCGGAACCAGCATCACCAACGGCGATTCATGCGGCGCATGGCCGTGATCGTCGTGGCCGTGACCATGATCGTCATGCGCGTGATCGTCGTGACCATGATCATCATGCGCCGCGTGGGCGTACGCATGATCGTCATGGCCGTGCGCGTCGCCATGAGCCTCCGCGCGCTTGCCAAAGAACGTCATGAACACGAGACGCCACGAGTAGAAGGACGTCAGTCCCGCCGCGACAACGGTCGAAACAAAACCATACATCGCCGCATGGGAGTGCTGGCTGGCGGCGTAGGCCGCCTCGATGATCGCGTCCTTGGAGAAGAAGCCCGCGAAGCCAAGCTCCGTATGCGGAATGCCAAAGCCCGTCAGCGCCAGAGTGCCGATGGTCATCATCGCGAAGGTGAAGGGAATGTCCTTGCGCAGGCCGCCCATGTTCCGCATGTCCTGCTCGTGATGCATCGCATGGATCACGGAGCCGGCGCCAAGGAACAGCAACGCCTTGAAGAAGGCGTGCGTGAAGAGATGGAACACGCCGAGCGAATATCCGCCGACTCCCTCGGCGACGAACATGTAGCCAAGCTGCGAACAGGTCGAATAGGCGATGACGCGCTTGATGTCGTTCTGCACCAGACCGACGGTCGCGGCGAAAAACGCGGTCGTCGCGCCGACGACGGTGACGAAGGTGAGCGCATCCGGCGCATATTCGAAGATCGGCGACAGGCGCGCGACCATGAAGACGCCGGCGGTGACCATGGTCGCCGCATGGATGAGGGCTGACACCGGGGTCGGGCCTTCCATGGCGTCCGGCAGCCAGGTGTGCAGCAGGAATTGCGCGGATTTGCCCATCGCGCCGGTAAAGAGCAGGAAAGCGGCCAGCGTCAGCGCATCGACGTCCAGCCCGAAGACATGGATCGTCTTTCCCTCAAGTCCGGGAACGGCCGCGAAGACCTCGTCGAAGGTGACGGACTTCGTCAGCTGGAAAACAAGGAAAATTCCGAGCGCGAAGCCAAAGTCGCCGACACGGTTGACGACGAAGGCCTTGATCGCGGCCGCGCAGGCGGAAGGCTTTTCGTACCAGAAACCGATGAGAAGATAGGACGCGAGGCCCACGCCCTCCCAACCGAAGAACATCTGCACGAGATTATCCGCCGTCACCAGCATGAGCATGGCGAAGGTGAACAGCGACAGATAGGCGAAGAAGCGCGGACGGTGCGGATCCTCGTGCATGTAGCCGATGGAATAAAGGTGCACGAGGCTCGAAACCGTATTCACGACGACGAGCATCACCGCCGTCAGCGTATCGACGCGCAGGGTCCAGTCGACCTTCAGTGCGCCCGAGGTGAACCAGTTCGCCAGCACCGGCGTGCTGGCGTGGCCCTCGCCGATCCCCACATTGAGAAACACGATCCAGGACATCACCGCGCAGGCGATAAGGAGGCTCGTGGTCACGAGCTCGGACGCGCGCGCGCCGATCTGGCGGCCGAGCGCTCCGGCGATCAGAAAGCCGACGAGAGGTAGAAAGACGATTGCCTGAATCATCGCGCGATCAACCCTTCATGCTGTTGATGTCGTCGACCGCGATCGAGCCGCGATTGCGATAGAAAGTAACGAGAATGGCGAGGCCGATGGCCGCCTCCGCCGCCGCGACGGTCAGGACGAACAGCGCGAAGACCTGCCCCGTGAGATCGCCGAGCTCAGCGGAGAAGGCGACGAAATTGAGGTTCACCGACAGCAGGATCAGCTCGACCGACATCAGGATGATGATGATGTTCTTTCGGTTGAGGATGATTCCCGCGATGCCCAGCGTGAAGAGGATCGCCGCGACAACGAGATAATGCGTGAGGCCGATGGTCATCATGGGCTGCTTCCTTACACGCCGGCCCGCGAGGGCACTTTCTTGAGCTCGACCACGTTCTTGGCGGTCCGCGAATTCTGTTCTTCGATCTTCTGGCGCTTGACGTTTGGACGATGCCGCAACGTCAGCACGATCGCGCCGATCATCGCGGTCAGCAGCACCAGCGCCGAGACCTGGAAGAAGATCACATATTTCGTGTAGAGAATCTGCCCCAGAGCCGCGGTGTTGGTGACATGCGCAAGGATCGGCGAGGCCGCCGCCTCCTGAGCCGAAGGAGCGGATTTCCAGTTGACGGCCACGAAGCCAAGCTCGGCCAGCACCACGACGCCGACGGCAATGCCCGCGGGGAGATATTTCTGGAAGCCCTGCTTCAACTCCGCGAAGTCGACGTCGAGCATCATCACGACGAAGAGGAACAGCACCGCCACCGCGCCGACATAGACGACGATGAGGATCATCGCCAGGAACTCCGCGCCCTGCAGCAGGAAAAGACCGGCGCCGTTGCAAAAGGCCAGAATGAGGAAGAGCACCGAATGCACCGGATTGCGCGCGGAGATCACCGCGAAGGCCGAAGCGATCAGCACGGCTGAGAAGAGATAGAAGAATACGGCGGCCACGGCTTCGTCCTCTTTGCGGATCGCGCCCCGTTCAGGGGGTTGCGTGAAATTCGGGTCTCTCTTGCTGCTTTCAGCGATAGGGCGAGTCGACCGCGATGTTGCGGGCGATCTCCCGCTCCCAGCGCGCGCCGTTCTCGAGCAGACGCTCCTTGTTGTAGTAAAGCTCCTCGCGCGTCTCCGTCGCGAATTCAGCATTCGGCCCTTCGACGATGGCGTCGACCGGACAAGCCTCCTGGCAGAAGCCGCAGTAGATGCATTTCACCATGTCGATGTCATAGCGCGTCGTGCGGCGCGTGCCGTCGTTGCGGCGCGGACCGGCCTCGATGGTGATGGCCTGCGCGGGACAGATCGCCTCGCAGAGCTTGCAGGCGATGCAGCGCTCCTCGCCATTGGGATAGCGGCGCAGCGCATGTTCGCCGCGATAGCGCGGCGACTGCGGGTTTTTCTCGTGAGGATAGTTGAGCGTCGCCTTCGTCTTGAAGAAGTAGCGCATCGACAACATGAAGGCGCCGATGAACTCGGTGAGAAACAGCGATTTTGCGGCGGAATCCAGTCTCATGACGCTATCCTCAATTCGCCAGCGCGGCGCTGGGGCCGAACTCCAGCACGGCGGCGACAATGACCACCATGACCAGCGAGATCGGCAGGAAGACCTTCCAGCCCAGACGCATCAGCTGATCGTAGCGGTAACGTGGAACGAAGGCCTTCACCATCGCGAAGAAGAAGAAGAAGAAGCTGACCTTCAGCGAGAACCAGATGACGCCCGGCACCCAGGTGAAGGGCGCGACATTGACTGGCGGCAGCCAGCCGCCGCAGAACAATATGGTCAGCAGCGCGCACATGGTCACGATGGCCACATATTCCGCGAGCATGAACAGAACGTAAGGCGTCGCGGAATATTCGATCATGAAGCCCGCGACCAGTTCCGATTCCGCTTCCACGAGATCGAAGGGCGGCCGGTTGGTCTCGGCCAGCGCGGAGACGAAGAAGATCACGAACATTGGCAGCAGGCGCAGCCAGTACCAGCCGAGGATGCCGTATTTCGTGTCCTGGGCCTGCACGATGTCGGTCAGGTTCAGCGAGCCGGCGCAGAGCAGCACGGTGATGATGACGAAGCCGATCGAGACTTCATAGGACACCATCTGCGCGGCGGAGCGCAGCGCCGACAGGAAGGGATATTTCGAGTTCGACGCCCAGCCGCCCATGATGACGCCGTAAACGCCGAGCGAGGAGAGCGCAAAAATGTAGAGCACGCCCACGTTGATGTTGGCGACCACCCAGCCGTCCGAGGAAACCGGCACCACCGCCCAGGCGGCGATCGAGAGCGTCGCCATCAACAACGGCGCGAACAGGAACACGCTCTTGTTCGCCGTGTCCGGGATCACCGGCTCCTTCAGCGCGAATTTGATGAAGTCGGCGAAGCTCTGCCACAGGCCCCAGGGCCCGACGACATTGGGGCCGCGCCGCAACTGCACAGCCGCCCAGATCTTGCGATCCGCGAGGATCACATAGGCGACATAGATGAGCAGCACGACCGCGATCAGAACGCTCTTGTAGAGCGCAAGAACCACGGGGTTTTCCACAACGAAGGAAACGATGGTGTGCCAGAGGTCGCCCACGTCTTTGCTCCTATTCCGCCGCCTGCTGCAGCCGGCCCTTGGCCAGCGCCGAACACTCCGCCATGACAGCGGAGGCGCGTGCGATCGGATTGGTGAGATAGAAATCGGAAATGATGGAGGCGAAGCCGTCCTTCATCGCCACGGCCGAATGTTGCGCGAGCCCTGCGATCGACGCGGCGTCGCCGCTCTCGATCGCGTCGATCCGTTGCAGATGCGGATGCTTTTCGAACATCGCCTTGCGCAGCTGCGCCAGCGAGTCGAAGGGCAAGGGCGCGCCGATGGCGCCGGAAATGGCGCGCAGAATGGCCCAGTCCTCGCGCGCCTCGCCGGGCGGGAAAGCCGCGCGCGACGCGGATTGCACCCGGCCCTCCGTATTGACGAAGAGACCCGATTTTTCCGTATAGGCGGAGCCGGGAAGAATGACGTCCGCGCGATGCGCGCCGCGATCGCCATGCGAGCCGATATAGACCACGAAGGCGCCCGGCGCGATGTCGATCTCGTCGGCGCCGAGGTTGAAGATCAGGTCAAGCGCGCCGGCCTTCACGAAATCCTTCGCAGACGCGCCGCCAGCTCCCGGAACAAAGCCGAGATCCAGCGCGCCGACGCGAGACGCGGCCGTGTGCAGAACGGAAAAACCGTTCCAGCCGTCGCCGATCCCGCCTTGCTTTTGCGCCGCCTGCGCGGCCAGAGCGAGAACGGCGTCGCCGTCGGGACGCGCCAGCGCCCCCTGCCCGACCAGGATAATGCGCTTTTTTCCGGGAGCCTGCCCCTGCTGAATGAAATGCAGCAGGGAATCCGGGCCGGCGCCGAGGTAGTCATAATCATAGGTGAGATCGGCCTTCTCGCCGATCAGCGCGACGCTGAAGCCGCCCTTGAGCCAGCGCTTGCGGATGCGCGCATTGAGGACGGGCGATTCCTTGCGCGGGTTTGAGCCGATGATGAGCAGAGAATCCGCGTCGTCTATGCCTGCGACCGTCGCATTGAACAGATAGGAGGCGCGGCCGAATTTCGGATCAAGCTTGGCGCCGTCCTGACGGCAGTCGAGATTCACGACGCCCAGCTTTTCCGCGAGCAGCTTGAGCGCGAAAGTCTCTTCAAGCGCCGCGAGATCGCCGACCAGCGCGCCAATTCTCGCCGCGGCGGTCGCCTTCGTTTTCGCGGCGAGAGCGTTCAGCGCCTCCTGCCATGAAGCGGGGCGCAGCTTGCCGTTTTCACGGATATAGGGACGGTCCAGACGCTGGCGCGCGAGGCCGTCGACCGCCTGGCGGGTCTTGTCGGAAATCCATTCCTCATTCACCGCGTCATTCACGCGGGGAAGAATGCGGATCACTTCGCGGCCGCGCGAGTCGACGCGGATCGCCGAGCCAAGCGCGTCATGCACGTCGACGCTCTCGGTCTTTTGATATTCCCACGGACGCGCGCGGAAATTCTGCGGCCTGGGCAGCAGTGCGCCGACAGGGCAGAGGTCCGAGACATTGCCCTGCAGTTCCGAGGTCATGGCGCTTTCGAGATAGGTCGTGATCTCCATGTCCTCGCCACGGCCGATCGCGCCCATGTCGCCGGTGCCCGCGACTTCCGCCGTGAAGCGGACGCAGCGCGTGCAATGGATGCAGCGGGTCATCTCGGTCTTGACGAGCGGGCCGATATATTTGTTTTCGACCGCGCGCTTGTTCTCGATGTAGCGCGAGGAGTCGCCGCCGAAGGCCAGCGCCTGATCCTGCAGATCGCATTCGCCGCCCTGATCGCAGATCGGACAGTCCAGCGGATGGTTGACGAGCAGGAACTCCATCACGCCTTCGCGGGCCTTTTTCACCATTGGCGTCTTGGTGAAGACTTCCGGCGGCGCGCCATTGGGGCCCGGACGCAGATCCTTCACCGCCATCGCGCAGGAGGCCTGCGGCTTTGGCGGTCCGCCCTTCACCTCGACGAGGCACATGCGGCAGTTGCCGGCGATCGACAGTCGCTCGTGATAGCAAAAGCGCGGCACTTCCGCGCCCGCTTCCTCGCAGGCCTGAAGCAGAGTGAACTCCGGCGGGACATCAACCTCCACGCCATCGACGAGAATCTTTGTCACTTCGCCTTCTCCAAATCGCCTTTGCTCAACACCGCCACCCCGCTCACTCCGCCGCGACGCGGATTGGATCGGGATGCGGATTGGCCGCATATTGGTCGATGCGCTGTTCGATCACATCGCGGAAATGCGTAATCAAGCCCTGCACCGGCCACGCCGCCGCGTCGCCGAGCGCGCAGATCGTGTGCCCCTCGATCTTCTTGGACACGTCGAACAGCAGGTCGATTTCCTTTTTGTGCGCGCGGCCTTCGACCATGCGCTCCATGACGCGCCACATCCAGCCCGTGCCCTCGCGGCAGGGCGTGCACTGGCCGCAGCTCTCATGCTTGTAGAAATAGGAAAGGCGGGCGATGGCGCGGATGATGTCGGTGGACTTGTCCATGACGATGACCGCCGCCGTGCCGAGGCCGGAGCCCAGCTTCGACAGGCTGTCGAAATCCATCGGACAGTCGATGATTTCATGCGCGGGAACGCAGCGCACGGATGAGCCGCCCGGCACCACCGCGAGGAGATTGTCCCAGCCGCCGCGAATGCCGCCGCAATGCGCCTCGATCAGTTCGCGGAAGGGAATCGACATCGCCTCTTCGACGTTGCAGGGCTTGTTCACATGGCCGGAAATGCTGAAGAGTTTCGTGCCCGTGTTGTTGGGCTTGCCGATGCCGGCGAACCAGGCCGCGCCGCGCCGCAGAATGGTGGGGACTACGGCGATGGACTCGACGTTGTTGACCGTTGTCGGGCAGCCATAAAGGCCGACATTGGCCGGGAACGGAGGCTTGAGGCGCGGCATGCCCTTCTTGCCTTCAAGGCTTTCGATCAGCGCCGTCTCCTCGCCGCAGATATAGGCGCCGGCGCCGTGATGCACATAGAGATCGAAGGGATAGCCGTGGATGTTGTCCTTGCCGATCAGCCTCGCGTCATAGGCCTCGTCGACCGCGCGCTGCAGCGCCTCGCGCTCGGCGATGAATTCGCCGCGCACATAGATGTAGCAGGCGTGGGCGCCCATGGCGAAGGAGGCGATCAGCGCGCCCTCGACCAGCGTGTGCGGGTCGTTGCGCATGATCTCGCGATCCTTGCAGGTGCCGGGCTCGGACTCGTCGGCGTTGATGACGAGGTAATGCGGCCTCGCGGGATCGATTTCCTTGGGCATGAAGGACCATTTCATGCCGGTGGAGAAGCCGGCGCCGCCGCGTCCGCGCAGACCGGAGTCCTTCACCTGCGCGATCAGCGTGTCGCGCCCGCGATCAAGCAGCGCCTTGGTGTTGTCCCATTGGCCGCGCTTGCGGGCGCCCGCGAGCGAAACGTCGCCAAGGCCGTAAAGATTGGTGAAGATGCGATCTGCGTCGGAGAGCATGTTTCGTCCCGTCTCGCTTCCTGGTTACTTCGCGCCGTCGCCGTAGAGCGAGGTCAGACTTGTCAGCTTGCCTTCCGGCTCGGAGCCCGAACGCCCCACTTGCGAGCCGGTCTTCACCGGCCTGCCGGCGGCGAGATCGTCGAGCAGCTTCTCGAAATTCTCGGGCGTCAGATCCTCGTAGAAATCATCGTTGATTTGCACCATCGGCGCGTTGCAGCAGGCGCCGAGGCATTCGACTTCGAGCCATGAGAACAGCCCGTCCGCCGTGACCTTGCGCTGCGGGCCGACCCTGCGTTCAAGCACCTTGATGATGTCGTCGGAACCGCGCAGCATGCAGGGCGTCGTGCCGCAGAGCTGCACGTAATATTTCCCCACCGGCTCCAGATTGAACATCGTGTAAAAGGTCGCGATCTCCAGCACGCGAATATGCGGCATGCCCAGAGTGTCGGCGACCTTCTCGATCGCCGCGCGCGGCAGCCAGTAATCATTCTGCTTTTGCGCCTGCCACAGGGCGGGCACGACGGCGGAAGCCTGGCGGCCATCTGGATATTTGGCGATCTGCTTTTCCAGCCACGCCTTGTTCTGTTGCGTGAATTCGAAGCTCTCGGGCTGTTTCTCGGCGAGACGACGGACGGACATTAGCGATCGACCTCCCCGAAGACGATATCAAGCGAACCAAGAATGGCCGAAACGTCGGCGAGCATATGGTCGCGGCAAAGAAAATCCATGGCCTGCAGATGCGCGAAACCCGGCGCGCGGATCTTGCAGCGATAGGGCTTGTCGCCGCCGTCCGAAACGAGATAGACGCCGAACTCGCCCTTGGGCGCCTCGACGGCGGCGTAGACCTCGCCGGCCGGAACCTTGAAGCCCTCGGTGAAGAGCTTGAAGTGATGGATCAGCGCCTCCATCGAGCGCTTCATCTCGGGGCGCGAGGGCGGCGAAACCTTGTGGTTTACGACGGACACCGGCCCGCGATTCTCGGGGCTCAGCAGCTTGGTCACGCATTGGCGCATGATCGAAGTGGACTGGCGCATCTCCTCCATGCGGATCACCGCGCGGTCGTAGCAATCGCCATATTTGCCGACGGGGATGTCGAACTCCATCTCCTCGTAGCACTCATAGGGCTGCGCCTTGCGCAGATCCCATGCGGCGCCGGAGCCGCGCACCATCACGCCGGAGAAGCCGTATTTCCAGGCGTCCTCCAGCGAGATCACGCCGATGCCGACATTGCGCTGCTTGAAGATGCGGTTCTCGATGAACAGCGCTTCCAGATCGTCGCAGACCTTGAGGAAGGGATCGCAGAAGGCGGCGATGTCATGAAGCAGCTGATCCGGCAGGTCGCGCGCGACTCCGCCGGGGCGGAAATAATTGGCGTGCATGCGCGCGCCGCTGGCGCGTTCATAGAACACCATCAGCTTTTCGCGTTCCTCATAGCCCCAGAGCGGCGGCGTCAGCGCGCCGACGTCCATGGCCTGCGAAGTGACGTTCAGCAGATGCGAGAGCAGCCGCCCGATCTCGGAATAAAGCACGCGGATGAGCTGGCCGCGACGCGGAACCTCGACGCCCAGCAACCGCTCTATGGCGAGGCAGAAGGCGTGCTCCTGATTCATCGGCGCGCAATAGTCGAGCCTGTCGAAATAGGGCACGTTCTGCAGATAGGTGCGCGCCTCCATCAGCTTCTCGGTGCCGCGATGCAGGAACCCGATATGCGGGTCGACGCGCTCGACGACTTCGCCGTCGAGTTCGAGAATGAGGCGCAGCACGCCGTGCGCGGCGGGGTGCTGAGGCCCAAAGTTGATCGAGAAGTTACGAAGTGATTGCTGTTCCGTCATCACTTGTCATCCGGCCATTTCTTGAACGCGAGCAGCCAAAGGAAGATCAAGGGCGCAAAGGGAACGAGTCCCACAACGCCCAACCAGGCCGGCAATCCTGCGCGGGGAAAAATTTTCACGAACGGAATCGTCACCGAGGCCAGATAGACCAGCACGATGACCCCGTGCCATATCGACATGCCCATTTGCGCTCATCCCTGCCCCTTCGCCTTCTCGTCGCCGGGAAGGTCGTATTGCACGCCCTCCCAGGGAGACAGAAAATCGAACTGGCGATATTCCTGCGTCAGCCGAACCGGATCGTAGACGACGCGCTTCTGCTCGTCGTCGTAGCGAACCTCGACGAAGCCCGTCATCGGGAAATCCTTGCGCAGCGGATGCCCGTCGAAGCCATAGTCCGTCATGATGCGGCGCAGATCGGGATGCCCCGAAAACACCACGCCGAAGAGATCATAGGTCTCGCGCTCGTACCAGTCGGCGCCCGGATAAAGCGCCGTGAGCGAGGCGACCGGCGCGTCTTCGTCTGTAAGAGTCTTGAGGCGAATGCGCAGATTGTGCCTGGGGCTCTGCAAATGCGCCACGACATCGAAGCGTTCCGCGCGTTCGGGTAGTCCGCCGCCGTCACGTCGATGAAATTGACGAAGAGATAATCCGGCTCGTCGCGCAGCATCTTCACGACGTCGAGCCAGCGCTCGCGCGCCACGGTCAGCGTGAGCTCGCCGAATGCGACCTTGACCTCGGTTACGGCGCCTGGAGCGGCGGCCGAAATCTTCGCGCCAAGATCCTGTAGTTGAGCGACCATTCGCGGTTTCCCCCGGAACCCGAGCCGAGCCGCGGCCCGCCCCTCTTTAACGCGACCGCCCTGGCGGCCGCCTTTTATCGTTCGATCGTGCCTGTGCGGCGGATTTTCTTCTGCAGCAGCAGCACGCCATAGACCAGGGCCTCCGCCGATGGCGGGCAGCCCGGCACATAGACGTCGACCGGGATGATCCGGTCGCAGCCGCGCACCACCGAATAGGAATAGTGATAATAGCCGCCGCCATTGGCGCAGGAGCCCATGGAGATGACGTAGCGCGGCTCCGGCATCTGGTCATAGACCTTGCGCAGCGCCGGGGCCATCTTGTTGGTGAGCGTGCCGGCGATGATGATGACGTCGGACTGGCGCGGGCTGGCGCGCGGCGCGAAGCCGAAGCGCTCACAGATCATAGCGCGGCATGGCCGCCTGGATCATTTCGACGGCGCAGCAGGCGAGGCCGAAGGTCATCCACATCAGCGAGCCGGTGCGCGCCCAGGTGATGAGTTCGTCCGTCGCGGTGACCAGAAAGCCCTTGTCGGCCAGTTCGTCGTTGAGATTGACGAAAAACGGATCGGTCGAGCCCACCGGCTTGCCGGTGCGCGGATCGATAAGTCCCGTTCCTTGCGGCGCTACGAGAGTCGAACCTTGATTGCCGATCAATCCCATTCGAGCGCTCCTTTGCGCCATTCGTAGACGAAGCCGATGGTGAGCACGCCGAGGAAGGCCATCATGGACCAAAAGCCGAAGACTCCCGCCTCCTTGAAGGCCACCGCCCAGGGAAAGAGGAAGGCCACTTCAAGATCGAACACGATGAACAGCAACGACACCAGATAGAAGCGCACGTCGAATTTCATGCGCGCGTCGTTGAAGGGGTTGAACCCGCACTCATAGGCCGAGAGCTTTTCGGGATCGGGCGCCTTGAAAGCGAAAAGAAAGGGCGCGACCAGCAGGGCGCCGGCGATGATCGCCGACAACGCCACGAAGATGACCAGCGGCAGATATTGTTCGAGCAGCATCGGCATTTCGCGTGTCCGATATTTTGGGCGCAGGGAGAGGATTTGCGCTGAGCCGGGAGCCCGGAAACGCGAGAGCCTTAAAACAGGCGCCTCCCCGACCGGCTCACCGTGCGTTCCGTAACAAAGCGTTCCAGCCAAAGCAAGTGACAAGCGCGGCTTTCTCCGGACAAATGACGCGAGTGCAGCAAAGCCGGGGCTTTCGCTGAAAGTTAGGGCGCCCGGCGCCTCAGGCCTCAGCGCAGAATGCCGACATTTGTGCAGCCGCCAGCATATCCGCCAGCCGCCGGGCGCGGCGGGCGATGGCCTCCTCGTCGGCGCCCCAGACCCGCATCTGATAGTCCTCGTCGACATGGGCGGCTTTGAAAGCGGCCTCCGCGTCCATTTCACGCAGCGCGACCGCCAGCGCGATGACGCAGGAGCCGGTCAGCGTCGTGATCGTGTGCAGCGCCGCCAGCCGGAACGGCGCGGCGGGGCCCTCCCCGACATGGGCCCGCACCCGCGCGGCGATTCCCTCCAGCGCCTCGGGCGGCTGGGCGTGGAACACCACCCCTTCCGACAGAATCAGCCGCGCGCCGCATTTTTCGCGGGCGAAACGCAGATAGGGGTCCCAGGCCTCGGCCTGAGCCTTAACCAGCCCCTCCGGCCCCCCGGCGCGGTAGCAGATGAGATCGGAGCCCGCGTATTTGACGGCGTCCGCCTCGACCTCGGCCATTTGCGAGGCCACGCCGTCGATGGCGCTATTGGCGAGCTTGGTCAAAGGCATGGTCAGCGGGTTGAGAAATTCTTCCTGCGCGGCCCATTCGGCGGCCATCGCCCGCCCGAGGCCTTCATGCGGCGCGACCAGAGGGCGCTTGGCCGGGGTGCGCACCGGCTTGCCGTCCAGCAGCACGGCGAAGCCGCCCTCCACCGGCGCGGCCTCGGCCTGCTTGTAGAAGCGCTTGGGCAGCACCGGCCGCCCGCCCTGCGCGGCGGACCGCATCGGATCGCGCTCCCCCTCGGCGACGAAGAAGGAATTTTCGAGATCGTCCCGCTCGCCGCTCATGCCGTCTCCTCCCTTGCCGCCTGCGGCTCGATCAACGCGCCGTCGCAGATGCGCGCGGCGTCTCAGCGCCGCGCTTCACGCATTTGGCAGCGGCCCCTTTCGCCTTACCGCATGACGCCTGTTTTTCGAAACTTTCCGCCTCGGCGCCAGATCGGGCGCCGCGACCACACGGGCGGGTTTGCCGACCTGATGCGCTCCCGTTCGCGCCGATCTGATTTTTGGCGCTTTGGCTTGGCTGGCGTGAAAGGCGCTTCCGATGAGGGGGGTTAACCCCTTTGGACTTAAGGGTTAACCCCTCTTGGCTTAGGGGGGTTAACCCCCCTGATTCAGGGCATAAACCCTTGTTGATACAGGGCATTTACCCAGCTTGACATATCAGCTAAAAAATGTTATCTAGAAATCTCTTAAAAAGATTTCTAGATAAAACATTTTAAAGACTATCTTGTTCGAGGCTATGCGGCATGAACGCAATGCTCGCGCCTGCTAAAGACCTGAACGAACCCCGCGAGAAAGAACAAGGCGATTTTCGGCATTCCATTTGATTTGAAGCCCGGACGCCGCCTCTCCCCTACTCCTCCGGCGCGTCCTCGATCGGGTCATATTGCTTTTCGTCGAAGCCGAAAAACTGCCACGTCGCGCGCATGTGCGGCGGCAGCGGGGCGGTGACGTCGATGACTCCGCCCTTGGGATGCGGCAGAACCAGCCGCCGCGCCAGCAGATGCAGTTTGCGCTCCACCCCTTCCGGCATCGCCCGCAGCGGATCGCGGCGGCGCACCTCGTCCTCGGGGCGATGGCCGTATTTCGGGTCGCCGAAGATCGGATGGCCGATGGCCTCCGCATGGGCGCGCAGCTGATGCGTGCGGCCGGTCAGCGGCTTCATCGACAGCCAGGCGCAGCGCGGCGCCGCCTTGTCGACGATGGCGTAATAGGTCAGCGAATGCTGGGCGTCGGCCTCGCCGTGGCGGGCGACGCGCATTTTCTCCAGATCGCGGGTGGAGCCCGCCCCCGGCTTGCGCGCGACGCGCTCGTCGCCCATCCCCGCGCCCTTGGCGAGATAGAGCGAAATCCGACCCTGCGCGGGCTTCGGCACGCCTTCGACCAGCGCCCAGTAAATCTTCTGAGCCTTGCGCGAGCGAAACACTTCCCCAAGCTCTGACGCCGTGCGGCGGTTCTTGGCGATAAGCAGCACGCCGCTGGTGTCGCGGTCGAGCCTGTGCACCAGAACCGGGCGCTGATCGCCCTTCGTGAGCGATTCCAGCATCCCGTCGATATGCCGCGTCGTGCCCGAACCGCCCTGCACGGAGAGGCCGAAAGGCTTGTTGAGCACAAGCACGTCCTTGTCCTCGAAGAGCGTCATTTGCGCGATGTCGCGGGCGTCGTCGGGATTGGCGGGCCGGACCGCCGGCGCCCGCGCCGGCTGGTCGTCGAGCTTTAGCGGCGGGATGCGGATGGTCTGGCCCTGCTCCAGCCTCGTCGAGGTCTCGACCCTCTTGCCGTCCACCCGCACCTCGCCCTTGCGGCAGATCTTGGCGAGATGCGACAGGGAAAGCGCCGGAAAGCGCCGCCTGAACCAGCGGTCGAGCCGCATTCCCGCCTCGTCCTCGGTGACAAGCGCGGCGGACACGCCCGAGCCGCTGCTCGCCCTGTGCGGGTTCTCAGTCATGGAGAAACCCTCCTGAGGCGCGGGCGCAAGCGAAAAGGCTTCGCGGGCGAGACAAGGCGCCGCCGTCACAGGCGGGCGCGAAAAGTTGATGGGATGAGCGCATGGCAGCTTCTAGCAAAGCCGCGCTCCGCCGTCACCCTTCGCGAGCGCACCTCTTTTTGCTGCGTTTCAGCAAAGGTCGGGATTTGCAGGACAGCGAAGTTAATGTAGAAATGCGCTGCGCATCGCTGCGATCCGCACCCGTAGCTCAGCTGGATAGAGCGCTGCCCTCCGAAGGCAGAGGTCAGAGGTTCGAATCCTCTCGGGTGCGCCAGTTTTCAAAGACTTACGGAGATTTCCAGTCTTTGCTCTTTTCCTTAGCTAGCAGATAGCTAGCGCCAACGGAGCAAATTAGGGATTGGAATCGCGCCTCCCGATGATCGCGAGGGCTTGGGCCGTCGGCCACACAGAACCGCGGCCTGCAATCCGAACCGTCGCCATTACGGTTTGAGTTGCTTAAAGCGCGTCGTGCTTTTCATGGGCAGTTCGAACATCGCGCCGCCTTCCACTCGACTGGCCAAGTCCGTAATACCGTCCCACAACGCAAGTAGGCGTTCGGCTTGCTTGGTCGTTTTGCTCTTGTAAAGAGCGGGGGTCATGAAAAAGCCTATCAGCTTCGATTTGCGAAAGGCTTGTAATTCAGCCCTATTCCGGGTGATGCGACGGTCCGCAGATATAATTATACAACGTCCCTCGCGGTTTAGCGCATCAATCCATTCAATATCAGTGACGCAGGGGCCAAATTTTTGGCGAAGGTGAATGATTTCGTGCTCCCCTGCGAAAAGAGCCTGAAAGGCTCTGGCGAGCGCCGGGGGAAGGTGCTCGTCAAAAAAGGACTTTCACGCCGCAAGCAAGGATTCTTCGAACTTCACAGCATCGCGAACGATATGGGCTGTGACGTCGTAAAGCTTGGCGACCCGCTCGACAGATCCCTCAATCTTTACCGCCTCAGCTAGCACAACTGTAGGAATTCCGAATTCGGCAGCAACCGGCTGGCCAAAGGCGCGGGCTGGATCGATCACAATCGTGTCTTTTCCATTGAATGGGCGCCACCGTGCGACTGCATCGTCGGAAATATCTAGGTCTTTGAAACTGCGCTCGATAACATGTTTGAACACATACTGACGCTGTTTGAGGTCAAGCAATTCAGTTTCTCCGGACTGCTTTAGTCCATCCAAAAAAATCGTGCGCCCGTCAGTCTTGAAACGTCTGGTAGAAAATGGCCGATCATCACGAGCGCATTCGCGCGCGTAATTGAGACAATTGCGGATAGTCTTCAACGCCAATCCGGCATCGATGAACGCTTGCACAAACCGGAGTTCGATCAGGTCACGAAACCCGAGTTCGATATGATCGTCCAGTTTGGGGATTTGCGGCACCCAAAGCGGAGGGATATTGACTTTCTCACCGCGGTTCAGATGCGAATATCCCCCGAGCCATCGCCTAATATTGAGGGCAGGCGTCTTCGTAAGACGCGCCGCCTCTGGCACCGTGTAAAATCCGATACCAAGCGGTATATCGTCGGGACGCGGGCGAGTCGTCTTCATGCACAAAGCTATACGACGTTCTGGAAGCGAAGCCCATAGTGAGCGCTAATTCATGTGCCGCGCGGCAGCCCTAGAAGTCAGGCCACCGATTCAAGCTCTTTTTTGGAACACAAAACGGCCCGCCGTACATCCGGGCGGGCCGCTTCGTGGCGTCTGGGCCGACCCGCTATTTGGGGCCGTAAACCACAGCTTTGCATTGCGAACAGATGATGCGTGTTGCCTGAGGATCTTTCTTTCCGGGGATTACTTCAAACCCGGGAGGGCAAACTTCGACCGTCTTCCCGGTGAATCCCGTCTCGTAAGGGTGATCCTCCTCGGAGATTACGACCGCCCCCGAAATCCCACAGGCGGCGCATTTAATGTCAGAGGTTCGTCGCTCACGCTCAGTCATCTTCTACATATGTATGATATTGCGCGAAAACTCCAGAGCGATCTGGCACAACCTTGTTGCGACTGCAGCACCTTCCTGTGATGCGGCTATAGATAATTCACTGCCCCCAGACAGTCGCGCCCTCTGCCCCCTCGCCACCGCCCACGCAAACCGCAAGCATCGCGCAAAGGTCCAATCCTGCCCGCGCCGCATTGAGGCGCGAAACTCGGCGTGAGCCTTCCTCATGATGGCGCGCCGGTCATAGCGTCCGGCGCCCGTGAGCAATGCTGTCATCGGCGCAGATCCTTGGGCAGGATCAATTCGGCCACGGTCAGCAACCCGCTCCCGGCCTTCATGGCGTAGCGAGCGATCTTGATGCGCCATGTTCGCAGGATGATCGCGCCCAAGCCAAGGCGAGACGTATCGAGCGCCATGGTCATTTCTTCCCTTTTGCGTCTTGCGTGACGTGGATGTATTCGGCCGCGCTGGCGTGGTCGGCAACTTGTGAGGCAAGCTCTAAGAGCGCATCGCGACTCCGCAGGTCTCCAGAGGAAAGCTCTTCGTTGCCGAGCGCTATCCAGAGGGCGCGCGATAGGCGGGCGGCTTTGTTTAGGTGCTGGTCCATTCCCTCCAGATGATCGGCGCGCGCGGGCAAATGCAGATAGTCGGCGTGGGCCCAGGTCGTTTCTGTCTTCATGGTCACGCCTCCGGGTTGAAATGAAGATTTGCCGCAACGGCGACAAGGCCGAACTGATCGCTGGGGGTAGGCGCGCCCCACAGCTTGCTTTCATAGGTGAGCAGATAGCGAAGCTTCGTCAGCAGCTCCGCGTCATTGGCGACAGGGAAGAGCGCGACGGCTTTCGCGGCCTCCGATTCCGCGTCGCAGATGTCATCCGGCAAATCCGTGGGGCCGTAGTGAGATTCCATAATTGCGCACGCGGCCTTGTGACGCTTGATCGCCAGTGTGAGGCCCTCAGACATGGGAGCGCCGGAAACCGCGCCAGCGAGCGCCGGAAGCCCGGCAACGGGCGCCAGCGCGAGGCCGGCGGCGAGGGAACGGCGGGAGATATTCGTTTTCATGTTTTTGCCTTTCGTGGTTATGCCGCGACCAATTGCGGCTCAGGTGGAATTCGACTCGGGAAGCGCCAACCGCCCTTGGCGTCGACAGGTGGGCTTTTGCCTTTGGACGCTCGCCAGTGATCGGCCCAAGCAATCCATTCCGGAGAGCCTTGCTCGATCCAGACGCCGGGCGCGGAGACGGCTTGAGGCTGTTGTTGCGGCGCCGCGCCTTGCCATCGGCGCTCGCCTAGCCATCGGGCCGCGCTGGCGACGTAGCGGCGCTCCCGGCCGACCGTTGCGCTGGCGTAGGCTTTGGCCGCTGCGACGATGATGTGAGGCTTTGCACCGGCTGAAATCGCCTTGCGCCATGCCGCCCTTGCAGGAGCTTCCGCGTTGTCGCCGTCGCGCTTTGGGAAGGCCTGCCAGAATTCTGAAAAATCGTCACTAGCGCCGCGCGCGGGCGCGGCGTCTGTCTCTGAGTTTTCTCTTCTATGTCTTTCTCTATGGCGTCACCCGGCGTCACGGCGGCGTCACCGACCGCGTTACGCGATCGGCGCTCGCGCCAGCGGCGAGTTCCGCTCCGCCGCGCTCATAGGCTCGGCGCCGTCTTGCGCCTCGTTTCCGCCTTCACAGGCAACAAGACGAAACTCCCCGTCAATCTGCTCAAGCAGCCCGGCCGCGCGCAACGCCTCAAGACGGCGCTCAAGCGACGCCCGCGACGTCCTAAGCAGGAACGCCACGTCATCAAGCGAGGGCAGGCGCCCACCAGACCATGAGGCCACGCAATTGAGGTTGAACCAGAGCCGAAAGAGTTCCGGCCGGGAGCTTTTGCAGCCGCCTGTCAAGAAAAGCCGCCTCGGGAGCCTTCCACCATCGGCCGCTCATTCGCCGCCTCGCTTGGCGATGTCGCGGACTTCGACGGCGTGAGCGACGCCGAAGGCGAGCAACATAAGGCCTGACGATCCGGCGAGGAACAAGGCGACGATCGCGGGTCCAGACATAGGAGCCTCCAAATTTAGGCAAGCCGGGGGCGTTCGCCGAAATGAGAGACTTCGGCGGCGAGGGCTTGTGGTTGCTTGTAATTGCGCTTCGTGTTAGACGTTGTGCATAATGCCTAACAAGAGCAGGCGCGTCAACAAAAATCGCAAGGTTGTGCAAAATGTCGATAACGCCCGCCCAATGCCGTGCTGCGCGCGGTCTTGTCGAATTCGATCAAGCCAGCTTGGCGGGCAAAGCGAAAGTCTCGCGGAACACGATCGTCGATTTCGAAAGAGGAAAACGCGTTCCGAATGTTAACAATCTCGACGCCATCCGCGCCGCCCTCGAATCGGCGGGCGTCGAATTCATCGCCGAGAACGGCGGAGGGGCTGGCGTGAGGCTGCGGAAGTCGGCAAGGGCGCCGCTCCGGCGACGATCCCGCTTGAAGACTTGAACGCGGAAAATGACGAGTAGCCACTGAGTCCGAAGGAATGCGGGTGGAAGGCCTGGTAATGACAGAAACTCAACCTCCGATCGACGAGGCCAACTGGAATGACTCCGAAGCGCCGGCCGAAGGGCAGATAGTCCAAGTCCGAGCGCAGGATCATCGCGGGTTCTACGTTATTCCGTTCGTGGTCATCTTTCGTGATGACGAATGGTGGAACGCGCGGACGGAAGAGCCACTGGATTGCTACGTAGCCGCATGGAGACCATTAGACGGCGTGTAACTGGCTGCGGGCCGCCTGCGTCGAGTTCATCGCAGAAAACTGTGGCGAGTGGGCGCGGGTTGCAAAAATGATTGGAAGGACGTTGATCCTGCGTGAGCCTTGACGCGATAGGACTCGGAGATAGTTGCATTGATAGCGGCTCGGCCCACGGAGAAGGCGGATGCAAGAAAATGCAAGTTTCTGGGCTTTTGTCGTGGCTCTTTGGGTCGGTCTAGTGTTCAGCGTTATAAATATCATGCTGAAGATCGATCTCTTCATGGGCCTGTGGAATAAACAATAGCGCCAGCTCCACGCCCTTATCGAGACTTGTCCCGGTCACGGCGGCGAGGTCGTCGCCAAGGGATGCCCCGCGAGAGGCGGCAAGCCTTACCGTGCGTTCCGCCTTCCCTGTCGCATCAGATGTGGCCGCGACGAAACTCTCAGATCGAGTGGCAAAATTTGCCATTTGATCCGATTTCCGGTCGCCGCCGTGCTTCGTCTCCGGGTGCAACTCCTCGTAGATCGCCTTGCGGCGGGCGATTGCCGAGGCTTCTCACACATCATTCGCCGGCGCCGCCTTCAAGCGCTCGACTTCCTTACGAAGCGCATCAATCACGAATGGGCTTATTCAGACGAAAGCGCTTGCACGAACCAAGCCGAGAGCTTCTTTTCTCGCATCCGCCGCGCGGAAATTGGCCAGCATCATCATATCGCGGGCCGCTACCTCCAAGCCTATTCTCGCGAGATTGCGTGGCGCGAGGATTATCGCCGCGCCTCGAATGGCGAACAGTATTTTATGGTTGCGAGCGCAGCGCTGGCGCATCCGGTCAGCCGTCAGTGGAAAGGCTACTGGCAGCGCGCAAATTAGTTCTTTTTCCTCTTTTGAGATCGAACGGCAGGCTGTGCGGGTTTTGTCGGTTTAGGTGCTCGACCGAGTAAAACTCTTACAGCGACGCCTGCAACAAGAGCGAGCCCTGACCCTGACGCAATAACAATCGCAAGCCTTTCAAACCCCAACATCGCCGCATAAATGGAGCCACCTATCATAATTGATAGTATCAATACGACTACGATCATCCCGATGATCTTTAATGTCATTTCGCCGTAAAATCGGCGACCGTCCATAAGCTGTTCATGGGCTTGATCGCTTTTTGCCATATCCAATATGTCGCGGGCTGCGCCCGGACATACATGCTCATAACCATCAAATTCATTTACCGATGGAAGGGGACCGGAATGATAGGAGGCCACAGTTTGCACGACTCGCGTCGCAATCTGCGGAGCTTGCGCCTTGGATACCCCGCTTTTAACGAGGTCCACTTTGACATCTTCGATGGCCCGAAGGTCTGATAATCGACCGTCAGGCCGACTTTCTGCGACCATTTTTGTAGCGCTCTGCGCTTGATCTGATTCTTTGTCCAACGTTTTTCCAATTATCGTCAAGTGTCGAAATATGAAAGTCAGAAAGCGTATCCAACTCCCCCGTAATGAAAAATGTCGGGGCAGACAAGCCTTCTAGGAATCCTTCCATTAGGTTCCCGCCAAGCTTATGCGATTGGTCATTTAATAGGCAATAATCTTCGCTGCCAAAGAAGGCATGCGGTGCACAAATCGAAATTTTCATTTTTTTGCTTGACATGGCAACTTCTACATAGGGCACGTAAAAATTAAAAGCACGTTAAATTTAGGTCAGGTTTATTGACCTTTTCTAATTCTGAGTCTACCGCAACCCAAACCATATTTCCAGCCTTATATGCTGCCCCTTGCGCGAGCCCCTTCCCCTTCAAAATCCGCAACGCTTTGCTTACTCGCTTCGTATGCTCGGTTAGGAGCTTCCTGTCGCGGGGATCGTATTCATTGACGACAAGGATAGCGCGGGCAATGTCGCGGCTTGCCAGCGGCCCCGTAGCGGTCCGTAGTTCGTCCAAGATCGCACGGGTTAGCTCCCCCGGTCCAAAGATTACATTGCGCTTCTGGCGCGGCATAGCTGCGTCTAGGTCGCCGGTATAGCCCAGCGTCCCCAAGACGCGATCCACGGCGCCAATGTCGTTTCGGATTTCCGCAAGCCTATCGCGGAGTCGCTCAGCTTCGTTGAATAGGTCGGAACGCTTTTTCAGCAGTCCCGTAATTGTGTGATCGAAGGATTCAGTGCGGGCGGGCTTCATGGCCGCCAGTCTCACATAATCCCAGCCAATCTCGCTAAATTCCGCGACTTGCATCAGCTACATAATACCGGCTGGCCATTAGCTTACAGGATTGGCCTCGGCAGCATCCTCGGAACAAAAACCCCGAATAAGGATCTCGTCTATCTCCGCAACCCGAGTGGGCTTCCTCCTGAACTCAGGGCGCGGGGATCCCATGCCGGTAGCCACCCCGCGCCCATCTTCACGACGCCCCACGTTCCGCGCTATCGCCTGTTGGCGAGCATGCGGGCGCCGTGGCGGCGCGCGTATGTCATAGCTTCCAGATCGCAACTCGCCAGAAAAGTTCGCATTAGGTCTTGGCTCAATTTTCGAGTGACGAGCGCCTCGACATTTTCGGCCGCGGCTTTGACGATCACCCGGGCTGCGCTGGGCCGGATACCGCCATCGACATATCCGCGTCGCGCGGCGTCTTGCCAGTCGGCGAAGGTCACGGCGGTTTTAGTTTTCATCGAGGCGCCCCCGCATGGTTTCCCGGAAGATCGCGGCGAGCTGCGCGACGCGGTTTGACGATAGTCCACGCAAACGGGCTCGCTTTTCGAATTCGGCGAGCGCGGCACGCGCGGAGACACGGATCTCGAAATGGTTCGGGCCAATTCTGCCGCCGGCCTCCGCGACAAGGAATCGCGCCATTAGAGCTCCGGACTCGCTCCTCACTTCGGTGAGGAGATCGTCGAAGGCGTCAACGTGGGGACTTTTCGAGCGCCGCGAAAGAGCCCTACCTTGCACGAGCGCATTTTCGTCAGCTGGGACGCTGACCAAACTCGTTTCAAGTAGCTCAACTCTATGGAAGTTTAGGGCGTCGCTGCCGCGATCCTTTGCGCGTGTGGCCTCGTGAGGAATCCACGATACCGAACAAGCATTCTGAAACCCATCGCGGTAGAGCGAAAATAGTTCTCGACCATCCGGCGTATCTGCGAATTTTATGTCGCCCAGAAGTTTTCCGTCAGGGGTCTCCCTGACGTTCATGGCCTTGCCCACCGCGCGCGTGGTATTTTGGTGGCTGTCCAAAATAACTGGGTTGCGCAAGAAGCCTGAAAGTCCGTTGCGCGTCGACGAGCCCCAATTTTTGACAAAACACCCGGGCATCAATCGGTGATTATCGCGCGCGGTTTCAGACGTTGCTAAGGTGAATGGCAACACCATTTCGGCTGCGTATGACGACCCGATGCCCGTCGTCTCGCCCGAGCCGAGTCTTTTATAGATGCTCATCGCGCATCCTCCACAATCTCAACAAATTTGCACCAAGGCGCGTCGACGCGGTTTGGCTGCACCAGTGTGTCGCCGTTCAGCAGCAAGCGGACGCCCATAGCTTTTCCGCGCAAGTGCGGGCCACCGTGGAATTGCTCATAAAGCACCTCGTCGCCGCCAACCGGAACGCGCGCGGTCGGCGCCTGGGTGACGCGCACCGCGTCGTCGGCGCGTTCGACGATGGCGACAAATTCGCAGAACGGAGCGTTGGCGTGGTCGGGTCGCACCAAGAAGGCGCCAAAGCGCGTCGTCACATCGAAGGCGCGCCCATAATGCACGGTGCCGTGCTCGCGGTGCACGTATTGGACGATATCGCCAACCTTCGGTGCCATGGAAGCATCAGCCATTGGCCACATCCTCCAACACCGCGTCCAGACGAGCCCGGAAATCCTCGACGGCGGCCTCGACCATGGGCGACCTCGGCGTCGAAATTTGATCGTCCAGGCGCAGAACATCCGGGCCAGGCAACGCATCAACGCCGCGCTCGTAGATGGTCCGCAAGATCTCGTCGGAATCGCGACCGCTCATGACGCGCTCTTCTAGGGCGTTGATGATCCTGGACTGCAAGAGCTGGCGCGCCGTGATCGCGGCTCTGTTCGTCCATCGCGATTTGCCCTTCGAAAGAGACAGGATATTAGGGCCTCGCATTTCCTCGCGCTCTTCCGATAGGCGCGGGATTTTGCGCGCATCCTCGGCGAGCCGCCGAAGCTTTTCCGCAAGCTCGCGCCACATCGGGTTCGCAAGCGCGATCATTTCGCTATTCAATGTGCCGACCGTTTTTTCATAGTCCGATTGTGCGCTTGTGCGGGCGTAATAGGCGCCGTCAGCCTTCACACGAATCTTTTCCAGGCGATCGCTGGCCTCGCGGAATTCCGCAAGCGCCCGCTCTTCGGCTTGTTGAAGCTTCGGAAACTCGGCGTCGAATTTCGCGATAAACGCCTCGCGCTCCTTGATAATCCGCCTTTTACTCTCGCCGCGCTGTACTTCGCGTTCGCGCTCCAAATCGCGGCCCAACGGTCCCTTTCGCAATTCGGAAACAAAATCTTCATCGGTTAAAGCGGCTTTCATGTGTTTCTCCTCCAGAAGCAGGAGAACGCGGAGCTGCGGAAATCAAAAGTGGGTATTTAATTTCCGAATATTGCCACCTGAATTCAATATGTTGCGAATTTGGCGCTCGGTCTCCGGCGGATCGTTCGCGCAAATCACCTTCAGCAACTCTTCCTCGCGAGACGTCGAGACCCGCGGCTGTTCGCGCGTCACGCCGTGACGCCGCCTGACTTTCTCGGCGATCTTGTCGGCGGAATAGCCCATGTCGCAAAGTTCGCAGATGGCAGTGTCGCGGGCCTCGCGGCGCTCCTCGGCGTGCCAGCTTTCACGGCCTGGTGCGGCGATACCAAGCGCGCGTTCAAGCGTCTCGCCATAAGGCGCGCGACGCTCCCAGGCCCCAATTGCTTGACGCGCCCAAGCGCCGTCCGGCCCGGTCGCCCGCGCCACCAGGTTGCAAAAGCGGCGCTTTGCTTCAAGCGGCGTCGCCGGCGCGGGGGCTACCTCGTCAAGCACGGCCTCAACGCGGGCGACGCGCAAGGCGCGGTAGATCGTCGCGATGATCGCGATCGCGTCAGCGCCCGGCAACTGGGCGATGACACGCGCCGCCGGCCCATCGATCGGGAAGCCGATGGCCGCTCCGCCGCCGTAGAAACCCACCGGCGCGATATTGGGTGGCTCTGCTACCCTGATAGCGGCGCGTTCCGTCGACGCACTCGCCGGGCTGTTTCTGGCGCGTGGCGCGATAGTCAAGACGTTGGCCCTTTGTCGCACTCGTCACCGAAATATTTCCTCTCGATTTCGTCATCATCGGCGCCAAGGGCGCAGACGCGGGCGCGATCGGCCGGGCTCATGCCGAAACTCGCGGCAGAGCATCGGATTTGCGCGGCCAAGGCCGGCGTGAGCGACGCGGGATTCTCACGCACTTTCGCGACCAGGCGGCAGAGCAGTTCGAATGCGAGGCGATCGGATTTGCAGGCCACGCCGAGGGGGATCATTCCGCCGATTTCGCCCCAAAGCGCCTTCGCTTTTGGCGTCCAATCGGCTGGCGGCGGTCCAAGCGGTTGCACATGCGCCAGCGGCGACGGGAGTCGCCCATGGCGGTCCTTGCGGTGCGTGCCCTGGACGAGGTGAAGTGTTGGTGGTTTCCGTTGTCTCGCCATTTGCGTGCCTCTCTCTCTTTCGCTCGGATTTTCAATCGCCATTTTGCGCGCGTTGGGAAGGGGCCGATTGCGGGCAAAAATTGAATGCCAATCGAAAACCCCTCCCCCCCACCCACCCCGGATTACGCGTGCGCTGGCCTCGGCGGCGCGCGCGCGAGGCGATCGAGGCCGGACGCTAAAATGGAATGTCGTCGCCATCGGACTCTCCGCCCTCGACTTCGGCACTTGCGATGGCCAGCAGATCCTCGGCGTCGGCGCGAAACCCCATTAGCTTGTCAGTCGCGTGGAAGGCGAACCAATAGTTCATGCGAATTTTGCGCGCCGCAGCGAGAATCTCCGACGTCGCGGGCGTGAATTTCGAGGTTGAGATCATGTGGCGGGCGACGCCGAACAGGACGTGACATGAAAAGCCCCGGAACCCCTGATAGTTCGAGAAGCCCTCATCGTCGAAGCCGGTGTCGACCGTCGCGAGCGCGTCGATCATTCCATCGATGAACGTCGGCGTAGCGCCGGTCCTCGCGGCGGGGATGGCCTCAAGCATCGTCGCCACGATGAGTCTGGCCTCCGCCTCGGTGGCCGGCTTCCACACGGCGTACCAAAGCGAATCGAGCTGGCTCTGGAGATCGAGCATCTCGGGGAGAACCGCGAGGCGCTTTTTCGCTTTCTCGTCGTCACCCTTTCGCAGCGGAAACCATTTCCGCAATGCGCTTTGGACCATCTGCGAATTGCGGCGAGCGACGATGGGTTCTAGATTTCCGAAACGCTCGGCAAGCTTGGCGACGATGTTGCCGGCTGGTGTGATCGGCTGCGGCGCCTCAGATTGTTCTCGACGTGCGATAGCGCGGCTCATTTCGGCATCCTCCCGCTAAAGGCGAGGTCGAACATCGAAGGCCGACGACCCGTGGCAAAGTCGGCGCGTTGGGAATGATTTTGCGTGGGTTCGTCCAGCCAGCGGCCTTGGCTCAACCACGTCGCGGCGTGCGGAGTGAACTTTTCGCGCTTCGCAGGGTCCGGCTCGCGTTCGCGTTCAAGGGCGAAGCGCTCGGCGCCGGAAAGCAGCTCTTGCGCCGTTACGCCTCCATCCAGCGCCTTGGCATAGGCACGCCGCGCGGACTCCTTGGCGACCTTGCGAGGATAGGCCCGGTAGAACTCTTCGAAGCCAGCGAGCGCATCGAGAACTTCCCGATGCGCCTTCTTCGCTGGATCCTTTTTCTTCATTTTTTCAGGCGGTGCAGAGAAGTCTCTCTCTCAGTGGGTTCCTCAATGGTGTTCTTATAAGGGTTCGGGTTCACCACCGTGCAGGGTTTAGCGCACGATTTTGCAGGCTTTAGCGCACCGTGGTGCAGGGTTTTCGTTTCTAATCCCTGCAAATCCTTGAGGGGTTTTTCGGGCCGAATACCCTGCACCGATTTGCAGGGTTTGACCGCTGAGTTTTTGGCGCCGTTGTCGCTCTTGATGAGCCAGCGATATCTGTTCGTCGCGCCGCGTCCACCTCCCGCGTCGACGGCGAGATGACCGTTGGCGACCATGGCGCGAAGCGCGTTGCGCACGCTGTTCTCGACCATCCCCATGACGGCCGCGAGCGTCGGGATCGCCGGCCAGGCGTCTCCAGTCTTGCGGTTCACGTAACGCAGCAGGACGATGGCGAGACGGGCCGCGTGCGGAGGCAATTCGCCATCCGCGGCTATTTGATCGATCCATTGAAATTTCCGCGCAACGAAATCATCCGCCATGGGCTCCTCCAGCTAGGAGGAGCGCCAACACGACGAGCGCCGGATCGAGCGCCGCGAGCAACGCAGCTGCGGATTTCAGTTGCGTGAACGGGAGTTTTTCGGCTATTTTTCGTCCGTTCGCCGACCAGGCAAGACGTCCAAAATTCGAAAGCCGCCCCTCGCTCGGGGGCGGCTTTTTCGTGAGCGCCATCGTTACGCAGCCTCCAGTTCGGAAGTCGTGCGCACAGGCTTGCTAAGCCTGCTCTTCGCCCAAGCCAGGCCTGGCCCCCATTGATACAAAGGCTTGATCCCGAATTTCTGGAACGGGGGGCCGCCGCCGCGCGTCGCCTTTGTCGCCAGAGTCGAGACCGTGATCGGGAAACCAGCCTCATTCAACGCGGCGACAAATTTGTCTCGCGTAAGCATGGTGTTTGGATCGTCGGGAATAGCGCTCATTTGCCACCTCTGTTACGCATTGCGTGCGTTTGCAGTGACGCCAAAATGGAGCGGGTTCTTGCGGTGGTATATGAGAAAGGAAATCGCTCTTTATTTCTCTTTAGAATTCGCCCATACGAGAGCGAGCAGCCTATAATCAAAATCGCGCAGACGCTGCGCCGCATTCCTAGAATCCCGCAGTTTGATGCGAAGCCTGTAATCGGGATGCGTGTTTTCCAGAGTGGGAAATAGCCTATCGCCAATCTCTTTTTCGTCCGCCGCTGCGTCGTCAGCGTCAAGTATTCTGAGGTACGTTATATATTTTTCGGTTCTTATTTTTGTGTTTTTGAAAGCGAGCGTCCCTTGTTGCGCTCGACCTGCTTGCAATGCTTTTGCGGATTCTAACGCTTTCTTGAATTGACCTTCTAGGGGCATGGTCATGTCGAATATATATCCAATCTCGGATTCCTCTAAGGAGTAACTGCAAATTCCATTGCTGCTTTTGAAATGCCGCAGCTCGTGTGTTCCTGATGCGGCAAAAAATGAGCCCGAAGCATTGGAGGGATCACAGGGTGTAAGCAATCCAAACCGGGCCTCGGCCTCAGCTCGAATGTGCCCTACGCAACCGCCATCATCGTCCACAAATTGAACGCCGCTTTCACACCAAAATTTCCGATATTCATGGTTTCGTCGAAGAAATTGCCACGCGAAATAAAGGAGCGGCCTGACGTTGGACGGCGCTTCGTATTCCGCCTCTATTTCCCAATTCGGTAATCCCCAGTCTCGCCGTCGGCTCATCGCGCGCCTTTCCCGCTCTTTGGTGGTCCTTCGAAAACCTTTGCCTTCCCTCTCAGGAAGCTTTCAATACGATCTGCTGCTGCGTCCGCAGCGGCGAGCAACACCGCGTCCGCTGAGTGAATGTAGCGGCTCGTGATGCTCTGCCCCGTGTGTCCAATGAGCGTGGCGATCGTCGATTCCGAATAGCCAAGATCGCCCGCAATCGACGCGAAGGAATGTCGCAATACGTGCGGCGTCACGTCGGCGGGAAGTTCGCCGAGCTTGGCGATGCGCTCCCAAAATTTCGGAAAGCCGCTCATTTGCCCCTCGCCGCGCGTAGCGGGAAAAACCAAGCTCCCGGGACGTGGGAGGCCCCTCAATAGATCGCAGGCCGCAGCGGACAGAGGCCGGATGCTGCGCCCCGTCTTCGTATCGGCGAGCGTCGCCGTCCGACGCTCCAAGTCGACGGCGCCCCATGTTAGCCCCAAGACTTCGCCACGGCGCCAGCCGGTAAGCGCAAGGAAGTGAACGCCCGCTATGGCGGGCGGCCAAATCATCGCTTCCCCTGCCCTCGCGAGCGCCACGCCGAGCGCCGCAAACTCGCCATCCGAAAGGCGACGCGCGCGCCGACCATCGGCGAAGCGAGTCACGCCGTGAACCGGATTGTCGGGACGCATCCGAGCGCGAACGGCATAGGTGAAGATCGCGCCCAAGAGCCCGGTCGTACGGCTTGCAGTGCCCCGCCCTCCCCGAACATTGGCGAGTCCGCGCACCTTATCCGTCTTGATTCGCGCCGTCGTCTTGCCGCTGGCGACGTCATGAAGAAATCCGTCGATATCATCGCGCGTCACGGCGCCGACCTTCAACGCGCCGAGCAACGGCTTTATGTGCCGTTCAATCCGCCCGCGATCGGTCGCAAGTGTGCTCGCCTTTTTGGATTCGCCGCGCCGCGTGAGAAGCCGTCCGGCTTCGGCGTCCGCAAGATAGAGGTCGCAAAGATCGGCGACCGTGGCGGCGCGTTTCTTGGCAGATTTTTCGCCGGCCGGGTCTTCGCCGCTGGCGACTTCGCCGAGCAACCGGCGAGCCTCGTTGCGGGCGGTCTCGGGCGTCCAGGGCGCACCGTGGCGCCCTATGGTGTGCCAGCGCTGGCGACCATCCGCCGTGCGATAAAACAGGAAATAGGCGACGGACGGTCCTTTTTGCCGCCGTGCGCCGAATGCCGCGACCTTCGCATCCCAAATAATTTCGCCGGGCTGAAGCGCGCGAACTTCGCGAAGCCCGATGGTTTTGCGTTCGACCAAGTTCGCCCCGTCGGCGCTAGCTAGCTAGCAAATAGCTAGCTGGAATTTCCAAACCCTAGCAAACATGGGCAAAGGTCGTCAAACACAAATCACTGTTTTGATAGGTCATCAACAAGTCGATACAAACCCTAGCAAGCCGCCTCAAAGCCCTATTTTTGCCCTCCGAAGGCAGAGGTCAGAGGTTCGAATCCGCTCCGGTGCGCCCGTTAAATCATATAGTTAGAGAAATATTTGCCGATTCAATTTCTAGCCTGGGAAACAGGACTGGCCGTCCGCCCGGCGAGAATCGCTCGGAAAAGCCAGTGTCGCGCGCCCGTTAATCGTGACCTGCAATCCCAAGTCGTCACTGGCGCGTGGATGTAGTCGGGACGAGCGCTATTTAAATGGTCGCTCAATCACATAGCGGGAGGAGCGCATGAAACGATTGTTTTTAATCGCCGTGATCGGCGTCGCTGTCGCGTGCGGCTCGGCGGCTGTGGCCGAGATGATCGCGACACACAAGGTTCTTTTGCCGCAGGATATCAAATGGGGGTCGGCGCCCCCCTCCTTGCCCGCAGGCGCACAAGCCGCGGTGCTGTATGGCGATCCCACAAAGGAAGGGATGTTCGCCCTTCGGATCAAGGCGCCGAAAGGCTATCGCATCCCTCCACATACGCACTCAAAACCCGAGGTTCTGACAGTCATCTCGGGCAAGCTCGGCTTGGGCATGGGGCCGACGGCTGATCGCGGGACCACGGAATCCTTGCCGCCTGGCAGCTTCACCTCGATGCCGCCCGGCGTCGTCCATTACGTTTTCGTCGATGAAGACTCGGTCGTTCAGATCAATGCGACAGGGCCATGGGACATCGAATACGTCGACGCGAGAGATGATCCTCGTCTAAACGTGGCGCCGGTGAAATAGCGGCGACCCGGGCAGCGCCGAGTTGAGCTGGTTCCGGGTCCAAAATAAAAGCGGCCCGCCGTACATCCGGGCGGGCCGCTTCGTGGCGTCTGGTTTGGAAAACCGTCTGCTTGAACCCGATTATGCGCCACGATTCGGCTACGTCAAGAGAGAACTCAGCCTCGCCGACACTCGACAAACCCCTCGAACCGGCAGTCGCGGCGCACCGCGTCAATCGTCTCTTGTTTTTGCCCGTCGGCCACGACCGGCGCCGCCTCCTCCGAACCGTCAACGTCCGCGCGATAGATGAAATAGCCAGTGCGCGCATCGCCAGGGTCATAGGTGACAAACTCGTATTCGCGGCCGCGCTCGCCGATGCTGTCGTCCACCAGCCGCGCGGCCAGGACGGAAAGACTCTCAATTTCGCTGTTGCTGTCGGAATTATTATCGCGCCACTCCTCAAGGCGGCCGAGGCGATAATTGGCAGTGTCGCCGAATATGAATCCCGAATGGTTGTCGATCAAGATTAGGCGCATGTTGGCCTCCCGTCTTATGCCGCGAGCATAGAGATATGGCGCACGGCGGTCATGCGCGCCCGTTGCTCCGGCGCGATCGCCCAGGCGAAGGCCAGACGGCGCACAAAGCTCCAGGACCGCCCGCGCCTCTTGGCGGCGACCGACTGCGGCCGTCAGACACTCTTGGATCCGAAGAAATGGCGCACATCTCCTGGAGGCGTCGAGATTGTGGCGGGCTGCGGCTGCGCATTCACGATCCGGCAAACCGGAAGAGAAAAGCGATGACGAACACGGATCCAAATTCAAGGCTGAGAACAAATCATTACATCTTCGCGAGCGCCGGGGCTGTTCTTGGGGTGGCGACGGGCTTGGGCATGGCAAGCCTGGCGGCTGTGGTGATTGGCGGGGCGCTGGGTGGCTTCCTCGGCTACCACCTGACGGATCGCATCGGCGGCGGAACCAAAAGCGACTAATTCCGCCACACGCCTTCGTCTCGGCGCCGCTCCGTCGCCTGCGTATCGGTGACGTGCTTCAATCCAGCCTCACCGGTAGGCGCAGGCAAAAAAACGGGCCGCCTGCTCATGCGGGGTCGGGCCGTCTCGTCGCGTCTCGTTAGGCGACCGATCGCTTTCTTGCAGGAGAGGCGCGAAGATTCAGCGCCGCAAGTCTTCCGGCAGCCGCCGCTCGGCGACAGCTGTCATCCCGTCCGCCCGCCTTCAGTCGTCACACAGGAACAGGCGCGGGAATCCTTGAGTTTCGAGTTTCGCTTTCGCCGGCGCGCGATGGCGCTTCAAAAATTTCGTTAAGTCGATATCATCCCCGGCGATGGCGCGCGGCGATTAGGCGTCCAGCTGGCGTCCCAAAGCTTCAGTCGGATCGACGCGGACGAACGCCGAACCACTCGGCGCCGCCGCCAATGCGAGAAAAGCCGTGACCGATCTCAAAGCCGTCGTGCAGGAGATCGCCGCCGAAATGGCGGCGCGTCCAGATCGCGGCGAAGTCGCGAATTACATCCCCGAACTCGCCCGCGTGGACGCGGGAGCCTTCGGCATGGCGGTCATCGACGCGCAGGGCGACGCTTGCATCGCCGGCGACGCCGATACGCCCTTCTCGATCCAGAGCATTTCCAAGGTCTTCACGCTGACACTGGCGCTGGGCATGGTCGGCGACCGCCTCTGGCGCCGCGTCGGGCGCGAACCCTCCGGCAATCCGTTCAACTCGATCGTGCAGCTGGAGCGCGAAAAGGGCGTGCCGCGCAATCCCTTCATCAACGCCGGCGCGATAGCGGTGACGGACGTGATCCTGTCCGGGCACCAGCCGCGCGAGGCGCTCGGCGAAATCCTGCGTTTTCTGCAATTCATCGCCCAGGATCAGACGATCTACATCGACAGGGCGGTGGCGGAGTCCGAAAAGCGAACCGGCTTTCGCAACGCCGCTCTGGCCAATTACATGAAGTCATTCGGCGTGATCGACAATCCGGTCGATTTCACGCTTGGCGTCTACTTCCATCACTGCGCGGTCGCCATGTCCTGTCGCCAGCTGGCGATGGCGGGGCGCTATCTCGCCCACGCCGGACGCAATCCGGACAGCGGCTTGTCCGTCGTATCGCCCGAGCGGGCGCGGCGCATAAATGCGCTGATGCTGACCTGCGGTCATTACGACGGCTCCGGGGAATTCGCCTATCGCGTCGGTCTGCCCGGCAAGAGCGGCGTCGGCGGCGGCATATTGGCGATCGCCCCAGGCAAGGCGTCCATCGCCGTCTGGTCGCCAGGCCTCGACGCCAATGGAAATTCGCATTTGGGCCGCATCGCGCTGGAAATCTTCGCGAAGCGCATGGGCTGGTCGATCTTCGGGACTGACGACGCCTGACCCCTTAGGTCTCCGATGGGGTCTTGGCGCAGCCGGATGCCGCGCCGGTCCCAGGGCGAGGCAGGAAATGCTGACCGGTCGCCTCGCCAAGGGGGTCCACGAGGCGAAAGCGCGACTGTCTGGCCTCCCAAGCAGGGTCGAATTGTGCTAAGCATCCGCTGGGGAACAGGGCCAGCAGAAGCCAATCGGCCCAAAGGGAGGGATCAAATGCGTTATGTTCTTGCTGCCATTTTCGTTTGCGCGGTCGGCATGCCTGCGGCGTCCGCGCTGCCGACGCTCAACTCCAATTCGGATTTTGTGGTGAAGGCGAACCCGATCGTTCAGGTCGCCAAGCGCGGTCACGCGCAGCCTCGCCGTCAAACCCGCAGCAGCGGCGGCGCCGGCGGCATCCACCCCCTGGTCGGAAGCGGCGGATACTGACAGCGCAGCGGAGACATATTGCTGAGTCGCGACTCAGCGCGCAGAATCCGCCCCGTTAGCGGAGCCTTTCGCATTTGCGGCGTCCCGCGAAATAAAAAGCCCCGGCGCGGATTTGGCGCCGGGGCTTTTTTAAGAACGGTCAGCTTGCGTGGCTGACGCAATCACAAACTCATTTGCAGGGCGGATGGCCTGCGCAATCATGAGCCTTCTTATGCGTCATGATGCAAGTTTCACCCTTGCAGCACATCTTGCAGCAGTTCACATCTGCGGCATGAGCCGCCGCCGCGAAAATTCCACACATCAAAAGTGCGAGAGCTACGCGTTTCATAGTGGCCTCCATCATCCATTTCCGTCGGCGATCTCAAGGAAAATCGAGCACAAAACTCATTTCTTTTCATTCGCCGGGAGAACGATTTTCTACAAGCTCACAATACGCCTGTTGCCTAAAAAAGTTATCGATTTTCGTCACCTTAGGAAGAGACCAATCGTCGCAGTGCAGCAAAGCAAAGACACATTTGAACGAGCCCGCGCCGGCGATGTCAGGGTTCCTCGTCCGAGTGTGTCGCGCGCTTGATCCGGTCGTCTTTTGGGGCCATCTGATGTCGCCCGGAAAGGCGAGATTGCGTTGCCCGATTGTGATGGGCCGACGCCTTCGCCTTGATCCAATATTTAAATACACTAAGCTAACGCAAAACAACGCTCCCTATAATCAGGGGGAAAAAATCAAAGGGGGGAACATCATGCCGAGCAAATCAGTTCAAATTTCCGGATTCGTCTTCTTGGCGAGCCTTGCATTGCTCGCGGGCTGCAGCAAGGAAGCGAAGGATGACGTGATGGGACAGATCATCACGGATTGCCAGCTGAGCGCGCACAGCGCCATGGAAACATCGAACATTGCCGACGAGAAGAGGCATTCCGCGCTCGGCGCCTTTGTTGAAAAATGTCTGAAGGAGAGCGGGCTCCAGCCATCGGATGTGAGCAAAAGCGACAGTTCCTGCTTCGAAGCTCCCACGTCGGCGGAGGACGGAAAGGGCTTCATCAAGCCGCTTCAGAAATGCTGGAAAAACACCAGAGCGTCCAAAGGATAGAGCACTCGCCAAAGAGACGGCGGCGGCGCGGTTTTCAACATGTTCGCACCGAATGCGGAAGATGGCTCACGTTGCGGCGGCAGGCGACCGCCGCCGCAATGTTACGGCGCTTCCCGCGTCCCGGCGGACGCCAATCAATCCATCCGGGCGACAACCGCGAGGCGCTTGATCTCGCCATTCTGATAGGCCTGCAGGAACGCCTGATAATTCCTGAAAGAGACGCATCCGTTGGAGTCGCCGTTGGGGCCCAGCATGTAGGTATGCGCGAGCAGCCCCGCGCGGCCATAAACGGTGCCCCCTCCGACTGGCGTCAGGCGCAATGCCTGCACGCCGTGGAACAGTTGCTCTCTCGGCGAAAGCGCATAGACATTGGGTGGCGTGGCGCCCTGCATTTTCTCGTGCACGTAGCGGGGATCGTCCAGCCTGCTGCGGAGCCCCGAATGCGCCTCCAGCCTCTCGCCACTCGGCAGATAGACGGTGTGCGCCGAGATGTCATAAACGGCCGTCCAGCGATCGAAACGCGATGACGGGCCCGATGTGGCGCTTCGCGTGATGTTGGTGATGCCGCCGAGCAGGCTGTTCTGGCGGCTGTTATCCGGCGCGGCGTAAGCGAGCGCGCGTCCCGACTGTTGTTGCGCCGGCGCGGCGTTTTCCGAACCGCCGAAAATCTTCTCCAGGAAGCTGCGGTTGTCGGACGGAGCGGCCGGCACGGCCGCCGTGCGAATTTGAGGAGCGGAACGCCGAAGCACCGTCTGAACCGGCGCGCGCGGCGCTGGCGCCGCGAGTTCGGCGGGGCGGCGCGGCGGCAGGGGCGCGCCATCGCTGGTTTCCGAGAGCTCCGAAGGCTTGGGCTCCGGCAACGGAACCTCCGCAAAGCCTGGGTCGGGAGCCGCTTCGAGCCGAGCCTCCACTTGGGGCTTCGCCTCGGTTTGGGGCTTCGCCTCGGTTTGGGCGGCAACTTGGGGCCTGGCTGCGATTTCTGCTTTGGCCTCGACTTGGGGGCTTGTCAGAAGCGCCGTCTTTGAAGCGCGGGCGCGGGATCTAAGATCGTGCAGCAAGGCGCCGTAAGGATTGGCCGTCACATGCGCGACGGACGCAACCGTCGTAGCGTGATCCACTTTCGCGGGAGCAAAGTCAGCGCTTTTTGCGCCGACATCTGGGCTGGCCGCGAGGCGCGGCTGCAGCATCCAGGCGCCGGTCAAAATCCCCAGCGCGACAAGGCCCGCGCCCGGAACGGCCCCGGGACCAATTTTCCAAGAATGACGACGGCTGTGAAACGCAACAAGATGACTAGGCACTCGGATACCCTTTATCATTCTCCCCACCCTCAGAATGATCTTCCCACGCAAGCCTTTCGACTTAGCTAACGATCTCTAAATCGCGAGAGCGAAAGTCCAAGCCTCTTGCCGCAGGAGGAGCGCCGCATGGCTCTTTCAACCAAGGCTTCGCGGCCTCGGTGGGACTGCATTGGGACGATTTCTTGGCCAATTGTGGCGAAGGCAGGGGCGTCCGCTACCGGCGGGCGCGCATCGACCAGGCCTCGGGCGATCGAGATGACCGCGTCCGCCAATGACCAGTCTGGATTTGAGACTGTTGATTTGGAAGGGCAATCTCGCGCTGCATCGCGCTACACGAGCCGGGCGCCCAGCCCCTTCGTCGTCGCTGCGGAATCAAATTCAGCGGATGCCGAAGAATTTTGCGCCGAGGAATTTGCCGCAGGCAGATTCCTTCGGTGACTCTGGAACCAGCGGTCGCCCGCGAAGGGCGGCTAGCGAGGCTTCAGCAACTGAAGATGCCGCAAAACGCATTTTTTGTCCCGCCAACGACGGAGCCGACGACGGGAATATTGCTGCCAGCCGGCGCTTCGCCCGCCACTGTATAGAACTGAGTGTTCTTCAAGAGCATGGAGTCCGTGGCCGCCTTGTAGTCGGCGATGGGGCAACCAGGATGCTTCTCTTCGGTTTTCGCCTTTAGCAATTCCTTGCCGGGATCTACCGTGTCCGTCGTCCACTGCTCGACGACCTTGCCGCCGGAGCAGTTGGCCGTGAAGAGATACACTTTGGCCTCCGCCGCCGCCGACAAAGAGAGCAAGGCGCTGAGCGATAGCGCGGAAAGGACTTTATATCCGTTGGTCATCTGACGCTCCTTATTTCGGGCTGCCAGCTTTCGCCGACGCCCCCGTGTGCTTGCGACCTGAGAACCGCAACCAGCCGGTCAACCGTTGCGGCAAGCGATCAAGAACTAAAATTTCGGCGAATGTATGCATGAAGATCGTCGCGATACGCAAGCACAACGGCATGACTGACGACAATCGCCCGCGGCAATGCATGGGGCGCCTTCGCGGCGTTCAAACCCGTGTGCGAATCACAGTCGCGGCTCGACGTCCTCGAACAAACGAGAATGACGACGAAGAGGCTCCGTGTCGCAATTCATCTGAATATCGACGAGCCGACGTCGACTTAACATCGCCCCAATCTTATCGTAGGGAGAGGCATGCACGGCATAAAGTGAACCCCGGTTCGTCCTCGAAACTGGGGTTTTTCATTTCGGGAGGAGAGGAAAAATGCTTGGTAGATTTCTTTCGACAGTGACCATCGCCGCGATCGCTGGCGCAATCGGTTTTGGCGCTGGCGTTTACGTCGCTCCCTCCGACCAGGCAGATGAGTTTCGCACATTTGTAAACGCCAAGATTGGGTTGATCGGCGCGTTGATGCACCACGAGCAGCCCGCGACGGAGACTAAAACAAACGCCGAAGCGCCCGCGCCTTCAGCTCCCCAGGAAATGCAGTCCGAGACGCCGGCGGCGGCGCCAGGCGACGCTCCGGCCGCCGACGCGACCGCGCAGCCGGACACGCAGAACAGCAACGCCATGGCGCCGAGCGCGCCGCCGGCGGACAGCGGCGCTGGTCAGGCGACCTCGGGCGACAGCAGCGCGGCTCCGGCTGATACGACGGTGGGCCAGGCCATGCCCAGCCAGGATACAGCGGCCCCTGTCGCGCCCGCGACTGCCGCTCCGGAAGCCGGGAGCGCCCCACCCGCCGCCGCGCCCGCGCCCAAACCCCATCACAAACCCGCGGTGAAGAAGCCGGCGCCCAAGCCCAAAAAGAAGCCGGCGCCCAAGAAGCCTGCGGCAGAAGCCCCCGCCGAGGAAGCTCCGCCCGCCGATCCGCAATAATCGACAGCCCGCCAGAGCGCCGCCAGATCATCAGGCGCCAGAGTGTTCTCGCCGGAAATGTAAATGGCGCGCCCGCTTCCGGGGCGCGCCATTTCTTTTGCCTTTAGCACGCCAGCTGATGATTTATCCGCGCCTCAGATCGGCAGGTATCCCGCGAGCGCCGCGCCAAAGAAGAAGCCAAGCAAGCCAAGCATCATAAGTTTCACGAGACCTTCGGGCATTTCTTTTCCTCCAAAGGAACTGGACGACAATGCGGCGCCCTTCCGTGGCGCCGAGTGCTGACCTGCGGTTCTAGCCCCACATCGCGGCGCGGACTCTCCGCAATAATATGGGTGCGCCTCGCGAACTGGCAAATTTTCCGCGCCACCGGACCGCCCGCCCCTCAGGCGAAGCCGCGACGCGGAGCCTGCCACTTCCGCGCGGCGCGATACCCCAGAAGAAGCGCGGTGATTGCCGCATAGACGATGGGCTCCAGCGGCCAGGACTTGACGACCAGAATGAAATGCGCGGCCCCCGCGACGGCGACCAAATATACAAGGCGGTGAAGCCGCGCCCAGGCATGGCCGCCCATCCGCCTGATCATCATGTTGTTCGAAGTCAGCGCGAGTGGAATCATCAGAAGAAAGCCGAGCATTCCAATCGTGACATAGGGCCGCTTGACTATGTCCGCCCAGAGCGCCTTCGCGTCGAGCCCCATGTCGATCGCGACGTAAGCGGCGAGATGAAGCACGACATAATAGAAGGCGAGAAGCCCGAACTGGCGTCGAAAGCGCAGCAGATCGACGCCCGCCAATTGGCGCAGCGGCGATAGTGCGAGAGTAGCCAGCAAGAAACGCATCGCCCAAAGCCCCAGACCATGCTCCAGCGCGCGGACCGGCTCGGCGCCGAGCTGATCGTTGACGCCAAGATAAAGCAGCTCTATCGCCGGAATAAATCCGACCGCATAGACAGCGAGCTTTGGGATGCGCTTTGATGCGGCGCTGAAACCCGCAAACATCAAAAGTAAGCTTTCAGATCCATGCCTGCGTAGAGGCTGGCGACTTCATCCGCATAGCCGTTGAACATCAGCGTCGGCCTGCGCTTGGCGAAGAGTCCGCCTTCGCCGACGCGCCGCTCGGTAGCCTGACTCCAGCGCGGGTGATCCACTTCCGGGTTGACGTTGGAGTAGAAGCCATACTCATGCGGCGCCTGCTTGTTCCAGGACGTCTGCGGCTGGTTCTCAACCAGCCGGATGCGAACGATCGACTTGATGCTCTTGAAGCCATATTTCCACGGCACGACAAGCCGAATCGGCGCGCCATTCTGGTTCGGCAAGGTCTGGCCATACAGACCCACCGCGAGAGTCGTGAGCGGATGCATGGCTTCGTCGAGACGCAGGCCTTCGACATAGGGCCAGTCGAGGAGTTGCAGCACTCCCCTTTGCCCCGACATTTCCTTTGGACGCACCAGCGTTTCGAAAGCCACATATTTCGCGCTGCCAAGCGGTTCGACGCGCTTGAGGACATCCGCGAGCGCGACGCCAACCCAGGGCACCACCATCGACCAGCCTTCGACGCAGCGCATCCTGAAGACACGCTCTTCGAGTGCATGCGGATTGATGAGATCGTCAAGCTCATATTGCGCCGGCTTGGCGACCAGCCCCTCGATGCTGACGCGCCAGGGCGTGACCGTCAGGCTGTGGGCGTTGGCGGCCGGATCGGACTTGCCCGGCCCGAATTCATAGAAATTGTTGTAACTCGTGACATCCTTGAGCGGGGTCGGCGGCTCCTTCGTGGAAAAAGCGCTTTTGGTCGCAGCGAGGGGCGCGGCGGCGGCGCTCTTGCCGAACAGGCCCGCCAGCGCCAGACCGGCGCCGCCAGTCATAAATTCGCGGCGCCGCAAATAGACCGAATGCGGCGTGATCTCGGATGAGGGGATACCGCCAGGACGACCGATCAGCATGGTTCAAACTTTCCCGAATTCTCTCGGTCGAGGAAATCTCGCGAGCGTGGCCGTTATATGTCGCGCGACAAGGGCGCAGCCATAGGGCTGGCCCAACAGGCAAAGCGCGCTTCCCATATCTTCCTTTACGCAGCAACCCTTGCGCTCGTTACAGACGTGTTGCGGGCCGCGCCCGCAATCTCCACAGCGCGCCGCCGGCGCAATGTTGCGGCGCACACCGGGCAGCCCGATGCGGAATCCCATAAATTCTTGCAATTCCGGCGGCATTTGCGACTATCCTCGCCCGGATTGCCCGATTTGAAATTGGAACGAGGATGCGTCGAGAAATTATTCACGCTGACAGCTCCGGTTGAAAGCGCAGCGCCATAGTCGCGCGGAGACGGGCGCAATGAATTATCGGGTGGCGACGTCTGGCGCGAGCATCAAGACCAGAAAACTTTCAAGCCGCAAGGACCGACCGGAGTTTGGTTCAAATAATCCAATCAATGGAGCAAAAGAAATGTCTCTCATTAGATTTTTTCACTGCGAGCGAACCCTTTTTGCGTTGGGGGCGGCTCTGCTGATCTGCCCGCTGTCGGCTCCCCTCGCAACAGGCGCGGAAAAGCAAGCCACGGCGAAGCCCGCGCAAGCGGCTCCGCTGTCCGCCGACGACGTGTCATGGCTCTTTCCAGCGCCAAGGACAGCCAAGGATCTCGAAAATACAATCGCCATCGCCGATCTTACCGCTCCCGATCCCAAGGACGCCTCGAAGAGGGCGTCCATCTGGCCGGCGGCCGCTTTCGAGCAGTTCATCGCCAATGCGAACGGGCCGGCCACACAGATTGGCTCGCATCGCATCAAGCTGCCGCCCGAGGCTCAGGACATCAAGGCATGGCGGGTCGCTGGTCTGCGCATTGATCCGGGCGCGCCGGGGCTGAGCCCGGAAGTCATCGCGCAATTCGGCCAGCAGCCGCAGCTGCGCTTCATTCTGCAACCCGTGACCACGCTTCCCGGCGGCGGCGTCAAGGTGGATGATGTGGCCGCGCATGTGATTTTCAGCTTTGACCTCGGCGGCGAGGCGCCCACGCACGCCGGCTGTTTGCCGAGAACCAAACCCGACGTAGAAACGTTCCGAAAAGTCGCGCGGGATTTCGCAGCGCTCCGCGACGATCTTGCGAACGGCAAATTCGGCGGAAAGAAAATCAAGACCGCCGGCCGATTGCTGGGGGTGCATCCGGGCCTGGAGGACAAGCTCGCCGCGAAGCCTTTGCGCGACGCGCTCGTCGCCGTGCTCGAACGCAACCTCGCCGGAGCGAAACTGACCGCAATGGCGGTGATGGGACTAGCCGACGGCGGTCCGGAGCCATGGGAGTTCATGGCGATGGCTCCGGTTGGTCCCGGCGTCATTCCCAATCTGCCGAATGGCGGTTTCATTCCCGTGCATGGACCGGCGCTCGACGGAACGCAATTCGCGGAAGCGCTCGCCGTGCTCGAAACCCCGCATCAGGTAATCCCGACGCCCGCGCCCAACAACCTCAATCCCATCACCTGCAATAACGCCGCCCTGCCTGCGGGGCCGGCGGCTCTCCCTGTCGCGGATCGAAAGGGAGTCGCCACCGCGGAATTGTTCGACCTTGGCGACAAGCCACTGACCAGCGCAAGGGCGATCGCAACCGTGAAGGAAACAGTCGACGTTATCGCCGATCCGACGCGTAGCCATTTTTTCAACACCAACTGCGTCAGCTGTCACACCGACACTCGCCGCACGCTTGACCTGATAAAGCATGCGAAGATCCCGGGCGTGGACCCCGCCGTTCTGCCAAAGGAAAAATGGAATGTGCGGAATTTCGGCTGGTTCCCGTCCTTCTTGCGCAATACGCTGGAAGCCACCGCGACAAGACGCGCGGCGAGCGAGACGGGCGCCGTGGTGAATTTCATCAACGCCAACGGACTTGCAAAGCCCTGACGCGCGCGATCCCGGCGAACAGAGCCGCGAGTTGAACGCATGCGGAGAGTCCTCCGCAAAGACATGAAAAAAGATGCGGCGCCAGAGGAACTACTTCCTGTGGCGCCGTCCATTTATAGTCTCGAATATCCGGCGAAGGCGATTACCTCGTGAGGCCGGGAACGCCCGCAACCAGGCTTTCCTTGAACGCCATCCACAGATCGTGGACATGCGCGTCTGGCGTCATATGCCGGCACAAAGAGCCGTGTCCATGATCCGGATCGCTGTCGAGCTGGATGTGCCCAACCAGGAAATGCTTGAACGCGTGAAGCAAATCCGTGTCCCAGTGCTGGGCTTTCAGGTACCCGAACGGAAGACCCGTTCAAGGCCGCCATCCTCGTAGCTTGAGAGACTCGATGCCCGCGATAGATCACCAGTCGCGCGAACCTTTTCAAGATAGGCGGCGCCGATTGCTTCGAGACGGCGACGGCGGCTTTCGTCAATCGGCGTCAACTGGAGCGTCCTGCGCATGAACTCGTCGTGATCGACGCGCTCGCCGACGACGACAACGCCGGGGTATGGAGAGAGATTGTCGGTGTCGCGTTCGCCGCGATCAAGCTCTTCGAGCGCCTTGTCTTCAGGATAAAGCGCGCGGGCTATTCCAACATTCTCGCAAAACTGAACCGAGAAGAAATAATATACCCAGGCGACATTCGTTACGTCGTCCTGAGAGAGGCCGCTCCAGTTAAGATCGCAGATGTCCGCGATCACCTTCTCGAAAGCGCGAGCTTCCGTGTCATTCGCGTATAGCGAGGAGACCGCTCCGTCACGCGCCTTATCGAGTTCAAGAGCTATGGTACTCATGACAGCCGCTCCTATTTGAATAAAATTCAACCGCTAAAGGCTTTCTGAAAACATAATCTCATCGCGACAAAGAGATTCAAAGCGACGACTGTCGTCAACCTTACCGATTAACGGGTGTTAACGATGGAAAAGTGTTAAGAGGCGACGCCCTAACTAGCTTGGTCTTCTGGCGCCAGGTCGCGTCAGCGCATGAAAATCGCCGCGCGAATGACGCGACATTCCATGTCACTCAAATTATCTGCAACGCTGCGTTGGCCCGCGCGGGCGCCCAGACCAGCGCGTCAGCGCGCGGCCTTTTGCAGATCGAGAAGGTAAGCGATGACTTCATCAATTTGATAATCAGCCAACATCGGGTTTGGCATCTTGCCCTTTTTGCCAAGGTTCCCGTGCGGGGAGCTCAATAGCTTGCGCAGCGACTCCTGGGAAGTCGTGGAGCTTTTCGCGATGCTTGCAAAGCGTGGCGCTGGCGGCTTCAGGATTGGAGCCGAGGTCTGGTCCGGCGCGACGACATGACAGGCGGCGCAGACCTTGAGCGCGAAATCATGACCGGCGGCGACGGGATCGCGTTTCGCCTCCCCGGCTGACGCGACGCCGCTTGCGGCGAAAGTGACCAAGAGCGACAGAGAAAATAAAACCAACTTTTTCATCTCATCCTCATTCGTAACGCAGCGCCTGAATCGGATCGAGTTGAGCCGCCTTGCGCGCCGGATAATAGCCAAAGAAAATCCCCACCGCCGCCGAAAATGCAAAACCTATCGCGATCGCGGCAAAGGAAACCGGCGACGACCATTGCGAGAACATCGCGATGATTTCCGAAATGACCACGCCCGCGAAAATCCCGGCGACGCCGCCGCTGACGCTGATGAGCACGGCTTCGGCCAGAAACTGCATCAGAACATGAAAACGCTGCGCGCCCACCGCCATGCGCAGACCAATCTCGCGCGTGCGCTCTGTCACGGAGACGAGAAGTATGTTCATGATGCCTATGCCGCCGACCAGAAGCGAGATCGAGGCGACGATCGCAAGCAGGACAGCCATCACCCTGCTGCTTCCCTCCGCCGTCTCTGCGATCTGGCTCAGATTGCGGATGTCGAAATCCTTGATGTCCGTGGGCTTGATGCGATGACGGCGGGTCAGTATCTGGTCGATTTCCGCGATAGCCGTCAGAATCTTGCCCTGGGCTGCGGCCTGAACATAAATGGAATTGACGTAGCCGGTGAGACGCGGCTGCAAATTGAAGGGATTGGGCGCAAGCGGATATAGCGTCGTCAGATTCGTTTGCTGGTTGGGCGAAGCCACGCCGAGAACCTTTTCTTCGCCGGTCTTAAATGGGATCATCACCAGATCGTCCTGATCCTGTCCCCACATGCTCTGCCCCTTGGCGGCGAGCACGCCGACGACCCGCAAGGGAAAGCCCTTGATCAATATGGTCGCGCCAAGCGGGTTCTCGCCATGGGAGAAGAGCTGCTTTTGCACGGTGCGCCCGATCACCACGACCAGCGCACCGCTCTTCTCGTCCTCGACGCTGACGCCGCGCCCGGCTTCGATGCTCCAATTGGTGACGGGTGGATAATTGACCGACACAGCCTGGATGTTGGTGGTCCAGTTCTGATTGCCGATCTGGACCTGGCCCATCTGACGCATCAGATAAGCGACGAGACTAACCGTCGTCGCCTCGCGGCGGATGGCCTGCGCGTCGGCGACGGTCAGCGTGGAGGCGCTGCCGAAGCCCGCGCGGGCGCCGCCGGTCAGCACCGCGCCCGGCAGCACGACGGCCAGGTTGGTGCCCAGGCTCTCGATCTGCTTGCGCACGGCGGCGTTGGCGCCATTGCCTACCGCCACCATTGCGATCAACGCGGCGACGCCGATGAACACGCCGAGCATCGTCAGCGCCGAGCGCAGCTTGTTGCGCGCGATCGCCTGAATTGCCGCGGAGACGATCATATATGAGAACGCCAACCTCGACACGCGCGCAGCGCCCGTCGAGGCGATCGCTTGCGGGTGAAAGATCAAGGCGGCGGCCGACTGCTCGGCTGCATTTGGCTGCGCGGCGAGGGCGGCCTGGTTCAGGGCGCTGGCCTTCCGGCGCTCGTCCGAGAGAATACGGCCATCGCGCATGGTGATGACTCGACCGGCGTATTCGGCGATGTCGGATTCGTGGGTGACGACAATGATGGTCACGCCCTGGTCCCGATTAAGCGTGACCAGCGTCTCCATGATTTCATGCGAGGTCTTGGTGTCGAGATTTCCAGTCGGCTCGTCGGCGAATAATACGCTCGGGCCGTTGATCAGCGCGCGCGCGATGGCGACACGCTGCTGCTGGCCGCCGGAGAGTTGCGCGGGCGTATTGTTTTCCCTGTCGGCCAGACCGAGCAGCTTCAACGCCGATCTCGCCTTTTCGAGCCGATGAACGCCGTCCGTCTCTCTTTCCGAATAGAACAGGGGTAGAGCGACATTTTCGATCGCGCTGGTGCGGGCGAGAAGGTTGAAGCTTTGGAACACAAAGCCAAGCCGCTCGCCGCGAAGCCTCGCCAGCGCGGGCTCCTCAAGCGCCGCGACGTCGACGCCTTCGAGAAAATAATGTCCGCCGCTAGGCGGATCGAGACAGCCGAGAATAGCCATCAGCGTGGATTTACCGGAGCCCGAAGCGCCCATGATCGCAACGAACTCGCCCCGCTCGATACAAAGATCGACACCGCGTAGCGCGCGCACTTCCACGTCGCCGACCAAGAAGGTCCGGGTGAGATTTCTGACGTCGATTACGCGGTCCGACATGGTGTTTGCAATATTCCAAGGCATTTCGGCGTCACCACTACCCACGCCAACGCGGACAGGGAGCGCGCGCTTAAGTCACGGCGACGCCGCTTTCTTGACTTCCTCGCCGATGATGATCTCATCGCCCGCATGCAAATCGCCTTTGAGGATTTCAGTGAACGTGTCATCGTCGAGGCCGGGAACAATGACGGTCGACGACGGGCTTCCATTTCGCAACACCCAGACTCGCATACCGCCCGAGCCGTCGGGAACCGTCTGGGCCGCGGGCAAGCCGGCGACGGCTCCGGGGGAGTAGCGCAAGGCCTGGTCGGGGGCGCGCAACACGTCCGCGCGTTCGTCGACCACGATCCGGGTCGTAGCCGTCATTCCCGGCTTCAGGGTCAGATCCTTGTTTGGCGCGTTGACGACAACGTCATAAGTGACGATGTTCTGAATGGTCTGCGGCGATTGCCTCACCTCGGTCACTTGGCCGTTGAAAGGATGATTGGGGAATGACTCGACCGTGAACGACGCCTTGTCCCCCACCTTGATGGCGCCCACGTCGCTTTCGGAGACATTTGTGTCTACCTGCATTGTGGTCAGGTCGGTTCCGACAAGAAACAGCGTCGGCGTCTGAAAGCTTGCGGCGACCGTCTGTCCCATTTCCACGCTGCGGGTGACGACTGTGCCGTCGACGGGCGAAATGATGTCGGTGTAGCCGAGATTGATTTCTGCCGCGTGCAAATTGGCCTGCTGCAGCGCGATATTCGCTTCGTCGAGACCAGTCTGCGCCGCAGCCTGGTCCAACGCGTTCTTCGAGGCGTCGAGAGCATCCTGCGAAACCGCCTTCGTCGTGGCGAGCTTCTTGTTGCGTTCATAGGCGAGCTTTGCATAGACGAGATTGGCTTGGTCCTTGACCAGCTGGGCTTTTGCGACGCCGACATTGGCGCGATCCTGATCGACGATCACCTGATAGGGGCGCGGGTCGATCTTGGCGCAGATCTGGCCTTTCTTGACCGGCGTGTTGTAGTCGCAATAACGCGCCTGGATCACGCCGGAAACATAGGTGCCGACAGGCACCGTGATGACTGGATTGACGGTCCCGCTCGTCGTCACCGCCCGCACGACGGGTCCGTGCGAAACCTTAGCGGTGACATAGCGCACGGCGGCTCCCCGTGCAGTGCTCCAGTAGATCGCCGCTGCGGCGCCGGCGACGATGACCACGCCGATCAATGCAGGCGCGACGCCGGCAAGCCCCCGCGACGCTTCAGCGGCGGGCCGTGACGCCGGTTGCTCTTTGGATGCGACGGCTGGGCCCGTTGTCACAGGCTTACTCCTGATGATGGCGCTTTTGAAAATTCAGCTCGTTCTCGCGATTTTCGTGGCCCTGCGAACCGCCTGGAACGTGACAGATAGTCCACATACTCAAACATTCGCCGACGCAACGCACAGCTTGCGCTCTTTTCATATGAGGAACCCATTCCTTGATGTAAGCGCGGCGAAGTGTCGCCGCCCCTCTCGGAAAAACTCCACACGACGCATTTTAAACCATATCGGCAGCCGCCAGCGAATTTTAAGCGCCCGACGGAACCAAGCAGGACGACAACGATTATCATTCTATCTGGGCGTCATGGCCTCGTCAGAGGCTGTTTTGGCGCGGGATGGGTCAGTCCTCGGTAATAACAAGAACGGGCGGAAATAACGGAGGGCTCAATATGAGCATTGGTCGCATACTCGCAATGAAGGGCGTCGAAGTATTCACCACGACGCCGGAGCAATCCCTGCAGGACGTGGCGGCGGAACTGGTTGATCGCGGCGTTGGAGCGCTGGTGGTGCTGGATTCCTCCGATGAAGTTGTCGGACTCATCGGCGAAAGAGAACATCGTCGCGGCGGTCGCGCGGCATGGACCTTCAGCCTTGCATGACGAGGTGGCGCGTCACATGCACAGGAACTGCAAATTCGTCGGCGAGCACGACAGCATAGACGACGCCAGCGATACGATGACACAGGAACGCTGCCGTCACCTTCCGGTATTGCGCAACGGCCGACTGGCGGGCGTCGTATCCATTGGCGACATCGTGAAATATCGCATCGAGATGATCGAAGCGGAGCGTCTCGCACTGCACCAATATATCGCCAGCGCATAGCGCGACGCCAGACTTCGGCCGCCGCGCAGCGGGGTTCTGTTCCGCAAGCGTCGATAGACTTTTGCGAAGAGGACAGGCTTGAACGTGTTGCGCAGGCGAGATCTCTTGTCGCTCGGATGGTTCTGCCCGAGCGACAAGGCATCCTAAACGAATGGCGCAGCGGCTTGCGCTCTCCTAGCCGGTCTTCTTCCCCTGAAAGCAGGAATCGCTTTCGTGCGTCGCGCGCCAACAGGCCCTGTAGCCGGAGGCGGATGAAGGACGCGGAGCCACTCTCTGGCAATGCCCCGCCCTGCTCCACCATGCCGAAAGTTGATCCAGCAGGTCCACGGGCCGAAGACCGTCTTTTGGATGTTTCCAATAGATGCATTCCGCGCAGGCGACGCGCCGAAGATCCGTGTCATCAGGCTCGCGGCCCTCGCCGCAAAAGGCTTCGGAATGGGTTCGCGGCCAGCGCGCCACTTCGTTCACGACACCCACGGGAGAAGGCGCGTGGAGTCGGCAATGGCCGTCCCGGTCCATGAAATGCAGCCAGAAAGCGCATTTTCCGCAGCTGAAGCCGGCCGGCGCGCCGTCAAACATAATTTCTCCTCTTCAAACGCATGTCACGCCTTCACTCGACCTTGGCGACTTCGAGCGTCGACCAGCCGCCTCCCAGCGCCAAAATGAGGCCCACGCTGGCCTGTAGTTTGCGCGTTTGCAGCACGAGCACCGCTCTCTCCGCTTCGAGCGCGGCCGTCTGGGCGGTGACGACGTCAAGGTAATTTGTGGCGCCGTCGCGGTAAAGCGTCAGCGATATGCCGAGCACCTTTTCCGCCGAGGCGCGCGCGGCCGTCATGCTTTGCGTTTCCTTGGCCAGCCAGCGCGTGAGCGCGAGATTGTCCTCCACCTCCTGATAGGCGCGCAGCACCGCGCCCCGGTATTGCGCGACCGTCTGCAAATAGGCTGCGTCGGCCGCCGAAAGATCCGCGAGCCTCGCGCCGCCATCGAAAATCGGCAATGTAACCGAAGGCCCAAGCGACCATATGCTGTTGCGCATGTTGAACAGGCTGAGCCCGGTGTCCTCCGTCCCGCCAGACAGGTTGATGGTGAGACGGGGAAAGAAGGCTGCGCGCGCCACCCCGATCGTCTGGTTTGCCGCCGCGACCCGGCGTTCCGCAGCGGCGATGTCGGGACGGCGCTCCAGGAGTTCGAAGGGGACGCCCGGCGGTATCTTCGGCGCCAGCGCGGCGAGCGGCGCGGGCGCAATGGAAAAGGACGAAGCTGGCTCGCCGATCAGGGTCGCGATCGCATGTTCATAGAGCGCGCGCCGCGCCTTTATCTCCATCAGCTGGGCGCGCGCGACCTCAAGCTGCGCAGCGGCGCGCGCCTCGTCGGCTGGCGCGCCTATCTTTCCGTTGACCAGCGCCTGCGTGAGCGCAATCGCCTTTTCATAGGCGTTTACCGTATCGCCGAGCAGCTTGGCCTCGCTGTCGAGGCCGCGCATCGCGACATAATTGCGCGCAAGCTCCGCCTGGAGGCTGAGGCGCATCGATTCAAGATCGGCCGCGCTCGCCTGCGCCTGCGCCTGGCCAGCGGCGATCCTGTCGCGCACGCGCCCCCAGAGATCGACTTCGTACGAGGCCTGCAGCTTGAGGACATTGTCGCCGTAGTGATCGGGCTCGTTGATCGGCCGATCCGTCAGGATCGAACTCGGCGAGCGCATTGGCGCTGAACGGCGTGTCCGCCTTGCGAAACGGCCGATGCTGCAACTCCTTGTTGGCGGAGAGGCTATTGTTGAGATCGACGGTCGGCATCAGGCCCGCCTGCGCCTTGGCGACATAAGCCCGCGACTGCTCCAGCACGGCGAGAGCCGCCGCGAGATCCTGATTTCCAGTGTCGATCCGCTGTTCAAGATCGTTCAAAACGCGGTCGTTGAAGCTTTGCCACCAGGGTCCGCGCGGCTGGTCGTCGCGCGGACGCGCCTCTCTCCAGTTTCCGCCCTCCTTGAATTTCGGGGGCGTTTCGACGACCGGGGGCTTGTATTCCGGCGCAAGATCGCAACCGCAAAGCAACAAGGCCGTCAGCAGCAAGCCGCAAAAGGGGTGCAGCTTCATCTATCTGGTCCCGGTCTTCTGCGCGCCGGGAGCGGCCTGGGCGTTTTCTTCGCCGGCGATTCTGACCACATCACCGTCCGCGAGACTTTCGATGGGATTGTTGATGACCCGATCGGTTGGAGAAAGTCCGGAGGATATTTCGATCTCCACGCCGAGATCGCGCGCTATTTCGATTTTCTTTATCGCGACCTTCCTGTCCGCGCCGACCGTCGCAACATTCATTTCATTGTTGCGGTAGAAGATCGCGCTCGCGGGAACGCGAAGAGCCGCCGCGTCGCCGGGCAAGGAGAAATGCACTTCCGCATAAGAGCCCGGCAGAAGTTCGGAGTTTGGATTGTCCGCGAGAAGCTGCAGCAGAAGCGTTCTGGATTGCTGAGCTATGGCGCTGGAATTGGAAATCAGGCGGGCGGAGAACCAGCGATCCTTATATTGCGGCAACTTGATTTTCGCGGTCACGCCTTCATGCAGCTGCGCGGCGTAGCTTTGCGGCGCCCGCACGTAGATATAGACCTGATGAATATCCGCGATATCGAAGAGCTCCTGATCGTTTCCAGGACCGACAAGCACGCCGATATCGATCTTGCGCGCCGTTATGACGCCAGCGAAAGGCGCCGCGACCTGCTTAAATCCCTCCAACGCCTTCAGCCGTTCGACATTTGATTTCGCGGCGGACAGTTCCGCCGTCTTGGCGTCAACGTCGCCGCTCTTCTCGTCGGCGCTCTGCTGCGAAACCGCGGTCGACGCGCGCAACGCCGCCCATCGCTTTGACGTGAGCCTTGCGAGCTGTTCCTGCGCAAGCGCCTTCGCCTGCTCGCCCTTGGCCTGCTCAAGTTGCTGATCCAGTTCGGGGGCGTCGATGAGGGCGAGCGTGTCTCCCGCCTTGACGCGCGCACCGATGTCGTGACGCCACTCTTTGATGTAGCCGTTGACGCGGGCGCGAATCTTCGCGTTGTAGAGAGCTTCGATGTCTCCCGGCAGCGTCAGCTCCCTCTGCCCGCTTCCTCGCTTTGGCAAGATTGTCGCAACATTCGGCTGCGCCTGATTTTGCGTCCAAGCGTCAAGTCTGGCGACTTTCAGCGCGCGGCTGACGACGCCTGCAGCCGCGAGGATGGCCGCGAGAATGGCGAAGCCAATCAGCCAGCGCTTTAGCTTGGACGCCGGCGGAGCCAGTCCTCGGCTTTTTGAATGTCGGCTTCTTCGGCGTTTGTCATTCCCGAGTTTCTCTTTCGTCAATCCGCAGCGGCGTCGGCGCGTCGTGGCGCGTGGACCAGGCTGAACACCACCGGGACGAAGAACAGCGTCGCGAAAGTAGCGCAAAAAAGCCCGCCGATCACGGCCCGGCCGAGCGGCGCGTTTTGTTCCGCGCTCAACGCCATCGGAAGCATCCCGATGATCATCGCCAGCGCTGTCATCAACACGGGACGGAAGCGCGTGAATCCCGCGTCCAGGGCGGCCGTCAGCGGTTCTTCTCCTTCCGCAAGTCTTTCGCGCGCGAAGCTCACGACTAGAATGCTGTTCGCTGTGGCCACGCCCATGCACATGATGGCGCCGGTGAGCGCAGGCACCGACAGGGTCGTGAAGGTCAGGAACAGCGCCCAGACTATTCCGGCCATGGCCGTCGGCAAGGCGCTGATGATCACGAAGGGGTCCAGCCAGGACTGGAAATTGACGACGATGAGCAGGTAAATCAGCACAATGGCCAGCGCCAGTCCGCCAAAGAGCTGCGCATAGGCGCTGGTCATCGTGGATGCCTGTCCGCGCAAAATGACCGTGGAGCCCTTCGGCGCCTCTTTCGCGGTCCTGTCGAGGATCTCCTGTATGTCATGGGCCACCGCGCCGAGATCGCGTTGATGCGTCGTCGCGAAAATGTCGATCACCGGCTGCACGTCGTAATGCGAAACGACCGCGTTGCTGCGCCCGCGCTCGATGCGCGCCATTGCGCTGAGCAATTGCTGTCCGTTCGGCGCGGTGATCGGCATGTTGTCCAGCGTCTCAATAGTGTTCATCCAATATTGGGGGGTCTGCACGACAATCGGATAGGACACGCCATTCTTGGGGTTGAGCCAGAAGGTCGGAGCGCTTTGGAAACTGCCCGCAAGAAGTCCTGCATTGAATAGGCGAAGTCGCGTTCCTTCAGCCCCACGTCGAGCGCGAAAGACCTGTCGACGTCGACAATCAGCGTCGGCGCGTTGAACGCCTGCTGGATACGCGTATCGGCTATGCCGGCGACTCTTGAAATCTCCTTGTAAATTTTCTCCGCATAGGCGCGATTTTCGGCGGCCTTGTTGCCTATCACCTGAACATCGATCGGAGAGGGCAAACCAAAGTTCAGGATCTGCGTGACGATATCCGCGGGCAGAAAAGCGAAGCTGGTCCCAGGAAACAGGCGCGGAAGGCGTTCGCGCATCAATTCCATATATTCGGAGCCCTGCCCCTCCTCGCCCTCCTTGAGGGTGATCAATATATCCGCGTCTCCGACGCCAATCGTGCCGGAATTGCTGTATGCGATGTTGATCCCGCTGACCGGCAGGCCGATATTGTCGACGATAGTTTCGAGCGCCCTGGCTGGAACGATGCGTCTTATCTCACGCTCGGCATTGTCGCAAAGGATCGCCGTTTCTTCGATTCTCGTGCCTATCGGCGCCCGCAGATGCAGCTTGATTTGAGCCGACTCGATCGAGGGAAAGAAGTTCTGCCCAAGAAATGGCGCCAGCCCGAAGGATAGAAGAACCGCGCCGAGCAAGCCTCCGACGAATGGCCAGGGCCGCGCAAGAGCGCGCGCGAGCAAGCCGCGATAGGCGCTGCGCAGCGTCTCGAACCTGTGGATGAAACCTCGCTGGAATCGCACGAGCGGGTTGTCAGTCGCGGGCGCGAATTCGCCATGACGCCCGGACTCGTTCGCGAGAAGGTAACGCGCCAGGGTCGGAACCAGCGTGTAGGTCAACACATAGGAGGCGACCAGGGAAATGATCACAGCTTCCGACATGGGGCGGAACAGATAGCCCGCGACGCCGCCCAGCCCGAAGGTCGGCACGAACACGATGGAAATGGCGAGCAGCGAGACCGTCGCCGGTATGATGATCTCCGAGGCTCCATCCAGTATGGCGTCGATGATCTCGGCGCCCTCTTCAAGATGCCTGTCGATATTCTCGATCGTCACCGTCGCGTCATCGACCAGAATGCCAACGGCCAGAGCCAGTCCACCCAGCGTCATCACATTGATGGTTTCGCCAATCGCCGACAGGATCGCTATCGTGGTCAGTATCGCGAGGGGGATGGAAATGGTGATGATGAGAGTCGAGCGCCAACTTCCAAGGAACAGAAGAATCATGAGGCCCGTCAGGGCGGCGGCGGTGGCGCCCTCTTGCAGAACGCTCGAAATGGAGGCTTGCACAAACACCGACTGATCGCCCACCGCCGCCAGATCAACGCCCGGCGGGAGCTGATCCCTTATCTTCGGCAACAGGTTCTTCACGCCCTGGATGATATCCAGGGTCGAGGCGGAGCCGGCCTTTTGAATGGTCATCAGGACCGCTGGACTGCCGTCCACCCGCACCACATTGATCTGCGGTGGGCTGCTGTCGTGAACGAAAGCCACGTCACGTATAAAATTGACCGTTCCATCGGCTTTTCTGATGGGAAGATCGTTGAGTTCGGCAATCTGCGTCGGCGAGACGTTCAGAGAAACGATATATTCGAACTGACCGATCTTCTGCGTGCCGACCGGCGTGATCAGATTCTGGTCCGCGATGGCTTTTACGACTTCCTCCGCTGAAACCCCGATGGTGCGCAATTTCTGCTGGTCGATGTCGATCTGGACCTGCCGGACCTTGCCGCCGTAAGGCGAGGGAATAGCGGCGCCGGCGACGGTCGCGAGCTGCGGGCGAATGAAGTTCTGTCCGTAGTCGTAAAGTTCGGACTGCGACAGGGTCTTGCTGGAGAGGGCCAGCTGCAAGACCGGCACGCTGGAGGCGTTGAAACTGAGCACGTAAGGCGGAGTCACGCCCGCCGGAAGAAACTTCAAGACGGTCTGCGACGCGGCTGTCACCTGCGCGATGGCCATGTCTATTTTCACCTTGGGCTGAAAATAGACCTTGATCACGCCATATCCCGGCAGGGACTGAGACTCTATGCGCTGGATGTCGTTCACCTGCGCGGTGAGCGTGCGTTCATAGAAATAGACGATGCGCCCAGACATGTCGTCCGGCGGCAAGCCGTTGTAGGTCCAGACGACGCTGATGACGGGAATGTCTATGTCCGGAAAAATATCGGTCGGCGTGCCCAGCCACGCCCTCGCGCCGAAGATCAGAATGAGCATCGCCATCACGACAAATGTGTATGGGCGCTCCAGGGCGATCCGAACTATGGCGAGCATTCTCGGGCGCCACTCCTAATGTGCCGGGCAAGGCTGATCTTGGAAAGGGCATGGAGAATCGATGCGCTTCTTTCCCCTCGCCGGAATGACCATAGGCGATGGCCGATATGGGACAAATTTAAATAAATTTTAATCGCGGCGCAGGTTGGGAGGCAGCGGCTTTGTCGCCACGCGCGACAGTCGGTATTCCCTTCGGCGCTAAAATGAACTTTTGCCGTCCAATCGGGCATGGAGGCGAAAAGTCGGGCTCGCGGCTGCTCAAGAAAAACATCTCTCAGTCGCGTGATTTCTGGCGAAACCATGCTTCCGGGGCGTTACAGACGCGACGCCTTGCGCGGAGAATTGCGCTCTGAAAGAAAAAGCCCCCGCACGCTCGGGCGCGTATGGGGTTGCCGCCTCTCAAGAATGGCGAGTGAAAGCTTCGCGCTCGCCGCGCCGGATCACGTGACACGAGCTGCCGCAATCTATCCGGCGAGGGGCAATGCCGGCCCCCTTTCGCCCGGCTGAATAATTACATCACGTGCGCGGCGTAGGCGACGATCTTGCTGGCGAAAAGCAGCGCAAGCACAAGAGAGCCGTACCGCATGATCGTCAGGATTGCATGATAATGGTCAGGGTTTAGCATTCGCGCTGCTCCTCTACTGCTTGGCCGACGCCATTGTCTGGGCCAAGTGGCGCGGTTCAATTGGCGCGCCCTTTGATGCCGAGAGCAATGCAATGCTTCTGCCACTGCGCACAAGATTAGGCTCCTGCGATTATTTGTCGCAAGCCAGGCGGAATACTGGATTGCTGCGGTGCGACAATTTGGCATTGTTGAAGAAACGGCAAGTAACGGTGGCGAAACAATGGCAAGCTGGACTATAGCGGCGCGCCTGGCCCGTATAGAGCTTAAGCAATAGTCTTTGGCGCGTCGCGACCTCGCAGATAGGCGCGTTTCCGCCGGTCGAAGCGGCCGGCGGCAAAGCAGGAGGCGAGTCTCACGCCAGAATCTCATTACTCAATGAAATCAATATGAATACGCCCCAACGACAAATGGCGCGCGGCCAATAGTCGCGCCTTTAAGTGCAATCAGATGCGCAATCCGGTATGATTGTCGGGCCGCCGCCAGAACCGGAGACAGCCGCGATGACTCGCCACCTCAAGAATATCCCGCTTCTATCATTGCTGGCCCTCGTCGTCGTCTTCCCGGCGGAGCCGGCGGAGGCGTGCTTCATCGGCTGTCGCCCTGTAGAGGCGCACGCCCGCGCGGTGCTCAACAACCTCGTGGCCAGGCGCTATACGTCAAACTATGAGCTGGTCTCGTTCGAGACCACGCGCACCGCCGATTTCGACATGATTGTTGGCGAGATGCGCGGTTACGAGATTTTCTTCAAGGCCACGGTCGCCTTTCCGCAAGGCGCCAATCTTGATTGCGCGCCCGAAGCAGGCTCCAAACGGGCGAAGGACTGTTCCGACGACCCCTATTTCTCTCTCATCCACCCGACCCGCCCCGAGCCCGATCTTCGCCAGTTCATCGAGCCCGGCGGTCGCCGCACTTTTGTCGAGGATTTCCGTTTCGCCGAGATGAAGGGCGGCTGGCAGGGAATAGACGGCGTGCTTTACCACCCCGAATAAACCGCAAAATCGCCGTTCATACTTTGTTAACCAATTAAGTCTTTGTTAAGCAAAGAAGCCAATTGCATAAATGCAACAGGCTTCAATAATGTCGGATCAAGGTTTCTGGAACCTTCGCTTAACCCTGCTTAACTAGGTCTCTAGGCCATGGCCCGACGCTCAAGGGAGAGCGTCGCTCGGATGCCGAACCGGTGTCCTGGATAAGCTTCCACAGGAGTTCAAACATGCTGCAAGCCCGGAGCCCGCGCGCCTTGAAGATCGCCGTCGTGCTATGCGCGGCGCTGGCGATCTCAGCCTGCGCGAAGAATGCTGCGGACGAGGCGGGCGCCGACCGTTTCGGCGCCGGTTATGGCAAAGGAGCCGCCACGCCCGGCAGCCCGCAGGATTTCGTCGTCAATGTCGGCGACCGCGTGTTTTTCGAGACCGATTCAACCGATTTGACCGCCACCGGACAGGCGACGCTCGACAAGCAGGCGGAATGGCTCAATCGATATCCTCGCTACCACTTCTCGGTGGAAGGACACGCCGACGAACGCGGCACGCGTGAATACAACTTCGCGCTGGGCGCGCGCCGCGCCGAAACGACCAAGAACTATCTCGCGTCGCATGGCGTGTCGGCCTCGCGCATCCACACGACGAGCTATGGCAAGGAGCGGCCCGTCGCGGTCTGCGACGACATCTCCTGCTGGTCGCAGAACCGTCGCGCGGTCACGGTGCTAAGCGGCGGCAATTCATAGTGGTCCGACCCAAACGCCCGGTTCCCGGGCGTCTGGATGAGTTGGCCCGCCAACGCCTTGATCCGGTGGATGGAATTATCCCGATGGATGCGAAACCTCTGTCGGGTTACATCCACCAGACGCAGCGCCAAAAAATGCGTGAGCCCCTTGCATCCAAGGCAGGGTTGCGGCATTGAAGGCGCGTCGCGCCGGAGGGCGACCAATGGACGCCCGTCCCTGTGACAGGCTTTGCGGCATGCAGGAGTGTAGCTCAATTGGTAGAGCACCGGTCTCCAAAACCGGGGGTCGCAGGTTCGAGCCCTGCCACTCCTGCCAAATAAATCAAACATTTATAATATTAGCACAGACCTTCGATTTTCTTCCGGGTAACAATCGGCGCGGTTTCGCACTCCATTGCGCGACATTTCGCCACTATGCCCGCCCCGCTTACAATCGCGGACCATGCGCCCCGAATCTTTAAACGAAGGCGTCAAACGAATGCGTCGCAGCAGCTTTTCCGGCGGAATGAAGGGCCGGCCTGTCGAGGCGTAAAGCGCAGAAAACTCCCCGGCCAGAGCGGCCAGCGCCTCGCTTGCCGGCTCGCGGATCACCCGCAGAGAATGCGATTTCGGAACCCGAGCCTCGTCAGCGCGAGAGGCTTTTCAATAGCCTGCTATCGGCGCTTCGACGTTCGCAAAATAAATTCCGACATCAGCCGCACCAGATCTTCGCCGCGTTCATTAAGCATGTTGTGACCGCAACCCGGCAATCCCACGAGCCAGGCGTTGGGTCTCGATTTTGCTACGCTGAGTGCGCTTTCCGGCACGGCGATAAGATCGAGAAGGCAGGTCATGACCAGCATGGGGGCCGTGCCGCCGCTGGCCCATTCTGCTTTCGGGGTGGCGTCGCTTGCTTTGACCTGAGCCGCGGCGAGGACAGGATATTCTCCTTGCGCAGCGTCCAGGGCGGCCAGATGCTCATTGCCCGGCGCATACATGAGTTGGCCCTGAAGCTTCAGCCACTCGTCCTTCGGGGTGTTGGGGTCGATATAGCGCTTGTAGAGGGCGAGCGTTTCTGGAGACGGCAACTGGTCCCCGCCAGCGCCGATCAAAATTACACTGAGAACGCGATCCGGCTTGTCTTGCGAGGCGGCGCGAACAACGCGATTTCCGTAGGTTTTCCCGGCCAGGTGGACTTTCTTTAGCCCGAGCGCATCGGCGACCCGCCACAAATCATTGGCGTAGTCGTGGAGAGTAAGTCCGTCAATCGGTCCGGTGCTGGCGCCCAACGAGCGATAATTATACGTGATTACTCGTATGCCGTTTGCGGCGATGCCTTTGGCGAGTTCGCTAAGCTGCGCCGCAGGCCGGCCGTTTCCTGCCGCCATGATAAGCGTCTCGGGGCCTTTGCCGAACTCAAAAACCTCGATCTCGATCCCGTCTGACTTAACGATCCTCCTGGCGTCTTTGTGGGTAGCGTGAAGTGGCGTTACCGAGAGGATCGAAAAGAAAAATGCCCCCGCGAATAAATAGACGGCTTTTCCGAAATTCATGAGCTTGCTCGTCCTCTCGCGCCGCTTCATGACGCGGTGCGCCCGCGCCTCGGTGGTGTTGCCAATTTCACCACAGAAGCCGACATCAGATCAATATTCGGGTAAGGGCCGATGGTACGTTTCTTCGGCTTGCCCGCGAACCTGTAGCGATGCGCCCAAGACCCCGCGCCCGTGGGCTGCAAGTCTAGAACAGTCCACGCGTATGACCGTCGGGAACCCCGCGCCGGAATATGCCGGGTTTGAGGCTTTCGAGCGCTTTGATTGTTAGGTCTTTCGCCATATAACGCCCCTGCTCCTTACCGAGCATCTTAGGGGCAGCGGATCGTCGGATCGTGCAAATTCAATCGCCTTGCCGAACGCCACGCCGCGTTACCCCGACTTCGCCGGGTGTTGACTGGCTAACAAAAATAGCGTGTCTTGGAGCGTTACCCCGTGTCCAGGACAATATAGGATAGCGCAATGTTTTTTAACGAAAACAAGCAATATCTGACGCAGGACTGTCCTGTCTTGTCTTGTATTTTCGAGGTTTGCCACCGGTCTCCAAAACCGGGGACCGCAGGTTCAAGTCCTCCCGCTCCCGCCACTCAGCGTCGCCTCCCCTTTCACGCATCGGCGCCAAGGCGCGGCAAGCGCTTACGATAAACCGTGTCCACGCCCTCGCTCAATTCCTTCAAACGCGTCGTCGTAAAGGTTGGCTCCTCGCTGCTGGTCCAGCCGGAGGCGCCGCAGTAAAGCACGACTGGCTGGAGCGACTCGCCGACGATCTGCTCGCCCTGCACCGGCGCGGCGCCGAAGTGCTGGTTGTCTCGTCCGGCTCCGTCGCGCTCGGGCGCGGCGTGCTGGGCCTGCCCGCTGGAGCGCTCCCACTCGAAGACAGCCAGGCCGCCGCCGCCGTGGGGCAAATCGCGCTGGCGCGCATATGGGCGCAGGTTCTGGGCGATCGCGGCATGGTCGCGGGGCAGATCCTCGTGACCTTCGGCGACACCGAGGAGCGCCGCCGCTATCTTTACGCGCGCGAATGTCTGAATCGGCTGCTTAATCTTCGCGCCGTGCCCATCATCAATGAAAACGACACGGTGGCGACCGCCGAAATCCGCTATGGCGACAATGACCGCCTCGCCGCCAGAGTCGCCACCATGGCCAGCGCCGACCTTCTGGTGCTGCTCTCCGACGTCGATGGCCTCTACACCGCCCCGCCGGGGGACAATCCGGACGCGAGGCTCATTCCGGTCGTGCCGCGCGTAACCGCCGAGATCGAGGCGATGGCCGGCGGCGCCGCCTCTGCTTTTTCGCGCGGCGGCATGCGCACCAAGATCGAGGCGGCCAGGATCGCCACTACCGGCGGCGCGCATATGATCATCGCCGACGGACGCGAACCCTCGCCGCTGGCGCGAATCGCGCAAGGCGGCCGCTGCACCTGGTTTCTGACGCCCTCCAATCCCGTCACCGCGCGCAAGAAATGGATCGCCGGTTCGCTGGAGCCCAAGGGCGCGGCGCATCTCGACGCTGGCGCGGCGCGGGCGCTGGCCAATGGCAAAAGCCTGCTGCCGGCGGGCGTCACCCGCGTCGAAGGGGTTTTCGCGCGGGGAGACTGCATCGTGATCCGCAACGCCGAGGGCGGCGAGATTGGACGCGGCCTCGTCACCTATGACGCGAGCAACGCCGTCAAAATCATTGGCCGCTCCTCGAAGGACATTGAGGGCCTGCTCGGCTTCAAGGGGCCGGACGAGCTGATTCACCGAGACGACATGGCGCTGGCGGGCGAGTAAGCGGCGCGCCGACGACCCCGGATTGTGACGTAAAATTAATCCAGTTCCCCGCCAGAATCGGGCATCCGCCTATTGGCGCCGCGCCGGACTACTCCCATATTCGACCCGCCGCGCCTTACGGGCGGCTCCAGATCGGAGAGACCCATGTCACCCGAAGAACGCCAACTCCTCGCCGGCTTGTTCGAGCGCATCAAAGCTGCCTCAGCTTCGCCGCGCGACCAGGAGGCGGAAGCTTTCATCAATGATCAGGTGCGGGCGCTGCCAGTCGCGCCCTATCTTCTCGCGCAGACAGTCATAGTGCAGGATTTCGCCCTGCAATCGGCCAATCAGAAGCTGCAGCAGCTTGAGGCGCGCGTGCGTGAGCTTGAAAGCGCGCCCAAGCCCTCGACCAGCTTCCTCGGCGGATTGTTCGGCGGCCCGCAACCTGCCGCGCCGCCCCCGCCTCGTCCCGCGCCGCCGCCTGGCTATGGCCAGCCTCAGGGCAGCCCGTGGGGCGCGCCGCCCCCGCCGCCGCCTCCCGGCTATCCGCCGCAGCAGGGCGGTTTCGCGCAGCCCGGCTTCGCCGCTCAGGGCCAGCCCGGCTTCGCGCCGGCGGCTCCCGGCGGCTTCCTGAAGGGCGCGCTCGGCGCGGCTGCTGGCGTAGCTGGCGGAGTGTTGCTCGCCGACAGCATTCGCGGGCTGTTCCACGGCGGCGGCGGGTTGGGCGGCGGCCTTGGGATCGACTCTGGCTTCCAGCATACGGGCTTGGGCCAAAGCGAGACCGTCATCAACAATTATTACGGCGACGAAGCTGGCGCAGGCCATGGGCAAAATGCGGCCTATGACTCCTCCGACGACGACTCCGGCGCTCAGGACGCGGACTACGAGCCGGACGACGGTTATGACGACGGCGGCGGAGACGGCGGCTTCGACGCCTAACTAAAAAAAGCTCCCGGCCCGCATTGCGGCGCCGGGAGTTTCTTTTCGGGCGACGCGCCCGGATTAATCCATCGCGGCGAGAATCATCCGCGCCAGCGCGCCTAGGCGCTGCTCGATCAAGGCGGGCGTCTCGCAAACGAAGCCCACCGCCTTGCGGCGTTCTTCAAAGACGCGCATTTCCCATTGCAGCGCCTCGGAGAGCTCCTTGAGCTTTTCCGCATCGGCATGGGCGTCCTGCGCCTCGCGCAATTTGTCGGTTCGCTCGCGCAGCCGCCCGGCGATGTCCTTCTGCGCATGGCCATAGCGATCGAGGCCGCTGATGACTTCGCTGCGTTCCGTCTCGATCTTGTCAAAGACCCCCGCGAACAGCATCGTGAGGCGCTCCTTGCGCGCGGCCCCGGCGCCTTGCGCGAATTCGGCGACGAGTTTCTCGGCGGTCTCGATCGGGGTCCGCCTGGCGGCGAGGCGGGGCACGAGTTCGCTTACCACGGCGTCGTCGCGCCAGGCTTTCAAAGCCGAGTCGATCGGCGGCCCGCTCCAGACCGCCGCGAGCGAGAGCGTCGGCACCTTGATCTGTCGGCAGGGCCAGTCGCCCTGATCGCGCGCGGGCGGAGCCGCTGCGGCCGCGCTGGCGGTAAAAAGCATCAAGGCGGCGATCGCGATGCTGCGCGTCATGGTCATCCTTTTCGTGGCTGTTTCGCACGCGCGGGCGGCAAAGGACTCCGCGATTGATAGAGGCGTGGATTAGGCCCCAAATTCTTCACCGCAGCAATAACCCCGCCGCCCGTTGTATAAGGCCTCAATGCAAATCATTCCCGTCATCGACATTTTGGGAGGCGTCGTGGTCCGCGCGGTGGCGGGACGGCGCGACGACTACAAGCCCCTGCTCTCCCCGCTCTGCGCGTCTTGCGCGCCGCTTGACGTGGTGGCGACTTTTATGCGGCTGCACTCCTTCCCGACCATTTACATCGCGGATCTCGACGCAATTATGCGGCGCGGCGACAATAGCGGCGCCGTGCTTGAATTGAGCGCGGCTTTTCCTCACGTTGAATTCTGGCTCGACGCGGGCGCGGGCAAGAATTTCGGCGCGAATATATCTACAGTTGTCGGGAGCGAGTCGCTTAGCCCCGGCGCTCCGCCGCCCGATCTTGCCGGCGCGACGCGCATGGTGCTGTCGCTCGATTTTCGCGGCGCGCAATTTCTGGGTCCGTCGGCGCTGCGCACGACGCCCGCTCTCTGGCCAGCGCGCGTCATCGTCATGAGCCTCGCGCGCATCGGAGTTGGCGAAGGCCCGGACATGGCGACGTTGGAGGCGATCAAGGCGAGCGCCGGAAGGCGCGAAATATTCGCCGCCGGCGGCCTGCGCGGCGTCGATGATCTGCGATTGCTTTCGCAGAAGGGAGTCGCGGGCGCGCTTGTCGCCTCCGCGCTGCATGACGGAAGGCTGGACGCCGCCGCGCTTGCTCAGTTTGAGAATACCGCGGGCCGCTAACAAAAAAGGAGCCGCAAGGGCTCCTTCTTCGCTGATTTCGAAAGTCTCGCTCAGTGAGCGGCGAAGGGATGCTTCGCCGTAGAACGAGCCGACAGCACGGTCGAAGCGGTCGGATCGCCCTTCAACGCGCGGGCGATAGCTTCCTTGGTCGCCGCATAGTTGAAGTCCTGAATCTTCTGGTCGTCATTGGCTTCCCAATGGATGAAGACGCCGACGCAGATGAAGAGGTCGTCGGCCTTGTCCGCCGGGATCACGCCTTCGGCGACGCTGTCGGCGACGGCCTTGGCGACGCCATATTGCGCCGGGCCGAACATCTGCACGGCCTGCTTGGCGTTCTTGATCGTGACCTTGTTGAACATCATCGTGTAGGGCTTGACCAAAAGGTTCGGCGCGACGACCGCGAGCAGAGTGGTGAAGCCGTCCTTGTTGTTCACGAGGCCATTGGCGAAGGCCTTCTCGACGGCGCTGCCGCGCGGACCGATCAAAAGGTCGATATGGGCGACCTCATTGCCGTCGCCGACCAGCGACTCGCCGACGCCAGTCTTGCCAGTGCTCGAAGCGAAGCCGGCAGTCGGCTTCGGGAAAAGCGCGCCCAAAATTGTATCCAGTATGCCCATGTTCCGATCCCTTCCGGTCTGTTTGTTCGCATCCCACGGCGCCGTCCCCTGCGACCGTCGAGAGCGCTTTATGATTTCAACGCCTGCCGTTCGGTAACCGGCGTCGCTTACAACTGAATGGGCTCGAACGTCATCTGCTGCAAGACGAGCGATCCCCGCGATTGGCCGTCCTCCCTGGATCGGCGCTCGCGAATATTTAGCGGCTTCAACGCTGCGGCGCGGCTGTCTATCGCCAGGCGCATCAGGTCGGGCGTTCGCAGGGAGCCGTCTCTCTGGCTCCCTGCATTCATTGACCTTTCGGCGCGCCTTAGTGAGCGGCGAAGGGGTGCTTGGCGTCGTTGCGCTTGGCGACGACTTCAGCGGCCTTCGGCTCGCCCTTGACGGCGCGCGCAATGGCTTCCTTGGTGGCGGTGTAGTTGAAGTCCTGGATCTTCGTGTCGTCCGAAGCGTCCCAGTGAATGAACACGCCGACGCAGATGAACAGGTCATCGGCTTCCGCCAGCGGAATCACGCCTTCGGCGACCGAGTCGGCGACGGCCTTGGCGACGCCGGCCTGGGCCGGGCCAAACATCTGCACGGCCTGCTTGGCGCCCTTGATCGTGACCTTGTTGAACAGGATCGTGTTCGGCTTGGCCAAAAGGTTCGGGGCGACAACGGCCAGAAGCGTCGTGAAGCCGTCCTTGTTGTTCACGAGAGCATTGGCGAAAGCCAGCTCGGCGGCGCTGCCGCGCGGTCCAATAAGCAGGTCGATATGCGCAACTTCATTGCCGTCGCCGACGAGAGACTCGCCCACCATGAGCTTGTTGATCAAAGCCATCTGCGTTTCCTTTCGAGAAAACCTGTGCGTCCCACGGACCCGAAAAGCCCGGGGCGCCCCCCATTTTTTGTCGCTGCGGTCGGGGGCCAACGCCCTGCCAACCGCTTCGATCCTCGCGAGACCATCTCACGCGGCGCGAACTCAACCATTTTTACAAGCGTTTGCCAAGACGCCCGATACATAATCCGCGAAAAGAGTGGCCACTGTCAGATCGGCGCTGGTTCCCGGATTGAGGCCCCTTTCCTTCAAGGATTGGTCAAAGTGCAATGCGGCGACATAGATGTCTTCCGGGGCGTGCATGCTCGCAAGTGCGCCCACGAAGCTCCGAGCCTCTGTTAAAACAAGCGTCGCGGTCTCAGAGCCGAACTTGCGCAACAGATGACTGTCGGGGAAAGCGCACAGGAAGCCGAGATAAAGGCGCAGCACGCTCATGTTTTTGTCATAGCCCCGCAGCCGCGACGCCGCGAGCAACTCCATGCCAAGCGCGAAAATATTTTCAAAGCCGTTGGCGTATTGCCAGGCGATGCGGTCGCGATCGGCGCTCGCCCGCATCGCCTCCAGCAAAGTCACGCGCGGGGGCTCATTTACGTCATGTTGCGGCGCTTCGCCTAAACCGCCGGGATTGGCCCTCGCGATGGCCTTGAAGGCGAGTTCGGCGTCGGCGCGGCTCAAGCGGGACAGCACTTTAGCGACTCCGCTTTGCAACGCCATTTGTGGATAGGTCAGCGCGGCGTGGGCAAGCGGAGCGCACAGGAGGATAATGCCGAGATTGGTGTTTTGCCCGACGCGCGCCCAGGTGGCCTCCACCGCGGCGAAAATTCGCGAGCCGACGTCGATTCCGGGCGTGGTCAAAGGCGTCGCTGCGACATGCGCGCTCTCCACGAAGTCATGGGCTTCCATGCCGTGGCCGCCAGCGAATACATGCACATTGCCGGGCTTGGGGGCGTTCAGCTCGTCTTCACAGGCCGCGATGAACGCCTGCGCGAGAAGCAAGGGTTCGGGGCCAGCCAATGCAACCTGCCTCCAGCCTGTCGGGTTAAAACCTTATCATGCCGAGCACGTCGGCGGCGAGCCGTTCGGCTATCGAAAAGCCGGTCACTCTCTGCAACCCGCTCCACCCGGCCATACTATTGACTTCGAGCACCAGCGGCGCGCCATCTTCTCCGGCGATGAGATCGACGCCGGCGCAGGCCGCGCCCAACGCCTTCGCCGCGCGAAGCGCCGCATCGGCCTCCTCTCGTGAGGGCGCCACGGCCATGGGCTTGGCGCCTTGGCGAACATTGGTGATCCATTGCTCGGACCGCCGCCGCATCGCGCCGATGATTTCGCCCCCCGAGACCAGAACGCGCATGTCCTCGAAGACCCCGGAGCCGGCGCGGGGCGCGATGAACCGCTGGAAATAATACACGCCCCGCACGTCGGGCGGCCTCGGGAGATCGGCCTCCTCGCGGAGAAGTTGCAGCCCCCAGCCCTGAGCGCCGAACAACGGCTTCAGCACAAGCGGGCCTTTCGCCAACTCCCGACGTACAATGGCGCGCGCCTGTGGATAAGTCTGTGCGACAAAGGTCGGCGGCGTCCTTAATCCCGCGCGCTCAAGCAGAAAGGTGGCCATCGACTTGTCGGTGCAACGCTCGATGGCCCGCGCCTCGTTCACCATCGGCACGCCAAGCGCGCCAAGGGCGTGGAGAACGCCGAGGCGCATGGTGATCATCTCAAGCGTGCCGTCGCCTATGGCCCGGACCACGGCGGCGTCGGGCGGCGCCTTGCGAAAGCCGGGAATGGCGAGGCCATAGGGCCGCGTCGTGTCGATCTTGCAGGCGGCGAGGCGCACGACGACGGGCCGCGCCCCGAGCCGGGTCAGCGCCCGCGCGAATTTCTCGACATGCCAGTCAATCTTGTCGGTGAAGACGGCGACGCGGGGGATTTGTTGCGGCAAATTGGATGAACCCTGCGTGTCCGTGACAGGCCCGCTTGGCTACGCTCCCTCCCCGCTTCAGGGGAGAGAGCTATTCTTCGCGAAACGCTGTCGACCTTCAGCCGAAGGAGGCGTCGAGCAGCTTTTCGTCGATGGCGCCGCCCCTGAAGGTCTCGCCGGTTTCGACCGCCGTCACCAGCGCCTCGGCGGGGGAGAACAGGCTCGGGTCGATCTTGTAGAAGTCGCCCTTATAGGCCTTGAACACTTCCGCGAAGGGCCGGCCGTAGTCACGCGAATTGCTGCTCGGCAAATTCTTCGCGAGTTCACGGGCCGCGTCGGCGGAACCCTTGACGAAGAGATGCGCGCGGCCCGCGTAAATGATCGCGTCATTGGTGCGGCCCATCGCCTGCACGAAGTCGGGATGCGGCGGCGACAAGGGCGCCGTGGCGATGCCGTCGACAATATGCTCCAGCGGGAATTTCAGCTCATGCGCCTTGTGCAGCGCCACTTCCAGCACGCGGCCAACCACCTGCACGCTGCCGGCGAGGCTCTGCGTCGGCGCATAGACGAAGGCGACGTTCTTGGGATCGACCTTGGCGGCCGTGGCGACCTTGGCGACGACTTCGGGCGGCGGCGGGCGATCGCCCTCAAGCACGATGGTCACGCGCTCGGCCTTGTCGCTATAGGGAAGCTCCTCGAACAGCTTTTCGACGCGCGCCTGGGCGCGGCCGGGACCGGAGCCGAGCGCGAAGAACTTCTCATGTTGCAGGCTCCAGCCCGCATATTGGCTGGCGAGGCAGGCGACCACGGGGTCGTTGCTGGAGACGGTCAGCCAGAACGGCCATTTGGAGGCCCCCGGCGCGGGGGAAAGCGTGACGCGCCCGAGCCCGCCCATGCAGATTTCGGTGAGCAAAAGACCCACGTCCACGCCGCCAGCGACCTTGGCGCCGGCGTCGATCAGCAATTCGCCGGAAGCGCCGCGCGAGACGGCGACGCGGTAACGGTCCTTGCCGGCGACAAGCCGGTCGACGATTTCGCCCGCGAGGAGGTTGACGCTCGCCGTGGCGCGCCCGCTAAAATCCAATGCTCCGCTCACTTGTTCCGCCCCATGTCTGAATTGAACGCTGGCGTCTCGCGTCTTCCGCGCGGCTGGCGCCTGTGCTGGCGGGGAGACTTCTACAAGGCTTTGGGCCGAAGCGAAAGCGGGCGCCGGGACGTGCGTAGGCCGGGACGAAGCAACGGCCCTCGCCAGCCGAACAAAGGAAGTGGCCGTCGGATATGCGCGCGTGTATCCCGATGTGGGAGAAAAGCACAGGAGAACGGGACATGAGAATGATTTCTTCTTCAATTTACTATTTATTCCGACGTTTTATGTGCGTGTTTCCAGCAATTCCTCTAATCGCATGGGGACTTCGGGCTATCTTTACGAACCGCGCCCTCTTGTCTGCCCAGATGATTGAACAGTTTATTTTTGCATGCTTTGGATTGCCAATTTTAGCAGGAATTGGATGGTTGGCAGAGGAACTGGTCGGCTTGCTGGGGGGCCCAAGGCTCAAAATCGTGAAGCTTGACGAAAGCCATCTCCTAGTTTCGGACTGTTGGAGAACCAGGAAGGTGCTGCTCAGTGAAATCGATTCAGTTCGGGAGATCGATCCAAACTCCCGCATGCATCGAGTACAGGTGCTGTTCCGACGTCAGACAGATGCGGGATTGATGATAGAATTCATGCCAGAAATCCGCGATCTCGGCGAACCGGCCCCGATCGTGGCCGAATTGGAGGAGTTGGCTCGGACAGCGCGCGCCAATTCCCCAGTGACCAGCCCGCTGCCCTGAGTTGCAAAGAGCTATCCAAAAAGCGGGGTGGCCAGATTCCGCTTGCAAGTGTCAGCGCGATTAAAGAACGCAGGGCGTACGCCGCCCCTCACGACGCCGCCCGCCGCGCGCGAGCCCAGTTGCGGTATGCGCCCGGGGTCATTCCCGCGTAGCGGTGAAAGGCGCGGCGAAAGCTGGTTTCGTCAGCGTAGCCGGAACTCGCCGCCAGTTGCTTGATGGATTTTTTGGTGGTCTCCAGCAGCATTCGCGTCGCTTCGAAACGCACGCGATCGATGAAGCCCTTCGGCGTTTCTCCCGACGCCTCCTTGAGCCGCCGGTGCAGCGTGCGTTCGGAGACGCCGAGCGCTTCGCCAAGTTGATGCGCCGTCAGCGGCGTTTCGCCAGAGTCGCGCACGACGCGCTCCGCCTCAAGCAGGAAGGGATTGGAAGCGGCGAGATGGCCCTGCGGCACATAGACCGTCTGCGCGGTGGGAACCGTGTCGACGACCGTGAAATCGGCCGCGGTCTTTGCCGCCTCGGGGCCGAGCAGCTTGCGGATCACATGCAACGAAAGATCGATCCACGACAATGGCCCGCCCGCCGTAACGATGCGGCCATCCTCGACCAGAGACGCGCCCCAGGACGCGGCGGCGCGGGGATAGCGCGTCTTCAACTCGTCGTGACGCCACCATGTCGTCGTGCAACGCTTGCCGTCCAGCAACCCCGCCTCTCCCAGCAGGAATACGCCGTTGCAGGAGCCGCAGACGATAGCTCCCTGGGCGTGTCTTTGCCTGATCCAGGCCGCGGCGGCTCCGATCGCTGGAGTCGCTGGAAAGGACGGCCCGCCGTCGCAAAAATAGCCCGGAACAATGATCGCGGCGCATTCGCCGACCGTCTCGAAGCTCGCGTCGACCTGCAATCTCCGGCCGTTGCCGTCTTCGACCGAGCCGCCGTCAAAGCTAACGACTGACACGTGGTAAAGCTCTTCCTCCCCACGCTTGGCGATCATGCGGCGGCTGAGGGTCAGCATGTCGACGGTCCCGAACACCGCCGAGCCGAGGCAGCCTTCAAAAGCGAGAACGGCGATTTGCATGGGACGCTCCTGCTGTATTGGCGAATCCAGCATGTATAGCGGTAACTTTGCTGGCGGTAATGAGCTATAACGGGGCATATCCGCTGTCTTACATTAAAGGTATAATACATTTTCAGCCATAAGAGAACAATCCGTCCACGCAATCGCCGCAGGCGGCAAAGCGTCGCTCTGCCCCGGAGAGTTCATGGCGCGTATTGCAGTTTCGTGCTCAAGGACCCATTCTCACTACAAGCGGGCGTTCGAAAGGGTCTGCATATTTAGAAAAAATGGAAGTGAGAGGAACTTATGAGCAGCGCCTTTATCCGGGAACAGGACGATATCGTGCGCGAGGATCTCGCGGATCGTCCGGTGAGCCCGCATCGCAATCTCGTGACTGTCGAGGGCTACGCGCAGATCGAGGCTGAACTCGCGCGCCAGCACGCCGAAGTCGAGCGGGCCACCGCAGCGGATGATCTTCACGCTTTGGCGCTCGCCCAAAGGGAAGTGCGTTACTGGAGTTCCCGGCGCGCCAGCGCCGAGGTGGTGCATCCGATCGCCGATAAATCCCATGTGCGGTTTGGCCACCGCGTCACGCTCAAACTCGCCAATGGCGAGGAGCTTTCCTTCCGCCTCGTGGGCGAGGACGAAGCCGATCCCGCGAAGGGCCTTTTGCCTCACGTCGCGCCACTGGCCAAGGAATTGCTGGGCAAAAGCGTCGGCGATACGGTCGAGGCGATCCACGAGAACGCGAAGATCGTGAGCATCGCGTAACTGCGGTAGCAGCAAGCGCCGCTGCGCTTGGCATGGGCGCAGTCGGCGGATCGATGGTGAGTGAAGCCGAGCGAAAACGCGCCGGAACGCCGAGCGCGTCGCTGTCAGGCCGCCTTACGCGCGGACTTGGCGGAGGCTTTAGCGGGTTCGGCCTTGGCGCGCGGCGCCTCCGCCTTCACGGGCTTTTTGGGCTCCGCCTTTGCGGCGGGCTTAGCCTCGGCCTTGCCTGCCGCGTCCTTCTTGAGCCGGCGCTTCACCGAACTCCACAATTCCCGCATCTCTCCGGCCGCGATTCCCGAAGGGTGCAATTCGCTGACCGCAAGTCCCTGCCGCGCGGCTTCCTGATAATCGACGCGCGACGAGACCATCGGGGCCAGGAGGCCACCCATCGCCTGAAGCGCCTTCGCTCCCTGTTCGACGCGCGCGTTCTGCTGCGCCGGCGGGCATTGATTGAGCAGGAAGGCGTATTCCTTGCCGGCTTCCTTCACCTTCACGCGGGTGACTTCGCTCGCCCAGAGATCGAAGACATTGGGACGCGCTGGAATGATGCACAGATCAGCGGAGCGCACGGCGGCGTTGCTGAATTCCGAATCATGGCCCGGCGCGTCGATGACGACAAGGGTGACGCCCTTTTTCTCAAGGGCTTCCAGCGCCTTTGACAGCTTGGCGACCGGTATGTGCTCGACCGGAATGTCGCTCTGTCCGCGCATCTTGGACCATTTGACGAGCGACTGCAGCGGGTCGAGATCGATGATGAAAACCCGCTCGCCGGCATGCGCCGCGGCAACCGAAATGCTGCTCGCGAGGGTGCTTTTCCCTGCGCCGCCTTTTTGCGTGACGAATGCGATTGTGCGCATGTTCCATTATCCGTGTTGATGGTTTCGCGTTTACGCCGCACCGAACACACGCCGAAAGGTAATTGCCCGCCAGAGAAATTCTTTTCAGTTCAAAAATCGGTCTCGGCATTCACCCAATCGTAATAGTTGTTGCTTGGTTAATTCTTGGTTAATGACAAAGTCAAGATGGTAAAGGTCTGGATAATGGTTCCGGGCGCGAAATGCGCCCCCGCCGCGCTCGACGCCCTGCGGCCCAATCGCCCAGCGAACATGAGCGTGTGTGTCCCGAGCGTCCGAATCAACTCGCAAGGCCTCGCATGAGCGATCTGTTCAAAGCCGCCGGCCTCGAAAAGGACGCGCCGCGCCCGCTCGCCGACCGTCTGCGCCCCGAACGCCTTTCCAACATCGTCGGCCAGGACCATCTGCTTGGCCCCGACGGCGCCCTCACCCGGTTGCTGCGCGCGCATACGCTGGGCTCGCTGATCTTCTGGGGGCCTCCGGGCACCGGCAAGACCACGGCGGCGCGGCTTCTGGCGCATGAAACGACTTATGCCTTCGTGCAGATTTCAGCGATCTTTTCCGGCGTCGCGGAGTTGAAGAAGACCTTCGAGGCCGCGCGGGCGCGCCGCGCCGCCGGCCAGGGAACGCTGCTGTTCGTTGACGAAATCCACCGATTCAATCGCGCGCAACAGGACAGTTTCCTTCCCGTCGTGGAGGACGGCTCGATCACGCTGATCGGCGCGACGACCGAGAATCCTTCCTTTGAACTGAACGCGGCGCTGCTTTCGCGCGCGCGTGTGATGGTGTTCCGTTCGCTCGACGAAGAGGCCATCGGCAAGCTGCTGGCGCGCGCGGAAAGCGTCGAGGGAAAGGAGTTGCCTCTCGACGAAGACGCGCGCCTCGCGCTGATCGCGATGGCCGACGGCGACGGGCGCGCCGCGCTGACGCTGGCCGAGGAGCTTTGGCGCGCGGCGGCTCCGGGCGAAGTCTTCGACCGGAGCAAGCTCGCCGATGTCGTGCAAAGGCGCGCGCCGATCTACGACAAGGCTCAGGAAGGCCATTACAACCTCATCAGCGCACTGCATAAATGCGTGCGCGGCTCCGATCCTGACGCCGCGCTCTACTACCTCGCGCGCATGCTCGACGCTGGCGAAGACCCGCTGTTTCTGGCGCGGCGAATCGTGCGCATGGCGGTCGAGGACATAGGTCTCGCGGACCCGCAGGCGCTTGTCGTCGCAAATGCAGCGAAGGACGCCTATGACTTTCTCGGCAGTCCTGAAGGGGAGCTGGCGCTTGCGCAAGCGGTGATCTACGTCGCGACCGCACCCAAATCCAACGCCGCCTATGTCGCCTACAAGGCCGCGCGGCGGCTCGCGCAGGAGCGTGGTTCGCTGATGCCGCCAAAAGTCATCCTGAACGCGCCGACCAAGCTGATGCAGGGCGAAGGCTATGGCGAGGGCTATGAATATGACCATGACGCGCCGGACGGCTTCTCGGGACAGGACTACTGGCCGGAATCGCTCGGCCGGCGAAAACTCTACAAGCCCGTCGAGCGCGGTTTCGAACGCGAACTCGGCAAGCGGCTCGACTATTGGGAGCGGCTGCGCAAGGAGCGCGGCGAAAAATGACGCCCTTCTGTTTCAGTTTCAACCTTGCTCCCGCACCCGACAGCGGGTCTGAATTTTTAGCAAAATCGAAAGCAACGACATGAACCTTGCTCCCCTCATCGAAGCGCCGATGCAGATTCAAGTCCATGTCGCCGCCGTCGCGGTCGCCATGGCGCTGGGGCCGGTGCAACTGCTCTTGCCGAAGGGCACGCGTGGACACGTGTTTTCGGGCCGAGTGTGGGTCGGCGCGATGGTCGTGACCTGCCTGAGCGCAATGCTCATTCTCGACCGCCCCTTTTCGCCCAGCATAGGGCCGTTCAGCTGGCTGCACGGGCTGGCGCTGTTCACGCTTGCGATGCTTTATCGCGCCGTGCGTCTCGCGAGAGCTGGCGACATCTGGCAACACCGCATCACGATGACCTGCCTGATCCTGTTCGCACTTGGGATACCCGCGATATTCGCCGTAGCCGTTCCGGGACGCATATTGAACAAAGCGTTCTTCGGTCCCACCGTTCAATCGCAGGCCTCTCGCTGAAGCCTTACCGCTTCAGCAGACGCTGCAAATAATCCAGCTCTTCCACCGGACGTTCCGGCTGGCCCAGACGGCGACGGACCTCCTCCTGAACGCGGCGCGCGCGCTGCGCTGGCGGCAGCCCCATCGGGTCGTAGCGCGAATGTGAATCGAATTGGCCGCTGGAGCCGGAGGCGCGTCCCAGCGGATCCTTACCGGAGCCCTTGCCTGCGTGCGACTGGCCCGGCTGCCCGTTCTCGCTCTCTTCCTCGCCCTGCCCGTCGTCGCCCTTGCCGCGTTGCGCGAGCTCGTCGGCGCCGCGCCGCATGGCCTGTAGCGCGCGGCCCTGCGCCTCCACCGCCTTGCCGGCGCCAGCCTGCCCTTGCCCCAGAGCCTGCTCGGCCTCCTTCATCGCCTTGTCGGCTTCGTCGAGCTCGCTTGGCGCGCCCTCGCCCGAACGGCGCAAGGCCTCCCGCTGATTTTCGAGGCGCTGGCGCAAGCCCTTCTGCCGTTCGCCCGCGCCCTGCTGCGCGCCGCCGCGTCCCGCCTGCGGACGCCCCTGCCCTTCGGATTTCTCGCCGGGCTTTTCGCCCTGCCCCATGCCCTGATAGGTCTCGTCGCGCAATTTCTGCTGCTCGCGTGCGAGCTCGTCGAGTTCGGAAAGGCTCTGCGAGCGTTGCCGCGATTGCGCGCTCTTGCCGCTCGCGCCGCCCTGCGAAGGCTGGAGATTCTCCAGCATGTCGGTGAGCTGGTCGAGCAGTTCCTGCGCACGCGCCGTGTCGCCGGATTTGTTGGCCTGATCCATTTCCTGCAGCAGCTTGTCGAGATCGTCCTTGCTGATTTCGCGCGCGTCGCCATTCTGGCCTTGCGCGGCGTTGGGATCGCGGCCGCGCTTGGCCTGCTGCGACATGCCCTCAAGGAACTTCGCCATCGCCTCGCGCAATTCATCCGTTAGCTTTGCGATCTCCTGCTCGTCGGCGCCGCGCGCCAGCGCGTCCTTGAGGTTCTTCTGCGCCGCGCGCAGGTCGCGCTCGGCCTGTGATAGATCGCCGTCTTCAAGACTGAGCGCCATCGCCCAGAGCAGATCGGCGACATCGCGCAAGTCGTCGTCGGTGCGCGGCCCGTCGAGCCCGCGCCGCGCGATGCGCAGCCCGAGATAGATCGAAGAAGGCGTATCGAAAGCGTCCGGCGCGATGGACAGTGCGTCGAGCGCGAGCCGCACTCTGGCGCGGTCCTCCGGATCGAGCGCCAGCTTGCGCCTTTGCTCGGCCAGCGCGCGGGCGAGCGGCTTGGACAAGCGGCGCTGCGGCAGCGTGATCTCGCGCGGGGGCGAAAGTCCCGCGTTGCCGCCTTCGTCGCGGGCCTCCAGCGTCAATGTCACGGACGCGCCCGCCCAGGGACTGTCGGAAAGATCGAGCGTCGCCTGCGTCTCGCCGCGCCCCTCGCGCTCCTGCGGCAGGCTCAGCGGCAACTGCGGCGGCGCATAGAGCGAGCGCCGCGCGCCGGGGCGGGTCAGCAGCGCCTGCGCGCCGATCACGCCATAATCGTCGTCGGTCTTGTAGGAAAGCGTCATCGAACCGCGCAGATTGTTCTTCGGCGGCGCGAGCAATTCGATGCTGGGCGCACGGTCCGGGATCGCGGCGAATTCGAAGGCGCGGCCGTCTGGCAGTTTCAGCCGCGCGGCGCCCGTCAGCTTGAACTTTTGCTCTTTGGCCGCCCCCTTCTCCGGCGCGGCGTTGTCTTCGACGGGCTCAAGCGCGCCCTCGACCGCCGCAGCGCCCGCGAAGCGCACATGCAAAATCGAATTGACCGGCGCCTCGCGCGTCTCGCCAATGTCCTTGTCATCCAGCACGAGGGCCAGCCGCCCGGTATAGGGCGGCGGATCGAGCCAGGCGTCGAAGCGCACGGTTTCATGCGCAAGGCCCGCGCCGCGCCAGTCGAAGGCCGCGCGCAGCCGCTCGGCCTTTTTGTCTCCGGCGACAAAAGCCATCCCCACCGCCGCCACCAGCGCCAGAGCGCGCAGGGCATAGGGGTCGAGCCTCGGCAAATCCGGCTGCGGCGGCGATATGGGCAGAGCCTTGAGCGCCCGCTCCAGCCGGCGCCGATGCGCCTCCCACAGCGTCGCCGTCGCGGGATCGGGGTCTTGTTGAGCGAGGCGGTCCTCCAGCGAGGTCGCGGGACGCAGGCCGCTGGCGTCGGCGGCGTCGAGCCGCTTCAGCGCCACCCGCCGGCTCGGCAGGCCGCGCCAGACCTCCCGCACGAGCAGGAACACCGCCGCCTGAACGAACAGCGCGACGCCCGCGACGCGCCACAGCGGGCCGACGTCAAGCCAGAGGCCGCTCCAGGACAGAGCCAGAAAGAACAGGCCCAGCGTCACGAGCGCCGCGCCAAGCCGCCAGAAGCGCTCGACGAGCAGCATCGCGCGCGAGCGCCGCGCCATCGCGTCCAGCGGCGTGGCGGCGGGCCTCCCGACCTTCTTGCGTGTCCAAAATCTCATTCGCGCTCCAGAAGCCGAGTTTATCCGATAGAATGGCCGTTGTAAGGAGAGTTTTCTCGGAAATGCCCATGACCCAGAGCGCCAAGAACGCCAACATCGTCTCCCCGCCCTCGCGCGACCTTGCCGCGCTGCCGCCGCAGGTCGCGGCGATCCGCGAGAAAATCCTCGCCGCTTGCGACAAGGGCGAGCTTGAGGCGCTGCGCATTCCGATCGACTGGAACGAGACACGGCCGATGTTCGAGCGCGGCGCCAAGAACCACCCGGCCGGGACCGACCCGATAAAGGTGCTGCATGCGCTTTCCTTCGACAGCCGGGGATTTGAAATCCTCAACATCGCCCGCGCGGTGCTGGCGGCGCCCTATGCGAAGATATTGCGCGGGCCGGTGACGATCTACGAATGGCCCGCCTTCCCCGCCCCGCCCGCCAATGAGGCGGAGGAGCGCGCGCAGTGGAGCTGCGTCCGCTTCTTCGATCTCGCCCGCTCACAGGAAGAAGGCCGCCCCCGCGTCATGCGCATGGGCTTTGGCGCGGATGGGGTGTGGCATTATTTCTGGAGCGAGGGGTGAGAGGCTTCCGTGTTTTCAAGGAAAGCGGTAGATTACGCTCATGACGAAACTGCTCGAACAGGCTTTTGAAGCGGCGCGCGGCCTTCCACCTGCGATGCAGGACGAGATGGCGCGCGTCATCATGGCGATGGCCGGGAACGAGCCGCCAGTCATTCAGCTAACCGCCGAGGAAGAAGCTTCCCTCGATGAATCTCTGGCGCAGGCCGAGCGCGGCGAATTCGCGTCCGACGAGCAGGTGCGCGCCATCTGGGCGAAGCATGGCCTGTGAAGCTACGCTACACGCCGCGCGCCGCTGCCGAGCTTGACGCAGTCCTCTCCTACATAGACGAGCGCTCGCCGCAGGGAGCGTGGCATGTGAAGTGGCGCATTCAGGAGGTAATCGCGCTTCTGTTGCATCATCCGCGCGCCGGACATCTCACGAGCAAGAGCGGCCTGCGCCGCATGATCGTTTATCCATACCCATACCTGATTTTCTATCGTGCGACTGAAACGGAAGTCATCATTCACGGCGTGCGCCACAGCGCGCGCAGGCCTTTGTAGGCGCCACGATGAGGCGGAGGAGCGCGCGCAATGGAGCTGCGTCCGCTTCTTCGATCTCGCCCGCTCGCAGGAAGAAGGCCGCCCCCGCGTCATGCGCATGGGCTTTGGCGCCGATGGGGTGTGGCATTATTTCTGGAGCGAGGGGTGAGCGGCGGGGGGCGGGGGGTATGAAAAAGGGAGGCCGTCGAAACTCTCTCGTCATCGGAAACGGGAGACGCTAATAGCCATTCCAGACCGTCCGGCTTGAAAGGCAGACTTGACGCGCCGGTTCGATGTTTCGAAAAGCACGATTCCGCAGGTTCGATTATGATGTTTAAATTAAGGAGAGCGCTATGAAAGTATTTGTGAGTTGGAGCGGAGAACGAAGCCAAATTCTTGCACAAGCACTGTACGAATGGTTGCCGATGGTTCTGCAGTCCGTCACTCCGTGGTTATCTCAGGCTGACATAGGAGCTGGAGAGAGATGGGCGGATAAAATCGCGAAGGAACTTGAAATCTGTAATTTCGGAATCCTTTGTGTAACTCGCGAAAACATTGGTTCTCCGTGGATTCTTTTTGAGGCTGGCGCGCTCGCAAAACTTATGCAGGAAGGGCGAGTGATTCCTCTTCTCCTAGACATCGAATTCAAAGACGTTACAGGCCCTCTCGCTCAGTTTCAGGCGAAGAAGGTTGAGAGGGATGGCCTTCTAGATGTGATTAATTCAATTAATAATCTGTCTGATATCAAGGTCTCAGATACCCAATTACCAAAGCAATTTGAGGCTCTTTGGCCTCAACTAGATCAAAATATCGTCAAGATACCGAAAAATCCTACACCGGCGAAGCAACACAGGCCCCAACAGGAAATTCTGGAAGAGCTTGTGTCGAGCATCCGTGGTCTCGACATGCAATTCCGGGACATAGTTGAAGAGGGGCCGCGTAGCCGACGCAGACGAAACCGATTTCACCCAATGATGTCTGAAGAAATGCTGCACGGATTCGGCCTTGACGAGCGTGACCCCATGCGTTTCTTGATTATTTCAAGCGCACTGAGAGAGGACTACCCGTGGATTTATGAGCTCGCAGCCGAGGCTTATAGAGCATCGGTGAGTGGAGATCGATCGAAGGCGCAAGAAGCGCTGCATCGTTTTATCATGTCGTTACATGGATTGCGTCGGGGCCCAATTTTAGAAATAACGGGAGATAAGGAGACTTATATGCTCGTTCATGAATTGACCCACTTGGTGGAGTCAATGTCCCACAATGAAGTAAAGCAATCTTCTGTTGTTAGACCGAGAATGCGCTCAAAGGCCACCGTTGAAAAGAGCTGAATGTATTTAGGTTCCCTGACAAACCCTTCGGGAGTTCTTACTTTTATGAACGCTTCCGCCCTCGAAGTTCCATTTACGCGGAAACCGCCTTATCCGCGCGAGCGCAAATCATGACTTCCAACAAGAGTAATATAAAGCCCCGCCTGATTGCATCTTCAACAGCAAAGCAGAGTTTCCGCTCCACACCCCAAATGAACATTGTCTGGCCCCATCCCTCCCCCTTGCGGGGAGGGTGGCCCCGCGAAGCGGGGTCGGGTGGGGGGCCGCGCCATCTCGCCAAGGATTCAGAGACCCCCACCCGTCGCGCTACGCGCGCCACCCTCCCCGCAAGGGGGAGGGATTTGCGCCCGGCCGAACTGAATAACGGGTAGCCGTCCGCGCGCCCTACCCCGCCCCCTCACCCCGCCGCCTTCACTTCCCGCTGCGCATAGCCCAGCCGGATGTTCAGCTCGTGCAGCAGCTTTTCCGCCGCCTCGGGGATGTTCGTGCCGGGCGGGAAGATGGCGCTGGCGCCGGCCTCGTAGAGCGCGTCGAAATCCTGCTTCGGGATGACGCCGCCGACGACCATCATGATGTCCTCGCGCTTTTCCGCCTTCAGCGCGTCGCGCAGTTCCGGCGTCAGCGCCAGATGTCCCGCCGTCATGGTCGAGACGCCGACGACATGGACATTTTCCGCCGCCGCGCGCTTCGCGACTTCCTCGGGCGTAGCGAAGAGATCGCCGATCACCACGTCGAAGCCGAGGTCCGAAAAGGCCGAGGCGATCACCTTCTGGCCGCGATCATGACCGTCCTGACCCATCTTGGCGACGAGAATGCGCGGCTTGCGCTTGTCGTTTTCCTCGAAGGCCTTGGTCATGCCCCTGACGCGCGTGACCGCAGGCGCGTCGGCGCCGGCCTCGCGCGCATAGACCCCGGAGATCACATTGGCCTTCGGCTTGTGGCGCGTGAAGACTTTTTCGAGCGCGTAGGAAATCTCGCCGACGCTGGCCTTGGCCCGCGCCGCCTTCACCGCGAGATCGAGCAGATTGGCGCCCGATGTCGCGCCCGCCGTCAGCGCGTCGAGCGCGGCTTGAGTCGCCTTCTCGTCGCGTTCGGCGCGCAGGCGCCGCAGCTTTTCCAATTGCGCGGCGCGCACGGCGGAATTGTCGATCTTCAGCACGTCGGGCGCGATGTCGTCCTGCGGCTGGAACTTGTTCACGCCGACGACGACCTGCTGTCCGGTGTCGATGCGCGCCTGCGTCTTGGCGGCGGCTTCCTCGATGCGCTGCTTGGGCACGCCGGCCGCGATGGCCTTGGCCATGCCGCCCAGCTTCTCGATTTCCTCGATATGCGTCCAGGCGCGCTTGGCCAGCTCCGCCGTCAGCCGCTCGACATAATAGGAGCCGCCCCAGGGGTCGATGATGCGCGTCGTGCCGCTTTCCTGCTGCAGCACGATCTGCGTGTTGCGGGCGATGCGGGCGGAGAAGTCCGTCGGCAGAGCGAGCGCTTCGTCGAGCGCATTGGTGTGGAGAGATTGCGTATGGCCCTGCGTCGCCGCCATGGCCTCTATGCTGGTGCGGATCGCGTTGACATAGACGTCCTGCGCTGTGAGCGACCAGCCCGAGGTCTGGCAATGCGTGCGCAGCGTCAGGCTCTTTTCGGATTTCGCGCCAAGGTCTTTCATGAGCCGCGCCCACAGCAGACGCGCGGCGCGCAGCTTGGCGACCTCCATGAAGAAATTCATGCCGATGGCGAAGAAGAAGGACAGGCGCGGCGCGAAGGCGTCAATGTCGAGGCCGGCTTCCATGCCGGCGCGCACATATTCGACGCCGTCGGCGAGCGTGTAGCCGAGCTCGATGTCATTGGAGGCGCCCGCCTCCTGCATGTGATAGCCGGAGATCGAAATCGAGTTGAACTTCGGCATATGCTTGCTGGTGTAGGCGAAGATGTCAGAGACAATGCGCATCGAGGGCAAGGGCGGATAGATATAGGTATTGCGAACCATGAACTCCTTGAGAATGTCGTTCTGGATCGTGCCCGTGAGCTTGTCCGCCGAGACGCCCTGCTCTTCCGCCGCGACGATGAACAGCGCCAGCACCGGCAGCACCGCGCCGTTCATGGTCATCGACACGCTCATCTGGTCGAGCGGAATGCCGTCGAACAGCGTGCGCATGTCATAGATCGAGTCGATGGCGACGCCCGCCATGCCGACGTCGCCGGAGACGCGCGGATGATCCGAGTCATAGCCGCGATGCGTCGCGAGATCGAAGGCGACCGAGAGACCCTTCTGGCCGGCGGCGAGGTTGCGGCGATAGAAGGCGTTGGAGTCCTCGGCGGTGGAGAAGCCGGCGTATTGGCGAATGGTCCAGGGCTGCGCAACATACATGGTCGGATAGGGTCCGCGCACGAAGGGCGCGATGCCCGGATAGGAATTCGACAAAAGACAGCCCTTCGAGGTCTTCAGGCTTGTAAAGATTTTTGACTTCAACGCCCTCGGGCGTCATCCACTTGCGCGGCTCCGGCTCCGGCGTCGGCGCGGTGGAGGGGGCGAAGGGGATGCTGGTGAAGTCGGGAATTGCGGCCATCTGGTCCTCGGCTTGGCGTAGGGCTGCGTCCGGTCTCAAAGACCTTCTGGAAGCCCCGGTCCTGTATCCTGTGCATACTTCCGGCGGCGCCTGCGGTCCACGCGGCAAAATGCGCCTCGGAAAGCTTTAACCCACAGCCGCGCGCGGCGCAAAGCCCGGCGGCGGCTCAGGCGGCTTTTTGCGCGCTGACAGCGGGGACGACCTGCGGGGCGGGCTTTTCCTTGCCGATCGTGAATCGCCGGCGCGCCCTCAGGGCGGGCTCTTCGATAAAATGCCAGGAAAACACCGACAGCAGCAGGATTGGGCCCATCGCCACAACAAATTGCGTCGGCACGGCAGTGGTCGGAATGAGGCTGTGCACCGACTGCTGGATCGGAAATCCGTAGAGATAGATCCCGTAGGAATAATCGCCCCGCCAGAGCAGAGGCACGCGCGGCGGATTGGTCACGCCGAGAAATATCGTGACATAGACCAGCGCCGGGCAGGCGAGAAGGCTCAACGCCGGTTGAGAAAGCCACGGGGCGGGCCCCGCCAGCGCGATGACGAGACAGATTGTCAGGGACAGGAAGAACAGGCGGGGTTCATAGGGAATTTCATAACGGCAGGCATAGGCCGCGATGCCGAAGAGGAAAGCGACGATCAGGCGAGAGCCGCGACCAAGGAAAATCGCCGGGCTGAACAACTTTTCGAAGAAGCCCTGATGATCTCCGGCCGCCGGAATATATTGCTCCGGCGGCGCGAAACCGAAGTAAAGCAGGACGAATCCCGTGGCGATGAACAGGGCCGCGATCGCAAGGATCAGCGCGGGCCGCCGCAGAAATCCGAGGACGACGAGGACTGCGGTGGCGACATAGCCGAAATATTCGAAAGGGATCGTCCAGAGCGCATTGTTGACCTCGGGCGCCGGATTGTTGACGAAGACGCCGGGAAGGAAATAGTTCACGACGCCGATGATGTTCGTCAGATAGGCCCAGGTGTGATAATCGCTAAAATAAGTCGTCAGCGGCAGGACAGTGAATATCGGCCCGATAATCAGCATCGACAACAACACCTCGACGCCGAGCGCGGGCATGATCCTCAGAAAACGATTGAGAAAATACTCCTTCAAGCTCAGCCTGACCGCGCTGCCCGCGATCAGAAAGCCGCCGAGCACGAAAAACATGACGATGCCCGCATAGCTCACGAACCAGATTATCCAAGCCTTTTCGAAATTCTCGGACCCCACTGCATTTCCGACAGCGGCGTAATGCGCATGCCACGCCACGATCAAGATCGCGAAGGACACGCGCATGTAATGGAAGCCGGGGCCGAAGCCCTTGTGCGAGTCGAGGAGCGAACCAATTGTCTTCATCCAAAACCCGCTTGAAGGCGCCGCCCCGGCGTGAAGCCGACGCCGGCATGTTCCAGGCAAACTAGCTGCAAGACGATGTTAATGCTATGTTAACGCTGCGCTGATCGTCACGAATAGTTAATTTGCAGGTTGCTCATAGTCTTGCGGGGCAATTGTCGGAACAGGAATATTCGTTAATACTTTCTCGGCGCGAAGCATGGTCAGGCTTCAATGAAAGCGCGACGTCTTCGGTTCACGTTAAAAAAGACCGTGCATATTGCGCCAAATAAATCAGAGTGATCGAGCACAGGGCCTCATGACCAACACGCCAGAATTAAACGAACGTCACGGCGGCGATCTCAAAACACTGGCGCTCGGGGCACTGGGCGTCGTTTATGGCGACATCGGCACCAGCCCTCTCTACACGATCAAGACCGCCATCGACTGGGCGGGCGGCGCGATGGCGCCCGAAGAAGCGCTCGGCATGCTGTCGCTCATCGTCTGGACGCTGCTGATCATCACCTCGATCAAATATGTCGCCGTGATAATGCGCGCCGACAACGACGGAGAGGGCGGCATTCTTGCGCTGATGTCGCTGCTTGGCGTCAAGCATGGGCGCAATCCGGCCATCATCGCCATCGGCATGCTCGGCGCGGCGCTTCTGTTCGGCGACGGCGCCATCACGCCGGCGATTTCCGTATTGAGCGCGCTCGAAGGCCTGAAGACGCCCGCACCCGCCATCGCGCCCTATGTCGTGCCCTTGTCGGTCGCGGTGCTTGTGGGCCTGTTCAGCGTGCAATCGCAGGGCACCGCCAAAATCTCCCGCATTTTCGGCCCGATCATGACGCTATGGTTCATCGTCATCGGCGCGCTTGGCCTCGCGAGCGTCGCGCAGCATCCGGACGTACTCTGGGCGCTCGATCCGCGCGTCGGACTGACATATCTTTTCGATCACGGCGTAGGCGGCTTCCTCGTGCTTGGCGCGGTCTTCCTTTGCGCCACCGGCGCCGAAGCCCTTTACGCCGACATGGGGCATTTTGGTCGGCGGCCGATACGTGTAGCCTGGTATGGATTGGTGCTGCCGGCGCTCGTGCTAAATTATGCTGGACAGACCGCACTGATCGTCGACGGCCCGAGCAAGTCCGAGGCCAATCCATTCTTCGACCTCTGCCCAGCCGCGCTGCAATTGCCTCTGGTCGGACTGGCGACAATCGCGACTGTCATCGCGAGCCAGTCGATCATCACCGGCGCATTTTCGATGACGCGACAGGCGATTTAACTTGGCCTGCTTCCGCGAATCCATGTTTCGCAAACCTCGGCGGAGAGCTACGGCCAGATTTACGTGGGCTTCGTCAACTGGGCGCTGATGGCGCTGACGCTGGTTCTGACGATAACCTTCCGCTCGTCCGACAGTCTGGCGGCCGCCTTCGGCATCGCCGTATCAATGACGATGCTGCTGACCAGCTTCCTGATGTTTGTCGCCATGCGCCAGATATGGAACTGGAGCCTGCCGCTGAGCATAGCCACGGCGGGGCTCTTCGTCATCGTGGACGGCTCATTCGTCGCCGCCAATATGGTGAAATTCTTCGAAGGCGGCTGGATACCGCTCGTGGTCGCGAGCATCCTCTTCTTCCTGATGAACTGCTGGAGCCAGGGATACGCCGCGATGCGCGTGGCGCTGGAACGGGACACCTATCCGCTCAGCGACTTCATCGCGAAGTTTCACGGCAAGCCGCGCGTGAAAGGCACGGCGGTCTATCTCTCGGGCCGCAACAATGTCGTGCCCGTGGCGCTGCTCCACAATCTCAAGCACAACAAGGTCGTCCATGAGCGAGTTCGTGATTCTGAACGTGGTCACGGAGCAGGTTCCGCGCATTCAATCGACGCAACGCGTAGAGACAATCGATTTGACCGATGAATTCTACGCGATGAAGGCCTGCTACGGCTTCATGGAACAGCCGAACATTCCCTGCGCGCTCATTCTCGACGCAGTGGGCTGCCCGATCAGGTTCAACATGATGGACACGTCTTTCTTCGTCGGGAGGCTTGAGGTCGTCCCGGCCAGCCGCTCGAAATGGCGAAGGTTCAAGCTGGGCATTTTTGAATTCATGCACCGCAACGCGCTGCCTGCCACCGAGTTCTTCCAGATTCCCTCGGGCCGCGTGGTCGAGCTTGGCAGTCAGGTTGAAATATGAGGAAACGCGGCGCCTTGCGCGCGTATTACGGGGATTTAACCCGCATTACGGAAGCTTAAGTTGAGTTTCCGAGCCGCCGGATCAGAATGCGGCTTGTCGATATTCAACTCCGAGACCCTCCCCTCCCAAGCTGAACCTCGCTCTGGCCGCCGAAGGGCGGCCAGTTTTTTTCGCGTCCTGTTGTCTTCGCGCCCCAAGCGCGACCGCGCGAGACGCGGGGGGTGACGCGCTTGGAAACCAGCGTGAGTTTTGGTGTGAGGAAGATGTCGGGGTCGTCAATGCGCCAGGAGCGGTCGTTTGCAGGTCGCCGTTCCGACCGAGCCCACAGCATCTAAGGGGCGCGGCTTTTATTCAAAAGTTACGCCACTCTGCAAATCAGATGCGCAGTTTTGCTCCGACTTGATAACTGGATCAACTCGGTAGACAGTTGGCGTCATCGCTCGTCTATCGGGGCGGAATAACAGCCTAGTTTTTGCTGAGACTATCCCATGCCTTTCAATGCTGTTTCCTTTTTACGTGGTGTTCGATCTGAGCTGCTTCGCCTCACTGTCGCCACCGCAGTTGTGGTCGTCGCCAGTATCGCTTGTGCGCAATCGAGCGGACCCTCGCTGTATAGTGTGACGACGCTGCATAGCTTCCAGGGCTCTCCGAGCGACGGTGCTCAACCCCATGCCGGCATGATCTTCGACAGCAGCGGCGCGCTCTACGGCACGACGGGGAGCGGAGGAGGTGGCACGGGCTGCACCGGCCCAGGCTGTGGCACGGTGTTCAAGCTGACGCCGCCAGCCGTCGGGCAAACGCAATGGACAGAGACCGTGCTGCATGCCTTCCAGGGCGGGAGCGACGGTGCTGATCCTCAGGCCGGACTGATCTTCGACAGCAGTGGCGCGCTCTATGGCACGACGGGGGGCGCAGGGGGCTACGGCACGGTGTTCATGCTGATGCCGCCGGTTCCTCCCGCGACGCAATGGACCGAGACTGTGCTCTATAGTTTTCAAGGCGGCAACGACGGCGCCTATCCCCGGGCCGGACTGATCTTCGACACCTATGGCGCGCTTTATGGCACGACGGCGGCTGGAGGATCTGGGGGCTTCGGCACGGTGTTCAAGCTGACGCCGCCTGGCGCCGGGCAAACGCAATGGACAGAGACCGTGCTGCACGCCTTCCAGGGCGGGAGCGACGGTCTTAATCCCGAGGCCGGGCTGGTCTTCGACACCTATGGCGTGCTCTACGGCACGACGTCGCAGGGAGGGGGAATTGGCTGCTCCCCTTATAACGGCTGCGGCGTGGTGTTCAAGCTGACGCCGCCAGCGCCGAATGTCGTAAGCCGGCTGCAATGGACAGAGACCGTGCTTTACCGCTTTCAAGGTGGCAACGACGGCGCTAATCCCTTTGCCGGCCTGATTTTTGACACCAACGGCGCGCTCTACGGCACGACGGCTAGTGGTGGGCAGACATGTGGGCCGACCCCCTGCGGCACGGTGTTCAAGCTCGCGCCCCCGTGCGCCGGGCAACCGCAATGGACAGAGACCGTTCTTCACAGCTTCCAGGGCTCTCCGAGTGACGGCGTTTATCCGCTGGCCGGCCTGAACTTCGACAGCAGCGGCGCGCTCTATGGCACGACGTTTTATGGAGGGTCTGCGGGCGCCGGCACGGTGTTCAAGCTGATGCCGCCAGCGCCGACCGTCGTAGGCCGGCAGCAATGGACAGAGACCGTGCTCTATAGTTTTAAGGGCGGGAGCGACGGTGCTGATCCTTGGGCCGGCGTGATCTTCGACACCCATGGCGCGCTCTACGGCACGACGTGGGGCATTGGCACTGTGTTCAAGTTACAATGCAACGGCGTCAGAGAAATATTCGGCGGAACAGTGCATCAATTCTGTCCGGGGGGATGACACAAACGAATGGCGGCGGAGTGGGCGACTTCCTGAACAAGGCTGCCGCAGACGTCGCAATAATGCCCAATTACACCGATGGCTTTTCGTCGCGATTTAGCGCCACTCCGATGGCCGCTCGGGGTCAAAAAACGGCGCAATCTTGACCGCCCCGGCGTTTCGGTGTGGTGGAAGCCGAGAGTTAGATTTCCGCCGCTAGGGGCGTTTCCGACGCCCTCAATGTGCGAAGAGTTGATTTTTCTCAAATTTGACTCTTGTCAATCCGCTTGCGACGCCGCATAAGACGGTCGTCGGCCAGCCGCCCAATCTTCATAATTGCCTGTTTTTGATTTTATTTCTATCGAATGGGGCTGGCGTTGGGCTCCCGTCGCTCCCGGAAACGCCAGAGATATCAAAAAAACCTTGACTCTTGTGCGGCGCAGCATTATGTTGAGTGCATCGCAGCGAGATTGCTCTTGCTTCGTAGCCCTCCTTGGGCGTTTCCTCCCTTGACTTGGGCCGCTGGTTGTCCGGCGGCCCTTTTTTTACGCGATCACGTGAAAAAAGGAGCCGGAAACCGCCCCGCTGCGCAGCCCCGCAGGCCTTTCCGCCTCCGAATAGGCGTCGCGAACCAGCGCGAAGGGCTCGCCTTCCTCGCGCAAGATCGTCGCATAATGAAATTCGTGACCGTGCAGCCGCGCCCCCGCCTCGCCAAGGCAATGATCCGCCGTGAGAGTCGCCCGCCGATAGCCAAGATGCAGCTTGCGCTTCTCAAAACTCGTTTGGACGTCGAGCAAGCCCGCCATGACGTGGCTTAGGCCCCCGGCGTCCACCAGAATGCGCCCAAGCGTCATATAGCCGCCGCACTCGCCATGCACCGGACGGCTCTCCGCAAATCTTCGCAGACCTTCCATGAATTGCGTCGCGCCCGCGATACGGCCCGCATGCAGTTCGGGATAACCGCCCGGCAGCCAGCAGACGTCGCAGTCCTGCGGCGGCGCCTCGTCGGCGAGCGGGGAGAAGAAGGCGAGTTCAGCCCCCGCCTGCCGCCAGCCCAACGCCAGATGCGGATAGAAAAACGAGAAGGCGTCGTCGCGCGCGACCGCGATGCGCTGTCCGGGCGGCCTCAAACCCCGAATGACGCCGCCAGGGCCTAGACTCCCGCCGCCCGCGCGGGCGAGCACGGCGTCAAGATCGAGATGAGCCTCCACGCGCTCGGCGAGACCGTCCAGTATCCTGTCGAGGCCCGCCGTCTCCCCCGCCTGCACCAGACCGAGATGACGCTCCGGCAAGGCGATTCCCGCCTCTCGCGGCAGCGCGCCGAAGACCTTCAAGCCCAGAGCCTCGATCGCCTCGGCGGCGAGACGCCTGTGGCGTTCGGACCCAACCTTGTTCAAGACGACGCCGGCGATTTTCACGCGCGGATCATGCGCCGCGACGCCGCGCACGATGGCGGCCGCCGTTTGCCCCTGCCCCGAAACGTCATGAACCAGCACGACCGGCCATCCCGTCGCGGCGGCGATGTCGGCGGAGGCGCCAGTGCGGCCGGGCGCAGCCGGAACGCCGTCGAACAGCCCCATGGCCCCTTCCGCAATGACAATATCCGCCTCGGCGCCCGCCAATGCCGCGAGCCCCGCCACCAGCCCCTCCTCCATCGCCCAGCTGTCCAGATTGAGGCTGGCGCGTCCCGTCGCCGCTGCGTGAAACGCCGGGTCGATGTAATCCGGCCCGCATTTCGCAGCGCCGACGCGCAGTCCACGCCGCGCCAGCGCTCGCATGAGCCCCAGCGCGACCGTGGTCTTGCCGGAGCCCGACCGCACCGCCGCGATGACAAGGCCGGGCGCGCTCAAACGGTCTCTCCGCCGCCGCGCGGGCGAAAGCGCCGGTCATAGTCCGCGTCGTAGAGCGCGCTCTCGCGAAAATCCTCCGCTCCGAGCGCGGGACCGACGAGGATCAGCGCGGTGCGCTCCATCGGCGACTGCGCCGCCAGCGCCTCTATCGTCGCCAGCGTGCCGCGAATGACGCGCTCTTCGGGCCACGACGCGCGATAGACAATCGCGACGGGACAATCCGCGCGGTAAAACGGCGTCAATTCCGCGACGACGCGATCCAGCGCATGGATTGAAAGATGTATCGCCATCGTCGCGCGCGCCTGAGCAAAGGCGCTCAAGGTCTCCGTCGCTGGCATGGCCGAGGCGCGCCCGCTCGTGCGCGTGAGCACGAGGGACTGCGCCACCTCGGGCAGAGTCAGCTCACGCAGCAGCGCTGCGCTCGCCGCCGCGAAGGACGGCACGCCCGGCGTCATCGTGAAGGGAATGCCGAGCCGCTCCAGCCGACGCGTCTGTTCGCCGACCGCGCTCCAGATGGAAAGATCGCCCGAATGCAGACGCGCGACGTCGTGCCCGGCGTCATGCGCCTCTTGTATCTCCGTGATGATGGCGTCGAGCGACAGCGGCGCGGTGTCGACGATGCGCGCACCCGGCGGACAATGCGCGAGCACGCCCTTGGGCACCAGCGAGCCCGCGTAAAGGCACACCGGACATTGCGCGATCAGATCGCGCCCGCGTAGCGTCAGGAGATCGGCGGCGCCGGGGCCGGCGCCGATGAAATGCACCGTCATTTCCGCTCGTCTCCCTCGCGCCCGCGCGCTATGGCGCAGGTGAGCCGGGCCGAGGCGATACGCGGCGCCAGCAAAAGGCTGCCTTCCCCCGCGCCCGCCAGCGCCGCCGCTTCCGCTACGCTGCCGACGCCGAACATTTCGATGATGCGCGGCGAATAAGTCAGCACGTCATCCCTTCGGGCACGCAAGTCATCAAGCGACAGGAACACGACTTCGATCTTCAGGATTCGCGCGGCGGCGTGAATCCCTTGTTCGTTCTCGCGCGCGTCAAGCGTCGCCAGTGTCGCGGCCTGCGGATTGACGTCGAAGAGAACAGCAAGTCCGCGCAGCAGCGCCGCCAGCTCCAGAGCATCGACTCCCGTGCGCGCGCCGACGCCAAATGTGTAGCGCGCGCTCATCGCTTCACCGCTCGCCATTGCAGCACGGGCATCGCGGGGTCCAGCGCATGAAAACGTCCGACCGCGCGGGCTCTGGCGATCTGGACATGCGCAAGATCGCCTCCATGCTCATTGAAGGCTTGAGCAAGCAGGCTCTGCGTTTCCAGCGTCACGGCGTTGACAACGATGCGGCCATTCTGCGGAAGCGCCTCCCATGCAATATCGAGCACGCGCGCGTCGGCGCCGCCGCCGACAAAGATCGCGTCCGGCAGGGCAAGGCCCGCAAGACCTTCAGGCGCGCGCGCCGTGATGATGTCGAGATCCGGAACGCCAAGGCTGGACGCATTGCGTGCGATGCGCGCCGCCCGCGCCGGATCGGCCTCAATTGCGATTGCGCGATTGGCGGGATCGGCCAGCATCCATTCTATGCCGATCGAGCCGGAGCCCGCGCCAATGTCCCACAACAGCTCGCCCTTGCGCGGCGCGAGCGCGGCCAGCGTCACCGCGCGAATGTCGCGCTTGGTGATCTGGCCGTCATGTTCGAACCACTCGTCGGGCAGTCCCGGCGTCAGCGGAATGACGCGCGCGCCGGGCGCCGCGACGAGCTCCACGCCAACCGTATTCAGCGACCCGATATCCGTGAGCGCAAAGCTTGCGGCGCGCGCGCGGCGCGCCAGCTCGCGCGGGCCGCCGAGATTTTCCAGCACATGCAGAACCGACTCGCCAAAGCCTCGCGAGGTTAGATGTTCCGCCAAGAGCGCGGGCGTGGTCCCGTCCCATGAAAGGACAAGCAGGCGCCGTCCGGGCTGGAAATGCGGCGTGATGCGCTCGAAGGCGCGACCGTGCAGCGATAGCAGCGCGCAATCCTGCTGGCTCCAGCAAAGGCGCGACGCGGCGAACGCGAAGGCCGAAGGGCTCGGCATACAGAACATCTCGTCAGGCGCTACATGGCGCGAGATCAATTCGCCGACGCCATAAAAGAAGGGATCGCCCGAGGCCAATACGACCACCTTCTCGCCGCGCCGTGCGAGCACGGCGTCGATCGTGAAGGGCGAAGGCCATTGCATCCGCGCCGCGCTCGTCGCGCCAATCAGCGCAAGGTGACGCGAGCCGCCGACAATCAGCGCCGCATCGTCGATCAGCGCCCGCGCGGCGGGCGTGAGCGCGCCATCCTCGCCAATGCCGATCAATGACAGCCAGCGTTGCGTCATGGCGATTTTCGCGCGGTGTAGACATAGGGCTGCGCGCCTGTTCGCTCAACCAGCCGCGTGCCGCGCGCGCCGATAATCACCAGAGTCGCCATGTCGACCTCCGCTGGATCGGCGTCAGCCAGACTCGAAATGATAAGCTTCTCCTCCGGCCTTCCGACGGACTTCGCGAAGACCACTATCGTCTCCGCTCGCAGAATCCCCCGTAGCAGCCCGAAGGCGTCAAAGATGCGCTGCGGCCTCGCGCGCGAGGCGGGATTGTAGAGCGCGATGACGAAATCCCCGCGCGCGGCGTGTTCAAGACGCGTCGCGATCGCCTCCCAAGTCTTGAGATTGTCCGAAAGAGAAATGACGCAAAAATCATGACCGAGCGGCGCCCCGAGCCGCGCGGCCGCCGCCTGCATCGCGGAAATTCCGGGCAGCACGCGAATGTCGAGCTCGCGCCAGGCGCGATCGCCCTGCTCCACGGCTTCGAAGATCGCGGCGGCCATAGCGAAGACGCCCGGATCGCCGCCGGACACAACCGCGACGACGCGGCCCTCCGCCGCGCGCGAGAGCGCTTCGCGTGCGCGGTCGAGTTCAACGCGGTTGTCGCTCGCGAGCCGCGTCTGTCCCTCGCGCTCCGGCACGCGCGCGACATAGGGCGCATAGCCGATGACGTCCTGCGCTTCGTCAAGCGCGGCCCTGGCGTCATGGGTCAGATAGCCCGCGTCGCCGGGGCCAAGCCCCACGACATAAAGCCGCCCCGTTGACGCGCTCACGGGCGCCTCCCCATTCCGGGCGAAAGCACCATCGAGAAATAGGGCGCGACGTCATCGAGCTTTTGGTTCAGAGGCATGATCTTTTGATCCGCCATCGTGCCGCGCTCGACATAGATGGCGCGCTCGGTGAGGCCAAGCCGCGTGAGCACGCGGCGGAGCTTGGGAAAGTTTCCTCCAAGCTTCATCACGACAGAGGCGTCACTCTCGGCGAGACGCGAGGTCAACGCCTCCTCCGAAAGCGTGGCGGGGACTACCGTCAGCACGTCGTCGCCCCATGTCATCGGCAGCTTCGCGGCCGCGAAACAGCCGGACATGCCCGAAACGCCGGCGCAAATCTCGGTACGGAAACGCTCCTTCAGCCGCACGAAAATATGCATGAAGGAACCGTAAAGCAACGGGTCGCCCTCGCAAAGCAAGGCGACGTCGCGGCCCTCTTCCAGAATGCCAGCGATACGCTCGGCGCTCCCTTCGTAAAATCCGCGCAGCGCCTCGATATATTCCTGTTGATAGAACGGCCGCTCGGTCGTCATGGGATAGGCGAGCAGCAACTCCTCGCAACCAGGGCGCAAATGACTTCGCGCGATTTTGCGCGCATGACTCTCACGCCCCTGCTTGGCGAAATAGGCCACGACCTTCGCCGCGCCAATCATGCGCACGGCCTTCAACGTGACAAGTTCAGGATCGCCAGGACCAAGCCCGACGCCATAGAGCACGCCCTGATGCGACGACGCGTTCATTCCTTTTCGCTCGCAAGCGCGTTGATCGCCGCCGCCGCCATGGCGCTGCCGCCCTTGCGGCCCGCAACGATGATGAAGGGAACGCGACCAAAGGCCCGCAAGGCCTCTTTCGATTCCGCCGCGCCGATGAATCCAACGGGCATACCGATCACGGCGGCGGGCATGGGCGCGCCGTCGCTCAACATCTCCAACAGGCGAAACAGCGCGGTGGGCGCGTTGCCGATCGCGATCACAGCCCCGCCGATGCGTTCGCGCCAGAGTTCAAGCGCCGCCGCGCTGCGCGTATTGCCCATCTCTTTCGCGAGGCCCGCCACGCGCGGATCGGCGAGCGTGCAGATCACGTCATTATTGGCGGGCAGGCGCGCGCGCGTAACGCCATGCGCCACCATGTTGGCGTCGCAGAAGATTGGCGCCCCCGCCCGCAACGCGCCGCGTGCGGCTTCAACGACGCCCGGAGAGAAGACGATGTCCTCGGCGATTTCAACCATGCCACAGGCATGGATGATGCGCACGGCGACGCGCTCCTCCAGCGGCGAGAAGCGGGAAAGATTCGCCTCGGCGCGTATGGTCGCGAAGGAGCGCTCATAGATCGCGGCGCCGTCGCGGATATAGTCTAGGCAGCCGGACATGAGGCCTCCTTTCTCGCGCGCTCGGCGAGGATGCGCTCGACGTCAGCAAGAGAGAGTCCGCTCAAAGATGGAGCATCGCTGGCGCGCCCGTCATGAACCAGATCGAAACCCTCGCCATTAACGATCAGCGTCGCGGGCGCCGGCGAGGGCTTCGCGCAACCCTTGGCGCAGCCGGAGACATGCAGCCCTATTCCCTGCGGCGCAAGCTGCCGGGCGATCGGCGCGAGGCGTTCAAGGCGATCGCGCGTCGCGCCTTTCGCCTGCGGACATTCCGGCGCGCCGGGACAGGCGGTGATCGCAAGACGTGCGTCTTCAGCGTCGACGATCAGCCCGAGCGAAGCGGCGGCGCGTGCGATGCGCGTTGCGGCGTTGTTCGAGGGAGCAAGCGCCAGAACCGCGCGCCATGGCGTAAGCCTCAATTCGCTGCCGCCTTCTTGCGCGGCGGCCTCAATGACACGGGAGAAATCCGAAGCGAGCCAGCGCCCGAACGGCGTGGCGATCCCGGCAAAGAACCCTTCGCCCGCCTGTCGGGCGCCAAGCAAATCCGCCATCGACGCCGTGCGGCAGGCCGAATGATAGGGAACAGCGCTCAAGGCCGCTTCGCCCAACGGCGGTTGAACGCCGAGCGCATCGACGAGCGCGCGCATGCGGCGAAGCTCGAATGCCCTGCCCTCGCGCAAGCGGATGAAAGCGCGAGCAAGATCGAGCGCCGCGTCAATCGCCACGTCTGGCGTGGCGACGAAAGCGAGATCGCGCGCGCCGTCAATGACGACGGCGATGTCGCCGCCCAGAGCTTCGAGCCTGATATCGGCGGCGACTTCAGCCAGTCCCGGCGCGCCGCCATCGTCGACAAGGAAGAGAAACTTGCCCGGCAATTGTTGCAATGTACGATCTTCGACAAGTGCGTTCGCGAGCCTCGCCGCGATCTCATTCGCGTCGAAGGCGCCGCCGGTCAGCGGCGAGGCGATGACATTGAGCACGCTTTCGGTCGCGGCGTCTGGAGCAAGCAGACCAATGGCCTTCAACCGCGCCTGCGCTTCCTCGCGCGTCGCTTCGCCGAGACCCCGCATCTGCAATTGCGCGCGCTGCGAAAGATCAAGCAGACCATTGCCGCATTCGCCCGCGATCGCTGCTATCTCGCGCGCCTGCGCCAACGTAAGCCGCGAGCCTACGACTTTGGGGCGCATCAGCAAGCCGTCGTCGCTCTGCATGGGCGACAAGGCGCCGGGACACCAGCCCTTGATTTCAGGCGCGCTGTGCATCGGCTGCTCCGCTTAGGACATGCACGCTGTTGCGCCGGCTACGCCAGAGTCCGCGCCGCAGCGCCTCCTCGAAAACGCCGGCCATCGCTTCATAGGCGCGCGGATTTTCGCGCAGGATGAATTCTCGCACGGCGTCGTCGCCGAGCGTCGCGTCAAAGATGAGTTCAAACTGTGCGTCGCTCACGAAATCCCCGAGTGCGCTGAAGGCGAAAAGATTGTCGAGCGCCTCCGCGATCTCGCCAGCGCCGCGATGGCCGTGACGCATCTGGCCCGCGATCCATCGCGGATTGGCTGCCCGGGCGCGCAGCACGCGCGCGATCTCCTGCTGCAAGGAGCGCGCGCGCAGCCCCTCTGGCCGCGTCGCGTCAAGATGCGTTACAGTCGCCGCGCCGCCCAGCGCGCGATTTGCGGCGGCGAAACCTCCTTCGAACTCGTTGAATGCGGAGCCTGTCAAAACGTCGACTTCGGCCATGTCCTGCACATGCACGAGCGCGTCGGCTCCCGCAATGCGCGCCGCGAATTCCTCGCGCGCCTGAGTGCTCTCTCCCGCGCGGTCGTAGGCATGGCCGGCCGCGTCAATGAAGGCGACGCCAAGCTCGTCTCGCACTTTCCAATCGCCCTGCGAAATCTTCTCTGCAAGCCCAAGTCCATAGGCGCCCTGCGCGACGCCGAAGATGCGCTCCACGGCGCCGCCACGATATTGAACCAGAGGATTCACGTCCGAATCTTCATCCAGCGCGGCGAGCGCGTTCACGGCGTCGTGAAACAGGCCGATGAGTTCCGGAAACATATCGCGGAACAGGCCCGATATGTGCAGCGTCACGTCGACGCGCGGAAAGTCGCGCTTCGACATCGGCTCGATCTCGAAACCCGTCACGCGCGCGCTGGCGTTGTCCCATGTCGGAATGACGCCGAGCAGCGCGAGCGCCTGCGCGAAATCCTCGCCGCCGGTGCGGATCGTCGCGCTGCCCCAAAGATCGAGCATGATCGCGCGCGGCCAGTCGCCATGTTCCTGCGCATGGCGCGTCATCACCTCCTGCGCGGCGCGTCGGCCTATGTCGTAAGCGGTGCGCGTTGGCGCATGGCGCGGGTCGATGCAATAGAGATTGCGGCCCGTCGGCAGCACGTCGACGCGCCCGCGCGAAGGCGCGCCGGCGGGTCCGGGCTCGATGAAACGGCCTTCGAGCGCGCGCAGCAGCGCTGACATTTCCGCTTTTGCACAGGCGCCGCGCATCGCATCATCATCCTGCGCGCGGCCAAATATGTGCAGCCCGTCGCCGATACGCATTTCCTTCACGTCGCAGAGCCACGCGTCGAGCCGCGCAAGCGCCTCGGCGGAGTCCGCGCCGCGCGTCACGCCGCACTCTCCCGCGAGCCCGTTGCGCTCGGCTTCGTCCATGATGGCGCCGGCGATAAGCTTCGCCCGGCGCGGATCAAGCGTCGCGGCGTTGGAATATTCGTCTAACATGTTCTCGATCCGCGCGGCGGCGTCATAGAGCTGCGCTTGCGCAAGCGGCGGGGTCAGATGCCCGATGGTCACAGCCGAAACGCGGCGCTTGGCCTGCGCCGCCTCGCCGGGGTCATTCACGATGAAAGGATAGATCAGCGGCGTCGGCCCCAGCACCGCCTCCGGCGCGCAATCCTCGCCGAGCATCGCGGATTTTCCCGGCAACCATTCCAGCGTGCCATGGGTTCCGAGATGAATCCCGGCGTCGACTTTTCGGATATGGCGCAGCCAGAGATAGAAGGCGACATAGGCGTGACGCGGCGCGGACTCGGCGTCGTGATAGGTCTCGCGACGCTCTGCCCGCGCGCCGCGATCGGGCTGGAACGCCACGACAAGCTTGCCGCTTTCAATGCAGGAAAAACGAAAAGCGCCGTCGCGGCACAGTGCGTCCTGCTCGGGCTCGCCCCATGCTTCACGCATGCTCGCCGCAAACCCGCGAGGCAGTGCGGCGAACATTCGGCGGTAATCGTCGAGCGACAGTTGCGCGAGATGCGATCCTTCTTCGAGCGCGCGCATGAGGTCTTGCGGAAGCTCGTGAGCGTCATAGCCCGCGCCCAGCAGCGCCTCATGAATCGCCGCGACGCTGGCTTGCGTATCTAGCCCTATCGCATAGCCGCCGCGCCCACGCCGCGCAGGATAATCCGACAGGATCAGCGCGAGGCTTTTCTCCCGGTTTTCCTTGCGGCGCAGCTTCGCCCAACTGGCGGCGAGATCGGCGACGAAATCGACGCGCGATTGCTCCGGCGCATGGCGCATCTCGGAGAATTCGCTGGCGAGGCGCGTCTTGCTCAAGGCCTTGAAGGAAATCGCGCGCGTGAAGATGCGGCCGTCGACTTCGGGCAGCACGATGTTCATTGCGAGATCGGCGCCATTGGCGCCGCGCTTCGACGCCGCCCAGGCTTCGCGCGTCGAGGTCGCGAGCGCGACCTGCAACACCGGCGCATCGGCGAGATCGAACGCGCAGCCCTCAGCCCCGCGCGCCGAAAAAGCCGTCGTGTTCAAGATGGCGTCGGGCGGGAATGCGCCAATGGCTTCGCGCAGAAAGGCGTCGCTCTCGCGCTCCTTCAGGCTCGCCACAAACACCGCCTCCACCGCAAGCCCGCGCGCGCAAAGCGCATCCGCCAGCGCGAGGATCGGCGCAATGTCGTCGGCTAGAAATACCGAGCGGTAACACACGATCAGCGCGCGAGCGGAGCCAGACGCCGCCGCCCGGCGCGCGCTTTGGCAATAGCCGGCGCTCGCGACGGGAAGCGCCTCGCGCCAGGGCGCGGGCTTGCCTGTCAGGCTACCCGCAAAGCCCAGAAACGCGCGCATATTCTCCGACCCGCCCTCCTGAAAGAAGGCCCAGATGCGCGCGCAGTCCTGCGATGAAACGGTCGAAGCCTCGCGCAGCCGCGCGTCGTCCAGATTGTCGCCCGGCACGATCGCAAGCGCGAAGCCCTGAGCGCGCGCCGCCGCCGCCAATTGCTCGACGCCGTAAGGCCAATAGTCCTTGCCGCCGAGCAGGCGCACGACGACAAGCCGCGCCTCGCGCGCCACCTTGTCGACGTAGAGATCGACCGAGAACGGATGTTTCAATCGCGCCAGCGAAGCGCAGCGAAGGCTTACGCTGCTGGACGAGTCCCGCTCATGCTGGCGCGCCAGCATGCAAAGTTCGGAGTCCGAGAAAGACAGAAAGACCATCTCCGCCGGCGTCTGTTCGAGATCGACGGCAGAACCCGCGTCGTCCAGACCATGAAGATCGCGGGGGAGTAGATGCATGTCGTTAGGGCGCCCCGAGTTGCGCGGCGATGCCGGCGCGATCGAGGCCTTTTTCGCCGATCACGACGAGACGGCTTGAACGCGTTTCGCCCGGCCGCCACGGGCGGTCGAACTGATGCTGGAAACGGGCGCCGACTCCTTGCACGAGCAGCCGCATCGGCTTGCCAATGATCTCGACGAAACCTTTTATCCGCAGCACGTCATGCGCGGCCGCGACTTCCGCGAGCTTCGCAGCGAGTTTGGCCGGATCCGCGGCGGCCGCGATCTCCACGACGAAACTCTCGAAATCCTCGTGGTCGTGCTCCTCCAGCCCGTCGTGATGCGATGGGCGGTTGGCGAGATCGTCCTCGGCGGCGGCGGCGAGTCCAAGCAGAAGGCGCGCGTCGACGGCGCCCTGCCGCGCGCGCAGCACCTTCACGCCCCGCGGCGCGCTGGCGGTCAGCGTTTCGAACACGCTCGCCTCTTCCGCCTCGCTGAGCAAATCCGTCTTGTTGAAGATGATGAGGTCGGCGCAGGCGAGCTGATCCTCGAAAACTTCCTCAAGCGGATTGTCATGGTCGATGGTCTGCGTCTGCGCGCGCTCCTGCGCGATCGCTTCGAGATCGTCGGCGAAGCGCCCTTCCGACACTGCGCGCCCGTCGACGACGGCGATGACGCCGTCCACGGTCAGCTTGGAGCGGATCGCGGGCCAGTCGAAGGCCTTGACCAAGGGCTTGGGCAGCGCGAGCCCCGAGGTCTCGATGATGATGTGGTCCGGACGCTTCTCATGCGCCAGCAGCGCCTCGATCGCGGGGGCGAAGTCGTCGGCGACGGTGCAGCACAGGCAGCCGTTCGCAAGCTCGACGATATTTTCGTCGGGACAGTTCTCGACGCCGCAGGCGCGCAGAATATCCCCGTCGACTCCGACGTCGCCGAATTCATTGATCACCAGCGCGAGGCGGCGGTCCTTCGCGGTCTCCAGCAAATGGCGGATCAGCGTGGTCTTGCCGGCGCCGAGAAAGCCGGTGATGATCGTGGTCGGAATCTTCGCGGTCATGTTGTTCCTCAATGTCCCGGCCTTGCCGCGTCTCGCGCGGCGAATTCCCGCCACAAAACGCCGGCGAGCGCGCCCGCGAGAATCCACGTCGCCGCCTGCACGGAGAGCGACGAGGCGGCGAAGCGCGCCGCAAGTTCCGCAGGAACCGTGCTTTGCGGCGTCGCCGGATTGGGCGCGCCGATCAGATGTGGCGCCGCGATCAAGGCCGCGCCAATGACCTTCGCGACCCACTCGTCACGCCGCAGCAGCGCAAAAAGCCCAAGGCCCGTGGCGGCGGCGGTCGCCACCCACCAGAGCTGGCGCATGGCGAGATCGGTTTCGGCGGCGCCGGGCAATTGCGGGGCGAGACCCAGACCAGTTGCGAGACCCGTCGCCGCAAATGCGCAGGCCGCCCAGGCGACCGCGCGACGAGGTTCGATGGCGTCCCCCGCGACAAGCATCAGCGCGAGCAGGATCAGCGCATAGCCGGAGGCCGTGGCGATGTCCGCTACGCTGGTCGCGGCGGTGCGCTCGAAGCCCTCCGCCGGCTTCCAGCCCTCGGAAGCAGGCTCCTGATGGCCGTGCTGCGCGGTCTCATAGACTTCCGCCGCCAATATTAGCGGCGTCGTCGTGACATGCTGAAGGGCCGCGATCGCAAGCCCCGCGACAAGCCCGGCGATGAGACCAATCGCCAGGACGCGCTGGATCACCTTGCTTCAGTGGCAGGGGAAGGAGAGCGAATGCCGCGTGTCATGCGCGGCGTCATGCGCCGTGTCGGAGGTGGAGAACCCCGTCAGATAGACGAGGCCAGCGCCCAGAAACAGCGCGACGAATGCCGCCTTCAGCGCTTCGGCGCGAGCGGCGGAGATGTTGAGACGGACGGCGCCGGAAAGGCTCGAAAGAATCATGTTTGTCTCCCTGCCGCCCCACCGGCGGCTTAGCGTTGCAACGAGCGACGGCAGGTCTCCTGGCTTCCGGGTCTCGGGATCGCGCCGCCTTCCCGAAGCCCTAAGGCTCAGTGGCTGATGGCGCGGCCTCGCCGGTCACAGTTGCGGGGGCAGCCGCGGGTTCGGAAATCTCCTCACCGCGTTCCCTTTTCACTTCTTGCGAAGAACCGTCACAAAAAGTCATATGCGGGAACAAAGGCGCCGTCAAACGCCGCGAGGATGCAAGCGCCCATGGAGATCAGAACCGCACAGGCCTTTGACGAAGCGCATTGGCGCCAGCTCTGGCGCGGCTATGCTGATTTCTACGAGGCGGATTTGCCCGAGGCGGTGACGGCCGCGACATGGGGGCGGATCGTCGCGCCCTCGCCCGCGATCTTGTGCCGGGTCGCGGCCGAGGACGGCCGGCTGCTGGGATTTTCCCATTCCCTGCTGCACGAGGGAACCTGGGTTCTTGCGCCAATCTGCTATCTGGAGGATCTCTACGTCGATCCTTCCGCGCGCGGCCGGGGCGTCGGCCGCGCGCTGATCGCCGATCTTGTCGACATGGCGCGCACGCAGGGCTGGTCGCGTATTTACTGGCACACGCGCAGAGGCAATGAGGCCGCGCGCAGGGTCTATGACGGCTTCGCCAAGGCCGATGATTTCGTGCGCTATCTGCTCAAGTTCTATTGAGGCGGCGCGACAAGGAGTCCCGATGAACCAAGAGGACGAAGCCGCGCGGCGCCACCGCGCGAAAATGGAAAAGCGCAAGGCGGTGCAGGACGCCGAGGTCGCGGGCAAGCCGATCGCCGCCAAGGGCCTGCTGATGGTCCACACCGGCCCCGGCAAGGGCAAGTCCACCGCCGCCTTCGGCCTTGCGCTGCGCGCGCTGGGGCGCGGCTGGAGGGTCGGCGTCGTGCAGTTCGGCAAGGGAGCCTGGCAAAGCGGGGAAAGGCTCATGCTCGAAAAGCTCGGCGAGGACCAAATCTCCTGGCACACGCTGGGCGAGGGCTTCACCTGGGAGACGCAGGATCGCGCCCGCGACGAGGCGGCGGCGCGCCGGGCATGGGACAAGGCGCGCGAACTGATGGCGGACCCGGAAGTCCGCCTGCTGGTGCTCGACGAGCTGAACATCTCCCTGCGCTACGAGCATCTGCCGCTGGATGAAGTGCTCGCCGCCCTGCAGGCGCGGCGCGCGGACCTTCACGTCGTCGTCACCGGCCGCAACGCCAAGCCGGAGTTGATCGCCGCCGCCGATCTCGTCACCGAGATGACGCTGGTCAAGCACCACTTCGCGGCGGGCGTGAAGGCGCAGGAGGGGATCGAGTTTTAGGGCGACATTCGAGATTGGCGGTGGAAAGCAAACGCTTGGTTCCAACGACATTGAACGGCCCAAGCGGCCATGTTCAGACCGCGTTTGAACCGAAGCGGACTTCGCCGCTGTCGCCGCGAAATTTGCAAGGAGATGCAAGGCCTATTGAGCAATGTCGCCGAAGGCAGTGGCGAGCTGGTCGATGAAACGTCTGAGCTTCAGTGGCACATGCCGATGGCTTGGGTGGATCGCGTAAATGCCGGTGACCCTGTCGGTGTATGCAGCCAAGACCTGTTCGAGGGCGCCCGATTGCAGATGGCGGGCCACGATGAAATCCGGCTGCGCGACGACGCCGAGCCCTGCGATCGCCATGGCGCAGATGGCGTCGCCATTGTTGCAGGCGACACGGCCGCCGACGCGCACGGTCTCCTCTCCGCTCACGCCCGAAAAAGTCCAGACGGCGCCAGCGGTGGCGTAGGAATAGAGCAGGCATTCGTGTTGCGCGAGATCGGCCGGCGTCTTGGGCCGGCCATGCGCCGCGAGATAGGCGGGCGAGGCGCACATAATGAGCCGGGTTACGCCAATGCGTTTCGCGACGAGCGAACTATCGGCAAGCCGGCCTATGCGAATAGCGAGATCGTAGCCTTCGTCCACGAGATCCACGAGCCGGTCATTCAGGACGAGATCGACGCTGACGCGGGGATGGCGCGCTGTGTATACGGCGATCTGCGGGGCCACATGCGAGGCCCCGAAGGACATCGGCGCCGTCACGCGCAGTCGTCCCACCGGCTCCGACGCTTGCGCCGTGATCTCCCGCTCGGCCTCTTCGAGAGCGGCCAGAATGTCGCGGCACCTTTCCAGATAGGCGGCGCCCAGTTCCGTCAGGCTGACCTTGCGCGTCGTGCGGTGAAGTAGCCGTTGTCCGAGATGTGCTTCAAGGTCCATCACCAGCTTGCTGGCCATGGTCCGCGACATGCCGAGCCGTTCCGACGCCTGCGCGAAATGACCCGAATTGGCGACGGCGACGAAGACGCGCATGGCGTGCAGCTGGTCCATATTGTCTGATAAAACAGGATAATTAATCTGTAAATACCCGGATTATCTCTTTCTGGCGCCGGAGTAGGGTTCCCCCAGATCGGCGACCGCCTTGGCCACCGACTTCGATACAGGAAGGGTCCAATCACATGTCCGCCACCAGCTCCTCCCCCTACGCGGCCTTGCTGCTGCGCGTCAGCCTCGGCGCGCTGTTTCTCGCCCACGGTCTGCTCAAGGTTTTCGTGTTCACACTGCCCGGAACCGTAAAATTCTTCGCGTCGCTCGGCTATCCGGCGCCGCTCGCCTATCTCGTCGTCGGCTTCGAAATCGTCGGCGGACTGCTGATGCTGTCCGGCCTGTTCACACGCGCGGTTTCCGTCGCGATGATCCCGATATTGCTTGGCGCCTTGCTCGTGCATCTGCCGAACGGCTGGCTCTTCTCCAGCCCCAATGGCGGCTGGGAGTTCCCGGCGCTTTGGATCGTCCTGCTCGCCGTGCAGGCTCTGCTCGGCCCCGGCGCCTTCGCGCTGAAGCTACCGCACGCGTCGGAAGACTCGTTCAAGCCGCTCTCGGCCTAACCCGGCGCCAAGGAGGATGCGCAATGCGCCTGATCGCCATCGTCTATCACAGCGGCTATGGGCACACGGCCAAGCAGGCGGAGGCCGTCGCACGCGGCGCTCTCTCCGTCGCAGGCGTCATGGCCGCGCTCATCAAGGTCGAGGACATCGATCGGCACTGGGTTGAACTGGAAAAAGCCGACGCCATTGTCTTCGGATCGCCGACCTATATGGGCAGCGCCTCGGCGCCCTTCAAAGCCTTCATGGACGCAAGTTCGAAGGTTTGGGCGGCGCAGGGTTGGAAGGATAAGCTCGCCGCCGGCTTCACCAACTCGGCCAGTCAAAGCGGCGACAAGCTCGCCACGCTGCAACAATTGGCGATCTTCGCCGCACAGCACGGCATGATCTGGATTGGTCTCGGTCTCCTGCCGGGCAACAACTCCAGTTCGGGCAGCGTCGAGGACTTGAATCGACTGGGCGGCTATCTCGGCGCCATGGCGCAGTCCAACGCCGACGAAAGCCCGGAATATGGTCCGACGCCCGCCGATCTGAGGACGGCGGAACATCTGGGACGGCGCGTCGCCGAGGCGACGCAGCGGTGGCGCGCGGCGGTTGCCGCCTGATTGGCAGAGAAATGAAATGAACGCCGGGACCAAAGCGAATGCGGCTGCAGCCGCCCGGCCCTCTGGTCCCGGCGTCCGTATCGGAGACGCGCGCCTAAGGGTCGCCGCGCTAGAGTCCTTTGGATAAGACACCTCGTTCAGGCCGGTTGGCGGCGCATTGACGACGCCGGCGCCTTTCCCGCTCCGAAACTCAAACAGGGTTCGAAGCGTCGGATATTGATCACTAGAACCGCCCCTCGAAGGAAAACGGCTGTCGGCGGGCGCCGTCGTCGAGATGGATGTGCTTCGCGAAATCGGCGCGGCGGCGATTGAAGTCCTGCAGCCACCAGCCGTCGCCATGAGGGTCGAACAGCGGCGCATCCGTGCGGCGGAAAATCGCGGTGGCGCCGATGCATTCGACCAGTTCGAACATGCGGTCCTCGGCGATGAAATCCGCGAGGCGCCCGATCGTCGGGATATGTATGTCGTCGAGCGCAAGCAGGCCGCCCGTCTTCAGATGCGGATAAAAATAGTAATATTCGAGGTCGGGAAACGGAAAGCCGTGCGGCCCGTCGATCAGCACGAGGTCATAGCGCGCATGATCCTTGTACGCGGGCAAGGTGACCTGCGTTGGCCCATATATGGTTTCGATGATTTCAGGCCTCGTCGCCGCGCAGTTCATGAAATAGGCGACGCTGGAGGATTCTAGATTGTCGCGGTCGTCGAGCGAGAAGACCTTATGCTTGCTGGAAATGCGCGAGAAGAATATCGTTGATTTTCCGCATCCCGTCTCGGCGGAGACAATATCGGTCGCGGGCAGCAGATTCTCGATGCGCAGCAGCGTGCGCAGCGGCAGCGAGCCGGCGCCATGCGCGAAGCCCGCCGCTATTTCATATTCCTCGATTTCGGCCCCGATGGTCGCGTCGCGCGCCGCCTGCGGCTGAAACGCGGTCGGAATCGCATTGAGCGGCAGACGCCACAGGCCGCGCTTCAGGCGGTTGCGCATCTTCTGGAAGTAGAGCGGCAACATTCGAGGCGATGACTCCAAACGCTTTTCAGTCCGCGCCGCTTGATGCGGCGGCGACGGATCCAGAGGCCGCCCTCTCCGAATGGTCGCTCGGTCCACACGGCTTATGGTCGCGGATCAATAAACGCAAGCCCGGGCTTCGGCCATGATCCCGAGCACGAAAGCGCAACCCGGTTCAGCAAGCTGTATTCTCAAGGCCGCGCATCGCCTTAAGCCGCCGGCGCCTGCGAGGCCGCCGGGCACGGCGCGAATGGCTCACCCAAAAATCATGTCCACAAGGAGCTTCGCGTTCAACGCCATGATCATGGCGGCGATGACCCAGGCCGTGATGGTCAGAAATCGGGGCGCGACCTGTTCGCCCATGATGCGGCGCGAGGCGGTGAACCAGATCAGCGGCGCGACGGCGAAAGGCAGCGCCATGCTGAGCACCACCTGGCTTGCGACGAGCAGATGTCCGGTCGCCGACTCGCCAGCGTAAAGGGTCAACCCAACGGCGGGCGCGATGGCCATGAGGCGCGTCACAAAGCGTCGCAGCGCGGGTTTCATGCGCAGCCGCACGAAGCCTTCCATCACGACCTGCCCCGCCAGCGTCGCCGTCACCGTGGAGTTTAGGCCGCAGGCGATCAGCGCCAGCGCGAACAGCGTCGCCGCCGTCGGCGCGCCAAGCAAAGGCGCGATCAGCCGATACGCCTCGCCAAGCTCCGCGACGTCCCTGTGTCCGCTCGCGAAAAACACCGAAGCCGCAAGCACGAGAATGGCGCCATTGACGATCAATGCGAAGAACAGCGCCACCGAGCTGTCGATCACCGCGAAACTTATCGCCTCGCGCTTTTCGTCGCTGGAGGCGCCGACCGCGCGCGTCTGCACAATGTAGGAGTGCAGGAAGAGATTATGAGGCATCACTGTCGCGCCGATTATGCCAAGGCCGATGTAGAGCATTTGCGGATCGGCGAAAAACTGCTTTGTCGGCAGCAGGCCGCGCGCGACGTCGCCGAAATTGACATGCGCCATCGCCAGCTGCGCCGTGAAGGAGAGCGCGATCAGTCCCAGCAGAGCGACGACGAAGAGCTCGATCTTGCGAAAACCCGCACGCTCGAAGGCCAGCACCAGAAATGTGTCGAGCAGCGTGATCACGATGCCCGCCGCGATCGGCAGGCCGAACAGCAATTGCAGGCCAATGGCCGTGCCGATGATTTCCGCAAGATCGGTGGCCAGTATGGCGGCCTCGGCGATAAGCCAGAGCGCGACCGCCGTGGGCCTCGAGAATTGAGCGCGGCAGGCCTGCGCCAGATCGAGGCCCGCGCCCAGCCCCAGCCGCGCCGCCAAAGCCTGCAGGACGATAGCCATCAGGCTGGAGAGCACCGCCACGAAAAGCAGCGCGGTCCCGTATTTGGAGCCGCCCGCGAGCGCGGTCGCCCAATTGCCGGGGTCCATGTAGCCGGTGGCGACCAGATAGCCGGGGCCCACGAACACAAACAGCCGCTGCAACAGCGTGGCGCCTGCGGGCGTTTTGATAGAACCGCGCAATTCTCCCGGCTCGCGCGCGAGCGAAGGCGCGGACAAAGGTGCGGAAGGCGTCAAGAAAGAGCTCCGGGCGGGAGAGGCGCCCAATTTAGCATTCGGCGGAAGCCACGCGCAATGCGGCGGTCTGGCGCCCTTGGCGATCCTTACCCCCCGCCGACCGGCGGGCCGATGACCACCAGCCGCGCGCCTGCCTCCACAGCCCCGCAAGGGCCTGCGTCCTCCAGCGTCCAACGGCGTCCGACCTGCTGAAAAAGATGAAGACGCGTCGGCGTCTCGGCAAAACGCACGAAGCCTTTGGCCCGATAGGCGCGCTTCCCAATTCGGTCCGCCAGCCGCTCAAACACGGCCCGCGCAATCGGCCTCTCGCGCTTCAGCGTCCATGCGTCAAGTTTGAGGTCGTGATCCGCGTCGGCGGCGAAAAAGCGGCGGGAAAGACGCGCGGCGAGTTTCTCGGAGATGCAGCCGCCAATAAGTATTTCCAGCGGGACATTCGAGAAAGACGTCTCGTAAATTGGAGCATGGGGCGCCCGTTCCGTGAGCCAGTTCCGCAGATCCTCAATTGCTTCGCCGCTCACAAGATCCCCCTTGTTGAGCAGCAGCACATCAGCTTGAGCCAGCTGGCGTAGCACGGTGTCGCCGACATATTTGTTGTCGGCCTGCGTTTTGATCTGCTCTGCGTCGACGACGACGAGCACGCCGTCGAGCGGCAGACCGTACATCTGCCCATATTGCGCGATCTTGCCCGGCTCGGCGACGCCGCTCGCCTCGACGATGACATGATCGAGCTTTTCAGCGCGCTTCAGGACTTCGCCGATGGCGACCGCGAAACCGTTGGACAGGCTGCAGCAGATACAACCATTGGCGAGGCTGATCGCATCGCCGTCGTGGCCCGTGATCAGTTCCGCATCGATGTTGATTTCGCCGAAGTCATTGACGAGAACCGCCGCGCGCAGACCGCCGGCCTGCGAGAGCAGATTGTTCAGGAGCGTCGTCTTGCCGGCGCCGAGATAACCGCCGATAACTGTGAACGGGAGCGCGCGGGTCACGTCACTTTGCGCTTGTAGATGCTCTCGCCTTCCTTGAAAGTCTCGATCACCGCGATGTCGAGAATTTTGTCGGTCGGGACCGTCATCGGATTGCCGTCGAGAATGACGAGATCGGCGAGCTTGCCTTCGGCGATCGCGCCCTTGTGATCCTCTTCGCGAATCTGCCAGGCGGGCTCCGTTGTGAGCGCCTTGAGCGCCTGCCACACGCTGACGCGCTCGGCCGGGCCGATGATCTTGCCCGCGCGCGACTGGCGCGTGACCGCCGTCCAGATCACGCGCATTGGCTCCATCGGCGTCACCGAGAAATCGGTGTGATTGGAGCAGCGCAGTCCCTTCGCCGTGGCGGAAGCCATCGGGCTGAGGAAGAACGCCCGCTCCTGCCCGAGGTTCTCGACATGGACGTCGCCCCAGAAGAAGGCGTGCATGGTGAAAAAGCTCGGCGAAAAACCCAGCTCCTTGTAAGCGTCGAGCTGGTCCTTCCGCATGAACTGGGAATGTATGATCACTGTGCGGCGATCCTGATCCGCCTTCACGGCGGCCGCGCGCGCGGCGTCGATCATCATGTCTATGGCCGCGTCGCCGTTGCAATGCGCGAATACCTGCACCCCGCCCTTGTAAAGCGCCGCTACGGCCTTGTTCACCTGCTCCGGCGGGAACAGCGGCGCGCCGCGCCAGTTCGCTTCGCCCGCCGGTCCGGGCGTCAGCAGCGGCTTGCTCCAGAAAGCGGTCTTGCCCTGAGGCGAACCGTCCAGCACGAGTTTCACCCCCGCGAGCTTCAGCCGCTTGTGATATTTGCCGAAAGCCGCCGCCAACTCTTTCGGCAGCTCCATCGGCCCGCCCTGAAAGTCGGGAAAATATTCCTTCACCAGCGCCGGCACGTCGAGAACGAGCGGCAGGGACACGATGTCGAGATAGAGTCTGCCCTGATCCGCCGCCTTGCGCAGGAGCTTGATCTCGGGCGCGTGGGTCGCGCCTTCCTGACAGGTGGTCACGCCCGCGCGTGCGTAAATCTGCTGCGCCTCATGGAAAGTGTCGAGCAGTTCCTTTTCACTGGGTTTGGGCATATTGGCGAAGATCGGCAGGAAGGCCGTCTCCATGACGAGGCCTTCCGGCTCCTCCGATCCCTTCTTGCGCAGGATCAGCCCGCCCGGCGGGGTCTTGGTCGTGGCGCTGATGCCGACCTTCTTGAAGGCGGCCGAGTTCAGCACCGCGCCATGATTGGAGCTGTGGATCAGCATCACCGGATTGTCGGGAAAATGCGGATCCAGATCATCGCGCGTGATCTGGCGCTTGTCCGAAAGATTGGTGACGTCATAGCCATAGGCGATGATCCATTCGCCGGGCTTGGTCTTGAATTTTTCCGCGTGCGCCTTGAGCGCCTTGACGATGTCGGCGATGGACGTCACCGGCCCCGCCGGTACGCCGGAGACATTGGCCCATTTCACGATCTGCGGCGCATTCATGAAATGGCCGTGCGCATCGATGAAGGAGGGCAGCAGCGTCGCGCCCTTGAGATCGACGATCTGCGTCTTCTCGCCCTTCGTCGCCATGACCGCCGCCTCGTCGCCGACGGCGATGATGCGGCCGCCGGCGATCGCCACGGCTTCAACCTTCGGGTGTTCGTCGATCATGGTCAGGATCACGCCGCCGCGAAAGATTTTGTCCGCGAAGCGCTTCCCTGTCTGGTTGGAGGCCTGTTTTCGCTTGCGCCCCTTGGCGAGAGCCGCGCTCGCTCCCAGCGCCGTTCCCCCCGCAGCGATAATCAGCCGCCGTCTGTTCACGCCGCCCGCCATGAAGAGCTCCCCTTTGGGCTAACTCGCACTATTGCCGGTGAAATCCGCGCGAGGCGCGACCGGTTTTGACCGGCGCAGACTGCCAAACCCCTTCGCCCGAGTCCAGTTGTGACATAAGGAGCTATTTGATCGCGACAAGCAGATCGGTGATCAGTTCAGCCTCGGGCGTGTCCGACGGATTGTTGCGGTAGATTTCGAGCGCGGGGCGGTCGTCGCGCCGATAGCCGCTCGCAGGCAGCCATTCGCCGAACAGGCGGGGAAAGGCCGTGGCGATGCCGCCATAGGGGCCGGTAAGCCGATAGCTGGCGTAGCGCCCGCCCTCAAGGTTCAAAATCTCCACCCCGTCCGAGGCGGGCGCCTCGCCGCGCAGCAGGAGACCGGCGTGATAGATCACCCTGCCCTGCGCGTCCGGCGCGGCGGAGCAGGCGCCGACCGCCAGTTCGATGTCGCCCATAAGCCCGCGTTCGGCCGCCCAGGCGGAAAGCCTGCCCCAGACCTCGCCGATGTTCGTCACCGGCCCCTCATAGCGCATGGCGTGAAGCCGCAGCGGGGGCTGTTCGATGATGTCGACCTGCATGAAAGCCTCCGTCGTGACGCCTCTATTTCACGCCCGCGCTGGCCAGCATATAGGCCAGCGCCTCGGGATAGATAAGCTCTTTCGAGACGGCGATTTCTTCCGTCCACCACCATTTCCAGCCCTGCACATAGGTTTTTTCGTCGGCGGTGAGCGCGCCGAGGCGGGGCTCGAAATCCTCGCAGCGCAGAAGGTAATAATGCTCGACGGCGTGGACCCAGCCTGAAACGAGCTGCAGAGGAAATTCGCGCGAGGCGACGGGCGCGCCAAGCTCGCCGATCTTGAGGCCGGTCTCCTCCAGCACCTCGCGCCGCGCGCAGTCCTCAAGACTTTCGCCGGCCTCCAGCGCGCCGCCCGGCTGCCCCCAGAAATGCGCATAGCCCTGCGCCGCTACGCCGGGAAGAATGCTGCTGGCGAAACGCAGCAGCAGCGTCTGGCCCTGCGGATTTACCAGCATCACGCGCGTCGCCTCTCGGCGCGGGAGGTCGAGCCCCTCGTAGGGCGCGACGATGGGTTTGCGGTCATCCTCGCGCGCCCAGTCGACCAGCGACCATTTGCCGTCCTCATAGGCGATCCAGTTGGGCGCGGCGTTGAGCACGGGATATTCGCGCGTCTCGTCGAGACGTTTGCCGGTCGCCATGCGCCAGGCGATGTCGAGCGCGCCGGCGTGGGCGACAACGAGGAGCGTCTCGCCGGGATGCGCCTCGGCGATCTTGGTCAGCGCGGCGCGCACCCGCGCGGCGAAGCGCATCAGGCTCTCGCCCCCCGGCGCGGCATAATCGGCCCGGCGCGCGAGATAATGCTGGTATTCCTCGGGATAACGCGCCTCGACCTCCGGGTGGCTCAGCCCGTGCCAAACGCCGTCGTGCTTCTCTCGCAGCTCCGGGCGGCGGATGATCTCCATGCCGCGCCGCGCGGCGTGGGGCGCGGCGGTGACGAGCGCGCGCTGCAGATCGCTGCTGTAGATGTGGTCGAAATGCGCGCCCGCGAGCTCATGACCCAGCGCCTCGGCCTGCATCCGCCCTTTCGCGTTCAAGGCTATGTCGAGCTGACCCTGAAAACGCCGTTCGAGATTCCAGTTCGTCTCGCCGTGTCGGGCGAGACAGATGAGCGTGCGGGTCATGTCGGTTTCCGAAGCAGCCGAAGCGCGGGTGTCTCTTTTTTCGATGAGGGCTATCCGCCTATTTGGCGGGCGCCGCAAGTCGAAAATCCGGACGTTGATCGCCGTGCGACAAATCGTCCGCCAGACACGCGAGGCCGGTCAAGGGCTAAACGGGCCCTACCGCAAATAAAGAGAAAAACGCCGCGAATTTTGCGCGATTTGCATTCGCGGCGACGAGCCATGAAGGCGTGCGGAAGAATCGCCTCCTGCCGCAAAAAACAAGCTGTTTCTAATGCTTCGCGCCAGTCGAGAATTCGCCCGCGCGGATGCGGCCTGGCAGGCGCTCGGCGAAGGAGGCGACGGTGTCCTCGCCATGGGTCGCGACCAGTTCGCGCAATGCCGCAACGAGCGCGGCATGGGCGAAACTGTCGCTCTCAATGCCCGCGAGGATCGCCTCGGCGAAGGCTTCCGTTACATAAACCAGCGCGGCGCGATGCTGTTCCGCGCCAGCGTCATCAATGGAAGTGGAATTGAATTGCGTCATGAAGATTACTTTAGACAAGCCGGCGCGCTGGCGCGACACGCGTCTTTCCAAACGGTTAACGCGCGCTCTTAAAATTGTTCACGGATTGCCATATCTGACCGCCACATCGCGCGACAGCCGCTCCGCTTCGTCGAGATAGCGCTCGATGATCGCCTGCGCATTGGGCGTGCAGACGCGATAGGTGATTTCGTAACCATGAAAACCATGATTGAAGGCGTTGGTCAGCTTCTGCCGACGGGAGCCCGTCGGGGCCGTCGCGTCGCGAAGCTGCGCCATCTTGCCGCGCCACTCCTCGCCATCCCCGTCGCCGCAAAGATCCCGCAGATACGAGAGGCCGCCGAGCACCTCCGCCAGGCGGAGCAATTGCGGGTCGTAGGGCGCGGGCGGCGGTTCGGGCTCCGGCGCGGCTTCCTGCGGCTTTTTTGGCGCGGGCTTTTGCAATTCCTTGCGGCTTTCGCGTTTTGCGCGCGGTGCGGGCTTATGTTCGGCCAGCGCCAGACGCAGGGCCGGCTCCGCCTGCCCCCGGGCGGCGCGGTCCCCGCCTCCGAAATCGGCCGGCAAATCCTTCGTCGAGGCCTGCGCGCCAAACGCCGACGCCGCCAGACAAAGGACACAGCAAGCCTCGCGCAGGAACCTCGTGGTTGGCTTCATGGATAGAGCCGTTGCTTCGACCACGACGCCCCGGCCGCCTCACGGGCAAAGCGCACGCGATCATGCAATCGGAAGGGTCTGTCCGCCCAGAACTCGATCGCCAAAGGAACGATTTGGTAACCACGCCAGTAAGAGGGCCGCGGAATTTCGCCCACGCCGAATTTGAGCGCGTAATGGGCCACGGCCTTCTCCAGCGCGAAGCGGCTCTCCAGGGGCCGCGACTGCTGGCTGGCCCAGGCGCCGATGCGGCTGTCGCGCGGGCGGCTGGCGTAATAGGCGTCCAACTCGGCGTCGCTGACCGCAACGACAGGTCCACGCAAGCGCACCTGCCGCCTCAGGGATTTCCAGTGGAACAAGGCGGCCGCCTGCATGTTGACGCCCAGTTGCGAACCCTTGGCGCTTTCCGCATTGGTGTAGAATGTGAAACCCAATTCGTTCCATCCCTTGAGCAAAACCATGCGCGCGTCCGGCAGTCCTTGCGCGTCGGCGGTCGCCACAACCATGGCCTCCGGATCGTTGATCTCCTTGGTTTTGGCCTCCTCAAACCATTCGCGAAACAACGCGAATGGCTCCGCAGCGTCCACGAAGTCACCGGGTGTTAACGCGTTCAAGACAAAATCCTCCGGTATCGCCTGCGCAGCGGCAGGTAGAGTTGGTAAAGGGTGAGCTTTGCGTCGATCCATCGCCAGACATAGCGCCCCCGGCGGATTTCCTCAAACTGCATCGAAGGTCGCGGTTTTTTTTGGAATGTCGCTGGCCGCCTGCGCGCTAGGCGCCTGCTCGGTCGCCATGCCCGCGAGCGAAAGCTGGCGCGCGAATTCCGACGACATCACCGGCTCCATTCACAAGGCGCCGCCGGAGCTCGCGCGCGGCCTTGAAGCCGAGGACCAGCGCCGCGCCACCGCCGCGCTCGGAACCGCACTCGACCCGCAGGGCGCGGGCGGCAGCGTGAACTGGGACAACGCGCAGACCGGCGCGAAGGGCAGCTTTACCCCGGTCGGCCCGGCCTATCCGATTGACGGCAAAATCTGCCGGGCCTTTGTCGCGGATGTGACGACGAAGGAGGCGCTGGAGCGGCTGCAAGGCGCCGCTTGCCGCGAAAAATCCGCCGAATGGTCGTTCACAGAGGTGAAGCCCTGGCGGAAGGGGTAAGCAAGGCGAAGCCCCTCGGATACGGAAGCGCCGAGCGAAAATGGCCGCGACGGGCGCGGCCATTCCTGCAAAACGCCAGCGCCGTGCTAAGCGGCGCGCATCTTCGGCCCTAAAAGCTTGCGGTTCAACAGCACTTCCGCGATCTGCACGGCGTTGAGCGCCGCGCCCTTGCGAAGATTGTCGGCCACGCACCAGAAAGCGAGGCCGTTGTCCACGGTCGGGTCGGCGCGAATGCGCGACACATAGGTGGCGTCTTCGCCCGCCGCTTCATGCGGGGTGATGTAGCCGCCGGGTTCATGCTTGTCGATCACCAGCACGCCGGGCGCTTCGCGCAGAATTGCGCGGGCTTCCTCGGGCGAGATGGGCCGCTCGAATTCGACATTCACCGACTCGGAATGGCTGATGAAGACCGGCACGCGCACGCAGGTGGCGACCAGCTTGATCTTCGGATCGAGAATCTTCTTGGTCTCGGCCACCATCTTCCATTCCTCCTTGGTGAAGCCGTCCTCCATGAAGACGTCGATCTGAGGAATGAGGTTGAAGGCGATTCGCTTGGGGAATTTCTTGGTCTGCACGGCGTCGGAGACGAAAACCGCGCGCGTCTGGGCGAAAAGCTCGTCCATCGCGTCCTTGCCGGCGCCAGAGACGGACTGGTAGGTCGAGACCACGACCCGCAAAATCTTCGCGGCGTCATGCAGGGGCTTTAGCGCCACGACCAGCTGCGCCGTCGAGCAGTTCGGATTGGCGATGATGTATTTCTGCGTGAAGCCGGCGACGGCGGCGGCATTCACCTCCGGCACGATCAGCGGAACCTCGGGGTCCATGCGAAAGGCGCTGGAATTGTCGATCACGACGCAGCCCTTGGCCCCGATCTTCGGCGACCATTCGCGCGAAACGTCGCCGCCCGCCGACATCAGGCAGATGTCGGTGTCGGTGAAGTCATAGGTGTCGAGATGTCGGCACTTCAGCGTCTTGTCGCCGAAGGACACTTCCTGACCGATGGAGCGGGATGACGCGAGCGCCACGACTTCCGACACGGGAAAGCGCCGCTCGGCCAAAATATCCAGCATTTCGCGGCCCACATTACCCGTGGCGCCGACGACGACAGCTACCTTATAAGCCATGATTTTCTCCGTCCAGCCGCGCGCAGCCGGCCTGGATTGCAATTAAAGCGAGATTAGAACGGCAGGCCGACCGACATGCCGCCGGAGGGGCTGATGCCGACGGGCCCCTTCGCGGGAGCCGCGCTGCCGGACTCATGCTCTGCCGGCTTCGGCGGCGCCTTGCCCGGCGACCAGCCTTCGAGTTCGCCGAACTGGCGGTCGCCGCCGGGCTTCGCGGGTTTCGCGGCGGGAGCGGCAGCCTGCGGCTGCTGTTGCTTTTTCGCCTTTTTCCCCTTCGTCTTGGCGGCCGCGCCGGACGCGTCAAGGGTCTGAGAATCGAGCTGAAGCTCCTCCGCCAGCGCCACGGGCGCAGCGACGGCTCCCATCAGCAAGGCTGCGATCAGAAGGCTCCCACGAAAACGCATGGCGGAATTCTCCAGTTTGTGACGGAACCGTCCTAATTTGCCTCTTGGACGGAATGAAGGCAACCGCCCCGCTCTTTTCGGGCGCGGGCGACCTATCCGAGCCGGGCGAGCGCCATGTTCTTCAGCTCCGCTATGGCCTTGGCCGGCTCAAGGCCCTTCGGGCAGGCCTTGGTGCAATTCATGATCGTATGGCAGCGGTAGAGCCGGAAGGCGTCGTCGACATAGCCAAGCCGCTCCTCCGTCGCCTCGTCGCGCGAATCGGAAATCCAGCGATGCGCCTGCAACAGCGCGGCGGGGCCGAGATAGCGATCCGAGTTCCACCAATAGCTCGGGCAGGACGTCGAGCAACAGGCGCAGAGGATGCACTCATAGAGCCCGTCGAGCTTGGCGCGCTGCTGCGGCGATTGCAGACGCTCTTTCTCGGGGTCTTGCCCGGCATGCAACCAGGGCTCGATCGCCGCATGCTGTTCGTAAAAGCCGGTGAGATCGGGCACAAGATCCTTCACCACCGACATGTGCGGCAGTGGATAGATCTTCACCGCGCCGTCGATCTCGCTCGCGCCCTTGGTGCAGGCGAGCGTGTTGGTCCCGTCGATATTCATCGCGCAGGAACCGCAAATGCCTTCGCGGCAGGAGCGGCGGAAGGTCAGCGTCGGGTCGATCTTGTTCTTGATCCAGATGATCGCGTCGAGCACCATCGGCCCGCAATCGTCGGCGTCGACGAAATAGGTGTCGATGCGCGGAATTCTCTCCGTCGTCCGAATTCCAGCGATAGATCCGGTATTCACGGACATTGGCGCTGTCCGGGCGAGGCCAGGTCTTGCCCTCGGCGACAGTGGAGTTTCTGGGAAGCGTGAATTCGACCATATTCGTTTCTCTTTCTCGCCGCCGCTCGATTTAATACACCCGCGCCTTGGGCTCGATGTATTTGACCTCGTTCGTCATCGTGTAGGAATGCACCGGGCGGTAGTCGATCGACACCGATTTATTACCAAGGTCGATGGTCGCCAGCGTGTGCTTCATCCAGTTGGCGTCGTCGCGGTTGGCGAAATCCTCGCGGGCGTGGGCGCCGCGGAACTCCTTGCGGTTTTCCGCCGAGACGATGGTCACCGCCGCCTGCGCGATCAGATTGTCGAACTCCAGCGTCTCGACGAGATCGGAGTTCCAGATCAGCGAGCGGTCCGTAACCTTCACATCCGCGATTTCGTTCCAGACGGCGCTGACCTGCGCGACGCCCTCGGCCAGCACCTCGCCGGTGCGATAGACGGCGCAATGCGTCTGCATCGCGCGCTGCATCTTGTCGCGCAGCACCGCCGTCGGCGTGCCGCCATTGGCGTTGCGGAAGCAATCCAGCCGCGAGAGCGACAGCTCGGCGCTGTTGGCCGGGAGTTCCGGCAAGTTCTCGCCGGGCTTGACCAGCTCAGCCGCGCGCAGGCCGGCGGCGCGGCCGAACACGATGAGGTCGATCAGCGAATTGGAGCCGAGCCGGTTGGCTCCATGCACGGAGACGCAGGCGGCCTCGCCGAGGGCCATTAGCCCCGGCACCACGCTATCGGCGTTATCGCCCTTCTTGGTCAGCACTTCGCCGTGATAATTCGTCGGTATGCCGCCCATGTTGTAATGCACGGTCGGGATGATCGGAATGGGCTCGCGCGTCACGTCGACGCCGGCGAAAATCTTTGCGCTCTCGGAAATGCCCGGCAAGCGCTCATGCAGGATCGCCGGATCGAGATGTTCGAGATGCAAATAGGCGTGATCCCTGAGCTTGCCGACGCCCCTGCCCTCGCGCACTTCCATGGTGATGGCGCGCGAGACCATGTTGCGCGGCGCGAGATCCTTCACGCTCGGCGCATAGCGCTCCATGAAGCGCTCGCCCTCGCTGTTGGTGAGATAGCCGCCCTCGCCGCGCGCGCCCTCGGTGATCAGGCAGCCGGCGCCATAGATGCCGGTCGGATGGAACTGCACGAACTCCATGTCCTGCAACGGCAGGCCGGCGCGCAGCACCATGGCGTTGCCGTCGCCGGTGCAGGTGTGAGCCGAGGTAGCGGAGAGATAGGTCCGGCCATAGCCGCCGGTCGCCAGCACGGTGAGACCGGCGCGAAAGCGGTGAATGGTGCCGTCGTCGAGCTTGAGGCAGACGACGCCGCAGCAGCGCCCTTCTGCGTCCATGATCAGGTCGAGCGCGAAATATTCGACGAAAAACTCGGTGTTGTGCTTGAGCGCCTGCCCGTAGAGCGTGTGCAGCATGGCGTGACCGGTACGGTCGGCGGCGGCGCAGGTGCGCTGCGCTGGCGGCCCCTTGCCGTAATCGGTGGTCATGCCGCCGAAGGGCCGCTGGTAGATGCGCCCGTCCACGGTGCGCGAAAAGGGCACGCCCCAATGCTCCAACTCGTAAACCGCCGCCGGCGCGTTGCGGCACAGATATTCGATCGCGTCCTGGTCTCCGAGCCAGTCGGAGCCCTTGACGGTGTTGTACATGTGCCATTTCCAGTCGTCCGGCCCCATATTGGCGAGCGCGGCGGCGACGCCGCCCTGCGCCGCGACCGTGTGCGAGCGGGTCGGAAACACCTTGGTCACGCAAGCCGCGCGAAGGCCCGCCTTGGCGCAGCCGACCGCCGCGCGCAGACCCGCGCCTCCGGCGCCGACGACCACGACGTCGAAACTGTGGTCGATAATCTCGTAAGCCCGGCCACTGATGCTGGCGCTTGTCGCGGCCCCGCCGTTTACAACCATCACAACGCCTTTTTCGAGCGAGAAAGTTTAAGCACGCCGCGTTACTTGGGCGCAGCGATCAGGAGGATAGCCAGCGTCCACAGGACCGCTATGGCGAGCGACGCCCATTTGTTGACGCGCAGCGCCTTTTCCTTGGTCTCATCGTCATGGACATAGTCCTCGATGATCAACTCGACGCCCTTGCGGGCGTGCACCGTCGCGATCGCGATGAAGGCGATCAGCACGAGCGCCGGAAACGGCCGCCCGATTTCCGCGCGCGCCTCCTCGAAGGACTTGCCAGAGAGCCCGACGACATACCAGGCCGCGAGCAGGCCGAGCGGCGCCAGCGCGCGAGCGGAAAGCCGCATGAATTTATCATGCGCGGCGCCGGAGGCGTCCGATACATAGGCCGCGCCGCGCCCGGTCCTGCCGCTGATGAATTGGGTTGTCATGGCTTGAATTCTCCAGGCCGCCCGGATTCAACCCGCAAGGGTCGAAAGAATCCAGGTCAACAGCGTCAGGGCGATTCCGCCCGCGAGCGTGCCTTGCGTCAGAAGCTCGCGGCCCTTGGGGTCCATATATAGACCCCGGTCCCACAGAGCATGGCGCACGCCGCCCAGAAGATGCGTGAACAGCGCCCAGCTGAATCCCAGCACGATCAGATGGCCGAAAAAGCCGTTCACGATCCAGGAGAAGGCGGAAAACGTCCCCGGCCCGAAAGCGAGGGCGAGCAGATAGACCGCCAGCAGGGCCGCGCCGACGTAAAGCGCGACGCCGGAGATGCGGTGCGCCATGGACATGACCATGGTCAGCATGGGCTTATAGACGGTCAGATGCGGCGAAAGAGGCCGTTTCTCCGCCGCGGCGTCGATTTCGGCTTGCGCCATGGTTTTTCCCTTTCCACAGCCGAGCTGGTTTGTCACAGTAGTTAAATCAATTGCTGCGGCGCCGCAACCGCGAAGGGAAATTCTTCCGCCGAGGTCGGAGATCGAAAAATTACCCCCTGTGCGCGGCGCCCAGCCCCGGCGCGCGCGATTTCGCCACAGCCAGCCCCGCGAGCGCGACCAGGGCGCACGCCGCCCCGGCCCCAAATGTCGCGGGCGCGCCGTAGCTGTCCCACAACGCCCCCGCCACCACGCTCGACGCCAGCGTCGCGACGCCGCCCGCGAGGTTGAACACGCCGAAGGCTGTGCCGCGCAGCTCCGGCGCGGCGACGTCGGCGACGAGCGTCGCCAGCAGGCCTTGGGTGAGGCCCATATGCAGCCCCCACAAAGCGACGCCGAGCGCGACGCCATAAAGTCCGCTCGTTCCCGCCAGCACGGCGTCGGCCGCGATCAGCAGCGCGAGGCCGATGGCGAGCGGCGTCAGCCGGCTGCGGCCGTCGGAAATCACGCCTGCCGGATAGGCGGAGAGCGCATAGACGATGTTCATGCCCACCAGCACAAAGGGCGCGAGCGCGATGGGCAGCCCCGCGTCGCGCGCGCGCAGGATCAAAAAAGCCTCGCTGAACCGCGCCAGCGCGAAGATCGTCGCGACGATGACGATCAGCCAATAATCTCCGCCAAGGCGCCTCAGCTCGTCGATATGCAGCGGAAAGCGGATTTTGCGCATCCCCTCGGCGCGCTCGGGCTCGCTCACGCCGACGACAAGCACCGCCACGGCGAGAAAGGCGGGAATCACCGCGACCCAGAACACGGTCTTGAAATCATTCGCCGTCAGCCACATCAGACCAATCGCGAACGCCGGGCCGACAAAGGCGCCGACAGTGTCGAGCGACTGGCGCAGGCCGAAGGCCGCGCCGCGCAATTCCGGCGGGGCGATGTCCGCGACCAGCGCATCGCGCGGCGCGCCGCGAATGCCCTTGCCGATGCGGTCGACAAAGCGCGCCGCGATCAGGAGGTCGATGCCCTGGGCAAGTGGAAAGGCGGGCTTGGTCAGCGCCGCGAGCCCATAGCCGATCGCGGCGAGCAGCTTGCGCTTGCCGAACCAGTCCGAGACCGCGCCCGAGAAAATCTTGACGATGGAGGCGGTGGCCTCGGCGATGCCCTCAATCGCGCCGACGCTGGTCATGGAGGCGCCGAGCACGCTGACGAGATAGACCGGCAGCAGCGCGTGGATCATCTCCGAGGAGACATCCATAAGCAGCGAGACGAAGCCGAGCGCCCAGACGCCGGCGGGGATTTGGCGCAGCCGGCTCAACATCGATTCGCCTCCCAGGATCAGGCCCCCCTTATCACATCCCCGCGCGGATGGCCGCGACGGGCGCGGATTTGGGCGGCGCAGCATTGCTGCACTAATATGCGGAGACCCTCGAATCACGCGATCGGCCCGCCCATGTCCGCCATCCCCTCGCCCGCGACAGGCCGCGATGCGCCATCCGAAACCGCGCTGCTGACGATCGACCTCACCGCGCTGGCGCATAACTGGCGGCGGCTGCGCGAGCTCTCGGCGCCGGCGGAATGCGCCGCCGTGGTGAAAGCCGACGCCTATGGGCTGGGGCTGGCGCCGGTCATGCGCGCTTTGCTCGCGGAGGGGTGCAAGAGTTTTTTCGTCGCCACCGTGGCCGAGGGCGAGCGCGCCCGCGCCATCGCGCGCGAGGCGGCGATCTATGTCTTCGACGGGCTGGCGCCGGGAACCGCGCCGCGCCTCAAGGCGGCGGCCCTGCATCCCGCGCTGAACTCAATGGCCGAGATCGCGGAATGGGCCGGAAGCGGCCTTCCGGCGGCGCTGCATTTCGACACCGGCATGAACCGCATGGGGCTCGCCGTCGCGGAGGCGGAGGCGGCGGCGCGAGCGATAAAGCCCTGTCTCGTCATGAGCCATTTCGTCTCCTCGCAGAAGCGCGACGATCCGCGCAACGACAACCAGATCGCGGGGCTCGCCGCCGCGCGCGCGCATTTTCCGGGCGTTCCGGGGTCGATCTGCAATTCCTCCGGCATTTTCCTGCCGCAAAAGCCGCTGCTGGAGCTGACCCGGCCGGGCTTCGCGCTTTATGGCGGCAATCCTGCGCCGGGCCTCGCCAATCCCATGCGTGTCGTCGCGCGGCTGCAAGCGCGCATCCTCTCGACGCGCGAGATCGCGCCCGGCGAGAGCGTCGGCTATGACGCGACATGGACCGCGACGCGGCCGACACGCCTCGCGACGATAGGCGCCGGCTACGCCGACGGCCTGCCGATAGGCGCTTCGAGCGGGGTCGCGAAACCGGCGGCGCAGGCGCTGGTCGGCGGCGCGCGTTGCCCCATCGTCGGTCGCGTGTCGATGGATTTCATCGTGCTCGACGTGACCGACGCGCCGCAAGCGGCCGCGAAACGCGGGGAGTGGGCGGAAATTCTTGGCGAGCAGATAAGCGTCGACGAACTCGCCGCACGCGCGGGAACGATCGGCTATGAGATTTTGACGCGGCTGGGCGCGAGATACGAGCGGCGGTATGTGGGGGGATAGGGCGCGGAGTTCGGCGCGGCGTGCGCTTTTTCGTCGCTGCGCCTGAACTCGGCGTCCCGCAGCAAAACAGCCATCTACCCTCTCGCGGCGAAGAGATCGCGCCAGGGCGGCAAGGCCCCGTCGCAAGGCAGCGCGGTCGCCTCGAAAACTCCCCTTGCGATGGCGAAGGCCAGCGTGTCGGCGGCGATTATGCCGATCTTAGCCCAAAAAATCATTGAATGCGTCAAGGGTTTTTGCGACGGGCCAAAATCCGCGCGGCGCTTCCTCTTGCCGGGGAAACACGGCTCCCGTGCACGGTCAAAAAATCTTGCGCCCATTCACGCTGAGCGTGGTCACTTCGTAAAAATCGCAATTTCGCGGTCCCCCGCGCAAGGCCTCGAGAGGTGTTGCCGGCTTTTGATCTACGCGGCAGGAATCCGGTGGACGGGACGCGCGCACCTCAAGCTCCACCTTTGCGCCCTGGGGGAAGTCGCGTGTGTCCTCCGGCCGCGCCAAGTGCGGATTAATTTGCTCGCTTAAGCAGTCTTTGACGTCGCGGATGTGGTGACGTTTGCCAAACGCCGGCGTCGCTGCGGACCTCAAGCGTCAAGTAAGCATGTTGCAGCTTGTAGAGAATCTCCACCGCCGGGGAACGCCTGGACATGTTTTGTCTGGGCATTTCGCAATGCGCATAGATGACGGCGCCGGAAACGGCGTATGCCTGCGTGCCCGAAGCATTCAAGGGGAAGGCCGCAGCCTCGCCGCAGCAGACATAGCATGTCAGGAGCATCGGAAGCGCGTAACGCAGCGGTGAATAACGTTCCCTGTGCGCCATGAAGAGTCTCCAATCTAGCGGCCTCCCGGACTCCGCCGGGCGCTCCGGCTGGGGATTAACGTCGAGACAAATTAACCCGCGCTTTCCTTACATCCTCAATGGACCCTAAATCGCGCACAAGGTTAAGCGGCGATGGACGCGCGAAAAGCCCGTGAGCCGAGCCCGGGGCGACCTCACGCTTCGCCAGCGGCAAAAATTCCGAGCGCGGTTTTCCCGGTCACGCGAAAGATGCTCAGCGCGCAATTGCTGAACCTCGGATGAATCGTGAATTCAAGCCGGGTTCAAACGACAAGCGTCATCCTCCCCACGTTCACGCGTTCCGCGCCTCTGCAAGAGGAGATCTGAAGATGCCTACCGAATCCAGGGCGCCTCGCATCGCCATCGCTTTCGCCATGACCGTCTTGACGTCTGGCGTGAGCAAGACTTCCCGGCGCGACGGCCACGTCATGCAAGCCGAACAACGCGCATTGAACCAGCAAGGGAATGGAAGCAACCGAGAAATCCTTGGCTGACCCACGCCCCCAGGTTTCCATGGAAGTTTGGCTGTTCCTGCTTTGTTGAAAGTCTAATGGAGACCGATCCGCAACGACAAAAGAAGGATCCCGCAGATGAACAAAATTGCAAACGCTTCGCCACAAAAAGCGTCCGGCTCGTCCGGCCTCGCCTCCTTAAGCATAGTCATTCTCGCGGCGACGCTGATTGCCGCGCCTCTCGCCCTGTCCTCGACGGCAGAGGCACGCGGGCATGGCGGTGGTTGGCATGGCGGCGGTGGCATGGCGGCGGTGGCATGGCGGCGGTTGGCATGGCGGCGGTTGGCATGGCGGCGGTCTGGCGGCTGGCATGGCGGCCCCGGATGGCGCGGCGGCGGCCGCTGGTGGGGTGGACGTTGGTGGGGCTATGGCGTCGGTTCGTGCTGGCGCTGGAATCCCTATTTTGGTCGCTGGGTGTGGGTATGCAATTAACAGTATAAGCCTCGCCGAAATTCAGCGAGCGTGCGACCGAAAGCTGGACACGCATCGCGAGGTCAGACGGGGACAGGGTTGGGTCGTCACCATCATTTACGGGTCGAAGTCCTCCCTATCCCCGCGACCCAAAACCTGATGCAGCGCCGTGGTTGTGACCTATCCATGGCGCCGCATTTCCTTGAGTTGGCTTTCCGCGACTAGCGCGTAGGCAGGAACGGGAGCGAAGGGGAGCACGAGCGAGGCGAGGCAGGATCGCCGATGGATCATATCCTGCTCCTAAACCCATGTGGCGGCGGGCTTTCGCCGATCGTGAACCCTGACCTGATGACCTAGTCAACGCTATGCCGGCGAAACTCGGAGTGTCAACTTCTCGGGCCTCGCCGGAGGAGTCGCTCTTGCTCAAATTCTGTTGAAGGCAAACACGAATACCGCCTCGGCAGGCCCAAAATTTATGAAAAATCCAGGCTTCATGATCGATTAATCGTGGCGCGCGAAAACGCTCGCAAGCAGGCCCTCGCTTAATTCCTGTGTAACACGCGCCTCCTAGCGTTTCGCAGCCTGGCGCGCTTTCCGCTCGCCGGGAGACACGCAAGCGACAAGCAGTCGAGCCAGCTCATTTCGCCGGCGCCAATACTGATCGAAACACGCTGTCAGTCATTTCGGAATTTGCTTTTGAGGAGAAGCGCATGAACAGGGTCCTGAAGATATTTGGCGGCGTTTTTTTGTTCATACTCGTCGCCATCGGCGGCATGTTCGCCTATGGCGCATTCACCGGACCCGCTCTCGACGCCGAGAGTAAGGCCTATGTCGTGGCGACGCTGCCCAGGATTTTGCCCAATCTGGACGCCGCTAATTTTTCGAGCTTCATGGCGCCGGAGGACCGAGCGAAACTGAACGCCGCCGCGACCGATCAATTCGCCGGGAAGGTTCGCGAGTCGCTGGGGAGCTTCCAGTCCTTCGAAGAGCCCAGGGGCGATTCCTTCCAGATGTTCACGACGAATGGCGCGAAGATCACGGCGAAATATCTTGCCCGCTGCCATTATGAAAAGGGCGCCGTGACGGCGACAATCAGCTTGCGAAAAGCGGGCGAGAACTGGGGCCTGATGGGCGTCAATTTCGATATCAGCACATTGGAGCGGACGACGCCAAAGACCGATTCCGCCCGCGCGGAACCCGCGCCCACCCCCGCCGCGACGCAGGTTTTGCAGGCCAGCCTCGCAAGGCGCATCGCGTCGCGGTTTGCGCCATAGGCGGGGTGCGGGCGGTAGGCCGCGCCTTTTCGCCCCTACCCTCGCGCATTCCAAGGATCGAGCACCGGAAACCCCTCTCCGGCCAATAAATTCACGGTTTCATACAGCGGCAGGCCGACCACGGCGGTGTAAGACCCGACCAGCTTGACCACAAAAACCCCGGCGAGGCCCTGTATGGCGTAGCCGCCGGCCTTGCCGCGCCATTCGCCAGCGGCGAGATAGGCGCGGATTTCGGCGCTGGAGAGCCTTTTGAAGCGCAGCCTTGTCTCGACCAGACGCCGCCGCTCGGCGCCGCGCGGGGTGATCAGGGCCACCGCCGTATAGACGCGGTGCTGGCGCCCGGAGAGAAGCTGCAGGCAGTTTTCCGCCTCGTCCCGCGTCTCGCATTTGGGCAGGATGCGCCGCCCCACGGCGACGACCGTATCGGCGGCGATGAGATAGGCGCCCTCCAGATCTGGCTGCAGGGACTTGATCTTTGTGGCCGCGGCGGCCTTTTCGCTGGCGAGGCGCATGGCGAGGCTGCGCGGCAGTTCGAAGCGCTGCGGCGTCTCGTCAATGTCGGCGGGCAGCAGCGCGTCGGCCTCCAGCCCCGCCTGCTGCAACAGCTCCAGCCGCCTCGGGGAGGCGGAAGCCAGAATGAGCTTGGGGCGCGGGGAGGATGTCGGGGCGGGTTCGGCTGTCACGAAAGGCGCTCCGCCTCGGGGGAAATTATCGGAATCGATAGGTGATGCGACCCTTGGTGAGGTCGTAAGGGGTCATTTCGACGAGCACCTTGTCGCCTTCGAGCACGCGAATGCGGTTCTTGCGCATCTTGCCGGCGGTGTGGGCGATGATTTCGTGCTCATTTTCCAGCTTCACCCGAAACATCGCGCTGGGCAGCAGCTCGGTAACGATACCCGGAAATTCAAGCAATTCTTCCTTGGCCATGTGGTTCCTTCTTTGTGGCGCCGCGCGTCGGCAAAAATCGTTTTCGCGCCGCGAAACGCCGATTTGGCGCGGACCCTAATCGAGAATGGGGGATTTGTGAACCGTGGCGTTGGCGGAAAGGGGCGAATTAGGGGGCGGATACGACGCATCCTTCTCCCATAAGCGGGAGAAGGCGGCCCCTCACTTCGACTTCCCCTTCACCGCGCGCGTTCCGGGCTTGCCCATGGTCGAGCGCGGCGCCGGCCTCCCCAGCGGGCGCGCCTCGCCGCCGCCGAAGTTGTGCGGGCCCATGTCGGCGTCGGTGGGTTTTCGGGCGCGAGAGCCGGGAATGCCGCCCTCCCCCGCCTCGCGCCGCGCGGCGGAAAGGTGCTTGAGCGGCCCCGCCTCGGCCAGAAGCTCGGCGCGCTGCAGGCGCTGGATTTCGTCGCGCAGCCGCGCGGCTTCCTCGAAAGCGAGATCGGCCGCCGCCGCCTTCATGCGCTTTTCGAGATCGGCCAGCACCGCCTGGAAATTATGCCCCGGCGCCAATTCGCTGTCCGTGTCAACGGTGAGGTGATCCTGCTCATAGACCGAGCCGAGAATATCGGCGATGCCGCGCTTGATCGACGCCGGCGTAATGCCATGCTCGGCGTTATAGGCCTCCTGCTTCGCGCGGCGACGGTTGGTCTCGTCGATCGCGCGCTGCATCGAGCCGGTGATCTGATCCGCGTAGAGGATCACGCGCCCGTCGACATTGCGCGCGGCGCGGCCGATGGTCTGGATCAGCGAGGTTTCCGAACGCAGAAAGCCCTCCTTGTCGGCGTCGAGAATGGCGACGAGGCCGCATTCGGGAATGTCGAGTCCTTCGCGCAGGAGGTTGATGCCGACCAGCACGTCGAAGGCGCCAAGGCGTAGGTCGCGGATGATCTCGATGCGCTCGATCGTGTCGATGTCGGAATGCATGTAGCGCACGCGCACGCCGTTTTCATGCAGATATTCGGTGAGGTCTTCGGCCATGCGCTTGGTCAGCACGGTGACGAGCGCGCGATAGCCCGCCTGCGCATTGGCGCGCGCCTCGTCCAGCAGATCGTCCACCTGCGCGCGCGCGGGACGTATCTCCACCGGCGGATCGATCAGGCCCGTGGGGCGAATGACCTGCTCGACAAAGACGCCGCCGGTCTGCTCCATCTCCCATTTGCCGGGCGTCGCGGAAACACTGACGGTCTGCGGCCGCATGGCGTCCCATTCCTCGAAGCGCAGCGGGCGGTTGTCGAGACATGACGGCAGGCGGAAGCCATATTCGGCCAGCGTCGCCTTGCGGCGGAAGTCGCCCTTGATACATCGCGCCGATCTGCGGCACCGACACGTGGCTTTCGTCCGCGAAGACCAGCGCATTGTCCGGCAGATATTCGAACAAGGTCGGCGGCGGCTCACCCGGCTTGCGCCCGGTGAGATAGCGCGAATAATTCTCGATGCCGGCGCAGGAGCCGGTCGCCTCCATCATCTCCATGTCAAAGCGGGTGCGCTGCTCCAGACGCTGCGCCTCGACGATGCGGCCGACGCGGTTCAACTCGTCGAGACGGCCGCGCAGTTCGTCCTTTATGCCCTTGATGGATTGCAGCAGCGTCGGGCGCGGCGTCACATAATGCGAATTGGCGTAGATCTTCACGAATTCGAGATCGACCGTCTTCTTGCCGGTGAGCGGATCAAACTCATAGATAGCCTCCACCTCGTCGCCAAAGAAGCTGACGCGCCAGGCGCGGTCTTCATAATGGGCGGGGAAAATATCGACCGTGTTGCCGCGCACGCGAAAGGTTCCGCGGATGAAATCCGCCTGCACGCGACGGTACTGCAGCGCGACGAGATCGGCGATGAGCTGGCGCGGCTCCAGCTTTTCGCGCAGCGTGACGCCAAAAGTCATCGCGGTGTAGGTTTCGACCGAGCCGATGCCGTAAATGCAGGAAACGGACGCCACGATGATGACGTCGTCGCGCTCCAGCAGCGCGCGCGTCGCGGCGTGGCGCATGCGGTCGATCTGCTCGTTCACCGAGGATTCTTTTTCGATATAGGTGTCCGAGCGCGGCACATAGGCCTCGGGCTGGTAATAATCGTAATAGGAGACGAAATATTCGACGGCGTTGTTGGGGAAGAAGCTCTTGAACTCGCCGTAGAGCTGCGCCGCCAGCGTCTTGTTGGGCGCGAGGATCAACGCGGGCCGCTGCGTGCGCGCGATGACCTGCGCCATTGTAAATGTCTTGCCGGAGCCGGTGACGCCAAGCAGCACTTGATCCCGCTCCTGCGCCGCGATCCCCTTCAGCAATTCCTCGATCGCATGCGGCTGATCGCCGCAGGGCTCATATTCCGAGATCAATTCGAATTTGACCCCGCCCTCCGATTTGGCCGGGCGCTCGGGGCGATGCGGCGTCCATGCCGCCTTGTCGCGGATATTCGGGTCGCCGAGCCGCAGCAGTTGATCGAGGCTGTCGATCGTCGCCTGCACGCCGCCGAGGCCGAAACGCTCCGCATCTTCGGTGGAAAGCCCCGTGACGGTCCCGGCGTCGTAGGACGCCTGCGCCGTCTCCTCGAAGCCTTCGCTGCGCTCGACAAGCGCTGGACTGAGCAGCGCCGCCAGATGCGGCTCCAGCGGCGTGAGCTCGGGCTTCGCCGCCTTGGCGCGCGTGGCGCGCACGGGGGATTTCGGTTTCTTGGGTGAGGAAGCCATAGCCGCTCTTGGAGACCGCGCCGCCATCGGCGGCCTGTCCGCGCAATATGGAGCTCCCCGCGCCCGGATGGAAGGGAGGCTGTCGCCCTTGGCTGAGAGAGCGCATCGGCGCCGAATGTGCTAGAAGAAACAATGGTCGCGCTGTGCGGGGGCCCCCCGGCGGCGGCGAACCGAGCGAGGTCTGGCGCAATGCATCGCAAAAAGCCCAATTGGCTGAAGCTCTTTTCCGATTCGGTAAATCTCGGCGTGAAGGCCAATCAGGTCATCGCCCTTCGGCTGGCGGCCATAGCGCGGGGCGACGCCGCTGCGCATGCGGAAAGCAAACTTATGCTGGACGAGAAGGTCAAGGCTGCGATCGACGCCAATATGGAGGCGGCGCGCAGCATCATGACGGGCGAGGCCCATCTCGCCCCCCGGCGCGCTCTGAGCGTATATAAAAGGCGCGTGCACCAGAATTTGCATAGGCTGTCCAAGAAGGACTGATGCTCCCGACCCTGTTCATCCCGCACGGCGGCGGACCCTGGCCCTTCATGGACAAGGCTTTTGGGCCGCCAGGAATGTGGGACGGGCTGCGCGCCTTTCTCTCCGGCCTCGCCGCGAGCCTTCCCGCGCGGCCAAAGGCGGTTTTGGCCATTTCCGCACATTGGGAGACTCCGCGCCCGGCCGTGGACATGGACGCCGCGCCGGGAATGCTGTTCGACTATTACGGCTTTCCAGAACACACCTACCGGCTCGAATATCCCGCGCCCGGCGCGCCGCAACTCGCGGGGCGCGTGCGCGATTTGCTGGCGAAGGCGGCCCTGCCCTGCGACGGAGTGACGGGGCGCGGCTTCGACCACGGCGTGTTCATCCCCTTCATGCTGATCTACCCGCAAGCCGACATGCCGATCCTGCAGATGTCGCTGCAAAAACACGCCAGCGTCGCGGAGCATCTCGCCATAGGCCGCGCGCTGGCGCCGCTGCGCGAGGAAGGCGTGCTGATCGTCGGCAGCGGCATGAGCTATCACAATCTGCGCGAGTTCTTCTCGCCCAGCGACGCCGCGCGCGAGCCCGCCGCGCAATTCGACGACTGGCTGTTACAGGCGGTGGAGGCGGCTCCTCAGGCGCGCGAGGCGGCCTTGATCGACTGGCGCAAGGCGCCCGGCGCCAAGCAAAGCCACCCGACGCCGGAACATCTGGCGCCGCTGTTCGTCGTCGCGGGCGCTGCGGGGGAGGATGCCGGGCGAAGGGTGTTTAGCGGCGAGCTTGCGGGAAAGCCGGTGTCGGGGTTCCGGTTTGGGTGAGGGCTCTCAGCCCAGCCAGAACAGCATCGCATCGCCCGCTTTCGCCGCTTTGTCATAATAGGCGATCAGCTCGATATAATTGTCGATCAGATAATCAATAGCATTGTCATCCTCGCGCCCCCAAATCTCAGGGTATATATCTGCCTTCTCGAAGGCTGCGGCGTCGTAGCGCGCACGCATATCCTCAGGAGCATGCGCGCGCATCCATTCGAGCGCGTCCTTGAGCTGTTCCGGGGTGAGAAAATATAAAGGACTGTATCCGAAATCCGTACCCTCGACTTCGGCGTCCCCGAACAGCGGGGGGACTCCGACGGCGACCTGCCCAAGTTTGACGCCTGCGAGCAGAAAATGAATCCCGTCCCAGGCTTTGTCGACGTCGAACTCGCGGTCTCTTAGTTCTTCGTTTTCCAACCGCTCCTGCAGCGCCTCCGGATTTGCACGAATGTCATTAAACTCCTCGCGCGTCACCGCCATAAAGCAACCGCCAATGCCCATGAATCATCTCCTGAAAATTGCCGTTTGTGAAAAAAGAAGAGTCCCCATCAATCATGGCCCCCTTGTGTCAGATTCCCAAATATCCACGTCCGAGCCCATGAGAAACGCATTCAGCGGCCACAGAAGACGCGAAGTCCCTCACTTTTTCCACTTGTGGGAGTAGGGTAGCCGCGACGCCTCCCCCGCCCCATATCAAACACTATGCACAGCGAAGCTGCACAACGCAGTTCGCGGCGATGGAGAATCCACATGGTTATCGGCGTTACGCATATTCAACCGATCGTGTCGTTGATCGCGGGCGTGCTAATTCTGGTCATGCCGAGGCTGCTCAATTATATCGTCGCGATCTTCCTGATCATCTCGGGGATTCTCGGCCTCGGCCTGCTGCACTGAGGCCAAGGGCGGAAGCATTCGCGCGCGTCACTCCGCCTCCACGGCCTCAGTTTCAGCGACCTCCGCTTTAGCGCTCTCGACCGCCACGGCTTCCGCCAGCTCGCCGGCCTCGATCAGCTTGGCGCGCGCTTCCGCCGCCTCGCGCTGGCGGTTCCACATCGAGGCGTATTCGCCGTTCTGGTCCAACAGCCCCTGATGCGTGCCGCGCTCGGTGATGCGGCCGTGATCGAGGAAGATGATTTCATCCGCCTCCACCACCGTGGAGAGCCGATGCGCGATCACCAGCGTCGTGCGGCCCTTGGCGACGCGGCGCAGCGCCTCTTGAATCTCGTGCTCGGTGAAGCTGTCGAGCGCCGATGTCGCCTCGTCGAGAATGAGGATCGGCGGGCCTTTCAGAATTGTGCGCGCGATGGCGACGCGCTGCTTCTCGCCGCCGGAAAGTTTCAGCCCGCGTTCGCCGACCTGCGCCTCATAGCCGCCGGGAACGGAGGCGATGAAATTGTCGATCTGCGCAAGGCGCGCCGCCTCGCGCACATCCTCGTCGCTGGCGTTCCAGCGGCCGTAGCGGATGTTGTAGCCGATGCTGTCGTTGAACAGCACCATGTCCTGCGGCACCATGCCGATGGCCGCGCGCAGGCTCTTCTGCGTGACCGCGAGAATGTCCTGTCCATCGATCAATATGCGCCCGCCCTGCGGCTCGTAGAAACGGAATAGCAGGCGCGAAATCGTCGATTTGCCGGCGCCCGAAGGCCCGACGATGGCGAGAGTCTGGCCCGGCTTCACTTCGAAGCTCACGCCCTGCAGGATGGGCCGTTTCTCGTCGTAGTAAAAGCGCACGTCGTCGAAGGCGACGCGGCCCTCGCGCACGCGGAGCGGCGGCGCGCCGGGCCAGTCCGCGATCTCGGGATTCTGGCCAAGGATCGTGAACATGCGCTCGATGTCGACGACCGCCTGCCGCACCTCCCGATAGAATGTGCCCATGAAGTTGAGCGGCTGATAGAGCTGGATCATCATGGCGTTGATGAGCACGAAATCGCCGACGGAAGCCTTTCCGCCGCGAATGTCATAGACGCACATGGCCATCACGACGGTGAGGCCTATCGTGTAGATCGCCGCCTGCCCCGCGTTGAGAATGGCGAGCGACGTGTAGGACTCGATGCTGGCCTTCCGGTAGCGCTCCATGGATTTGTCGTAGCGTTCCGCCTCCCAATCCTCGGCGCCGAAATATTTCACCGTCTCGTAATTGAGCAGGCTGTCTATGGCCTTCACATTGGCGTCGACGTCGCTTTCGTTCATCGAACGCCGAATGGCGATGCGCCAGTTGGTGGCGACGCCTGTATAGGCGAGATAGGCGACAATGGTGATCGCCGCGACGAAAGCGTAAATCCAGTCGAACTGCACGACGAACACCGCCAGCACCAGCAGGAACTCGACGATCGTCGGCGCGCCCGACGACATGACGAGCCGCGACAGCGTCTCGATGGCGTCGCGCCCGCGCTCCAGCACACGCGTCAGTCCGCCGGTCTTGCGGCTGATGTGGAAGCGCATCGACAATTGATGCATATGCACGAAGACGTCATTGGCGAGACGCTTGACGGCATGCATCGCGACGGCGGCGAACAGCGCGTCGCGCGCCTGCGTCAGCAGCGCATAGACGATGCGCAGCAGGCCGTACAGAATCGTGAAGCCTATCGCGCCCGTGAGCACGGAAGGGACCGCCTCGGCGCCCTTGTCGGCGACCGCGTCCGCCGCCCATTTGAAGGCATAGGGCACCGCCGTGTTGACCAGCTTGCCAATGAGCAGCAGAACGAAGGTGAGCAGCACCCGCCGTTCCAGATCGGGCCGGCCCTTCGGCCAAATATAGGGCCACAGATGCGCGATCGTCCCGAGCAGACTGGCGTCCTTCAGTGCGGCGTCGGACGCGTCCGACTCGCCGCCGCGATTTCCGGAGGAGCGGCTTCCAAATCTGAGCATGTTTCATCCATTTCGAGCGGGGCCTCGCCAGGCGAAGCTTTGGCGTCATATAGGAGGTTTATGCGGGCCACGCACCCCGCATCACGAAAAAGCAACGCTTGCTGTTTATGGTCAGGCGAACAATAAGCGCCGGGCAACGGAACGAATCATGACTGCGATCAGAAATATTTGCGTTTACTGCGGCTCCTCTCCGGGCCAGGATCCCCACTACGCCGTCGCCGCGCAAGGCCTCGGCGCCGCATTGGCGAAGGCCGGGATCGGGCTCGTCTTCGGCGGAGGCTCCTGCGGTCTCATGGGCACTCTGGCGCGCGCCACGCTTGCGGGCGGCGGACGCGTCACGGGCATCATCCCCGGCTTTCTCGACGACCGCGAGGTCGCGCTCGTCGGCCTCACCGAGCTGCACGTCGTGCCGGACATGCACACGCGCAAGCAGATGATGTTCGACAAGGCCGACGCCTTCGTCGCACTGCCCGGTGGCATCGGCACGCTGGAGGAACTGGCGGAACAACTCACCTGGATTCAGCTTGGGCGCCACGCCAAGCCGCTGGTGATCGCCGACATCGGCGGCTTCTGGCGTCCCTTGCTGACGCTGTTCGCGCATATGCGGGGCGAGGGCTTCATCCGCGCCGGTTACGAGATGCGCTATCTCGTCGCCGAGCGCGTGGAGGATGTGATCCCCATGATCCAGACGGCGGCGAAACACGCGCGCGAAGGCGGCGAGAAGGCGACTGTGATCGAGCGGCTGTAAGCCGGTCCTACTTCGCTCCCTCGCGCAGCAGCTTGTAGACGATAGCGTCGACCAGCGCCTCGAACGAAGCGTCGATGACATTGGCTGAAACGCCGACAGTCGACCAGCGTTCGCCCTTGCCGTCGGCGCATTCGACCAGCACGCGCGTCACCGCGTCGGTGCCGCCCTGAAACACGCGCACGCGGTAATCGACGAGCTTCACGTCCTCGATATAGCGCTGATAGCTGCCAAGGTCCTTGCGCAACGCGAGATCGAGCGCGTTGATGGGACCATTGCCCTCCGCCGCCGATATGCGCGTTTCGCCGTTTACGCGCAGCTTGACGATGGCCTCGGCGCCTGCGTCCTCGAAGCCGCCGTTGCGCGCGAAGCGGCGATCCACCGCGACGCTGTAACGCTCGACGTCGAAATAATGCGGCGTCTCGCCCATCACGCGCTTGGCGAGGAGGAAGAAGGACGCGTCGGCGCCTTCATAGGCATAGCCCTGCGCCTCCTTGTCCTTCACCTCGTCAAGCAGGCGCGAGAGGCGCTGGTCGTCTTTTTCGAGATTGACGCCAAGGCGACCCAGCTCCGCGATGATGTTGGACTTTCCGGCCTGATCCGAAACGAGCACGCGGCGGCGATTGCCGACGCTCTCCGGCGCGACATGCTCATAGGTGCGCGGGTCCGTCATCACGGCCGAGGCGTGAATCCCAGCCTTGGTGGCGAAGGCGCTGGCGCCGACATAGGGCGCATGTCGATCGGGCGCGCGATTCAGCAATTCGTCCAGCGCATGGCTGACGCGCGTCAGATGCGTGAGCTTTTCAGCCGTCACGCCAATCTCGAAACGCTCGGAAAATTCGGGCTTCAGCAGCAGCGTCGGAATGATCGTGGTGAGATTCGCGTTGCCGCAACGCTCGCCCAGACCGTTGAGCGAACCTTGAATTTGCCGCGCGCCGGCGCGCACGGCGGCAAGCGAATTGGCGACCGCCTGCCCCGTGTCATCATGCGCGTGGATGCCCAGCCGCTCGCCCGGAATTTCTTGCGCGACGCGCGTGACGATGCGCTCGATCTCATGCGGCAGCGTGCCGCCATTGGTGTCGCACAAAACGATCCAGCGCGCGCCAGCGTCGGCGGCGGCCCTTGCGCAGGCGAGCGCGTAGGAACTCATTGGCCTTGAAGCCGTCGAAGAAATGTTCGCAATCGACGGCGGCCTCCTTGCCGCGCGCGACCGCCGCGCCGACGGATTGCGAAATGGCGGCGAGATTATCTTCTTCCGTCGAGCGCAGCGCGACGCGCACCTGATAGTCCCAGGCCTTTCCGACGAAGACGACCGCGTCGCTCTTGCAATCGAGCAGCGCCGCGACGCCGGGATCGTTCTCGACCGAGCGCCCCTGCCGCCGCGTCATGCCAAAGGCGGTGAAACGCGCGCGTATATTGGGCGAGTTCGCGAAAAACTCCGTGTCCAGCGGATTGGCGCCGGGATAGCCGCCCTCGATATAATCCACGCCGAGCTCGTCGAGCATGGCGGCGATCTGCCGCTTGTCGTCGAGCGAGAAATCGACGCCCGTGGTCTGGGCGCCGTCGCGCAGCGTGGTGTCGAACAGCGTCAGCCGTTGCCTGGTCATTGCGGGCGCCCCTGCCCCGCGCCCTGCGGCGCGAGTTCCTTGGTCATTGTGGTGTTGCCGAGCCATTCATCGCTAACGGGCACGGTGTTGCGGCTTTGCGCTATATAGCCACGCGCGGCGAAAAAGTCGCGCGCGGCGTCGGAGGCGTCGACACTGAGATTCCGCGCGCCGCGCGCGGCGCCCAGCTTTTCCAGCGCGTCGACAAGCGTCGAGCCGACGCCGCGCCGCGCGAACTCTGGATGCACATAGAGCATGTCGATGAGCTTGTTGTCCTTCAGCGACGCGAAGCCCGCGATTTCGGCGTCGACGAGCGCGACGATGGTGAGCGCGTCGCCAAGCCTCTTCGCGAAGGCGGCTTCGTCGTCGGCGCCGCCGCGCCACGCCGCGAGCTGGTCCGCGTCGTAATGATCCTCCGCGAGCGTCTCCACACTGGCGCGAAACAGCGCGGCGAGACGCGGAGCGTCCGTCGGCAGAAAGGGCCGCAGCCCCGGAGCGTTTCGCGCCAAGGCCATGTTCAGATCACGCCCCAGTAATGCAGGCCCACGAGCACGGCGAGCCCCAGCACGAGCAGCTTGAAGGCAAGATAGCTCAGCCAATGCGCGGGAAAGGGCAGCGATTTCTTCCAGTCGTCAGCCATGGTTGATCTCCTTGAGGGTAAACCCCACCCGTCCCGGCTGCGCCGGTCCACCCTCCCCGTAAAGGGGAGGGATGGGGCTGCTTTTCCGTATCGCATAAATTCGAAGACTTCGGATTGCACGAACGACGCCGTCGCAAGTCGAGTCGCGGGACTCCCATCCCTCCCCCTTGCGGGGAGGGTGGCGCGCGTAGCGCGACGGGTGGGGGCCGCTACCGCAAGACTCATCGCCGCGCCTCCAGCGCCCCAAGATGCTCAACCGCACGCGCGATGATCGTTTCGACGACCGCGTTCAGATCGGTGTCGATCTCGTGGTTCCAGAAACGCAGCGTGCGAAAGCCCAGCGCGGCGAAATGCGCGTCGCGGCGCGCGTCATTGGCGAGCCCTTCGTCCTCGCCGTGCTGGGCGCCATCCGCCTCCACGATCACGCGATATTTGAAGCAGACGAAATCGGGAATATAGCCCTCCAGCGGCGCCTGGCGGCGAAAGTGAAAGCCCTGCTGCCGCAGCTTGCGCAACTGCACCCACAGCTTCACCTCCTGCGGCGTCATCGCCTTGCGCATGGCGCGGGCTTTGGCGTTGGCCATGGCGGTCTCTTGTGGTTGAGAACCCCACCCGACCCCGCTTCGCGGGGCCACCCTCCCCGTAAAGGGGAGGGATGGGGCTGCATGAACATTCGAGATAATTTCAAATATTCCGGTCTGCATCAACGCAGCAGAAAAAGGTCGAACTCATGGGGCTCCCATCCCTCCCCCTTGCCGGGAGGGTGGCGCGCGTAGCGCGACGGGTGGGGGCCACGAGCGCAAAACTCACCGCTTGACCTCCCAAGTCGTCGTGCCGTCCTTATTGTCCTTGAGCGCAACGCCCATCGCGAGAAGCTCGTCGCGGATGCGGTCGGACTCGGCCCAATTTTTTGCGGCGCGGGCGGCGAGGCGGGCGGCGACGAGTGAATCGACGAAACGTTGGTCGACCGAGTGAAGCGCTTCTCGTTCAACCCAGTCAGCATAGGACTGGATGTCTACGCCAAGCAATTTAAGCGCTAGATCAAGTTCGTGACTGTCTTCGATAGCGTGCAAGATCGTCAATGCAAATGGGGTATTCAAGTCATCTGCCAACGCTTCCAGTACGGTATCAACGCCTGCGAAACCCCCGCCATAACCACTGCCGTCAGGCGCGCCAAATCCGCCCCCAAATCCGTCTCCATTCAAATCGACGGAGCCGATTTCGGCTCCCCATTTGCGCAGACTGAGCTCCGCTTCCTCAAGCGCCTTCACGGTCCAGTCAATCGGCTGACGGTAATGCGTGCGCAGCATCGCAAGTCGCAGCACTTCGCCAGGCCACTTCCGCCCCCCAAACTTCTCCGTGTGCAGCAACTCATGGATCGTGACAAAATTCCCCAGGCTCTTGGACATTTTCTCGCCCTCGACCTGCAGGAATCCATTGTGCATCCAGACATTCGCCATCACTTCGTGGCCGAAGGCGCAGCGCGATTGCGCGATCTCGTTTTCGTGATGGGGAAACACGAGGTCGATGCCGCCGCCGTGGATGTCGAAGACTTCGCCGAGATGCTTCCAGCTCATCGCGGAACATTCGATATGCCAGCCCGGACGCCCCCTGCCCCAGGGACTTTCCCAGCCCGGCTCGCTTTCCTTTGACGGCTTCCACAGCACGAAATCCATGTCGCCGCGCTTGTAGGGCGCGACATCCACGCGCGCGCCCGCGAGCATTTCGTCGAGCGAGCGGCGCGACAGGCGACCGTAGTCCTTCATGGACGGCGTGTCGAACAACACATGGCCGTCGGCAGGATAAGCGTGACCAGAGTCGATCAATCGCTCGATGATGGCGATCATCTCCGCGATATGTTCCGTCGCGCGCGGCTGCACGGTCGGCTCCAGGCAGCCCAGCGCCTTCACGTCCGCCTGAAAGACCTTGTTGGTCTCCTCGGTCAGTTCGCGGATGGAGATTCCGCGCTCGGCGGCGCGCGCGTTGATCTTGTCATCGACGTCGGTGATGTTGCGAACGTAGCGCACATGGTCCGCGCCATAGAGGTGCCGCAGAAGGCGATACAGCACGTCAAACACGATGATCGGGCGCGCATTGCCGATATGAGCGTAGTCATAGACCGTCGGCCCGCAGACGTACATGCGCACGTTGTTTGGATCGATGGGCGCGAATGCGTCCTTCGTGCGCGTGAGCGTGTTGTAGAGCTTGAGCGTCGGCGACATGGTTTCCCGAACCTTCCCGGCCGGGGCGTCGCTTCATGTCGGGATGAGACGTGACGGCTCCGGCCAGCTGTTGGCTAGCTGATAATGATCCGACCACAAAGGGCGTTGCGGAGCGTGAGCGTCATGGCCTTGACCATGCGCCGCGGGGCGCACGGCGTCAAGCAAAACTCCCCGCATGCAGCGAAAAGCCCAAAAGTTAACGGTAATTTTACCGCGCCGGTCTAAACCGGTAAGCCCTACCGAGGCGCCTCGGGGTCCGCATTTGTTGAGGCCTGGCCATGATGTTGCAACATACGAAATTCGAACGCTCGATCTGGCCGAGCATCCTGGCGCCGCTGCTCGCCGGCCTTCTCGCCGCCGCCGTTTACAACGGCCGTAGCCAGGCCGCGCCGGCTCCCGAGCATTCGGTCTATGTGATCGCCGACCACGAAGGTTACGGCTTGATCGACTGCATCACCCAGAAGCGCGAATGCGGCAAGATCGTCGCCGACAGCTGGTGCGAGGCCCATGGGCATGGCCCCGCCCTTTCCTACGGCACGTCGGACGACGTGACAGGAAGCGTGGCCTCCGGACGGGGCATGAAGCCCCAGCCCGTAAACGCGGTTGTGGCCTGCGCGGACTGACGCCCGCGCAACCCCTTCAGGCGCTCACTTCTTCAGGAAATCCGAGCATTTCTGCGGGTCCACGCCGCCCCAGGGCTCAAGCGAGAGAGCCGATGTGGAGTTCTGCGGACTGCCCTCCACCAGCTTATCCGAATACACCATATAAACCAGCATGTTGCGCTTGGTGTCGCAACCGCGCACGATCTGCATGCGCTTGAAGAAAAGCGACCGCTTCTCGCTGAACACCTGATCGCCCTGGGAGAATTTCTCCTTGAACTTGATCGGCGCATACTGGCGGCAGGACAGTGACACGTCCGACGTGTTCTCGGCGAGACCGAGCGCGCCTGAGACGCCGCCCTTTTCATGGGCGGTGAAATAGCAGGCGACGCCCTCCACGACCGGATCGTCAATGCCGTAGGTCGCCAGCTTGTCGTTGGGCGTCAGCAGTTTGAAGTCGGTCGATTGCCGGAAGATGAGATCGGGGCCGCCATCCGCAGCCAGCACGGGGCCAGCTCCCAATATCGCGAGCATCGCGGCCGCGGCGATCCGAATATTCTGCATGTGCAACCCCATGTTCAAACCTCCTCGCCGCTAGCGGCGACTTACTAAATCAAATCCTGGCGCAAGACGGCCACCGACGCCGCCGCGCCGGAAGACGACGACGACAATATTGGGGATGTTCGCGCGCCATTGGAAGGGCTAAACCGCAAGCGGACCAAATATTCGCCCCGGCGCCATGCTCGCGACACGAAGCAGGTGGATTTACGCTAAGCGCTTCCCCGCGATTTGATCGATCCAGGCGCTTGGCCGATAGTCAGCAGGGTTCAAATTGCGATGATTCGCTGCGCGCCCGGAATTGAGCATTCGCAGTGGCGAGATTGAGGAGACGCGACAAATTCGGCTTTACCCGAAAATCATGACCGACCCCAGCCACGCTTTCTCCAGGCGACTTTTCGCGCTGGTGGTCGCGGCCTTATTCGCGCCTTCGCCGTCCCAGGCATTTGCGGAAAGCCCCTATTGCAATGATTTGAAAGCGCAGATCGCGCGCGCTGGCTCGGGCGGGGGATCGCGCGATCGCGCCGTCGCCAAGCAATCGAACGAATTGAGCCGGCTGGATGACTATGCGCGCAGGATCGGCTGCGACCGTCAGCAATTTCTTTTCTTCGGCCAGGCGCCGCCGCCACAATGCGGCCAGATCAACGCCCGCATCGCGCAGATGCGCGCCAATCTCGGCGCCTATCAGCAGCAAAATGACAATGACGCCAGCGTGAAACAGGCGCTGCTCGCCCGCTATGACGCGCAGTGCCGCGAACGCATGGCCCCAACGCCTGCTCGCGCAGGGCCGCGAGGGTTCCTCGACGAACTGTTCGGCGGCGCGCCGCAACCCCAGCCCTATGGCGGCTTGCGCGAGGTTCCGCTGGAGGATTCCGGCGCTGGCTCGCAGCCCCCGGCAAGCGATCCCCCCGACGAGGTTTTCGACGACGGCGCGCCCATGGGGGGCAGCGAAGCGGTTTGCGTACGCCAGTGCGACGGCGGATTCTTCCCCGTGAGCTACTCCGCGCGCCGCAACAATCTCGACGATCTCAACACGCTCTGCAAAGCGCTGTGCCCCGGCGCGGAGGCCGCGCTCTACACCAAATCGCCATGGAAGGATATCGACACAGCCCTGTCGGTTGACGGCGACGCTTACACAAATCATCCCAACGCGCTGAAATTCCAGAAGACGCGCGACGCCACATGCAGTTGCAAGCCGCCGGACAAGAACTGGGCCGAAGCGCTGGAGGACGCGGAACGCATTCTCTCCGCCTCGCACAGCAAGGACACCGTAGTGACCGCCGAACAGGCGGAGCAGCTCTCGCGCCCGGTGCAACCCAACGCCGCGCGAGACGCGCGCAACAAGTCAACCAGGCATGACGCCCAGACGTCGAGCGCGGGAGCAACGACCTCCCCGCCCGCCGCCCCGGCGCAAAGCAGCGCGGGACGGGACCAGGGGGTCATGCGCGAAGTCATTGGCCCTGATGGCGTCAAGCGCCGGGTGCGGGTTGTGGCCCCGACGCTCTGACTTGTGAATGGCGAGAGAGCGTGAAGCTCTCAGCCTTCGTAAAAATCCCGCACCAGCCGGTCGAGCAGCCGCACGCCCCAGCCGGAGGCCCAGCTCTGGTTGATGTCGCCCGCGGGCGAACTCATGCCCGTGCCGGCGATGTCGAGATGCGCCCAGGGCGTCTTGTCGACGAAACGCTGCAGGAACTGCGCCGCCGTGATTGAGCCCGCGTGGCGACCGCCGGTGTTCTTCATGTCGGCGAAGCGCGAGTCGATCATCTTGTCGAAGGCCGGCCCCATTGGCATGCGCCAAAGCTTTTCGCCGGTCGCCTCGCCCGCCTTGGTCAGCCGCCCGGCCAGTTCGTCGTTATTCGAGAACAGCCCGGCGTATTCCTGGCCCAGGGCCACCAGAATGGCGCCTGTGAGCGTCGCCAGATCGATCATGAAGGCCGGCTTGTATTTCTCCTTCACGTACCAAAGCGCGTCGGCCAGAACTAGACGGCCCTCCGCGTCGGTGTTGATGATCTCGATGGTCTGGCCCGACATGGACTTGACGATATCGCCCGGACGCTGCGCCTCGCCGTCCGGCATGTTTTCAACCAGACCGAGAACGCCGATCACATTCGCCTTGGCCTTGCGCGACGCCAGAGCGTGCAGCAGGCCGGTCACGGCTGCGGCGCCAGCCATGTCGCCCTTCATGTCCTCCATGGAGGCGGCGGGCTTGATCGATATGCCGCCGGAATCGAAGACAACGCCCTTGCCGATGAAGGCCAGCGGCGCGGCGTCCGCCGGGCCGCCATTCCAGCGCAGAACGACGACCTGACTCTCCTGGCTTGAGCCCTGACCGACGCCCAGAAGCGCCCGCATGCCAAGTTCCGCCAGCGCCTTCTCGTCGAGAATTTCCACTTCGACGCCAAGCGAGGCCAGCTTTGCGGCGCGGCGAGCGAATTCGACCGGGGTGAGCACATTGGCCGGCTCGTTGACCAGCGTGCGCGCCAGCAGAACGCCTTCCGCGACGCCCGCCGCTTCCGCCTGAGCGAGGCTTGCCCCCGCGACATCGGCCACGGCGAAGGCGATTTCGGCGCCGCCCTCGCGCTCTGCGTCGTCCTTCTTCTTTTTCGTCTTGTATTGTTCGAATTTATAGGCCCGCAGCCAGAACTCCGAGGGCGAACTGGCCCGCCGCGCGTCCCAAATCAGCTGGGGGCTGGGGAGGATCGAACATCACGATAGCATTGGCTCCCGCGCCAAGCTTGGCCGCCGTCTGGCCGCCGAGCGCCAGAAAATCCTCGAAAGCCTTGGGCGGCTCGGCGTCGGAACCTTCGGCGGGAGCGGAGCCAACCCCCAGAATCAGGAGGCGGGAAGCGCCCGGGAGGCCGGCGGGCGCCGGAATCTCCAGCGCCGACCCGGACTTGCCGGTGAATTTGGCGAAAGCCGCCGCCCGCGCGATCTGCGCGCTGGCGTCATGGAGCAAGGCCTTTGTCGCCTCCGCAAAGGCCAGTTCGGCGCCGGAATAGACGACCAGCGTGCGCGGCTTGCCCGCATCCTCCGGCGTCGCGAGTCGGCTTTTGGCGTCGTCGAACGGCAGCAACTCGAACTTGGCATCAAGGGACATATTGGCCTCGCGGAGGGCTCTGGGGCCGGACTGGACGGCGCCGCAGCGCAATGAGAAGGCGCGCACTATTATCTTCGGACGGCGCCCGGTCAATTCGAATGAGCGAGGTTTTTTAAAAGCCGCGCCGCCGCCCGGTCGGACCTGCCAATCAAAAGCCGCGATGGAGGCGCAAAGCCACCCCAAGCGGGCGGCGCCCGGCTCTGCCTGACGCTTGCCTTGGCGAGCGCCAGCGTCTAGCCATTCGCCACCGGAATCCACGCGGCGCATCCAAGATCAAAGGCAGATGGCGAATCAGACGCTCGCAACTACTCCATCACGAGGCGCCCAGGGAGCGCCTCGATGATCGGCGTTACGCTATCGCGCTATCTGGCCTGGCGTTTCCTGAAAACGATCCTCGCCATCTTCATCACTATTTTTTGTTTGATGTTCGTCATCGTCTTCGTCGAGCTGCTGCGCCGGGCAAGCGACAATCCCGACGCCGGCCCGGGAACCGTGGCGATGCTGGCCCTCATGCGCGTTCCCTATCAGACCGAGATGATACTGCCCTTCGCCGTATTGTTTGGCGCGATGGCGACTTTCGTGGACCTGACGCGAAAGCTGGAGCTTGTCGTCGCGCGCGCGTCTGGCGTATCGGTTTGGCAGTTTCTGGCGCCGCCGCTGCTCACGGCTTTCGCGCTCGGCCTGTTTTCCGTAACCGCCTACAACCCCGTGGCGGCGCTTCTGAAGCAGCGCTCGGACCAAATGGAGCTTGAGCTCTTCGGCGTGCAGGGAAGCGTGCGGGTCGATCATGGCGTGTGGCGGCGATATCACGGCGTGGATGGCCTTGCCGTGATTCATGCGACCAACTCGGCTAAGGGCGGAGCCGAACTGACTGGCGTCAGCGTGAACGTCTACGCGCCCGAAGGCGGCTTCATCGAGCGGGTGGAAGCGAGCCGCGCCACGCTGCAGCCGGGCGCCTGGCTGCTGGAGGAGGCCCAGGTCAGCGCTCCCGGCGAACCGCCAGCCCAGGTCGGCAACTACCTTCTGGCGACGGACGTGACGCCGGAGGAGCTGGCCGCCACCTCGGCCGCGCCCGCCGCTGTGCCATTTTGGGAATTGCCAAAAATGGCCCGGGACACCTCGGAAGCGGGCCTGGACGCGCAGGGTTACCGGCTGCAATTCCAGAAGCTGCTGGCGAGGCCGCTCCTTCTCGTGGCCATGGTTCTCGTCGCCGCTTCTTTTTCGTTAAGATTTTTTCGATTTGGCGGCGTGGCCCAGACGCTGACGGGTGGCGTCGTAGCCGGCTTCGTGCTTTATATCGTAACGGAAGTTTTTTCCGACCTCGGCGGCGCTGGAACGATAAGCCCGATCCTCGCCGCGTGGTCGCCTACGCTCGTCGGGAGCATGCTCGGTACCTTGTCGCTCTTGCATTCGGAGGATGGCTGATGAAGCGCCATCGCACCCTCCTTAGTATTGCGTTGCGCAACACGACGCGCCCGACGGGCTGGCGCGAAGGAATTGCTTTGGCTTTTTGGCGGATCGCCTTGCTGGCTTTCGCGCTGGTTTGCAATGTCGCCGATTCAACCCCGAGCCATGCGCAGTCGCAAAAGCCGGGAGCGCCCGCCGCCCGCATGGTGGTGGAGGCCCGCGAACTTGTCTACGACAAGGACAAGGACGTCGTGACCGCCCGTGGCGACGTGCAAATCTACTACAAGGGCCGGTTTCTCGAAGCCGACCACGTCGTCTATGACCGCAAGACCGCGCGGGTGTTCGCGGAGGGCAATGCGCGCCTCACCGAAAGAGACGGCGCGATCGTCCGCGCCGACCGCTTCGACTTCACGGATGATTTCAAGGACGGCTTCATCGAAAGCCTTCAAGTCGACTCAGCGGAAAACACCCATTTCAGCGCCCCGCATGGCGAGCGTTCCGGCGGTGAAACGACCGTTTTCGATCTCGGCACCTATACCGCTTGCGACGCCTGTAAGGAGGACGCCTCCCGCCCGCGCACATGGCAGTTGCGGGCGAAACGGATCATCCACGACAACACCGAAAAGATGATCTATTACGAAGACGCCAATCTCGAATTCCTCGACATACCCGTAGCCTATGTGCCCTTCTGGTCCTCGCCAGATCCTTCCAAGAAGAGGCAGTCGGGCGTGTTGATGCCGGTGGCCTATTATCAAAGCCAGCTTGGCTTTGGATTTGGCATTCCGATCTTTCTGGCGCTGGCGCCCGATTATGATCTGACGATCACGCCGACCTACTTCACCAAACAGGGGCCGTTCCTTTCGGGTGAGTTCCGGCAACGTTTCGAGAACGGGTCCTATTCGATCAAAGCGGAAGGCACGCATGTCGGCGATCCCGGCGCTTTCGCGGTCGCGCCGCTCGGCGCGGGCGATCGAAAGTGGCGCGGCTCATTGCAGAGCAATGGCGAATTCGCATTGAATGACCAATGGCGGTTCGGCTGGGACGGCACGGCCCTGAGCGACCGCTACTTCTTGCAAGACTACAGGCAACACAACACCCTTTATCAAAACTATTTCTTCCGCGAAGCCTCCTCCACCGCCTATCTGACCGGCCAGGGCGATCGCAGCTATTTCGATTTGCGAAGCTATTACTTTCAGGTGCTGTCGCCGAGCGATGTGCAATCGCAGCAGGCGATCGCCCATCCTATTCTCGACTATAATCGCGCCTTCGACATCGACCCCGCAAAGACTTATGGCGTGGGCGGCCAACTCGACATCGACGCCAACTTCACCAGCAGTTCCGCTCAAACCGCGAATTACAGAGTCGATTCAGCCGCGCACGCTGGATAGCATCTATGGCCTTTACAACGTGTGCCAGATCTACGCGCCGGCTATCGACCGCTCAAAGAGCGGCTGCCTGCTGCGCGGCATCGGCGGCGACTATGAGTCCGCAACGGTCGAAGGCTCCTGGAAACGCAAGATCATCGATCCGGTCGGCGGCGTCTGGACACCCTTCGCCTTCACGCGCCTTTCCGGCTCCTATCTGAATTATGACAATCAAGGCGTTGCGCCAATTTACAATAGCCAATACCAGCCGTTGCCCAACGCGGCGCAGGGCCTGTTTGTCAACGGGGTCGATAACGCGTTCCGTGGACAGGCGACGCCGGGCGTTGGCGCCGAGTGGCGCTACCCGCTGCTGGCCCGCAGCGGCCTTGGCGACATGGTGATCGAACCCATTGCCCAGTTGATCGCGCGCCCAAATCAATCGTCGATCCCGTCTCTGGTCAATATGGACGCTCAAAGCCTTGTGTTTGACGACACCAATCTCTTCGAGTGGAGCAAATATTCGGGCTATGACCGCTTCGAGACGGGAACGCGCGTCAACTACGGCGGCCAGGCGACAATGACGTTCGGCAACGGCGCCTATATCAACAGCCTCATCGGGCAATCGCGTCAGGTCGCGGGCGCCAATCCCTACTCCGTCGCCGACGCCGCCAATGTCGGCCTGCAATCGGGCCTCGACACGCGCACCTCCGATATCATCGGACGTCTGGCCTTCGCGCCGACAAGCTCCATGACCTTTGTCGCCAAGGGTCGCTTCGACAGCGACAGTCTGGCGGCGAGGCGCATCGACCTGTTCGCGTCCTACAAGCTCCAGCCCCTCACCCTGGAGGCGCACTACGCCAATTACACCGCCCAGCCACAGATCGGCTTCGACGTCCGACGCCAGGGCCTGGCGCTCAATGCCCGATACGAAGTGACGAAGAACTATTTTCTGAGCGGCAACGTCACCTTCGACATGAGCCGCTACCTCTATAACACGCTGACCACCAATCAGGCCGGCACCAGCTACCTGACTGGCGTCAACACATTGACGTTGACGGGCGTCAATGTGACCGGAACGGCGCCGGTCTTCTCGATCGCCGCGCTCGGGCTGGGCGCAGGCTACCACGACGAGTGCACCGAGCTTTCCGTCAACTATACGTCCATCTATGCGCCACAGGCCTCGACGGGGCTGCCTGCGCGAAATCAAACAGTCATGTTGTCGCTAAAATTGCGCACGCTTGGCGAAATACGGACCGGCGTTGGCCTGGGCTCCGTCCTGGTCAACAACGGCGTCCGCGCGCAGCCATAATGGGCGGGCCGGACAAACATAAAGGAAAAATCATGCGTTTTGAAAAGCTAACCCTGACCGCCTGCGCCATCGTCGCGGCTGCCGCTTTTTCCATTTTGCAGCCAACGCCGCTGCGCGCCGCCGAGTTCACGAGCGACCAGAAAGCCGAGGTCGGCCAGATCGTCCACGACTACCTCATCGCCAATCCGGAAGTCATCAAGCTGGCCGTCGAGGAGCTGACGAAGCGAGAGAAAGTCGCCGAGGCCGCCGCGCGCGAAAAGACTCTGACGAAGGACAACGAGAAGCTGTTTAATTCGCAAAATCAGGCGGTCGTCGGCAATCCTTCCGGCGATGTCACGATTGTCGAGTTTTTTGATTACAACTGCGGCTACTGCAAGCAGTCGCTGACCAATGTCGCAAAGCTGATCGAAACCGACCCGAAGGTGAGAGTCGTCCTGAAAGACTTGGCCATTCTCGGACCGGACTCCACGGAGGCGGCGGAGGTCGCGACCGCCGTGCGCATCCAGCTCAAGGGCGGCCCGAAATTCTGGGACTTCCATCGCAAGCTGCTCGCCAGCCGGGGACACATCGGCAAGGCGCAGGCGCTGGCCGCCGCCAAGGAAGTGGGGGTAGACATTGACCAGGTCGAAAAGGATCTGAAGAGCCCCGCGATTCGCGAGAACCTGGAAGAGGCTGCGAATCTGGCCGAAAGTCTGCATTTCAACGGCACGCCTTCCTGGGTTGTCGGCAAGGAAGCGATCGTCGGAGGCGTTTCCTACGCCGAATTGAAAAGCAAGGTCGACAACGTTCGCAAATGCGGCAAAACAACCTGTTGAAGACGCTTACTGTTGAAGCGCCGCCGCGACCGATGCTTTCATTGCGGCGACAATAGGGTTATGAGTTTGGCGTCGGCGCAAGGCGCCAGCTTTTTGGTGCTGCAATGTTAGCCGTCCACGTTCTCAACGGCCCCAACCTCAATCTGCTCGGCGCGCGTGAACCGGAAATCTACGGCCACGCGACGCTGGAGGATATTCGCGCGACGCTGGCGGAGCGTTGCGCGGCCAGGGGCGTCGAGCTTATTTTCAAGCAGTCGAACTTCGAAGGCGATCTGGTCACCTGGATTCAGGAAGCAGGCGCCTCGGGAGCCCCGGTCATTCTCAACGCTGGCGCGCTCACCCACACGTCCATCGCTCTCTACGATGCAATCAAAGGTTCGCAAGCGAGCGTTATCGAGGTTCATCTGTCCAACGTCCATGCGAGAGAGAGCTTCCGTCACCAGTCGTTCATCTCGCCCGCCGCGCGCGGCGTGATCGCGGGCTTCGGCCCGCTCTCCTACACGCTGGCCCTCGAAGCGCTCCTCACCAACGCCACAAGAAAGACCTGAGCATCCATGGCGCGCAAATCACAACCTTCCCGCACCGCCAACAAGCCTTCGAAAGCTACTCGTCACCCTGGCGCGGCAGCCGCGGAGACCGCTCCGCCCAGCAAGGGGGCGGGCCGGCAGATAGCGCAGCCGGATCATGACTTGCTGCGTCTCGTCGCTGGCCTGCTTGCCGACAGCGATCTGACCGAACTCGAAATCGAGCGCGGCGGCTTACGCATTCGCGCCGCGCGCCAGACGACGGCGGCTGTGCCGCTCCAACATTACCAGGCCCTTCCCGCAGCCGCTCTGCCGCCCGCCGCTCCGGTCGCTGCGCCAAAATCCGGGACGGCGTCCGCCGAGCAGCTCGCCGCGGCGGCGAATCTCGCGGATGCGGTAAAATCGCCGATGGTCGGGACCGCCTATCTGCGTCCCAATCCGGACGCGAAGGCCTTTATCGAAATCGGATCGCGCGTGTCCGCTGGCGACAAGCTGCTGCTGATCGAGGCGATGAAGACCTTCAACGATATAGTCGCGCCAAAAGCGGGCGTAGTGACCGCCATACTCGTCGAGGACGGCCAGCCGGTCGAATATGACGAGCCTTTGCTCGTGATCGAATAACGGCGCCCCATAATGATCGACAAAATTCTCATCGCCAATCGCGGGGAAATCGCACTTCGCATTTTGCGGGCCGCGAAGGAACTGGGAATCGCCACGGTGGCCGTGCATTCGACCGCTGACGCCAACGCGATGCATGTGAAGCTCGCGGATGAGTCGGTCTGCATCGGGCCGCCGGCGGCGCGCAATTCATACCTCAACATTCCCGCGCTGCTGTCCGCATGCGAAATCACGGGCGCGGACGCGGTCCATCCGGGCTACGGCTTTCTCTCCGAGAATGCCCGCTTCGCTGAAATACTCGAGGAGCATGGGATCACGTTCATCGGCCCCAAAGCCGAACACATCCGGCTGATGGGCGACAAGATCGAGGCCAAGGCGACAGCAAGGCGCCTAGGGATTCCGTGCGTGCCTGGGTCCGAGGGGGCGATCTCGACCGAACGCGAAGCGCTGGCCGCAGCGGAAAAGATTGGCTACCCGGTTCTCGTGAAAGCCGCATCCGGCGGCGGCGGGCGCGGCATGAAAGTCGCGCTCAACAAGCAGGAGCTAATTCAGGCTGTTGTCTCCGCCCGCACCGAGGCGAAGGCGGCCTTTGGCGACAACACCGTCTATCTCGAAAAATATCTCCAAAAGCCGCGTCACATCGAAATCCAGATTTTCGGCGATGGCAAGGGCGAGGCAATTCATCTCGGCGAGCGCGACTGTTCGCTGCAAAGGCGCCACCAGAAGGTCTGGGAGGAGAGCCCCTCCCCCGCGCTCAACGACACGCAGCGCCGCGACATTGGCGCGATCTGCGCGAAGGCCATGCGCGAGATGCAATATTCCGGCGCCGGCACGATCGAGTTTCTCTACGAGAATGGCGCGTTCTATTTCATTGAGATGAACACCCGCATCCAGGTCGAGCATCCCGTGACGGAGTCGATCACCGGCGTCGATCTCGTCGCCGAACAGATCCGCGTCGCCGCCGGCTCGCCTCTATCCATGAAGCAAGAAGACATCACCTTTCATGGGCACGCCATCGAGTGCCGCGTCAACGCGGAGCACCACTCGACCTTCCGGCCTTCGCCCGGACGCATCGCCTATTACCATCCGCCAGGCGGCGTCGGCGTCCGCGTCGATTCTGCGGCCTATCAGGGCTATACGATCCCTTCCAATTACGACTCGCTGATCGGCAAGTTGATCGTGCATGGCCGCAACCGCACCGAAGCTCTGATGCGCCTGCGCCGGTCGCTCGACGAATATATCGTCGACGGCGTCGACACGACCTTGCCCCTGTTTCGCACGCTGGTGCGCAACGCCGACGTGCAGAACGGCGTCTATGACATCCACTGGCTGGAGCATTTTCTGGCGACAGGCGGAATCGAGCCGAGTTTCTAGCTTGAATCGCCGCATGGGAGTCACCTGCGGAAACGCCGGCTTTGCGAGAGCAGATCACCCCCGCAAAGCCGATAGCAACAATTAACCTCGGCCCATCAATACCAGGGGCGCGGACCCCAGCCATAGCCGTACGGACGCGGATAGGCGTAGACCACTGGCGCCGGCTGGACGACGACGGGCCCCGGTCCCGGTCCGGGCCCGCCAGGACCGCCCACAACATTGCCCTTCGCCGACATGCATTGCGCGTAAACCGTATCGTAGCGCCCCTGAATGGAGCCGCCAGCCGCGCGGGCGTTGCCGGCGCCGACGGCGCTGCCGACGAGAAGGCCTGATCCCCCGCCGATCGCCGCGCCCGCTCCGGCGTTATGCGTCGCCGCGCCGATGACGGCGCCTGTCGCCGCGCCCAGCGCCGTTCCAACCACCGCGCCGCCGATCGCCGCGTCATTGGCCGCCTGGCCCGGAGACTGCCCGCCGATCGCTGCTTGCGCGGAGTCTTGACAATATGCGTCGTCCCGCTGGAACGATTCATAGGACTTGCCCTTGCCCGGCATGACCGGAACTTGCGGCACGGCTGGACCGGTGCTGGCGCAAGCGCCGAGTGTCAGGCAAAGCGCTCCGACGGAGATCATTATGGTTGCCGATTTTACATTCATAGAAGGAAACCTCTATTGGAACGACGTCCTGGGAGGGGACGTATTCTTCCTGCCTGGAGCGCCTTCTGGCGGAGAGGCCCGGGTGCGGAGAGCGCGACTATCGGAAAGGATAGTTACGGCTCCGTGAATCGAACTCGCCGGGATTCGAGCGCTTGCACGGGCTTTGAGCCGCAAATCATGTCGATTTTGCGAAAACTTTTAACCATCGCGCCAATCATTCTTTAACGCTGACCCAAAGAGCTCTCCTTTCGCACGACGCCTATCGCCAAACGAGGGCGATCGGGTAGACTTGCCCCTCATGTCCCGCCCCGACGTCAATTTCGAAATCACGCCGCAAATATTGTTGCGAGCTTATTCCCTCGGCTTGTTTCCCATGGCCGAAAGCGCCGAGGACGAGCAATTGTTCTGGGTCGATCCGGAAGAGCGCGCCGTGTTTCCGCTCGATGAGTTCATCGTTTCCCGCTCTCTCGCAAAGACCGTGCGCTCGGATCATTTCGATCTGCGGATCGATCATGACTTCAACGCGGTCATCGACGCCTGCGCCGCCCCGGCGCCGGATCGGGAAAATACATGGATAAATGGCGAAATCAGGCGGCTCTATCGCGCCCTTTTCGATCTCGGCGCCGTTCACACCGTGGAGTGCTGGCGCGAAGAGCGGCTGGTCGGGGGCCTCTATGGCGTCGCCCTGGGCGCGGCCTTCTTTGGCGAAAGCATGTTCCATCGGGAAACCGACGCGTCGAAAGTGGCGCTTACGCATCTCGTCGCGCGCTTGCGGGCCGGCGGCTTTCGCCTGCTGGACACGCAATTCATGACGCGGCACCTCGCTTCATTGGGCGCGAAGGAAGTTTCGCGCGAAACCTATCGCCTGCTTCTGGACGATGCGATGGCGCCGCCGCCGGGCGATTTCTCTGTCTGGCCGAAAGCAGGCGTCTCAGGCGCAATGGCGCTGGCGGCGCTCAGCGAATAGCGCAAGTGGATTCAGGTCGCCGTCGCCAGTGAGAATTCTGGCAGAGCTTGCCCCAGATAGCGCCTTGCGGCGCCGGTGCGCGCCTCGGTGAGGCGCGCGAAACCGTAGGAGAGGGCCATTATTGTCGTCATCACCACGGCCAGCAGAACCCAATGCGCCGGCGTCGCGTTTTGCTTCGCCCATTCTGGACCCATCACGGAATCCGTGGTCGCGCGGAACAGGATCAGCAACGGCATGTGAATGCTGTAGAGCGAAAAGGAAAAGTCCGACAGCGTGTGATGAAATTTCGGACGCAATAACGCCCAGCCCTGCTCCGAGGAATAACGCACGGTCAGCATGAGATTGGCCAGCAGGACCGTGCTCAGCAGGTCGGCTGCGTCCTGCAGCCAGGGATGCGCCGCCAGCAACGGACCGCGCACGATCAGCCTGATCGGAATCAGCGCGGCGAAATAGATCGCCAGCGAGGCCCATCGCGAAGCGATCAGCGGCCGTCGCGGCAAAGTCGCCGCCGCCCCAATCACCCATAGCAAAAAGCCGAAGCGGAACCACGGCGACGCCGAAGCGAACAGCAGAAAGATCGCGAGCCCGAGCGCGAAGCCCCCATAGCGAAGGACTTTTGAGTAATTGCGCGCCAGCGGCAGCATCAGCAACGGAAAGCTGACGTAATACCAGAATTCGCAGGCGAGCGACCAGAGCGGGCTGTTGGTGCCGTAAACGGGGCTGAATATCTCCTGTAGATTGAAAATATTGGCGACGAAGACCTCGGCGCCGAAACGGCCCTGGAACATCGGCAGTTCGTAAAAATCGGCGTTGGGCAGCACGTTGCGGCCGATGCTGTCGGCGAAGAAGGTCAGGACAAGCGCGGGAACGACCACGATATAAATGCGCGCGAAGCGGTGGATCACATATTCGCGCAGAAAATCCTTCCCCTTGCCGATGCTGTTGAGCACCGAGCCCCCGACTAGATAGCCCGACATGACGAAAAAGCCGAGCACGGCCTGATGCCCCAGCTCGAAGCTGGCCGCGAACCACCAGGCGTAGACCGGCGCGGAGTGAGGCGCGGTCATGATGTCGTGAAGGCTGAGAAAGACATTGGTGGAATGGGCGGAGAGAACCAGCAGCGCGCCGATCCAGCGATAGGCCTCCAGCATTTGCGACAAGATTACGGGCATTCGATCCTCTGCAGGCGTGGGGCGCAGCTTTATAGCCGCAACCGGGCGGTGGGGCCAGATCGGCCAAAGGCCCATTTTCAGCCGAGCTTGAGTTAAAGCTAGTCGCAAAAATATCGCCAGAACCCGACCCATCCTATATAAGGCCGCCCAGGAGGCCGCCCGCGACGCCCTTGCGCGGCGCGATCAGTGGAGTTGAGAACAGTGGAACGTTGGAGCCCGAGCAGCTGGAGAAACAAGCCGATCGAACAGACGCCGGTCTATCGCGACCCGGCGGCCCTGGCCGATGTCGAACGTCAGCTTGCCGGCTTTCCGCCTCTGGTTTTCGCCGGAGAGGCGCGCAACCTCACCCGCGCTCTCGCGGACGTCTCGGCCGGCAAGGCTTTCCTGCTGCAGGGCGGCGATTGCGCGGAGGCTTTTTCGGAGCATAGCGCCGACAATATCCGCGACTTCTTCCGCGTCTTCCTGCAAATGGCCGTGGTCCTGAGCTTTGCCGCCGCCTCGCCGGTGGTCAAGGTCGGGCGCATCGCCGGGCAGTTCGCCAAGCCGCGCTCCTCGCCGACGGAAAAGCAAGACGGCCAGGAGCTGCCCAGCTATCGCGGCGACATCATCAACGACATCGACTTCACCGAAACCGCGCGCGTCCCCAATCCCGAGCGCCAATTGCTGGCCTATCGCCAGTCGGCGGCGACGCTCAACCTCATCCGCGCCTTTGCTGTCGGCGGCTTCGCCAGCCTCGAAAACGCGCATCGCTGGATGCTCGGCTTCGTCAAGAACAGCCCGCAATCCGAGCGTTATCAGAAGCTGGCCGACCACATCACGGAGACGCTCGGCTTCATGCGCGCCATCGGTCTCGATCCAGAGCACCATCCCGAGCTGCGCCAGACCGACTTCTATACCTCGCATGAGGCGCTGCTGCTCGGCTATGAGCAGGCGCTGACCCGCGTCGACTCCACGACCGGCGACTACTACGCCACCTCGGGCCATATGCTGTGGGCGGGCGACCGCACCCGCCAGCCGGACGGCGCGCATATCGACTACCTGCGGGGCGTCAAGAATCCGCTCGGCCTCAAATGCGGCCCCAGCCTGTCGCCGGACGGGCTGTTGCAGCTGATCGACATATTGAACCCCGAAAATGCGCCGGGACGTTTGACGCTGATCTGCCGCTTCGGCGCGGACAAGGTCGAGGACAAGCTGCCCGCGCTGATCCGAGCCGTGGCGCGCGAAGGCAAGAGCGTGATCTGGTCCTGCGATCCGATGCACGGCAACACCATCAGCGCGAGCGGCTACAAGACCAGGCCCTTTGACCGCATCATGTCGGAAATCCGCAATTTCTTCGCCGTGCACCAGGCGGAAGGCACTTACGCGGGCGGCATTCATCTGGAAATGACCGGCAAGGACGTCACCGAATGCACCGGCGGCGCACGCGCGATCTCGGAGAACGACCTGCGCGACCGCTACCACACTTATTGCGATCCGCGCCTCAACGCCGAGCAGGCGATAGAGGTCGCCTTTCTCGTGGCGGAACTGCTTAAGTCAGAGCGCCTCGCACGAGACGCTAAGCAGCCCGCGGCAGCGGAGTAATAGGTTGCGCATGCTCGCGCGCAGACGCTGGCTGCGCGCTTAGCCTGTTCGGGATCGTTCCGTTCGAATGATTGTATTCGAACGAAAGACTCTAGTGACGACAAACTCGCACCGTGCGCCAGTAGCGCTGATGATGGTGCATGATCGAACGCGTCACATTATGGCAGTGCGAGGAATAGCGCGCCCGGCGGGCGTAATAGACTCCTTGATTGCCGTAGGGCGCGCTGTACACGGGCTGGCCGTAGTAGTATTGAGGATAATAGTCGTAGGGGTAGTCATAATAGCCATAGTTATAGTACGGCCAGTAACCACCCCAGCCGCCATAACCCCATCCTCTACCCCACCCTCCATGTCCCCACCCTCCATGTCCCCAGCCGCCGTGAAAGCCGCCTCCTCCATGGAAACCGCCGCGCGCATCCGCTACCGTCGGAGCAGCCAGCGTGACGCCAAAAGCCAATATAATCATTAGTTTGCGCAACATAACCCGCCTCCATGCCACTGAGGACGGCGCCGCGGAGCCATGCCGGCTGTTTTTCCGCAAGCGCCGCCCTTAGACAAACTAACCCGTCTTATTCACCCAGCGGCTTAATTTAGCTGGCGGATGTAGCGTAAGATATTGATTTAGTGTATGGATTAGTTGCTTACACCGATCCTTCACGCCATCACATCGAAGCCACACCCGCCATGCTCGACGATAGCCTTCTCCCGTTCTCGTTTCCAGCCGTTTGCCGCAAGAAGATCACCGCCGCGTTCGACGGTGGGCGCATCACCTCGGACGCCGGCGTGATGCTGTTGGGGCAAGCCGAGCGTCGACTGGGCGTGGCGGGCAAGCTCGCGGCCGTCGTCGCCGATCCGCGCAATCCCTTGCTGATTACCCATTCTCTCGACAGCATTTTTCGTGCGCGCATTCTGGCCATCGCCTGCGGCTACGAGGATGCGGACGACCTCGATCATCTGCGCAGGGATCCGGCTTTCAAGATCGCTTGCGGGCGCTTGCCCGATACGGGCGACGATCTGTGCTCGCAGCCGACCATGTCACGGTGGGAGAACGCGCCGACCTTGCGCGAAATCGTGAAGCTTTGCGGCGTCCTCGTCGATGTTTATTGCGCCAGTTACGCCAAGCCGCCGCAAGCGGTCACGCTCGATATCGACGACACCTGCGATGTCGCGCATGGCCATCAGCAGTTGTCGCTGTTCAATGCGCATTACGACGAGCGCTGCTTCCTGCCAATCCATGTTTACGACACCGCCACGGGACGCCCCGTCGCCATCATTTTGCGGCCTGGCAAAACCCCGTCCGGCGCGGAAGTGCGCGGCCATTTGCGCCGGATCATCCGCCGCATCCGCGCACATTGGCCGACGACCAGGATCACCATCCGAGGCGATGGTCATTATGGCCGCCGCGAGGTAATGGATTGGTGCGAGGACAATGGCTTCGACTATGTTTTCGGACTGTCCGGCAACAAGATTCTCGCCGCCGCCGTTGATTTCGAGGCCGACGATATTCGCACTCGCCGCGCGTTGAAACAGATACTCGTCCTGCGCGGCTATGCGCAAACGAACTACGCCGCCAAATCATGGAGAGCCGAGCGCCGCGTCTGCGCCCGCATCGAGGCGACGGAACTCGGGCTCGACATCCGCTACGTCGTCACCAACATCGCCAATGGTTCGCCCGAACATATCTACGACACGCTCTATTGCGCGCGCGGCCAGATGGAAAATCTGATCAAATTGCACAAGAGCCAACTGGCGTCGGATCGCACCTCCTGCCGTTCGCCGCTCGCAAATCAGATGCGGCTCGTTCTGCATACCGCCGCCTATTGGCTGATGCTCGAATTGCGTGACGCTATCCCCAAAACCAATCCGCTCGCCGTCGCCGAATTCGTGACCTTACGCGAAAAGCTGCTGAAGATCGGCGCCCGCATCGTCGAGACCGCAAGCCGCATCAAACTCGCGCTCGCCACCGCCTGTCCGCAGGCTGGACTGTTTCGAATTCTTGCCGGCGCCTTACAGCCGGCGGGGCCGTGAACGACGGGGCAGAGATAGTCTCCGCGCCCCAGAGCAACCACATCCAACTCCAACGCGTTCAAAGTGCCGACCGACCCAGCGAAAGGACGCATCGCGGAATTGCGTCCGGAATCACGGCGCGAATAAAATCAGCAATGCGCGGCGATGGCGTGAATAAGACGGGCTTCCGTAATGGCCCCCTCGGCGTCAAGTCCCATGTGTCAAATTCTTCAATCTCTGGCGCGCCGCGCGAGCACGCGCTCTAGCGCCGTAGCAAGCGCGGCGCCTGCGATCCGTATCCGTCGTCTTCATCGCCGGTCTCTTGCTTCCGTCCGTGGTCGACGCGAAGGTCGCCACATGATGCGATCAGAGGAAAAGGTGAGCCTATCTAACGGCGCGTGGTCCGTCATGTGACGCCCACTGCCCATCTTACGGCTTCACCCTCTCCATCGTCCCGGCGACGGGACCCCGAACGAAACAGCCCTCGGAAAGGACCGCCTCGAATTCTCTTTTCTGCGACGTTCACGCGTTGGCAGGCCCGGCTGCCGGCAACGTCTCCTTTGTCCAGCGAAAGTTCGTTCCGTCGACCCACATCCGATGCAAAATGACGCCGAGTTTGCGGGCCACCGCCACCTTGGCCCGCGTCGTCCCGCGCCGTTTGGCGACATCCATTCCCCAGCGCTTCAGCGCCGAGAAACGCGTGATGCGCGATAATATGGCGTTGGCCGCTTCATAAAGCGCGGTGCGCGCCATCGTGTCGCCGACGCAGGAGACGTGGCCCGTCACGTCCGTCTCTCCGGATTGATATTTTCGCGGCGTCAGCCCCAACAACGCGCCAACGCCTTTGGATTTTCGGATCCGTGCCGGATCGTCGATCGCCGTCTTGAAGGTGATCGCCACGAGGGGCCCCACGCCCGGCGCGCTCATCAGTCGCCGACAAATTTCGTCCCGCCGCACGAGCGCCAGCATTGTCTTGTGCAGCTTCGAATATTCCTTCCGCAAAGCGGCGCGCGCCGCCAGTACCGCCTCGGCGATTTGCTCCAACATCGCCTGGCCGGCGCACAACTCCCGCACGCGCGCCTCGAAACCCGTGCGCGTCACAACGCCCATCTTCAGCCCGAAGCCGCGCAAAATGCCTCTGATGCTGAATTCGATGTCCAGCAGTTTGGCAAGCAGTTGCTTGCGCGCCACGAGCAATGCTCGCACTTCCTGGGAGCCCGGCGATTTGCAATGAACCGGGCGGAACCAGCCCATCCGGAGAAGCTGCGCGATACCGCGCGCGTCGCGACGATCCGTCTTGACCGTCATCGCCGAAAGCGCCGCCTTCACGTGACGGGTCTCCAGCAGAACCGTCTCGAAACCGCCATTAGTCAGGCCGGCGTGAAGCCACTGAGACAGCGGCCCCGCCTCCAGCCCGATCCGCTCGATCGCAAGTCCTGTCTTGCGCATGAAGGCGACAATCGCGTCGGGATGGCTTTCGACCTTCCCCTCGAGCGCGATTTTACCCGCCGCGTCCACAATGCAGACGCTCGAAAGTTCCAATGACACGTCGATTCCGGCGTAATGTACCATGACTTGTCCTCCGACCCCCTGTGTTCAGGGTCGGCCTCAACCGCGACCCCGCTCATCTTGACACGGGGGACAAGCCACCGCCCTTCGCCATCAGGCTCGGGACGGGGCCATTACGGCATCTAAGTTACCGGCGCCCGCTGTTTAAGGGCTTTGGCGGGTATTTTTGCGTTGATCATGAATCCTAAGCGGAGGCTATGTTCAAGCTTGCGGATCCTTGCCGCTCACCCCGCTGTCGTAGTCTCTTCTTCCTCGCGCACGGTCATTTCATTGCCGTGCCAGACGAAATCGTCGAACAGGCAGGCGTCGACGAACATGGCCGGCAACATGACGTCGCGGGCGAGCAGCGCGAATGGCAGGCGCCAGTTGAGCTCCCAGCCGCAGATGCGCGCCAGAAGGATTTCGGCGCCGTAAAGAGAGCCCAGTATGGCGCCCGCGGTCAGGGCGACGTCTCCCTCGAACAACAGCGCCGCATAGGCCCCGAGAAACACCGGGGCGAAACTGCCGTTCTGGAACTCCGGGGCGAAATAGCCCGGAAAGGTCACGCGCCGCAGCCGAGCCCAGCGCACATGACGCGAATAGACCTCGCGCGCCGTGCGCGAGCCCAGCGGCTGCTCGAAGGGCATGTCCACGAGCCGCACCTTCAGACCCTGCGCGCGGATGATCTTGGTCGAGGCGGCGTCCTCGGCGATCTCGCCGGCGAGCGCCCTGATGCCGCCCGCGCGCTCAAGCACCTCGCGACGCCACATCATGTTCTTGCCCTGGGCGAAGCCGATGCCGATCGCCTCCGCGCCGTACTGCCAGCGCGCCTGGAACGTGTTCAGGATCGCGCATTCGACATTGGCCCAGAAGCCCTCGGGGCGCGAACCAATCGGCATGGAGATGACTAGTCCGGTGTCGTCGCGAAAGGCCGCAAGCATGGTCTGAAGGTAATCGCGCGGCGGCAGGGCGTTGGAGTCGGCCAGCACCACATAGCCGTATTTGGCGGCCTCCCAGCCCTTGACGCAATTGTTGAGCTTTGGATTGACGCTCACATAGTCGTCACCGATCAGCAGCCGGCTGGGAACGGATGGATATTCCGCCATCAGCCTCTCGACCACGGGAATGATCGGATCGTGCAGTCCCTGCACGCAGAACAGCAGTTCATAGGCCGGATAATCCAGCTCGAAGGAGGCGCGCAAGGTCTCTTCGCTGAAGGTCTCCAGCCCGCGCAGTGGCCGAACCACGGAAACCGGCGGCGCGTCTGGAGGAGCGGGAAGGTTGCGCGCTCGCGCCCGGCACTTGCGCGCGGTCACGAAGATCGCGGAAAAATTCAGGGCCAGCAGCGCCAGGCACCAGGCGGCGCAGATATAAGCGACAATCGTCATTTGGGGGTCTCGTGGAGCTTTGTGTCAGGCTTGGCGGCGCTGGGCTTCGAAGGGCGACTGCGAAAGCCGCGCGTCCAGCATCGCGAGCCGAAGCCGAACCAGGCCCGGCGGGATCGCGCGCATCTCGCCGGCGTCATCGTCGGGCCGGCGGCGACAGGCGCCTTTCTGCGTCTTGAGGGCGTTTCCAGGCGCGGCTCGCGCGCTTGTGCGCAGCCCCGGACGCGGGAGGTTCAATATTCCGCCTGACATTTGCGCTCCGTCTTGGCAAAAGGATGACAGTGAAAGATTTGCCTCCCGCCGGGAGCGCCTCGAAAACCTTTGTTGAAGCTTGCTCATGACAACTCCAATCGTAAGATTTGCGCCTTCGCCGACCGGCCGCATCCATATCGGCAACGCGCGTGTGGCGCTGTTCAACTATCTCTTCGCCGCGACGCACAATGGTAGATTCGTGCTTCGTTTCGATGACACCGATTTCGCCCGCTCCACGGCGGCTTTCGCGCAAGGCATAGAGGTCGATCTGGCGTGGCTCGGCATTGCGCCGCAACTGACCCTGCGCCAGTCCGACCGCGCGGCGCTTTATGAGGCGGCGGCCGATAAGCTGCGCGCGGCGGGGCGGCTCTATCCCTGCTACGAGACGCAGGAAGAACTGGAAAAGCGCCGCAAGATTCAACAGGCGCGCGGACTGCCGCCGGTGTACGACCGCGCCGCCTTGCACGCCTCCCCCGAGGAGCGCGCACGATGGGAAGCCGAGGGGCGGCGCCCGCACTGGCGCTTTCTGCTGGAATCAAAGACGATACTGTGGACAGACCTCATTCGTGGCGAATCGCACATCGACTGCGCCTCGCTGTCCGATCCGGTTCTGATCCGGGAGGATGGCAGTTTTCTATACACCCTGCCCTCCGTCGTCGACGACATTGATCTTGAAATCACCCACATCATTCGCGGCGAGGATCACGTCACGAACACGGCGGTGCAGCTGCAACTCTTCGAGGCGCTGGCGCCGGAACGCACGGCCCCCGTCTTCGCGCATCACAATCTGCTGATTTCGGGAACGGGCGAGGGATTGTCCAAGCGCACGGGATCGCTGTCGATCGCCTCCTTGCGCGAAGAGGGCTATGAGCCGCTGGCGGTCGCGGCGCTGGCGACTCTGACCGGCTCCTCGGAAGCGGTGCGCGCCGTGCATTCACTGGAGGAACTGGCCGGACATTTCGACCTTTCGCGCATATCGCGCAATCCGGCGCGTTTCGATCCGGCGGATCTCGCGACGTTGACGCATCGCACTCTGGCGATACTCTCATACGAGGATGTCAGGGAGCGCCTCGCAGCGCATGACATAGTTGGCTTCAAGGCCGAGCCCTTCTGGCTCGCCGTGCGCGCCAATCTTTCGCGTTTCGACGACGTGCTGGATTGGTGGCGCGTGGTCGAGGGCGAGATTGCGCCGGTTCGCGAGGACGAGGCCTTGCTCAGCGCGGCGCTCGACCTGCTGCCCAAGGAGCCCTGGGACGCGTCAACCTGGAGCCAGTGGACCGGAGCCGTGAAGACCCTGACAGGCCGCAAGGGCCGGGCATTGTTTCATCCGCTGCGGCTCGCCCTTACGGGCGCCGAGACCGGGCCGGAACTCGCCGTCTTGCTGCCGCTGATCGGACAGGCGAAAGCCGCCGCGCGGCTCGCGGGGAACGGCCATTGACGCGAGGCGCGATCCAACTTGCGCTCGTCGTCGTCCTGCTGGCGACCGGCGGCGCGCAAGCCGAAGTGAATTTCGGCAGAAATGTATATGTTGGCGGACACGACTTTTCGCACCAGCGCTTTGACCAAAAGCATCGCGCGAAGGTCTATCTTTACAAGCAAACGCCGCCACATGCCGGCTGCAATTGGCGCGCGGACGGACGCGGCGGAAATGAAAAAATATGCCATCTGCGCCAGCGCTGAATTCAAACGCCGCGAAAGCCCTGGGTTTCAATAAGCATTCTTGGCCGTGATGAGCGCCAGTGGCGTCATCAAAAGGATTCGCAAGTCCAGCGCCATCGACCAGTTCTCGATATAATAGAGATCATGCGCGACGCGCTGCTCCAGTTTGTCGGCCGTATCGGTCTCGCCGCGCCAGCCATTGACCTGCGCCCATCCGGTGATGCCGGGCTTGACGCGGTGACGCGCGAAATATCCCTCGACCACCTCGTCGTACAAACGATTTCCTGCGGTGGACTGCAACGCGTGCGGGCGCGGGCCGACGAGAGAGAGATCGCCCTTGAAGGCCACATTGAACAGCTGGGGCAATTCGTCGAGCGAAAGCTTGCGGATGATGCGCCCGACCCGTGTCACGCGCGTGTCGTCTTTCGTCACCTGCCTCGCGCCGTGGGCGTCGAGCCGGTCGACATACATCGAACGGAACTTGTAGACCTCGATCTTTTCGTTGTTGAAGCCGTGACGAATTTGCTTGAACAGCACGGGGCCGCGCGAGTCGAGCTTCACCGCCAGAGCGATGAGCGCCAGCAGCGGCGACAGGACAATGACGCCAAGTCCCGCGAGCAGACGATCCTCGATCGACTTCAGCGCGACGTTCCAGTCGGACATCGGCTTGTCGAACACCGGGAGAAACGGCACGTCTCCGATATAATTGTATACTCGCGAACGAAGCTTCAGCTTGCTGCCGAGCGCGGCGATGCGCACGTCGATCGGGAGCACCCAGAGCTTCTTGAGCACATGGAGGATGCGATCCTCCGCCGCGCCAGGCAGCGCGATGATCAGCAGGTCCACCCTGTGCTCGCGGCAGAAGCTCACGAGATCGTCGAAGCGCCCGAGCTTGAAATACGGCCCGACATTTTCGGGTGAGCGGGCGTTGTCGCGGTCGTCGAACATGCCGAGGATTTGGATCGCGGCGCTCGCCGTCGCGTCGAGACGGTGAATCAATTCATTTGTCAGTTCGCCACCGCCGACGATCACCGCCCGGCGCGCCAGACGGCCCTCGCCGGCCCAATGCGCAAGCGCCCCTGCCACGGCGAAGCGCGCAAGCAAGCAAGCGCTCCAGGCGGTAAGGAACCAGTAGGACAGCCAGTTCCTCTCCGTTGGCGTGTAGAAATCCAGCAGGGCGCTGCAAACGACCAGCCCGGCCATGGACAGCAGCAAGGCGAACGCAAGATCGACGGCCTGTCGCGGCGCGGAGGACAGGGCGCGGATCGTATAGGCCCAGCGTGCGCCAAGAAGCGAGAGCGCCCCGAGCCAGACGCCGAGCGAAGTAAAGGCGAGGAAGCGAAGATCATTCTTCTCGCCCGAGTGCCAGGCGTCATAAGTGACGACGCCGGCGCCGACGATGGCGAGAAAATCGTACAGCAGGACCGCGGAAATAACCGCGGGCTGGGAAATCAACCAATTCGCCGGCACGACCGGCGCAGGCCTCACGGCTCCCGAATGCGGTCGGTCGCTCTGCAAGAGGCTTGAAGGAAACACGCTGCTCATTTTACGCTTACTCGGAACGCGGACTTGACTGCTTTACGGCGACAGGCCGGGCCGCCCGCACCATCGCGCGCAGCGGTAAAGAAAGTTTCCACTTATTTATCAATTGTCTGGGGCCGAGCGGAAGCTTGGCCCCAGGCGCATCGGACGCCTTAACGCACATGTCACTTATGCAGCATGGAGTTACGCCGCGCTGCTTCCCCTGCCGCCATGCGCCGCGACCACATCGCGAGCAAGACGCCCCGTCACTTCGGCGAGATGATCGAAGCGCGCTTCATAGAATCCCGCGCCGGCCGTCGCCGAGCGCAACTCCACGATCAGATTGTCCATCTCGGCCTCGGGAATGATCGTTTCGAGACGGTCCCAGCCGTCCCAGCCTTCGCGCGGGCCAAAGCCCAGGATCTGGCCGCGCCGTCCGGAGACGATGCCGGTCGCGCGGGACATCCCCTCGCTGGGCGTGAATATCGTCACCGCCAGCATCGGCTCCAGCAGCACTGAATCCGCCATGGACAGGGCCTCGCTCATGCCGATCCGCGCCGCCGTGCGGAAGGCCATGTCGGACGAATCCACCGTGTGATAGGAGCCGTCGGTCAGCACGGCCTCGACGTCGACGACGGGAAAGCCGAGCGGCCCATGCGCCAGCGCGTCGTGACAGCCCGCCTCGACAGAGGAGAAATATTGCCTGGGCACGGCGCCCCATGCACGCGCTCGGAAAAGCCGAAGCCTTCCCCGCGCGGGCGCGGCCCGACCTCAAGCGCGACGTCGCCGAACTGACCATGGCCGCCCGACTGCTTCTTGTGCCGGCCACGCACCGAAACGGTTTTGCGGATCGTTTCCTTGTAGGCGACCGTGGGCTTTTGAACCTCGACCGCCACGCCAAAGCGCGACGCCAGACGCTCCAGCGCCACACGCAGATGCATCTCGCCCTGCCCCATGAGCTTGATCTCGGACAGCGCCTGATCATGCAAATAGACAAGCGCCGGGTCTTCGTCGACGAGCCTGGCGATCGCGCTGGCCAGCTTCATCTCGTCCTTGCGGTCCTTCACCTTCAAGGCGAGAGCGTGGACGGGCGCGGGAGGAGGCGCCGCCGACTTCGCGACATCCTTGACGCCGCCGCGCGGATCGCCAGTCAATGTGTCGCCCGTCGCTGCGTTTTCCAGATGGCCGAAGGCCAGAGTATCGCCTTCAACGGCTTCGGTTCGCTTGGAGGGCGCGCCGCCAAGCAGGCGCGAGAGGCCGGAAATCTTTTCCTCGCCGCCCGGCGAAAGCACGGACTGGCCGTCGACAAATGTTCCCCGCAGCACGCGCGCAAGTGAAAGCTTGCCGCCATGCGGCGTATGGATCGTGCGCAATATGCGCGCCAGCGGCGGCCCCTTTTCCGAAACGCCTAGCCGCGCGCGCGTCTGGGCGACTCCGGGCGCCTCATGCCTCAAGGCCTTCAGCAGGCGGGTCACGCCCGCGCCGCGCGCGGCGGAGCCGATGAACAGCGGAACCACCTGCCCCGCCTGAAGCTCCTTGGCGAGATCGTCGAACACTTCGTCGCGCGGCGGCTCTATTTCAGTAATCAGCTCTTCCATCAGATGGTCGTCATAGTCGGCGAGCCGCTCCAGCATCGAATAGCGCTCTTCCTTCTCCTCGGCAGCGTCGCCAGCGGGAATGGCGATGACTTCGGAAGGCGCGTGCTCGCGATAAACGTATGCGCGCTCAAGCGCGAGATCGATGAAACCGATGGCGACGCCATTTTTCCAGATCGGCATTTGCCGCAGCAATAGCGGCGTGCGCGAGGCGGGTTGCAGCATGGCGAGCGTTTCGCGCACGCCGAAATTCGCTGCGTCGACCTTGTTCAGGAACAGGAGATGCGGCACGCGCAGTTCTTCAAGTTCGCGCAGCACAAGCTGCAAAGAGAAGACCTTGCGCGGATCGGGCTCGCAAACGACGATGGCGGCGTCGACGAGCGGCAGAACATTGCGCCCCTCATGCGCGAATTCCAGGGAGCCGGGAAGGTCAATGAAGGTGTATTGATCGCCGAGATAATCGGCGTGACCGATGTTTGCCTCGACGCTCATCTGGTGGGTTTTCGCCTCGGGGCTCAAATCGCCGACCGCGACACCCTCCCGCGTAGCGCCCGCGCGCGCCAGAAGCGCCTCGAACAATTTGGTCTTGCCGCTTTGAAAGGGACCGATCAGCGCAATCAGCCTCGGCCCCACGATTCTTCTGCCGTGGTCATTCCCGTTCCCGCCCATGGCCTGCTCCTTGTTCGCCGGAGCCAGAGTTTCGACACAACCAGAAGGCTGCGGCGGGCGCCATTAAAACGCCCTTGGTCGGCTCCGTTACGGGATCGTCCCACCATGAGAGAACGAAGGCAAGGTGGAAAGCTTCTCGCACAGCGGCGCGGCTTTTACTGCAAATGCTCAAGAACGCGGTGAATTCGCGGGCGAAATGGGCGCTCCCGCCTGCTTCCATCCGGCGGCAAAGCGCGTTAGAAAGCCGCACCCTAGACCCAGGAGCCTTTATGCGTCCCAGCAAACGCGCGTTAGACGAGATGCGCCCCGTCAGCTTCGAGCGCGGCGTCGCCCGCTACGCGGAGGGCTCGTGCCTCGTCAAATTCGGCAATACCCATGTCCTGTGCGCGGCGTCGCTGGAAGACAAGCCGCCGCCATGGCTGCGCGGTCAGGGACGCGGCTGGGTCACCGCCGAATATGCAATGCTTCCCCGCGCCACCCATACGCGCTCAAAGCGGGAGTCCACCTCGGGAAAACCCTCCGGTCGGACGCAGGAAATCCAGCGGCTGATCGGCCGCTCGCTTCGCGCCGTGACCAATCTGCCCCAGCTTGGCGAGCGTCAGATCATGATCGACTGCGACGTGATCCAGGCCGACGGCGGCACGCGCACCGCCTCGATCACTGGCGCCTGGATCGCCCTGCGCGACTGCCTCGAATGGATGCGCGCGCGCTCGATCATCAAGGACAATCCGTTGCGCGACCATGTCGCGGCCATCTCCTGCGGTATCTTCAACGGCAAGCCGGTTCTCGACCTCGATTACGCCGAGGACTCCACGGCGCAGACCGACGCAAACTTCGTCATCACCGGATCCGGCGGACTCGTCGAGATCCAGGCGACGGCGGAAGTCGCGGTGTTTTCGCCGCAAGAACTGCAGCACATGATGGAGCTTGCGCAAAAGGGCGTCTCCGACCTGGTCTCGCTCCAGAAGGCGGCGCTGGCGTGAGCGCGCGCAAGATCGAGGGACGTCTCGTCATCGCCTCGCACAACCCCGGAAAACTCTGGGAGTTGCAGCAGTTGCTCGGCCCCTATGGCGTCGATGCGGTGAGCGCGGGCGAACTGGGCCTCGCCGAGCCCGAGGAGACCGAGACTACCTTTCGCGGCAATGCGCTGCTGAAGGCGCAGGCCGCCGCGCAAGCTTCAGGATTGCCTGCATTCGCCGATGACTCGGGGCTGTGCGTCGACGGGCTGGACGGCGCGCCCGGCGTCTATTCCGCGCGCTGGGGCGGCGAAAACCGCGACTTCGGCGCGGCCATCGCCCGCGTCGAACGGGAGCTGAAGGATCGCGGCGTCAAGCCGCCATTCACCGCGCATTTCATCTGCGCGCTGGCGATCGTCTGGCCGGATGGGCACAGGGAAGAATTCGAGGGCCGCGTGGACGGCGTGCTGGTGTTCCCGCCGCGCGGAACCAAGGGCTTCGGCTATGATCCGATTTTTCTGCCCGATGGGCTCGACAAGACTTTCGGCGAGATGATGTCGGCGGAAAAACACGCGCTGCCGGGAGACGGCTCAGTCGCTTTGTCGCACCGGGCGCGGGCTTTTCAGGCGCTCGCGCGCGCCTCTCTCGCGCCGCAGCAAAAATAACGCCGCCATATCTTGAGGTTAACTGAACCCACTGAGATTCCAGCAAAATGGATTGACGGACCGCGCACAAAAGCTAGGCTTCCGGGGCGTCATGAGCGGCGGCGCGAAAAGCGCCGCGATAAATTAGAGCGCTCCGATCAATACGCCCCATGGAGATGAAATTATGTTGGAAGACTTCAAGAAATTCATCATGAAGGGCAATGTCGTCGATCTCGCCGTGGCGGTGATCATCGGCGGCGCCTTCGGCAAGATCGTGTCGTCGTTCGTCGACGACATGCTCATGCCCATTATCGGTCTCATCACCGGCGGCATTGATTTCTCCAACCACTATCTTTCTTTCTCAAGCGCCGTTCACTCGGAAATGACCTATGAGGAAGCCAAGAAGCTTGGCGCCGTCATCGGCTGGGGCCAATTTCTGACCGTCGTCGTCAACTTCCTGATCGTCGCCTTCGTGATCTTCATCGTCATCAAACAGCTCGAACGCTTCAAGAAGCCCGCCGAGGCCCCTGCGCCGGCCGAACCGACCAAGACCGAGGTTCTGCTTGGCGAAATTCGCGACCTGCTGAAGAAGAACTGATTTATTGCAGCGATAAGGTCAAAGCCCGAATCGCAAGGGCGCGGCCGTAATCTTGGCGTCGGCGGAAACTTCAAGTCCGCTGACGCCCTTCTTTGTTCCAGAAGCCACGTTGATACAAATCGCACGACTACGACCGAGGAAATGATGAAAGTCTCTTTTGGCCCCTGCTGCTTCTGCGGCAAGGAGATTGAAAACAAAGATCCAAACCCCTGCCGCGTGACTGTCGAAACCGCGGAAGGAAAATGGCAGACCTGGTCGTGCCACGGCGAATGCTTCCGCGCCAATCTAGCAGAAATACCGGAATATCCCGGCATTTTTGATCCGGCGCACTTCTAGAGGCGCCCTGGCGCCTCGCCGCGCGCGGACCCTTGCGTGACCTTTTAACCATGTCATGCGATAAGGCGGCATGGCCGCGACGATTCGAAACGCATTCGACCCAGGCTTCGGCGTCTATGTTCATTGGCCGTTTTGCCTGTCGAAATGCCCCTACTGCGATTTCAACAGCCACGTGCGCCGTGGCGACGTCGACGAGGACCGCTTCGTGGACGCCTTTCGCATTGAACTTGCCCATCGCGCCGCGCTCGCCCCCGGTCGCGAGGTGCGCTCGGTGTTCTTTGGCGGCGGCACGCCTTCGCTGATGGCGCCGAGCACGGTCGAAGCGATCCTGAACGAGATCGCCAAGCACTGGACCGTCGCCAAGGACGTCGAAGTCACGCTCGAAGCCAATCCCACAAGCGTCGAGGCGTCGCGCTTTCGCAGCTTCAAGGCGGCGGGCGTCAATCGCGTTTCGCTGGGCATTCAGGCGCTCAACGATTTCGACCTTAAAAATCTCGGACGTCAGCATTCGGTCGCCGAGGCGCTCGCCGCGCTCAGCATCGCCAATTCGGTGTTCCAGCGCACTTCGTTCGATCTCATCTACGCCCGCCCTGACCAGACAACCGCAGCCTGGCGCAAGGAGCTCGACCTCGCGCTCGCATATGCGCCCGAGCATCTTTCGCTCTACCAGCTCACCATCGAGCCCGACACAATGTTCGAGCGCATGTTCAACGCGGGGAAACTTGTGGTGCCGGACATGGAAGCGCAGCGCGCGCTCTGGGACGTCACGCAGGAGGCGACCGCGCGCGCCGGACTGCCCGCCTATGAAGTTTCTAACCACGCGCGCCCCGGCTCGGAATGCCGCCACAATCTGGTCTATTGGCGCTATGGCGAATATGCAGGCGTCGGACCCGGGGCGCATGGCCGCCTGAACACGCCGCGTGGACGCCGCGCCCAATCCACTGAGCGCCACCCCGAGATGTGGCTCACCTGCGTCGAGACCGAAGGACATGGCCTCGTAGAGGATGATCTGCTCACCACGGAGCAGCAGGGCGACGAGTTTCTGCTGATGGGCTTGCGTCTGCGCGAAGGCATCGACCCGCAACGCTATTTTCTCCTTACAGGCAAGAAGCTGGCGCAATCGCGGATTTCCGAGCTGATCGGCGACGGCCTCGTGGAATATACCCGCGAGAGCCGCCTGCGCGTGAGCTCCGAGGGATTCCCGATCCTCGACGCGGTGGTGGCCGATCTCGCCGCCTGAATTCGCCGCCTCTCCATTGCGTTTGCGCCGGCCGTCGCCTAAGTAAGGACTGTTCTTTTGGCGCGGGGTGGAGCAGCCCGGTAGCTCGTCAGGCTCATAACCTGAAGGTCGTCAGTTCAAATCTGGCCCCCGCAACCAGAAGTCCTCAAGAGGCGTGTTCGCCAAGAACCAAATTGCCTCGCCCATGTTATTGGGGTTTGGGGAATTTGACCGAGGCCGGCTTCAAACGATTTGGCGCGCCGCTTCCGGCGCCTTGCCGAAAATGACGGTTTCAGAATCGCCGCGCGGAAAAAGTCCATGTTTCGCCCCGACCGTCCCTGCAAGCGAAGATTGGGGAGAGCGCGGGCGAGTAAACGCCGCGCCGGTTATGCGCTAGTAATCGTCATTTGGGGACTTGGAATAATCGCATTGCTGGTCGTCTCCTTCATGACGGCGGCAAAGCTCCGCGTGCAGTCCGCCTTCAATATAGCCGGCGGCGCGCGGGCGAGATTGATTGCCCAGGGCGTGGTGAACAAGGCGATGCTCACGCTTTCGCAGGAACAGCAGACGCCTCAGCCGGGCGCCTTGGGGCTCGGGGGGACGCCACCTGCGGGGCAAGCCGCTGCGGCGAACGCGGATCCCGCGAAAATCCACGACGGCCATCCCCTTCTTTGCGGATTCGGCGACGCGGCGGTGGTTGTCGCGATCGAAGACGAAGGCGGCAAAGTTGACCTGAACGCCGCCCCCCAGGCTTTGCTGAAAGCCATGCTCGGCGGGTTTGGCCTTGGTCTGCGGGAAGCTGATATCGCCGCGAACGCCATCGTGGCCTTCCGCACGCCGCGTGATGCTGGTTCCGGGCAACCCGGGGGCCTTCAAGCCAAGGGCGCCCAGGCGCAATTCAACACGATTTTTGAGCTTTATCAGGTCGAAGGAATCGAGGCTTCGCTTGTGCGCGAGCTGCTCCCCTATTTGACGGTTCATTCACGCCTGTCAGGCGTGAATAATGAAACCGCGCCACCGGCGCTCTTCGCGGCGCTGGCGGGCTACTCGCCACAGGACGTCAGCGCGCTGGAGGCGGCGCCATTCCCCAACGCGCTCGATCGGCGCGACCCTCGCTTTTCAAATACTTTCAAACAAAATGGCGCGAGCGGAGTTTTTCTTCTGCATGCCGAAGCGAGACTGGCGAGCGGCCAGACGGGCGTGCAGGACGTCGTCATCGACGTTCAATACCGACAGGGACTCGCGGGAGCCACGCCGGAGGCCGAACCTTTCGCAATTCGAGAGCTGCGACAAGGCTCCATCCGATACAAGGATCTCTTGCGTTCCGTCTCGCCGGGAAATGCTGGTGCGCTTCCACGATGCTGAGATTGCGCCACGCCCCCCTCACTGATCGAGGAGGACTCTTCTGGCGCTTTGCTCGATTGTGTGGGGTCTGGCTTTTGCGTTCTGGGTTATCTGGAAGAGCTTGCGGCGATATTCCGCCGTGATCTCGCGCGCGTCGTTCGATGTGTGCACGATATGCGGGGTGATCATGATGAGCAGCTCGCTCTTGGTGATGGCGTCGGCCTTCTGCTTGAACAATGTGCCGAGCACGGGCACGTCGCCGACGACCGGAACCTGGGTGGTGTCGAGGGAGCGCTGGCTCTGGATCAGGCCGCCCAGCATCACCGACTCGCCGTCCGCGACAATGACCTGGGTCTTGATCCGGCGCTGCTGAATGTTCGGGTTCTGCGCGCCGGCCGGCGTGTTCGGGTCGACGTTGGAGACTTCCTGCTCCAGCTCCAGCATCAGGCTGCCGCTCTCGCTGATATGCGGCGTGATCGAAAGAATGACGCCGGTCGAGAGATATTGCGCGCCGTTGAAATAGGCGCCGGTGGTGTTGATCGTCGAGGCGGTGAAGGTGGTGACCGAGATCTGGTCGCCCACCTGCAATTGCGCCTGCCGGTTGTCGAGCACGGTCAGCGAGGGCGTCGACAGCACATTCACCTTGGTGATCTGGTTGAGCGCGTTCAGCGTGACCATCGCGCTGGCGCCCCGCAGCGCATAAGAGAAGCCCGGGAAGGCGCTGGCCATGCCGGCGCCGATCAGGTTGCCGCCGAGGCTGTCGTTCGGCGTGATCGGCGTGCTGGAGCTGTTTGACAGTCCGATATTGCTGGCCTTGTGCTGGAAATACCAGTTCACGCCGAAGTTCAGCTGATCGTTGAGGTCGACCTCGGCGATGGTCGCCTCGATGAAAACCTGGTTGGGCTGCACGTCCAGCGCCTCCAGAACCCGCCGCACCCGCTTGTAATCGTCGGGCGTCGCCATGATCACCAGCGCGTTCTTGGCGTCGTCCACCGCAAGCTTGAAACGGTCGTCGGCCACGGAAACCGCCTGCTGGCCATTGACGCCCTGCGCGCCAAAAGCCCCGCCCGAGTTCAGCCCGCCGCCGTTCTGAGCCGTTCTGGCCGATCCCGCCGGAGGATCCAAACCCGCCTCCCTGCGACCCAATCCCTCCCGATGAACCAAGCCCTCCGCCTGGAGCGCCAAGTCCGCCTCCAAGCCCGCCTCCCGGAGAGCCAAGTCCGCCTCCCGGAGCGCCAAGTCCGCCTGAAGACCCAAGCCCGCCGCCGCCAGCGGCGCCGCCGATCGGCAGGCCGTTCCCCCCCGGCGTGGAACTGGAGCCCGAACCGTCCGAGGACAGCGACGCCTGTCCAAAACGCGGCGCGACATTGTTCCCCCGCCCGGAGCCCGAGCTCCCGAACATGGAGGCGATGATCTGCAGCAGCTCCTTGGCCGGGCGGTTCTGCACGCGATAGCTGAAAAACTGCTTCTCGTTGCCTTGCGCGCGGGTGTCCAGCCGGTGGATCCAGGCCCGCGCCCGGTCCAGATATTTCGCCTGCGGCGATATCACCAGTATCGCCGAAAGACGCTTGTTGCCGATAAAGCGGATCATGCCGCCCATCGGCCCTTCCTTCTCCGCCCCGAATACATTGCGAAGATCCTCGGCCATCGCGTCCGGGTCCGAACTCGTCACCGGAACCAGCGCGAAGGACATGCCCCGCATCGTGTCGATGTCGAAGGCCGCAATGGCGTCCTTGACCGTGGCGACGTCCTGAGGCGATCCCGACAGCGACAGCGTGTTGCGGCCGCTGTCCGCCGCGACAATCGCGCCATGCGGCGAGATCGGCTCCAGAAGGCGCTTCATCTCCGCCGCCGAGACATAACGCAGTTGCACCACCTCGGCGCCGCCGCCAAGACGCTCCGAATCGACGCCGCGCCGGCCGACAACTATGTCGCCGCCGGCGCTCGCCGCCTGATCGGCCGGCACGATCCTGTAAAGCCCGCCCGTCTCGACCAGCGCGGCCCCCGAGCTGTGCAAGGCCGATTGAAAAAGAGTCATCGCCGCCGATTTCGTCAGCGGGCGCACCGTATGCGCCGTAACCGTCCCGTCCAGCTTCGGGTCGACGACGTAATCAACCCCCATGATGTCGCCGAGCATGATCTTCGCTGCCTGGGCGATCGGCAGATTGACCATGTTCAGCGTGACCCCGTCCTCGAGAATGGCTGCGGCGCCGCCCCGCCCGCGCTTGCCGCTCTCGGAGCCCACCAGCCGCCCGTCGCCATAAACGACCTGGGCAGGGCCGCCCCGACCCGTCGACATCACCGAAAGACCGCTGCTCACCTTCGAAGAATTCCCGCGCGGCAAAGGCTCGGAAAGCGGAGCAGAATCCCATTCGCCGATCACAGGCTCCCGCGCAGGCTCGCAACCGCTCATGAAAATAGCGCAAAAAACAAACCATAAATATTTTACGAAGCGAAAACTCAACAGGTTTCCCCGACACGCTCAGCGACACGCCCACTTGCCGGAAATTTTCTACACTGGCCCAACGCGCCGGACAAGGCGAAGCCCAGCCGTCTCTTTCTGTTCTCCCGGGCGTACGCGCTCTCGCCCGAGAGCCGGGCAACGTCGGCGAAGCGCCGAAATGTTCATGAATTCATGTGGCGAGGCGCTGCGCCGCAATGAGGCTCAGCGACTAATGCGGGGCGCACGCTGGACAATCGAATATTTCTCGCCGGGCCGCAATTCGCGCGCGAATGCGTTATAGACGAGATATATCCACGCCCAACCCCTCCGTGTCCAAGCCCCCCCAATGCCGAAGCCCTCAACTCGAGCCGCAATCGCGCCTTTCATGGCGATGGACGTATTGCGTCAGGCCCGGCGTCTGGAAGAGTTGGGACGTCGAATCATTCATATGGAGCTGGGCGAACCCGGCGCGCCCGCGCCGTCGCGGATTAGAGAGGCGGCGGCCGAAGCGCTGCGCGCGGGCGCGATCGGCTATGGTGAGGCGATGGGCGATTTCCAGTTGCGCTCGCGCATCTCGCGCCACTACGCCGAGCACTATGGCGTGGAGGCGTCGCCGGAGCGGATCATCGTCACAACCGGTTCATCGGGCGCTTTCCTGCTTGCCTTTCTGGGCGGCTTCGACGCGGGCGCGAAAATCGGCCTGGTCCAGCCAGGCTATCCCGCCTACGCCAATATTCTGGAGGCGCTCGGGCTCATCGGCGTTGCAATAGATGTCGGCGAGGAAACCCGCTTCGCGCCCACGGCCGAATTGATCGAGGCCGCGCATCGGCGGGAGCGTCTGGACGGCCTTCTGCTGATGAGCCCGGCCAATCCGACCGGAACCATGGTCGACCCGCGGACGCTCGAGAAAATATGCGAGTTTTGCCAAGAGGCCGGCATCGTTCTTGTCAGCGACGAAATCTATCACCGCCTCGAATATGAGGGACGCGCCGAGACAGCCCTGCGCTTTTCGCAAGACGCGATCGTCATAAATTCATTCTCCAAATATTACGCGATGACCGGCTGGAGGCTCGGCTGGGCTATCGCGCCTTTCGGCCTGATCCGGCCGCTGGAACGGCTACAGCAGTCGCTCGCCATTTGCGCGCCAAGACTGTCACAACGCGCGGCGATGGCGGCTTTCGACGCAACGGCGGAGCTGGAAGCGATCAAGGCGGGCTACGCAAGGAGCCGCGCGCTTTTGCTGGAGCGGCTGCCGCGAATCGGTTTGCCCCGCTTCGCTCCCCCGGACGCGGCCTTTTACATCTACGCCGACGTCTCGCATTTGACGCATGACTCGTCGCGGTTCTGCGCGGATTTGCTCGAGGAGGCCGGCGTCGCCGTGACGCCCGGCGTGGATTTTGACCGCGCGCGGGGAGCCTGCACATTGCGAATCTCCTATTCCGGCGCCCCGGGAGATGTCGCTATGGGCGTCGAACGGCTCGCCGACTGGCTGAGCCGTTCGAAATAGCAATCACTCGCCGCCGCTCAATGTGGCTTTCGCGCGTTGCCACCACCCGCCCTTTTTGGGCTGGGCAGGATCAGCCCGCGTGATCACGGTCTCCGCCTTGGCCTGAGGCGGCGCTTCCGCAGCGGGCTCCACCGGAGCCGTCACAGAAACAGCGGGCGGCGGCGATTGCTCGGGTTCGGGCGCGTGAGCCGCGGGACTCTCATGCGGTTGTCCCTGGAGCGCGTTTTGGGCAACGTTGGCCTCACCCGGCTCGGAAGGCGCAGACGCTTCCGGCGTGTCGCCATATTGCGGCAAATGCGCCTCGGCCGGAGAGACGAAATCGGCGCTGTAGCGGGCGCCCTCGTCCACGGGGAAAATCTCGGGCTCCCGGAACTCTGGCGCCAGCGGCGTCGAACGGGTCCAGCGTCCCGGCCCGCGTCCACGCCCACGGCCCCGCCCTTCCGAACGGCGAGTCTCTTCGACAGGCGCTGGCGTGCCCTCGATCTGGGCCATGAAGGCCAGGGCGTCGTCTGAAGGCTGGTCGGCGCCGGGCTGCGCGAGCTCCCCGATCTGTCCGTTTCCGCCGCCGCCGCGACCGCGGCGCCGACGGCGCCGACGCGAGCGCGAGAACCCCTCGCCCTCTTCGTCGCCCTCCGCGCGCGGCGCGGCATCGGCTTCGGCGTCTCCATTCTCGGCGGCGCGCGGCGCAGTCTGGCGGTCGAAGCCAAATCTTTCGCCCCTTCCCTGCCCGCGCCGGCTTTCCCAGATCGGTTCCTGAACCGCCTCGACGATTTCCTCGACCTCTTCGTCGGCAATCTCTTCCGGCAGCGGCTCGATGCTCAGGGAATCAACACGCAAATGCTGCGGGGTTGGAACGCGCACGCCCGAGGCCGGCTCGCCCCGCTCAAGCGCGTGATAATTGGCGCCGGTCAGCGTGTCATCGGCGCCGACAGTGATATGCACCCCAAAGCGCCGCTCCAGACCTTGCAGATGGTTACGCTTCTGATTCAGGATATAGAGTGCGACCGCCGCGCGCGTGCGCAGGGTTATGTCATGCGCGGAGCTGCGCACCAGCGCTTCTTCGAGCACGCGCAACACATGCAAGGCGATCGAAGCAGTCGAGCGCACATTGCCCGCGCCGAGGCAATGCGGACAGGGAACCGTGGATCCCTCGATAACGCCCGCGCGAATGCGCTGACGCGACATCTCCAGAAGGCCGAAATGCGAAATCCGTCCCACCTGGATGCGCGCGCGATCGTTTTTCAGCGCATCCTTGATGCGGCGCTCCACCGCGCGATTGTTGCGGCCTTCCTCCATGTCGATGAAGTCGACCACGATGAGGCCGGCGAGATCGCGCAGGCGCAGCTGGCGCGCCACCTCGTCGGCGGCCTCCAGATTGGTGCGCAGCGCGGTATCCTCGATATTGTGTTCGCGCGTCGAGCGGCCCGAGTTCACGTCGATCGCGACGAGCGCCTCGGTCTGGTTGATGACGAGATAGCCGCCGGATTTCAGCGTCACTTGGTTCGAGAACATCGCATCGAGCTGCGCCTCGACGCCCGACTCGGCGAAGATCGGAACGGGCTCGCGATGGAGCTTCACATTCTTCGCATGGCTCGGCATCAGCATGCGCATGAAGTCGCGCGCTTCGCGGTAAGAATCCTCGCCAGCGACGATCACCTCGTCGACGTCGCGGCCATAAAGATCGCGAATGGCGCGCTTGATCAGCGAGCCTTCTTCATAGACCAGGGTCGGCGCGCTGGAACGAAGGGTCAGCTCGCGAACATTTTCCCACATGCGCAGGAGATATTCGAAATCCCGCTTGACCTCGGGCTTGGTGCGGGTCGCGCCGGCCGTGCGCAGGATCACACCCATGCCCTCGGGCACTTCGAGTTCGTGCACGATTTCCTTGAGCCGCTTGCGATCGGCGCCGTCGGTGATCTTGCGCGAAATGCCCCCGCCGCGCGCGGTGTTGGGCATCAATACGGAAAAGCGTCCCGCCAGCGAGAGATAGGTTGTGAGCGCGGCGCCCTTGTTGCCGCGTTCTTCCTTCACGACCTGCACCAGCAGAACTTGCCGGCGCTTGATCACTTCCTGAATTTTATATTGCCGGCGCGGGCGGGCGCTGCGATAGGGAACCTCCTCCATCGCATCGCCGCCTATATGCTCGACGTGGTCGGCCTCGTCGTCATGATCGTGGTCGTCGTCGTGGTCATCATCATTGGCCGGACGCTCGCGCGCCTCCTCGCGCGCGCGCTCATGTTCTTCGTCGCGTTCGTCCTTGCGGCGGGCCTTTATCTCATGGTCCTGCTCGATGGGCTCGAAGCCGATTTCCTCGGCGGAGCTGACTTCGACCACGCCGAAGCCCGAAGGATCGATCGAGATCAGCGGCTCAAGTCCCGGATGCCGGGACGGTTCGTCCCCCTGCTCGGCTTCGTTGAGCGCGGCTGGATGCTCGGCGTCATCCCGAGGCGCTTCGTTCACGGGTTGCGGCTCGCCTATTTCCGAAGGAGTTGGCGCCTCGATGGAAGCGGCTGCGCTTTCAATGGAGCCCGAACTCGATATCAGGCGCAACGCTCCCGGCGTCCAGAGGCTCCATGCCTCCATGCTCTTCGCCATAGGCCTCGAACGGCTGCAAATCATAGGGCTGCGCATCGCCCGGAATCGGCTGCTCGCCATCTTCGCCAGCCAGCTTGGCGGGCCCTACGACAACTGCGTCGTCTCTGAAAGAGCGCTTTTCGGCGCTGTCATTGTGACGGCGCCGCGAGCGACGGCCGCGCTCCTGCCGCTGCGGACGGTGGTCTTCCTCCTCCGCCTGACGATGTGCGCGGCTTTCTTCCTCCAGAAGCGCGAGGCGGTCCGCGACGGGAATCTGATAGTAGTCCGGGTGGATTTCGGCAAAGGCGAGAAATCCGTGACGGTTTCCTCCGTAATCAACGAAGGCCGCCTGAAGCGAAGGCTCCACGCGCGTGACTTTGGCGAGGTAGATATTGCCCCGGAGCGGTCTCTTGTCTGCGGCCTCGAAATCGAATTCCTGGACTTTGTTACCGCGTAACACCACCACCCGGGTTTCTTCCGGGTGGGAGGCGTCGATTAACATTTTGTTGGCCATGTGAAACTCTTTGCCGCGTCGCGCGATGCAAGGCCGGCGGCATCCGCCCGGACTCGTCCTGGAGTCCGGCGGCCGCTGTTCGGCGATGCCTTTCGGCGCAAACGCTTGTGTCTGGAGAAGGAGAAGAAGCTGTGTGACTTCGTGTACGCTGACCGGCGCGGAGGCCGGCTGACAGATTTTCCGATCGATCGAGGCAGGAGCGGCTGAGGCTCCGCCGGCTGGCGATCAGAGCAAAAAAGCGACGGATCATGACGTAAGCGCCAATCTGCGAAAGCGCGCCTTCGGGGCGTGCAAAACGCATTTCTGGGCTGTCGCCTATCATGGGCTTAGCCACAAAGACTGGCCATGAGCTCGTCACAAAAAACCTTTCGGGCGCCAAGAATGGCACACAACTCAATCGGCTCGCGCCTGGAAAACGCTACCGAAGCATTTGACTATCCCTAGAAACCGGCGCTTCGACCTCGGACGCGGCCGCTGCGCATTCGTCGCGCGGCGTTCAGCCTCACTTTGGGACGCCTTATTACATAGCGTCTGGGCCAAATTACCGCAAGCGTCCTGCGCACGCCCTGTGGAATGGATGGCAAAACTAGGGTAAACGACAGACTGGTCTAGCTAAAGCGCGGTTGCGGCGTTAACGCTCTCGTAACCCTAAGGGTTCAAAACCGGCTTGGTTTGCCGCCCCGCGCGATCGCGCCGCCGTCGTTGAGGTTTTTTGAGTGACCGACGATTCGCGCTTCTCCCCCTTGTTTTTGAGCCTGTCCTCGATTGCCGCCTGCCTGATCCTGTTCGCTACTGGCGCAGGGACTCCTCTGGCGAAAGCGGCCGAAGCCGGCGCACCGCCACAAGCCATTGCCACCCCGGGAAGCGCGGGGGTCTTGTCCGCCATAGCGGCCCGCCTCGAACAACGCGGCGACCATACGCGCCTGCTGTTCGAAATGTCGGGCACTGTCCGGGCGGAGGCATTCTCGGTGTCGGGACCCGACAGGATCATCGTTGATCTGCCCGAAGTGGCCTTCAGGCTCGATCCGGCGACTGGCCGCCAGGCTCATGAGGGCAGGAACGACATCCCTCCGACTTCATTGGTGAAATCATACCGCTTTGGACAATTCGCACCGGGCCGCTCGCGCGTCGTGATCGACCTCGCACGCCCGGCGAAGGTTCTGCGCGCGGAGAGCGTCGAACGCCCCGAGGGCGCAAGGCTCGAAATTGACCTGGCGCCCGTCGACGCCGCCAAATTCGCCGAAGGCGCGGCGGAACATGCGCGCATCGCCGCCGCAGCGCCCGTGATCGCCCCTCCCGCCGCGCCCGCGAGCGGTCCAGACAAGGCCGCGCAGCCGCTTCTGCCCCTGGTGGTCATCGATCCGGGCCATGGCGGCGTGGACGTCGGCGCCGCCAGCAAGCACGGCGAACTGGAGAAGGCCATAGTTCTGGAGTTCGCCAATGCGCTGAAGGCGAAGATCGAGGCGCAGGGTCGCCTGCGCGTGATGCTGACCCGCGGCGAAGACGTGTTCATCGCCCTCGACGACCGCGTGCGCTTCGCGCGCCAGCGCGGCGCCGCCCTGTTCATATCGATTCACGCGGACACATTGGGTGAGGCCAACGTCCAGGGCGCCACGGTTTACACGGTCGCGTCGCGCGCTTCGGACGCCGAATCGGCCCGCATCGCCGAAAAGGAAAATTTCGCGGACCAGGCGGCGGGTCTCGAACAAAAGGCCTATGCCGAGGAAATTGGCGACATTCTCTTTGACCTTACCCGGCGTGAGACGCGGACGCTAAGCCGCGACTTCGCCGCGACACTGGTCTCGAAATGGCGCGACGCCGGCAGCCTGAACAAGAACCCGAGCCGATCCGCGGGCTTCGTCGTATTGAAGGCCCATGACGTGCCTTCCGTCCTGCTTGAGCTGGGATATCTCTCAAGTGAAAAAGACCTCGCGAAACTGACGTCCGCGCTGTGGCGCGACCACGCCGCGCAAACGACAGCCGATGCGATCGCCGCCTATTTTTCCGCGCGGGACCACGATGCAACCTCGGCGTCACGATCGGCCGAGACGGCGTCGCGCCCACAATAAAAACATAAAATTCGCGCAGTTGGATCGTCCAGGCGTGGCTTGCGAAGGACGATTGTGCAACAACTCCAGACTTTCTCGGCAAGAGGCACTGGATCGAACCACGCCGTAAATGCTAGAGCAGCTTTCCATGAAAAAGCTGGTTTCGGCCGCTATGTTTCATGCATGTCCATCCCCATGTCAGGGCGTGGAGCAGGCGACGCAAGAGCACAACACTTGGCTTCCGTGCGCGCGGAGAGACCGGCGGCAGGCGAAACTTGATGGCGGGAGGCCGTTTTACCTCGCCTCGATAGGGAAATGATTGATGCGATTGCTCGCAAGATTTCTTGGTTTTCTGTTCGCGACGGGAACGATCCTGTTCCTGATCGGAGCCGTCGTGGTCGCCGGGCTGGTCTATGTTTTCTCGAAAGACCTCCCCGACACCGCCCAGCTGCGCAATTACGAGCCGCCCGTCACCACGAGAATGCATGCGGGCGACGGCTCGATCCTTGCTGAATATTCCCACGAGAGGCGCCTGTTCCTGCCGAGTTCGGCGATACCGCCGCTGGTCAAGCAGGCGTTTATTTCGGCGGAAGACAAGAACTTCTATACGCACAACGGCATCGATCTCGAAGGCGTCGGACGCGCAGTCACGGTGCTGATGCAGGGCGGTCGCCATGTGCAGGGCGCCTCCACCATCACCCAGCAGGTCGCCAAGAACTTTCTCGTCGGCAATGAGCGCAATATCGAGCGCAAGATCCGCGAGGCGCTGGTCTCCTTCCGCATCGAGGCCGCCTATTCGAAAGAGCGCATTCTCGAACTTTACCTCAACGAGATTTTCCTTGGCCTTGGAAACTACGGCGTCGGCGCGGCCGCGCTCAACTATTTCAACAAGTCCGTCAATGAGCTGACCATCGCCGAGGCGGCATATCTCGCCGCTCTGCCAAAAGGGCCGAACAACTACCATCCCTTCCTGCACCGCGATCGCGCCATCGAGCGCCGCAACTACGTGATTGACCGAATGGTCGCCGACGGCTTCGTTTCGGCCGCCGACGGAAACAAGGCGAAGGCTGAGCCTCTCGGGGTCAACCCGCGCGTCCTTTCTCCGAACACATATGTCGCCGGCTATTTCGCAGAAGAGGTGCGGCGCGAGCTGCTGGAGCTCTATGGCGAAAAGAAGCTTTACGAAGGCGGCTTGTCGGTAAGAACGACGCTCGATCCGAAGCTTCAGGCGCTTACCCGCAAGGCGCTGGCCGACGGTCTCGTCCGCTTTGACGAAGCGCATGGCTTCCGCGGGGCGATGAACCACATCGACATTTCGTCCGACTGGGGCGCGCCGCTGGCGGCGATCCCGCCGCTCGGCGACATCAAGCCCTGGCGGCTCGCCGTGGTGCTCGACACCAGCGATGCGCAGGCGCGCATCGGCCTGCAGCCACCGCACGAGAAATCCGGCGAAGTGGCGCGCGAGCGCGAAACCGGCGTTCTGCCGCTTGAGGGCCTCAAATGGGCCGGCCGCAGCGTTCGCGGCACTATCACGCCCGGCGACGTCATTTACGTCGAGCCGATGGCGGGACGCGCCGGCCAATATCGCCTGCGGCAAATTCCCGAAATTTCCGGCGCCATGGTGGCGATGGACCCCTATACCGGCCGCGTCTTCTCTATGGTCGGCGGCTTTTCCTTCGATCAGTCGGAATTCAACCGGGCGACGCAGGCTTTGCGCCAGCCGGGGTCGTCGTTCAAGCCTTTCGTCTATGCGGCGGCGCTTGACGGCGGCTACACGCCTTCGTCGCAAATTCTCGACGAGCCAATCTCCATCGTCCAGGCCGACGGCTCCACCTGGAGCCCGGAAAACTTCGAGGGCGGCAAAGGTACGGGCGCACACCCGCTGAACTACGGCGTGGTGCACTCGAAGAACATGATGACGGTGCGCCTCGCGAAGGACGTCGGCATGCCGATTATCGCGGAATTCGCCAAGCGCTTCCGCATCTATGACGACATGCCGGCCTATCTCGCCATGTCTCTCGGAGCGGGCGAGACGACGCTGATGCGGATGGTCACGGCCTATTCGATGCTGGCCAATGGCGGCAAACGCATCAAGGAAACGCTGGTCGATCGCGTCCAGGACCGTTGGGGCCACACGATCTACCGCCATGACGACCGGCAGTGCCTTGGCTGCGACGCGGCCAAATGGGACAATCAGAACGAGCCAAAGCTCATCGACAAACGGGAGCAGGTCATCGACCCGCTCACCGCCTATCAGATCACCTCGATCATGGAAGGCGTGATTCAGCGCGGCACGGGCGTCTCGATCAAGACTGTCGGCAAGCATCTCGCCGGCAAGACCGGCACCACCAACGAGGCCAAGGACCTGTGGTTCATCGGCTATTCCCCGGATCTGTGCGTCGGCGTCTTCATCGGCTACGACCGTCCGCGCTCCATGGGCGACCATGCGCAGGCCGCGCTTTACGCAGCGCCGATCTTCCGCGACTTCATGATGGTCGCGCTGAAGGACAAGCCGGATGTGCCCTTCCGGGTGCCGCCGGGCATAAAGCTGATCTCGGTCGATCCTCGTTCCGGCATGCGGTCGGCGAGCGCAGGTTCGGAACTCTGGCCCTTCAAGCCCGGCACCGCGCCCCCCAACTCATACAGCGGCGGGGGCGGCGGGGGCGGCGCGCACCCGCATAATGACGCGCAGCAAAACATCGACCAGAAGGTGGGCGGCGGACTGTATTAACTCCGCCGCGCCGAACAACTATAGCGTTCCCTCTACTCTTTCGCCTCGGCTGCTGCTATTTAGCGCAAAGGAACCGCGTCTGGAGCGTTGGCGATGAAGTGGGAAGATTTTCAGAGTTCGGAAAATGTCGAGGATCGCCGCGGCGAGAATCAATACGCCGACGCTGGACCGCGCATGGGCGGCGCCGGCCATCTGGGACTGGGAACCGTCGTGATCCTGGGCCTGATTGGCTATATGACCGGGATCAATCCGGCCCTCCTCATCGGCGGCGCAGAAATGGTGAACGGGATGCGCGGCGGCGGTCAGGTCGCGGCCCAGCGGCAGCAAAGCGCTACGCGCCCCGCGGGCGGGCAGCCCACCGACCAGCTCGGACAATTCGTCGCCAAGATCCTCGGCGAGAACGAGGAAGTCTGGTCGCAGGTGCTTCCGGCTCAAAAGAACATAAGATTCCAGCCGCCAAAGCTGGTCATGTTCGACGGCCGGACGCAATCCGACTGCGGCGCGGCGGAGTCGGCGATGGGCCCGTTCTATTGCCCGCTCGACCAGAAGATCTACCTCGACACGTCCTTCTTTCGCGACATGAAAAACCGTTTCGGCGGCGGCGGCGACTTCGCCTACGCCTATGTCATCTCGCATGAGATGGGGCATCACATCGAGAATCGGCTTGGGATACTTCCCAAGGTGCATCAGGCGCAGGAGCGCGCCTCCAGTCGCGCGCAAGCGAATGCTCTCTCGGTTCGCATCGAACTGATGGCCGACTGTCTGGCCGGCGTCTGGGCCGCGAACGGCAACGCCAAGCGGCAGTTCCTTGAAACGGGAGACATCGAGAAGGCCGTCGCGACCGCACAAGCGATTGGCGACGACCGCCTGCAAAAGGCCTCGCGCGGCGTCGTCGTGCCGGACTCCTTCACCCACGGCTCCTCGGCGCAGCGCGTACAATGGCTGCAACGCGGCTTGCAGTCGGGACAAATCGACAGCTGCAACACGTTCAACCAGCAGTAAGGCGCAAGACCGTCAAAGAGCGAAAATCGATAAAAGCCGGCGCGCAGCATGTGCGCCGGCTTTTTCGTTTCCCTGTCCTCAGGGAGCTAGCGGCATTTGCGCGCGCGAGCGGTGAGATCGGCGCAGCGAAGCCGCCGCGCAAGCAGCGGCAGTTCCACCGTCGCGGACTCCACCAAAACTTCCTTGCGCGCGAGCAAACCGACCGGCCGCGCCAAATTGGGGGCAAAGCGCGTCAGGACGCTGTCCGGCGCCACGCGCAGCAAACGGGCGCGCCCGAGGCCGCCGAAAGCCGCGACGTCCCGCGCTTCCTCGATAAAGCCCCGCTCCACCGCGTGGCCGGCGGTGAACAGGAACACGTCCTCATGTCGCACGCGCGCCAATGCGGCGAGGAGTTCCCCGACTGGCGCATTGTCCTCGACCAGATCGCAGCCGGCTTCGTCAGCGATCGCGCCAAGCGCCGCGTCGCGCGGCCCGGCAAGCACGGCGTCGGCGATCAATCCCTGAATGGCGCCGTCCACCAGCGAAGACAGGCTGCGCACGACGCTTTCCCGCAGTTGCGCGCCATCGCGCGCGGGCGCGTGGAGCGTGGTGTCATAAGCGAGCAGAATTACCGAAAGCATCGGGCCTCTCCAAGAAGGACGCAAGGCGACTGGCCTCGCGTCCCGAACCTGCGAAAGCGTTTTGGCAGGCCAATGCTCTCGTAACCCACACTATAAAACGAAAAAAGCGCGAAGATTCATGGAATGCGCCCGCACGACGCCGGTCGCGACAAACAAACGCCGCCTGCCCCATTGCGGCGCAGCCTCGCATTTGTCACGATCACGCCATGACGCAGGGCCCCTACCCCATAGAGATTCTCGACACCGCCCAGATGGCGCGCGCGGACAGCCTCGCCATCGCGGGCGGCGTTTCGGGCATGTCCCTGATGGAGAACGCGGCAGCCGCCATTGCGCGAATCGCCAACCAGACACTGCAGAAAAGCAGCGGAAGGCGCGTTCTCGTTCTTTGCGGGCCCGGCAACAATGGCGGAGACGGCTATGTCGCGGCAAAACTGCTTCGAACGTCGCGCATCAAACTGCGCGTCGCCGCGCTGACCCCGCGAGAGAGTTTGCGCGGGGACGCTCTGGAAGCCGCGCTGGGTTGGGACGGCCCCATCGAATCGGCGGAAACCGCCTCTTTTGCAGGCGTCGACCTTGTGATTGACGCCCTGTTCGGCGCCGGACTGGCGCGAAACATCGAGGGGCGCGCCGCGGAGCTGATCGCCAGGCTGAACCTGTGGCGCCGTGAAAGCCGCCAGAACGTCATATCGGTGGACATCCCGTCAGGGATCGACGGCTCCACTGGAGCGGTGCGCGGGATCGCGGTGGAGGCGGACGCCACCGTGACCTTCTTCCGGCTGAAAAGCGGCCATCTGCTTTTGCCGGGGCGAACTCATTGCGGCCGTCTGACCTGCGCCCACATCGGCATTCGCTCCAGGGTTCTGGACGAAATCGAGCCGCACACTTTCGTCAACGCTCCCGGCTTCTGGCTGAAAGGGCTGCCGTTTCCCCGCGTTGAGGGACACAAATACTCGCGGGGACATGCGCTTGTCGTTTCCGGCGGCGCTTCGTTCACCGGCGCCGCGAGACTGGCTGCTGTCGCCGCGCTGCGCGGCGGCGCGGGACTGGTGACGCTGGCGAGTCCGCGAGAGGCGATGCCGGTCAACGCCAGCGCATTGACGAGCGTCATGCTGCGCGAAGCCGAGGGGGCCGCCGGGAATTTCGGCGCTGCTCGCGGACCCCCGGATAAACGCCGTTGCGCTTGGCCCCGGCCTTGGTGTCGGCGCCGAAACCCGCGCCAAGGTGGAAGCCGCGCTGTCGGGGGGAGAGGCGCGGCGCGCCTTCGTGCTCGACGCCGACGCGCTGACAAGCTTTCAGGACGAGCCGCATAGACTGTGGCAGGCGATCAGTTCCGCTCCCGGCCCAGTCATATTGACGCCGCACGCCGGCGAATTCGCAAGGCTGTTTGGACGGCAAGACACGGCCCCGGGAGACGCGCCCTTGTCCAAGCTCGACCGGGCGCGAGCCGCCGCGCGCGAAAGCGGAGCGATTCTGGTCTACAAGGGACCGGACACGGTGACGGCGGCGCCAGACGGGCGCGCGACGATATTGTCATGGGCGTCGCCCTGGCTTGCGACCGCCGGCTCCGGCGATACGCTGACAGGCGTCATCGCGGGGCTTTTGGCGCAGGGCATGGAGCCTCTTGCGGCGGCGTCCTGCGGCGTGTGGATGCATGCGCGCGCGGCGGAGATCTTCGGGCCGGGGCTTGTCGCCGATGACATCGCCGCCACGCTCCCGGCCGTGTGGCGAGAATTGTCGGAGGTTTCGTCTCCATGACCGCCTGAACGGATTTCGGCGCCGAAGGCGCGCCCGGACCCTGTTTGTTGCAACTTCTGAAGACATATTGCCTTCCGATTTCCCCCGACGAAGAATACTCGACCTTCCGCACCTCCTTCCGTCCATGCGAGATTTTATAGTAACGCCAATTATATGTGATCTCTATACATAGCGCGGGCGGTCCGCATCACGCGCCGAATGAGCAGGCCGCAATCCCCGCTTCCGCCTCCAAGGAGGATAAAATGCAAGCGACTGGGGCGTCTAACGCTGCGTTGAAGGTTCGGCTGCCGAATTGACGCGATGACACGCCGGACCTAGCAACCACCGGACTCCGGCGTTGCTCCCTGCGTTTCAAACGCCGTTCGAATGCGCATGATGAAATTTGCCGCTGGAATTTCTCTTTTAACAGGCTTTATATAGCGCTCATCTGCCCGCATGATGGACGGCTGACGCGCCGCTTTCTGGGGCGCATCAGACGGAGCTCGCGACGCAGGCCGTTTCGCCTCCATCGCCGATTGGACATTCCATGAAATTCAGAACCGCGCTGGCGACTGCCCTCGGCGTCATCTTCGCCTGTTTGATCCTGCAGCCTGCGACAGCCGGTCAGACAAATGTCGCCGTCGCGGCGAACTTCACCGATGCGGCGAAGGAAATCGCAGGCTTGTTCAAAGCGAAGACCGGACATGAAGCCTTGCTGAGCTTTGGCTCCACGGGCCAGCTCTACACGCAGATAACGCAGCAGGCGCCCTTTGAGGTTTTTCTGTCGGCTGATGAGGCGCGACCGAAAAAGGCGATCGAAGACGGATTCGCGACGCCTGACAGCCTCTTCACTTATGCGATTGGCAAGCTGGTGCTCTGGAGCAAGAATCCCGACCTTGTGAAGGGCCCCGAAACGCTGAGCTCCGGCGCATTCACCAAATTGGCCTATTGCAATCCTGTCGGCGCGCCGTACGGTTCTGCGACCGTCGAGACGCTGAAGGCGCTTAGCCTGTATGAAAAGTTGCAGCCAAAACTGGTACAGGGCGAGAACATCATGCAGGCCTTCCAATTCGTCGACACCGGCAACGCGGAGCTGGGTTTTGTCGCGCTGTCGGAAGTCGCCAAGACCAGCGTGGGCTCGCGCTGGATCGTTCCCCAAAAGTTATACACGCCCATTCGACAGGACGCCGTGCTTTTGAAAAAGGGCGCGACCAACGACGCCGCAACGGCGTTCATGGCGTTTCTCAAAGGCCGGGAAGCCCGGGCGATCATCGTCAAATATGGCTATGACATCGACACAAAGCGCTGACGCGTGATGCCGACGCTGTCACCGGAAACATGGACCGCGATCCGCCTGACGCTTGAACTGGCCTCGACGACGACGATCATCCTGCTCGTCATTGGCACGCCGATAGCCTGGCGTCTCGCGCGTTCGCGCTCCTGGTGGAAGGAGCCCGTCGCGGCGATCGTCTCCCTCCCGCTTGTCTTGCCGCCGACCGTGCTGGGGTTCTATCTTCTTGTGGCGCTGGGGCCGGACGGACCCGGCGGAGCCCTGGCGGGGCTTTGGGGCGAGCGCACGCTCGCCTTCACTTTCGAAGGCCTGGTCATCGGCTCGGTCGTCTATTCAATGCCCTTTGTCATACAACCCATTCGCAACGCCTTTGAAGCGATGGGCGACCGGCCGCTGGAGGTCGCGGCGACGCTGCGCGCCTCGCCGACGCGCGCGTTCTGGACTGTCGCCGTTCCGCTGGCTCTGCCGGGTTTCCTCACCGGCGCCGTGCTCGGCTTCGCCCATACGGTCGGCGAATTCGGCATCGTGCTCATGATCGGCGGCAGCATTCCGGGAAAGACCAAGGTGCTGTCCGTCGCCATCTATGATTACGTCGAAACCATGCAGTGGCGAGAAGCCAATATACTCGCTCTCGGCATGGCTGCCTTCGCCTTTGCGGTCATTCTTGCAATGATGATCATCGAGAAGCGCGTCGCGCGAGCGGGCCTCGGATGACAAGCGAAACGATCAAGGCCGCCTTTCGAGGCTCCCTCGGCGACTTCAAGCTTGACGCCGCGTTCGAAATTCCCGCGCGGGGCGTCACCGCGCTGTTCGGCCCCTCTGGCTGCGGCAAGACAATGGTGTTGCGCTGCATCGCCGGACTTAACCGGGTCGAACAGGGATATTGCGCGATCGACGGCGAGATATGGCAGGACGCAAATTCCTTTCAGCCAACGCACAAGCGACCGATCGGCTATGTGTTCCAGGAGGCGAGCCTCTTTCCTCACCTCTCCGTTCAACGCAATCTGCTCTATGGAGCGAACGAAGCGAGTCGCACCAGTCAGCGAGGCGTGATTCAATTCGACGACGTGGTCGATCTGCTGGGACTGTCGCCGCTGCTGAACCGCGCGACGACAAATCTTTCCGGCGGCGAACGCCAGCGCGTCGCCATTGGCCGGGCGTTGTTGTCCCAGCCCGAACTTATGTTGATGGACGAACCGCTTTCCGCGCTCGACAGCCCGACAAAGGAAGAAATACTGCCCTTTCTCGAACGGCTGCACGAAAGCCTGTCGCTGCCCGTCATTTATGTCAGTCACGATATGGACGAGGTCGAACGGCTCGCGGATCATCTCCTGCTGATGGAAGCGGGCCAGGTCATCGCCTGCGGGCCTCTCGCGGAGCTTCAAAGCGACCCGAACCTGCCGCTGCTTACGGCCAGATCAGCCGCAGTGAGTCTCAACACTGTTGCCGTGAGCTATGACGCTGGCTATTGCGTCGCGACTTTCGCCGTGACGGGTGGAACATTCGAAGTTCCAACGGCAGCATTGAAACCGGGCGATTTCCGCCGATTGCGCGTCCTTGCGACTGATGTGAGCCTCATGCGGGAAGCCGCGCCGCCCAGCTCGATCCTGAATGTCCTGCCGGCGCGCATTTTGACGGTCGCTCCGAGCGACCATCGCGAAATGACCGCGGTCATCGGGCTCGGCGCTGACGGCGACGGCGCCCGCCTGCTCTCCCGCGTCACGCGCAAGTCGTGGGATTCGCTCGGTCTGCAAGTCGGCATGAATGTGCATGCGCAGGTGAAGGCTGTCGCCTTTGCCACGAGTTGATCTGGAGAAGGCGCCGGCCTAAATCCTAAGAGCGGAAATCCAACGGTTGGCTCCCTCGAAATGTAACGGCCCAAGAGGCGATGGTTAGACCGCTTTTGACCGAGGCCGTGTCAAAACACGATTCTTTTAATTTGCCCATAGCGGCCACGGATCGGCAAGGGAAGCGATGGCGCGCGGGTTCGGCGGACAAATTCAGCCGGCGACGGCCTGGATAAGCGGCCTGACGCAGGACGGCGATGGCCTCCCGCGTGCGGTCGAGCCTGGCTTGCATCCTGTCGAGCACCGCTTCGTGCTCCCAGTGTTCTTGGCGTTTGAACTTGTCAGGCGTGCATTGGGGTTTGAGCCCGCAGGTCAGGCAGCCGTGAGGTTGCGGTAGTGTTCCATATTGTCACAGCGGTCTGAACGTAATTTACCGCCAAACCATCGCGATTCTCTCCACGCTCGTCGACGAATTGAATCACAATGCCGTCAATCGCGCGGCGTTTTTCTACGTGTCCGAATGGCTTCGGCGTTTTGTAATAATCAGGCGAGAGAATCTAACCACCCTCAGCCCGTTTCGTCGTCTGGTCCGTTGAAAGCCGCCGGCGCCAAGTGGTGACGTATCCACTCCACCACTTGGCGCCGCCGCTCCTCTGAGCGACCACTTCATAGCTCCGACAATACGCCAAATCGGCCGCTGTTATTGTGGTTGGCACAAGCCTTGAACACCAGCAGCGTCAAGCGGCGCCTGTTCCTTTCAGGGACAAGAGCACGTCGCCCCGATCCAGAAGCGCGGCGATGAATAAACCTACCAATTCTGTTGACGGCCGGCAGCCGGATGAACCGGGGGACTTGGAATTCGAGCAATTCTGTGAGGCGTCGTTGCGATCAGCCATTCCGAACAATTCACAGCGGAAAGTTGCGCTTAATTCGAAGTTTAAGGCGCCAATAATTACAGGGGGCTTCAATATGGAAATTAAGACGCTTTTTGCGGCGGTGGCCATCGCAATGGGATGCACTACGATCGCCTCCGCCGATGGGTCGCCGACGCCGCCGCCGTCCCTCGGACCAAACGTGACCAATACGTCCAACAAGGGAAGCTTGCTGATTTTTCCGCTGATCAACATCGATCCGGCCTATTCGGCCGACACGAGAATCCAAATCTCGAACGACGAGGTCACCCCGGTGATCGTCGAATGCGAATACGTCAACCAGCAAAAAGCCAGAGTGGACTTTATCTTCAGCTTGTCCGGTAAAGCAACCGCTTCCTGGGCCGCTGGAGCCCAAATAGGAGATACGTTTACTCCCCCCACATTTCCGGGTGCAGGCCCTTATCCGGCCTTCGGCAACACGTTCAGTGGTGAGCTGGTTTGCTTCGCGGTCAACAACCTGAACAAATCGAATGCAATCGTGTTCAACCACTTGCACGGAACGGCTACGGTTAACGCCGTCGGCAGCGCGATCAAATACAGCCCTTGGAGCTTCCGTGGCTACGATGCGAGCGGAAACCCTAAGAATGAGGGCGCACCGATCATAAACAGCTACGGCGCCGGCGCCCTGCTCCTGGAGGGCGGCTTGGGGAGCGAATATGACGCGTGCCCGCTGTACGAGACCACCTCCTTTGTGCCTAATGGCGCCGCTCTGGGCAATGTCACAACCAGCCAGAACTATCTGGCGGTTTCGACTTGCAACCAGGATCTGCGGCTGAATTTCAATCTGCACACAACCAACCTGGTGTTCAGTGCCTTCAACGCGAACGAGGTTGGATATTCGGACGCCAATATCTGCGTGGACAGCACCGTCCTCATACCGCTGATCGACGGGAATACGAACCTCGTCGACGCCACAAACTTTGACTATGGCAGCCTCGGCACGGCGGGCGCCAGTTACGCCGTGCAGGGCGTGCCGGCCAATAGCAGCACTTGCCCTCAGACTCCCTTCGGCCAGACCGAAGCCGCCGGCCTGCTCGGAGTGGCGGCTTCCTAAATCCAGGTCAAAGGTGGAAGCCCGGGTTTGATCGCCGGTAATCTCTATTCGGCCGGATCGCAATTCGGCTACGTGCAATGGGATGCGGGCCCCTCGTCGGCGCCGAACGTGAAGAAGCGATAAAAGAATAGAGGGAAAGGACGTCTAAAGTCCGCTCCAAGCCCGGCGCCAGAGAAATCCGACGCCGGCTTTTATGTCGGTTCATGAAAAGCGGATTTGCACTCACATAGTAAATTGCGACGAGGAACGATCGATTCAGTCGCTTGATCTCACCTAAAAGAATAAACACATCGAGTTCCAAGCCGGCATTCGCCGCACAGTAGCCAGATGTTCGTTCAGGGCAGATACCGTTGAAAAACTCTTTTTGAGGCGCCCTTCAGAAATTCTCGAGGCCACTGACGTGGCTGCTCGAAAATGAGCCGAGCCCCTAACTCGCACCGCGTCGACCTAACGAGTGAGACTCCCGAACTCGACCGGGTTGGCGTCGCAAAGAGCTTCCGAGACATATCGTGTCTCGCCTCGATTTTTGGCTTTCCCAGATTTTCGAGCTTTTCAAAAGCATTGGCGCGCTGCCGACCCCGGCGTCTTCCCCGCTCGGAACCTCAAACCGGGTTTGAATCGTCAGATTTTGACCACTTGCAATTTTCTTCCAGTCTAAGTTCTCGCTTCAGCGGAGCCGTTGGAAGCCAAGTTATTGCGCTCGCCATTACATGCTGGCCTATTTTATAATCAAACCGCTTATATTGCGCCTGGCAATGAGGACTATTTGTGCGACAGAAATATTGACAGGGAAAAGCCTGTCACGGTATTCAACTTCGCTATGTAATCAGGAGATATGACGATGGCGCGCAAGAGCATCGACCGCTCCAACCCGAGCCGCAGATCGGTCCTGCTCGGAGCTCTCGCCGTCTCCAGCGCACTCGCCCGTCCAGCCCATGCGCAAACCACGCTCCTTCGCGTCGTGACAAGCTTTCCAGAAGAGCTGACCGCGAGATACGAGCAGGAATTTGAAAAACTGCATCCGGGCGCGCACGTGCAATTCATCTGGAAACATTCCCGCGACGCCTCCGCGCAGCTCAGCCGGGCGGATCAGGGCGAGGCCGATGTTTACTGGGCGCCGGCGCGCGGAAATTTTCCCGTGCTTCGCGACCAGGGCGCCTTTCGCAAATATGAAGCTGATCGCGCCGCCCTGCCCGCGAAACTTGGCGATCAGCGGCTTTCCGATCGCACGGGAATGTTCGAGGCCTTCGACATCGCCGGCTATGGCTTCGCGATTAATTCGGAGCTTCTGAACCAGCGCGGACTAAAGACGCCGGCCGTATGGCGCGATCTCGCCGAGCCCGCCTGCGCGGACCAGATCGTGATGCCTGTCGCCGGCAAGGTCGGCTACGCGCCCTCGCTTTACGACATCGTTCTGCAGGCGGAAGGTTGGGACGAAGGCTGGGCGCTGCTGTCGCGGATCGCCGGCAATGCGCAACTAACGCCTTCGGGCGGCGGTCCCGCCAAAGCGGTAAAGGATGGCCGTGCTCCAATCGGACTGACGATTGATTTCATCGCCCAGAGCGCGCAGGCGAATGGCCTGCCCGTGGCGTTCGTCTATCCCGAACGCACCGCTTTTCTTCCTGGCCACATCGCCATCACGGCGACGACCCGGAATTATGAACTCGCCAGCGCCTTCCTCGACTTCGCCCTGTCGCAGTCGGGACAGAAGCTGATGATGGACGCGGATAATTCTCGCCATCCCGCCCGTCCCGACGCCTATGAGGCCAAGGCCCCGGAGGCGGTCGATCCATTCTCGATGCCGGACAGCGCCTTCTTCGCCTATGACGCGGAGATCGGGCGCATGAGGGCCGGTCTCCTGGCTTCACTTTTCGATGTCGCGATTACGGAGCGACATTCCAGAATCGCGGCGCTCTGGCGCGCGATACATGCGGCGGACCGCAAGGGCGCCGGCGAGGAGGCGCATTCGGGGCTCAACGAAGCGCGCCGCCTCGCCGGCTTCTCGCCCGTCTCCGCGCGAGACGCCGCCGACCCGGCGTTCCTCCGTCGCTTCATCGATCGCGACGCGATAGATCCCGCGCTCACGAGACAATGGCGAAGCTCGCTGGACGAGGCCCATGACAAGGCCGCCGACATCCTTGCGCGGCACGGCACTGCGATCTGACGCAGCGAAAGAAGCCCGCGAAAGGCGACATCGGCATACCGGGGCGACGGGGCTCCGTCCGCGTGGTTCAAGACCCTCGATTGGCTTGCTGCTTGATCGCTTCAATCAAATGCGCATTCTGGTCATGAAGCGGGATCGAAAATTCGATCGCGAGTGAATGCTGGTGGCAACTCACTTAACGATCCATCGATCCCGAACTCGCCCCGAGTATTGGATACTCAGGCTGCATCTGGACATAGGCGAAAGTGATCGTCACCATCACGAAGACGCCCATGGCGAAGGGATTTACGCGGAGGAAGGCGTTTCTCATTTTGGCGGTTTCCCGGCGAAGCGATCTGCATCGCAAAGGCTAGCGGCGCTCCCTTAACCCGCCCTTACGCCGCCCTGCGTTCCACGCGCTCCAGACAGGCGGCGATCGAATTGAGCGACGAGAAGCTCTGCCGACGCAACATGCGGCTGGGAAATTCGGCGCCGCAGGCCGCCTCCAGCGCGATCATCACCTGTATTGCGGCGAAGGGCGAGAGCCCCGCCTCATAGAGGTTGGCGTCTGGATCGATCATTCTCGCGGGCACGGTCAGATGGCCCTTCTCGTCGATGGTCCGGCGAATGAGTTCTATCATCATCGCCTCCCATTTCCACGGAAGGCCTGCGCATCGACCCGCTTCCAAAGCCCCAAGGGCTCGCTCGAACATGGCACGGCGTCCGTGCGCTGCCCGGCTTCGAAGGCGGCGTAGTTCAACGCGGACTTCCGGTTGATGAAAATTCCGCCGCCGCGACCGTGGCTTTCCACCGCGACCCAGCGGCCAGTTTCGTCCTGTCCGACGACAAATTGCAAACCCGTATCCTCGCGCCGCGCGTCCAGCGCTCCGCCGATACTTGAGGGAATGAACATTTCTACGCCTGTAGTGACGCGATCCAGGATGCGGACCGCAGCGTGGATTTACTGCGGAACCGCGTAAGGGGTCGATGCGGAACAAGGCCAACAGATGTAAGATTCGTGTAAACCGTCATGGGAGCATGACGCCATGTCCGATGTGGACTCCCCGCGCGGCCTGGTGGATCGCCTCAGGAAACTCGGCTCGCGCGCGCTGCTCCGATCCTGCGCCTCCTGTGCCGCCGACGCTGCAAGCGGCGCCCGCCCGATAGTCACGAGAGAACTGCGCGCTTTCGTGAAACTGGACTGGCGCTTGCCGCGCTCCAGGCTCGGTGTCGGGCCCTGAGTGAACGCGATAATGGACAGCGTTGAGGAACCACCCCAGAATCGGACTTCTTCGACGGTATCGTCGTTCGAGTGGCGATTTACCAAACGATGGTAAGCAGCATCCAGACCATCAAAGCAAGTTACTGTAATTGAGGATCAAAAGGGCAAAATTGGCGGAGAGGGAGGGATTTGAACCCCCGATACGGTTGCCCGTATGCCGCATTTCGAGTGCGGTGCATTCAACCACTCTGCCACCTCTCCGGCGCACGGACGCCTTCCGGTCTCAAATGAAAGACCTCTGGCCGCTGTCGTGGTCGTCCGGCAGATAACACGTGCGGCGGCAAGCGATCAAGCCGCTTCTGCGCGGCGGCCCGTTTCCGGCCGTAAGGCCCGCGTCAGAACATAGGCTCCGGGCTTCGGGAAGCGTTAACCTTAATGTCGTCTATTTAATTGGCGGTTGCTCCCGCCCGCACGAAGAATCGTCGACGCCACTTCGGAAAAGGCGACGATTCCGCGCAAGGCCGGACTGCCCGCATCGTGATCAAAAATGGCGACGCCGGTTGCTAAATGCCGGCGAGGAAACGCGACATGGCACTGCGTGATCAGTCTTATCAGTTCGTCGAGGTCTCTTCCGACTACGTGCTCCATGTGGCGCGGGGGCAATTCAGACGCCGATTCGAGATTTCGCCCCTGATGCTGTTCGGCGGCGTCGCCGCTCTGGCGCTGGTCGCCGTCTCGGTGGTTGGCGCGGCGGGATATCTGATCTTTCGCGACGACATGCTGGCCGGTCTGCTCGAACGCCAGACCCAGATGCAATATGCCTATGAAGATCGCCTAGCGGCGGCGCGACTTCGGCTGGACCAGGTGACCAGCCGCCAGTTCATCGACCAGGACAGCGTCGAAGGCAAAGTGCAGAGTCTCGTCCTGCGCCAGGCGATGCTCGAAACCCGCGCCGCCGTCGTGGCCCAGTTGGTCGAAAATACCGCGCGTGACAGCATCGGCTCCGGATCGCAGCATGGGCTGGACGCCTCCGCCGCGATTTCGAACGCCGCCGGGGGCAAGTCCGGCGCCACGCTGATCGCGCCCGCCGTCGCCGCGCAAGGCTCTCCCCTGAAGGCTCCCCCAAGGGCGGCCCAGGGCGCGATCGAAGACAGCCTGCTTCCCCTTACAAGCAGCAAGCCCCAACCCGAGGGCATGGATTTGCGGCTTGGCCATGAGCCTGAACCGGCAAAACCCGCGCCGAGCCGCAAGGGTCAGGATCACGCCTCACTGGAATCAAACGGCCCGCTCGCCTATGTCTCCAGCGCCTCCCTGGCCGATGCGGCCGATGCCGGCCTTCCCCTGCCAACCCGGCTGGAGAGCCTCGCCAGATCGCTCGACCATGTCGAGCGGGAACAGGCGACGCGCCTTTCCCGAATCGTGAGGCCGGCGCTTGACGCCGCCGGAAGGCTACGCCGCGCCTTCGACGTCGCGGGCCTGCCGGTCGAGCGTTATGTCGCCAAGGCGAAGTCGCGCGGCGCCGCTTCCGCTGTCGGCGGCCCTTTTGTGCCAGCCGACCCCAGGACAGCCGGCTCCTTCGAGCGCGAACTCGTCACCGCGCAGAACGCGGTCGACACGCTCGAAGGGCTTCGCCGCGCGCTGCCGAGCGTGCCGCTACGCAAGCCCCTGAGCGGCGAGTTGCAGATGACATCGACCTTCGGCTACCGCACCGACCCGTTCCTCGGCAAGCCGGCGCTGCACAGCGGCGTGGATCTGCGCGAGGAATATGGGACGCCCGCCCGCGCCACCGCTTCCGGCGTCGTCACCACGGCCGGCCCCACCGGTGGTTATGGCAATATGGTAGAAGTGGATCACGGCGGCGGCCTCACCACGCGCTATGCGCATCTTTCGTCAATCTCGGTGACGCCCGGCCAGCAATTGTCTCCCGGCGCGATTGTGGGCCACGTCGGCTCCACCGGACGCTCCACGGGCCCGCATCTGCATTACGAGGTGCGCATCGACGGAGAGCCGGTCGATCCCCAGCGCTTTCTGCGAGCGGCCTCGGCGTTGAACGGGGTCTCGCAATAGCAGGCGAACTTTCGCGCTGATTTCGCCGTCGGCCATGCCTGCATTGGCGAACCCGAGCCATAATGCGTCAGATGCATTATAAGACCGGCTCATGAGCCTCACTTCCGAAGAAATCGAACGCTATGCGCGCCATCTGGTGCTGCGTGAAGTCGGCGGTCCCGGCCAGCAAAAGCTGCGCAAGGCGCGCGTGCTGGTCGTCGGCGCCGGAGGGCTCGGGGCGCCTTTGCTGCAATATCTCGCCGCGGCTGGCGTTGGGACGCTGGGCATCGTCGACGACGATGACGTGTCGCTGTCGAATTTGCAGCGGCAGGTGATTCACGGAACGGACGACATCGGCCGCCCGAAGGTCGAGAGCGCTCAAGACGCCATCGCGCGGCTCAACCCCCATGTGATCGTGGAGCCGCATCGGCTGCGCCTTGACGCCGACAATGCGCGCGCGCTGGTCGCGGGTTATGACGTCGTGGCCGACGGCTCGGACAATTTCGCCACGCGCTATATCGTTTCGGACGCCTGCTTTCATGAGAAGCGCCCGCTGGTGAGCGCGGCGGTCGGGGGCTTCGACGCCTCCCTCACCACGCTGCGGCCCTTCGAGACCAACGCCGAAGGCGGTCCCAACCCCACTTATCGCTGCCTCTTCCCTGCCCCGCCGCCGCCGGGCAGCGTCCCGGCCTGCGAGGAGGCCGGCGTGCTCGGCGCATTGACCGGCGTGGTGGGCGCGATGATGGCGCTCGAAGTTCTGCGCGAGATCGTCGGCTTCGGAGAAGGACTCGTCGGCCGTCTGCTGCTCATCGACACGCGGGCGATGCGCTTCGAGACGATCCGCTACGCCCACGACCCCGACAATCCGCTCTCCGGCCAGAATGCGCCCAGGGACGCCGGCTGACGCGCGCGCGTCACACAGCCGCGATTACCGCGATTTCGACCTTGTATTCGGGCGTAACGAGCTTTGCTTCCACCGTGGCCCGCGCGGGCGGGTTGGACCTGTCGACCCAGACGTCCCAGACGCCGTTCATCTCGGCGAAGGAGGAGATGTCGGCAAGATAGATCGTCGCGGAAAGGATTTTCGCTTTCTCGGAGCCCGCCTCGGCCAGAATCGCATCGATCAGGCCGAGGATTTCCTCTGTCTGATCCTTGACGGACCCGCCCTTCGTCTTTTCAGCTACCTGGCCGGCGGTGAAGATCGTATCGCCATGAACCACGGCCTTGCTCATGCGCGGGCCAGCGCCAATCCGCTTGATTTTCGACATTTCAGCTCTCCGTTAGGGCCAAGCCGGTTTAGGCGAAGCCGGGAGGAGGAGCAAGTTGTCGCGAGCCCCGAGCCTCGCCAAGAAAGAATATCCGCCGGGGTCTGGACAAGTGGACAGGCGCTTTCTATAAGCCGGGCTCGTTGCGCCGCTGGCGCCAGCGCCCGGGTAGCTCAGTTGGTAGAGCATGCGACTGAAAATCGCAGTGTCGGTGGTTCGAATCCGCCCCCGGGCACCACATCGCTGTTCGCCAGCGCAGAAAATCATCCGAAAATAGCTGAAAAATAAGGCTTAGAGGGGAACTGCCTTCCAAAGGCGTCCTCTGTCAGTGAACAGGCTGCCTTGTAACCGGCGTGCGATCACTCGCCAACATCACTTCGACAGCTTGCAGACGGCGCTCACCAGCGCGGTTATTTCCGTGACCGCCTTGGGGTCTTTCGGCGTCATGTCGAGGACGCCCCGTCCTTGCGCCGCAGCGTTGCGATAGGCCTTTCTCCGCACGAGCTGGCAGGGTAGCGCTTTAATGCCCTCGATCTCGCGCATGACCGTCAGCGCCTCCGCGTTGGCCTGTCCTTGCGGGTCGGCGGCGTTGAGCAGAGCCAGCAATTGCAGCCCCGAATTCACGTTCTTTGCTTCCCTTGCGAGGGCGACCATAAGGTCCAGCGCCCAAACGTCGAAGGAAGAAGGTTGCAAGGGAATCAACACGACGTTGGCGACGGTCAGCGCCGCGCGCAGGCCTTCGTTGTCGCGCCCCCCGACGTCGATGATGGTGTCCTCGAACCTTGCCGCCATTTTCTGGACTTCGGTGCGGACCTCGCGCCCGCGCAGACGGGCGACGGTATAGCCGGCGTTCCCGATCTGCTCCGTCCGCAGCGCCGTGAAATCAGCGGCGGACCCCTGGTCGTCGGCGTCGACAAGCAAGACGTCACGCCCGGCCAGGGCGCGGGCTATTGTGAAATTGGTGGCGACCGTGGTCTTGCCACAGCCCCCTTTCACATTGGCGATGGCGAAAATCATTCCGGCCTCCAAGTGATCACAACTCAATATAGCAGTGATATCACTTCGATCTCAGCACGAAATCGCCATGACGAACATGCGGCGGGAGTCTTTCGCAGCCTCTAGTCGGCCGCGTGGCCCCGTTCCACCCTCTGGCTTCACGAAATGCTTCCTACCTGAATCCCGTCGGAGGGCTGACGCCGATTATCTTGTTTTTTTGCCGATCCCCCGATTGCAGGCAATCACTATAGGCTTGCCGCCCCGATGCCTCGCTAGTTCGACACAGTTCTTTTTTGTTCGACGGAAATTCGCTGCGGTTCTGTTTGACAACTCGCGAGCGTCAACGCGATTGGCGCGAGTATTCCAATCCAGCGGAGAAAAAGAGGAAATTGTGACGCCATCAATAGTTTCCCTCGGCACAATCTGTGTTCGCGACTGGATATGCGCGGGAGATCGGCAGCGAAACGGTCAATTAGCTTCTGATCGCGGGAAATCAAGGAACCACGACGCTTCGTAGCCCGATCCGAAGCGTTGCCGCGGCGTCGCGGGAAAAGCCGGCGCGGCTCAAGTCCGACAGGGCGGCGACCGGAACTCTATCCGAAGAGTGCGCCCTCATGGCTTGCCTTTCATCGCATTCTCGATCTCGCCGAGAAGCTGCCTGATGTCTTCGCTCTCCGGCTCAAGCCTCGACAAGAGCCTGGCGCGCGAGGCCGCGGAAATCAGGTCGCCGGATTCCATTTCGTAGGTGACGAGAGCGACCAGCGCATCGCGATCGTATGGCCGCCGGTTGAGAAGGCTCTTCAGAACCTCGATCGCCCGAGGCGCATCGCCAGTATCGTGAAGCGCCACCGCCTCGACATAGGCAAAACGCGGCTCGTTTGGTTCAAGTTCGGCTGCTTTCGCAAGTTCCACTACGCCATCGGCGACGCGCTTCTGCCGGATCAGGCTAAGCCCCAGCGCATGCGCAAGCGCGCCCGACTTCGGATTCGCGGCCATTGCCTTGCGCAGCTGGGCTTCTGCGCCGCTCTCGTCGCCATTGGCGCGGGTGAATTCGGCCAACGCGACAATCGCAGGGTAGAAGGTCGGATCAATCGCAATCGCTTTCTTATATTCCGCGCTCGCCTCGCCCTGCTTTCCGCGCGCCAGATAAAGGCTTGCAAGGTTCGCGTGACTTTCCGGACGCTCGGCGTTGAAGAGCTGACCCGAGATATATTCCGCCAGCGCCAACTCGAGCGCTTTGAGATCGTCGCTCGACAGTCCCTGCTCCGCCTCCCCGGCCAGCGCGCGCGCCGCCTCCATTCGCACGAGGCGCGTAGTGTCGTGAAGCAATGGCGCCAATCGTTCGCGTCGGGTCGCGGCGTCAGCGTTGGCCGTCACGGGTATCGCCGCCCGGCGGATCAGCACGTCGTCGTTCTTCAACGCCTTGGACGCCAGATCCAGCGCCTCCGCGTTTGGAACGCGCGCCAGCCGCTCAAGCGCGCTGGCGCGCGCGATATTCGATTGAGCCTTGTCTTCCGCGAAGCGCATCAATGCTGCGCGGTCTCCCGGACCATTCTGGTCCGCGAGCGCAAAGGCCTCCGCGAAACCCTGCGCGCCGGGCGCAAGCTCCGGGCGCCACGTTTTTATCGCATCGGCCGCCCATGCGGCGCCCTTCTCGGCATGGCACTGATTGCAGGCGTTGGGCGTTCCCAGCGTCTGCGTGCGGTCGGGACGCGGAACGCGGATCGAGTGATCGTGCCGGGCATGCACGCCCATATAGGTCGTCGTGGGCATGTGGCAGTTGGCGCATTGCGCGCCTTTGGAATCGACGGCGTGATGATGATGCGAAGGCAGGTCAAAGCGCGCCGGGCTGTGACATTGAGCGCAAACTTCATTGCCCGAAAGTTTCAACTTTCCTGAATGCGGATTGTGGCAATCCGAACAGGTCACTCCGGCTCCATACATCTTGCTTTGCAGGAAAGAGGCGTAGTTATACACCTCCTCTTGCTGCTGCCCGTCGACGTGATAGAGGCCCGCCTCAAGCAGCGACGGGCGGAAGGCGTCGAAATAATGTGCGACGCTCAGCGGATTGCTGGAGAATTGCTGGCGGCGCGAATGGCATCCGGCGCAAGCCTCGATTTCCTTGTCCGTCTTTCGCGGCGTGGAGCGCGCGGCCTGTCCAGCTTCTCTCATGGGCCAGGAGACCTTGGCGCGCTCGTCAAAGCTCCATGCAAAGCCATGCGTCACATCGTCATCCCGCTTGGCCTTTTTGGACCACTCAATATGTCCTGACGCGGGACCATGACACGACTCGCAGCCGACGCTGATCTCCGACCATTGCGTATGGAAAACGCCCGATGCGTTCTCGTAGTTTTTCTGGATATTGGTCGAATGACACCATGCGCATTGATAGTTCCAGTTCTGGTCGATCCCGGTCCAGTGCAAGGGATCGCCCGCCGCAAGCTTGCGATCGGGATAGAGATGGAACCAGCGCTGGCCGCCCTCGGCCGCAGGCCTGGCGTCCCAGGCTATGCCCAGCGCCTGCATGCGGCCGCCGGGCAAAGCGACGAGATATTGCTGCAGCGGAAAGACGCCGAATGTATAAGCTATCTCGAAATCGGCCAGCTTGCCGTCGGGACCGTCGGTGCGAACCTGGAACTTGCCGTCCTTCTTGAAGAACTCGCTTTTGACGCCGTCCTTTTCGCAACTTGCTCCGTCAAACTTGCCAAGCACCGTTTTCTCATCGGCCTTCTGCATTGCGACAGCATGATGAGAGCCGAGCCAGTCGGAATGTTCGGTCTTGTGGCATTGCGCGCAAGCAGCCGATCCGACAAAGGTCGGGGCCGCGCTTGAAGGCTCCGGCTTCGCCTGGGCGAAGCCGTGTTCAGCGACGCAGAGCGAAGCCGTCAGGGCTATGAGCAGGAAAATGAGCGCGCGAAGGCTTTGCACGGCCCAGGGCGCAACGCCGCGACGTGCGCCTTGCCCTCGCTCAGGAAAATGGCGGATCGGCGGCCTCGCGGGTTTCTGTCCATGCATAAATAGCGGTCTTCGAACTTGTGTTCAGCCCGCAATGGCGCGCGCTCTTCTCTGCCTTGGCTAGAACCTTATCGCAAGTCCCGTGACCGGACCATGGATGACCGCGCTGATCCCGTTCTGCCGATTGCCGGAGCCTGTCGAATAGTTGACCGACAAGGCGCGATATCCCAGCGTGCTGGTCAGATTGAGGCCCATGAATGTGAAGTCGTGGCTATAGACTCCATAGGTCTGCCAGCTGAATTTGCTGCCGGTCCCGAAGCCGCCGATATCGCCCCTGAGCTGAAATTGCTCCCCCGGCGCGAATTGCTGACGGACGCCAAGTCCGACGACAGGATCAATCCACTGGATTTTGCCGGAGGGAGAAGCCGCCAGGGCTCCCAGCGCCTGAAAATCCACAAGCTGGGAGTTCGCCGCGCCAAAGGCGTCGAGCCTCACGTCCAGTCCCACATACCAGTAGCGAAGGCCCGCGAAGGCGTCGATCGCGGTGAAGGCGCCGCTGTCGCCGATCCGCCAGCGCGCCAGTTCATAAGCGCCGCCGGCCTCGCCGATCGCCAAAGTCTCTTTCAGCCGGCCGCTGGCGCTGAGGGCAAGGCCGAGGTCGCCGACGGGATTGCGCAACGCCAGTTGCGATCCGGCGAATCTGAGCTGCATCCAGGCGACGTCGCCATAGAACTGCACCGGACCATTGGTGGCTTCGAAGCGGCCCATGAAAGACAGCGGGAAGGAACTGGTCTTGGTCAAAAAGTCGACGAGCGACGCGTCGACGCCGAGATTAAGACCCGCCGCCGTCGTCGCGCCATTGAAGTTCACGCCCCAGTTGTAGGGATTGAAGGAGAAGCGCCAATCGCCGAAAGCTGTGTGCGGCGCGGGCTGGAGTTTCGGGGCCGTGAAAAGCGGCGTCGCTCCGGAAACCGATCCCTCTCCCTGACCCGCGTCGAAGCGGTAGTTCAATCCGGCGCGGACGATGTGTCCGTTGTACTGGGTTGACGCCGCCGTGGCGTTGTCGATCGCGAGGCCGCCAAGGATCGTCGTGTAATACAGCGCACCGATATTCGAGTTGTTCACACGGACGGCGCCGAGATCGTAATAGAGATATTCCAGCTTGACGCTGAGGCTGTTCGTGAAAGCCCATTCGAAGCCGGCGCCCGCGGTCCAGCCGACGCGATTGTCGAAATAGGAGCCCTTGGCGTCCTGACCCAGCAGAAGCGACGGCGTTATCGACTGACTGATGTGCTCGCTGAGATTCACGCCGCCATAGGCGAGACCGCCGGTCGCATAGAGCAACATCTGCGGCGCTATCGTGTATCCGATGCGGCCTCGGACGGTGCCGAGATATTCGAGGTTGCGATGAACCGTCGCGCCCGTAACCACCGTCGACGGAATTGGCGTCGCGGCGGGCGTCAGGCCGGTGAAGCCGCCGCCGCCACGAACACCGCCACCTTGGAGATCGGCTTCGAGACCGGCGACAAACTTCTCGGAAAATTGCCAATTGTAGCCAATCTGGCCGCCGTCGAAGAAACCGTTCAACTGCGCGCCGACGCTGCCCGTGGCGCCAAAAGCGGAAGCCGCGCCCCGCTGGCTGAGGGGACCCCCGAAGTCAAATATATTGGCGGAGGCCACCCCGATATTGGACGAGTTTGTCCACGAATACCCAGTGTTCAAGCCGACATAGAAGCCTGTCCAGGTGAATGCGGGAAGCGGCGACGGAGGCGGGCTCTTGGTCGAGGGAAGATCCGCGCCTGACGCTTCCGTAGTCAGGGCGAAGGCCGCGAAAGCAAATCCGCCGGCGGCGATTGCGCCGAGAAGCGATCCCCGCAGCTTTGCAGGAGCGCGGCTCGTCCGTCCCGCTCCCGCCGACAAAAGCCCATTGGATGGCGCCGGCATATTCACCCCTCAGCCTGATATTCTCACATAATCAAGCTCACTCTAGATGACCCCAAAGCGGCTAACACCCTTCGGCATCAACTAAATTGGGGAGAATCATCGATAAAATGCCAAGTGTTGCAAGAATGTCTCAGTATTCGCGCGTCTCATGCAACAGACGTCAAATCCGGGTCGACACGCAATGACGGAGCGGCCTTGGCGCTCGCTCTCACCAGTTCACCTGGGTCCTTATTAGAAAAGTGTTTGGATGCGCGCCATTGAGATAGGGGCGGTCCCAGGGCGCCGAGAGATGCATGACTCTGGTCCAGTTCGCCATGACGCGGAAACCTTGGTCCGGGTACCAGTTGAGCCCCATCGTGATGTCTTCCTCCCGGCCACCGACCACTCCGGAATTGGCGACAACGGCGCTGGCGGCGGCGTTGCCCTGCGCGGCGGCCAGCAGATTGCTGTAATAGCTTCCAGAATAAGGGCCGCTGTCGAGATTGGCGGCGCTGAATCTCGCGGCCAGCTCCCAGGCGCCGACGCCGCCCGCGCTGAGCGGATGTTTAATGCCGATCTGTCTGAAGGTCGCGGGGTTCAACCCGTCCACCTGATAGGCTGCCGCCCGCGACTCGCCGGTGAAGTACCAGTTCTGTACACGTAATAGCCGTTAAAACCGACCGAAGCGCCGCCCGGCGCGTAGTTTCCACTCGCATTGGCGGCGAGAATGGCCGCGTTGTTGCGAGCGTAATGCGTCCCGACATATTCGCCCTGCAACGAGAGCGGTCCATAGGCGGCGGCGGCTTCCACGGCGTAGACCACGGCGTCGCGGACGCATTTCCCCGCGACCGGCGGATTGCCCGCGAAGGCCACCGCCCCGCAGGACAGATCTGGCGTCCCCAGCAAATTTTCGTTGAGGATGTTGCTCTCGGTCTTAATCCCGCTTCCCGGCGCCAGCGCGCCGTCATTGGTCGCCGTAGAGTCGTTAGGCTGGTGATAGCGCCCCGAAACGCCAAAATGCAGCAAGCGATCTTCAACCCACACCGGCGCATAGGTCGCGCGACCGGCGACATCCACATATTGACTGCCGCCCGTCGCCACCCAGCCCGCTTTTGAGAGAACGCCCCACGGCACGGGCGTTGAAGGATCGGGCTGAAGCGATTTTTCAGCGAGGCCAGTGGTGAAAACGCCGGCCTTCAGACTCCAGTTGGAGCCATGCGTGAGCGCGGCGAATCCGACATGGCGAAGCGGCCCCGTGAACACCATCGCCCGTTCAAGAAAATCCGTGCTGTTGCGCGAGTTCGTCCACTCAAGGCCGAGGGGCTCGTAGAAATTCCCGACCTGCAGCGTGATCGGATCAAAATAGGTCAGCGCCACATAGGCGTCGCGAACGCCGCCGACCGCGCCGACGTTCTTGGTGTTGCCTGCCGCGAATTCATACTGGAGTTTGTAGAGCCAGTAATTGAGCAGTTTGCCTTCTACCTCCAACCGCGCCTGCCGTATGTTCGCGATGCTCGCCAGTCCCTGCTCCGGCTGGGTCGATATTCCGCCATCGAGGTAGACGCGCCCGCCGATCTTGAGACTGTTTTCGTGATCCAGCGATTCAACCATCAACCCCCGCGACAGGCTGATGAAAAAGGGCAGCGGCGGCTTCTCGCGCGCCTTCGCAAGCTGTTGCTCCCCGGAGTTTTCCGGGCGTCCGGCTTCCCTGGCGACCCCTGGGCGCGCTTTTTCGCGAGCGACAGCCTCGCCGCGTTCGCGCGTCTTTTGGCCGCCCTCGTAGCGCCGCAGCGCCTTTTTGAGCGTGCGCACTTCGGCGTCGGTTGCGTCAAGCCGCTCCCTGAGCAGCCTGATCTCGGCGGAGATGTCGCCGGCCCAAGCCGAAGAGGCGCCGCACAAAGCCAGCGCGCCCGCCGTAAGGGCGACGGCCTTTGCGTCAAAAGCCTTCCTGCGCCTCGCCCCGCTCAACCGGTAATCGCCCCTCATATGACCGCATTTTTGCACTTCCGCACAGCTCAAATGGACGGAAGACCCGAAGCTGATCCATTTGGCTTTATCAGTTCGAATTGCGACAGGCGAGTACGAAAGCTGGCGGGCTCTGCTGTTCCTCGCCCCGACACCAAGACCTTCAACGGCGTGGAGCGCGGCAAGGGCGCCGCGCTCCGATAATGCGCCTTAGAAGAAGCCGAGCTTCTTGGGGCTGTAGCTGACCAGCATGTTCTTCGTCTGCTGATAGTGGTCGAGCATCATCTTGTGGTTCTCGCGGCCAATGCCGGATTGCTTGTAGCCGCCGAAGGCCGCATGCGCGGGATAGGCGTGATAGCAATTGGTCCAGACGCGCCCGGCCTGTATCGCGCGGCCGAATCTGTAGCAGCGGTTGATGTCGCGGCTCCACACGCCGGCGCCAAGGCCATAGGGCGTGTCATTGGCGATCTGCAGCGCTTCCTCATCCGTCTTGAAGGTCGCGACCGCGAGCACGGGGCCGAAGATTTCCTCCTGGAATATGCGCATCTTGTTGTTCCCGCGCAGCACGGTCGGCTGCACATAGAATCCTTCGGCTAGTTCGCCGGAAAGCTTGTTGCGCTCGCCGCCGGTCAGGAGCTCCGCGCCTTCCTGCGCGCCGATCTGGATATAGCTCAGTATCTTTTCCATCTGCTCATTCGAAGCCTGCGCGCCGATCATTGTCGAAGGATCGAGCGGGCTGCCCTGCTTGATCGCCTTGACGCGCTTCAGCGCGCGCTCGATGAAACGCTCGTAGATCGACTCCTGTATCAAGGCGCGGCTCGGGCAGGTGCAGACCTCGCCCTGATTGAAGGCGAACATGACGAAGCCCTCGACCGCCTTGTCGAGAAAATCATCGTCCTCCGCCATCACGTCGGAAAAGAAGATGTTCGGCGATTTCCCGCCCAGCTCCAATGTCACCGGAATGAGATTCTCGGTGGCGTATTGCATGATGAGGCGGCCGGTGGAGGTCTCGCCGGTGAAGGCGATCTTGGCGATGCGCGGGCTTGAGGCCAGAGGCTTGCCCGCTTCAAGGCCATAGCCGTTGATCACATTGACGACGCCCGGCGGCAGCATGTCGCCGATAAGCTCCATCAGCACCATGATGCTGGCGGGCGTCTGTTCGGCGGGCTTCATCACCACGCAATTGCCGGCGGCGATCGCAGGAGCGAGTTTCCACACCGCCATCAACAGCGGAAAATTCCACGGGATGATCTGGCCGACGACGCCGAGCGGCTCATGGAAATGATAGGCGACGGTGTTGCTGTCGATCTCGCTGATGCCGCCTTCCTGCGCGCGAATGGCGCCGGCGAAATAGCGGAAGTGGTCAATCGCAAGCGGCACGTCGGCGAGCGTCGTCTCGCGGATCGGCTTGCCATTGTCCCATGTCTCGGCGAGCGCCAGCAGATCGAGATTGTCCTGCATTTTTTGCGCAATGGCGTTGAGCAGATTGCCGCGCAGCGCCGGGCTGGTCTTGCCCCAGGCCTCGCGCGCCGCATGGGCGGCGTCGAGCGCAAGCTCCACGTCTTCCTTCTGCGAGCGCGCGACTTCGCAGATCTTTCCGCCGGTGATCGGCGAAATATTATCGAAATAGCGGCCGCCGACCGGCTCCACGAATGTGCCGCCGATGAAATTGCCGTAGCGGGCCTTGAACGGCGCCGCGCGCGAGATGTGAAGCTCTGGTTTGTTCATGGCGTTTCCTTTGGATTTGGCGCGGCATTCTCCGTCGCGACGACGGGTCCGTGTTGGTCGGGTAAACTAGCACTGGCGGGGGGGTATGCAAGGAGGGGGGATGGAAGTGGGCGCGGAACCTTCTCGGAGCATTCCGTTGATGCGACGCCAGCACTCATCGCCGTCAATCCGGCTTCACCAGGCGCGCCCGTCACCGCGCCGCCGAGAATGGAAGAGAAGGTCACGATGCTGGGCTCGCCAAAGTGGCCCAGATCATCCACATAAACGACGCCGCCGGAACGAACGACAAAATCATGCGCGTATTGGGCCGTTCTGAAGGGATTTTCTCGCGCCCAGAAGTCGGGCGCGTCACGTCCGCCGAGAATCGAAATCCAAGCGCAAGGCGGCGATCTGATGTCAAAGGCGCGCGCCGGCGTCTAATTGAAAGCCGCGATCTCGACCCCGGCTGCAAGGAGCGTATTTCGCATCCTTAAGGTACTCCCCTAAAAATGCGCACCATAACCGGCTCAATGCAGGGCGATCCTTTTACCGCTCTCGGGACGGCGGGCGCGTCTTCCCTAGTTAGACTAGCACTGGCGGAGTTGCATTCAAACAAGCGGATCGAGACCACGAGCCGCGAGCATCCCGCAGCCTCGTCCAGACGACGGTTAGAAACCGAAACAGGCTTCGAGCGTCAAATTTAACCATAAGCGTTCGGAGTGAACTAACCTAACACGGTCAATTTCCCCGGAATATTTGCGTTTAGACCTACACGCAGGTTGAGTACTTAGATATTTTCTCTCAACGTATAATATTGCGGTTGGGGGGAGCACCTCCCTTTTTAAGGAGGCGACGAATTGGATAGCGACCTAAAGCCTTACTTTGGTGGTTTGAGGGAAAAATGGTCTGGCGTCGGCGGTGCGGGGAGAAGCCTGCTAGCTGTGGTCGCAATCGTTGTTGCGGCGTTTTTGCTGCTGTGGGCGGTTGATCGGACACTGCTATTTTTCTTTGCTCAGACATATGTGGGCGAAATCGCCCAAGTATTCAATCTCGATCAACACTTTGCACGCGCATTGGCGCTTCTCGTTTGGACGCTGCTAATTTTCTTCCTATCCAAGCTTTTCTCCCTATCCGCGGCTGGCCGTCGTTTTGGTTTCTTTGGCTTACTGGCATTATTAGTCGGGCACGCGCTCTTGCTTTCGCATGGGACAAGAGATCAATTTTTTGAAGCGAAGTCCGGTAAGGCAACCAAATGCTATGTGCTGACGCGCGAAGGCGAGGTGCGCTATCTAGAAAACCCTGGAGTTGATCCAGTAACCGGGCGGACCTGCCGGGTATACACCCAGGAAACGGCCGAACGCCTTCAGGCTTATGCTAAAGGAAAGAGGCCAGAGCGTATTTCCAAAGCAGAGCCTGACTTTTTCGACCTCCGAACCGGAGAGCCGATTGTCTGGTATTGGAAAGATAGGGATGGCCGTGTCGAGTTGTTCAATTTGATGGGATTTCATCCCGAGAGCGGCGAAGAACTCCAGCCAGTGAATGCGGAGGTCATTAAGGCCTATAAGGATCAGACTTAGCGCAAGATCTCGCCGCCTCAACGTATCGACAACATTGAAGGCTATATTCTCTTTGACAGCGCGACCGGGCGCCCTCGCGTTTGGTTCTGGCGGGGACCAAACGGAGAATATGAGTTTTTTGACAATCCAGGTTTCAATCCAACTACCGGCGAGGCGCTAAAGCAATTCACGTCTGAAGAGATCGCGGGCTGGAAGAAGGAAAAGCAACTTGCGAAAAGATACAAGGAGCAAGAAGAACTAAAGCTCCGCCAGGACGAGCAGCTTCGCAAGGACGCAGAGGAGAGGCGACAGGTTCGAGAACGTGAAGCCGCCGAAAGGGCTGAGAAGGTGGAGGCCGAAAGGCAAAGGAAGGCCACAGAAGCGACGGACCGTTGCGACCGGCTCGCGGCTAATCCGCACGATCCAAGAAAGCCTGCAAATCTTCTCGGGGCCAGATTTGCAGAGGTTAAGGAAAATGCGGACGAGGCTGCCTTGGCGTGCCGCAAAGCCGTCGACTATTTTCCAGATGAGCCGAGATATAGATATCAGTATGCTCGCGCATTGGGCTTCAGCAAGCCCGACGAGGCAATGGCGATATATCGCCGCCTCACGGCGCAAATCTACCCCGCAGCATTTGATAATTTGGCGAGCTTGTTGTTGCAGCGGCAAGACAAGAAATCGATAAAGCAAGCCATAACTGTGCTCAAAGACGGCGTTCGAAATGGCGATCCAGACGCTATGGTCACATTAGCTGCCTTGGCTGGAACTGCGGAACTCCCGGTTCAAAACCCTTACGCGTATAAGTTGACGCTATTAAAACAGGCAGCAAGCTTAGGCAATCAGGACGCCAAGGACGCTGCGGACGAATTAGAGCGGCAGGCTCAGCAGCAGCAACAGCAGCAGCAGCAAGAGGCTATATCTCAACGCCAACAGCAACAGATCATGCGGGATTTGTTCGGGACCATAGTTGGTGGCGTGCTTCGGGGGAGGTAGCTCGGCCCTTGCGGGCCTAACCGCTGATTATGCAAAACTGTCGCGTTGGTTGATGCCCCCTCACCTCGCCAGCTCCTTCAACCCCCTGCGTATCAGCGCCGACGCATCCGCGTCTTCGCCCAGCGCCTTGACGCTCGCCGCCACGGCTGTCGCGGCCTGCGGGCGTCCGTAGCCGAGATTGCACAGCGCCGAGATCGCGTCGCGCACGGCGCCGGGCTCGCCGCCGGCCTCCTCGCCCGCGAGGCGCATGGCCATCGCGTCGACCGTCCCGAACGCGGGCGCCTTGTCCTTCAGCTCCGCGACGATGCGCGCGGCGAGCTTTGGCCCGACGCCGGAGGCGCGCGAGACCATGGCCTTGTCCTGCGTCGCTATGGCGCCGGCGAGATCGTTCGGCGGCAGGATCGACAATATCGCCAGCGCGACCTTCGCGCCGACGCCCTGCACGCTCTGCAACAGGCGGAACCAGTCGCGCTCGGCGTCCTGTGCGAAGCCGAACAGCCTTATGGAATCCTCGCGCACCTGCGTCTCGATGGCGAGCGTCGCCGCCTCTCCCGCGCGCGGCAGATTTTGCAGCGTGCGGCTGGAGCAATTCACCACATAGCCGACGCCATGCACGTCGAGGATGACGAAATCCTCGCCGAAACTGTCAACCACGCCCTTGAGCTTGCCGATCATCACGCCCTCGCCGCCAGCTGTCGCTCCATCAGCCGCGCGCCGCGATGCTGGGCGTGGCAGATCGCCACCGCCAGCGCGTCCGCCGCGTCCTTGCTGGCGGCGAAGCTCGCCGGCAAAAGCACGCGCACCATCATGGCGATCTGCGCCTTGTCGGCGTGGCCGTTGCCGACCACGGTCTTCTTCACCAGATTGGCGGCGTATTCCTCGACCTCCAGCCCCGCCAGCGCTGGAACGGTCAGCGCGACGCCGCGCGCCTGCCCGAGCTTGAGCGCCGATTGCGGATCGCGGTTGACGAAGGTTTCCTCGACGGCGGCTTCATCCGGCGAATGCGCCTCGATGACCTCGCGCAACCCCTCGTGCAGCTGGCGCAGCCGCAGGCCCATCGCACTCGCGCCGTCGGAATGGATGCAGCCCGAGGCGACGAAGGAGAGCCGCGCGCCCTGCGCGTCGACCATCCCCCAGCCGGTGTTGCGCAGGCCGGGATCTATGCCCAGAATTCGAATCGAGGGAAGCGTCATGGCGGCAGCTTAGGCGGCGGCGGCAGATCAGGCCAGCGGCGTCCCTTCGATCTTGCCCAGGGCGTCCACTACCGCGTCGAAGGGCAGCAGCGTCGAGGCGTGGCGGGCCTTGTAGTCGCGCACCGGCTCCAGCACGGCAAGGTCGGCCCATTTGCCGCCGGGCGGCGGCCCGTTTTCCTTGAGCATCTTGCGCATCTGTTCCCGAACGTCGCGCAACTCCTGCGGCGTAGCACCCAGTATGTTGCGCGCAACGATCGAGGCGGAGGCCTGTCCGAGAGCGCAGGCCTTCAGCTCCTGCGCATAGTCGGAGACCCTGCCCTCCTTGAGTTCGAGGTCGATCGTGATGGTGGAGCCGCACAGCCGCGAATAGGCCGTCGCGCTGGCCTGCGGGTTCTGCAGGCGGCCAAGGCGCGGGATGTCGGCGGCCAGTTCGAGGATGCGCTTGTTGTAGACTGAATCGAGCATGGGGAGAAAGACCCGCCGCAGGGGCTTACCTTTACCTGTGGCCCCTATTATATAGAGGGCCAATGGCCGGCGCGAAAGCTCGGTCGTTGGCGGCGGCGGCCCAGTCCTTGCGACCGTTCCGGCCCCAGCTCGAATTTTCACGCGAATGGTTGCGGGATGTGTCAGCTCCCCGACAATTCCATGCAAATCCGGGATATTGGTTTGGATGAAATAGACGGCAATCGTCGGCGGAGGGCGACAGTTCAGGCCTCTCGTCCGCCGCGTTTCGCGACGGGCATTGCCGCTGGCGCTCGCGCGCCGGTTTTGTCCGGGTCGCGTAAGCCTGGGCATTTTCCGCCCCACCGGAGGCGCCACATGGATGACGTGGTTAAGTCCGGACTTCAAGACAACAAAGAGCACTCACCCCTGCCCGGGGCAAACCCAGCCGCGAGGAGGCCGAGGAAGCCGTGCGCACGCTGCTGCGCTGGGCCGGAGACAATCCGGAACGGCAAAGGCCTGCTCCAAACCCCGGCCCGCGTGGTCAAGGCCTATGAGGAATTGTTCAGCGGCTACCGGCAGGATCCCAAGGAGGTTCTGGAGCGCGTCTTCTCCGAGGTTGAGGGATATGACGACCTTGTCCTCGTGCGCGACATTCCGTTTTTCTCGCATTGCGAGCATCATATGGTGCCCTTCGTCGGCAAGGCGCACATCGCCTATTATCCGACGGACGGGGTTGTCGGCCTCTCGAAACTGGCGCGGCTCGTGGACGTTTTCGCCAAGCGCCTGCAGACGCAGGAAGCGATGACGGCGCAGATCGCCTCGACGATTGAATCAGAGCTGAACCCGCGCGGCGTCGCCGTGCTGGTGGAGGCGGAGCATATGTGCATGTCGATGCGCGGCGTGCTTAAACAGGGCTCTTCCACGGTTACGGTGCAGTTTTCCGGCTCGTTCCGCGACAATCCAAGCGAGCAGGCGCATTTCTACACGCTGCTGCGCGGCGGCCGTTGCAGCCTTCCCGCCGAGGAAATTCGCTCGATGACCGCACAGGCAGACAAGCATGCTCTGGAAGAGGGCGCGGACTTCCAGCCGCGCTTCGACGCCAACGGGTTGATCGTTTGCGTCACGATCGAAGCGGCGACGCGCGAAATTCTGATGGTCGCCTATATGAACCAGCTCGCGCTGGACAAAGACGATCGAGACCGGCGACGCCCACTACTGGTCCCGCTCGCGCCAGAGCCTGTGGCGGAAGGGCGACACCTCCGGGCAGGTGCAAAAGGTCGTGTCGCTGCAGGTTCGATTGCGACCAGGACGCGATTCTGCTTGAGGTCGAGCCGGGCGGCGACGGCAAGGCCTGCCACACCGGCCGCAAATCATGCTTTTACCGCAAGCTTGAGCGTGGACCCGGCCGGCGCCTTGTTTTCGTGCAATAGGACCAGCAATTCTTGTGGCGTTAATAGATCAGCCACTTTCGAAGCGCAGGCTTCCTCCCCAAATATGAAGGTAGAGTCAGGCAAGGCTCAAATCCGGGGGTGGGATACGCGCGCAGGAGCGCTCCTATGTTCTCGATCATGCGAAAGAGTTTTGATATGTCCGGCGATCGCGGCGCGACCTTTTTCTCGCAGTCGCCTAAGTCCGACGCGGGCTCCCCCACGCGAGCGGAAGAGCGCCGCAAGCCGAAGATCGGTCTGGCGCTGGGCGCCGGAGCGGCGCGGGGCTGGTCCCACATCGGCGTATTGCGGGAGCTGGCGGAAAACGGCATCAAGCCCGACGTGATCGCGGGCACCTCTATCGGCGCAGTGATCGGCGGCTGCTACGCCGCAGGCAAACTCGACCAGATCGAAGTCTTCGCACGCTCGCTGACGAAGCGGCGCGTGTTCGCGATGATGGACCTGTCCTTCTCGGGCATGAACTCGATCAATGGCGATCGTCTGAAGTCGGCGCTGGAAAAGGAGCTGAACGGCATCCAGATCGAGACTTTGTTGACCCCGTTCGCAGCCGTGGCGACCGAGGTCGGCACCGGTCATGAGGTGTGGCTCCAGCAGGGTCCCATTGCTCTGGCGATCCGCGCGTCCTATGCGCTTCCCGGCATTTCGAGCCGGTGCGCATCGGAGACCGCTAT
>CAWJEI010000005.1:0-253483 GCA_963841875.1 uncultured Alphaproteobacteria bacterium | reverse complement strand
ACCACGGTCTCTTATTGCCGATCCTGTTCCACTGCGTCGACGACGCGGGCCAACCCATGATCGGCCCCTTTACACGCCGGCGCGCACACCCGAGCCTTTACTCGCGAAGCCTGGCGCGACATCGCGCCGGCGATCATAGCCATGCGCGAATTTTGGCAGCCAATTCGCTTCAACAACAGCCAGTAGGCGCCGATCGGATTGCGATATCGTGCGGGAGCGCGGTCGCAGCAACGGGCGCCTTTGAACGATCTCCAGGGAGCTGATGATATCAGGGCGCACATGGCCGAATATGGCGAATGGAATCGCAAGGGGACCGTCCTCGCGATAAGACGGCCCAAAAGGAATATGGGGTGAGCCGCGATTTAATCGTGAAGGGCATCCAAACCGGCAAACTCGAATACCGAGAAGGCGCGGTATGGGGCAACCCCTATCTCCGAGTTCTTCGAAGCCAGCTCGAGGCGTATATCGCCGAACGGCTTGGCTCGGAATATCTGGCGAGCAAAAAGGCCAAGACGGAATTACGAGCGATCAGCAAGGAGATTGCCGACCTCAGGCAGAAGCTGGTCGAACTCGAAGCGCGAAAGGCCGAACTCGAGCGCGCGATCAAAACGTAGGTCGCCGGTTCAACCCTTCCGCTTCGTCCGATCAGGTGAAGAGCGGCGCAGCTGCGCCTAAAAATTGCGGGGTGGTGGGGGAGCCGCACCGCTTACTGTCAAATGCTTATTTCCAGCATTTCTTATGGTAGCACAGAATGCTATATTATCAGGTAAATCATTTCCTTCGCAATCTTGTGCACTCTCTAAGGCATAACCTCCAGGAACAGTTATTTCAATATCCGATTTGACTATAAACTCCGCATATTCTGCTAATTTTGCTTCGCATTCTATCCGCTTCTCGCGTTCTGTCGCCCACAATCTATATGGGGCAAACCACGCACAAAAAAATACCAGCAACACAAAGCCAGCTTTTTCCACGAGACTTCAAAAATGGTCGCGGCGATGGTTAGCGGAACACTGGCGGAGCCGCTCATAAGCCCCATCCAATCGCCAAAGATGTTGCGAATCAATTCCCAGAATGTTGGTTTAGGAGTTTTCATGCTTGGCATGATTACTGATTCCGACCTACACGCCAATACGACAATCAAGGCGGCCCGCCGCCCTCTATCACATGTTCCGTGCGTTCGCTCGCGCCTGCATCCTTTGCGCGTCCGCCGCCATCTGCGCCGCGTTCTTGCGCATGCCGTCGCCGCCGTCCAGCTTGATGTTCGAGACGAACGGTTGATTTGTTGTGGATATGCGTATCGTCGCCCATGCCGCCGCCGTTCATTTCGACCGGGACAGAGCGCCCGCGTGACAGCCGCCCTTGGTGAGGGCGACACGCTCTTGGTGGCGCGCCTCGACCGGCTGGCGCGCTCGACGCGCGACCTCTTGGAACACCCTCGCCCAGATCGCCGACAAGGGCGCGGGCTTCCGTTCCCTTGCCGACGCATGGGCAGACACCACGACCGCGCACGGGCGGCTCATGCTCACGGTGTTAGGCGGGCTGGCGGAGTTCGAGCGCGACCTGATACGCGCCCGCACCACGGAAGGCCGCGAGCGCGCCAAGGCGAAGGGCGTGAAGATGGGAAGGCCGCCAAAGTCCGTCTCCGCACCAGATTCAAAGAGGCCATCAAGCGCCGCGACCACGGCGAGGAGACGCTTGCGGAAATTGGGCGCAGCTACAATGTAAGCGGCTGGACAATTGCGAGATTGGCGGCATGAGGAGAGCAGCGAAATGCAGACCAACAGCGCAACGGCAGAGATGCCCGCGACGTATGTTAGACGGCGGCAGGAGTGTGAAAAGCTTTCGGAGCTAGCGCGGCGGCTTGAATTGATCGCGAACCGTAGCGAACCATTTCTAGATGACCCTGAATTTCGGGCGCTCTCAAATGAGTACCAAACACAATTGCGCGAAGTCCTGACTTTGTCGACGTTTTGAGCTTTGTCAGCGTTACAGTTCACCACAGGACAATTCAGAGGTTGGGATAATGGGAGACGTTGCAGACATCGCCGCGTCCAATTGCTAAGCACGCCGGCGATGCCCCTGAAGCTTGGAATGCCTACGTTGTTAAGGCCGAAGTGATTCTGGCAGACTACAAGCGCCTACGCGATAAAATCGAGGCTAGCTCCATTGGAGCACCAATCAATTTTTGCGGAAACAGATGATTATATCGACTTGCGTACTGGTCTACTCCAGTGGTGTAACTCAGACGGGATGTGGATTTCTGTGAATGATGACAATCTCTCAGGGGTCATTGTCCGCGCCGACGATTACCGCGTCTCTGGAGAAGTCTGGCGAGTGCACAAAGGCGATGCGGACCCGTTTCCGTCGCGTCCTCACGCGCATTGCGTCGGCGGAGCAAAGAGGCTTCTTGGATGCAAGCTGCACTTGGGAACCGCGAGGCTTTATCACCGGAAAGAACCGCTCGACCGTTTCTTGCCCCAAAACAGTTTGAGCGCCTAATTGATTTGATAAGGCCCAAGTTCCCCGACATCATTCTTCCCCTGCCCATGTCGGGCCGATTTCACGATGATCCCAACACGACCGTCTGATGGGGCGAGCATGAGTGAGGGGGCGGCAGCGTTGCGCACCATTGAGACGAGGGAGGCGATTAAGTCGCAGGGAACGTATTGGCAGATTTCTTGAAGTCAGGCCCACGTTCACCAACCCATACAAAGGAGACGCAAGAGCAAATCACCGCAATAGTCTCTGCTATAATATGCACACCTGAGAAGGCGACAGAATATTATAAAGCCACATGCCTAGATTGGCTGGAAATGGTAAAGCAGGTCAAGGGCATGCCTGCAAGAGCAATATTGGGCGGCAGCGGGAGCCCGTCTAATATCGTTAGTGCCAGCGGTGATCATATATCAAAAAAATTTCCTGCCTTGATACCGTGGATCATGGAGCGGTTCGACTGGTGCGTGGAAACTTATGGTGTTCAAGCAAAATCGTATCTCGACAATCAGCTTGCACAATTTCATGATTTGTTACGGGAATTCCTCGAAGAGGTTCCAGTTGGGGGCAGCCGCGAGAAGGCGCTCAAAAGTCGGATTTCTGAAATCAAGAGTGAGCTTCGAGCTTAGTCAAATGGGACAAACGATTTTACATTTACAGGGCGGCGAGTTTTCATGCTGAGGTTGAGTATATCTTTGCGCTGCAAAATGATCCGATTGCCGCCATATGGCGCTACCATCCGGACAGTGAGCAAGATGAAGAATATCCGAAAACCTACAATCACAAAGAGCGAGACGGCCATGTTTATTCCGTGCGCGGCAATTGGGCTTTGAAGAAGGGTTTCATGAAAGCTGGACCTGATGGCTATCTAGACGAGATCAGTCGACCTCAACAGGAGCTCGGCTGTATGTGCTATCTCACATGGATTTACCATCTGAGAGACCTGCCAAATAGTATGGTCACAGAACTCGGCACGTCCGAACTCACGCGTGTGCGGGCGGTGATCGCGGCGATGCAGAAGAAGGAAAATCCAGCGCAAATCCCAGTGCAGCTAAAGAAACAGAAATCCGCGTGGAGTAGGTTGGCACGCTGGTTCGGTCGGTGCTGAATTGGTTACACAGATATTTTGGAGGGTTAATTCGCTAAGTCACATGATATCTTCCCAAAAGGTAAAGGTTCCGCAGTGAGTTTCCGCCGCAGCGATCAAAGCGCTCGACGAAGGCGAGACATGTCTTAATATATGATTTTGACAGCTACTCAACGCCTCTAAATGAAATGCCTTTCGTCTTCAATATTGCTAAAAATGACTCAGGAACATGCATGTAATTGCAGCGCCCTTCCGGGGTTGGACCATGCATAGCTGGAATCTCGGCGGAGTGTCCAAGCGCTGCGGGTGGCCGAGGTAATGACTTCGTCCACGCCCAGTATTCTTCCTCAAACACTCGACTGTCACCTGCATCAATGGAAATATTGACACACCGCATGCCGTATCCCTTCTAAGCGAGAGGCAGACGAACCTTCACCCGTCAGCCCCATGTGGCCCACAAAGCAGATAGTATGGCGTTTTCCTCGCCACAAGTCCCGTAAGCCAAATTACGTCAACTCACGCTTCTCTCGAAATTCGTGAGTTTCGACAATGCGGCCTCGCGTTCCATAATGGCGTTTTCGCGAATCCTGTCCAGCCGGGCCGCGTCGCCGACGCCTAGAGCGCCAGGATCAGCGCCAAGAGCGGGAACCATGCGCATGCGATCAAAAAGGAAAGCTGCGCCGCGCGTGTGAACGTTCGAGCGCGGCGCGAGAGGCGCGGCGGGGTGTAACGCTTGCGGCGCAATAGGCGCGACGGTTTTTTCACAGCCGTCCGGCCCTGATATCCGATTGCACAGAGATCGCACGAGCCCAGGCTTCTAACGCACCACGCTGCTTCGCCAAGCGCCACGTTTCGAACAGGCTGCGTTTTATCATGAGGCGACCGCCTATCTTTGCGAAGGGTGGCGCTTGTCTATCCGCATGAAGGCGTTTCAGCGAACTGTGAGACATGTCGAGTTCTCTCGCAATGTCGGCGAACGTAAGGAAGTCGCCGGGTGCGCTGGGTGTGGCGGGAATGGACATCACACACTTATCCTTTTTTCACGCGCGTGAACCAAACATCCCCGTTCGTCCCTGCGCTGATGACCGACAAGTTTCCGCCCTGCGGGATTACAACTGTAATGCCATCGTAACCGCCAGCGACCGGCGCATCTGCCGTGGTTGCGTTAGCGCCTGACGTGCTCACGTGGAAGTCTTGGTCGGCCCAAACTCGCACGCGCCAACTTTGCGGGGTGTTTTGCACGTTGCCATCGGCGACGCCTGAATCGGGATCGAAGGTGAATGCGGTGTCTGTCAGGGAAGTTGACGTTGTGCCAAGCAATACGAGGGGGGCGCAGTTCATGGGTGGATTCCTTTAGGGTTTTACCGGCGGTGCGGGTTGCGGCGCTGGGGTTTCGCTGGGGGTTTCTATGGGTCCGGATTTAATGCCGGCTGTGATGCTCAGATTCAGTTCATTGTCAGCCATGGTGTTTGCTATCCTCAAGCGGCGGGCGTGTAGAGCGCGGCGAGATAATCGCCATTTTGTGGCGCGTGATTCATTTCGACTTCCACACCGGCTAGGACATAATCATTGTCGCTGCCAGTCGCCTGAACGAGACCGTTCAGCATCAAGAGCAACGAGCCGGTGACTGGCGTTTGCGACAAAGTGAATACGCAATTGTTCCCGTTGATTGCGCCCGATAGCACCTCGAGGACGGGCGCAGGCGGACTGTAGCCGGCTGGGCCTTGTTCGCCCGGGATTCCTTGTTCGCCCGGGATTCCTTGCGGTCCCGTTGTCCCCTTTAAGATCGAAGCGAGTTGTTCGGGAATCGTTACAGGAGTTGGGCCTATCTCAATTGGAGGGATAAGCGGCGCAGGTGTGATGACTACCGGCAAAACTTCGGTGACGTCGACAACGATTTGAAAGTCTGGCGCGGTCACTGGACGCCTGGACAGATGTAGAATCTTGCGAAAAGGCTGGACTTGCTGGCGGCTGGAGGCCCGGGGTTAATCAGGCACAAGATTACATCCGCGTAGAAGCCGCCAAGGGTCCCCGCGCTCGCGCCGATAGGCCATTCGCTGGTATCGCTGGAGGACGCCGTTACTGTAAGCGCATAATCCGACTTCGTTGAGTCGTTCGCGTTGACGCCGATTAGCGCCAGGGTCGCGCCCAGGCGCAACATTTCACCACGAGGCCCGTTGAAACCACAACGCGCATACCAGGGTCCGGTCGGAATGGTGACAACGCCCGTGAGGTTCACGGTGTCGCCGCGATAGATTGTTTGGGGGTCCATAGTTTCCTGCTTTCAAGCGGCGAAGTGCGAGAATTTATCCTTGGGAAGCGCACCGCGACCGCGCGTTTTGTCGGCGTTTTTTTCCGCCTCGAGGCGAGCGGCTTGCTGGCGTTCGCGAATCCATTTTTTGAATCCGTCGACGGTCACGAAGTCGCGTTTTCCGATTTTAAAAGTTGGCGGGCCTTCGCCACGGTCGCTCATTTCGCACGAGCGTGTCGTAACTAATGCCAAGGAAGTCTCGCTACGGTCGCGCGATTCAAAAACACGGTGTCAAGCGCGGGCGGTGTGGCGGGGGGCGTGGTCAATGCAGGGCCTTAGGGCTTGGGGCTTAGGATCGAGCGGGCGCGGCGAGCGCAGGGAAAGGACTAACCCACGCTCGCCGCCTTTTGGCGCACGCTGCTTAATGGGGGTCGCGAGGGAATGCCGCGAGTCCATCTAGTTCAGCGCCCGCCAATGGAAGCGGGAGTTGGGCGGAGCAGTGCGCGCCATGCCTGGAGAACGCACTTGAGTTCCCAACTCCCGCCATTCGCGCCTGCCTTGGAGGGTTAGCGCGAATAGGTGCGGGTGGCGCGCCCGACTAAAGAGCGCCACACACCGCCGTCGCTTGCCGGGGGCGCGCAATGTTGGGGGTGCGCGGTCCGGCGAGGTCGACGTTTGCAGTTTGCCCGTTCGGCGAATAGGGGCGCGCCCTAGCCGGAAACCCCCGGGAAGCCGGCTGGGGCGCGAGGGATTAAGGTTTTCGTCTGGCCATCACAGTCAAGCAAGGTTCATATGCCTATGAACACTTGGAATCTTGAAGTGATTATCAGATTCAGCAACCACACCGCAGCCACTGGACAAGTTTTCCCCGGAGTCTCTTGCGGTGCGTTTCTTTCCGTGAGGCGCTCGCGCTTTTTGATCCGTTAGGTTGCTTGTCAACCTTGGGGAATATATTACATCACTTTGCGGAATAAAGCAAGAAAATTCGTTAATTTGCGTTAAGAAAGTTTTGTGGCGGGAGGTTGCTGGCGTGTTGGCGCGAATGAACTGGGTATATGTGGGTATTTTCTTGGGTGAGAGGGTGCGTTTGGTCCCCTAGTGCCTCGCCTGACTATTTTTTAGGGTGGCGTGCGGGGTTAGACTTGGCTGGGCTGGGGGTGAATTGTGGAAAAAATAAGGCGACCGCTGGGGTAACGCGCTCCAGCCGTCTCTTGGGCGCAGTGGCGGGGTGGCTGGGCCAAAACCAGAACCACGGCTGTCCGAGAGTCTGGACAGCCGTCTCTTGGGTGCGAGGGGGTTGAATTGTGGCGAAAATAAGGCGACCGCTGGGGCAAGTTGCTCCAGCCGTCTCTTGGGTGCGAGGCGGGGTGGCTGGGACAAAACCAGAAACCACTGCTGGGGCAAGTTGCTCCAGCAGTCTAGTGGGCGCAGTGGCGGGTAGCTGGGACAAAACCAGAACGACAGCTGTCTCAAGTTGCGACAGCTGTCTCTTGGGTGCGAGGGGGTGTGAATTGTGGCAAAAATAAGGCGACTGCTGTCTCAAGTTGAGACAGCAGTCGAAATTGGCGCAGGGGGTGTGGCGAGGCTGGAGGTGATGGCCAGTGGCGAAGCTGGGTGTGATGGCCAGAATCAGAGACTAAATACTTGCGATTCAAACGCTCGAACGCGCGTGCGGACGCCCCGCCCCTAGGACGCCATTTGGGTCCCTTGGGGCGGTCGCTGGAAAGCGTTTGGCAGAAAAGAAGAGCCCAGCGAGCGCACTACGCATAGGCGCTGGGTGGCTTTCCCAGCGCCTTTGCGGCGCTACGCCTCACGCTGCCGCGCGCGCTTTCAGCGCCTTGGCGATCACGGCGACCGTTGCGCGCGCGCAATCTTCTTGCGCCATGACTTGCGACGACGAAGCGCCCTGCTCTAGCAGCGCTTCAATGCGCCCGTGGCGCTCTTTGTTGACTTGACGCCCCTTGTAAATGCCGTTGGCCTTCGCCTTAGCGATTCCCTCAAGCTGGCGCTCTTTCCTTATTTCCGTCTCGAACTGCGCAAACACCCCCAGCATGCCAAGAAAAGCGCGACCTGACGCGGTTGTCGTGTCGACGGGCTGCTCTGTAGCGCGCAGTTCGATTCCCTTGTCCTGCATGCGTTTGACGATAACGGCGAGGTCGGCGATAGAGCGCGCGAGCCTGTCAATACGCGTGACGACGATCACGTCGCCGGTTTGGGCGAACTTTAGCAACGTCTCGAGCGCCTCGCGCCCTTCCGTGCTTGTGCCAGACTTTTTCTCTTCGCTCACGGCGACACAGCCGGCGGCGATTAGCGCGTCGCGCTGGATGGTGAGGTCCTGGTCAGTGGTAGAGACGCGGGCATATCCGTAAATGGCCATTGTAGACTCCTTTTGGTCTGGTTTGCCTCTAGGGCTCAATCAAAGTAGTCTATTTTAGAAAGAAGTCAAGTCAACTAGACCAGATTTTCCGTGCGTATGCGGTCTAGTGGAATCGGTATCAGTTTCGGTCTACCCAAATTGAACCACTGGACATCACATTTTTCGTTTGGAGGGTGGCGCTTTTGCATCTGGAGGCTGGAGCCTTTGCCCGGCTGGGGCGTTGTCACTATGTGGCGGGGCGCTCGCGGCTGGAGGGTGCGCCGGGATCGAGCGCCTCGAGGGTGCGGCTGGGCTCGAGGCCTCGAGGCTGGGGGTGCGTCGCGGGCTGGGCTGGAGGCGCTCGAGGGGGCGAGCGGCTGGGGGTGCGTCGCCGGCTGGGCTGGAGGCGCTCGAGGGCGAGCGGCTGGGGCTGGAGGGGCTCGAGGGTGAGGGATTCGAGGTGATGTGCAGTAGAATCAACGGCTTATGTGATTTTCAGAGTCCAGATACCAATTTTTAGGGTTAACGAAAAGTGAATTTAACCCGGGGTTAACCTTAATTTTTAGGGTTACTGAATAGTTGATTTAAACGATAGACTAACTGTAAACTACAATTACAATACGTAGTTTTCAATTAACCTTGACACGCACTAGGGGTGGTATTGTTCGTCGAAATTTCGAATCCAAAACGCACATGCGTGCGATCGGTCACTTTTTAGGCAGTTTATTGGTTGCCTCTTTATTAGGCACGTCGCCGGTGTCGACAAGTCGAGGCGACATGTCGACGGTTTGCCTTTAGTGCGCCCATAGATGCGCTACCCTGCCCAGAAAGGCAATTTTTTGTGCGTAAGTCTTTGTTTTATAATGTGCGATAGATTGTTTACACCGAGAGGGTCGGCGGTTCGAGCCCGTCACCGCCCACCAGCGCCCGCCAGAACGCGCCGGTCGCCTTCGCGCCGAGAAATCCGCTTCACCGCGAGCAGCGAAGGCTTTAGGATCGTCGCAAGAGACGAGCCATTAACGAGAACGCGCATGGGCAAAGCCAGATCCGGAATTTTTCGCATGCTCCCGCTAGCGCTGATGCTGGTTCTGAACCCGGCGCTGATCGCCGTAGCGCAGGCGGAGGGGATGACCTTTCAGCTCGTGACGCTGGGAGGCGGTCACTGCGGCAGGAAGTGCCCGCAAGTGATTTCCGCGCAAGGCGAAATCGGCGAGGACAGCCCGGACGAATTCGTGCGGTTCGTGCGGGCGAATGTCGGCAGCGGCGAGTTGCACGGCATTGTGCTCCTCGACTCGCCGGGGGGGCGCGTCGCCGCCTCGATGGAGCTTGGCCAGACGATCCGCAGCCTCGGCATGGCGGTCATAGTGGCGCGCCCGGGCGGACAGAGCGCCGAAACCGGCGATCTTTATTCAGGAAAATGTTACTCGGCCTGCGTCTATGCGCTGATGGGCGGACGCAAGAGGGTGATCCCCCCTCAAAGCCGCGTCGGCGTGCATCGCATGTTTAACTACACTACCAGCTTCGATTTGAGCCAGGGCGGCTTCGTGCGCGAACGCTATGTAGACGATGGCGACATGCGCCAGAAACTCGCGCGCTACAGCACCATGATGGGCGTAAGCACGGGGCTCATCAATCTTGCGGAGCACACCTCCCCGGATCGCATTCATGTGCTGACCCGCGCGGAAATCTCCCGCTGGCGGCTCGGCTCCCAAAGGCTCTAGGCCCTCATCAACCGCGCTTTCCTTGACGAGAGAGGTTTTCGCTTTCGCCACAAATGCGCTAATCCCCACATCGGCGCGCCCTGCGCCTCAAACATTCAAGGCACGACGCTCATGAAGCACATTGTCGACGGACTGGAAAAACGGCGCGATTCGGCGCGGCTTGGCGGCGGACAAAAGCGCATCGACGCGCAGCATGGGCGGGGCAAGCTCACGGCGCGCGAGCGCATCGAGCTGCTGCTCGACGGCGGCTCCTTCGAAGAGTTCGACATGTTCGTGCAGCATCGCTGCACTGATTTCGGCATGGACCAGGGCGAAAAGATTCCCGGCGACGGCGTCGTCACCGGCTGGGGAACGGTCAACGGTCGCCCCGTGTTCGTCTTCGCCAAGGATTTCACGGTGTTCGGCGGCTCGCTCTCGGAGACCCACGCCCAGAAGATCACGAAGTTGCAGGACATGGCGCTCAAGAACCGCGCACCGATCATCGGGCTGTTCGACGCTGGCGGCGCGCGCATCCAGGAGGGCGTCGCGGCGCTCGGCGGCTATGGCGAAGTGTTCCAGCGCAATGTGATGGCCTCAGGAGTGATTCCACAGATATCGGTAATCATGGGCCCCTGCGCTGGCGGTGACGTCTACTCGCCGGCAATGACCGATTTCATCTTCATGGTGCGCGACACGAGCTACATGTTCGTCACCGGCCCGGACGTGGTCAAGACCGTCACCAATGAGACCGTCACCGCCGAAGAACTCGGCGGCGCTTCGGTGCACACGACGAAGAGTTCCATCGCCGACAAGGCCTATGACAATGACGTCGAGACGCTGCTGCAAATGCGCCGCCTCATCGACTTCCTTCCCTCGTCCAACACCGACGAGGCGCCGGACTGGCCGAGCTTCGACGATCCCGACCGGTTCGACATGTCGCTGGACACTCTGATTCCGGACAATCCAAACAAGCCTTACGATATGAAGGAGCTTATTGCGAAGATCGTCGACGAGGGCGACTTCTTCGAATTGCAGGATGCGCACGCCAAGAACATCCTCATCGGTTTCGGCCGCGTCGAGGGCCGCACGGTCGGATTCATCGCCAATCAGCCGATGGTTCTGGCGGGCGTGCTCGACATCGACGCCTCCAAAAAAGCGGCGCGATTCGTGCGCTTCTGCGATTGCTTCAACATTCCGATCGTCACGCTGGTAGATGTGCCGGGCTTCCTGCCGGGCACGGCTCAAGAATATGGCGGACTTATCAAGCATGGAGCGAAGCTGCTGTTCGCCTATGCCGAGGCGACAGTGCCCAAAGTGACATTGATCACGCGCAAGGCCTTCGGCGGCGCCTATGACGTCATGGCCTCAAAGCACTTGCGTGGAGACATGAACTACGCGTGGCCTTCCGCGCAGATCGCCGTGATGGGCGCCAAGGGCGCGGTCGAGATCATCTTCCGCTCCGACATCGGCGATCCCGAGAAGATCGCCCAGCGCACCAAGGAATATGAGGATCGCTTCCTGTCGCCCTTCGTGGCTGCGGAACGCGGCTACATCGACGAGGTGATCCCACCCAACGCCACTCGCCGGCGCATCGCCCGGGCATTGGCGCTGTTACGGCACAAGAAGCTCGAAAACCCTTGGAAGAAGCACGACAATATTCCGCTCTAGACTGCGGATGCCTTAAAAAGCGCCGGGGAAGCCATTGGCCACACCCGGCGCTTTCGCGTTTGCTTAACTATGGTCAGGCGGTTCTTGCGCTCAAATCTTGTGCAGTCATTTTGCCGGCAAATGGTCGCATGATTTCTTGGCATCATGCACAATTTGCATGACACGGCCCAGATTTTGTCATAATGTCCGCTCGCCAAGTAGATTGGGTAACGCTTAGCGTTCTAATGCGTTAGCGGTTGCCGCCCAGCTACGGTCCAAGTCGGGGAGGACGCCGGCTCTAGACAACCGCAATGCTCGAAAGAGCAGTTCGGGAATGGTTTCAGAGGCGCAAAAGACCTCGAGCCAATCGTGTTTAGTCCGGTCAAGGACGGGTAGCAAAGAGTGGGGAGAGGCGGAACGCCGTCCCCGCTCTTTGTGTATGTGGGCCTTCGATAGAGATTTTCAGTCGCTCGATAGAGGATATTGATGCTCGTGACGCCATTCTTCGTCAATGCATCAGAGCGGCGCGGTTCCTGTTCGCACAGCGAACGCACTCGCAAAGAGACAACTGATCAAGTCTCGGCCTCAGCGCCGCTTGACGTAAGCGTTTGCCATTCCTAACTTCCGGGCTCACGCCGAAAGGAACTACCGAAATGACCACGCAGAAAATCACCGATGCAAGCTTCGAAGCGGACGTGCTGAAAGCCACGGTGCCAGTTGTCGTCGATTTCTGGGCGGAGTGGTGCGGCCCGTGCCGCCTGATCGCCCCGGCGCTGGAAGAGATCGCGAAAGAGCTTGGCGACAAGGTGAAGGTGGTCAAGCTCAACATCGACGAAAACCCCAATGTTGCGGGCAAGCTGGGCATCCGCTCCATCCCGACGCTGATCGTCTTCAAGGACGGCAAGGCGGCGGCGCAAAAGGTCGGAGCTGCGCCCAAGGGCGAATTGCTGCGCTGGATTTCCGGAGCGCTCTGACGGCGCAAAAGCGTCGGGTCGATCTGGTCCGGCGCTTTATTCGCGTCCCGGGGCGCGCGGTTCCGGCCCAACGCCCTCAGGGTCTGGCAAGACCTGAATTTCAGACGGCTCGTGGAAGGCGAAGGCAGGGCGCCTGCTAGGCAGGCTCAAGTTCCTTGTCCCGCGCCAGATCCAGGCCGCGAAAGATCGCGCAGCGCTTGAACACGTCGATGTCCGGTGGAACCTGCTTTTGATGGCAGAACTTGGCGACGAGTTTCGCCAGCCCCTTGATGTCGCGACCCGTAGCCTGCGGAAAGACATTCACAAGACTGTCTATAAGCGCCGGACCAAGCGTCAGGTCGAATTGTTCCGCCATGACGCCCCAGATGCGTCGGCGAGCATCGTCGTCCGGCGGGTAGTATTTTATAAGTGCGATGCAGCGCGAGACGATGGCTTCGTCGATGTCGTCGACGCGATTGGTTGTGAGGAACAACAGGCCGTTGAAATATTCCAGCACGCGCAGGAACACGCCGACCACCGCGTTCATGGCGATATTGTCGTCGCGCCGCTTGATATAGACATCCGCCTCGTCGATCAGCATGACCGCGCCCCAGCGCTGCGCTCGCGTGAGAATTTCCTTCAGCGCCGTCTCCATGGACGCGACATTCAGGCCGAGCTGGCCGGAATGCACGCGATAAAGCGGGCGCTGAATGATTTCGGAATAGACTTCCGCCGTGAGCGTCTTGCCGACGCCGGGAGGGCCGGCGCATAGGACGGTCGTGCCGCCGGATTTTCCGGCGACGATATCGTCCATCAACACATCCATCTCGGCGGTCAATATGTCGATCAGATCCGTTTGCTCGGGCGGCAAAACGAGTTTCTGTTTAAGCGCGGGCTGGTAGCGATAGAGCGACATCTCGTCGACATGCACCCACAAGTAATGATGCAGGTCGAGATGAAACATCAGAATATAGGGATGCACGGGAACATGCGTGAAGAGGCCTTCGGGAATCTGCTCTTGCAATTCCAGTATTTCGTCCTCGGCGGCGAAGCGGTTGCTTTTGGCCGCCTTGCGAATGAAATTACCGAGCACGTCGCCGGGCAATTCCAGCGTCAGGCTGCGCGCGGATAAAATGCCTTCGTCATTGACGAGGCGCGCTTCGCCGCCGCTCGTCGACAGCACGACGATATCCTTGCGCGACCAGTCCATGTCACGATGCGAGGCGTTCGGGTCTTCGGCGTGAAAGCCCGTGCCTCTTCCGGTGAATTGCACGCCATAGCGGCCACGCCAGTCGAAATAGATTTCCGACGAAGCGTCGAAGGCCTCGATCAGCGCTGGCGTCTCCCGCAAGAATCCCTTGGCTGCGAGGATTTCGCTGATCGTGCGCCCGCCGACGTCCGCCGCCATGATGCGGATGGAGTTGGTTTGCAGAACGCCCTTGGCGTTGGCCTTGAGCTCTATAAAATCTTGCCGGCCTCGTCGTTGGCGGCGGGCACATAGTCGAAGCGCGTGATGAGATAGGGAAGCGGCTTGCTGGCGACGCTCGCCGTGAAAAGCCAGCCTCGAATGGCGTTGGCGGTCAGATGCCGCACCAGCGCCGGCAAAACCATTTCCAGATCGCCCGGTTCGAACTTCACGCCGTCGGCGCGCAGCGCCAAGCGCAATGTCGCCAGCTGCGCGGCCTTCGCCCGCATGTCCGGTCCCGCGCCGCGATAACGCTCCTCGAGAAAATCGAGTTCCTCGCTGGAGAGATGTGACAGATCGACTTCAACCCGCTCGCTGAAGCGCAGCTGCGTGGCGAGTTCCGAATGCGCCGGGAAGCGCTCCATCAACGCCTCGACATGAGGCCGTTCGATCTGGATGTTCATCGCCGCTTCCGCCTTTCTTCTGGATAGGGAGGCAGGGTGAGAATGCGCGCATCGTCGACCGGCGCGCCGACCGTGAAGTGATAGACATCCTGAAACGCGGTTTGCCCGGCTGTCAGGCCGAGCAGCGCATGAACCTCGTCGTCGAAGAAGCAGCCGATGCCGGTCCCCGCGAAGCCATGCGCGCCGGCGTGGAGATAAAGCGCCTGTCCGATGAGCCCGGCTTCCCAATGCAGCCGCCGATAGGCGAATGCGCCCTCCTGATCGAGCGCGCGGTCAAAGTCGGAGATCATTGCGAGACTGAAGCAGCTCTTGCCTCCGATCGCCTGAAGGCAGGCGAGGCGCGCTCCCTCGCGTTCGACGGTCGCCGCGCTCAAGCGCAACAACGGCAAATCGTCTAAATCGACTGGCGTCCAGTCGAAGCCGGGCGAACAGGCGGCGCGAAAGCGCTCCGTCATCGGGGCCGAGCGCGACAACACATAAAGCCCCGGCTCCAGCCCTTCGACGCGATGGACGAACAGGACCAGCGTCAGCGCAGCCGACCATGGAAACGCCGCCAGCAATGGCGCCCCCGGCATGGTAGCGGCAAGCATGGAGGAAAAGGCTGCGCGCGGAAGGATCGATTTCCCGTCAAAGCGCTGCGCGCTGCGCCGACCGCGCACGACTTCCGCGATCGAGCGATCGCACGCCTCTTGCGTTACTGGCGCTGTCGGCGCGATCAGTTCCTCGACGGCGCCGCGAGGCTTGCGGCAGAACTTGAAGGCGAGGTCTATCAGCGGCCAGCCGTCGTGATCCTCGCTCAGCTGGTTCGCGGTCCCATGCCAGGCGCGTGGATCGCTAGTGAGGCAGCCTAAGTCGAGCGATTGGGGAGGCGGCGCTCCAACCTCGATCCAGGCCAGCAGTTCAGGATGCTCCGGCTCACGCCGGTGAGCGGCGTCGGCGCGCTCCAGACCAAGCAGAGCGGAGATGTCATCGTCGGAGGGGTCGCCGAGGACATGCAGGCGCCAGCCCAGCGCGGCAGCCGCCTGCGCCGCCGCGCCAATGGCGTGGCCGGCGTCCAGTTGGCAATAGCGAAAAGCCCGCTCGCCATATTTCCAGGCTTCTCGCCACGGGATAGAACTCAGCGCCAGCAGGAAGCCGCCGCGCGGAAGCGAAGCCGCGATCTGGGAGCGGGTCTCCAGCGCGTGTTCAAGCGGAGCGTAGTGGTATAGCGCCGCCCCCTCCCCAAGCCCCTCCACGGCCTCCAGAATGAGCCAGGCCTCGGTCGGATGCAGATTGCCGCTTGAAGGATTGTTGCGCAGCGCCCAGGTCGATCCTTCGACGCTCTTCCAGGCACTTAAACCAAAGGCAAGCTCCAGAAACAATCCCAGCGCGTCCGGATCAAGCTTGGCCGGGACTGGCGGCGGCCCCGGAAACGCCGGAACGTCGGCGCCGTCGAGAAGCGGCAGCATGATGCGAGGACTTCCCTCGAAGCAGCGATAGGGAGAAGGCTGCGAAGTCCAGTCGAGAAATGCGGGGCCCAGGGCATAGCGGCTCGGCGCGTGTTTCGTTCGCTGGTGATAGCCGCGAATGTCCGACGGCAGTGCATCGCTGTGGTGGATTGTCATTCCCGCAGCCGCCTCAACGATAGCCCTCTTCGGCCAGCACCTGCCGCACGGCTGGGCGTGTCCGCATCAGCTGATAGTGAGCGCGGCAATTGGCGGGAAGATCCATGCGGGTCTTGTCGGCCCAGAACTCGACATAAAACAAGGCCGCGTCGGCGATGGAGAAAGAACCCGCGACATAATCCCTGCCCGCGATCTGGTCGTTCACGGCGGCGAAGGCTTCGGCGACAATCTCCCGCCCTTCATGCTGGATCTCTTCGATTGTCTGTCGCTTCGACACATATCGCTCTGGCGTGAAAACTCGGCGGAAGCCTTCGCCATGGATGTGATAGGTGTAGAATTTCAGCGCATCAACGGCGCTCTCCGCCGCCGCGTTGTCCGCCGGCAGCAAATTCCGACGCGGGTAAGCAGTCGCAAGCCATGTCGCAATGGAGACGAAATCGGTCAGGGCGACGCCATCATCGCGGACCAATGTCGGAATTGTGCCATTTGGATTGATGGCGAGATATTCCGGCCGCAGATGCTCACCCTTGGGGAGATTGATGACATAGGCCTCGAAAATCAGGCCGATTTCCTCAAGCAATATATGAATGCCCGTGGAGCAGGAGCCGGGGGCCATGTAGAATTTCATTCGCTTCGCGCCTCACCATGTCGCCTGCGGCAGACCTGGGGGCGTAGAGGCAATTCGGGCGCCAGCGGGCGGCGGGACGACACGGAATCGCTCAAGCTGCGCTTGGCTGCGTCTCGCAAACATCGCCCCGGGAATTTGACGCGTGCGCGGGAGAGGACTGCGAGCGACGAAAAAATTCGCCCGGATTTACTTCACGATAAGCACGGGACAATGCGCAAGTTGGGCCATGCGATCCGCCTTGCTTCCCATGAGCCTTTCATAAATGGCTGAATGGCCCACGGCGCCGATCACGAGCAACTCCGCCTTGATTTCGTCGGCGAGTTCCACGATGTCGCGCACGACATGGCCGACCAGCACATGGGTCTGAACTTGCAAACTCCGCTCTTGCGCCATCGTCCGTGCGCGCAACAGGACATTCTCGAAGCGTCGGTCGGCTGTTTCCCTGGCTTCCCGCACATCGGCGATGAAATCCGGAAGATTGGGCAGTTCCTCGACGCAGACAATGTGCAGCTCCGATTGATTCTGCTCGGCAAGACCTATCGCCAGGGACAATGCGCGGAACGCGGGCTCCGAGCCGTCATTGGCGTGAAGGATTTTCCTGAACAAGAACGCCTCCCCTGATCATTGTTTCGTTGCGGTGGCTGGCGCTTGTGTCGTGGCTTCGGAGCCATCGCCCTCGGAAGCTTTCGGCAGGAGGTGGCGAGGCAGAAATAGACTGTTCGCGATCACTGTCGGGGTGATCGCGGTCGCGATGATGGCCGCCACGAGAGTGGAATATTGGCTCTCGTCGATAATTTTGTGTGACAGGCCAAATAGCGCGGCAATGGTTCCGAAAGTAAGCCCGGACGCCATGATCAGCGTCGTATACATGGCGTCCCTGTGCGGCGACCCGAAGAACTCTCGCCACCGGATAGACGCTGACGACTTTTGTCGCCATTTCGACGACGAGAAAGATGATCACGCCAACAGGCGCCATGACGACTGCGGCGATGGATACGAAATAGCCGGCGCGAATGAAATAGAAGGGCGTCAGCAATCCGATGACGATCGTACCGGAGCCGGCGGATCAGAGCATGATCCCTTCCGACGCTTCCCGCCAGCGTCATGCCGATAAGATAGGCCGGCAGCACCGCCTCGCTGTCCGCCCATGTGGCCAGCGCTCCCATGCCAAGCAGGCAGAACAGCAGCATTTTGGCTTCGAATTCCGAAGGACGCCCCCCGTATTTCTGCATGAGATAGGGCGCAACCCGAGGAAGCGCCACAAAGGCGCCGGCGGTCGCGACAATGAAAATGACTGTTTTGAAAGTGAAGGGAGCGAAGACCAGACCTAGCGTGACGACGGTTCCAAGGTCGGTGACAAAGCAGGCGGCGAGGATTGTCTTGCCGAAATCCGTTTTGTTGAGGCCATATTCCATCATCACCGTATAGACGACCGCAACCGAGGTCGCCGCCAGCGCTATGCCGGCAAGAATGCTCGGCATGTTCTCCCATCCCAGAAGATAATGCGCGGCCGCCCAGCACCCTATGGACGGAAGCAGAAAGCTTGCGACGCCGATTGAAGCCGCTTCCTTCCATTTCAGCTTGAAGACGTCCGGGTCGAGTTCGGCGCCGGCGAGAAAAGTGAGAAGGATGGCCCCAATCCCCGCCAGCGTTTTTACCCAGGGCTCCTGAACGCCGAAAACCTCGGCGCCGATCGTGACAGTGAATATGCCTCGCGCCGCCATGCCGACAATGATCTCCGACAAAGCCGTCGAGATCCGGAATTTATTCGACACAAGGGTCGCGATGAGCGCGAGCCCGAACACCAACGCCGCCTGAGTCCAAATGCCGGTCATGATCGGTCCTGAGATTCAGAGAGTCGTGTTGAGATTCGGTGAAGTCAAAGTGAGGCCGGCGTCGCCGTCGATCAACAGCGAAGCCGGCGCGCCGGAGGGAGAAACGAAAGACAAGGAGAGGAGAGTTTTCTTACCGCGAAAGCGCACGTACGAACTCCTTCCCGCAGTTGCGGCTCAGTAGGAGTCATCGGCCTCTACGGCGGTTTTGGGGAACTCCATCCCCGTTTTGCATCGGCCATTGTAGCCGAGAGCGAGACCATGACAAGTCCGCTTCGCGAGCAACCATTGGCAGGGCGCATTGCAAAGCATCAGCCGTTTCGGGAACAACATGGTCGCGAGAAATCTTGCGCGCCGAGAGCGACGCGGGCCTTGTTCCCGCACCGTCGCGAGCTAATTTCCCAACGGTCGGGGGATGACCTCCCCGGAAAAGCGATTGTATCTTCAGAACATGACGAATGTACAACACAACCCTTCAGCGACGGGGTTCTTGATTTTCCGGGGTTTCGTGGGTTGGAACGAGGAGGAAATCATCATGTGCCATCATGCGATCAAATTTGCGCTCGCGGGAGCGGTCTGCGCCTGGTTTGTCGCCTTGGCGCCCTTGAGCGCCGCGCGGGCGGGAGAAAGCGCATTGGACGCCTGCCGCAAATGGACGGGCCAGGGCGCCGGCGAGCAATACAAATGCTTCGACTGCATGAGGCAGGAAGGCGCATGGCCGAATGAGCGCTGGGTCAACACCTGCGCGGACGAATCGCGCGGCCATCGCGCTGACCAGAGCTGGCATTTTCTGGGAGACTGATATTTTCCCAACGGAAAAGGGCGCCACAAGCGCCCTTAAAGGATCAGGCCCGCCATCCTTGTTGGGATGGCGGGCCTGCATATTTCGGGCGACCGTTAGTTGAAGGGATAGTAGCGAACGCTCGTGAAGATCATGTTCTCGGTGCCCTTGAACGCTCCGCCCACGCCCTGGAACGAGTCCTTGACGGTGTAGGAGTATTGAGCGCCAACGCGAACCTTGCCAGCGGGACCGTCATAGAAATTGTGCCAGATGCCGGTCGTGACCTGACGAACGTCCTTGGTCTGGCCCACGCAGGAGGTCAAGGATCCGGACGAGGCCGCGCCTTCGAAATTACAGCCCACGTTCACATAGGCCGGGTTGCCATAACCGAAGGCGTAGTTTCCGGACAATCCGAGGGCGTTGCCCTTGCTGCCGAAAGTCGCGAAGCTGTAGTTCGAGGCCCCGAATTCGCCGCCCGCGAAGAGGTAGACGTCCGTTTGAGGCGTGACGTGAGCTGTCAGGCCGACCATGACCTGACGCTCGTGAATGGCCTGAGGTCCGCCCTGCCAGTTGAAGGTGGCGTCCGCGAGCGAAGCGGCTCCGTAGCGCCCAATGCCGTTGCCGGACATGCCGGAAGCCTGGAAGTCGAGCCACTTCGGAATGATCTGTACGATCACGCCCGCGACGGCGCCGCCCGCCCACTGGTTGTGATTGCCGCCATAGGTGCGGTCGTTGAAGTTGCGAAGGATTCCACCGCCTTCAAAGTGGACTGCGTGGCCGGCGAAATCGGGATCCCAGGAGGCCTTGGTGACCAGATCGGGAACGTCGTTGAAGGTTACCGCGTTGGCGGAATTGTAGAGAGAACCGCTCACCGGAAGCTGGTTATAGGCGCCCGGATAACCCGTGCCGGGGTATGGCGCAGTAAGGCCGTTCACAGCATAGGCCGGCGTCGTGTAGTTTACGTAAGCGGCTTCTGCGCCGAACGCGATCTGAGTGTTGTAAGGCAGATCCTTGCTCACGCGGACGCCCGGCTGGCGGGACCAGGTGAAGCCCGGCATGTACTGGTCGTCGATGACCGGCGGCACAAGGAATGTGTCAACCGTCGTTCCGCGCGAGTTCAAACCGACCAGCGAATAGGCCTGACCGGCGCTGAAATGGAGACCGTAGTCGCTTCTGTCGAGCTTCATGTAAAGCTCACGAAAGCGGAAGTTAAAGGAGTCGCTCTGCGTGAGCGTGGCGGTCTGCGCCGCCGAAAGGAAGTCGGCAGCAAAATATTCCCTGACATGCGTGTCCTGATCGAGATCCGCGTCGGTCTGAAAGGTGAAGCGGCTGCGACGAGGGGTGAAGCGGGTTTCGTCGCTATGCGACGTGGGATTGTTCATATAGGGGATCTGGCCGAAAGGCGTGGCGAGATCGGCTCCGATGAAGCGATCGCGATGGAGCGCGGCAAATTCGAAGAAGCCGCCGGGCGTGATTTTGACGGCCTTGAAGTAGAACGCCGACGGCCAAGGAGCGTCGCCATCCTTGCTGACGCCGACGGGTTGCGGGCCGCCAGCGGCCGCGACCACACCGCCTCTTTCGACGCGTTCGACCTTGCGGTCTGTTTGACGCTGGTTTTGAGCCTGAGCTTCAAGGCGATGCTCGAGGCGGCGCAACTGATCTTTCAGAGCCCGAATCTCGGCCTTCGTCTCGGCGTCCGTGGCGTAAGCCGGCGCGCAGAAGGCGGTGAACACCGCCAATGTGGACACGCCCGCGAGAAGCCCCTTAAGGCCCTGACGAGCGTAGTTCTTCCTGTACTTACTCATTTCCTGTCTCCCCAGCAGCGGCTTGCCCAGGCTGACGCCCGATACCTGCTGCGAGGGGTAAAAGGGTTTGATGACACATTTGTAACAATTATTTTTCAAACGGATGTTTCTGTATAGTTTGATCTTAACTGTGGCCTTAATGCCACAGCACACCCTGACTGGGGAAGCTTCGGCAAAGCCATGCAAGACCTTCGCTTATTGGGGGCGACCCCGATAACAGCATCGATAGTCCATGGATTTACTTTTCTATGCTTTTTTGGGCGATCCGGAAATATTCCAGAGGCTCGCGATATTACGCCATCACTGGTTTCTGATGCTCCGGGCGAGTGGAAGTTCTGCTAGGACTGGGCGCTATAAACCAGGAACCGGAGGGAATCGCACGTGCCGACGCGACGCCAGATTGTCAGACTGATCGGCGCCCTCGCCGTCGCTCCCACGTTCGCGCGGGCCGAGGAACGCGTGGAATACGCGCTCGTCGCCGACGACGGCGCGCCCGTTCAGAATTTCCGCATCCCGGTCGAACTCGATCCGGCGAAGCTTCCGGGAATTATCTGGCGAGGAGACAAATCAGCCGACGTAATCCTCTATGAATTTTTCGACTATAACTGCGCCTTCTGCCGCAAGGCCCAGCACGACATCGAAGCGTTGCTCGCGAACGACCCAAAAACAAGACTGGGACTCGTCAACTACGCAATTCTCTCCATTGGCTCGGTGCAGGCGGCCAAGGTTCAACAGGCCGTCTTGAGGCTTTTTTGGCCCCAAAGCCGCCTATGATTTCCATTCGAAGTTGTTCTCGAAACGCGGCCAGATCGACGGCGCAACGGCGTTGGCTGTTGCGCGCGAACTTGGTCTCGACCCGAAGAAAATCGAGGAAAGCGGAGACAGCCCGTCCGTATCGGCGACGCTGACGCAACAGGCCAAGCTTGCCGAAAGTCTGGACATGGGCATGACGCCTTCGTTCGCAATCGCGGGCGTCGGACTACTGGGCTGGCCTGGGCCGCAATCCCTTCGAAAGATTATCGCCAATGTCCGAAAATGCGATCGCCCACTTTGCGAGGAAAAAGGTTGAGCCTCGAAGATTACATAAAGACAATCGAAAAAACCTTGAGAGTGTGGCTTATTGGCCACACCGGCTGAAGCGGGATATGGAATTCGACTAATAAACTGATATAAAATGCTTTTTATGATCAGAAATCTCCGGGCGCCAGCATCCGATCAGTCAAGAGGCTTGACTTAGATCAATCTGCCCAAAATTCCTTATTTCTCGCCTCTTTTCGATCACATCCAAAAGTTACGCAAACAATACCTGATGTATCCTTGCAGCTTGCGCGTCTCTACTCGCAATGCCGCAATCCCTGAAAGGAGACATGTTTGCAAAAATCGACCTTAGGCTTCGCTGCCCTTCTCTCGCTCGCGATAGCTTTTCCCGCTCAAGCCAAATCCTGGGTTGGCAAGGCGTCCTATTATGGCCTGAAAGGCCGCACCGCGAACGGAGGCCACGTCGGAGGCCTCACGGCGGCGCATCGCACTTTGCCCTTCGGGACGCAAGCGAAGGTGACAAACCTCCACAACAACCGTTCTGTCGTCGTGACGATCAACGACCGTGGCCCCTTCACCGGCGGGCGGGTGATCGATGTTTCGACCCACGCGGCAGACCAGCTCGGCTTTCGCTCGGCGGGCGTCGCGCTCGTGAGGGTGGAAGCCCTGCGCTGACGGATGCACAACGGGCGGCGCTGTTATGCCGCCCGTATGAATATGCGACACCGCCAACCTGAAAATAAACTTCTCGTTAGTATAAGCGTGTCCGCCCCAGCGTTGTCCGCGCAAGTCTCAGCATAACAGTGCAACTGCGCCCCAATTTCCTAAAAATGCGTTGAAAACTGAAAATGTTCTAGGCTGCTTGGCTTAGGCAATTCTTAAAGTCATGCGTCTATAAACGCATTACTGAGTGATCGTTCGAGTATGTGAGTAACGATATGACCGAGACTTATCGTCCACGCGTCAAATATGTCATCGGCCCTGACGGGAGTCCTTTGACTATCGCCGACCTGCCCCCCGTAACCACGCGGAGATGGGTCATCCGGCGAAAGGCGGAAGTCGTCGCAGCCGTCCGCGGGGGGCTTTTATCTCTCGACGAAGCCTGCAGCCGCTATACGCTTACCGTCGACGAATTTCTGAGCTGGCAGATGTCGATCGACCAGCATGGACTCGCCGGGCTGCGAACGACGAGGCTCCAGCAATATCGCGCGTAACACAATAATGTCGCGACATCAAAAAAGCCGGCTCCAATGGAGCCGGCTTTTTTATGCTTGCGGCCAGCCAATTCGGCAGCCGCTCGCTCAAGCGCCTTCGTCTATTTCTCGGCCTCGCCCCGCGGCCCCGCCAATCGCGCTTTCCGCAGCGCGTCCGCCAGCTTTCCGCGTTCGAACACCACAACCACGACCAAAGCGAATAGCAGCGGAATGATCAGATAAAAGAGACGCCAGACCAGCAAGGCCGCCAGCACCTTTACGCGTGCGACGTCTGGCATCAGCTTTATGAAGAGAAGCTCGAAGACGCCAAGCCCGCCCGGCGCATGCGAGACCAGCGCGGCCGAGAACGAGAGAAGGAAGGCGCCCAGCACGACCAGATAGCCCGGATTTCCAGCTTCCGGCAGGCTGAAATAGATGATGCCGGCAGCGCCGATCAGCTCCAGCGGAGCCGCGAAGAGCTGCTGCTTCATGACTTCGGGTCTTGGATACAGAATCTCGAAGCGGCCAACGTTGAACGGCTTGAAGTGCATCAACGAGCCGATGATATAGAGCGCCACGACGCCAAGGCAGGCGAGTCCGACGGCGCGCGCCGTGTGCGGGTGGGTGAAAATATCCGGCAGGAAGCCCGAGAGGCGCTGCATCAGCTCGGGATCATAGGTGAGCAGCACACCGCCCAGCAGCACATTGCCAAAGCCGAAGGTGTAGGAGCATAGCACGACCAGCACGGCGACCTGCGTGGCGGTCAGTCCCTTGGTCGAGTAGGCGCGATAGCGCACCATCGCCCCCGAAAACACGCTCGCGCCGATGTTGTGCGAGAGAGCATAGGTCGTGAAGGAACACAGCGCGACGAAAGGCCAGGAGATGTGCTTGATGCCGAGGTGAAGCAGCGCAATGCGGTCGTACCAGGCCAGCGCCGCATAAGCGAGCAACGTGCAGCCCCCCGCCAAGAGGTAATTGTGCGGCGAGATCGCCCCGAGCGCCGCCCAAACTTCCGCGCCTACCGATTCGCCGCGAAACTCGTGATAGAGCAAATAAAAGGAGCCGATCACGGCGCAGACGCCGACTAGGGGCCAAAGATATTCCAGCTTCTTTTTCATGCGCCCTGTCGCTTTAGGGGGTGGGCCGCTCGCTCGAACGGCCGCAAGCTAATCAGAGGCCTTCCCTCGCACGCCGACCGTCGTGCCGCAAGTCCCCGACAGATAGCGGCTCCGACTTGTTTTTGTCGCGCGTCGCCTGCAAATTATTGGTTGAAAGCGACGGACAGGGAACACTCATGAACATTCTCAAACGTATAAAAGGGCTCCTGTTCTCGCCGAAGGAAGAATGGGAGGTCATTGAGGCTGAGAACAAAAGCGTCGTCGAACTCTATGCCCAATACATAATCTTTCTCGCTTTGATTCCGCCCTTCGCGAGTTTTCTCGGCGGCTATTTTTATGGATTCCCGCGCGCGGCCGCTCATGTCGGGCAGATGTCATTCGCTGGCGGAGCGCTGCGCGCGACCGTGCAATATTTGCTGAGCCTGCCGCTCCTATACATGGTGGCTTTCGTGATTTCGAGCATCGCGCCGCATTTCGACGGAAAATCGGATGACACGCGCGCGCTGACGCTGGCAGCCTATTCCTATACACCAGCCTGGCTCGCATCCGCCTTTGGACTTGTTCCGGGCATGCGCTGGTTCGACATCTTGGGCTTTTACGGGCTTTACATATTCTACCACGGACTGCCGCGCATGATGAAATGCCCCAAGGATCACGCCGACGTGATGTCGCTCATCGTGCTGGTGCTCTCCGTCGCTACAGGCGCGCTGCACGCCTGGATCGTGCGCCTCGCCGTGCCTTGGGAGGCCTTCGCAAGCTGAAGCTATTTCTTCCAGCGCGCGGCGGCCTGATCATCGCTCGCCTTGGCCTCTACCCAGTCGCCCGGACGGCCGTCGGCGCGGTGTTCCTTTTTCCAGAACGGCGCGCGCGTCTTGAGATAGTCCATCAGGAACTCCGCGGCGGCGAAAGCTTCCGCCCGATGGCGCGCGACGGCCAGCACCAGCACGATTTTTTCGCCTGGACGTATCAGCCCGTAACGGTGAATGACGGTCAGTCCCTGCAATGGCCAACGCGCCAGGGCCTCTGCGGCGACAGCTTCCATCTCCGCTTCCGCCATGCCGGGATAATGTTCGAGCTCCAGCGCTGTCAGCGATCCCGCCTCGTCGCGGCAGAAGCCCGTGAAGGAAACCAGCGCTCCGATGTCCTGCCTGCCTTCGGTCAGGAGTGCTTCCTCCCGCGCCACGTCGAAGGGTTCAGACGCCACGCGCACGCTGGGCGCGATCATCTCACCCCCCTGTCATGGGCGGGAAGAATGCAATCTCGCGAGCAGAAACGATCAGAGAGTTCGGGCGCGCATGGGTTTTGTCGATCGCCGCGCGTATTGTCATGGCGTTAGCGAAAGCCGCCGCGTATCCCTCTCCGCGCTCCGCCAGCCAAGCGATGAGCTGCGCCACGGTGGTGACATTCGCCGGCGGCGCGATCTCTTCCTCGCTCACGCCGATGCGCTCGCGCACCGAAGCGAAGTAAACCGCCTTCATGCCTCGTCCTCATCCCCAAAATGGGGCCAACCCGCCATAAGATAATCCGCTGCGGTATAGAGCGTCAGCACCGCGGCGATCCACAGCAGCACGGAACCAATGACCACCGTGCCGGGCAGCACAATCTCCCCCGCCGGGCCGGCGATGAAGAATCCCAGCGCAAACATCTGAACCGTGGTCTTCCATTTGGCCACGGCGCTCACGGGCAAGGGCACTTTCAGATCCGCAAGATATTCCCGGAAACCGGAAACCAGAAACTCCCGGCACAGAATGATTATCGCGGCCCAGATAGTCCAGCCCAACAGCGTCTGATTAGCCGCCACGGCGAGCAATGTCGTCGCCACCAGGAGCTTGTCGGCGATGGGGTCGAGCATTTGGCCAAGCGGCGATTGCTGTTTCCAGATGCGCGCCAGATAGCCGTCGAAAAAATCCGTGATGCAGGCGACCGTGAACACCGCGAGCGCGGTCCAGCGCATCCAGAATTCGTTGGGCCACTGCAGCAAAAGGGCGACGACCGGGACCGCCGCCAATCGCCCATAGGTGAGCAGATTTGGCAGAGCCAGAGCGTGGCGCATGCGGCGGCGCCGGGGTAGAACCGTTTCGGTCATGGGTAGAAGGGAATAGTTTCGCGGCCCGCTTTGTCAATAGAGGAAACCTTTTAGGAGGAGACATTAAGTTAAAGAAGCGCGATTCGGAGCTGCATCGTGGCTTTGCGCGCCCGTTTTGGGGATTCTGTCGGAAAATGAGAATCGTGTTTGCGACGCCCGGCGGCATCGAGGCCCGCACCGGCGGCCAGGGCTATTGTCGCAGGGTCATGGAGGCCCTGCCCTCTTTCAACATCGATGTCGCGCACGTCGCGTTGCGCGGAAGATTTCCCTTTCCGAGCGTTGACGAGGCAATGGAGGCGGCGCGCGCCATCAACGCCGCTGCAAGGCCCCGCGACATAGCGCTGATCGACAGCGCGGCCTTTGGAGCGATGGATGAGGAGGCCATTCGCCTCATCAAGGCGCCGGTGGTCGCGCTCTGCCATCGGCCCCTTTGGCTTGAACCCCGCCTTGGCGTCGCCGAGGCGGCCGCGTTGCTGGCGCGCGAAAAGGCCGCCTTGGCGATGGCGGCGCATGTGATCGTCACCAGCCGGCAAAGCCGCATCGCGCTGACAGAGAGCATGGGCGCTCCCGCTTCATCCATCGCCGTCGCGCCTCCGGGCGCCGACCCTGCCCAGCGCGCGCAAGGCTCAGAACGAGGGACTGCGCTGCTCGCGGTCGGCGCGATCATTCCGCGCAAGGGTTTTGATATCTTGGTTGAGGCGCTGGCCGGGCTGAGAGATATTCACTGGCGATTGCGGCTGGTCGGAGCCGCCGCCTGTTCTCCGGAGACCGCTGCGGTCCTGGCGAGGCAGATTGAAGCGCGGGGCCTTGGCGCCCGGATCGACTGGCTCGGCGAACTGGACGCGCAGCAGCTTGATCGAATTTATGACGCCAGCGATATTTTTCGTCTCGCCTTCGCTATGCGGCGGCTGCGGCATGGGGCTGGCTGAAGCCCTCTCGCGCGGGCTTCCGGTCATTGCGACGATCGGGAGAGCCGGCGCCGGCGCCCTGCCCGTCGACGCTGGCCTCAACATCCCGCCGGGCGACGTTGGCGCGATACGCGATGCGCTCAAGCGGGTGATGCTCGACAGCGCCTTGCGCGGAAAACTCGCGGACGGCGCCTGGCGCGCGGCCGGCGATCTCCCGACCTGGACAGACACCGCGCGGATCATATCCCGGGTCGCGCGCGCCGTCGCGCCCGTCGCCGCCTGACCGTTCCGCAAGGAAACGGGCGCCGTCACCAGAACTTCAGCAACGAAAGCAGGCCTTTCCTGGCGGCCTTGCGCTCCAGGGCCTGCAATTCCTGATAGGCCTCGCGCGCGTTTGCGCGAAGCGCCAGCAATTTTTCGTCCGGGATCTCGAAATCAATGACGGCCGCGCGAATTTCGCGCCGCGCCGTGTCAAGCCGATTTTGCGCAAAAGTAATCCTTGCGTCCGCAGTCATGGTTTCTCCCCGAAATATGCGGCGTTACAGGTGCGGCTCAAGCGCCTCGGCCAACCTCCGACCTTGGGTTTTGCCGCGCCCGATACGCCGGCATCGGCGCACGAGCCTCCATAAAGCCGCTATGCGCGCAAGGAATTAGACCAAAACGGGACGAAATGAAACGGCCCGCCAAACCCAAAATGGCGGGCCGCGCCAAATTAATCGAATTGGAGCTTGACCTTAGGCCGCGATCGCAGTGGCGACGCCGCAGGCGAGACGCATCACCAGACGCCAAACGCGGCGGCAAAGGGCAAGGTTGCGAGGCCCACGGCGACATTGGCCACGTCGGCGACCGGAGCGCCCATGCCATACTCCGGATAATATCCAGAGTAATAGTCCTGCGGATAATAGGCGTAGTTGCGATAACGCCAATGGCGAACATAATGCCTGGCGCAATGCGGCCGATAATGGACTTGCGCCGTGAGCGTGGGCGCAGCCACCAATTCCGGGGTCGCCATGCTGAGCGGCCCGGCCGCGGCCGTCTGGGAAAAAGCAGCCCCCGCCAAAGTCATGACAGTGGCGCCCGTCAGGAGCGCATTGAAGATTTTGCGCATTTTCCATGTCCTTGCATGTCGTCGGGACGGACCGAACCCAACCGCCCGGGCTGTGTGCATGAGGAACTTGATCGCGAATGAAAACGCTTTCGGCTCGTCCACAAACTCACGGCCAAAACTCGCTCCAATGAGTTCGCGCAATCGCGCAATAGAAATTGCGTGACTCCAGAACTAGCGCAACAGAGGCGTTTGAGTAGACCCGGGATCATCACGAAATTCCGCTTGGCGGAAACAGGACGATTTTATTGAAATTAGTGGCGCCATCGCGATACGAAGGCTGAACTGCACCCGCTTTTTTGGAGGCCTCGGAGGGAATCGAACCCCCGTACAAGGATTTGCAGTCCTCTGCGTAGCCACTCCGCCACGAGGCCCCATGCTGCGTCGCGGGTAACCCGCCCAGGCAGCGCAGGGGCTATACAGGAGCCTCGCCGTGCGAGCAAGGCCGCCAAATGGCGATTGTCGCCCGCGACGGAGCGGGGCAATGCAGGAACTCACCGATCGACCGCATGTTACCGGCTTAATTAACCATATGATTATAGTGGCTAATTACTATTTCTCAAATGCGATGCCGGTCGGCTAGCTGCATTGGAAGGACAAGCGCAATGCATCCTGAGGGAACCGGAGAATCGGGCAGATGCGCATCGAGAGGCGACGCAATGCTTCGCGTCGCCATCGTCACGATCGCCTCTGTCCTGCTGTCCATCGCCATCACCGGCTTCGCCACCTTGATTTTTTTTGGCGTCGACTTCGAAAACGCGATCAATGTTGGAGAGGTTTGGCGCTTTTCATTGGGCGCGGGCATTGGCGTGCCCGCGCTGGTTTGTCCCCTGGTCGCATGGCACATGACCCTGATGATGCGCGATCTGGCAGAAGCGCGCGCCGCGCTCGACCTCGCCGCGAGAACCGATCAGCTTACGGGCCTGCTGAACCGCCGGGGGCTTGATCTGGAGGCCGAGCGCGTCGTCGCCGCAGCGCGCCGCGAGGGGCGACCATTGGCTGTCATGATTTGCGACATCGATTTCTTCAAAACGATCAATGATGAGTTTGGCCATGACGCCGGCGATGAAGTCCTGCGTCATATAGCGAGAGTAATGAGAGGCGCCGTGGGCGGAGGGAGCACGGTTCTGGCTCGACAGGGCGGGGAGGAGTTCGCGATCCTGCTGCCCGGCGTCGGTCAGCGTGACGCCGAGATCCTCGCGGAAGACCTTTGCAGCGCCTGCGCCGCCAGCCTGATCGCCCTGGAGGCAAGAACGGCGCGGGTCACGATGAGCATCGGCCTGACGTCTGAAGAAGGCCATGACCTTGACTTTAGCCGGATGATGCGGCGAGCGGATGCGGCGCTCTACCGCGCAAAGCGCGGCGGGCGCAATCAGGTCGCGGCTGCGCCCCTTTCCAAATCCGCCCTTATCAACTCGGAAGACAGTTGCGTAAAAGCCGTCGGTCTTTCCGCCTGCTAGCGGCCCAAGTAGCAGAGGCTGATCTGGCCGATTTGACACCGGCGGTCCGCTTGACCATCTTCCGGCCCGGTCGGCGCACCAGGCCGCTTTCCCTTTCGGCGAGGCGGCGTGGGTAGCTGCGGATTTGCAAGGATAGGTTGAGATGAACGTCGTCATCGTCGAATCGGCGGCCAAAGCCCAGACGATCAACAAATATTTAGGGCGCGATTTCAATGTGATCGCTTGCTACGGCCATGTTCGCGACCTGCCGCCAAAGGACGGCTCGGTCGACCCGGAAGACGATTTCGCGATGATCTGGGAGATGGACGCCAAGGGGGCCAAGCGCGTCGCCGCCATCGCCGAACTGGTCAAAAAAGCCGACAAGGTAATATTGGCGACCGATCCGGATCGCGAGGGCGAGGCCATTTCCTGGCATCTGCTCGACATATTGAACAAGAAGCGCGTGCTCAAGGACAAGGCCATCGAGCGCGTCGTGTTCAACGCCGTCACCAAGGACGCGATCAAGGAGGCGATGGCGCATCCGCGCCAGATCGACCAGGCGCTCGTCGACGCCTATCTCGCCCGCCGCGCGCTGGACTATCTCGTCGGCTTCACCCTTTCGCCCGTGCTTTGGCGCAAGCTGCCTGGCGCTCGCTCCGCCGGGCGCGTGCAATCCGTGGCCCTGCGCCTCGTCTGCGACCGCGAGCTGGAGATCGAGAAGTTCGTCAGCCGAGAATATTGGTCGCTCGTCGCGCATTTAAGGACGAAGGCGGGCGAGCCCTTTACGGCGCGTCTCGTCGGCGCCGACGGCAGGAAAATCACGCGTCTGGACATTGGCGAAGGCAAGGAGGCCGAGGAGTTCAAGAAGGCGCTGGACGCCGCGAGCTTCACGGTCCGATCCGTCGAGGCCAAGCCCGTCAAGCGCCACCCATACGCGCCCTTCACGACCTCGACGCTGCAACAGGAGGCCTCACGCAAGCTGGGCCTCGCACCCGCGCAAACGATGCGAATCGCGCAACGGCTCTATGAAGGCGTCGATATCGGCGGCGAGACTGCCGGACTCATCACTTATATGAGAACCGACGGCGTGGACATGGCGCCCGAAGCCGTCGCCAGCGTGCGCCGCGTGATCGGCAAGGAATATGGCGAGCGCTTCGTCCCCAAGGTTCCGCGCAAATATACGGCGAAGGCCAAGAACGCGCAGGAGGCCCATGAGGCGATCCGCCCCACTGACGCCGCGCGTCTGCCCAAGCAGATGGCCAAATATCTCGAACCCGAACAGGCCAAGCTCTATGAGCTGATCTGGACCCGCACCATCGCGAGCCAGATGGAATTGGCGGAGCTGGAGCGAACGACCGTTGACATTGACGCGAAGGCGGGCGCGCGGATGCTGGAAATGCGCGCTACGGGCCAGGTCGTGCGTTTTCCGGGCTTTCTGGAGCTCTACCAGGAGGGCCGCGACGACGAGGCCGACGAAGACGGCGGCCGCCTCCCCGCTATGGCGGAAGGCGAGCCCGTCACACGCGAAAAGATCGACGCGACGCAGCACTTCACTGAGCCGCCGCCGCGCTTCACCGAGGCGACGCTGGTCAAGCGCATGGAGGAGCTGGGCATAGGACGGCCCTCGACCTACGCCTCCACGCTCGCCGTGCTGCGGGAACGTGACTACGTGCGGCTCGACAAAAAGCGCCTCGTTCCCGAGGACAAGGGCCGCCTCGTGGTGGCGTTTCTCGAAAGCTTCTTCACGCGCTATGTCGAGTTCGACTTCACCGCCGACCTTGAGGAAAAGCTCGACCTCGTCTCCAACAACGAAATCGAATGGAAGTCGGTGCTTCGGGATTTCTGGAAGGATTTTTCCGCAGCGGTGGACGGCACCAAGGAATTGCGCACCACGCAGGTTCTCGACAGCCTGAATGATCTTCTTGGCCCGCATATCTTCCCCGCGAAGGCCGATGGCGGCGACCCGCGCGCCTGCCCCTCCTGCGAGAGCGGCAGACTGTCATTGAAACTCGGCAAATACGGGGCCTTCATCGGTTGTTCGAACTATCCTGAATGCCGCTTTACCCGCACTTTGTCGCCGCCGACCGGGGACGCGGCCGAAAGCGCGCGTCCCGGCGTAAAAGCGCTGGGCCAGGACCCCGAGAGCGGCGTGGAAATTACGCTGCGCGACGGGCGCTTTGGCAGCTATGTGCAGGAGGGCGAGCAGGTCGAGGGCGGTGAAAAGCCCAGGCGCTCCTCACTGCCAAAGTCCATCAAGCCGGATGATCTTACTCTGCAACAGGCGATCGCGCTCTTGTCTCTTCCGCGCGAGGTGGCCAAGCACCCAACCTCCGGCGAGCCCATTGTAGCCGGCATCGGGCGCTTCGGCCCCTATGTCCAGCACGGCAAGACCTACGCCAATATCGGCCGGGACGACGACGTGCTGACCATCGGAGCCAATCGCGCCATTGATCTCATCGTGCAAAAGGAATCCGGGGGCGGCGGCTCGCGCTTCGGACGCGCCTCCGACCCTGGCCGCGTGCTTGGCGATCATCCCGACGGCGGTGCAGTTTCAGTTAAGTCAGGGCGCTTCGGGCCTTATGTGAGCTGGGGCAAGATAAACGCCACGCTGGCCAAGGGAACGGACCCGGCGACGGTGACGTTGGAGCAGGCGATTCCGCTTCTCGCGGCGAAAGCGGCCGGAGGCGGCGGCAGCGCTAGCGGGCGGGCGCTCGGAGAACACCCGGAGGGCGGAGCCATCACCGTGCGCGAAGGTCGCTTTGGCCCCTATGTCAACCTCGGCAAGGTCAACGCAACGCTGCCCAAAGGCATGACGGTGGACGAAGTGACGCTCGAAGAGGCCATTCGGCTGATCGAGGAGAAGGGCGGTCCCGTCAAGAAGAAGTCGGCTGGCAAGAAGGCTCCGGCGAAGAAAGCCCCCGCGAAGGCGGCGGCAAAGACTGTCGCAAAGCCGAAGAAAGCGATCGTCGACAGCGACGAGACGCCCTTCGACGACGCCAAGCCGGTCAAGAAGGCTGCTGCGGTGAAAAAGGCGCCAGCGAAGAAGGCGGCGGGGAAATAGTTTCGAGCGAGAAACTGACACAGCCCAGCGGAAACAATCCGCATGAAGAAAAGCCCGGCATCCTCGCCGGGCTTTTTTGTTTTAGTGGCACACGGGTTTTCCGTGATCCATCGAGCAATGAGGAGCGTGCGGCGCCGGGGCTGCGGGCGCTCTCATCGCTGCGGCGGCGGGCGCCCGGAACGCCGGCGCGGCTGGCGCTGACGGCATGTGCATCGCCGCTGGCGCCGGCATATGCGGCGCTGGCGGCGGCGCGGCATGCACGACCGGAGGCGCATGAGGCGTCGGCGGCGGGGAAGCGCGCACCACCGCTGGCGCCGGCGGCGGAGCCGCGTGAATGGCGGAAGGATGGGGCGAATGGGAAGCCGCGGGCGCCGAACCGCCGCCCACTCCCTTTGGAGGAGCCGAACCGCGAAGCCCCGGAGCTTGACCGCCAATCGCGGCCGGCTGACCGCCCGCCGGCGGGTGAGCAACCGTCTTGCCCTGCAAGCCCGAGGGCTGGGCGGCTGGCGCAGCGCCGAGGCCCGCCGGCAAGGGTTTCTGACCCGTTGGGGCCAGACCGCGCTGTCCGGGAACGCCAGCGGTGGGCGGCGGCAAATTCGTAGGCAAAGCGTGGTTGGCGGGAGCCAGCCCGGCGGGGGCTACCGCCGTCGGCTTTGCCAGAAAATGCGGGAGCGTCGCCGCGCCGACGGCCAGACCCGCCGCGCCAGCGCCAATCGCCGTCAGGGCCCCCGATGAAAGCACATGCCCCTGAGGATTGCTTATTACCAGATTCTGCGTGGCGTGGTCGACCAATACGCTGTTGTGCATGTTAGCGAAGAACACATTGCTGGGGGGCGGCGGGGCGATATAGGCCGGCGCCACGACATAGGCGGGCACGGGAACAAACACAGGCACCGGCAGCACATAGGCCGCTCCAATGACGTAGGGTGGCGGCAGCACAACGAACTCCGGCGGAGGCGGCGGCAGGAAATAGACCGGTGGCGGCGGAGGCGGCGCAAAACCGAAGGCCGGATCGGCGAAATAAAGGACGGGACGGTCGACATAGATGATTTCCTCCGGCGGCGGCGGCGGAAAGCCCATATCGACGGGCGCGAACCCCTGTGGCGGCTCCATCGCGACGGCGCGGTCCTCAAGCCGACGCCTCACGTCCCAGGCATGGGGACCATGCGGATAGCGCCGCAGGTACCGACCAATAGGCGCCGGGCGTGTCCATGGCGCGCACGCGCCGCCAGAACATCGCCTCCCGGCGAGCCGCGAGCATGGCGCGCACGCGTTTCGCCGACGGATCGCCGGGATAGGCGGCGAGATATTCCTGATAACCTTGCAAACTGTCTTGCGCTATCGCGGCCGTATAGCCGTCGGTCGGCCCAAGTTGCGCGATGGGCTTTGAACGCAACGCTGAGTCGTCCTCTCGCGCCGGCGCCTGCGCCGTGCGTTGAAAAAACACGAAGGGGCTGTTGACCGTGGAGTTCCAGGGCACGACCGCGCCCTTTGTGTTTTCGGAAACGCGCAGCCGCGTCTCCTCGAAAACCTGCGTCAGCGGCATTCCGCCCGCGCGGATCATTTCCGAGAGCGCGTGAGCATAGACCCCGTAGGGGCCGGGCTCGGACTGCGCGATCGTGCCGGGCGCAGCATTGTAGGCGAGCAGCACGTTCGCGGGCGGATCATAAAGCGCGAGGCCGCCGGCGATCGGCTGGCCGCTCAGCGTAAAGGGGTTCTCACGTGCGGCGTCCATGACGACGATCGTGGCCTTGAGATTGAGGGCGGCGAGCGGTTTCAGATAATCCGACAACCGCGCGGCTCGCAGCGGAATGTCGGTGTCATGGGTGATGGCGGCGTCGGTTGGAACAAGATAATTTTCGCCTTCAAGCTGCAACCCGTAGCCCGCGAAATAGACAAAAGCGACTGTTTCGGGCCCAGAGGCTCCCGCTTTGTCCATAAAATCCATGAAGGCGCGCCGAAGCGCGTCGCCTTCGAGGTCGCGCGCGCCAGTCACGTCGAAGCCCGCCGCTTGCAGCGTCTGCGCGACCAGCCCCGCGTCATTGGCCGCCGTCGCGAGAGGCTTCGAGCTGTATGACGACTCGCCTATGACCAACGCGATTCGCTTCTCCGCCGCCTGCGCGCAATCAATGCTCGCGAAGGCGAGCAGTCCCGCCAGAAGACAGGATAATGCGTGAATTCTTCTCATGGTGGGCTCCAGGGAAAAGCGACATCTTCGCTAGGAATTAAGAGCTGGCGCCAGTGAACGCAAACTGAACGGCGAAACTATGCCTATCCATCGCGAAATGATCCGGCATCCAGACTATATATTAATCATAACGCCTATATTCTGACGAAATGTGCCGACAAAATGAACAGATTGCACGGCCTGTGTTCCCATAGTGTCGCCGCCGTAAAACAGATCAATAAGCTTTTTCGGCAATCAACTTTGGCATGGTGATTGCTCATGATTTAATCATAATGCCTTCGGTAAAAGCGCAAGCCAATGAGCGACCATGAAACTTATCACCGCCATCATCAAACCTTTCAAACTTGACGAAGTGCGCGAAGCGCTCACCGAAGCCGGCGTGCTCGGCATGACCTCGACCGAGGTGAAGGGCTACGGTCGCCAGAAGGGGCATTCGGAAATCTATCGCGGCGCGGAATATGTCGTGGCCTTTCTTCCCAAGGTGAAGATCGAGATCGCGGTCGCCGACGCCATAGTCGAAAAGGCTGTCTCGGCGCTCCAGAAGGCGGCCCACACCGGTCACATTGGGGACGGCAAGATTTTCGTCCAGCCCCTTGAGCGCGCCTTGCGCATTCGCACCGGCGAGACCGACGGCGACGCGCTCTAAGAACCCGCCCCTTGCAGGCCAAGCACAGCCAAGAGACGACATCATGCGAAAGTTTTCAACGGCGTTCGCCGCGCTTCTCTGCGGTGGGTTCCTGAGCCTTCCCGCGTCCGCGCAGGAAATACCCAGAATCGACGCCGCGGACACCGGCTTCATGATCGTCGCCACTGCCCTGGTGCTGATGATGACTCTGCCCGGACTGGCCCTGTTCTACAGTGGCATGGTGCGCAAGAAGAATGTGCTGGCGACAATGGCGCAGAGCCTGATCGCCACCGCCATAGTCTCGATCTTGTGGGTCGCGGTCGGATACAGCCTCGTCTTCACCGGCGACAATCCCTACATCGGCTCTCTCTCCCGCGCGATGCTCTGGGGAATTGGCATTGAGACGGCGACGCCGCTCGCCAGGACCATCCCTGAAATTCTGTTCGTGGCCTACCAGATGACCTTCGCGGTCATCACCTGCGCGCTGGTCGGCGGTTCGGTCGCCGAGCGCATGAAGTTTTCGGCCTTCATGCTGTTTTGCTCGCTCTGGCTGTTCATCGTCTACATCCCCTCGGCGCATTGGGTCTGGGGCGGCGGATTCCTGCAGACGCTGGGCCTGCTGGACTTCGCTGGGGGCACCGTCGTGCACATCAACGCGGGCATCGCGGGACTCGTCGCCGCGCTGATGCTGGGCAACCGGCAAGGCTTCGGACGCGAGAATCTCTCGCCGTTCGACTTGTCGCTGGCGGTGATCGGCACAGGCCTTCTGTGGGTCGGCTGGTTTGGCTTCAATGGCGGCTCCGCGCTTGGAGCGAATTCCCGCGCGGTGTTCGCCATCGTCGCAACGCATCTCGCCGCCTGCTCCGGCGCGCTTGTCTGGAGCGGCCTCGAATGGATTGAGCGCGGCAAGCCTTCGGTTCTTGGCTTGATATCGGGCGCCGTGGCGGGTCTCGGCACGATCACGCCAGCCTCGGGCTATGTCCTGCCCTGGCACGGGGTGGTGATCGGCCTGCTGGCCGGCGGCGTTTGCTACTGGTTCTGCACCGTGGCCAAGCACCGTTTGCATTATGACGACACGCTCGACGTGTTCGGCGTACACGGCGTCGGGGGCATTCTGGGCACGCTGCTCGCGGGCGTGTTCGCGACGCGCTCGATCACCGCCACGGCGACTGACCCCGGCGCGGCCGGATTGCTGGAGGGCGACTTGCATCAAATCGTGGTGCAGGCGATCGGGGTTGGCGTGACCATCGTTTGGTGCGTGATCGGAACCTATGTCGCGCTCAAGATCGTGAGCCTCGTGACGCCCCTGCGCGCAAGCAGCGACGAAGAGCGCGAGGGACTCGACATCGCCCTCCACGGCGAGGCGCTGCATCAATGAGGCTATCGGCGGCGGCTCACGGGCCGCCGCCCGAACTACGGTATTATATTACCACATTTCTGAATCTACCCGAAATTTATAGTCTTTTCAGCCCTTATGGCGTAGCAATTTGTTTGACATCGTCGGCGCTCTCGCTTATCCAGCCTCCACTTCGCCGCTTCGTGCGGCGCAAATGACACGCCACGGAAATTATCCCTCATGTATGGCAAGACCTATTCGGCGAAGCCCGCCGACATCGAAAAGAAATGGGTGCTGATTGACGCCAAGGGACTGGTCGTCGGCCGGCTCGCCTCGATCATCGCCCTGCGCTTGCGTGGCAAGCACAAGGCGACCTTTACGCCCCATATGGACGATGGCGACAATATCGTCGTCGTCAACGCCGACAAGGTGGTGCTGACCGGCCGCAAGCGCGACCAGAAGATCTATTACCATCACACAGGCTTCCCGGGCGGCATCAAGGAACGTTCGGCCAAGTTCATACTTGAGGGGCGCTTCCCCGAGCGCGTGCTCGAAAAGGCTGTGCAGCGCATGTTGCCGCGCGGTCCGCTCGGCCGCGTGCAGCTGGGCAATCTGCGCGTCTACAAGGGCGCCGAGCATCCCCACGCCGCGCAGAACCCGACGCCGCTCGACGTCGCCGCGTTGAACTCCAAAAATTCCCGGAGCGCCTGATTATGGCCGAGACCACCCTCTCTTCCCTCGCCGACCTGAATCAGGCCGCCGTCGCTGCAGCGCCCGAGGCGCCGAAGCATGTGCAAAAGCTCGACAAGCAGGGCCGCGCCTACGCCACGGGCAAGCGCAAGAATGCGATCGCCCGCGTGTGGATCAAGCCCGGCACTGGCAAGATCTCGGTGAACGGCCGCGATATCGCGGTCTATTTCGCCCGCCCCGTCCTGCGCATGATCATCCAGCAGCCGCTGGGCGTCGCTAAGCGCACCGGCCAGTATGACCTCACGGTCACCGTCGTTGGCGGCGGACTATCGGGCCAGGCAGGCGCCGTGCGTCATGGCCTCTCGAAGGCGCTGACCTATTACGAGCCCGATCTGCGCACCGCGTTGAAGCGCGAAGGCTTCCTCACCCGCGACTCGCGCGTGGTCGAACGCAAGAAATACGGCAAGCGGAAAGCCCGCCGCAGCTTCCAGTTCTCGAAGCGCTAAGAGAGTCGCTTTACATGGAATGCAAGACGCCGCGCCTTTGCGCGGCGTCTTCGTTTGGGCGCCCTGCGCAATAATTCATCGGCCACGCATCATGTCCACTCCAGCAAAAAGACTTGCGGGAATGACCGCGTTGGCTCTGTTCGCGACGAGCGGAGCCTTGGCCGAACCGCAGCAGCCACATTGGTCAAACGCTTTCGTCTCGCGCGTCGAACTCTTGGCGCTCCTGCAGACCCTGAACGCCAATCTGCTCGCGAGCCGCAGCGCAACCGCGACCTTGGAGAAATGGTGCGCGGACCACAATATGGCGGCCGAGCCTCGCCTGATCGCGCGGCGTGTCGAAGGCGCCGAGAAGCCGGCGAGCCCGGAGACCCGGCAGCATCTGATGATCGGACAGGATGAGCCGCTCAAATATCGCCATGTGCGCCTGTCCTGCGGCGATCACGTTCTATCGGAGGCGGACAATTGGTACGCCCCCGGCCGCCTTCCCGAGGAGGCCAACCTTCTGCTTGAAACCACGGATACGCCTTTCGGCAAGGCCGTCCAGGCATTGAAGCCGTTCAGGCGAACGATTGAAGTCAGGATTCTATGGTCGCCGTTGCCGCAGGGATGGGAGACTAAATCTTCCGACGCCCTGGCGGAGGCCTCTAACGAAATTCGCGACGTCTCGATCCCGCATGAGATATTCGAACATAAGGCGATTTTGTACAGCGCCGATCAAAAGCCTTTCTCGGAAGTTGACGAAACTTACACGAGCGAAATTTTCAGTTTTGAAATAAAAGCGCGGCCTTAATGGCGGCTGCGGAAGAAGCCCATCGCGCCCATACAGGCAAGGAGTCCGATCCAATGAACCAACCGCAGGCTGTCCGCTTCTTTCAGGTTTGGGACACATACGCCAAGGTCGTCGCCGCCAATTACATGTTTCATCGCGAACTTGGCGAGGGAATCAAGACGGCGCTGCGCGAGCGTTTTTCTGGGCGCCCCTTCTCGGTTCTCGACCTTGGCTGCGGCGACGCCGCGACCTTTGCGCCATTGCTCGAAGGACTCTCGTTGAAGAGCTATCAGGGCGTCGATCTTTCCGAGGCTGCGCTGGCGCTCGCGAAGAAGAATCTTTCACTTCTGTCCTGTCCGGTCGAACTGACGCAAGCGGACTTCATGCAGGCGCTTGCCGAGGCGCCGAAGCAGGATGTCATCTACACAAGCTTCGCGCTGCATCACCTGACGACGGACAGAAAGGCGGATTTCTTTCAGCTCGCGGCGCAAAAGCTCGATCCTGGCGGCTTGCTGTTGCTGGTCGACGTGGCGCGCGAGGAAGGCGAGAGCCTAACGGAATATCTGCAAAACTACTGCAGCTGGCTGCGCCAGTCCATGAGCGGACTTGAGGCCGGGGAACAGGAGCAGATCTGCGATCACCTCGTGAACAATGATATGCCCGAACCCTATTCGCGGCTTCGCACCCAGGCGGAGGCGGCGGGGCTGAAGCCCCTGCCCGGCTCGACTCCGCATAAATGGCACCGGCTCATGTCGTTTGCGCTCCTATGACCGCCGACGCCCTCCCCGAACAAATGCGCACGCGTTGGGTCGCGCATTCCCAATCGCTGTTGAACTCCTATCGTGAACGAGTGGGACTGGATTTGTTTGACAGAAGCGGCCATGCGGCCGACGAGGCCGAGCGGCTGTTTCTGGCGCCCTTCGTCGTCGTCTCGCACGGCGTGGAAGCTGACCCGATCCTGAACTACGGCAATCGGGCCGCGCTTGAGTTATGGGAAATGAGTGCGGAGACGCTTGCAATCACGCCATCCCGCCTGACCGCCGAAGCAATGCTGCATGAGGCGCGGGAGCGTCTATTGACCGACACGGCGCGAAGAGGCTTTGTCAGTGGCTACGAGGGTATTCGTATCAGCGCCGCCGGCCGCCGATTTCGGATCCTCGACGTCACGATCTGGAATGTGAATGACGCGTCGGGCCGCGCGATCGGCCAGGCGGCGACATTCGCGCACTGGGCGTTTCTGTAAAACCCGCAGGGTTGGCGCGCGCAAGCGTCGCCGTTTCACGACCTTGCGCGGCTGAAGCGCCACGGCGCTTGACGGCGCCCCGTGTTGGACGATGGCGCGTGCGCCACGATCATCAGACGCTTCGTCATTTGCGCCCGGCCCCGCGCGGTTTCGGCTCCAACGCCTTCAGCCGCTCGCGCGCCGCCGCGACCACGCGCTTCTTCTGATCGTTGGACATGGCGCTCCAGCCGCCGATTTCCGCGCGCGAGCGACCACAGCCGACACAGATGTCGGCGCCGTTCAGTTCGCAGATTTTCACGCAGGGACTCTCGATCATCGCCTCTTCCGTTTGCAAAAGCGTCCTGCCTGCGATTTAACATCTCCGGTGGGACACTCCAAAACATTGCGAGCGAGGGATGGCGAAAATCTTCATCGACGGCGATTTCGGCACGACCGGGCTGGAGATTTGCGAGCGGCTCGCGAGCCGGACCGATCTGGAGATCGTCGCGATCGCGCCCGAGTTGCGCAAAGACAAAAACGCCAAGCGCGACATACTTAAGAGTGTCGACATCACGATCCTGTGCCTGCCAGACGACGCGGCCAAGGAAACCGTCGCGCTGTGCGGCGAGCTCGGCGACGAGGCCCCGCGCATTCTCGACGCCTCCACCGCGCATCGTGTCGCGCCAGGCTGGGTCTATGGCTTTCCGGAGATGTGCGCCGGCCAGGCGGAGGCGATCTCCAGGGCGGCGCGCGTCGCCAACGTCGGCTGCTATGCGAGCAGCGCCATCGCTTTGCTACGTCCGCTTGTCGATGCCGGCCTGATCGCACCCGACCATCCGCTGACGATCAACGCCGTTTCCGGTTACTCCGGCGGCGGGAAGCAGATGATCGAGGCCTATGAAAAGGGCGCTGCGCCGGCTTTCGAGCTTTACGCCCTCGGGCTTGAACACAAGCACGTTCCCGAGATCGTCGCTTATTCGAAGCTCTCGGCGCAACCCTTGTTCGTTCCGTCGGTCGGAAATTTTCGTCAGGGAATGCTGGTGTCCATCCCGCTGCAACTCGACGCCCTTCCCGGTCGGGCCAAGGCGACCGATCTTCACGCCGCCTATTCGCGTCACTACGAGGGCGCCGCGCATGTGCGCCTCTGTGATCCGCCAGCGAACGGCAAGCTCGACGCGCTGGCATTGAATGGAACCGACGACATGGAGATCTATGTCTTCGCCAACGAGGCGCGGCGCCAAGCGGTGCTGGTGGCGCGTCAGGACAATCTCGGCAAAGGCGCGTCCGGCTCCGCCGTGCAGAATCTGGAGCTGATGCTGAAGGGCGGAGGAGCCTGAAGCCCCTCCCCTATTTTTCCGGCCCGGCGAAGGCCCGAACGCCGGAAGGCAATCTCGCTTCGACATCTTGAAAGCGGCTGGTGCGGCTGCCCATCATGTGCTCGAAGGCGTCATGCACTTCCGCCACGGTGCGGTCTTTCAGCTTGCCGCCCTGGCGTTCATAGAAGATCGGCTTGTTGGCCTTGGCTGGTTTCGGCAATAATTGCGCCGCCGAAGCGCCCGGTTCTTCGTCCATTTTTTCCATGAAGCGCGCAGCGTCCTGCGGGCCAAGAAAATGGATCAGATAGGTTTCCCCTGCGGTGAGCGCACGCCCCAGCCGCTCCGCGATCTTGGCGCCGTCTTGTTTCAGCATTTCGGCCGCCAACGCGGCGGATAGGTAGGGATCGTTGCGCAACTTGAGGATTTCGGCACGCTTTTCCGGCGCGACCACCGGCCGTTGTTCCTCGCCGCTGATCGCCTTTGCGTCCTCTTCGTGCCCGTAACGCTCGCCGAAGGACCGAAGGGCTTTCAGCCAAGTCGACTCGACAAACTGGAACAAGCCGCTCGCCGAGGAAGTGCTCGCCTTCGCGCTGGAGGAGAAACTCGATTCCTTGTCGGCGATGCTCATCAGCAACGCGGGATCGGAGCCCGTGTTTTTCGCCGCCTTGACGACGCGCTCAACGATGGATTGCTGGACCCGCTGACCGCCAAAGCGCATTGTGCCCGGCGGATCGCCCCGATCATTCGGGCCCAACCGCCGCGCCCAACTGCGCGACGCCTGTTCCATGGAAAAGTCGGCGTCGAGCGGGAAATCCTCTTCCTGAGCAAGCGTCACAATCGGAGAAGGAACATGGGCCAACCGGAGCGACGGCGCGGCCGGCTTGCTAGCGATTTCCGTGCGATCTCCCGTCGCAGCCATAATAAAGACTCCGGCGAGCACGCCGGAAACGCCGAGCGCCCGCGCCAGTGAAGGCAGCCAGATTCTCATCCATTCGCGCTGCACGACATAGCTCGCGGGACCAGGGGACACTCGCGATCTTCCGAAATTCTGGATGAAACCGCGCGAGGAAGCGGAATAAGCCTCCGATAAACTCATGCAGAAATTGCCTCTGGTTTCGTCGAAGATTTGATCAGGAATCAAAGACTACCAGCGCGCGGCGGCGAAAAATCGACCCGAGGCGCCGCGCTTCGGCCATATTCGCCGGCGCCCAAAATTGAGCGCATATCAGGAAAACACTTGGATGCGCGAGGGAATTGCGAAGAGGCCGCTCAAGACTGGACACAATCGCGCCACTAAGCTCCAAGCTCCTGCTCAAGCCACAACACGGCGCAGCGAGCGGCTGGGCAAGCCAGCCCATCGGCGCGCTTCAAGCAGAAATCAGAAAGGCGACACGCTTGAAACGGTCCTGAGCATGCCGCGAACGAGATTGGTTTCGGCGCCCGGGGTCGGAGTCGCCCTTGTCTGGAAATCGATCGGCTTGCCATCTTCCATGCCATAATCTGAAATTCTTTGAACCTTTTTCTCTTTGTCGAAATAAATTGCGGCCACGTGCTGGTCGACGACTTGCGGGGCCATGAAGGCCAGCTGGCGCTCCGTACGCTGGCTGACGTCAGTACCAAGCGTCGCCACCCACGGTCGACGTCGTGGAAGGGGTTCCCAAAGTGGTCATAACCTGCTGAGCCGTCATGCCTGTTTTGACCTGAACCATCTTGCGCTGGTCTAATACCGCGCCATGATTGATTACGCCGTCATAGCCGAGGCACCCCGAGAGCGACGCCGCCAGCAGCGCGGCGGCGGTCATCCGGGCAACCATTCCGTGCGCCACGCTCCGGTGAACAATACGCAAGGCATCCGCCGCCATTCTGGTCTCCACTATCATTTGCAAGGTCAGCGCCGCTAGGATCGCCTTGCCTTCCAAAAACGCTTATTTGAGCGATGGGTAGCCTTCGCCGGGGATGAATGCAAGCCGATCGTTTTGCCCCCCTTCGCTCGGCATTTCCTAAAAGGCGAGAAATGCCGCCTTTGAGGACTTTTGCGCGACGGCGCGGATGAATTTAGACTGGCCAGACGCCACAGGGCCGAGAATTCGAAAGCACACGACCCCATGCAGAAAAACACAGACAAACCAACCATTCCCCTTCCGTTCTCGCGTCCCTTGCAAGCCGCCGCGGTTCCGCCAGAGGGCCTGGACATCGCAATTCACGCAAATGATCAGGAATGCGCCGCTTTGGCGCTGGAGAACGACCTTCGCGCCTTGAGCGGCCTCGAAGCGAGCTTCCGCATCGTGCGGAGCGGCAAGGACGGATTGGAGGTTTCTGGCGCTGTGCGCGCCAAAATTCGCCAGACTTGCGTTGTCTCGCTTGAGCAATTCGACTCGCTCGTCGATGAGCCTGTGCATATGCGCTTCGTTCCTCCCGAAGCCAGCGCCACGCCCCGCGCGCCCTATGGCCGCCGGAACGCCCCGCGGGACGACAAATGGGCAAAAAAAAACAGGCTTGTAGCGGAAGAAGAAGCGGCGCCCCAGCAGATTATCGATCTGGATGATGACACGCCGGACCCGCTGGTGGGCGGGGCCATTGACCTGGGCGCGATAGCCTCTGAATTCCTGACGCTGGGAATTGACCCCTATCCACGCAGCCCTGGCGCAAGCTTTTCAGAACCGGAGCCCGCCCCGGAAGCGCCCGGCCCGTTCGCGGTGCTGCGCCAAGTCAATGCAAAAGACGGCGACGGCTAACCATCGCGACCGGCGGACAACGAATGTTCTTGCGCTGGCGCGGTCCTGATGGCAAGTCACGCGCACGAAAAATCGAGGCGTTCACGCCAACAAGCAGCTGCCCAACGAATGCTCGATCCCCGCCACTGCGCGCTTCGCCGGCGTCAGCCGGGGCTTCGAGCGCGAAAGCGGCGGCACTCGGGAGTTGAAAGCAACCATGGCCCAACGGGTTCGGATCGCGCTTGACGCGATGGGAGGCGATTTTGGCCCCGCCATCACCATCGCTGGCGCTGCCTTGGCGCTCGAACGACGTCCAGACTGCGAGTTTCTCCTGTTCGGCGACGAAGCCCTGATTCAAAAAGAATTGGCGGCATTTCCGCTTCTCTCTCAACGCGCCCGGGTGCTCCATTCCACAGTCTCCATCCGGATGGATGAAAAGCCCAGCGCCGCCCTGCGCCAAGGACGCCGCGTATCGTCGATGTGGATGGCGATCGAGGCGGTAAAGAAGGGAGAAGCGGACGCCGCAGTCTCCGCCGGCAACACCGGCGCCCTCATGGCCATGGCGAAAATCTGTCTCCACACGATCCCCGGCATAGAGCGGCCGGCGCTCGCCGCTCTATGGCCGACGGAGCGAGGCCAGTCCGTCGTGCTTGACCTTGGCGCGTCTGTCGGCGCGGACGCCAAACACCTCGTCGATCTTTCGATCATGGGATCGGCGATGGCGCGAATCATTCTGCACGTCGAGCGCCCCACCGTTGGCCTGCTCAATGTCGGCACGGAAGAGATAAAGGGCGTGGAAGAGGTCAAGGAAGCGTCGAAGCTCCTGCGTGAAGCGCAGCTTCCCAATCTGGACTATCGAGGCTTCGTTGAGGGCGACAGCATCGGCAAGGGCGTGGTCGACGTTGTGGTCACCGAGGGGTTCGCAGGCAATATTGCGCTCAAAACCGCCGAGGGGACGGCGACGCAAATCAAGAACCTTCTGCGCGAGGCAATGGGCCGCTCCCTGCTCACGAAGCTTGGAGCGCTGCTCGCCCGTGGCGCCTTTGAGGAGTTGCGTTCGAAATTGGACACGCGCAACATCAACGGCGGAGTATTCCTTGGCCTCAATGGCGTTGTCATAAAGAGCCATGGCGGAATGGATGCAGTAGGCTTCGCTCGCGCGGTCGAGATCGGCTACGAAATGGTGCGCGACGAGTTGCTGGCGAAAATCCGCGACGCCGCGAATGTCGCCCATGAGCGCGACGTCGCCACGGCAAGCGCCCAGTCAGGCGAATTATCCGCGCGCGCACAGGAACACGATCAGTGACGGAAAATCAGAAGATCATTCGGTCGGTCGTGCGTGGAGTTGGCGGCTATCTTCCTGCATGCGTGGTCACAAATGACGACCTCTCCAAGCGCGTCGACACCAGCGACGAATGGATTCAGCAGCGCACGGGCATCAAGGAGCGGCATATCGCCGCGGACGGCGAAACAACCTCGATGCTGGGCGAGAAGGCGGCCCGCGCGGCGCTAGCAAACGCGGGCCTGACGCCGTCCGACATCGACCTCGTCATCGTCGCGACATCCACCCCCGACTACACCTTCCCGTCCACGGCAACGCAAATCCAGGCGATGCTGGGGATGACCCATGGCGTGGCCTTCGACCTTCAGGCGGTGTGTTCCGGCTTTGTCTTCGCTATAGCGACAGCGGACAAGTTTTTGCGCAGCGGTTCGCACAAGCGTGCGCTGGTGATTGGCGCGGAAACTTTCTCGCGTATCGTCGACTGGACCGACCGCACGACATGCGTGCTGTTCGGCGACGGAGCCGGAGCCATCGTGCTCGAAGCGTCCGAAGGCGCTGGCGACACAACCGACCGGGGCGTGCTGACAACGCATTTGCGCTCGGATGGGCGTCATCGCTCCAAACTTCACGTCGATGGCGGGCCCTCCTCAACCCAGACGGTTGGCCACCTGCGCATGGAAGGCAAGGAAGTATTCCGCTTCGCGGTCGGCATGGTGACCGACGTCGTCAAGGACGCATTCGCCGCGACCGGGCTGACCGCCGACGACCTGAACTGGTTCGTGCCACATCAGGCCAATCGGAGAATCATTGACATGTCCGCGTCGAAGCTCGGCATAGCTGCTGAAAAAGTGATCGCGACCGTTCACTTGCATGGCAACACGTCAGCTGCATCAATACCCTTGGCGCTGTCGGTGGCGGTCGCCGACGGCCGCATCAAGGCAGGCGACCTTGTCATGCTGGAGGCTGTCGGCGGAGGGTTTACCTGGGGCGCGGCCCTATTGCGATGGTAAGCTAATGAAATAACATGATTATTTTCTCGATAAAGTGGTGAGATTGGAAGTTTATGCGAAATTACAACCTAAACTTGATTTTTGTGTACGATTCTGGAACATTGCAATTCGAAGATGATTTCAACCTCATAGCTTCAAAGAGCTGGTTGCAGCTCCAGATCTGCTTCTAACGTCTTTTACGTTGCGTCGGATCTGAGACCAGCGCTCGACTGCAGCTATGAACTCTGCCTTTTGCTTGGAAATATACAGGGCAATACATGTCACGGGAGACATTGGGCGGAAGCCGCCGTACTCCGTTCATAGACGAACAGGAAAATAGCTCTGCCGATTCCAGTGCGACCGACAGAACCATCACTCGCGCCGACCTCGCCAGAGCAATACAGAACTCCGTCGGGTTATCCCGTGCGGAGGCTAACGAACTCATAGAAACTGTGCTGGGCGAGATTTTCCAGAGGCTCGTGGACCGAGAGGAAGTGAAGCTCTCATCCTTTGGAACATTTTGCGTGCGCGAAAAACGAGAGCGCGCCGGACGCAACCCGAAAACTGGCGTCGGAGCCAAAATCTCGGCGCGCCTTGTCGTCAGCTTTAAACCTTCAAATATTCTACGCTCGCGCATCACAAAGAGATAAAAATGATTTGTTATCACTAACTTAGAATACATTTTAAGGTTTCATACAATTTCTTCCAGAGCCGATTGCTGATTAATGCTGGATTTTCGGCGCCGAATCTCAAAAAAGCAGATCAAGTCAACAAAAAAGATCGCTCCCGTCTTGCCGCCCTTCGGGTTAAACTAAACTCATGTTGGATTCTCGCTGCTCGTCTCCTTGGCGTCTAAACGCCGTCGACCCTCTGCGACAAACACTGCTGAAGCGCACGATCTTGACGTCAAGCGAGCGCGGGAGCCGTGTCCAAGCGGCTGTCGTTCGAGGCTCGTCGCGTGAGCGGGACAGATGACGGCCGCTTTGGCGCTCTTCGCTGATCTGACGTTACCCACCCAGGGAATTTTGCTCGGCTATGACCTGACGGGCGTCTCATCATACTGGATCAGGGGCGCGTTCGGCGGTCTGGTCGTTTCGGCGATATTCATATGGCTTATGCGGAGAACCAGAATCCGCACCGAAGACGCCACACTCGATAATGGGGGGGATTTTTTCGGCGACGAGGCGTCGGCGAATGACGGACAACGACCGGACATGGTTGTGCCAAGAGCGTTTGAGCAAAGTCCTTTTTCCAGCGACCCGACCCTTGAGCAGCTCGCTGAAGAAATCAAGATCGCGGCTCAGGCTAGCAGGCGCCTTGGCCGCGCCTTCGGCCTGATGTATTTCGAACTGATTTCATACTGCTGCGGAATGCGCGGAAGCCGAGAATCATGAAGCCATAGAGAGCCTGATCGAGAAACTTAAACAGCAATTGCGCAACTCCGACCATGTTGGCGTGTTCAACGGCAAGGAAATCGTCGTCTGCATTTGCCTCCTCATGGCGCCTCGGGACCTTGAAACAATCGCGAGCCGATTGTGGTGCGTCGTCAAGGATAGTGGCTTGATTAACGGCGACCCTGCGGACCCTGCGATTGGTTACGCTATCTATCCGCGCAACGGATATGAAGGCGCGCAACTCATAGCGGCCGCGCGGGCCGATTACCAAAAACGGGCGCGTTGACCATAAACTCCGCGAGTGGGCGACGTCACGGCTCGACAAGCGGCGGCCATTGGTGTTGTTGAACATCATGGCCAAATCCCGTTCGACTTTTGTCTGCCAGAACTGCGGCGCACTCACCAATCGCTGGCAGGGGCGTTGCGACTCCTGCCTCGAATGGAACAGCATCGTCGAGGAGAGCGCGGGGCCGCCAACGGCGATCAGAGCGGGACGCGGCCGCGTCTTCACATTGGAGGGATTATCCGGCGAAGGTCCAGACGCGCCGCGCATCCGCACGGGCATCGAAGAATTCGACCGAGTGACCGGCGGCGGCTTCGTCCATGGCTCCGTTACGCTTCTTGGCGGCGAGCCCGGCATCGGAAAATCGACGCTGCTCATCCAGGCCTGCGCGGAACTGGCGAGGCGAGGCGCGCGGGTCATCTATATTTCCGGTGAAGAAGCGGTGGCGCAGGTGCGCCTGCGCGCGGCGCGGCTGGGCCTTGCCGACTCTCCCGTGGAACTCGCCAGCGCAACGCAGGTCGAGGACATTCTGGCCACCTGCTCCGCCGGCAGGCGGGCCTCGCTGATCATCATCGACTCGATCCAGACCATGCACACGGAGACCGTCGACTCGGCGCCCGGCACGGTGACGCAGGTGCGGGCCAGCGCGCAGGCGCTATTGCGCCACGCCAAGCAGAGCGGCTCGTCGGTAATCCTCGTCGGTCACGTGACCAAGGACGGTCAGGTCGCCGGCCCGCGCGTGGTGGAGCACATGGTCGACGCCGTGCTCTCGTTCGAGGGCGACGGCGCGCATCATTTTCGCATGTTGCGCGCGTCCAAGAATTGCTTCGGCGCCACCGGCGAAATCGGCGTCTTCGAGATGACCGGTCTTGGTCTCGCCGAAGTCGCAAATCCTTCCGCGCTGTTTCTCGCCGGTCGCGACGCCGGAGCGCCGGGCGCCGCCGTGCTCGCGGGCATGGAAGGCCAGCGCCCGATGCTGATCGAGATACAGGCGCTGGTGGCTCCGAGTTCGCTCGGCACGCCGCGCCGCGCCGTCGTCGGCTTCGACCAGAGCAGGCTGTCGATGATCCTTGCGGTGCTGGAAGCGCATGGTGGCCTGAAACTCGGCACGCATGACGTGTATCTCAATGTCGCGGGAGGCATGCGCGCCGATGAACCCGCCGCCGATCTCGCTGCGGCGGCGGCGCTCGTTTCTTCGCTCACTGGCGCGCCCTTGCCGCCGACGCAGGTCTATTTCGGCGAGATCGGACTCTCCGGCGCCGTGCGTCCCGTTATCCATGCGGGCGCGCGCCTGAAAGAAGCGGGCAAGCTCGGCTTTCGTAACGCCGTTCTGTCGCAATTGCAGCAGATCAACGACGAGGACAAGACCGCCGGCGTGACGCCGCGTCCGATGAGCGACGTCGGCGCGCTGGTCGCGGAGATTGCGCGCTCCGCCCCGCGCCGGCGGGATGACTGAGCGGTAAAGTCACGCCCCGCAGGCCGCCATCGCCTCCAGCATATGCGCTGGCGCCGGCGCCTCCACTGCGACCGGCGGCTTGCTGTCCTGCATCGGAATGACGACGCCGCGCGCGTGCAGATGCAGGGGCGGCGCGCCCGTGCGCTTGCCGTGGCCGTAGATCGGATCGCCAAGGATCGGCCAGCCCGCGGCCTGACAATGCACGCGCAGCTGATGCGTGCGGCCGGTGTGCGGCTTCAGCTCCAGCAGCGCGAGAGCGCCGCCTTGCGCGTCCACCCCGCGCCCCAGCACGCGCCAGCTGGTCTGCGAGGGCAGCCCCAATGGGTCCACCTGCATCCACCAGCCGCGCGTGGCGTCGAGACGGCCGAGCGCGAGGTCTATCTCGCCGCTGTCCCCTCCTGGCGCGCCCTCGACCACGGCCCAATAGGTTTTTTGAATGCGGCCGGTCTTGAAAAGCTTGCCGAGGCGCTCCAGCGCCTTGCGATGGCGCCCCAGCACGAGACAGCCGGACGTATCCTTGTCGAGCCGATGCGCCAGCGCCGGAACGCGCGGCAGGCCGAAGCGCAATTGATCGAAATGATCTTCGAGATTGTCGCCGCCTTTCGGCCCGCGATGCACGGGCAGACCGGCGGGCTTGTCGACGACAAGCATCAGCCCGTCGCGGTGCAGCAGGCGGGAGAGAAGATCAAGTTCAGGCATGAAAGGGGTTTACGCGCGGCGTGGTGGGCGCGCAAGGTTGGGAATGCGCCGCGTTGAAGGGCGGCGCGGAAAACCTATTTTCTGGCGCGAACAAATTTTAGAGCAACGCAATGAAGGCTGCTCATTCCCGCTCGCTCTTGCCGGCCATCGCCGGCGCCTTGGCGCTGCTTTCGCTTTACGGGACGAATGCGCGCCCTGCCCTCGCGTTTCAGCTCTGCGCGCCCTGCGTCGCCGCGCCCGCCTCGATCAAGGTCAAGGACCAGCCTCCAGCTCTGCGCGTCGAAATTCGCGAATGGCCGACGCCGACGCGCGGAACGCATCCGCATGATCCGCTGGCGACGCCAGACGGCGCGATCTGGTACACCGGCCAGAAGGCCAATGTGCTCGGGCGGCTTGATCCCGCCACGGGCAAGATAAAGGAATTTCCGTTAAAGACGCCGGACTCCGGTCCGCATGGCCTCGTCGCCGACAAGGCCGGAGCCATATGGTTCACGGCGCAGGCCAGGGGCTATATCGGCAAGCTCGATCCCGCGACTGGCGCGGTGCGCGAATTTTTTCCAAAGGGCGCGAAGCGTATCGATCCTCACACGCCCATCTTCGACAAGAATGGCGTGCTCTGGTTCACCGCGCAGCAGGCCAATCTGATCGGACGTCTCGATCCTTCGACCGGCGAGATCACGCTGCTCGCCCCGCCGACGAAGGACGCGGCGCCTTACGGGATCGTATCCGGCGCGGACGGCGCGCTCTACGTCGCCGAATTCGGCGCCAATAAAATCGCGCGCGTCGATCCGGCGACGCTGAGCGTCAAGGAGTTCACGCTGCCGAGCGAAGACTCGCGCCCGCGCCGCATCGCCGCGACCAGCGACGGCTACATCTGGTACACGGATTTTACGCGCGGGAGGCTCGGGCGACTCGATCCCCGCACGGGCGCGGTCGAAGACTGGCTGGCGCCCGGCGGCGCGCAGTCCGGCCCCTACGCCATCGCCGCGCTTGGCGACGGCGTTCGGTTCGCCGAGACCGGAGAGGAGCAGAACATGCTCGTACGCTTCGATCCGCGGACACAGAGCTTTGCGAAATGGCCGATCCCCTCGGGCGGCGGCGTCGTGCGCAACATGGTGGCGACGCCAACAGGAGGCCTCGCGCTCGCCTGCAGCGGAGTTGACAAGATTGGGCTGGCGACGATTACGGGTGCGGGGAAGTGAGGGGGATTGAGGCGCGGTGGGAAGGGTGTGTGGAGGCAGTTGTTAGTCGCCGTCATCGCGGATTGGAAAATGCGCGCATTGGCCTGATGCGCGCTGACAGGCCTCATTCCCAAGCAGCGCCTGGCTTTCGCAACTATCTTTTGCATAGCGTAAGCGATTGAGAAACAAGGAGCGCGCTTCTTATACGGGACTTTTGATTTTCGCATCCACGACAAGATCTCAATTTACTCAGACCGACTCGCTGGAAGCGTCGGTAGCGCCCTCGCGGTGAAAATAGGTGACCATCAGAACGAGCATGGCGACAGTCGCAAACACGCCTGCGAGAGCGCCGATCCACATTCCGGAAGTTTCGCCTATCACGTTGCTGACGTCATGGCCCGCCAATCCTCCCATAAGAGAAACAACAATGATATTCACGAAGACGACGCGAGGAAACTTGTCCGCCCCCATGTCTGGAACTGTTCCTTCTGGAAGGAACTGCTCGGCGAGCAAGCGGGCTTGCCACGCGGCAAGGACCGCTATCAGCCCAGACAAAAGACCTATCGTCACGCCGTTATTTGAAAAACGCTCCACGGCCAAACCCGCAACGGCTCCGATGCATATTCCCACTCCCAGAAGGAGCAAGACATAGATCGCGGTGAGACCTCGGCTTCGATCATCAGACATTGAACCAACTCAGCAGTTGAGACATTGTACATCGTTATTTGGGGCGAAAGGGCAAGAGTTCAACGCTGCGTCCACACCACAATGCGGCCTCCGCCCTGTGACATTCGCAAAGCGGCGCCTTCAGCATCGCCCCGCAGCAGTCCAGCTGACTTCCGCGGGGCGCTGTCCACACTACAAGAACCACGCCTCTCTCTCAGCGTTTCCGACAAATCAGGCTGTGATTCTAAATTCTCGCCTTGGTTCGTCATCTACAGATACGACCCAAAAAAGGCGCCTCCGATCGCGCCGAGCGCGGCGCTGGCGATAGCAGCGGGAAAGCCTAACACTGCACCACCAATAGCTGCGCCTAAGACGCCTCCGACAATCGCACCGACGGTCGCCATCGTCACATGTTCCCGAGCGGTAATCATCATGCCCTCCTTCGCGCGCCCGCCACGCGGGGCGCCTAATAAAGGTTAGAGCGCGACCGGCGAAGGGCAAGCGCCCGCAATTCGCGGTCGCAAGGCCAATGCTTGGCTTGGACAATGGAAATTCACGGAGGGGAGCTTCGAGCCCGTCTTCGCGGGCCTCGCTCTCGCACATGCGCGCCAAAGACGCAAAATACGCGTTTTCGCCTTATATTGCAGGTTTCCCGGGTGTTACGAACGTCTTGAATTTCGCATAAATCACAGCGTGGCTTCAGTTCTGTTCTTGCCCGGGGTCAGGCTGCGCAAATGCAATGCAGCGACAGTGCAAACCGACCCTTGCCAACTCCCCCTCACAACCGAAAAATCGCGCTGCCCCAAGTCATGCCGGCGCCGATCGCCATCATCGCGATCACGTCGCCTTTCTTCAGCCTGCCGGCGCGGTTGGCTTCGTCCAGCGTGATCGGCATTGAGGCGCTGGAGGTGTTGCCATAGCGGTCGATGTTGATCCAGCATTTTTCCAGCGGGATGCCGAGCGTCTCCATCGCGGATTCGATGATGCGCAAATTGGCCTGATGCGCGATGACGTGAGTGACATCCGCTGCTTGCAACCCCGCCAGAGTCAGCGCCTCCTGCACCACCTCGGGCAGCAGGCGCACAGCGACCTTATAGACCTCGCGGCCGCGCATCTTGATCTTGTTGCCATTGTCTTCGAGCATTTCCACCGAGAGCGGACGCCGGCTGCCTCCGCCGTAAATGCCTAAAATTTCCGTCATGGAGCCGTCGGTGCGCAACTTCGAGGCGAGCAGCCCGCGCTCCTTGTCCTCACTCGCTCCCAGCAAGATCGCGCCGGCGGCGTCGCCAAACAAAACGCAGGTCTCGCGATTGGTCCAGTCGACCATGCGGCTCAGGGTTTCCGCGCCGATGACCAGCGCGCGCTTGACCGCGCCATTGCGGATGAACTGGTCGGCGATCACGAGGCCATAGAGCGAGCCGGCGCAGGCCGCCGAGACGTCGAAGGCGAAGGCGTTCATCGCGCCGATCTTGGCCTGCACGTAGGCGGCGCAGGAGGGCGTCGGTGTGTCGCCGGTCACGGTGCAGACGATGATGAGGTCGACGTCGCCAGCCTCGACCCCCGCAAGCTCCAGCGCGCGGCGCGCGGCTGCCGCAGCCATGTCGGAAGTGGCTTCGCCCTCGGCGGCGATATGGCGTTGCTTGATCCCGGTGCGGCTGACGATCCAGGGGCCATTGGTCGCAACGATTTTTTCCAGATCGTCATTGGTCAAAATCTTCAGCGGCGCATAGGCGCCCGTTCCAAGAATAACGGATGTCGGCAAATCTTCAGCCTCTTTGGCGCGCCAGGTGCTGCGGCGACGGAAAGTTTGGAAGCGCCGTGGCCGGATCGGCCGCGCTCCGCAGTCTCGGCAAGGGCTATACATAATTTTGCTCGGAGGGACCGAAAAATTTGTGTCTGGACGGCGCCTCCGGAGGTGCACGCAGCACAACCCCATGACATAAAAGGGCTTCCAAAATACGCCCAAAACGCAGGCGCCGCCCGGGTTTCAGGCAATTGTTAAAAAAGTGCTCAAGCGATCATTCAAAGACAATTTGTTAAGCCTTGCGACCTATCACTAGCGCCAGCCGGACAATGCGCGATCTTGGAGACGTGGCGCTTCAATTTGGCGCGGCGTCCGCCGCAACGGCGAAGCCCCGGGCAAGCGCCGGCTTGTGGTCCAGTGTTAAGAGTGTGGAGTAGAGTAAATGATCCGCGTAGTTATTCTGGCCATCGTGGCCGTGTATTCCCTGGCCGGAACGGTGATGGCCGCCGATTTGCCGTCGCGCAAGGCGCCTCCGCCGGCCTATATCCCCCCGCCGCCCATGCTGACCTGGACGGGCTTTTACGCCGGTCTGAATATCGGCGGCGGATGGAGCGCCAACAGCGTCAACAACAACAATCTGACGCCCTACACCGACCCGAAGGTGGGCGGCGTCTATCTGCTTCCGGGCTCGACCAATGGCGGCAGCAACGCCGGCGGCGTGGTCGGCGGCGGCCAGGCTGGCTATAACTACCAGATCAACTCCTTCGTCCTGGGCGCTGAGACCGATATCCACGGCACCAGCATGAGCACCGGCGGCAACAACAACACCGCGCTCTATCCGAGCCCGGTCACCCCCGGCGGCGTGCTGGTTCCGCTCGCTCCCGCCGGCAATCCCGGCGTGGCTCTGAACTGGTTCGGCACCGTGCGCGGCCGCGTTGGCTTCCTCGCGACCCCGAACCTGCTTGTCTACGGCACCGGCGGCTTTGCCTACGGCGGCGTCACGGGCGGCTTCAGCGGAGTCTCGAACACCCGGACCGGCTGGACCGCAGGCGGCGGCGTGGAATGGGCGTTCATGCCGAACTGGTCGACCAAGCTGGAGTACAAGTTCGTTGATCTCGACAGCAACGGCGTGACTGGCGCGTATACCGGATATAACTACGGCTATCACGCACATCCGCAATTCAATGTCGTGAGCGCTGGCGTGAACTACCGCTTCAACTTCGGCGGCCCGTCCTACACCACCAAATATTGATCCGCTCCCCTCCGATCAAAGAAAGCCCGGCCTTAGCGCCGGGCTTTTTCGTATTTGGGCGGTTTGCCGGGGCCACATGAGATCTCACAGCCGCGATTGCCATTCTCGCCGGAGCATGGCAAGGCCTGCCCCATGCAGGAAAAAACGCTCCCCCTTCCAGATTCAAGCGCCCCGCCGAAAGCCGCGCCACGCGTTTCCTTTGTATCGCTGGGCTGCCCCAAGGCGCTCGTCGACAGCGAACGCATCATCACGCGCCTGCGAGCGGAGGGATATGAGTTTTCGCAAAGCCACGCCGGCGCCGATGTCGTCGTGGTCAACACCTGCGGCTTTCTCGACAGCGCCAAGGCGGAGTTCTAGAGGCGATCGGCGCGGGCCTGCGCGAAAACGGCAAGGTGATCGTCACCGGCTGCATGGGCGCGGAGCCCGGCGCCATCACGGAGAAATTCCCCGACGTGCTGGCGATCACAAGGCCGCAGGATTACGAGAGCGTGGTTGAGGCCGTGCATCGCGCGGCGGCGCCGGCGCATGATCCCTTCATCGACCTCGTTCCGGAACAGGGCGTCAAGCTGACGCCGCGCCACTACGCCTATCTCAAAATCTCGGAAGGCTGCGACAACAGCTGCTCCTTCTGCATCATTCCGCATCTGCGCGGACCGCTTGCGTCGCGCCCGGCGGGCGACGTGTTGCGCGAAGCCGAAAAGCTGGTGCGCGCGGGCGTCAAGGAACTGCTCGTCATTTCGCAGGACACCAGCGCCTATGGCCGCGACCTGCGCTACGCCGAAAGCGCGTTTAAGGATCGGGCCGTGCGCGCGCGTTTCCTCGATCTTGCGCGAGAACTTGGCGATCTCGGCGCATGGGTTCGGATGCACTATGTCTACCCCTATCCGCATGTCGACGAAGTGATCGAGCTGATGGCAGAAGGGAAGATTCTTCCCTATCTGGACATCCCCTTCCAGCATGCGGCGCCTTCAGTGCTGAAGGCGATGAAGCGTCCCGCCAATGAAGAGAAGACCCTGGAGCGCATCCAGAAGTGGCGCCGCATCGCACCCGACCTTGCCCTGCGCTCGACCTTCATTGTCGGCTTTCCGGGCGAAACCGAGGAAGACTTCGCCTATCTCCTCGACTGGCTCGAAGAAGCCCAGATCGACCGCGCTGGCGCCTTCAAATATGAGCCGGTAGCGGGCGCCCCGGCCAATGACCTTGGCCTTGCGCTCGTTCCGGAAGAGGTGAAGGAAAGCCGCTGGAAGCGCTTCATGGAGCGCCAGCAGGCGATCAGCGCGAGATTGCTCAAGCGCAAGATCGGCAAGCGGCTACAGGTGATCATTGACGAACCCGGCGGCGGCGCTGCCGGAAATGCAAAGGGCAGAAGCAAGGCCGACGCGCCCGACATCGACGGAGCCGTTCACGTGTCGTCGCGCAGACCCTTGCGCGCGGGCGACATCGTAAGCGTCAAGATCGAGGGCGCCGACGCGTATGATTTGCGCGGCGTCGCGACGTAGGGCGACAGGTCGCCGAGGACTCTGCTCGACCATTCTCGCGCGAGGCCTCCCCGTTCGAGCGCGAAGCGCGCGGGGACCGAGGCGTAATATCTCGCAGGACGCGCGAAATGCGATGCGAGTTCGCGCGAGATGAAGATCGGGCGCGGGTCGAAATCGACGAAGGCGGCTCCCGCCGGGTCGGGGTCGCAATATTCGAAGGCCAAGGAATAGCAAGGATCGCTGCCTTTGTCGGCGGTGCGCGCGTGATTCATGTCTGCGGTCCACGCGCCCACGCCCAGCGCGCCGCCGAGCATGAAATGAAACGATCCGCCAAGAATGCAGAGCGTCAGCGCCAGTGTCGCGGCGACGATCGCGCGCTGGCGCGGGAGCATTGGCTTGGGAGCCGCCGGTGTTGGCGCGTTGCGTCCCATAACGCCCAACAGTAAGACCATCGCCAGCGTGCCGGAAAACGAGGCAAGGTCGAGCCAGCCGACGAGGCCCCATGTCGCCAACGTCAACCCGCCGAATAGCGCGAGCCGGGCCAGCGCACGGCCCAGGCGGCTTTCCGCCAGCGCGTCGACCGCGCGGGCGCCGTCGAACATGCTGACCGGAACGAGATTGAACAGATTTAGCGGCGTCGCGATCAGCACGAAGGCCGCGGCGACGGCGCCGACCAGGAATTTGCAGATCGTCGGCAAATCCGAGACGGCATGACTGCCGTGAAGCGGCGAATTGGCGTACCAAAACTTGAGCGGGATGGCCAGCAACAGTATCACTAGCGCCGAAAAGGCCGGCCCCATCAGCGCGATCATCGATTTCTCGAAGGCGGTTTCCGACGGCTTGCCGCCAATCGCGGCGCCGCCGAAAAAGGGAATCAAGGTCATGGTCGCGTCGCGATGGCCAAACCAGCGCATGGCCAGCCAATGGCCAAACTCATGCACCACGACGACGATTTCCAGCAGCAGCGCGATGAGGAAAATCGGCAAGGCGAAGACGCTATCGTCGCCCATCAGGCCCATCGTGCCGAGCAAGGCGACGGCGCCAAGGGCAAGGTTGGTTTTCCAGCCGAGTCCTCTCGCGGCGCCGGGCATGGGGCGATCCTCGCAATGGGCGCGAAGCCGGTCCATGACGCGCGCGAAAAAATGGCGCAGGTGCAGCAAATTATACAGGCCGCGCACCGAAACCTCGAAAGTGAGGCTCGCTTGCGTCGATTGGCCTACCGGCGTCAGGAGAAGGCGTTCGCGGCCCGCCTTGCCCGGTTCCGTCGCGACGCCGTTGATAGAGAGGATTTGGTCTTCGAACAAGCGCGGCGCTTCGAAAGCCGTGATGTCGAAGACGACGGACTTGAATTCCTTCGGGCCCGACCGGTGGCGCATCTCTAACCGCAAGCGCGACGGGGGGCCGGGGAGGAATTCGCGCGACCGGATTTCCTGGGCCCCGCTCCAGCCGTCCTTCGGCTCGGGGCCGAGAACATATGCGTTCCAGATTTTTTCCGGAGTTGCGGCGATGCGCGCGCGGCTCGTGAATTTGCGTCGGCCCAGCGGCGCCAGAAACATCAGCCACCAGCCGGCGACGCCAGCGAGAGCCCATTGCGTGGAGCCCCATGCAACGCCGAACAATAATTCAAATCCGTAATCACCGAAATCAAGCATCGAAATACTCCACGCGAGGAAAATTCTGGAGGAGGATGAGCCGCGTGGGGTTAAGAAGTTTTTTCTCGCGGAAAGACGTCACCGGGCGAGGTTAAAATTCGCCGAAGAGGCCTTACCCCTCCCTTTCGCAATTGGCGTCCGTCCGGGGATCGCAGGTGGCGCGCTCGTCGGAGCCTTGGCGGTCCACGCCGCCGCGTGCGTGGAGCGTTGTTTCCGCCTGGGCGATCTTGCCCAGCGCGCTCGCGACCGTCAGGCGTAGCGCAGCGCCATAGACACAGAGCGTCAGCGCGAGGGTCGAGACGACGAGCGCGCGCTGGCGCCTGGTCATCGGCGCCAGCGGGGCGGCGTCCTCTCTCGATGTCAGGAAGCCCGACAGCGAGATCACCGCCAGCAGGCCGATGGTCGGGCCGAAATCGGACCAGCCGAACATGCCCCATATCGAAAGACTCAGCCCCGTGACCAGAGCGAGCCTCGCGCCGGCGCGGGCGACGCGCCCTTCCGCCAGCGCGTCGGCGATGCGGGCGCCGTCCATCATGCCGAACGGCGCGAGATTCAGCAGATTGAGCGGCGTCGCGATCAGCACGAACACCACGGCGATCGCGCCGCCGACGATCCGCCCGAGCGTCGGCCAATCAGTAGCCCCTTGCGCGGGGTGGGCGGCGGCGAAGAGATCGCCGCTCCACAGCGTGGCGGGGATCAGCAAAAGCAGCGTCGCGCCGGCAGAAAAGGCCGGCCCCATGAGCGCAATGATAGCCTTTTCGAACGCGGTTTCGGCGGGACGGGCGCCAAGCGCCGCGCCGCCGAAAAACGGGATCATGGTCATGGTCGCGTCGCGATGGCCGAACCAGCGCATGGCCAGCCAATGACCAAGCTCGTGCACAACGATCACGAACTGAATCATCAGCGCGACCGAGACCAGAACCGGCCAGCCGCCAGACATTCCGCCCATCGCGTAAATCGTGGCGGCGAGGGCGAGGGCGGCGAAGACGAGGCCCGTCCGCCAGCCGACTCCCCGCGCCGGGCCCGGCATGGGGCGATCCTCGCAACGCGCACGCAGGCGTTCCAGCATTCTCGCGTAAATGCGGCGCAAGAGCAGTATCTTGTAAAGACCTCTGACCGGATGCTCGTAACAAAGAACCGCCTCTGTAGTTTGCGCCCGAGGCGTCAGGGTCAGTGTCGCACGCGTTGCGGCCTTTGGTTCGACATCGACGCCGTCGCGCGACTGCGTGCATGTCTCGAAAAGACGCGGCGCGTCGAAAGCCGTGACGCGATAGACATAGGCCTTGAAAGCCTTGGGACCGGCGCGCAGCCGGGTGACTTCGTGAATGCGCATCGGCTCGCCGTAGAGAAATTCGCGAAGCTGAACCTCGGAGAGGCCGGTCCAGCCGTCCTCCGGCTCCGGCCCCAATACGTAAGCGCTCCAGATCTTCTCAGGCGTCGCGGCTATGGCGACCGCGCTTTCGAAGCGGCGCCGCCCGACGGGGGCGAGAAACATCAGCCACCAGATGAAAAGCCCGAACAGTCCCCATACCATCGAGGTTCCCGCGCCCGCGAAAAACTCCAAGACGCCACTTTCCGATCCGAGCATGGGAAACCTCATTCTCAAAAAACGCGCCTGAAACTATGCCGGCGACCCTTTCAAAATTTCTCGAACAAGCGTTGATTTTTATCCAAATGGTTAGCGAAATAAAAAGACCCGCCCGGCGCCGCGCAGTCAGAATTTGGCGAGAATTGCAGGTTTGCAACGCGAACGGGAGGGCTATGTTATGGGTAAGCCAAGCTTCATCGCCCAAGGACAGAGAAATGACGCAGCAGCAGCCTCCGACAGAAGAGAACCGTCCCAGACCGCCACAATACCGCGTTCCGCGCGGGCTTTATTATGTCGCGGCTGGCGCGATGGCGATGTGGGTGTTCGTCACCTTCTTCTTCCGCAACCCCTATACCCAGGCCATATCGAACGATTATTACGACAACCACCCCTATGACGAGACTTCGGTCTGGGTCTTCGTGCTGGTGATCATCCCGATGATCGGCCTGGGCGCTTTTCTAAGCTGGACCAGGCGAAAGAAATCCGGCTGACTCAAGCTCCGTCTATAGCGTGGCCCGCAGCGCCGTGGATGACTGGGACGTGCGTCGGCCGTGAAGATAGACGAGGGCCGGCGGGCGCATCGTCGCCAGCAGGCCAGCGTCCTTCTCAAGAATGCGCGACCTGCTGAAGAATTGTGCCGAAACGGAGCCGCCGCTGTTCAAGGTCGCTCCGGGGCGGTCGATCACCGCCATGGGTACAAGTTGAGCAATCTCCCGCCAGTGGCGCCAGCGGTGGAAATGCAGCAAATTGTCCGCGCCCATGATCCAGACGAACCGCACGCCCGGACACCGCGCGCACAAAAACCGCAAGGTGTCATAGGTGTATCTTGTTTGAATCTCCGCCTCGACCCCGCTCACGGCTATTCGCGGATGCGCGGCGAGATTGCGGCACGCGGACATGCGCGTTTCAAGCGGCGCCAGTCCGGCCGTCTCCTTGAGCGGATTGCCGGGCGTGACCAGCCACCACAGCCTGTCCAGCCGCAATCGCGCCAGCGCAATGCGCGAAACGAGAAGATGCCCCTCATGCGGCGGATTGAAGGAGCCGCCGAAAAGGCCGATGCGCATGCCCGGCGCGTGCGGCGGCAGTCGGACTACCGACGGATACGGCGACATTGCGGTCTGATCATTGTCGAGGCCGATCTGGAAAGCGCTATTATGCCGCGTTTTGGACGAGCACCCCTACGATCTCTTGAAGAGGCTTGTGCTCGGCGTCAAAAATCGCGAAATCCGCAATACTGCTTGGAAGCTCGCGGTCCGCCGCGCCGCGCGCGACGACAAACACTTTTTTTCCAAGCGCTTTGGCGGCGCCAGCCTCGAAGATGGCATTATTGCCGCCGCTCGCGCCCTCCCGTGGTAGCACCAGAATAACCGCCGCAGAGTTTGTAATGGCATTACGCAAGGCATCCGCGAAATCCGCGCCAAAGTTGGACACGTCTTCATCACGCCAAACTTGCGCGCCCGTCGCCCTGATCTCAGCCGCGAGTTGGGACGCATAATCCCTGTCGGCGCTACTATTAGCTATAAAAAAATTCATCTTTCGCTCCATGAGCGCGCCCGCTCCGACATTTCACGAATATATTCTTCGTAATCGTCGAGGGCAATAACGTTCGTCGGCCCGAGGCAAGCCATCCCGCCATGATTTTTCTCGATTTCCTCAATGGTGAGTCCATAGAGGACGCCAACGTATCTTTTCCGCAACGCCCAAGCCGCCGAGAGCTCCGTCCATACCCAGTTTCTCTCGACCGACCAGGGTGTAAGCAGCGCGACGAGTTCATGGCAATTTTCGACGCCTTCGCGGACTCGCTCCTCAATGCGATCGCCTTTCTTAATGTCAAAAATGTTGATGAACGCCGAAGCGCCGTTCGCTTCAACGAGGCGCGCCATCTGCCGTGCGATCCACCTGTCATGCCAGCCATGAGAAATGAAAATCGAATAGATCAAACTGTACTCCCGAGCCGATCGAAAGAAAAAATGGAATCACGGCCGCACCTGTCCGGCGCCATGCACGCGATATTTGAATGAAGTGAGCTGCTCCACGCCCACGGGACCGCGCGCATGCATCTTGCCGGTGGCGATGCCTATCTCGCCGCCAAAGCCGAACTCGCCGCCGTCGGCGAATTGCGTGGAGGCGTTGTGCGCCACGATCGCGGAATCAACTTCCGAAAGAAAGCGCGCGGCCGCGGCCTCGTCTTGCGTGACAATACAGTCGGTGTGATGCGAGCCATGCGCGCCGATATGCGCCATCGCGGCGTCAAGGCCGTCGATGACGCGCACGGCGATGATGGCGTCGAGATATTCGGTGTCCCAGTCTTCCTCGCTCGCGGCGGTTACGCGCGGGTCGACGGCCTGTGTCGAGGCGTCGCCGCGCACCGCGCAGCCTGCGTCGAGCAGCATTCGCACCAATGGCGCGAGATGCGTAGCGGCGCAGGCTTTATCCACGAGCAGCGTCTCCGCCGCGCCGCAAACTCCCGTGCGCCGCATCTTGGCGTTGAGCACGATTGTTTTCGCCATGTCGAGATCAGCCGCGCCATGCACGAACACATGCACGATGCCCTCAAGATGCGCGAACACCGGAACGCGCGCTTCATGCTGCACGCGCGCGACGAGGCTCTTGCCCCCGCGCGGCACGATCACGTCAATGTTTCCGTCCAGGCCCGCCAGCATTGCGCCCACGGCGGCGCGGTCGTTGGTCGGCACAAGCGAGATCACGTCGCCCGGAAGGCCGGCGCTCTCCAGCCCCGCGACGAGACAGCGATGAATCGCCCGCGATGAGCGCAGGCTATCCGAGCCGCCGCGCAGTATCGTGGCGTTGCCGGCCTTGAGGCAAAGCGCGCCGGCGTCGGCGGTGACATTGGGGCGGCTCTCGTAAATCACGCCGACGACGCCGAGCGGCGTCGAGACGCGCTCGATGCGCAAGCCATTGGGCCGCTCGAACACGGCAAGAACGCGGCCCACGGGGTCGGGCAGATCGGCGATTTCCTCCACGCCGCGCGCCATCGCCTCGATGCGCTTCTGGTCGAGGGTGAGCCGATCCACCGCCGAAGCGAGCGCGTTGGCGGCCTTCGCCTGCGCCACATCCAGTGAGTTCGCGGCAAGGATCGCCGCGCTGGCCTTGCGGATTTCCGCCGCCGCCGCGCGCAACGCCTCGTTCTTGACCTCGGCGGGTGCCAGCGCGGCCACATGCGCGCCACGCCGCGCCGCGCGGCCGATATCGGCCATGAGGCTCTGCGTGTCCGTGCTATCGAGAAGTTGCGCTTGCGTCATGATCGCTTCAAGGCTTCGAAATGCGGAAGCTCAAACCGCTACCACGCGGAGGCGCGGCGGGAAAGTGAGACGGCCCCTCAAGAGCGCTCATCGCGCGAGCGGCGCCGGCTGCAGGACGATCTCGCGGTCGGCCGGCCACTTCAGGCGATAGGCGAGATGGATGTCCTTGCTCTCGCCAGCTTGCAGGTCAAAGCTCCAGCTCATCACGCCGCGCTTGTCGCCCGGCTGCTTTTCGCTCGGCGGGGTGGTATGCGGCATGAGTTCGACCGTTATCGCCGAGTTCTCGGAGAAGGGAATCTGGTCCAACACCGTCACGCTGACCGGGAAACCATGCAGATTTTTCACGCTGGTCTTGAATTCGCGCGTGTCGGTCCTGGTCTGGCCAAACCAGCCCGGTTCATTCTCGCGCCGCTTCACGGGGACGCGCGTGACCTTCACCTTGTCGTCCGCGCCAAAGCCAATATCCGCCGCATCGCCGGGCGCGACCAGCGCGATACGGCTTGAGCCGACAAACACCCCGTCGCGCTGCACGTTAAGCTGGCCCGGCAGCAGCGGCGCGTCTTCGTCGTTTGCGATATTCGCTTCGAGATAGGCCGTCGGATCGAGCGCGGGCGCCGTTTTGATCGTCAGCTTCGGTTCGAACTGACGCGAGGACAAGAGAAGGCTTTTGGGCGCGCCGTCGCCGGGTATGCTGACGGCGCCCGCGATTTTGAACGTCGCCGCATAAGCCGTGGCTTCAATATTGGCGATCGCTTCGCTGGCGGGCTGAAACTCCTCCAACTTATCCGCTTCGCCGCCATCCTTACTCGCCTTCAACGCACTGTTGCGCTTGGCCTCGGGCGCGTTCTGCGCGCGAGGCGCCGCAGCGAGCACAGGCTCGAAAAAGGCGACGCGCTGTGGCGAGACTTCCGGCGCCGCCGCGCCGCCTTGCGCGCGAATAGTGGAGACCGAGAGTGCGACGTCGCGCCAGTCCTCGCCCGTCTGCTGGGTCACAACCGCGCGGCGGAGCAATTCCACGGCGCTCTTCTTGTCCTTTTCGCCCGTGTCGAGACGCGCGTCGTAACTCGGCCTCCAGCCTGCGCCTCTCGTTTGATACATGAGCTTCAGTTTCGCCCGGCCGCCGCCATGCGACTCGACGATAATGGCAATGTCTCGCGTGAGCCCCTGCTTCCCGCCTGCGCCGCCGGTACCTTGCAGCCCGCGGATTTCCTCGTCCAGCGCCTGCGCCTTGGCGTTGGCGAGGCGCAACTCCTCGCCGGCTTTCGCATAGGCCGCTCCGATGGCGTCAAAGGCCTCGGTCCACTTTGAAACCGCTAGGGATTTGGCGTCCTCGGCCTTTCCTTCCGGGCTGGCCTGCGAATAGCGCAGAATCATGGCCTGCTTCGCCTTGAGGGCTTCGATCGTCACCTCTATTTCGGCGCGGGCGCCGCGCAGCTCCTTCAAACGCGCTTCTACCGCGCTGTCGCCGGTCTTCGCTTGCTTCGGCGCGATCCGCGCCTCCACGGAGCCAATGACCAGCGGCGTTTGGGCCTCGCCCGCCGCGCGGACCGATTCGATTATTGTCGCGTATGGCGCGCCCGTGAACACAATGGTCGATTCCCCGTCCGGCAGATCGACCACGGCCTCTCGCGTCACGCTCGCCGCGTCGGGGTAGATCGTGACGGCGCTGACGGCGGATTTTGTCTCGATTTCCTTCGCAGAAGCGCCGTTCAGGGCCAAGGCAGGAGGAAGAAAGACGGCAGCGAAAAAAGTGCTGAAACGCATGATTGCTCCTCAAATTTCCCCGGTCGCAATGGAGCGCGGCGCTTATGGCCTTTTCACGGCGGCCTGCCGGAACGACCCATCGCTTCGACCCAGCCACAGTTCCGCCCAGCTCGACGCCTAACTCATTGCCCAGAAAGCGATTCGGAACGGATTATGGAATGACGAGAATACTTCTGCCTGTGATGACGATATGTGCGCTGGGCCTCTCCCTGGCCGCCTGTACGCCGGAAAGAGCGCTGGACGGCACGCTTGGCGCGGTTTCAGGCGCGGTGGTGGCTGGCCCCGTCGGCCTCCTGGCGGGCGGGGTGGTCGGCGCAACGGCCGGACCGGCCATCGCCTCAAGCTGGGGGATTCGCGGGGAGCATCGTCACCGGCGGCGTCATCGCCGTCATCACGATTGATATGGCGCGGCCTTCACTCGCCGCGCTTGTCCGTCAGCGTTTCTAGGAAGGCGACGATGGCGTCGACCTCGCTGTCTGAGAGGCGCGGCCGCTGGCCTGGTTTCCGGTCGTAAGGCACTTCCTTCACATTGACGTTGCCACGGAATTTTTCCGGCAGATCGTCAAATTTAAGAACCTTTCCATCCGCGCCCTTGGGAAACCAGCGCTCCGGATTGGTGTCTCGCGTGGCGTAGAAGGCCACCGCGTCGCGCAGGCTGGAAAAAGCGCCATTGTGCATGTAGGGCGCGGTGAGCGCGACATTGCGCAATGTAGGCACCTTGAAGGCGCCGCAGACGCTCTCAACGTCGAAGCCCTTTGGCGCCAGCGCGGCAAGTCCCTCGCGTTTGCAAAGGCCCAGATCGAACTCACCCGCCTTTGCGTTGGCGGGGATGGCGCCGTTGCGCGGCGCCCCAAGCGTGTCGAAAGTGAAATCCGTGAATAGCCAATCCTTGGGATCGTGCGACTTCTTCTCGCCAACATGGCAGGCGAGGCAGTTGCCCTTTCGAGGGTTCTTGAACAGTTCAAAACCCTTCGCCTCCAACGGCGTGAATTGCGCCTGCCCGCGCAACATCGCGTCGAAACGCGAGTTGAAGGGTTGGAAGGCCTGCGTTCGCTCAAAGGCCGCGATGGCCCTCATCAGCTTGTCGAAGGCGGCGTCGGAATTTTCGAACACATCCTTGCCGAAGACACTTCTCGCGAAATCGGCATAGGCGCCTTCGCGCACCTTGGCGGCGACTGCGGCTTTGGAGGGATTGTTCATCTCGACCGGGTTGAGCAAGGGCCCGCTCGCCTGTTGCTCAAGGCTATTGGCGCGCCCGTCACGGAACTGACCGCCCGCCGGGGTTTTCTCTGTCTTTCCAGTCTCTTCGTCCTTCTTGTCGATAAAGGAGAAAGGCGGGGTGAATGACACGTAAGTGAGCCCCGGAGCCTTGCGCGTTCCAAAGGCCCCCGCCGGCGCCCCCCGCGCCACGGCGGCGATCGGCGAGCCGTTGTTGCCGGAAAAGGCCCGCGCCGGATCATGGCAGGAGGCGCAGGCGACGCCCTGCGGCTCGGAGAGCGAATGATCGGAAAAAAGCCGCGCGCCAAGCTGTTCGATGGGCGTCATGCCCACCGCGCTCGTCTCCCCCGCAGCGGCAGCGCCTAGGGACGCGAGGCTCAACGCCAGAAACATCGCCGCGCCTAAGCGTGCGGCGCGCAGGAAAGCAGAAGGCGGCGTCACGGGAATTATCAACTCATCCACCAGCGATCACGAGCGAAAGCTTCATCAAGCTATACGGAAATCGTCATAATCCCGTCAATTTCAATAATTTGGAGGATTTCCAGACAAGACGCGGTGAATTGTCGCGTGGGAGAGAAATGACGAGCGCGCCCCGAAAGAGAACAAAAAGAGCTTGGCAAAAAGAACAAACCATGCACAATGCTGTTCACACGCTGTTTTTGCCTGAAGCGCAACGCGCTGGCGTTGCGCCCTTAGCTTAACCCATGTCAGAAGGACTTTAGCCGTGAGCCAAGCCAATCTCCGCCTCGTGGAAGGATCATCCGTGGACAAGACCAAGGCGCTGGACGCCGCCCTGTCTCAGATCGAACGCGCCTTCGGCAAGGGCTCGATCATGCGGCTCGGCAAGAATCAGAAGGCGGTGGAGATAGAGACCGTCTCGACGGGCTCGCTCGGGCTCGACATCGCTCTTGGCGTCGGCGGCCTCCCGCGCGGGCGCGTCGTGGAGATTTACGGTCCGGAATCCTCCGGCAAGACCACTTTGACGCTGCATGTGATCGCGGAAGCGCAGAAAGCCGGCGGAGTCTGCGCCTTTGTCGACGCGGAACACGCCCTCGACCCGGTCTACGCCCGAAAGCTCGGCGTCCATCTCGACGACCTGCTGATTTCCCAGCCCGACACGGGCGAGCAGGCGCTTGAGATCACCGACACTCTAGTGCGCTCCGGCGCGGTGGACGTGCTCGTGGTCGATTCCGTGGCCGCCCTGACGCCTCGCGCCGAAATCGAAGGCGAAATGGGCGACGTCCAGCCAGGCCTGCAGGCGCGGCTCATGAGCCAGGCGCTGCGCAAACTGACCGCCTCGATCTCGCGCTCCAATACACTAGTCATTTTCATCAACCAGATCCGCATGAAGATCGGCGTGATGTATGGCTCTCCCGAAACCACCACCGGCGGCAACGCTCTGAAGTTCTACGCCTCGGTGCGGCTCGACATCCGCCGCATCGGCGCGATCAAGGATCGCGACGAGGTGACCGGCAACCAGACCCGCGTCAAGGTCGTGAAAAACAAGGTCGCCCCGCCCTTCAAACAGGTCGAATTCGACATAATGTACGGCGAAGGCATTTCGAAAGTCGGCGAATTAGTCGATCTCGGCGTGAAGGCTGGCGTTGTGGAAAAGTCCGGCGCCTGGTTCTCCTTCGACAGCCAAAGGCTCGGTCAGGGCCGGGAAAACGCCAAAAGCTTCCTCAAGGCGAATCCGGAGGCCGCCGCACGTATCGAACAGGCGATCCGGGAGAATTCAGGACTTATCGCGGAGCGTATCCTTGACGCCGGCGGCGACGAAGCGGAAGAAGCGGAAGGCTGAGCGGGGGCGCCATGCGCCTTCCCCCGCTGTGCCGGGCTGCGCTTTTGGGGCCAGGCCCTGCCCCTTTCCCGGCCCGTCCGGGGAAGGCTCCTTTTGGAGCAGGACGAATTTCCGCAACTGTCCAGCGGGCTTTTTCATTGCCCAATCGGCCCCTACCTGGCATATCGCAAGGCGAGACCAAAGGTTGCGGGCGCCCCTCGCGGCCTAGCGCGAAACGCGCCACGAGCTAAAGCGAGCCAGCAGGACCATGACCGGCGTCAACCAGATTCGTACGGCTTTTCTCGATTATTTCGCGCGACACGATCATGAGCGTGTGCCGTCCTCTTCGCTCGTCCCGCACAATGATCCCACGCTGATGTTCACCAACGCGGGCATGGTGCAGTTCAAGAACGCCTTCACCGGCGTCGAGAAGCGCCGCCATCCGCGCGCGACAAGCTCGCAAAAATGCGTGCGCGCCGGCGGCAAGCACAATGATCTCGACAATGTGGGCTATACCGCGCGGCATCACACATTCTTCGAGATGCTCGGCAATTTTTCCTTTGGCGACTACTTCAAGGAAAGCGCCATAGAACTCGCGTGGAATCTGATCACACGCGAATTCGACATGCCGACTGACCGCCTGCTCGTCACCGTCTATCACGACGACGACGAAGCCTTTGGTCTTTGGAAGAAAATAGCCGGCTTCCCTGATGAGCGGATCATCCGCATCAACAGCTCGGACAATTTCTGGAGCATGGGAGACCTTGGCCCCTGCGGCCCCTGTTCGGAAATTTTCTACGATCAGGGAGAGACGCTGCAAGGTGGCCCCCCAGGCAGCGCCGAACAGGATGGCGACCGCTTTCTGGAATTCTGGAATCTCGTTTTCATGCAATATGATCAGGTCGCTCCGGGAGAGCGCGTGCCGCTGCCGCGCCCGTCCATCGACACAGGCATGGGTCTGGAGCGTATCGCAGCGTTGTTGCAGGGCGTGACGTCCAACTATGAAACCGATCTGTTCCGCGCGTTGACCGGCGCGGTCGCGGATCTCACCAATGTCAGCGCCAACGGACCGCAGGCGGCGAGCCATAAAGTCATCGCCGACCATTTGCGCGCGTGCTCATTCCTTGTGGCGGATGGCGTCACGCCGTCGAATGAAGGGCGCGGCTATGTATTGCGACGCATCATGCGCCGCGGGATGCGCCACGCGCAACTGCTGGGCGCCGCCGATCCCTTGATGTGGCGGCTCGTGCCGGTTCTCGTCGCGCAAATGGGCTTCGCCTATCCCGAGCTGAAGCGCGCGGAGAGCCTCATTTGCGACACTCTGCTGACCGAAGAGACGCGTTTTCGCGTCACCCTGGCTCGCGGCCTGTCGATCCTTGACGAGGAAACTGAAGGTCTCTCAGCCGGCGCGCAACTGTCCGGCGAAACCGCTTTCAAGCTTTATGACACGTTCGGCTTCCCGCTCGATCTAACCGAGGACGCACTGCGCCCGCGCGGGATCGGCGTCGACAAAGACGCGTTCGCGAGCGCCATGGAGCGGCAACGCGCCGAAGCCCGCAAGGCCTGGGCCGGCAGCGGCGAGACGGCGACCGAAGCGGTGTGGTTCGCGGTCAGGGAGCGCGTCGGGGCCACCGAATTCCTTGGCTACGACACGGAAAAGAGCGAGGGCGTCGTGACTGCGCTTCTGCGCGGCGGCGTGCAACACGACTGGCTTAAGTCGGGCGAGCGTGGGGCGGTCATCGTCAACCAGACGCCCTTCTACGGCGAATCGGGCGGTCAAATTGGCGATGTAGGCGAACTGAGCGCAAAGGGGGTTCGATTTCGCGTCGAATCGACTCAGAAGAAGCTCGGCGACATCATCGTGCATGAGGGCGTCGTCGAGGAAGGCGAGATCTCGATAGGCATGGCGCTTGAGCTCCACGTCGATCATTCGCGCCGCCGCGCGACACGGGCAAATCATTCGGCGACCCATATTTTGCACGAGGCGCTGCGGCAGGTGCTTGGCGACCATGTTGCGCAAAAAGGCTCGCTTGTCGCGCCGGATCGCCTGCGTTTCGACTTCACGCATCCCAAGCCTCTGACAGAAGAGGAACTGGCCGAGGTCGAACGCTTGTCCAATGAAATCGTGCAGGACAACGCCGCAGTCGAGACCCGGCTGATGGATCAGGTCGAGGCGATCGCCTCTGGCGCCCGCGCGCTTTTCGGCGAGAAATACGGCGACGAGGTCCGCGTCGTCGCAATGGGACGGCGAGACGCGGCGAACGGGCGCGCATTCTCGGTCGAACTTTGCGGAGGCACCCATGTTTCGCGCACCGGCGATATCGGCGTGATCAACATTGTCGCCCAGAGCCCGGTGTCTTCGGGGGTACGCCGCATCGAGGCGCGCACGGCCGAAGGCGCAAGAACGGAGCTTGTCGCTTCGGCGAAGGCTCTGCGCGAAATTGCGGCATTGGTGCGGGCTTCGGTCGAGGAAGCGCCGACACGCCTCGCCGCCCTACTCGAAGAACGCAAGCGGCTGGAGCGCGAACTCGCCGACGCCAAGCGCAAGCTGGCCATGAGCGGAGACAGCGGCGGCGTGGGAACGTCGCCGGTGCAGGATGTCGCTGGCGTAAAGCTGTTCTCACGCGCCGTAAGCGGAGTCGACGCAAAGGATCTCAAGGGACTTGTCGATGAAGCCAAAAAGGTCGTCGGTTCCGGCGTGGTCGTGATCGCCAACAGCTCGCCGGACGGCAAGGCCGGCATTGTGGTCGGCGTCACCGAAGACCTCACCGCGCGCTTCAACGCGGTCGATTTCGTGCGTGTCGCCAGTGAGAAGCTGGGCGGCAAGGGCGGTGGCGGCCGCCCCGACCTTGCGCAAGCTGGCGGACCGAACGCTGCGTCCATAGACGCGGCCCTCGCGGCGATCGAAGACGCGCTGCGCGCGAAAGCCAGCGCATGAGGAGCGAGGAAGGTCTCGCGAGTGGCGGCCCTTCTTCGACCACCCTGCGCCGACGCCTTTGCCTCCTGCTTGACGGCGGCGCGGGCGATGATCGCCTCACCTGGTTGATTCATGGCGCGCTCATATGCCTCGTGGCCTTGTCCGTCGGCGCGGTCATTCTGGAATCGGTGCCAAGATACGCCCAGATTTATGGCCCTGTTTTCCAGGCCATCGAGTTTTTCGCCGTTGGCGCCTTCACGCTCGAATATGTATTGCGCATCTGGACAGCGCCTGAGCACACGCTCTACTCGCGCCTCACCCCACTCGGTTCTCGCTGGGCGTTCATTCACTCCGGAAGCGCGGTTATCGATCTGTTCGCGATCCTGCCGGCCTATCTCTCGGTTTTCCTCGGCGCAGACTTAAGGATCCTGCTGCTGTTGCGGCTGCTGCGCTTTTTCAAACTGGCGCGCTACTCGCCGGGCATCAGATCTCTCATCGCGGTGCTTCAGGCGGAACGCAGGGCGCTGTTCGCTTCCGCGATCATCCTGTTTGGCGTCGTGCTCTTCGCCGCCACCGCCATGCATGTCGCGGAGCATGCGGTTCAGCCCGAGTTTTTCGGATCGATCCCGGATTCGATGTGGTGGGCTATCCAGACCATCGCGACCGTGGGTTATGGCGACGTTACGCCAATCACGCCGGCGGGCCGGATGATCGCCGCGCTGACCATGGTGATGGGTTTCGTAATGCTGGGCCTTCCCGTCGGCATTGTCGCGACGGCTTTCGCGGAAGAAATCCATCGCCGCGAATTTGTCGTCACCTGGAGCATGGTTGCGAGAGTTCCGCTGTTTCGTTCGCTCGACGCCTCGTCGGTCGCCGAAATCATGCGTTACCTTCGCGCGCAATCCGTTCCGGCCGGCACGCCTATAACCCGACGCGGCGACGAAGCCCACTCGATGTATTTCATCGCCTCCGGCGAAGTGGAGATTGAATTGCCACAAAGCCTTGTCGTGCTGGGCGAAGGACAGTTCTTTGGCGAAATCGCCCTGCTGCGCAAGACGAAGCGCACCGCCAATGCGCGAGCTGTAAGCCCGACCAAGCTCCTCGTGCTGGATGCTTTCGACTTGCGCAATCTCACGCGGCACAATCCCGAGATCGGACGCCGGATCGAGGAAGTCGCGGCAAGCCGTGCGGATTTCACGGGCGGGGGGCGACAAGGCGATATTATTGACGCCGAACTCGCGGCGCGTGACGATTCGCCGCGCGAAACCACCGAATGAAGCTTATTGAACAGGCGCGCTCTAGAACCATTTTCTTTATGTAAAGCACACTCCGGGAGGGAGGCGGCCTTGTAGCAAAAAAATTCTCGTTCCTGTAGATCTTAGCGAGCCGGATATGGCGCAAAAGGGCATAGCGGCGACCATTGAGCTGGCAAAGGTAGGGGGAGCGGAAATCCGCCTCGTCACAGTGCAATCACCGACTCCGCTGGCCTTCATGGATTATGTGCCCGCGGATTTTGACGCGCAGCTGCGTGCAAACGCTGAGGAAGAGCTTTCGAGAGTAGCGGCGCGCCTGAACTATCGGAAAGAACTGGTGACGACCGCGCTACGCTTTGGAACGGTATATTCGGAAGTTCTTGCCGAAGCTGAAGCGTGGGGCGCCGATCTGATCGTTGTCGAGTTGCACCGGCCTACAATGTCCACCTATCTGCTGGGCTCCAACGCCAAGACCATCGTCCGGCACGCCAAATGCTCGGTTCTGGTCGCGCGCGAGTAACATTCATTCACAAAAATCTGATACGCCCAGCTAACGCCTGCGCCGGGTAAGAGGGATACAACATGCGCTTAAAGATGCTGCTGGCGTTAGCGTTGGCGTTTCCTCTGTCCTCGGCCCGAAGCGAGACGCTCGTCCAGAGCGGTCGCGAGATCGCCACCACCTTTTGCAGCCGCTGTCATGCAATCGGCCCGAGCGGCGAAAGCCCGAATCCAAAGTCGCCGCCGTTCCGGCTCCTGTCGAAAAAATATCCGCTTTCCGATTTGCAGGAGGCGCTCGGCGAAGGCATCGTGGTAGGCCACGAAGGTTCGGAAATGCCGCCCTTCGTCTTTTCAACGGAACAAATCCGCGCCTTGCTGAGCTATCTTGAATCCATTCAGCGGAAGTAGGCGATCATGGCGGGGCGAGCGATGTTCTCACGCGAGCCGACATGAGACCCCGCGCATGCGCGCTCAAAGAATCCGCGCCATCTCGTCAAAGTCCAGCCGCGGCCCGCGCGGGTATAGCTTGGCTGCGTCGCCATAGCCGATATTGATCAGGAAATTCGATTTCACCTTGCCGTCCGGAAAGAATTCAGCGTCCACCGCAGCCTTGTCGAAGCCGCTCATCGGTCCAGTGTCGAGCCCAACGGCGCGCAACGCCAGAATGAAATAGGCGGCCTGCAATGTGCCGTTTCGGAAAGCTGTTTCCTCGATCAGCGGCGCATTTCCAAGGAACCACGACCGTGCGTCGGCTGCGGGAAAAAGGCGCGGCAGTCTCTCGTAGAACTCTACATCGTAGGCAACGATGGCCGTCGCCGGAGCGGCCAGGGTCTTTTCGAGATTGCCGGGCGCCATGGCCGGAGCCAGCCGGGCTTTTGCTTCGGCCGATCGCACGAAAACGATGCGCATCGGCGAACAATTGGCGCTCGTAGGCCCCCATTTGGCGATATCGACGGCCTCGCGAAGCAAGGCGTCGGGAACCTCCTTGTCGCGCCAGCCATTATGCGTGCGCGCTTCGTGAAACAGCTGCGCCAACGCCTCCGCGGACAAACGGACATTCGTTGTCATTACAAAAACCTTTCAGGGTGATTCAGGGGCAGCTTCAGATGTCGCGCCCTTCGACTTCCAGACGGAGGCGATCTTCCGATTTCTGCAGTTTCTCTTGCCTGGGGTCGAGAGCGAGACCGCGACGGTAGGTTTCCAAAGCCGCCTTCTTGTCGCCAGCCTCTTCCAGCAACGCTCCCAGCGCGGCAAGCGCATCGAAGCGCCTTGGCTCCAGGCGCAGCGCCGACTCCAGATCCTCTCTTGCGCCCGCCGCATCGCCCCGCGTCGCTTTCAGCCGGGCGCGTCGGACGAAGGCCTCGGCCCATGCGGGATCGAGCACGATGACATCGTCAAGCAGCGCCTCGGCTACCGGCTGCGCGCCGGCGATCTCGGCCGCCGCCGCGCGAGAACTCAGCAAGGCGACCGTGTTGGATGACGTGCTCGCGAAGACCGACATTATTCTGTTTGCGATCGCCTGGGCCTCTTCCTCGTCTGCCGCGTCCTTCATCCGCGCGAACAGGGCGTCCAGCGCATCGGCGCGCGCCTGTTGCGGCGATTTGGGTGGCGAAGGATGCGAAGGCGAGCGGGATGTTTGCGCCGGCGGAGCGGCGATCCCCGGCGACGGCTTCGCCTGCGGCCCGAATCCGGGGGATTCCTCAGCGCGTGGGCTGTCTTCGTCTCCGCCAAAGCGATGCGCGCCACGAGGCTGAAACACATGCACGCCAGGCGGCATCTGAATACGTCCAATGCCGGGAATTTCCAGAAAATTATCGCCTCTGGCGCCCTGGTCGCCTTCGGGAGAAACGTCGCGCGACTCTGCCCCCGCCGCCACACTGGCGGCGACAATGGCTGCCGCAAAAACAAATTTACCCAGCGATACGAACTGCATTTGACGAGTTTAGACCTCGCTCGCTCGCTTGCACAAGTGCGCCGCCAGCTGGCGCTCGCCTCTCGTCATCCTTTGGCGTCGCCATAGCCGTAGCCAATATGACGATTTTTTTGCTGTATTATGACAAGAACATGTGAAAAATATCTCGGTTCAAAGACGGCCTCTGAATGGGAGAACCGCATGAACCCGATCCCCTTGCTCGATGTGCGCTGCGGCGGCCCGATCGCCCATACGCGCGCACGCGTCGCCGCGGCGGCCAGCTTGCGCGACGCCTGTCTTGCGCCATTCCCGCGCTGGAGCCGGCACTTATGCCTTTCCTCCATAGATCGCATTGCGGCGCGATGGCTCCGCAGTTCGGTCTCGACCTATCGCGAAGACCTGCAACATGTCACCGACATATTGGGTTTTCCGGGCGCGCTGACGCTCAACATGTCCTATCTGTTCGCCTGCACCACCTCGGCGGCGGTGGGGCCGAACGGCGCGCCGTTGCTGCGCCGCTCGCTCGACTGGCCTTTCTCTGGCCTCGGCCGTGGCGTCGAGATCGCGTGGCAGTCTGGTCCGGCCGGTGAATTTTACAATGTCACATGGCCGGGCGCCGTGGGCGTTCTGACGGCGATGGCGCCGGGGCGTTTTTGCGCAGTCATCAATCAGGCCCCAATGCGCCGCCGGACGCGGGGCCTGGTCGGACTTCCCTATGACGCGGCGATAAATCTGGGCAATGCATTGCTGCGCGAGGACGGCTGGCCGCCGGATCACCTGCTGCGCCGCGCATTCGAAATCTGCGAAACCTTCGAGCAAGCCGTTGAGCTATTGAGCCGCGAGCCGCTGGCGCGGCCTGCCCTTTTCACTGTAACGGGAGTGAATCCGCACGAGATGGCGGTCATCGAGCGCACCGAACGCCTCGCCAGCGTCATTCGCGGCGACGTGACGGTGGCCAATGACTGGCAAACGCCGCGAAAGGGATGGATTGGCCGCATGGGGTTGGAGAACAACGAAGCGCGCAAGGCTGCAATACGCGACTTCAGGCCCGGCGGACCGGCCTTCAGGTGGGCCGTGCCGCCCGTGCTCAACCCGACAACGCGGCTGGTGGTGGAAATGTCCGCCGTGGGCAACGGTTCGCTCCACGCGCGCGGGTACGAGGCCGCCTCGTTGCGGAGTTTGCCGATACCGGCCACCAGGGATTTTTCGCTGTGCGACGTGAAGGCGGGAAGACTGGCGGCGTGATGGATTTGGCGAACCCGCCCGCCATTGTCTAGTGGTCAAAATCTGACGCTTCGGACCCTGTTTTAGGTTCGGAGCAGGGAAGATGTCGGGGTCGGTAATACGCCACAATCGGCCGTGCAGAGTTGCGCAAAAGAGCGCGAAGCGGCGTTTGTGCAATCATGAAAGATGGACGAGCGGTCTGATTGTTTTTAGCGGTTCGGTTTCAGGACGACTAAAGAGCCGTCGCTTCTTTCAGCTATTTCCAAACCCTTTTTGCGAAGCCATTCGATGCGTTCTGCCTTACTGAGCGGTCGATTTGGGTCTTCCTTCGGCGCATCTTGTATTTGGGCGCCATGGGAAACCTTCGATCTCTCAAGGTAGCCAGTAAGTTCACGCCAGCTATTGAGTTGAGAGTAACTGCTCTTGATGTACGGCATTGCGCCGTCTCCAGGGCGGAATTCGGAGAGTAGGTAACTCCGTTCGTTCGAATGGAGCTCACGGATGGTTCCATCGGCGTTTACATACACATAGGGGAAAAGTTCAGCGTCTTTCATGGCGTCCTCGATTGCGATCCACTTCGCTGCTAACGGCGGGGCCACATCTGCGCCCAGGTTAAAGAATTGGTTGTGGGGAACTCGCGAATTTCATGACATAACGGGCGTTATTATTGGCTTAATTAGATGCTCTGGGCGCGCGGACATTCGAGCGCTTGGCGCGCTTCGCGTTTCCCATCGGACGAATTCGCTGTTTCCCATATGGGTCAAAAGCTGTCTAACCTTGGCCGCTCGGCCCGTTCCATGTCGCGGGAACCAAGCGTTAGATTTCCCCGCTAGCTGGCGGCCCGGCGAAGGCGGTCGCGTATCGCCTCGCCGAGGCCATGCTCTGGAATCGGAGCCACGGCGGCGCGAGAGATGTTGCGCGCGTCCAGTTCGCGCAAATGTGCGAAGAGATTTGCGGCCGCTTCAGTGAGGTCGCCCGAGGGCGACAAATCAAGAATGACTTCTTCCGCTCCCGCGCGCAGCAGCACGCCGCCAAAATCCAGCCCCGCCTCTCCAGGCTCCAGCGTCACCGCGTCGAGCCTCAAGCGGGCGCGCGGCGCATAGTGGGACGCCGTCATGCCCGGAGCGAGAATGTCATCGCCCTGACCGGCGCGCGCCAGACGCTCGCCCAGAACCGCCTCCAGCGCCTCGCGCGGAATGGCGCCGGGTCGCAGAATAATGGGCTGGTCGCCAAGGAAGGACACGATCGTCGATTCAAGCCCGGCGTCCGCCCGACCGCCATCGAGAATGGCGTCTATTCGATTGCCGAGATCCTCGGCGACATGCGCCGCCGTCACCGGGCTGACATGGCCGGAGATATTCGCCGAGGGCGCCACGATCGGGCCGCCGAAGGCTCGGAGCAGTGCAAGCGCGACGGGATGCGCTGGAACGCGCAGCGCGACGCTGGCGAGCCCCGCGCGCGCCAGTTCGCATATGCCGCCCCGAGGGGAAACTGGAGCGACCAGCGTCAACGGCCCCGGCCAGAATTTCTCAGCCAGCCGAAGCGCCGGTTCGCAGAGCGACGCCTCGCGCCTCGCTGCGTCCAAGTCAAGAACGTGGGCGATCAGTGGGTTGAACGAGGGGCGTCCCTTGGCCGAGTAAATTCTGGCCACCGCCTTTGGCGAAGCAGCGTCTGCGCCAAGTCCGTAGACGGTCTCGGTCGGGAAAGCCACGAGCCCACCCTCGCGCAAAACCTCCGCCGCTCGAGCGATCCCGGCGGCGTCCACGCCAATGCGCAACGCGGTCATTTTTGCCCGCTGCCATATGGGGGCGGCGGAATGGCGATATGGGCCGCGCGCAAAGCCGACGACCAGCGCTCGCGCAAGTCGCGAAAATAGGGATCGGTGGCGTCGATGCGCGTCGCCACTTCGGTCTGGAGCGCGTCGCGCCGCATCAAGGCGATGTCTATGGGCAGGCCGACGCCGAGAGGTTCGATTTCAATCGTCGAATCCATCGAGATCAGGCCGATCTTCAGCGCGTCGTAGATATCGCTCTTGTAAGTGATGGCGCGATCGAGGATCGGCTTGCCGTATTTGTGCTCTCCGACTTGCAAGTAAGGCGTGTCGGGCGTGCATTCGATCGCGTTTCCAGCGGTATAAATCATGAACAGGCGCGGCGGCGCGGCGCCGATCTGGCCGCCGAACAGGAGCGCAACCTCGAAGCTGACGCTCGATTCCTTGACCGCCTCCCCCATCAGCGCGAGCGAGCGGCGCACCGCCCGGCCGACGAGATGCGCCGCCTGGACCATGGACTGCGCGTCTTCGAGCCGTTCGACCATGCCGGAATCGGCGTCCTCCAGCCCCTCGACAAGCAGATTCACCGCACCCTGCGTGACCGAGAGGTTGCCCGAGGCCGCGAGCATCAGCACATGCTTGCCGGGTTTTTCGAACAACTGCAGCTTGCGGAAGGTGGAAATATTGTCCAGCCCAGCATTGGTGCGGGTGTCGGCGATCATCACCAGCCCCTGGCGCACCAGAATGCCGCAACAATAGGTCATCGGTCCCCCTCGCGCCTTGCGCGCGGCTGCGCCGCGCCGCGACGTCCCCGCCGCATCGTTTACAAGGATTGGACCAGTTCTCACAAGCGAACCTCGCGATTTCCCCGTGGACAGGCTTCCGCGCTCAGGCTTACTCGCGGCGCCTGTTGCAGCGCAAGGCCTTTGGGGTTAGGAGAACCTCTTCCCTGCCCGCGACGGCGGCTGGGCCGGTAGCTCAATTGGTTAGAGCCGACCGCTCATAACGGTCTGGTTGGGGGTTCGAGTTCCCTCCCGGCCTACCAATATAATCAAGAACTTTCGGGTTATCTCGAACCCCAGCTGTTCTTATCCCAACCGTTTGGGGAAGAACGCTCCTCCCAGGCATTCTCCATCCAGAGCTTTGCGATACTGGATCCAGCCAGAAGCACAGGTTAATGATGAAGAGTCCCGACCAGTGTCTGGATCGTCACCTGATTATGACGCTCTTCACCCACGTCGCCCACAATGGCGAGGTGATGACGAGATCAATGGCGGCTCAGTCAAACTTTGCCGCTGTCAAAGTAAGCAAACAATCGGATCAACAGGCGGAGGCTTGCACCTGCTGAGCTTTGAAGAAGGAGGTGCTTGAACCGGTTACAGCGATTTCGCCTCCGGCGACCATCAACAGGCCTCCAACCAACATCACGATCGCCTGAACGGGATCCTGACAGAACTTTAGGTTTATGAAATACAGGCCGCCGGCAGTCGCCAACGCACTGCCGATAAACACCAACACGAGAATCATGGTTGTCTCCATCCAGTCGATGTAGACTTGGATGCCTCGCGTTCGTTATGCGCCAAACAGGCCTAGCCCGTCTTATTCACGCCATCGCCGCACATTGCTGATTTTATTCGCGCCGTGATTCCGGACGCAATTCCGCGATGCGTCCTTTCGCTGGGTCGGTCGGCACTTTGAACGCGTTGGAGTTGGATGTGGTTGCTCTGGGGCGCGGAGACTATCTCTGCCCCGTCGTTCACGGCCCCGCCGGCTGTAAGGCGCCGGCAAGAATTCGAAACAGTCCAGCCTGCGGACAGGCGGTGGCGAGCGCGAGTTTGATGCGGCTTGCGGTCTCGACGATGCGGGCGCCGATCTTCAGCAGCTTTTCGCGTAAGGTCACGAATTCGGCGACGGCGAGCGGATTGGTTTTGGGGATAGCGTCACGCAATTCGAGCATCAGCCAATAGGCGGCGGTATGCAGAACGAGCCGCATCTGATTTGCGAGCGGCGAACGGCAGGAGGTGCGATCCGACGCCAGTTGGCTCTTGTGCAATTTGATCAGATTTTCCATCTGGCCGCGCGCGCAATAGAGCGTGTCGTAGATATGTTCGGGCGAACCATTGGCGATGTTGGTGACGACGTAGCGGATGTCGAGCCCGAGTTCCGTCGCCTTGATGCGGGCGCAGACGCGGCGCTCGGCTCTCCATGATTTGGCGGCGTAGTTCGTTTGCGCATAGCCGCGCAGGACGAGTATCTGTTTCAACGCGCGGCGAGTGCGAATATCGTCGGCCTCGAAATCGACGGCGGCGGCGAGAATCTTGTTGCCGGACAGTCCGAAAACATAGTCGAGGCCATTGTCCTCGCACCAATCCAGTACCTCGCGGCGGCCATAATGACCATCGCCTCGGATGGTGATCCTGGTCGTCGGCCAATGTGCGCGGATGCGGCGGATGATCCGGCGCAAATGGCCGCGCACTTCCGCGCCGGACGGGGTTTTGCCAGGCCGCAAAATGATGGCGACGGGGCGTCCCGTGGCGGTGTCGTAAACATGGATTGGCAGGAAGCAGCGCTCGTCGTAATGCGCATTGAACAGCGACAACTGCTGATGGCCATGCGCGACATCGCAGGTGTCGTCGATATCGAGCGTGACCGCTTGCGGCGGCTTGGCGTAACTGGCGCAATAAACATCGACGAGGACGCCGCAAAGCTTCACGATTTCGCGCAAGGTCGGCGCGTTCTCCCACCGTGACATGGTCGGCTGCGAGCACAGATCGTCGCCCGTATCGGGCAAGCGCCCGCAAGCGATCTTGAAAGCCGGATCCCTGCGCAGATGATCGAGGTCGTCCGCATCCTCGTAGCCGCAGGCGATGGCCAGAATGCGCGCACGAAAAATGCTGTCGAGAGAATGGGTAATCAGCAAGGGATTGCGCGGATCGGCGACGACGGCCGCGAGCTTGCCCGCCACGCCCAGTCGACGCTCGGCTTGCCCCAACAGCATCACGCCGGCGTCCGAGGTGATGCGCCCACCGTCGAACGCGGCGGTGATCTTCTTGCGGCAAACGGCTGGAAACGAGAACGGGAGAAGGCTATCGTCGAGCATGGCGGGTGTGGCTTCGATGTGATGGCGTGAAGGATCGGTGTAAGCAACTAATCCATACACTAAATCAATATCTTACGCTACATCCGCCAGCTAAATTAAGCCGCTGGGTGAATAAGACGGGCTAGTCTCTCGCGCGCCAAGGTTTTCCTCATCGACCCGTTTCGTTGTGGGATTGGGACGATTGAATAGCGAGTGACCCGTCTTTGATGCCTCAACCTCAAAATTTCATCCACGACTTAGTCTCGTTTGTCGTCGATAAGCGCTGCGAGCGCTCGCGCATTGACAATATGAATCGCGCCACGCGAGAGATTTCAACCACCCCGAGCGTTCAAAACTGTTGAGTAAGCGGCCGATCACCTCTCGCGCTGTTCCAAGGTCTGCAGCAAGTACTTGTTGGGTCGTGGTGATGTGATGATTTGCATCCATCAGTTCGAGCAGTCTCTCGGCGAGGCGGACATCAACTCTCGTACAAAGCAATTCTTCGATTTTTGACATCAAGGATGTGATGCGCCGGCTGTAACCTTCGAAGACGAGGCCTCGGAAGTCCGAGGACTGATTCATCAGATCTCTGAAGGGAGCAGCCCGCAGAACATAGGCGACGACCTCGGTCTCCGTGATCGCTTCCGCTGCATAGGACTCCGTAGCAAGGAGTGAAGCGATTGTAAGTATGCATGTTTCGTTGGCAGTTACGCGATAAAGAACGATCTCTCTGCCGCTTTCAGTGACGCGCTGAACTTTGATAGACCCTGACACAATGAGGGGAAATTGCACGCAAGGATCGCCAGGGCGGAAGACAGTTTTTCCTTGTGGCATAATGACGCGGATGGCCGTGCGCTGAAGCGCTGATTTGGTCGCTTCGTCGAGACCTCTCAACGATGGAAGCTCATCAGGCCAATTAGGTGTCATGGACTGCACTCGGAGGTCAGAAAAGCCCGTCGCCGATGCACTTTCGACGCTTCTGGGTCGCACAATGGGTCATCTTCCATCCGGCGTGTCGAGACCGAACCATTTGTCTTTAACTTGCTCATAGTGGACCGTTGGATCGTATTCGGCGACGTCGAGGTTCAGATCGCGCACCGTTAGTCGGCCGACAGCAGCAAGTGCGGCGAAGGATGCAACTACGCGATCATGCTGTGCAATGACGAGATTGACCCGCGCGCTCAGCAGCGCCTGTTGAGCATTGAGTATGTCCAACGTCGTGCGTTGGCCGTATTTCGCCTCCTCCCGCACGCCCGTGAGCGATTTCTCAGCAGCTGCGACTTCCGCCAGGGTGGACACTATCGACGCCTTTGCAGATTGCAGCTGTGCATAAGCAAAGACGACGCTCCTGCGCACGTTGTCCCGCTGCACATCGGCGCCCAATCGCGCTTGGCCCAACTGTTCCTTGGCTTTGCGGACCGAGGCATATTCCGAGCCTCCCTGATATAGCGGGACATTCAACGTCGCCGCCGCGAGAGCTGAAAATTGCCGGGTTCCCGTCCAGCCCATAAACGAATCGCCTTGCGGCGACACTTGCGCTCCTACCGCCAGCGTGGGCGACAAAGCGCTTTCCGCGATTTTGACCGCGTGCTCCGCCGCGTCGACCTGGTGCAGCGCCGCGACTATCGCTGGATGTGCTGTCGTCGCGATAGACACCGCGTCGGCTACTGACTTCGGCAGCAGACTTTCAACCGTCGCCGCTGGCTCCAACCGCTTCGGCTCGACGCCCAGTATCTGACGGTAGGTGGCTTTGCTCATCTCGAGTATTGCTTGCGAGCCGTAAAAGTCCGAACGTCCATGCGCCAGGGCGGCCTCCGCCTGCGCGACGTCGGCCGCAGTCACCTCGCCGAACTGAAAGCGAATGCGCGTATTCCGGAGCTGCTCTTCCAATACGGCGTTGTTACTCCTGCGCATAGCAAGGATCGCCGTGTCCCGCAGCACGTCCATATATGCAATGACGCCATTCTGCAGGATGCTCTGCTCGGAGGCGCCAAGATTCGCCCGCGCCGCCAACACGCCGGACTCCGCCTGCCGCACCGCGCTCTGTGTGCGACCGCCATCGAACAGCGTCTGCGTTACGTTAAGCGCTGCGCTACGCGGCTTGCCCAGATATTCGTCGGCGAAGTAGGCGCGTTGCCCAGTTGCTGTGCGTCCAGAGGGAATCTTGATGGTGGAAAACTCCGGTCCAATGGAGGCGGCGACGCCGGCCTTTGGTCGCATGCCCGCGAGCGCGGTGGCTGTGTCCTCGTCATGCGCCCGAACTCCAGAGCGTTGCTGATTGATCTCGGGATTGCCAGCATAGGCTCGCGCCAGCGCCGACTTAAGGGTTTCGGCGACAGCTCCTTGTCCAGAGGATCCGATGCTGAAGAGAATTACGGCAACGCGCGCCCCCATTGGAAGGAGGCGTGCGCACCATTCAACCAAGCGCGCCAGACGGCGATATGTCAGAGGCTGATAGGTCATCAAACTACAGCGCCTCAAAGGTCTATGCCCCGCTCATATCGCACTACGGAATTAGATCACGCCGAAAACGCGTGAAAGTCTTTCGGCGACTGCGGCGGCTATCTCGTCAAGTGCGGGATTGCCGATCTGCCGCATCGCCGTCCTGGGGTCGATAGCTGCGACATCGATTACGCCGGCTTCCTTTTCCTGGACAATGACATTGCATGGCAACATGACGCCGATTTTGTCCTCGACACCCAATGCCTTGTGCGCGAAGCCCGGATTGCAGGCGCCGAGAATGCGGTAGCGCTTCATCTCGACGCCCAGCTTTTGCTTGAGCGTATTGGCGACGTCTATCTCGGTGAGGACGCCAACGCCTTCATCTTTCAGTTTCTCAATTACTTTTGCAACGACGGCGCCGAAATCGCCCTGCTTCGATTTCGAGATATAGTAGGCCATGGCCGGCGCCTTTCCGAACTGCCGTTACGCGTTTTTGCCCGAGCGCAAACGAACGATTCCCAAGGCTTTCATTATAACGCGCTCATACACCGGTTCGCTATGACCCTTACGAACTTTGCGCATAAAATACTTCTCATAGGCGACTTTCGCCAGATGCACCCAATAGCCTTGAGCCGACCAATTCACGTTTCGCGGCGGGATCTGCGGCTGTGCTACAAAGACGATGCCGTTGTCCCCAAAATCCGCGAGACAGACCGCGTTCCACGTGCCTTCATGACTCGGCTCCTTGCCTGTAACCAGGTCGCGAATGTTATGGGCCGCCGCCGTGCACATGGATTCGATCATATAGCCGGTCTTCGGCATGCCCACCGGCACCGGCGTCGACTCGAAAGGCGGAAGCGCGACGCAAACACCGACCGCGAAGATATTGGGGAATTTCGCATTCCTCTGCTTTCTGTCCACGGTCACGAAGCCGCGCGGATTGGTCAGGCCCTCGATCCATTTGCCGTCCTCTTCCCTCAGACAATCGACGCCACGGAAAGCGGGCAGGAACATTGTGAAGTTGGATGCGATCTTGTGCGTCTTCTTCGGTGTGCCGTCTTCGTTGAATTCCGTCGCCTCGACCGAATCAGCATTGATGCGGTCTATTTTAGCGTTCGTCACCCATTTGATGTCGCGGTCCCGCATCACGGATTCCAGCATGCCCTTGGTGTCGCCGACGCCGCCAAGCCCTAGATGACCGATGTAGGGCTCCGAGGTCACGAAGGTGATCGGCACGCGGTCGCGGATCTTGCGCTTACGCAGATCGGCGACAGCCGTCAGCGCATATTCATAGGCCGGACCAAAACAGGACGCGCCCTGCACGGCGCCGATGACCATCGGACCCGGGTTTTTACAAAATTCCTCCCAGCGCTCGCCGGCCAATCCCGCGTGATCGACGTGACATACGGATTGTGTATGCGCTTTCGGCCCCAGTCCTTCAACTTCATCGAAGGCGAGATGCGGGCCGGTTGCGATCACCAGATAATCATATGAAAGAGTTGAACCATCGTTGAGTTCGACCATGTTCGCCTCCGGTTTGACGCGCTTTGCGCCCACCGAGGTGAAGTCGATTTTCAACTTCTTGAACACTTCGGGAAGATTGACCTTCACGTCGCCCGGCTTGCGCCAATTGACGGCGACCCAGGGGTTCGACGGCACAAACTGGAAGTAGTCGGTTTGCGAAACCACGGTGATATCCGCTTTCTTACCGAGCAGTTCTTTCAGCTCGAAAGCCATGGGCACGCCGCCGATGCCGGCGCCCAATACAACGATCTTGGTCATGGCGTCTCTCTCACTCTCTTTTGCGCAGATTCCATGACGCAAGGCGCTGGTCCGCGGCATATTGGTTTGGTCGGCAGGCTCTGGGATTACTTGCGCGAGCAGGTGCTCACCCCGAGGAGGCTATAGAGCGGGCAATTGCCAATAAAAGCCGTGGCCAGGGGCACTATCCCAATCCAGCCAACCCAATTCCAACCGGTATTGGGCAGGCCTAGCTTGAGCGCATAGGCGAGCATTACGAGGCCGATGATGATACGCGCGGCGCGATCGATAGTTCCGACATTGTTGACCATATTCAAGCTCCTGACGATGAAGAGACGCCGCATTTCGCGGCGCCTCATATGGGCGAGGTCTACTGGGTGAGGGCGGCGCTCTAAAACGCCGCGCCCGATTTTGCTCCGAATTTCTTCAAAATGAGCGCGAGCGGGCAGAAGCCCGTAAAGGCTGCCTGAAATAGGTTCAGCCCGACGAATGCCGCCAGCAGCAACCACCAAGGACTAAAGACTTGGGCGAGCGCTAAGCTTAAAAGAATGACGGCGCCAGCGAAGGCCATGACGATGCGGTCGATGCTCATGGAGCGCGTCCTTTCGATGCGTTTAGTTTCAACGAGCAGGCTGCCTTCCCTGCGGTTTGGCGGCCTTTCTTCTTTTTCTCCTCGGCGCATTCTTCCGCGCAAAACAACTCATAGAGGAGGCCGATCATGCGCGAGACCTTGGGGTTGGCGAGGGAATAATGAATTGCTTGCGATTCGCGCCGAGTTTTCACCAAGCCGTCCTCGCGCAACCGGGCCAGATGTTGCGAGAGCGAGGATTGGCTGAGGCCAATTGCCCGCTGCAACTCCGAAACCGCAGTCTCTCCCTTATGCAGTTCGCAAAGAATCATCAGGCGATGGCGGTTAGCCATTGCCTTGAGGAAGCTTTCCGCTTGGTCGGCTTTGGGGGCGAGATCCTGTAAATGCATGCTTGCTAAATTATATATCAGTTATATATATGTCAATGCCTTTCGACGGGGGAATCAATGCGGATAAGTTTCGTTTTCCTATTGCGCGCTTGCGCCGGTCCTATCGCTGCAATGGGCATTGCCGCTTCCAGCTCCTCCAGCGCAGCAGAGACCGTAGTTCATGTCGCGCCGCTCGAAGACCTCAAAGCCGTGATCGCTTCGGTCGAGCCTGTGCATCAGCTCGTCGCCAGGGCTCGCATCGGCGGCACGGTGACGGCCCTGAAAATCAAGGAAGGCGATGTTGTCATTGCGGGCGCGGAAATCGCGTCAGTGGCTGATCAGAAGCTGTTTTTGCAAATGCAGGGTCTGGATCAGCGGATTCGCTCGCAACAGGCGCAGCGCGACAAGGCGAAGGCCGATTTTGACCGGGCTCAGGAGTTGCTTCAGCGGGGAGTCACCACCAAGGTTGTATTCGATCAGGCCAAAACGACGCTCGATGTCGCGGATCGCACGCTCGCGGCGATTCGATCCGACCGTGGCGTGATAGAGCAGCAGGCGGCCGAGGGCGCCGTGCTAGCGCCTGGAGCGGGACGCATTCTGACAGTTCCCGTTTCCATTGGACGGGTGGTCATGCCAGGCGAGACAATTGCGACGCTTGCCGAGGACCGTTACATTCTGCGACTGCAATTGCCGGAGCGCCATGCGCGTTTCATGCGCGCGGGCGATTCTGTGCAAATCGGCGGACGCGGACTTCACGAGGAGCCAGGCGACGCCCGCAGGCAAGGGCGGGTGCGCATCGTTTATCCCGAGATCCAGGGCGGGCGCGTCATCGCCGACGTCGACGTTGAAGGCCTTGGCAATTATTTCGTTGGGGAGCGCACGCGTGTCTACGTCACCACCGGAAAGCGCGAAACGATTCTCGTGCCGCGTGCAGCAATTTATCGCCGAGCGGGCGTGGATTACATCAGATTAAAAGACGGCGCCGAGATTGTCATACAGACGGGCGAAAGGCGTGGCGAAGACGTGGAAATTCTCTCCGGCCTGCAGGATGGCGATGCGGTGGTGACTCCATGAGGCTGGGCATTTCCGGAAACCTCACGCGCACTTTTATTGGTTCGCCGCTTACTCCCTTGCTACTGCTGGCGTCTCTTCTGGTTGGTCTAATCGCGCTACAAGCCCTTCCGCGCGAGGAGGAGCCGCAGATTTCCGTGCCCATGGTCGACATTATCGTGTCGACCGACGGGTATAAGGCGCAGGATGCTATAGATCTGGTGACGCGCCCACTCGAAGACATCATCAAGGGGATCAACGGCGTCGAGCATGTCTATTCGCTGACGCAGGATGACAGCGTCATGGTGACGGCGCGCTTCTTTGTCGGCACGCCGCAGGACAATGCCGTATTGCGCGTGCACGACAAGATTCGAGCAAATATCACTGGCCTACCAAAGGGCATTCGCGAACCGTTGATTGTCGGACGCGGAATCGATGATGTCGCCATTGTCGTCTTGACGCTGGCGGCTAAGCCAGAGCGCGCCGAGGCCTGGACCGACAATGGTCTCTATCAGGTGGCCGAGGAGCTTCAGCACGATCTGACTAAGGTCGATAATGTTGGCGGCAGCTACATTGTCGGCGGGGCTCCCAATCAAATCAGGGTAGAACCCGATCCGGGGAGGCTTTCTCTATACGGGATCACGCTGAACCAACTCGTCGATAAATTGACGAACGCCAATCGGTCTTTTCTTGTCGGCGCGTTCCGCGATCTCGATCGTTCGTTGCCAGTGGTCGCAGGGCAGACGCTGCAGGGTGTCCCGGACATTGGCTTGCTGCTTTTGACGTCGCGTGATGGCCGTCCGGTCTATGTGAAGGATGTGGCGCAGGTCCGCGTGGGGGAGGCAGAACCGGAACATTTCGGTTGGACGATGACGCGCGATGCGAAGGGCGCGCTGGACAAGCGGCCTGCCGTGAGCATCGCCATTGCCAAGCGCAAGGGCGCCAACGCAGTCATTATGGCTGACGAAATTTTACATCGGCTGGTGACGGTGAAAGGACGCATCGTACCGGACGATCTCGAAATCACCGTTACCAGAAACTACGGCGAGACGGCGACAGAGAAGGCCAATGAACTGCTGTTCCATCTGGGACTCGCCACGCTTTCCATCGTAGGGCTCATCGTGCTCATGGTGGGCTGGCGCGAGGGCGTCGTTGTTTTCGTTATCATACCAACCACGATTCTGCTGACAATGTTCGCCTCCTGGATGATGGGTTACACCATCAATCGCGTCAGTCTGTTCGCGCTGATTTTCTCGATAGGCATTCTCGTGGACGACGCCATTGTCGTGGTCGAGAACATCGTTCGTCACTGGCATATGCGGGGCGATCGCAGTCTGACGGAAACAGCGATCGAGGCGGTCGCCGAGGTCGGCAATCCGACTATTGTCGCGACGCTCACCATCGTCGTCGCGTTGCTGCCGATGCTGTTCGTGTCCGGATTGATGGGGCCTTATATGAGCCCCATTCCGGCCAACGCTTCCCTTGCCATGGTGTTTTCCTTCTTCGTCGCCATGACGATCACCCCATGGCTGCTGATGAAGATCGCCCGTAGCCGATTTGAAGGCGCGGGCGGGCATGAAGAGGGCGAACATGACATAGGCGCGATGGGTCGCTTTTATAAAGGCGTCGCCACCAAGCTACTGACGGGGCGTGAACGCTCGAAGAAGTTTCTGCTCTATGTCGGTCTTGCGACGCTCGCATCCTGCATGCTGTTCGCCACGAAGAGCGTGCGCGTAAAACTGCTGCCCTTCGACAATAAATCGGAAATCGCGGTTGTGGTCGACTTGCCGCACGGAACCTCTCTCGAGGAAACCGACCGGCTGCTCACAGCGGCTGCGGAGCGGCTCAAGGATCTGCCGGAACTGACCTCAATACAGTCCTATACGGGAACGGCGGCTCCCTTTAATTTTAACGGCCTCGTTCGGCATTATTATATGCGCTCGGAGCCGCAGATGGGCGATCTGTCCATAAATCTTTTGCCCAAGGACGAACGCAAACGGGCCAGTCATGCCATTGCACTCGATATCCGTAAAAGGCTGGCGACTCTTCCAAGGCCTGAGCACACTGCGATCAAGGTGGTCGAGGTGCCGCCGGGACCGCCGGTTCTTGCGACCCTCCTGGCGGAAATCTATGGTCCGGACGCAGACCAGCGTCGGGCTATCGCGACCAAGGTGAGACAGGCGTTCTCGTCGGTGGATTTTGTCGTCGATGCGGACGATAGTTTTGGCGTGCGCGGCGAGCGGCTCCGCTACTCCATAGACCAGGAAGCGCTCGAATATTTCGGCGTCGAGGAAAAGGCGGTCTACGACACGATTGGCGCCCTGGTCGGCGGCGTCAAGATCGGCTTTTCGCAGCGCGGCGGCGGGGCGAAGCCGATTGATATTACAGTCGCATTGCCACGTTCGGGGATGACTTCAAGTGAAAGCATCCTTTCGACGCCGTTGCCGGCTGGAGGCACGGCGCGGCAAGGCGCCAATGTCGAACTTGGCGACGTCGTGAAGGTTACGCGAGAACTCGGTTCCTATCCAATATTCCGACACAATGGCCGCTTTGCCGAAATGGTCAGCGCGGAGGTCGCGGGCCGTTTCGAGGCGCCGATTTATGGCATGTTCGCGGTGGAAGACGCCATCGCCAAACAGGATTGGGGCAAAGAGGCGCCACCAACGATCAAATATCATGGACAACCGCTCGACAACTCCAAGCCCACGCTGCTCTGGGACGGCGAATGGGAAGTCACCTATGTCACTTTCCGCGATATGGGCGCCGCCTTCATGGCGGCTCTGCTAGGAATTTACCTGTTGGTCGTTGCGCAGTTCGGTTCGTTCAAGCTCCCCCTCGTGATTCTCGCACCCGTGCCATTGACGCTTATCGGCATCATGCTTGGCCACCTCCTGTTTAGCGCGGCCTTCACTGCGACATCGATGATCGGTTTCATCGCGCTTGCCGGCATCGTCGTGCGCAATTCCATATTGCTCGTCGATTTCATTCGGCATTTGCGCGATAAGGGTCTTTCGCTGCGGGCGGCTCTCGTTGAAGCGGGAGCTGTGCGCTTCAAGCCGATCTTTTTGACCGCAGCGGCTGCGATGATCGGCGCGGCCTTCATTCTAACCGATCCGATCTTTCAGGGCTTGGCCATATCGCTTGTGTTCGGCCTTGCATCCTCGACTGCGCTCACGTTGCTCGTAATCCCAGCGATCTATGTCGTGCTGCGGGATGACGAAGCGCCGGCGCCGAGCGAATCTCACCAACCGAAGCAGGAGATGAGGCAATGACGAAGGACTGGCCCGAACTTACCAAGCTGCTCACCGTCGATGTGAGGCAGTTACGAGCTGGCGCGCCCGACGTGATGAAGGCGTTTGGCGCGCTTGCGATGGCCGCAGGAGCGCCCAAGGCGCTCGACGCCAAGACGAAAGAGCTGATCGCGCTGGCGATCGGCGTCGCGACGCGTTGTGACGATTGCATCGCCTTCCACACTAAAGCCGCAGTCGATCACGGCGCCACCCGGGACGAAGTCGTTGAGACGCTGGGCATGGCAATTTACATGGGGGCTGGGCCCTCGGCGATGTATGCGAGCCATGCGCTTGCCGCCTTCACACAATTCGAGGCGGCGAAGGCTGGTTGAATTCGAGATTCAATAAGGGAGGGAAAAATGTCTCTTGGTAGTCTTCTAAACAAGCTAACCGGCGGCGGTTCGGTTCCGACCATCGACCACGGCTCCTTTGTCCGCGTGGTTGCAGATAAATCCTGCGCTATCGTTGACGTGCGCGAGCCGCAAGAATATGCGGCAGGACATATTCCTGGCGCCGTCAGTCTCCCGCTGTCGCGCTTCAGCCCACAGCAATTGCCCAGTGGCAAGCCGATTGTGCTGGTCTGTCAGGCTGGCGGCCGTTCTGCGAAGGCACTGCAACAGGCGCTTGGTGCGGGCCATAAGGATATCTGCCATTATGCGCCCGGCACTGGCGGCTGGAGAAATCAGGGCGGCGCGATTGTCGCGTGATTTTTCAAAGCTGCGGCAGCCGCCGAGATTTGGCGTTACGACGGGACGGCGCTGATGAGCCTGCTAGCGGTGCTCTCGGGAATTGCGATCGGTCTCGTTCAGGGGCTGATTGGCGGCGGCGGTTCGGTGCTCGGCGTGCCTGCTCTGCTCTACGTAGTGGGCGTTAGCGATCCGCATATTGCCATCGGCACTAGCGCGGTTGCGGTCGCACTCTCGGCAATTGTCGCGCTGGGCGCCTATGTGCGATCCGGTCATGTTAAATGGCGTTGCGGCGCGGCTTTCACTCTCGCTGGGGTTTTTGGCGCCACTCTTGGTTCGTCGCTTGGCAAGAGCTTTCCCGGCGACAGGCTGATCACGCTCTTCGGCGGCCTAATGATTGCGGTTGCGCTGGCAATGGCTGTCGCCCGTCCCGTCGGCGGCGACGCCGCTGTGCGGCTAAATACTGATTCCGTGCTGCGCTTGGCGCCGTTGCTATTGCTTTGGGGCCTAATCGTTGGTTTTGCCTCGGGCTTCTTTGGCATCGGCGGCGGCTTTCTGGCCGTTCCTGGCCTGCTGATCGCGACCGATATGCCGCTTGTTTTCGCGATCGGCACGTCGCTGATTTCCGTCGCCGTCTTCGGACTGGCGACCGCCGCCAATTATGCGGTGTCTGGGTTAGTCGATTGGCGTGTGACAGTTTTCTTTTTGACTGGCGGCGTCATAGGCGGATTGGCGGGCACGAGACTCGCTCGCACGCTGGCTACCCGGCGGCATGCCTTGTCCCGCATTTTCGCCGTTATCGTCGCGTTAGTCGGTGTATTCCTGATCATCAAGACGAAGAACTAAAAATAGAGCCCAATCGCTCCGGATATTTCCATCGAGACGATTGGGCTTCGATATTACGCAGCGCGTCCCGCTTCGGTCGCCTTCCCAACTTCGTTGGGACGTCCCGTCTTCACGTCATAGACATAGCCGTAGATCGGGATAATACGGGGGTGTGTGTAACGAAAATTACGTCCGGACATAATGGTGATGAAGTCCGCCGAGAATTGGCAGTGATTTGATGTTCCCAATCCTCTGAACGGCGCGAGATTGGGGCGCGTCCTTGTTCAAGGACCTATGAGTCCTGATTTCGTTGTAATAACGCGCATAAGATTGCAGGATCCGACGCAAATGCGCCTCGCCCAAGACGATGACATGGTCCACGCACTCGCGGCGGATTGATCCGATCAATCTTCGGCGAAAGCATTCTGCCAAGGCGACGCGGGCGCAATCGGCTTGTCTCGTATCCCCATGGCGCGCAAACGACGCCTGACGGTAGCTCCAAAGATGCGATCCCGATCACGGATGAGATAGCGTGGAGCCTCATTCCAGGGGAACGCCTCTGTTATCTGGCGCGCAATCCATTCAGCTGTCGGACGTCTTGTGACGTCGATCCAGACAAGATCTCTGCGCTCAAGCCGAACAATGACCAAGGCGTAAAGCAGGTCGAAACCAATCGTCGGCACGACAAACAAATCCATCGCGGCGATATCAGGGGCATGATTGCCCAGAAAGGCGCGCCAACCCTGACTCGGCGGCCCCCGTCGCTTGGGCATGTATTTGGCGACGGTGGATTGAGAAACGTCGAACCCGAGCTTGAGCAACTCGCCATGGATGCGCGGCGCGCCCCACAACGGGTTTCCTGGCTCATTTGCCGTATCAGCGCCAGCAACTCTGACTGAACTTGCGGTCGCCCGACCTGTCTTCGTGATTTCCATCGCCAGTAACGACGAAAGCCAGCGCGATGCCAACGCACCAGTGTCTCGGGCTGGAGGATGGCGACGACATCCAAGATCGATGGGAACCATCGATAGAGCTGGACGAAAAACCAGCGATCGCTGTTGGTCAGCCGGGCTCGGCCTTTCGCCTTGCGCCTCAGAACAATCAACTGCTGCCGGAGCGCCGCGTTCTCGGCCTCAAGCCTACTCCTCGACTTGAATGGCGAAAGCAATATGGCCAGCACAAAAGAGAGCAGCGCGATCATGACGCCAGATTAGCCGATTTCATCAGGTCATCAACACGGATGAGGTTTTCGGCACACACAGGTTTTTCTTTTTGCGAAGGGCGCGCCGCCTTCAGCGCGCCATTCGCTTGCTCTTGTGTTGTCCCCTTTATTTCGTGGCGGCTTCCAGATGGGTCAACGCCTCTTCCGCATGTTTGGTCGCGACGTCAGCATGGCCTTGCTTGCCGTGATCAATGGCCGCCTTCAGGTGAGTGATCCCCTCCGCGGTATGAGGGTTGGCCTTGGCTTTCTCGGCCGCCTCGGCATGGGTGAGCCCGGCTTCGGCATGGGTTACGAGAACAGCAGCGTGGCCCTGTTTGCCATGCTCGATGGCTTCCTTGGTGTGGCTGATCGCTTCGGCCAAATGATCCTCGGCGAAGGCAAGCCCCGGAGCGAAAAGGATAGCAGCGGCAAGTCCGATTGTAAGTGCGAAGTTCCTGCGATTTATCATCGTGAGTCTCCAAACCCCTATTTCTATGGATATTGTATTCTATGGCGCCGCAGATTGGACCGAATTTGCTTCTATGACAAGTGCGCCCGGGGGCGCGTCATTTTAGCGGCGCTTATCTCCGGTTCCGGCATGTCCCCTTGAAACCATCCTTCGACGCCAGTCTGTCCCGGTGGGAACGGCTGTTCGCGAAACTGCGTGCATCGAGACTTATGGCCCCGTCCGCAGGCGATTTTTCGAGGCCCCAATATCAGTCCGCAAAAGCAAGAATAGATGGCGCTCTGGCCTGCGAAAGGTTAAAATTAATAAGTCTGGCATTTTAGCTAGCCGGATATTCGTCAAGCCGATTTAGCATCAGACGAACGCTTTTATCCAGGATGCGTGCAACGTGATGGGCTTCCGCGAAAGCGAACGACGAGTTGGGGCGATCCAAATCCTGCTTCACAGGCGGCCGTCCTCTATCATCTGCGCACTTCTTTGCGCAGGCTTGGTATGGAGGTCCGGCGGGGCTTGGGCTGAAGTTCGCGTCAGCGACGAGTGGGGCGCCCTGACAGTCGAAGCGAAGTCTGCTTCTCTTCAGGAATTGCTGTCGGCGCTACAGAAGTCGAGCGGTTTGAAATTCGAGTCGTCTGTGCCTCTCAACGAAACCTTCACTGGAACTTATCGGGGATCGCTTCAACAGATCGTCTCCTCGGTCCTTTTTTTGAAGGACTATAGTTATGTCTTTTATTTAGATAAAAATTCGGAGAGCGCGCCCGTACTACAAATTTTCTCGAGCGGCGAGGAACCCAAAATGAACTCTCTGGCGCCGCCGGCGCCCCTACCCGCGCAGTCGCCGCAATTGGGGCAACAACCTGCGCCACCGGCTCCCGACCGTCCTCCAGGAGCGCGCGGCCCGCGTCAATTCATGCCAACCGCGCCGGGCGCCAAGCCACCCGGCTAACGCGTCAAGCGGGGCAATGACAGCTTTACCGGCGAAATTCGAATGAACGGGCTATATCTGGCGATGCCCTCCGCCCCCTGCTGCCATCACCGCTTCCCGGTCGAGATCATCCCGTATGGCGTTTTGCTCTCCCTTCGGTTTAACCTTGGGCAATCATGACATCGAGCGCTTGCGGGCGGAAAGGTGACTGTAAGTCAGCAATGCGTCGGTCCATCGATCCGTTTTGAAGTTCGGCTCAGCAATTGCCTGAATTCTTCGCGGCATTCGGCCGAGCCCCCACGATCATTGGCGCCTGTGCTAAATGGCGGTCTCGATTGGCGCCAAGAGAATGAACAAGGATTGCGCGCAATCAAGCGCGCTGACAATTCGCGTCGGCCCGTTCGACGACAAGAGCGCAAAGTGAGGCGCTTCAAATCACCAAAGCCGGCATTACCCTGGCCTCAATTCCCCAAAGGCAGTGGATCCCAGCGGCGCGTTCCCATCAATCAATCGGCAACCTTATCAACGGCATCCACTAGGAGCCGTCGTTTACTGCAAACATAGGTCGTTCCCGGGCCTATTTGCCGCAGCTTAACGCCCGAACCGAGCGATTATATAAGTGATGTCTAATTTAAGACGCGCATCTTTACCGGGTCCAAGGGGCAAAAAATGAAAAAGAGGGTCTTTTTGAACCGTCGGGGATTTTTGTCGAGTGCGGCGCTCGCCGCTGCCTCGCTCGCGGTCCCGGACCTTGGTCGTGGCGAAATGTCGATGAAAAAAATCCCGCCTAATCAGGCCTCAGACAATTTTCACGCGGATGTCGATCTTGAGCTTGTCGCCAAGCCCGGATCCGCGCCAATTCTCCCTGGGGCCGAAACCAACGTCTGGCGCTATTCCGCCAAGCTGCTCACGGGGCCAGATGACACTTTGGCGCCGATTTCAAACAGCTATCTGGGGCCTGTCTTGCGCTTCGCAAAGGGCCAGAAAATCCGCATCCGCCTGCGCAACCAACTGCCCGAACAACACATCACGCATTGGCACGGCTTGCATGTGCCGCATCTGATGGACGGGCATCCGAACTATGCGATAGATCCGGGCGAGACCTTCGTCTACGAATTTGAAATGCTCAATCGCGCAGGCATGCATATCTATCACCCGCATCCGCACGAGGCGACCGCGACGCAGGTATACCGTGGATTGGCCGGGGCAATTATCGTCAGCGACGACGAGGAGCGTGCTCTTGGCCTGCCGTCCGGCAAATTTGAACTTCCCGTCGTCATTCAGGACCGCACGTTTAACGATGCCAATCAGCTGATTTACGGCGGCGGCATGCACATGAGCATGTTTGGCTTTTATGGCGAGCGCATCCTGGTGAATGGTCGGGCGGACGCGCATTTCGACGTGGCAAGCCGCGCCTATCGCTTGCGCGTGATGAACGCCTCCAATGCCCGCATTTACAAGCTCGCCTGGGACGACGGCACGCCGGTCACGGTGCTCGGCGTCGACGGCGGCCTTTTGGAGGCGGCTGAAACAAGGCCCTATGTCATGCTGGCGCCGGGCGAACGGCTGGACGTGTGGGCCGATTTCTCGGGACGCGCTGTCGGCTCGAAGCTGACCTTGCGCAGCGCCCGTTTTTTGGGGGCGTTGCCACGCATGGCCGAGCGCATGGGCGGCATGACGATGGAATCGGAGCTGCCGCCTGGCGGCGATTATCCGATCGCGGTGTTCAATGTCGCGCGCGCCGGCGGCGATGGCGTGGCGTTGCCCAGGAGTCTTGCGAAGATCGCCCGCCGGCGCGCGGAGGACGCGGCCAACGCCAATAATCCGGCGGCGATCAGGATTTCCGAAGCGCCCATGAGCATGCTTCTCAACGGTCAGCCTTACGATGACGATATCCAGCCCGGCGAGCGCTTCCCCGTCAACAACATGCAGATCATCGACATTTTCCACGATCACAGGGGCGGAGGCATGGGCGGAATGGGAATGGGCGGAATGGGAATGGGCCGCGGCATGATGGGCGGAGGCATGATGGGCGGAGGCATGGGCATGATGTTCTCCATGCGGCATCCCATTCATCTGCATGGTCAGCAGTTCCAGATCGTAAGCCGCGTTTTCGAGGGCCACGACGAGGCTTATGACACCGTGCGTGACGGCTTCGTGGATAGCGGCCTCAAGGACACGGTTCTCGTCTCCCCCGGCGAGCAAGTCCGCATCCTTAAGCCCTTCGACGACTTCAAAGGGCGTTTCATGTTCCACTGCCACATCCTCGAACATGAAGACATGGGCATGATGCGACAATTTTTGGTGGAGTGAAGCCAGAGCGGCGGCTATGATCTCGCGGCGCGCGTAATTCGCGGCTCAACAAGCCCGCAACGACGGTGAATGTCTTCACCCTGTCCAATCGCTGGCTTCTCTCAACTCATGTCAAGGCCGTGACAGCGAACAAACGGGAACGGCTGGGATTGCGCTATTCCTCTCCGCCCGAGCCGCCCGTTTTGCGGGCGGCTCATAGCGATGTTCCCTCAGTCTCTCACCGCCAGATGCTTTTTAGTGGGGACCGCGTGGACTTCCCCAGCCTGTGCACCAATTCCACGAAAAACCTGTCGTCGCCTGGATCCACTGCGGGTCATAGCCCGCCCCAAATCCGCCCGCCGTCCCTTTCGGACCACAAAGACCGCTCGTGACAGGAGTAACGTAGGCGCCTAGCTTCCCCTGGCTGCCCAATGCGTAAACTTCCGTCAACAGGGCAGCGCCGTTCGCCACAAACAGACCTTGCGCATTGACGATGCCCGCCACCACCGGACTGGCGAGGCTGGTGCCGCCCCAAATGCCCCATCCATTTTGATATGTCGTGTTATAGACCCAGGCGCCAGTGAAAGGATCGGCGACGGCGGCGAGGTCGGGCGTGCCGCGAACGCTGCCGACGATCGATTCTATGGCGTTCTGATAACTCGGTCGGGGCTCGTAAGCGCTGGGACCGCCGCCGGTTCCGCTCCCGCTTAAGAAGGTATTTTCATAGACGTCATTCCACACCGCCTCGCTCTGGAATGCGCCCGTGTTTTGATCCCGGCTGATGGTCGTGCCGCCGACGCCAATCACATTCGGCGAGGCCGCTGGATAGATCACCCCGGGAGCGTCGCCAGCGGAGGCGAAAAAGACGACATTGGCTGCGTTGAAAATGGAATCATAACTCGTCTCGGCTTGAATTTCCAACGAGCCGAAAGTCATCGACACCTGACCGCCGCCCGCCTGTTGCACGCATTTCGTCGCCACCTCGACCGCATTGCCGAGATCGTCGGTTGAATTTGAATTCGCCTCCACCAGGTATATCTTGGCGTTGGGCTCCATCGAATGCGCCCACTCAATGTCGAGGGCGGCTTCGATATCCCAACCGGTGCGAGAGCCGCTTGGCGGTTTTGTTCCACTGACGCAGCCGTTCGCCGGACTGCCCGTACCGTAGATGACCTGGAAGTTCGCCCCCGGAGCCGGCAGTCCGAACTGCGTGCTGAAGGCGGCAAGATCGCTCGCCGCATTCACATAGTCATATGCATCGACAAGCGCGATCGCGCGGGAGCCGCCGGAGGCGTTCGCCGTCACAGTATTTGGATTACAGCCGGGCGTTACCGCGACCATGCGGTAGATACAGACGATCGAGGCGGGAGTTTCTCCCAAAAAACCTGCAACGGGCTGCCCGTTCGGCCTCGCGGCGCCCTGATAGCCCTCGGGTGGAAATCAGCATCTTGAGGTTCGTGTGAGCGAAGCCCGGCGCCTTCACGTTTGACTACGGATAGCCGATCCTCGGGCTGTTGGGACCGGGACCTGCCAAAAAAACCTTGGCGCCGCTGGGCATAACCAGTGGAGGGGCCGAGGGAGCGTTATTTGCATTCTCCAGCGCACGCGCCGCGTCGCAATTTGCGGCGGCCAGGGCCACCCCCAGGCATGTCACTCCAAGCTTGCTCACATTCCGCCGCTTCAACATTGAAATTCTCCTTCCCCGCCAGACTTTGCTTCAAGGCCAATTGAATCCGCCCTGCGATAGACTTCTTCATTCGTCAGTATTTCAGGCGATACATCGCTGTAAGATGTCTTCCACCTCCATCATCCAGATGAGGCTTATTATCGTGCAGACTTTACGGCGCTCGGCGCGGCCAAGGCGATGCGAAAATTCCGACGAAGATTTGACGTTGCCCGCGAAGAACGTCTCCCAGGGGTCATAGCGCAGGATTGGCTTTGGATGGTTTTGGCATGAATGCGCCGAGCCAGCCTTCATCCGATGATCCAGGAGCAATGTTAGGAGACGCCTCGAAATAATTAAATCAAGTCGCGGTTGGGGGATTCCCAAGTGTCTGCGTGAGGTTTTATCACGGCGGCATGATCGACGAAACAGCGATTCGGAACCGCTTCGATGCGATGGCCGCGCGTCTCGACGAGCGCGGACGGCGTTTGTTTGCCGCAGCGGAGGCTCGCGCGGCGGGGTATGGCGGCGTGAGCGCCGTACCGCGGGCGACAGGAATTGCGCGCAGCACCATTGATCGCGGCTTGAAGGAGCTGGATGCGTCCCTGCTCTCGCGAAAAATTCGGCGCGCGGGCGGCGGGCGTCTTCCATTGACGCAAAAAGATCCGACCTTGCTGGAGGACTTGCAAAAATTGCTCGAGGCGGTGACGCTCGGCGATCCCATGCGGCCGCTCCTGTGGGTGTCGAAGAGTCACGCGAAACTCGCACTCGCGCTTCGCGATATGGGACATGGTGTTTCGGCGAGCCGGGTCCCCCACTTGCTCGAACGTCTTGGCTACCGCCGCCAAGTCAACCGCAAGACCAAGGAAGGAAGCCATCACCCCGACCGCGACGCGCAGTTTGAACATATCAACAAGCAAGTCCTGGCTTTCCAGGCGGCGGGCCAGCCGGTGATTTCGATCGATACGAAGAAGAAGGAGCTGGTCGGCGATTACAAAAATGTGGGAAGCGACTATCGACCGCGGGGCAGCCCGATCGATGTCAATGTGCATGACTTCATCGACAAGGAACTCGGCAAAGCCATTCCCTATGGGGTCTACGACATCGGCGCGAACGCCGGCTGCGTCAGCGTCGGCGTCGATCACGACACCGCCGAATTCGCGGTCAACACCATTCGCCGCTGGCATGAGACGATGGGACGCGAGCGATATCCCACACGTGATCGCTTGATGATCACCGCCGACGGTGGCGGGTCCAATGGCTCGCGTGTGCGCCTGTGGAAAATCGAACTGCAAAAACTCGCCGACGAAACGGGGCTGACGATTAGCGTTTGCCACTATCCGCCCGGCACGTCGAGGGGAGTAGGCCGAAGGGATTGCACCTCCGGCCTCTCGCAGAACGGTGCGTGAGTCTCTCGACTCACACCGCTCCCATCAGGCAAATGCGCCGATACTGCTTTGATTCCAATGTACGAACAGTCTGCGCCGCTTGTTGGCAATGGAACCAATCATTTGGCCAGCCTGTATTTTGCGTCCTGCATAGCGCTTGTACTTACGCATCGCCCACGCGATCAATGTGGCGTTGACGTACTTCCACACCGAATGCAGTGCTGCTGGGGAGTACCGGCCATAGTAGTTCAACCAACCCTGTAGGATTGGGTTGATCTCTCCGGCGATATCCGCCAACCGCACATGCGTGCGTCTGCGTAGTTTTAGCTCCCGGATTTTCTGCCGCATGGCTTTGAGGGATGACACGCTGGCTTGAGGCCCATATCCCGTAAACAATTTGCGATTACGATTCATGGCTGCCCTTGTCCTGAAGCAGTATCCGAGGAAGTCAAACTTCGTATTCGGATAATTGCCTTTGCGTCGCCCGTCCTTGCAGTAGACGATCTTGGTCTTTTCCGGATGCATTTCTAGTTGGCATTCCGCCAGCCGGGTTGCCAGCGCCGCTTTCATAGCAAGAGCTTCGGCTACCGTTCGGCAGTGCACCAATCCATCATCTGCATACCGGCACCATGGAAGGTCCGGATACTCTCGCGCCATCCAAGCATCAAACGCGTAGTGCATGAACAGATTCGCCAGCACTGGGCTGACAACACCGCCTTGAGGAGTTCCACGGGTTCTCTCCACCCGCCTTCCCTCCTCAAGTTCCATCGGCGCCTTCAGCCACCTCTCGATGTACAGAAGGACCCATGGGCACGTCACGTGTTTGCGAACGGCGCGCATGAGCAACGTGTGGTCAATGTTATCAAACAGGCCACGAATGTCGAACTCTAAAACCCAGTCATGCTGCCGGCATCGCCGGCTCGTGATTTCTATGGCATCCAACGCCGACTTGTTGGGTCGATAACCGTAGGAATCCGCCATGAAGAGGGGCTCCAGCGTCCTTTCCAAGACCTGCTTCGCCACCATCTGAGCCACACGATCCGCCACTGTGGGCACACCTAAAATACGCTGTCCGCCCGTCTTTTTGGGAATGGCGACAGCGCGTACCGGTGGTGGAAAGTAGCAGCCAGAACTCATCCGATTCCAGATCTTATAGAGATTTCTCATCAGATCTTTGTCGAATTCCTCAAGCGTCTGCTTATCAACTCCGGCTGCGCCCGCATTGACTTTGACCGCTTTGTAGCCGTCGTACACTTAGCTTCTTGTCAATATTGAACGACTTCATCTTTGTTGCATCCATCGCTTCATCCCGTTTCCGGTTGCACGCTGAATCAACCACCTGACCCGATCCCTTTGCTCCGACCCCATTACAGGGTCTTCATCGCTCGTACGGACCGGTCCGTCCCAGTGCTCCACATCGGTACGCTCGCCTCATGGCTTCAACCACTTGCACTTCTCCCTTGGCATTGAAGCGACTGGTTCCCGCAGTTCCGTTTGAAAGCCTGTGTCAGATTCACGCCCCCTTTACGCCGGTCGCCGCCTGCCCAGTAATCAGGGCTCCCGGCAGGCTTCTCCCAGAAGTTCCACTCGCTTCTGGTTTCGACGACAACTTGATCCTAACGACGCGTCAGCGGAAGGTTTGCTTGCGCTCGTCTCTCTGACACCTACCAGCACGGGTATTCCCCGCACTTTAGCCCCAACGCTCACCACCGCGACTCTTAACCGCAGCGGCTTGGGGTGGTTTGACACCTACTCCTGAAAGTCGATGCCGATGGGCCGACCATCATCTTTCAATCAGCTTCCATATGATTCTGAGCATTACTCCTTTCCTCATATGTTTCTGCAGCACACAATGGAACAAAATAGAGCACCGTCTGTTCTCATTCATCACGCAAAACTGGCGCGGCCGGCCTCTGACCAGCCGGTTAGCGATTGTCGAGTTGATCGCCGCGAAGACGACGCAAACAGGACTCACGGTTCGCTGCGAACTCGACGCCAACATCTACGCCAAGGGCGTCAAGGTCAGCGACGCCGAAATGGCGGCTCTCAACATGAAAGCCGACACGTTCCATCCGGAATGGAATTACACCATCTCGCCGCGCACACCGGAAGTCTCAAGATGAAGCACTTATTTCGCAGCGTCTCCTAAGTGCATTCGCTGCCTTTAGACCAGTGGCCAAGCTTGCGCAGCAGCACGAAAGCCGCCTTCCAGTTCGTGCCCGTGTGGCGCGAGCGCGGGAGGCCTGCTTTTCCCTTCACGTCCGCGATCGCAGCGAGCCAAGCAGGGAACGGCGCCTTGCGCGAAGCGAGGAGCGTGCTGCCGGTAACAGGGAAATCCAGCTGGCAACCACCACAATGGAAGCGCGGCGCGCCAAACGGGCGGCGCCAGCCAGAAGACTTCAAGCCGCCTCAGTGCGGGCAGACCGGCGGCCCATTTGTCTCAGGCCGGCGGAGATTGCGAAACATCGTCTTGGCTTCCGCGTCGGAGATGCCTGCGCCAGTCAGACGGACGGCAGGCGACCGAGCCGTTGCCGATTTACCACGACGATCTCTAAATCAAGGCCCGACAATCGATATTTCTTTCCGCTCCATTGACGGCGGAATGGATTTCGAGAACAATGTCACCATCCATTTCAATGTTTCAGACTTGCGCCATGTCCTGCTGACAAGATTGTTCGATCCTGTGAGCCGGCAGGAATTTGCAAGCGGAGCGGATAAAAAGACAGCGGCGTGCGCTCATGCGCAGGCAGGAGACAGGCGTGACGAGAACCAATGAATTCGAGCGAGTTCGCCTCCAACCTACCGCGCTCGCCATTTGCATGTCGATCCTGTCAGCCTGTTCCAGCTTCGATCACCGCTCGGCCGTTCCGGAAAAAGAGAAACATGACGCGACCGTTCTCGGAATTCCCAATGCGCGTCTGTACCATGATCAGGTCGCGGAAATTACCTACGAGTTGGAAGAGTCGCTCATTCGGGAGGGTCGGGCTCTTGGCGTCAAGCCGGGCGGCGTCTTGCCAACTGGTTATTACCTGTCGCTGTCCGGAGGCGGCGACAACGGGGCTTTCGGCGCGGGGCTGCTGAGTGGCTGGACCGCGCATGGCGATCGTCCAATGTTCAAGATAGTCACAGGGGTGAGCACCGGAGCGCTTATCGCCCCTTTCGCCTTCCTTGGACCTGATTATGACGGCGCGCTCACCGACGTCTATACCAATATCGAACCGAGCAATATCTATGAGCAGCGTTTCCTCCCCACTGCGGCGCTTACCGAGGACGCCCTCTCGGACTCGACGCCTCTCTACGAAACTATTTCCCGTTATATCGACGAGAAAATGTTTGCGAAGATCGCAGTTGAATACGCAAAGGGACGGCTGCTCTTCATCCAGACCACCAATCTCGACGCGGGACAACCGGTCCGATGGAATATCGGAGCCATTGCAGCGAGCGGGCGCCCTGGCGCACTTGATCTTTTCCGTCACATCTTGCTGGCGTCGGCGGCTATTCCCGCCGCTTTCCCCCTGTGATGTTCGATGTCGACGTGAATGGTAAATCTTATCAGGAATTGCATGTGGACGGCGGCGCTGTGAGTCAGGCGTTTCTCCTGCCGCCGACAGTCGACCTTCAGGAGGTGAGGAAAGAGGCTGGCTATCACAGAAAGAGCGCCATCGCGTACTTCATCCGCAATTCGCGCCTGCGCACGGAATATAGCGATGTCGACAGATTGACGCTGCCCATCGCCGGGAAGGCCGTATCGACCATGATCAACTACAACGGCATTGGCGATCTATATCGCATGTATGTGGTGACTCAGCGCGATGGCGTCGGATTCAACCTCGCCTATATCGACGACGCATTTCGGGCCGAGCACAAGGTGGATTTCGATCAAACCTACATGCGCGCCCTGTTTCGCTATGCATATGAGAAGGCTGCAGGAGGCTATGGTTGGGAACATGAGCCGCCGGGACTGGCGACGAGAAAAAGGCATTGACGATGATCCGGGCGCCAGATGGTTAGTCCTGACATTTGATGGATGGGATCAATTCAGAATCCTTCCGGCTCTTTTTCCATGCTTTGACGATGAACTGATAAGGCGTGAAGCCCTTCAGGAAATTCAATCGGCGCCCGAAATCGTAAGCGTTGATGAAGTCGAAGAGGTGGTTTTTTATCTGGAGACACTAGTTTGGCTGCGATCGCTTACGTCAATGGAAAATTCACGCCCGCTGGAGAGGCCGGCGTTTCGATATTCGATCGCGGGTTTCTGTTCGGGGACGGCGTATATGAAGTGGCCGCGGTGCTGGACGGCAAGCTCGTCGACAATGACGCGCATATGGCGCGGCTGGGGGGGTCGCTCCGCGAGATCATGCTGGCGACCCCGGAGCCACTCGACCGGATTCGGGCAATTCAAGCGGAACTTATCGCGCGCAACGACTTGCAGGAAGGATTGGTCTATCTCCAGATAACTCGCGGCGCCGCCCCCACTCGGGATTTTGGATTTCCGCCGGATACGATCCCGACGCTGGTCATGTTCACGCAAGCGAAAAACATAATCAATTCTCCGACCGTAGTCGCAGGTATAGCCGTCAAGACCTTGCCCGACATCCGTTGGGCGCGCCGCGACATCAAGAGCACGTCGCTGCTGGCGCAGGTTCTTGCAAAACAGGCCGCCCTCGCCGAGGGCTGTCAGGAAGCCTGGATGATTGACAGCGACGGCGCGGTCACGGAAGGCGCCTCTTCCACCGCCTTCATCATCACGAAGCAGGCTACGATCGTGACGCGGCCAAATTCAACCTCGGTCCTTCCCGGATGCACGGGCAAAGCCGTCGTCGCGCTGGCGGAAAGACGCAGCCTCAGGATCGAACGCCGCGCATTCTCCGTCGCAGAAGCGCTAGACGCCGCAGAGGCCTTCTTAACCAGCGCCACGACCTTCGTCCTGCCGGTTGTTGCGATTGACGGTTCGCCTGTCGGTCAGGGAGTTCCCGGCGAAATGACCAGACTGTTGCGTCAACTCTATATCGAAGCCGCGCGGGCGACGGCGACTTAGGCGCCGAACGACAGGAGCCGCCTTCCAGGAAGACCTTTCCGGGGCGCGGCATGGCGTAGTCCTGTTCAATTAGCCGCTGCGTCAGCTCTTCCAGCCAAGCGAGCGCTCCACCGCCTTTTCCCAGGAGGCGATAAGTCGTTCGCGCTGGCTCGCTCCCATTTCCGGAATCCAGCGCCGATCATTCCGCCGGTGCGCCGCGATGTCCTCGGCGCTGCGCCAGAAGCCCACCGCGAGCCCCGCCGCATAGGCGGCCCCCAGCGCGGTTGTTTCAATGTTTGCTGGTCGCGCGACTGGAACGCCAAGAATGTCAGACTGGAATTGCATCAGGAGATCATTCGCCGCCATGCCGCCGTCAACCCTAAGTTCCATGATAGGCGTACCCGCGTCTTCCGCCATGGCTGCGAGAACCTCGCGGGTCTGATACGCCGCCGCTTCAAGCGCGGCGCGTGCGATATGCCCCTTGTTGCTGTGGTGCGAGAGGCCAGCGATTACGCCGCGCGCGTCGCCGCGCCAGCGCGGCGCGTAAAGCCCCGAAAAGGCCGGGACGAAATAGACGTCGCCATTGTCGGCGACGGAGCGCGCCAAAGCCTCCACATCCGCGCTGTCCTTAATCAGTCCAAGATTGTCGCGAAGCCACTGCACCAGCGCGCCAGCTATAGCGATCGAGCCCTCCAAGGCGTAGACAGGCTTGGCGTCGCCGAGCTTGAAGGCAAGCGTCGTAATCAGCCCCTTCGTGGAAATATGCGGGACCTCTCCGGTGTTCAACAGCAGGAAACACCCCGTTCCATATGTGTTTTTTGTCTCGCCGGGCCGCAGACAGGCCTGCCCCAGCAATGCAGCATGTTGATCGCCGAGCGCCCCGGATAGCGGCGCACCGAGGATCGCATTCCACGCTTCCGCATTCCGGATAGTCATGCCGCCGAGCGCAAGTTCGCACGAGCCATAAACCTCGCTCGACGAGCGGATCTCTGGAAGACAGGCCCGAGGAATTTCAAAAAGGCGCAAAACTTCCTCGTCCCAATCCAAGGTTTCCAGCGCCATCATTTGCGTGCGCGAGGCATTGGTGACATCGGTGACGTGCAAGCCGCCCTTAGGCCCTCCTGTCAGATTCCAGATCAGCCAGGCGTCGATTGTGCCAAAGAGAATCTCGCCGTTCGCGGCCCTTATCCTCGCCCCGGGAATATTCTCAAGCAGCCACGCAAGCTTCAGCGCGGAGAAATAGGTCGCGAGCGGCAATCCCGTCCGCGAACGCAGGCGGTCTATCCCGCCATCTCGGGCAAACCGAGCGACAGCCGCATCGGTGCGGGTATCCATCCACACAATGGCGTTATGAAGCGGCGCTCCGGTCGCCTTGTCCCAGAGAACCGTGGTTTCGCGCTGATTTGCGACTCCAATCGCGGCGAAATCCGACGGGCCGATCCCCGCCTTGGCGACGGCCCCCTCCATGGTCGCCAGCGTGTTGCGCCAGATCTCCAACGCGTCGTGCTCTACCCAACCTGGACGCGGATAGATCTGCGCATGCTCGCGCCGATCAACAGAGATGATCTTCCCATCCCGATTGAAAATGATGAAGCGGCTGCTTGTCGTCCCTTGATCTATTGCGCCAATGAAACGTCGCATGGAGGCTCTCACCCGAATAAAATTCGCTAGCGTGATAAGATAGGCAAATCCGCCCATGCCGCTAGGGGACGGCGAAGCCGTCGTTTCGCTCCGCCGAGCTTAGCGCGTTCGCGACGGTCGTAGGCAAACCAGAGCGCAGCTTGCCAAAGCGTCACAATAGAGGCCATTCTGAGATGGAAACTGCGCCCACTGAACCCAAAGAGTCATAGCGCCCCGATGCACCAATTGCTATCCAGCTACAAGAAGCAGCTCACGCAGAGTCTTTGCATTGGAGCCGTCGTTTTGCTTCTAGTCTCGGGAATATATTGCGCGTGGACAGGCTCTCGCACGGACATTCGCGACTGGCTTGGACCACTATTTTTTCTGCTTGGCGGCGCGGGAACATGCGCCCTTGCCGTGGCCTTCCGTAGCACCAGAAACGTCGCGGAGCGCTTGCCCCGCGAAAAGCTTGCGCCGCTGGTGCAACTCGCTGACGCGAGCGCTTCTCTTCAAGGCGCGTTCTGTTCATTCTATCATAGCGGTGCAGGACATTGCGGATTCCCATATGCTTCAGAAAACTTCCATGAACTATTTGGCTTCGCGCCGGGCGATGTGGAACACAACGCGGACGCTTTGTTTCTTTGCATCGACCGCGAAGACAAGCCGCGCATCGATGCCGGTCTCTCAGAATGCGCGCGGGGTTTGAGGCGATGGCGAGAGGAATTCCGATATGACCATCCGCAAAAAGGGATCATCTGGATAGAAGCGGAATTTCTGCCTCTGGCCGACGGCGCCGGGAGCGTGATCTGGCGGGGTTACGCGCAGGACATCACCCTTCGCAAGAAGTCGGAATACAGGCTCCGGGCTTCGCACGCGGACAATCTGGAAGCCATGAAATGCATGACGGCGGAGATCGCTCATGAGCTTAGCCAGCCACTGGCCGCGTCGCTCACATACGTCAAATCCATAAGCCGCCTTTATGCGATACCCTCGGAGAAACGACCCGCGAGCGTGGAGGAAACCATAGAAAATGCAGCTTCTCAGATCGCGCGAGCAGGAAAAATCGTCGGCCAGCTGCAGGAATTCATCGCACACAACGAAACCAGCCGGACCGTGATCAGTCTGCATCGTTCGCTCAAGATCGCCCACAGAGGGATATTCAGAAATCATGAGGAACGCGGATTTCCTGTCGAACTGCGCCTCGTTGCAGAGAATTGCGATGTGTTCGCCGACCGGGCTCAGATTGGTCATGTCCTGATTAATCTTTTGCGCAACGCCGCCGAAGCGAGGCGGTCCGATCCAGAACATGATCTCGTTGTTTCAACATCGTCAAACGCAACGCATATATGCGTTGAAGTCATCAAGGCCGGCGCGGAATTGGCCAAACAATTCGAATGGGATCTTGACGCTGCATCTCCACCAGGGGAAATCAGCTGTGTCGAGTTAGCTGTTTCGAGCTCTCGCGCCATCATTGAAGCGCACGGCGGTAAATTATGGGCGACGCGAACTGGGCGAGACGGACTTCTAATTGGATTTATTCTGCCCTTGGCCGCTCAGGATACGGCCGCCAGCACGGTTAGAAGTTAGCCGCCGCCCCCTCATGCCGCATTGCATTGCGCTGTCAGGAAGAACTTTCCGCCAAGCCCTCGTCCTTGACCAGCAGCGCCATTTGCACAAGTTCAGCCAAACTCTGCGCCTCCATCTTCGCCATTACGGAAGCACGATGTACCTCCACGGTCCTCTTGCTGATGCCCATCTCATCAGCAATAACCTTGTTAGGCTGTCCCTTGAGCAGCCATGACAACACTTCGATCTCCCGCTTCGTTAAAGTCGCATACTTGGAAAGAATCGCCTGTATCCTTGTGTTTTGTCCCCTATCATCTTTCCCGCGCGTCAATGCATGCCGAATTGAGGTTAGCAGCGCATCATCGTTAAAGGGCTTTTCCAGTATGTCCACGGCTCCCATCTTCATCGCTTGAACCGCCATAGGCACGTCCGCGTGCGCGGTAAGCAAAATGACTGGTAGCGCGGCCCTTCGTTTTCTTAGCGCACTCAAAAGATCTATGCCCGTCATGCCCGGCATCCGCAGGTCAGTGACCACGCAGTCGCACTCCACATGACCAATCGCTTCAAGAAGGCCCACAGCCGACTGATGAGCGAATGTGGCGTAACCCTCAATCTTCAGCAGCAAACTCAGCGAGTTCACGTATTGCTTTGTCGTCGTCGACGATATGAATTGTTGCACTGTCAACCATTACGGCAGTCCTGGATTTCTCATTTTTTCATTTCCCAGACCGCTACTTCCAGTCCCGCGCGAGCTTTCCCTCTCTCGTCGCGAGTAATTTACCCGTGGCTCTAAAGGCGCTTGGAAACCCGCCCACTTCAACGCGAAACCTAGTCTTGCAAGCTGGCTGGGTGGCAAAAATGCATATCCCGCCCCCCGCGTCTGATTTCATCGTCAATTTAGATAGCGCCCGCAAAGACTGCAAGCTCTGCTGCTATGTCATAGCTTTATGACCCAAGGCACCGGCAGGCAGCTTAGACTAATTCGCTGAAGAGCTCGATCATTCGCGGTTCATGCGAATGGCGTCAGGCGGGGCCCGCGAGTTTTTCCTGTTCATATTTTTCAATGGCTTAGAAAATCTCAGCACGGTCGAATCGCATGCTCTGGCTCCGATCAGGTTTGAGCCGCCGGCCAGCCTTTCTTGCTCGCTTCGACTCATTCGGGTGGTCGGCAAGAGAGAGCTTCGGCGTATGGTCAAAACCGTAAGTCGAGGCGATCCTCATGAAACGCCAAGCTCCCGCCTTCTTGCCCTCCTCCCTAGCGGGGCGGATGGATCAGCGGTTCAGGAAACTTCGCCAATCTCCTTTGACCCGCTGAAACGGGAACGGCGCGTCAGCCTCTGGCGCAGACCTTACGCCTTCTTCTGGACGAGCCTGCGACTGAGATGATCGGGAGAATGGCAAGGATCAATTTCACGGCGCGGCGATCAATCGTTTGTTTCGCACTCCGCCTCAGACCGCCCGCTCGATTTGTTGACGAGGTGGCATAAGACACGCGATGGCTTAAATGTGACGACGCGTCTAGCGGATACCGGAACCGAAACCCCGGTCTTGGGATTCCGGCCCGGGCGCTCTCTCTTGGAGCGCACCCGGAAGCTTCCGAAAGCTCTGAGTTTAACCTCGTCCCCGGAAGCAACAGCGTCCATAATTTCCGCTAGAACCTGATCGACATAATCGAAGGATTCTGCGGTCGACAGGCCCAAGCGGCGTTGCAGCGCCTTGGCGACGCAATTGCGGGTCATGGCGTGACCGGTTTTATCCCCGCTCGAAGAGGGAGAGTAAGCAGGGCTTTCCGTGTATTCCAAGGACATTGTCACTGAGGTATTTCCATCTTTTGCCCGAGAAAGACGCTCCAGGGTGGCCGTCGTGCCACCCCTTTCCGCACGCCCAATGCCTTGGGCCCTTCTGGGAAACCACAACGCCTGAATTCCGCCCCTCCGGCGGGAGGGCCTTAGGGACCTAATAAATAAAGCAAATTGACCACAGGGCCTTCAAGCCGGTACATATACGTAGCTACAGCTTCTGGTCGGACCCGGACCTATTTCTCGCGATCAACGGCCACCTGGGGTCAATCAAATAAAGATGATGCTTTTCAGTAACTCCTTCCGCCACTTAAACGCCCTGATCAGATGCGAATCTCCTCAGTTCCGGTCACCTCGTCCAGCGAGAGAAAAGGCAACTCCTATGCGGATCGCGTCTAAATCCATTCTTGCGTCGGTCGCGCTCGCCAGCGCCACTGCGGCCTTGGCGGATGATGTTTCGCCGACGCCTCCCCCCACATTCACCCTTCCACAACCTGCTCCCCCGCAGGAGCCGTCGATCTGGAACGGGCTTTATGTAGGCAGCGAGATGTTTGTCGTCTCGGGAAAAGGCGTCAAGGGCGGCGCTGGCGGCGCCGGATTGATTGGATATGATCACGCCTTCGCGAATAATCTCGTTCTAGGGATTCAGGCGAGCGCGGGATATTCTCCGGCGCTGTTCCAGCAGGGAGTCGTCCGGGGTTTCGACTACGCCAGCGCCAACGTGAAATTCGGTTATGATATGGGGAGAATCATGCCGTTCGTCACTGCGGGAGTCGCTTTGGTGAGGCCAGATGTCATTGGTCGTGGCTTCACGACACCGACTGACTCCATCAACGGGCTCTTCGACGCCTCCACGAATGTGAGGGCGATCGGAACTGTGGGAGCAGGAGTGGATTACGCCGTCACCGACAAGCTGACTGTCGGGGTTTCGGTGTCCGCGGGGCCGGGGCGCGCCCTCTGGGGCCAGTAGCTTCGGCGCAGTGACAACTTATCGCGTCAACAAGACTCCGTTGATCGCCAAGCACGAATGCGAAGGGCGGTCGTTGTGCCCCGTTCGATTGCCCCGGTCGAAGCTCATCCCGGAAGCCTGGACGCAATGGGCGTTTAATTGCGAAGTAACGATGACTGTCGAGAGATGCGGATGCCCTGCACGCACAGCGGCTATTTCGACGCGGGCCTGGATTCGGATCCAGAACTTGCTCGCGCGATTCGGAGCGAATTACGGCGGCAACAGGACGGCATTGAACTGATTGCATCCGAAAACATCGTGTCGCGACTGGTGCTGGAGGCCCAGGGCTCGGTGCTGACGAACAAGACCGTCGAGGGTCGGCCCTTCGCCCGCTATTATGGGGGCGCGAAATTCGCTGACGAAATTGAGGCTCTGGCGCTTGAGCGCGCACGGCGGCTGTTTGGCTGTCGCTTCGCCAATGTGCAACCGCACTCGGGTTCGAACGCGAACGCAGGCGTTTATCTGGGGCTGCTGAAGCTGGGCGAAACCATTCTTTCGATGAGCGTCGCCGCAGGCGGGCATATCAGCCACGGCCATCCCGCGACCTTGACCGGCCGCGACTACAGGATCGCGTTCTACGGCGTGAACCGGAAGACAGAGCTCATCGACCTCGATGAAGTCCGCAAGCAGGCGCTTGTCAACCGGCCCCGCATGATCGTCGCAGGAGGATCGGCCTATACCCGTGTTATCGATTTCGCCGGCTTGCGCGCAATCGCCGATGAAGTGGGAGCCTATTTGATGGTGGATATGGCCCATTTCGCGGGGCTCGTCGCGACGGGACTTTATCCGAATCCGTTTCCGCACGCGCATGTCGTGACAACGACAACTTATAAATCCCTGCGCGGCGCGCGAGGCGGCATGGCGCTGTGGAATGATGAGGCGCTGAGCGGCAAGATAAATTCCGGCATTTTTCCCGGCGTGCAGGGCTCGGTGATGCTGCATTGCGTCGCCGGCAAGGCGGCGTGCCTCGGCGAGGCGCTTCGGCCCGAATTCAAAGCGTATAATCAAGCAGTTCTGGACAATGCCCGCGCTCTCGCGGACGTTCTCGCCAGCACGGGGCTCCGTGTAGTGACCGGCGGGACCGACACCGGCCTTATGCTGGTCGACCTTGCCGAACGGCGCATCACAGGCGATATCGCGGCGGCGGCGCTGGAGCGCGCCGGCCTCGCAGCGAACAAGAAAATCTTATCCCTTTCGATACCCGACCGCCTGAAGCGCCTTCAGGACTTCGCCTGTCCAGCAATGCTGGGAGCACAAGGGGTTTCGGCGTTCCGGAATTTCAGACCATCGGGCGTTGGATCGACGCGGTCTTGCGGCGGCCCGCCGACGAAGAACTGCACGCAGGAATTCGCGAGGAGGTCCGAACCATGTGCGCGCGCCATCCGATTTACTGACGAGCAATGGCGTTTTACGCACTCGCGCTGAGATAAACCGGGGCTGTCACATCACGCAGGTCAGGGACGATAATCACCTGGGGCTCTGATCATGGTAAGAAGTTCCGCGTGAGGCATCGCCAAAGGAGACCATGGCATGGTTGCGATCACGAACGAGATCACGCTTGACACGCCAGCGATCGATTTTCAGCTTCCCGCCACGGACGGTCGCAGCTACGCTTTGCAGGATCTAGAGGGCAAGAACGGAACAGTGATCGTCTTTATCTGCAATCACTGTCCCTATGTGATCGCCGTCATCGAACGGCTTGTGGCCGACGCCCGCCTCCTCATGGCGGAGGGAGTTGGATTTGCGGCGATTTGCTCCAATGACGCCAAGGCCTACCCGGAAGATTCCTTCGCCAACATGAAGAAGTTCGCCAAGGCGCATGACTTGCCTTTTCCCTATCTTCATGACGAGACGCAATCCGTTGCGCGCGCCTATGGCGCGGTCTGCACGCCCGACTTCTTCGGCTATGACCGGGACCGCAAGCTGAAATACCGGGGCAGACTTGACGAGAGTCGCACAACTCCGCCTCCACCGGGCGCAAAACGCGAACTCGTCGACGCGATGCACGCAGTCGTCTCGACTGGCCACGCGACGGAAAAGCAAATTCCATCAATCGGCTGCTCAATCAAATGGAAGGCCCAGCGGATTTGAGCGCCATGCAGCCCGATCCTCGGCGGAAGGAAAACGACACGCCAGGCGACAGGGTTCCTGCTTGCGCCACGCCCGAATTGTTCGGCCATCCGAAAGGCCTGACGTTCCTTTTCGCAACGGAAATGTGGGAGCGATTTTCCTACTACGGCATGCGGGCGCTCCTCGTCCTCTATATGGTCAAATATTTGTTCAAGGCCGAGCGCGCCCATACGGTTGTTGGCCTTGACGCCTTGAAGCGCGGTCTTGAGACCTTGTCCGGTCCACTCGAGGCTCAACCGCTGGCGTCCCAGATATACGGGCTTTACACCGGCCTCGTATATCTGACGCCAATCCTTGGCGGTCTCCTCGCCGACCGATGGCTGGGCCGACGCCGCACCGTGGCGCTGGGCGCGGCGCTGATGGTCGCGGGCCATTTCATGATGGCCTCCGAGTCCCTTTTCCTCTTCGCTTTGCTTTTGCTCATACTGGGGAACGGCGCGTTCAAGCCCAACATCGTGACGCAGGTTAGCGGGCTCTATGCGCCTGACGACGCGCGCCGCGACCGCGCCTACTCAATTTTCTACGTCGGCATAAACATCGGTGCGTTCTTTTCACCGCTCGTCAGCGGTTCGCTAGGCGAAACCCTTGGTTGGCATTACGGTTTCGCCAGCGCTGGCGTGGGCATGGCGATTGGCCTCGTAATTTATATCCTCGGCCTTCCAACATTGCCCACGGACCCGAAGGCGCGTGAACGACAACCATTGAACCCAACAGCCAAATCAGACTTGCGCCACGCAATGCTCGGTCTGTTGCTGCTGTTCCTGCCGTCAGCCTTGTTCTTTGCTGCTTATGAACAACAGGGCAATACGATTGCGCTCTGGGCGGAAAGTTTCACTGATCGCAGCGTCAATCTGCTGATTTGGCGAGGAGAGATTCCGGTCACCTGGTTCCAGGCGTTTAATCCGCTGATGGTATTCCTCTTCACGCCGCCGCTCGTCGCCTGGTGGGCGCGGCGAGCCCGGACAGGTCAGGAACCGCCGACGATCGCTAAATTGGCGCTTGGGTGCATCGGCGTCGCTCTCGGCTATCTCGTCATGGCGCTGGCAGCATGGGAAAACGGCGATGTGAAATCTAGCTGGCTTTGGCTTGCTGTGTATTTCGCTGTCATTACTCTCGCAGAGCTTTATTTTGCTCCGATCGCCCTGTCGCTGGTGGCGCGCATGGCGCCTGCCCAATCGCGCTCCGCCGTGATGGGCCTATGGCTGGCGACAAGCTTTACCGGCAATCTCCTGGCAGGCTGGCTTGGGGGGCTTTGGACGGGCCTTACGCATGAAGGGTTCTTCCTGCTTGTCGCGGCTGTCGCGGGGCTCGCCGGAGGCATTATCGTGGCCAGCGGGGGGCTACTGCGAAGCCTTCTGCCCGAATAGACTTCTCGAAGCTCAGATCCAATTGCTCGCGCGCCGCGCGGACACCGATTTGCCTCGCTCTTATTCCGTGGCCCGAAACTCGCCAAGGATGTTGAAAAACGCGCCTTGATTTTCCGCCAACGCAGATAACTGGGGAGAATATCCGACCGCTCGCCGGCTGGCGGCAGAAGATTATTGACAACGCCAATGTCTTAACATTTAAGCTTTTAGCCGGCGATGGAGTTCGCCGTATAACCGCCTCGCGTCTCCAGTCGTCGGGGCTGATGACTCCTACTAGCATTCGCATGGTAGGAATCCGTTTGAACCACGCCCGCGCCATCTCCATCATCAATTCAGGAGCGCCAGCAAGCGGCCGCTCGCGCTCGAGCGCGTTCAACAGACGCAAGAACGGAGGCATTGTTCCTCCATGCCTGTGACGGACAATCGCCCACTCAACGGCTGGCGCCTCGCACTTCTGAGTGCAGTGCTTGAAGTCGCGACCGTTGTCATTCTGTCGAATGTGCCGGGATATACGGTGCTGGTACCCTATGCAGCGGGCAGCCTGCAGGGCGTCAACCCGAGTTTTGGCTCATGGGGCACCACCGACCATATGATCGGAATTGCGCTCGGACTGCCGATTTCACGCTGGATAGCGGCGCGATTCGGCGACTATCGCACTCTAACGGCGGCTTACATTCTCTACGCAATCGTTTCTCTTATCTGCACCATGAGCCAGACAATCGCGTTTTTCCTGCCCATGCGCATTCTGTTGGGGCTCACGGGCGGCGTAATTCTGCCGATTGCGCAGTCGATCGTGCTCAATGAATATCCGGAACATCTGCGCACTGTCGGCGTCGGCTTATGGGGCATGCTGGGTATTTTGCCCTTCATGGTCGGCGTGTTCATGGGCGGCTGGTATTCGGAGCACCTCGGCTGGCGCTATCTGTTCTATATGAACATCCCAGTAACGCTGCTCGCCGCGGGAGTAGTAATTTCGCTCTATTACGGCCGGGGTTTCAGGCGGCGCTTCCCTCGGTTGACGTCGTCGGATTTTCTCTTGCTTGCCGCAATCCTTTTCGGTCTGCAAACCATATTCAACATGGGCAACGACTTCGACTGGTTCGCTTCGCCGATACTGGCGACCGCCCTGGTCATCGTCATCGTTGCGCTACCCATTTTCATCATCTGGTCTCTCGGCGAACGCCATCCAGCACTGGACCTGAGGCTGTTCGGAAATCGCAATTACGCTGTTGCGGTGATCTGCTCGATGGCGGGATTTCTGATCATTCAGGGAACCCTTTCGCTCTTCGTCGGGCAGTTGCAGCTGCTTCTGGGTTACAGCTCCGATCTTGCCGGCCTCGTCTACATGTCGATGCTGTTATTCGCCGCCCCTGTCGCCGCGATCGTGCATGAGCTATGCAAGAGCGTCGACGTTCGACTAGTCTCCTGCCTTAACTTCATAGGCGTCGCGGTCACGTTGACCTGGATAGGCCTCTACGACAAGCAGGCCTCCTTCGATCAGATCGCATTGCCGATGACTTTTTTCGGTTTCTCGCTCGCCATGTTCTTCGCGCCATTGGCCACGATCGCGATGCGTGGGCTTCAGGGCGCCCAGCTCATCCGCGCCGCCGAAGAGCTTGCTCTGCTACGAACGGCGGCGGGCGCGTTCGGCATCTCGCTGCAGGCGGTCGTGCAATTCCGGCGTACGCCTGTCCACGTGCTGGATCTGTCCGACCAATTTAGCGGCAGACGTTACGCCGAGCTCGATCAGATGTCTGAGCTTTCAAACCGGCTCCAGACCATGCTGCCGGCCTACTCTGCGGCGATGGCGCGCAGTCAGGTGGCAATATTTCTAAAACAGGAGGCGTCACTGCTGGCGTTGAACGACGCCTTCCTTCTTGGCGCCTTCGTCTTTGCGCTACTCGCCGCCTTTATCTGGTTTGCTCGCTCGACTCATGTCCCGCGTCTCAGCGGCGCGCAGGAGTTGAAGCAGCTCAAGGCCGAGGAGTTGATGGAACAGCCATGACCCCTCGATATTTCTCTCTTGCGGCCCGAGCCGGGCTGCTCTTGCTGCTTCTTGCGGGCTGTGCGGAAACGACCCCGACGAGCGAGCGCTCTCAATTTTTGAACCCGCCCGCCATGGAGCGCACTCTGGCGCAATCAGGAACCGGAAAAAGCGCAAAGGTCGACGCGATTTGGCCCGAGAGCGACTGGTGGCGGCGCTTTCACAGCCCCGAACTCGATCGGATGATCGAAAAAGGATTGGCCGACAATCCGAACCTCAAGAAGGCGTTCGAAAGGCTGCGCGAAGCGGAAGCCATAGCAAAAGTCGAGGGCGCGCCATTGACGCCGTTCCTCAACATGGATCTGGGAATGCGTCAATCCCGTATCCCGAATCACGGAGTGGTCGCATCCTATAATCCCAATCTGGCGGGATTGGAGAAGACCATGGCCTATATCAATCCGTTGGGGCTGACCTACCAATTCGATTTCTGGGGCAAGAATCAGGCGGCGCTCGACGCCGCGCTCGGCCAGGCCGCCGCTCAGCAGGCGCAAGCGCAAGAAGCCCGACTTCTCCTCACAACCTCGCTGTCGCGCGTGTATTTCCGTATTCGCGCCCTGTCGCGGCAGGTTGAAGTGGCGCGCAAACTGACGAAGCTGCGGCGGGAGGTGCTCGCCCTCGCGCAAACACGCTACCGCACGGGCATCGACACCCAGGACGGGGTGACCCAAGCCGCCGCGGATGTGGAGACGTCGGTCAAACGCGAAGCGGGCGTTCAAGCCCTGCTCGCCATGCAACAGGATTTGGCTGCGCGCCTTATGGGCGAAGGTCCCGATACGGGACGGGGAATTATTGGCGCGCAGCGCATGACTCAGCCTGTGCCTCCGCCACTGCCCAAACATCTTCCCGTCGAAATGCTGGCTCGCCGACCGGATCTCGCCGCCGCCATGAACCGCGCGGAAGCGGCCGCCGAACGGATTTACGTCGCCAAGGCGGCGTTCCTCCCCTCCCTTGATCTTACCATCGCGGGTGGGTTCGAAGCGTCGAGATCTTCGCCATTGATCGACGACCTTGGCAAATATCTGTTCCGAGGTTCGGCGATCGGCTATGTCGTCAATCCGAATATTCACCTCCCCATATTTCATGGCGGTAGCTTGCGTGGCGTGCTTGAAGAGCGACGCTCGGAATATGACGAAGCGGTCGACTCCTACAATGAGACGCTGCTGGAGGCGGCGCAGCAGGTGGCCGACAGCCTCGCCAATCTCAAGCAAACGCGGGCGCAAACCGAGGCGCAACGCCGACTGGTCGGCGCCAAGCGCGCGGAGCTCGGACTCGCCGTTTCGCGCTGGCGCAGCGGTTTGCGCGACAAGCGCGAGCTGCTGGCCGAGAGCCATGTTCTGCTTGAGCAGGTCTATTATCTCGAAATGCTCGACGCCGACGATCTCGTCGCCAATGTGGATTTGATCCAGGCGCTGGGCGGCGGCTATGAGAATGACGCCGTTGCAGCAAGACCAAGACCCGCGCCCGAGCAGGATTCGCTGACGCCAATCGTGGAAACGATTGAATCGCTCGGAGGCGGATAGGCCACCGCGAAAAAAAATGCGCAAAAACGCCGGTCAACGCTCACGTCCCTGGATAGGCCATGCAATTCGATCGCAAGACGCTACGCACACGCCGCCTAGTTCTCCTTTCGCTTGTCGCTCTGACTGCGGGCGTCGTCGCTGTATATTTCTTCGTGAAATGGAATGTGCATGACCGTTTCCGGGTGACGACGGACAACGCCTTCGTCGTCGGCAACATTGTCCCGGTGCAGGCGGACGCGACCGGCGTCATCTCGGAGGTTTTGACCGAGGAGTCCGAGCATGTGAACAAAGGCGACGTGCTGGTGCGACTGGACGAGCAGCGCGCGCGCGCGGCGCTCGATCAGGCCGAGGCGCAACTCGCACAGTCGGTGCGTTCCGTGGGCGCGCTCTTCGCGACACAGCGCCAAGCCTGCCAGAAGATCGTTTCGCGCATCGCGCTACGCGAAAAGGTGCGACACGATATCGCCCGCTATCGCGAGGCGCTGCCGAGCGGCTCCATTTCTCGTCAAACGCTGCAGAACGCGGAAGATCAGCTCGCATCGCTGGACGCGGACCTGCATGAAGGGCGAGCCGAACTCCAGGCCGTGGAATTGAGGATAAAGGGCGTCTCGCGCACGAACCATCCGGACATCGAGGCCGCCAAAGCCCGATATCTGGACAGCTTCATCGAATTCGCGCGGCAAAGCATCAAAGCGCCCGTTTCGGGCTACGTCGCGAAGCGCAAGGCGCAAGTCGGATTGCGCGTGCGGCCCGGCGACCAGCTGATGACCATCGTTCCGCTCGATTACCTCTGGATCGAGGCGAATCTCTTCGAGAACAGCATGGAGCGCGTGCGCCCCGGGCAACCCGTGAATATCTCGGTGGACCTGTATGGGAACAGCGCCACGTACCATGGTGTCGTGGAAGGCGTCATTCCCGGCTCTGGCAGCGTATTCGCGCTTCTCGCTCCAGATAACGCCACCGGGAACTTCATTCACATCGTCCAGCGCGTGCCCGTCCGCATCGGCCTGCGCACCGACGAGATTGAAAAGCAGCCATTACGTCCCGGCCTCTCCACCGTCGTCTCCATCGACGTGAGCAAGACGGATCAACCCGTGAACGCCTCCACCGCCAAGCCGACTTCGAAGGACTACACGACCAATATCTTCGACAAGGAACCCGCCGAGGCGAAACTGCGCATCGAAAAAATCATCAAGGAAAATATCGTCGGTCCGGCCGATGCGCCTAACGCCGCATGCGCTACAACCGACTAGCGTGAGGCTCGCTCCGTCCCCAAAATCACTATTCATTCTCGCGGCGCTGAGAGGCCGGCTCGATTGAATTTACAACAGAATTCTGTGCTGACGGGATTGTAAAACCTAAGGCTATCGCTAAAGCTGCACTGGATATTTCGGGTTTGATCAACCTGCCGCCACAGTGGCCGCCGCCTGGAGGAATCATCTCGTGTCGGACGTCAAACTCGCCAGGAGACTAGCGACAGGGATTGCTGGTGGACTTTTCGCATCCATTTGCCGATTTGCTTGTGCGGCCGACGCTCCCGCTCAGCCTGCGCCGGCGGTTCTGGTCCAGCCTGCGGAGATGAGGGCTCTGGACCGCAAAAGCGATTTCATCGGCCACGTCGAATCGCTAGACAAAGTGGAGGTGCGGGCTCGGGTGACCGGCGTCCTGGGGCCGCGAAAGTTTCAAGACGGCGACCGGGTCAAGGCCGGTCAGGTCCTGTTCGAGATCGAAAGGGAACCGTTCGAGGCGGCCCTGGATCAAAGAGAAGCCCAGCTGGCGCAGGCGCAGGCCGCTTTGGTGAACGCCGAGCAGCAGCTGCGCCGCGCCAAAATCCTGGTGAAGACAAAGGCCATGTCGGAGTTGCAGGTCGACCAGCTCACCGCCGACCAGCTGCGGGCGCTGGGTCAGGTCAAGGAGGGCAAGGCCGCGCTCGAGCTCGCCAAGATAAACCTGTCCTATACGAGCATCGCGTCGCCAATTGACGGACGAATTGGCCGAGCCACCGTGACGCCGGGAAATCTGGTGGGGCCGGACAGCGGCGTCTTGGCCACAGTCGTTCGCGACGACGAGGTCCGCGTCCTGTTCTCCGTCAGCCAGAAGGAAATCCTCGAGGCGCGTCGCTCTAGCGAGAAGGGTTCCACCATGAACGTGCGCCTCAAGCTTGCGGATGGGTCATTCTTCGAGCAAGACGGCAAGATTGATTTTCTGGACGTGATCGTCGACCCGCGGACTGACGGGCAAATTCTTCGCGCCACGTTCAAAAACAATGGACGTCTGCTCACGGACGGCCAGACCGTCCGAGTGATCGTCCAGCGGGCGGCGTCGGAAAAGTCGGTCGCAGTGCCACAGGCCGCCATCGCATCGGATCAAAGCGGCCCATATGTCTTCGTCGTGAACGACGAGAACAAGGTTGAACAACGGCGCGTGAAACTGGGCATCCAAAGCGACGGCTTTCTCGGCATCGAGGATGGGGTCAGGGACGGCGAACGGGTGATCGTTCAAGGATTGCAGCGAGCCCGGCCGGGTGCGACGGTCGCCCCGCAATCCGCGCCCGCATTCGCGAAATAGGAGGACGCGTCATGCTTTCCTCCATCTTCATCCAGCGACCGCGCCTCGCCTTCGTCATTTCCATCGTCATCCTGGTCGCAGGCGTCATCGCCTATTTCGCGCTGCCCGTGGCGCAGTTCCCTGACATCGTGCCTCCGCAGGTGCAGGTAACGGCGCTCTACCCCGGCGCTGACGCGGGCGCGGTCGAGCAGGCGATCGGCCAGATTGTCGAGCCCGCCGTCAACGGCGTCGAGAAGATGCTCTACATGAAATCGACCTCTGGCGCCGACGGCAGCTATAGTCTGCTCGTGAGCTTCGAGGTCGGCTCCAATCCGGACCTTGACGCGGTCAACGTGTCGAACCGCGTAAATCAGATCATGTCGCAACTTCCTCCCGAGAGCCAGCGACTCGGTGTTACGGTGAAGAAGAAGTCGGCCGCCATGGTGCAGGTCGTCACCTTCCACTCGCCGGACGGCTCAAAGGACGCGCTGTTCCTCTCCAATTATGCGACCATCAACGCTCTAGACGCACTGGCGCGCGTGCCGGGCGTCGGCGAGGCAGTGCTGTTCGGGCCGCTGGATTATTCCATGCGCATCTGGCTCGACATAGATCGCCTCGCAAGCCTCGGGCTCACCAGCAAGGACGTGGTGACAGCCGTCCAGGCGCAGAATGTTCAGGCGGCGGTGGGCCGCATCGGCGCCGCCCCGCTCGTGAACGCCGTCGACTTCCAGTTTAATCTTACCGCCCAAGGTCGCCTCATCACGGTTCCAGAGTTCGAGAACATCATCGTCCGCGCGAGCGACAAGGGCGGCCTGGTGCGCCTCAAGGATGTGGCGCGTGTTGAGCTGGGCGCCAAGGCCAGCGACTCGACGACGCGGTTCAACGGCAAGCCGGCGGCGGGCATCGGCGTCTACCAGGCGCCAGGCGCCAACGCCATCGCGACCGCGCATGGCGTGCGCAAGGTGCTCGAAGAACTGAAGCCGCGCATGCCCGAAGGCGTCGCCGCCGAAGTGATGTACGACACCACCGTATTCGTCGAACAGACGCTGGAGGCGGTCAAACATACGCTGATTGAAGCCTTCGTGCTCGTCGGCATCGTGGTTTTCGTGTTCCTCGGCAGTTTCCGCGCGACGATCATTCCGATCCTCGCCGTGCCCGTGGCGCTGGTCGGCGCCTTCGCGGCGATGCTGGCGCTGGGCTTCTCGCTCAACACGGTCTCGCTGCTTGCGCTCGTGCTGGCCATCGGCATCGTCGTCGACGACGCCATCGTTGTCGTTGAGAACGTCGAACACGTGCTCGAACATCACCCCGAACTGACACCCGCCGAGGCGACGCAAAAAGCCATGGGGCAGATCACCGGCCCCATCATCGCAATCACGCTGGTGTTATTGTCTGTCTTCGTGCCGACAGCGTTCATCCCGGGCATCACCGGCCAGCTCTACAAGCAATTCGCGGTCAGCGTCTGTTTCGCGATGCTGATCTCGGCCGTCAACGCCTTGAGCCTTTCGCCTGCGCTTTGTTCGCTTATCCTGAAGCGGCGAGCAAAGCCGACTGGCCTGATGGCGAAGCTGCAGAACGGCATCGACGCCAGCCGCGATCGCTATGCGGCCTGGGTGCGCCCGCTCGTGCGTCGTGCGCTGCTATCCGGGGGCATCGTGCTTTTGTTCGCTGTGGGCGCCGGCGTTCTGGCCAAGATCGTGCCTACAGGCTTCCTGCCCGACGAGGACCAGGGCGCCTTCATGGGCGAAGTGCAGCTTCCCGACGCAGCCTCGATTTCGAGAACCACCGCAGCGCTGGAGGACGTGGAATTGATCATCCTGCAAAAGCCCTGGACGGCGAGCGTCTTCTCTGTTTCCGGCAAGAGCATCCTTGACAATCTGGCGTTGCCGAACAAGGCCTTTTTCGTCGTCAATCTGAAGCCCTTCGCGGAGCGGAAAGACCCTTCGATGTCAGCCTTCGCGGCGATCGCGGAGCTTCGCGCGGCATTTCAGAAAATCGCCAGCGCAATCGTCATTCCCTTCAATTTGCCGCCGATCATGGGACTGGGCGCCGGCTTGGGATTCGAGTTCCAGATACAGAGCCTTGCCGGCGCCAAGCCAGATGAAATCGCCGCCGTTGCGCGCGGCCTGATGATCGCGGCCAATCAAGATCCGCGCCTGAAAAACGTCTTCACTACATTCAGCGCCTCGACTCCGCAGATCCTGGTGAAGGTCGACCGCGACAAGGCGCAAACGCTTGGCGTTCCGGTCGCCGATATTTTCTCGGCGCTGCAGACGGCTCTTGGCGGAGCCTATATCAACGACTTCAATCTCTTTGGCCGCACCTGGCAGGTCAAGGCGCAGGCGGACGCGACCAATCGCATGAATGTCGACGATATTTTCCGCGTGCAGATACGCAGCGCCGCCGGAGACCTCGTGCCGCTGCGCGCCGTCGCCGACATTGAATTCGTCAGCGCCCCGGCCTCCATCGTGCGCTACAACAATCTGCGTTCGGTCACCTTGAACGGCGGTCCTGCGCCGGGTCGTTCTTCGGGCGAAGCTATCGTGGCGATGGAAGACGTCGCCCGGGCCAATCTGCCTCCGGGCTTTGGTTTCGAATGGACCGGCACCGCGCTGCAGGAAAAATCGGCCTCGGGCCAGACCGGCGGCATTCTCGCGCTCGCGGTGCTGTTCGCCTATCTCTTCCTCGTCGCGCTTTATGAAAGCTGGTCAATCCCGGTCGCAGTGCTTTTCTCAGTCTCCGTGGGCTTGTTCGTGCGCCATGGTGGCGCTCAAACTGACGGGCCTCGACAACAATATCTTCGCGCAGATCGGCATTGTCGTATTGATCGCCCTTGCCGCGAAGAACGCCATTCTCATCGTCGAATTCGCGATGGAGCGACGCCGTGCGGGCCTCTCGATCCGGGAAGCCGCCGTTGACGCGGCGGGTCTCCGCTTTCGCGCGGTGATGATGACCTCATTCGCCTTCATCCTGGGTCTCGTTCCGCTTGTCAAAGCGACGGGCGCGGGCGCCGCCACGCAGCGGGCCGTCGGCACCTCCGTCTTCGGCGGAATGATCGCCGCTAGTCTAATCGGAATTTTTCTCATACCCGGACTTTACGTGATCGTTCAAACCGTGCGCGAGTTCATTCACGGTCAAGGGGTACTCCGTCAACTCCTTCGCCACATGAGCAAGACGCGTTGCTAAAGAATGAGAGCGGCACTTCGCATTAAGTCACGTAAGTCTCTCAACGGTTTCATTCGACACGATGGGGCAGCGCCCGCTGGAGGAGACGCTTATTGCTTCACAACTCCGGCCGCGCGGCCCCCTGACGGGTCCGCTCCGGCTTCACCCATGACGAAACGGGAGGAAGGCCTCATATTCACCAATCATTGAATTGACTACTACATGCTCTCGTTCGAGAAAGGCCGCGACCGCCTCGCTCAAACGCGGGTCAGCGAACTCATGCGCTGAATGGGTGACGACGGGACGGTAGCCGCGCGCGAGCTTGTGTTCTCCCTGCGCGCCCGCTTCCACCCGCTGGTAGCCGTGGCGAATGGCGAATTCAATCGCCTGATAATAGCAAATCTCGAAGTGGAGAAACGCGCGGTGCTCGATCGCGCCCCAGTTGCGTCCGTATATCGCGTCGTCTCCCAGGAAATTTATGGCCCCGGCAATGTAGTTCTCCTCTCGACGCGCCATGATCAACAAAATACGCTCCGGCATCGCACGTCCGATTTCGTCGAAAAACGCACGCGTGAGATATGGACGCCCCCATTTGCGCGAACCAGTATCCATATAGAATGCAAAGAAGGCATCCCAATGTTGCGGTTTGATATCCGCGCCAGTCAATAGGTCGACAGAAAGGTCTGCGCCTAACGCCTCCTTGCGCTCGCGCCTGATTGTCTTGCGCTTTCGCGAAGACAATGCGTTAAGGAAATCGTCGAAATCGCGATAGCCTTCGTTGATAAAGTGGAACTGTTCGCCGGTTCGGGACAGGAAACCTGCGGAGTTGAGAGCCTTCACATCCGCGGCCGCCGCGAAGGTGACGTGAATGGACGAGGCCCCGGCGGAGCGGCCCAATGCGCGCAGAGCCTCTATCAGCGCATCACGCGCGCCATGCGGAGCGTCACGCGCAACCAGCAACCGACGGCCAGTCACCGGCGTAAAGGGCGCGGCTATCTGGATCTTCGGGTAATATCGGCCTCCCGCCTTGGCGTAAGCCTGCGCCCAACCTTGGTCGAATACATATTCGCCCAGGCTGTGACTTTTGATATAGGCGGGCGCGGTCGCGACAAGCCGCCCTTCGCAATCCTCGATCAACACATGAAGCGGAGTCCAACCCGTTCCTGCGCCGACAGATTTCGATGTTTCTAGCGCGCGCAGGAATGCGTGTGAAATGAATGGATTGTAGCGTTCGCCAATGGCGTTGCGATCGTCAATCTCGACTGGATTTGCGCAGGCGTCCCAAGACCCTGCGTCAACAGCATCCAGAGATTGGATGAAACGGGCGGTGAATTGGACGTCGGACATGGTGGCGCGAACGAAGTAAGGAGGAGCTTCGGCTATCTATTACCACAAAGCTCCACTCTGGCCCGTCTCTCCCGAGAATTATCGGATCACGGGCGCGTGCCGGAACTCCTGCCACTTCCACGTCCGCCAAGATTTATTCTATGCCTGCGTTGCGGTTGCGTATGTTCAGGGCGTCGCGCAGGCGCTTTGAAATCTCGACCGGATCGGTAACCGCCTCGATCGAAGCCGCCAAAGCGCCTCGCACCGAAGAAGCTTCCTCGAAGGTGAAGACCAGTGGTCCCGCCATATGCGTGGCGTTAGGCAGCTTGGACAGGATCGCTTTGCGATTTGGGTGGCTTTCGACCTCAACGAGACCGTCCGCGACGGGCTCGCCCGCTACGCAAATATAGGGACCGATGACTTCGATTTTTCGGCCATCGGATGTGTTTCTGATGAATGTCACTTTCATCTTTCTAGCCACTCACCTTTGGTTGCGTCTTCGCGAACCACAAACAAGCAATTTTGATGCCTCCGCTTGGCTCATCTCTCACAAAATGACGCCATTCGAACACGCCGGCACGCTCCGGAGGCTCAGAGGGACGCGGCGGCTTTCCTCGCCCTGGCGAGCAGATGGTCAAGACTCAGCAATTTGTCCTGCTCCGGCTCATGGGCGATCGCGCCGAACTTCCCGACCAGCGCGGCGCAAACGGCAAGCGCAGCGAGCTCCTCGCGCGGGTCTCCGGCCCAACGCAAGCTCATCGCCACGTCGCGGCTTCCGAGTTCGGATTTGATGCCGGGATAAAGGTCCTCTTCAGCCTTCTTAAAGCGCAGGTCGAAGCCTGCATCTTCGCCGTCCAGGGTGCAAGACAAATAGCCCTTGGTCTTCAAGGGCTCAACTGAATCGTCCAGAACGAGCTTGAATCCAAGCTGATCCAGCGCCGCTTGCAGAGCCTTGCGCGCGGGAATGTCGCCGCTGTTAAGATAGACAGTTTGCGCGCGAGCCATGCTTTCTAATCCTTACATCCGCAAGCAGCGACGACGGGAATCGCCAGCAAAATCGCCGGGCAAGAGGGCTGCCCCATTGCACGTCATAAACTGACGTAGACAAACCTATTTCCCTTGAGGGTCGGATAATTGTCACGCAACGCCTTTGATATTTTACCGACAAGCCCCTTGTCGCCCGCTGCGGAAGCGCCCACGAAATCGGTCCCCTCCATCCATGTTTCAAGGAAACAATGCAAAGTCTCGTCGTAAAGAGCGTCGGTCGGGTTCGCGGTCTTATCTGAAAGATCGGCGACGCCCACTGCGCTGACTTCCAGGCGCCAATCGCGATCGTCGTTAACAGATCCGATCAACGCGGCGATGTCGGCGTCGGTCCAGTTTCCTTTCAAATCTACTGGCATGATTGTAGTTCCCCCGATGGCGCCCTCTGGAATCATAGGCGGCGACGCAGGCTGCGCGAGGGCGTCGCTCCCGATCCTGGACAATAGAAGCATGTTGTGGGCCAAATCGCCGCCGCCAGCGAAGCTACGGCGACGCGCGCTTGGGATCGCAGGGCGTCTCAAGCACGACAATGCCGCGCAATGGCCCAATTGTGTCTGTCCGATTCCTGACAGACGCCGCAAGACCATCGCACGGAGCTTGTGGTGAGTTGTTCGGCCCCTGCGAAAGCGCGGCATGAGACTTGCGCTCGAATAGCCTGATGCGGAACGGAGAAATTGCCATGCCTATGGTGGAAGGCGAAATTCAAGCTGGAAAATGCTACGCGACTGGCGGCAGGGAGAATTACAAGGTGCTCCACATCAATAGGGGCATTGTTTCCTATCAATGCTGGACCAAGGGAGCCAAATTGCAGCCATTGCGCATCAATGTGGGCGTCAAGGCTTTCGCGGCGGCGGTGGTCAGGGAAATAGCGTGTCCGCCCGAGGGGATCTAAATACTCTCACGAGTTCCGTCATCGTCGGCACTGCACGCTTTTCTAGCAAGAGCCTGTTCGCCTCCAGCGAAAACTCCCGCCAGGCGGCTCCAATGTCGCGCAACGTTGTCGAAATGTAGTCCTTCGCCAGACGATGCTCTTCGGGGAAATTCGAGAGCGCGCAGGACGTCTGGTTGAAGGCGACGACCGCGTTCCAGAAATTCCTGAATGAAGCCCTCGAAACCCGCCTGGATTTTCGGCGTCAGATCGGAGCGCCCTCGCTCCACCGCCACGCCGTCATGGGTGAAAGGCATCTCCTCAATCATGGTCAGCGCTTCGGCGAACACCGCCTCCATGGCGCCCAGCATCGCGCGCTGGGTCAACTGCTCCTTCTGGCCGTGTAAGAGCGCATAGGTGAGCCTCTGGCGATAGCTGGCGAAGGTCGGCGCTTGTCTCGATTTCACCCATTGCGGCAAAAAGTTCGAGAGATTTCTGATTGACGAGAGCGGGCGAAGCCAAATCAGGCGCTTTCGTCATTACGGAATCCCCTTCTTGTTTGAACAATTGCTTCAGGATGCGCGCAGCCGCGTTGATCGCTCCTTCGACATATCCGCCGCCTTCACGCGCCGTCTCCGTTCCTCCAAGAAACAGCCTGCCGCTCCAGAGCGGTTGGCGCAGCGCCCATGAGCCATAGTCCAGATGCGCGGTTGGCGCCGGCAAGGTCCGCCTTGGCGCAGGTGAATTCCTCCTTCGACCAGTCCTGCATCTGCAATTCGCCGGCTTCGAGCTGCTTGCCAAACAGCTGGACGAACTGGCTCGCGACCAGCATGGGCAGACCATTGCGGAAGGACTCGCGCAATTCCGCGGAAAGCGCGAAGAATCCGCCAAGGGCCGCCTTTTCGCCAGAGGCGTCGCACGCGTCGAAGACTTCTCCAAGCACGGCCTGATCATGAACGACGAAGGCGTTGCCGGAATGGCCTGCCACACGCCAGGCGGGTTCGCCCGCAAATCCGATAACCGCCTTGGCCTGAGCCGCCATCCATGTCGGCGTGGCGCTCATCGCGGCATTGGTCGCCATCGGCAGCGCGGGCTCGAAACGCATATTTTCTGCAAGCAGACGCGGAGGAGTCGCAAGCACGACGCGGCGGGCGTTCACCGCCGACCGCCCGCCGCCTATGTCGAACATCAATTCGACATGGTCGCCGCAATCCCGCGCCTCGCGCAGAGCGCAACCCAAGTGTATGGCTTCGGTGGGAAGCGAGGCGGCGAGGCTTTCGACCAGTGACGCCATGCCGCCTTCGAACCGCCGAGCTCCGGCATGAAGACGCGAGGTCGTCCGCGTTTCCGGCGGTTCCTCGGTATCGGCCAGCAAGAGCGCCGAGCCGGGATCATATTGGTCGAAGCTCGTGAGGCCGAGTTCGGAAGCAAGCTGGACGACCGCGGCCTGTGTTTCCGGCCAGAACCAGCTCGGACCGAGATCGAGCCGTAGCCCGCTTGTCATGTTTTGGACGGAAAGAACCCGTCCGCCAAGCCTCTCGCGCGCCTCGAATAGGGCAAAGGAGGTTCCATTCGCCGCGAGTTCGCGCCCAAGCGCCAGCCCGCAAATCCCGCCACCGACAATCGCGACATCCAGCATCACAGGCTCCAGAGGCAATTCGATTGCAAAGCCGGCACGCAAACGCCGTGCCGATGGCTCTTGGCCGGACTGTGAGGGTTCTTGGCGGCCGAGATTTTCCAGGGCGCTTCCCCTTTTTGGCCCTCCAGCGGGAATGGTGGCCTCATCGCCAACTCGTCCAGACTGATTTTGGCTTGCGTGTCAGACGTCGCCGATTACGGTGAATCCTCGGGTCGGGCGTCCGGCGCCAGTTTGTCGTTTCCACGCCGCACAATTTGGAGTGTCAAATGATCGTCTCGTCCGCGTCGGACTATCGCGAAGCCGCGCGACGTAAATTGCCCCGCTTCCTATTCGATTATATCGACGGCGGCGCCAATGAGGAAGAAACGCTTAATGCCAATCGGTCTGATCTAAGAAGCATAGTTCTGAGGCAACGCGTCCTGAAAAATGTTTCCGAATTGAGCCTGGCAACCGAATGGTTCGGCCAGCCCGCCGCGCTTCCAATAATACTGGGGCCGGTGGGGCTGCTTGGCATGCTGGGCCGCCGCGGAGAAGTTCAAGCCGCCAAGGCTGCGGCGAAAAAGGGCATTCCTTTTATCCTGTCGACCGTCTCTATCTGTTCGATTGAAGAAGTTGCATCGCAAAGCGCGCGACCAATCTGGTTTCAGCTCTATGTGCTCAAGGATCGCGGCTTCATGCGGCATGTGCTGGAACGCGCCCAGTCGGCAGGCGTGCAAAATCTCGTCTTTACGGTCGACATGCCTGTGCCGGGATCGCGTTATCGCGACGCGCGCTCTGGGATGAGCGGACCATTCGCCCATCAGAAGCGCCTGCTGCAGGCCGTTATGAAGCCGGCATGGGCTTTCGATGTCGGGCTGATGGGGCGTCCGCACACGCTCGGCAATATCTCGGGCTATCTGGGCAAAGCAACAGGGCTGAGCGACTATATTGGCTGGCTTGGCAGCAACTTCGATCCTTCGATCGGCTGGTCTGATCTTGAATGGATCCGTGACTTCTGGAAAGGACCAATGATCGTCAAGGGGATTTTGGATCCTGAAGATGCACGTGACGCAACGAAGTTCGGGGCTGACGGAATTGTCGTATCGAACCATGGTGGCCGCCAACTTGACGGAGTTCCATCGACAGTCAAAGCACTGCCAGGAATTGTCGATGCTGTTGGAGGCGATCTCGTCGTCTTCGCCGATTCCGGCGTCCGCTCGGGCCTGGATGTTATGCGCATGCTGGCGTTGGGCGCCAGGGGCGTCATGCTTGGTCGCTCTCCCGCCTTTGCCCTGGCCGTTGACGGACAGAGCGGGGTCGAGAACATGCTCGACATATTCGCCAAAGAGATGCAGATAGCCATGACATTGACCGGCGTCTCCACGATCTCTCGGGTCGACAAGAGTATTGTTTCTATATCCTAGAAAAGAAATTGATCAATACTGCGCCATTCCTCGTCGCGGCAATTGGCTCGACGGCAAGCTGGCAATCCTTACGTAATGCGGGCAGAGCTTGACGTGCCGACCGGCCTCCCTGCAATGGCGACAATCAACCGAACGGCTTCACTCGTTTTGAAGCATGGCCCAGAGTCTCCTCGCGCAGGCGGCTGACTTCAGAACCCAAATCTCTCGCCGTAGCCTTCATCCTCGGCCAATTCGCAGGATTGAGGGCGCGCCGAAGGTTTTCGGAACATATCGGGCACAGGTCGGACAAAATATCATGGGCTTCCTCGCCGTTCTCGAAGGCGACGATGCGATGCGTAACCCAGCCATCCAGCATGAAATCAATATTTTGAACGGACGACAGGTTCACGTGCTCGACCGTATCGCAACCGTCGCATCTGAATTCAAATCTCTTCATTTCCCAACGCCCCTTGGATGCACAATGATCACGCCCGAGCTTTTGCTTAATTATATATCAAACGAAATGAGAGCGCTACGGAGGTCGGCGGTCGGCGACAATACCCCCTTTCCGCGAGCATTGACCGCTACATCCGATTTCCCTCGAAATGAGTCCCACTACACGCAGAATTGAAGGAGGCCCCTCCCGATTTTGCGCTGAGCGCTGAGCGGGCCGCTTTCAAGTCGGCAAGATGGCGGCGCTGTCTATTTGCTTCCAAACTGGCACGGAGCTTGCCGTAGGAAATGGGCGCGAGAGATATCTGCAATAGGCTATGTGATCGCGCGAATGTACGGAGCAGTCATGGCGGAAACCATCGGCGCTTATCTCGTCAGACGCCTCGCCGAGGAGGGTGTCGACCATATCTTTGGCGTTCCGGGCGACTATTGCCTCACACTCTTCTCGCTGCTCGAGAAAAGCCCTATTCGCGTCGTCAACACCTGTGACGAACAGGGCGCAGGTTTTGCCGCCGACGCCTATGCGCGGATCAAGGGTCTTGGAGCATGCGCGATCACTTACTGCGTCGGAGGACTCAAAGTCGCCAACGCCGCGGCGCAGGCCTATGCGGAGCGCTCGCCCTTGATCATTATCAGCGGCGCTCCGGGCATATCCGAACAGCAGAGGAACCCGCTCCTGCATCACCGGGTGCGCAACTTCGACACCCAATTACGTGTCTTTTCCGAACTCACGGTAGGCGCCGTCGTGCTCGACGACCCGCTCAGCGCCGCCAACCAAATTGAACTCATGTTCGCTCTGGCGAAGCGCCACAGCCGGCCCGTCTATATCGAACTGCCGCGCGACATGACCCTGGCTGAAATTGGTCCCGCGACTTCACGCGCTCTGCCCAAAGAAGAAAGCGACCCCGAAACCCTGGCTTTCGCGGCAGCGGAAGCGGTGGACTGGATTTCGGGATCGAAGCATCCGGTCATTCTCGCGGGCGAGGAGTTGCACCGGTTTCGCCTGCAGCGCCCATTAATGCAATTTGTAGAGCGCTCTGGAATTTCGGTCGCCGCAACGATCCTCGGCAAATCTGTTTTCCCCGAATCCCATGCCTCCTATATCGGCGTCTATGAGGGCGCCGCCGGCCTTGAAGAAGTACGGGAATATGTGGAGCGAAGCGACTGTCTGATACAGCTCGGCGCAATGATGACCGACATCAACCTCGGCATCTATACGGCCAATATCGAACGCCGCGACGCCATCTACGCGGCCAAGGACCGCGTCTCCGTTGGCTTCCATGCTTACGACGAAGTGCGCATGGAGGATTTTATCGGCGCCCTAGCCGCTCATCGCTGGGAAAAGCGCAAAATCGAGCCCTATCAGCATCCGCCGCGTCCAGCCGCGCAGGCCCCGTCAGACCAGAAGATGACAGTGGAAGCTTTGTTCCGCCAGATAAATGAATTTATCGAAGACGACATGATCGTGATCGCCGACCCCGGCGATGCGCTGTTTGGCGCCTCCGACCTTTACATTAGCGATCGCGCGCATTTCCTCGCGCCCGCGTATTATTGTTCGCTCGGATTCGCCGTGCCGGCGGCGCTTGGCGCAAGGCTGCGGCCCCAAATCTGCGGCCTTTGGTTCTGGTCGGCGACGGCGCGTTCCAGATGACGGGAATGGAAATCTCCACCGTCGCACGATTTGGCATGAACCCGATCATCATCGTTCTGGACAATGACGGTACGGCACCGAGCGGCCAATGCTGGACGGCGAGTTCAATAATATCCTTCGCTGGCGATACGCAGAGCTTCCTCGCGTGATTGGCAGCGGATTGGGGATCAAGGCCAATACGGAACGGGAGATGGCGGCGGCGCTGGAGAAGGCTCACGCGAACGATTCCAGCTGGTCCATCATTCAAGTCATGCTTGATCGCCATGACTGCTCCCCGGCGCTGAAGCGTCTCACTTCAAAACTTGGAGAGCGCGTACGCTGAATTGGCGGCTCTCGAGGGATGGAGCGCTCTTCCTCTCGCGCGGCACATGGCGTAAGGGCGGCGCATCTCTCTAAAGCAGCGGGCGCGCATGATTCGTCTCGAAAACGTCAGCAAACAGAACGGCCATCAGATTCTCTTCATCGAGGCCTCCGCAGCATTGCTCAAAGGCGAGAAAGTCGGCTTGGTCGGTCCGAACGGGGCCGGAAAAACGACGATCTTCCGGATGATCACGGGACAAGAGCAACCAGATGAAGGCCAGGTCGCCGTCGATCGGGGCGTCACCATCGGCTATTTCAGCCAGGATGTCGGCGAAATGGCGGGCCGCAGCGCCGTATCCGAGGTGATGGACGGCGCCGGCCCGGTGAGCGCCGTGGCAGCCGAGTTGAAAGCGCTTGAAGCCGAGATGGCTGATCCTGAACGGCTGGACGAAATGGACGAAATCATCGAGCGCTACGGCGAGGCCCAGGGGCGCTTCGAGGAACTGGACGGCTACGCGCTGGAAGGACGCGCGCGCGAAGTGCTCGCGGGGTTGAACTTCAGCGAGGACATGATGGATGGCGACGTTGGCGCGCTGTCGGGAGGTTGGAAGATGCGCGTGGCGCTGGCCCGCATCCTTCTCATGCGCCCCGACGCCATGCTGTTGGACGAGCCGAGCAACCATCTTGATCTGGAGAGCCTCATCTGGCTCGAAAACTTCCTGAAGGGCTACGAGGGCGCGCTGCTGATGACCTCGCATGATCGCGAGTTCATGAACCGCATCGTCTCCAAAATCATTGAAATCGATGGCGGCGGCCTGACGACATATTCCGGTGATTACGAGTTCTACGAGCAGCAACGCGCCCAGAGCGAGAAGCAACAGCAGGCCCAGTTCGAGCGTCAACAGGCTATGCTGGCCAAGGAAATCAAGTTCATCGAACGCTTCAAGGCGCGCGCCTCACATGCCTCGCAGGTCCAGAGCCGGGTCAAGAAACTTGAAAAAATCGACCGCGTGGAGCCGCCCCGGCGGCGCCAGACAATATTGTTCGAGTTCCCGCCGGCGCCGCGATCAGGCGAGGATGTGGTGACCCTGACCGAAGTGCATAAGCGATATGGCGCCCGGAGCATTTACGAGGCGCTGGACTTCCAGGTGCGCCGCAGGGAGCGCTGGTGCGTCATGGGCGTCAACGGCGCCGGAAAGTCCACCCTGCTGAAGCTGGTGGCAGGCTCGACACAGCCGGATGAGGGCTCGGTCGATCTGGGCGGCACCGTCAAGATGGGATATTTCGCGCAGCATGCGATGGATTTGCTGGACGGCGAACGCACGGTGTTCCAGTCGCTGGAGGATTCATTTCCCAAGGCCGGACAAGGCTCGCTGCGCGCGTTGGCCGGCTGTTTCGGCTTCTCCGGCGACGACGTGGAAAAGAAATGCCGCGTGTTGTCGGGAGGCGAGAAGGCCCGGCTGGTAATGGCGAAGATGCTCTACGACCCGCCCAACTTCCTTGTGCTTGACGAGCCCACGAACCATCTGGACCTGGCGACGAAGGAGATGCTCATCAAGGCGCTCTCGCAATACGAAGGCGCCATGCTGTTTGTCTCGCATGACCGCCACTTCCTGGCCGCGCTTTCAAACAGGGTCCTGGAGCTCACCCCGGAAGGCGTTCACAAATATGGTGGCGGCTACACGGAATATGTCGCTCGGACGGGCTTCGAGGCGCCCGGCCTGCGCAGCTGAGACAATCGCTTGCGCCCTACATAGCGGCGGGGCGAAAACACTTGCCCCGCCGATTAGTTTACAGCTCTCGTCGAGAAAGTATGTTTAGCGCCGAGAACCGCCTTCGTCGATTTGCTGGCCAATGACCGCGATCGCCCGCTCATAGACCTGGGCGGCGTTCCAAGCCTGGATCGCGGCGAAATTGGGCTCGCCCGGCTGATATCCGGCGCCGGCGCGCCAGCCATGCGCGCTAAGAAAATTCGCGGTGGCGTTGAGCGCGGCGGAAGCATTGTCGAGATTTCCGCCGCCGCCGTATTCGAGAATGTTCTTGGGCATGAACTGCGTCTGGCCGATTTCGCCATGCATCGAGCCCCGCGCGTTTGGCGAGAGCGCTCCACGATCAATCAGCGTGAGCGCCGCATAGAGCTGGTCGGTGAAATAGGCGGTGCGGCGGCAGTCATAGGCGAGCGTCGCCACGGCCGAGAGAGCATGCTGATTGCCATGCACGGCTCCAAACCCCGTCTCCATGCCCCAAATGGCGAGGAGCGGTCCCGGTGGGACTCCGTAGCGCTGCTCAATGGACGCAAAAAGCCCCGCCTGCGATTGCTTGAGCGCGCGACCGCGCGAGACGATAGCGGAGCCGCCTCGCTTGGCGAGAAACTGGTCGAGGGACAAATGGAAACTCTTCTGGCCACGGTCCGCCGAGATGGTCGCGCTATTGTAATTCGTTCCCATGATCGCGGAAACGCCCGCTGCGCCTACACCCCTGGCCCGCGCTTCGCTAGCGAACGCCGTCTTCCAGGCCTCGAACCCGCCAGGGCCGTTCCCGCATTGCGCCGCGTCGGCTTTGGCGCCCATCAAACCGAGCGCCGCCAAGGCGGCGACGGCCGTTATCCTGAACTTTCCGCATTTAGTCATATAGCCCCCTCCCAATTCCTTCGCACGAGACCTGAGCTCGCTCGCCATCCCCGATGAGATCTAATCGTGGCAAATGGCTCACGCCTGTCCCGAGATCCCAACCTATCATGTCAAAAACTTGCCTTGTTGCCCAGCACGCCCCTAATTTCCAACCAGGCCAGAGGAAAAGAGGCGACAAGGCTTCAAGATATGTCCGGCCGCAGGTTGAAAGAAATTATCTTTCGCGCCAATCGCCCCTCTCGACCGCGGAACGAGCAGCCGCCAACGCAGCTTAGTCAAGCAACCCATAAGCTTGGGTAACGGCTTTTGGCAACCCGAATCCTCATTAGAACGACGCTTAGTCATTGTGGATTGCGACAAAGGCCCTGACAAGTCAGAGTGGCGTTGGAACGCCTGTATTGCCGCCAAATGCTGGCTGGACGGTCGTTTCTTTCGGAAATCGAAAAAAGGGGCGGCGCGCATAATGAAACTCAAGAAGTATTTTTTGATCTTCGCATTTTTCGCGGTTTCCGTGATCGCCCTCCTTTATGGAGTGTCTCCGAACTGGTTTTCCAGGACGTTTCTCGATGTCCAAACCTTAGATCGCGACGTGACTTATATCCTGCGCGCGGTCGCAGGGCTCTATCTCGCGCTGGGATGTTTCTGGCTATACGCGGCATTCGACGCCCGCTTCAGAAACGCCGCCGTTCTGACGACAGCGCTTTTTGCCGGCGGCCTTGTCGCGGGCCGACTGGTCAGCCTCGTTCTGGACGGGCGCCCCTCACCGCTGCTGATGTTTTATGCCGTGATTGAGCTTGGGCTGGTTCCGATAGCAATCTGGGTGTTCCGTCGCCCGGATTGATCGAGCCGATTTATGATACAATCCCGCGCTATCAAGGTCGTGGAAATGCGCGGGGCAGGGGATTTCCGCGCGCCGACGATTTACAGAGTTCTCGGAAATGGGCTTGGAACTGCAAAAGTTGACGGAAATAACGGACCGTACCCTGGAAAACTATACCCAGCGAGCTGACTTGTTCTGGGAACGCACGCGCGAACATGACGTCAGTCAAAACATCGCGGCCCTGCTGCAACACATACGCGGCGGCCCTCCATTTACGTTGCTGGATTTTGGCTGTGGCCCGGGGCGCGACCTCAAATTCTTCGCCAACGCCGGTCACCTTGCAATCGGGTTGGACGGCTCGACGCGGTTTGTTGAAATGGCCCACGCGCACAGTGGTTGCGAAGTCTGGTTGCAGGATTTTCTCAAACTCGATTTGCCGGAAAATTATTTTGACGGGATTTTCGCCAACGCCACGCTTTTCCATGTGCCCAGCCGCGAGGCGCCGCGCGTGTTGGAAGAGCTGCGCGCATCGCTGAAGCCAGACGGCGTATTGTTCAGTTCCATCCCACATGGGCATAATGAAGAAGGATGGAGCGATGGCCGCTACGGCGTCTTTCACGATCCGGAAAACTGGCGGCGCCTCGGTCTCGAAGCCGGATTCTTCGAGATCGATCACTACTTTCGTCCCGCCGGACTGCCTCGCGCCCAACAGCCCTGGCTGGCGAGCGTCTGGCGCCGTTAACACGGAGAACCGGGCCACCCCGCGGCCAGCCCCTCTTCAATCAACGCCATGTCTGGAAAGAAATCGGCTCCCAGCCGGAGGTTTCGGCCTCGACGGCAAATGCGACGCCGCTTGAGATCAATTGATTTCGCTTCGAGACCCCCGCTACTGTGACGGTCGTCGAGGTTGCAATCTCACTGATCAAAGATCCGGCCACAACCGCCTGGCCATTGCGCACGAGCCCCCTGACTCGGCCCGAGACAGGGGCTTCAACCATTCTTTCGCCGATTAAGCCAAGCGCCTCGCCGGCTTCCACGACCGCGCCGATGATTTTCGAAGCCTGAAACACCCCCGACGCAGGCGCGAATATGTCGCATAGGCGCTCCTCCTCGTACCCTGCCCGAGTTTGTGTCCGCGAAGCGCCGCCACTGCGAATTATCGCGCCAGGGTCAGCCCCCGCGGTTTCGATGACAACATCGCAATGCACCCCGGCTATGAAGTCCCGTCCCAACCCGATGGTTAGATCGGCGCAACTCCTGATGTCCTCCGGAGAAGTGTCCCCCTCCGTTTGCAAGGAGACGATCACGTCCCAGGGCCAGCGTTCCACAACGTCCGAGAACCGCTGTGTCAATAATGGGATGAACTGACGCGTTTGGAGGCCAAGCAGAAATTCCGAGCTGAGATCGGCGCGACGCGCCTCGATCCCGTCCAACGAAGCATAGCCGTCAAACCAGGCGTCGGAATAGGCCATACGGCGGAGAAGGGTTCGTGGCGGCGTCGGCTGATGAATCACGACCATCCGTTCTTCGCCAAAAAGCCGTCTAGCAATCGCGGATGCGATGTCGTCTATCCCACACACGAGGACGTAGATTTCTTCGCTCATTGGTTGCGACTCTAGTCTAGTCAAAGAACGCCTGCCGCCCGTCACGGAGCCGGAATGCGACAGCGGATTTGCGAACTCCGATATATCTCTTTCCAGCTTCGCCGTCGTGTTGAATGTGGCGTCATATCGTAAGTTTGGCCGAGAGCGCCTAGGCTTCTTCGGTGGGACACCCAAGCAGCCCGTCAAAGTTGTCAAAGTCGAGCGTTACACGCCTGATCAAGCCAGTCGTGTAACGCTGAGCGCCAATTCGAGACCCTCGCCGTAATTTGATCTACTTTTCAGCAAGCGCAAGCCGGTGCAGGATACCGCCAATCAGGCCGCCGACTAGCGGGGCGACCCAGAAAACCCAAAGCTGCTCCAACGCCCAGCCGCCGACGAACAGCGCCTGCCCTGTGGAACGGGCAGGATTGACTGACGTATTTGTGACGGGAATGGAGATCAGGTGTATCAACGTGAGCGCTAGCCCGATGGCTATAGGCGCGAAACCGGCCGGCACGCGGGACTCTGTTGAGCCCAGAATGACCAGCAGGAAAAATCCGGTCAATACGATCTCGATGATAAAGCCCGAACGAAGCGTATACCCTGCGGGCGAATGCTCATCATAGCCATTGGCGGCGAAACCGCCCGCGAGCGAGAAATCCACATTGCCCACCGCGATGAGATAAAGAACTCCCGCAGCGGCCGTCGCGCCCAGGACCTGCACGATGACGTAAGGACCAAGCTCCTTGAAGGAGAACCGGCCGGCCGCCGCCAGCCCAAGGGAAACAGCGGGGTTGAAATGCCCCCCGGAAATCGGCCCGAAGGCGTAGGCCCCAGTGAGGACCGTCAAACCGAAGGCGAATGCGACGCCGGCAAAACCAATCCCGAGTTGAGGAAACGCAGCGGAAATCACCGCGCTTCCGCAACCGCCAAACACTAGCCAAAAGGTTCCCAGAAATTCCGCAAGAAGTTTTTTCGTGATGCCATATTGCATGTATTTGCTCCTTTTCTCTGCGTCCCCTGATCCGCCTTTATGGGGAGCGCAATGCCTTGCCCAATATCCGGCGCCCTTGGTAACCTTTGAGCCAGCAAGGCTTATTCCAGCCTTCCGTGGGTCCGCGCACGCGCGCCCGCCTGTAACGCAGAAAGGAGACCCGCTCGCGGGCGACAGTCGGTATTGTTGCATAACTGAATGACGGCGCGGTCCAAGTCGGTCAATGAAAAAGTTAAACAATCTGGGAATTTAATCGCGCTGCCTGTGGAAACCCGCGAGAGTTGCGCCAATAAGAGTCGCCGAGCGTCTCAGATAATTTGTCGATCAGCGCGTCCCCCAACCGTTCCTCATCCTGCATCCAATCCAGCAAAAAATGGCATATCAAATCAGGACATGAAAATTGGGAGCGGAGCTGCTCTGACGTGGCCGATCCCGTCAAGCGACGTCTCGCTGGCGACGCTTTCTCATTCGTGGAACTAGGCGGAAGTTGCGGGTGCTATCCGTCAGAAAGCCGATCAGAGCAAGACGGCCCACGAGGGAAGCTCGCGTGGCGAGAAGTGACGCCATAACGAAAACGTAGATTTGTCAATGACGAACCAGCTGTTGGCGAACGATCTAAAGTCTGTCCCCCGCGCCTTTCCCCAGAAAGGCGCTCGCGCGGGAGACAATAAAATCGGTCTTGATGCTTGGGCCAAGGACTTTGGCGCCAATCATTAGAAAAACATAGAAGAAACAGCCTATAATGAGATATTCGACTGGCGTTACGCTAGGTATTTTGCGGGTTAGATTCATCACAGCCTTCATTCGAAACACTTCTTTACACCCGGGACATAATCAGGCGACGGACGACACATAGACTATTCAATGCGGCCATTGTGTGATCCTACGGGCTATCGTTTCGGAGGTCAGGCCTGCCCTCCTCGATCTCGCGCAAGATCCGCCACTGGTTCATACAATGGCCACTATATTCATATTGCCGTTCGGGGAAATGGCGGTTCCTCAGGATGCAAGCCAGCGCCCCTCTAATTGGCCAGGTCATTAAAGCGAGCGACAAACATGCGATGGTCGATCACGCTGGGAAGTTTCAAGGGAACCGCGGTCCGCATTCACGTTACCTTCCTGCTGTTCCTCGCATGGATTGGCTTTTCCGCCTATCAACATGGGGGACTCGCCGCCGCGAGGGAAAGCGTGCTGTTCATCGTGGCTATTTTCGCTTGCGTGGTTCTGCATGAGTTCGGCCATATTCTTACGGCTCGTCAGTTCGGCATTTCCTCTCCAGAAGTAACATTGCTGCCGATCGGCGGCGTCGCCAGCGTCGACCGCATGCCTGAAAAGCCATACCAGGAGCTTTTGATTGCGCTGGCCGGACCTGCCGTAAATATTGTCATCGCCGGCGGCCTTTTGCTGTTTCTCGGCGCCATGGACCCCACGGCGCTCGGTCATCTCGACGACCCCAAACACGGCCTCGTCGAGCGACTGGCGGCGACAAATCTGTTCCTTGCCGTTTTCAACTTGTTTCCGGCGTTTCCGATGGATGGAGGCCGCGTGTTGCGCGCCGCCCTTGCAATATGGATCGGACAGGAAAAAGCGACGCGCATTGCTGCTTTGATCGGTCAGGGCCTCGCCCTGGCGCTCGGGTTTCTCGGAATGTTCGGCTATCCGATGCTGCTGTTCATCGGCTTCTTCGTCTATTTCGCCGCGGCTGGCGAAGCGGAGATGACATTGGTCGCCAGGGCGACGCGCGACGTCCCCGTCGCAGATGGAATGGAAACGCGGATCGCGACCATTGGCAGAGGGGCCACCGTCGCCGAGGCTGTGGATTTACTGCTGGCCACCTCGCAGGAGGTATTCCCTGTTGTGGATGCGGCGGGTCGACCGGAAGCTCTGCTTACCCGAGAGGAAATTGCCTTCGCGGTCAAGGAGGCCGACGCCGGCGCGCCGATAGCCCCCTTCGCCAGCAAGGATCTGGCTATAATCAATGCGGGCGCCATGCTCGACAAGGCGCTCGAGAAGCTTGCCTCGGCCGAGGCCGTTGGAGTCATCGATGAGGACGGATCCCTGCTGGGACTGGTGACGCGCCAATCCATTGCGGAGGTCATATTGATCAAGAGCGCTCGGCCGGACTGGCGTTTTACGCACAGATAATCGGCGCAAGCAGAATGGAATTGGCGCTATTTCGCCCACTAAATTCACCAAGGTATTGATTATAAAAGAACAAATCAAAGAAGCGGCCAATTTGGTGTGACGTTTTAGCAACAGATGAAAGCGAAACAGCATACCAACACTAGTTAGTCTGCAATTTTGATGGACTGTGCCAGCCTCCCTCTTTAACTAGTTGATAACGGCTTCGCTCAGCTAGGAAACGAGGCGTTTGGAGTTTTCACCGTCACAGCGCGGGAAATTAGAAGAGGTGGCTCGGATGAAGAGGCAATTCAGGAAACGGGAAGCATCCCTTTTGGTCATGGGGCTTGTAGCCTTTTCCGCCTCCGGCGCTCCGGCGCTGGCGAGCGACACCGAGGCGGAGCTTCGCGCGCTTAAGGCGCGTCTCGACGCGACGATTGGCGAGGTGCAGTCTCTCAAATCCCAGCTAAGGCGTTACGAAGGCAAAACCGCCGAGCAGGACCGCAAGCTGAAAGAGGTTCGCACCGAGTTCGCGCAAACACACCGTTTCGGCGCACGGAGAAGTCGTCAAGGGACCGGCCGCTTCCGGCAATCCGCCGCTGCCGTTCTTCGTCGATCTCAGCCACGGCCTCACCATCGAGTTGCTGGATCACGCCGACAGCTTCCATCTTGGCGGCCGCGTTTATGTTGACGGAGGCGCATCGAGCCAACCCGAAAAGGGGCTGTCCAGCACTGCCAATCTCGCCCAGGCGCGTCTCCAGGTCGAAGGTCGGCTCCGCAGCATCTGGGAATATAAGTTCCAGTATGATTTCGTGGGCGGCAGCAACGCCACCACGGTCGGCGCGGTGGGTGGCATTCGCGACGCCTATGTCGCGTTGAAATATCCCGGTTTCAGGCCGCCGTTCCTCGAAAATCCGATCGAAATCCAGATCGGCAACTTCTATCTGCCGCACGGCATGGAGCGATCGGCGACATCAAAAAACTACATCGATTTCGTCGAGCGCTCGCTGATGTCCGACACCTTCGGCGCCGCCCGACATGTCGGCGTCGCGGTGCTCGACCATGGCTCAAACTGGTTCTTCAAAGCCGCGCTTTCCAGCACCAGCGTCGAAGACGCAGCGCTGAAGCCAACGGCGGACTATCCTGTTCCTCTCGGCGTGCCCTCGAAAGCGGGCTGGGCCGCGACCGGCAGGCAGCCAATATTTCGACGTGACCGCACGCGCCATCCTATGCCCCGATCTGGAGCGAGGATCGCTTGCTGCACTTCGGCGCTTCGGGACGGTATCACCGTCCCGAACAACTCCACTGCCGGCAACGACGACCGCGTGCTGACCCCAGGGGCCAACACGAACACCGAAAGTAATATTCTGAAGGAAAATCTGCTCGGCACGCCCGATCTTTCCTGCGGAGCCTATGGCATCGCCGGCAACCCGGCGGTCGCCGGACATTGCGTGAAGAATATGCTTGGTTATGGCTTGGAAGGCGCCGCAGTTTATGGTCCAGCGTCGCTCCAGGCGGAATATATGGACGCGCAATACAATCGCAATAACAGCGCGATTCTGGCGGCCAACATGGCGGGCGGCTTAGTCGCCCGGCGGCGCTTCGCTCAACTACAACGGCTATTACGTTTCCGGCATGTATTTCCTGACCGGAGAATCGAAAGCCGCCGCCTATCAGGTCGACAACAACTCCAACGGCGGCAGCTTCCGCCAAATTCAGATCAAGCATCCGCTTAGCGCCGGCGGTTGGGGCGCGTTCGCGCTCACCGCCCGCCTCAGCGAGGTCAATCTGAACAGCGGGCCTTATGAGGGCTCCTATTACGCCAATCTTATAGCGCTGGCGCCGAAGACGGGCAAAAAGATGCGGTGTTCAACTCCAGCGTTCTCGGCGGGCGTGAAGAAGACGTGACTGTGGGTCTGAACTGGTACGCGGAGCCCGGCGTGCGCGTGATGGCGAACTGGACAAGGGTTCTGGCCCTCTCCGCGCCCTATAGCGCTCCATATCTCAATGGAGCGCATCCAAACACCTTCCTGGTGCGCACACAGATCGATTGGTAAGCCCCTGCGCATCGCTTGAGAACAGGATACAAACGCCCGGCGAAGACGCATGCTTTATGAGGGGCGCCTTCCCGGCCGCAATCTTATGGGAAAGACTGCAATGAACATCAGATACGCCCTAGTCCCGGCAGGCCTCCTGCTTATCTCCACGCCCGCCGCGGCTCAGATCGCGCCGCCGCATTCTCCGCCCCCGTCGCAAACCGGAATTCATTGCGAGGATTTCAGGCAAAAAGCGAATGGCTCATGGACTCCGGTGAGGAAGGTGACACTGACGGCGCCGCAGGGGCCTTTTTCGGTCGAGCCCGGCGAAACATTTGGAATCGAGACCGGCGGCAATCTTTTCAATCTGAAAATTGCCCAGATTCTGAATGACCAGTGCCGCTGACGCAGCGGATCTGGAAGTTAAGGTTTTATCCTGGAAACATGATCGCACCACACAACGGCGGCCTCTTGAGGGCCGCCGTAATTGCGTTGACATAACCCTCGCAAGATCGCGGTTCAACCCGCGTTGTAATTTCGATTTACGAACAATTGGCGGCGCATCCGGCAAGTCATACAGTCTTGAGATGCAGCGTGAATGACGCTGCCGGGATCTCTCCTCAGAGGTAACGAGAATTCATCGCCTTACTCCATTACAATGGGTAATGAAACTTCCGAGCGCCCACTGACATTGACGGCTCTTGAAAGGGACGGAACGGGCAACAACTATTCCATTGACGCACCAATCGATGCGGACCGAGGCCCTCCTTTTCGAGGAGTCGGAACGTTGAGTTCCATGAGTTTGTGGAAACTTGCCGCAGGAAACGTGAAAATGACTTTCAAAAGCGCCTTGGTGGCTGCGGGCCTATTGCTGACCTCAACGTCCGCGATTGCTCAGCCCAATCCGAGAAATGTCCAGACTCCAAGGACTTTGGGCGTTTCTTGCTCTGATTTCCGGCTTAATGCCGATGGGTCGTGGTCCCCCGTGCGCAAGGTCACGATCATTGGTCCACACGGACCTTTTTCGGCTGGCCCCGATGAGATTTTCAGGATTTAGCTACAAGGCACAACCAATTATGGCGTGAAAGTAGCCCAGATATTGAACGAGAGTTGCCGATGAATGGGAGCATCCCACATCCTGCGAGCAAAAGACTCTGCGGAAGGTAGACTAACGATTCCAACGGGGTCGACCGGCGCATCAGCGCGCCACAGAGGCTGCCTGTCCAGATACCGCGCAGCCGGAGTGCTGCGCACACAACACTGTGTAGTATCGCGTCGCAACGCCTCAGCCCCAAGGTATTATCCGCCTCAAGCCCGCTCCTCGAATTAACGGGTGAAGCCAAAGCGCCGAGTGCGAGACAAGACTGTCCATCAGGCAAACTTATACGCCACCATAATTGTGCTAACTCCGGCAGATTTTTCGCTGGCCACAACGCCGGTAGCCTTGTCGGGCGGGTTCATATAGCGGCCGGCGAGGACCATCGAATTTTTCCCCGGCGAACAAGCGTCTTGTCGGTACGAAGTTTGAACCACTGCAAACGGTAGCTCGGGTCTGTTTCATTTTGTAACAGGGACGAAGTCGCGCGCGTCAATATCAGAAGCATCTTTGAACTGGCGTAGATTTCTGGGAGTAGTGGCAATGAGCGGCGAACAACAACAAACGACTATCGATCGCGAGCTCTCGATGAGCGTCTTCGTCGAAAGGAAGTATGCGCCGGTATCATACCAGAATGTCATCGACGACATTTGTGACCTGAATTGGAGCAACCTTTCCCAAGACGACCTGATCAACACGGCCTGGACATACTACTATTTCTCGGTTCAGTTCCGTGAGAACGTAGCGATCGCTCGCGATCTTTATCCCAATGATTTGTCCCTTGAACAACTCGACCATGGCGAGCGGAACACCGACAATCTTTCTCCCTGCCCCGGCGTTGTGGCCGTTGGAGAGCGCGTGGACCATGATGAATTCATGCGCAGAGCGATTCATCTCACACCGATCAGCGCCCCCCGAAGAAGACACCTTATGGCTATCGGCGAAGCCTATCTGGAAAAGGTGCGCCGGATCGACGACCATACCAGAGTCACGAGTCTCGCGAGCTATGAGGATGGCGGACTGGAACGAGTATTTCGCGCCATTTTGCGGGGCAAGCATTGGGACGGCCCGCTATTGTTCGCCTTCAGGCATTTTTTGGAAGGCCACATCAAGTTGGACAGCGATCCAGATCAGGGCCACGGGGCGCTATGCGAGCATCTCGTGCCGAACGAGCAAGTTCACGATCTTTGGGTCGCATTCAAAGAAAGCCTGATCGCCGGCGCCCCTGGATTGACAAATGCTTGCGCGGATCACGCCGCGCTTGGCTAGGGTAAGGACCGATTGCTTGAGATTGAAGGCGATGGTGGTTGCGACACGGACAGCGGGAGGAATTATGTTGGCGTAAAAGTCGTAGCGGTTGGAGGCAGCGCTGGTCATCAAGTCTGGCGAAGGATTTGTCAATCTTTTGGCGCCTTCGATATATGGCCTTGTCACCAAGAACTTGACGCCCGCTCCGACCTTCGCACTGTGCTTTGAAGCGAAATTCTGCGCCACTCCAAGCCTGTTTTCTTTTGCCTGGGATCGCCAATCTGGCCGTAATTGCGGTAGCGTTATAGACCGCGCGCCCAGGCAGGCCTCAGCGGGGCCATTTCTGGCGAAGCGATGGCCAAGCGCAATTCCTGCAGCAGCCGCAACTTGTCAGCTCCCAGCGTCCCTTTCAGAATTAGCCAGTTCGAGGCGTGGTCGCTGCGGAAGATGGTCCGTTTAAGCTCCAACTTGGAGAGAAACAGCTCCATTTCCTTCATCAAACCCAACACACTGAGCGGTTCAAAGCCGGGAAAGTTTCCGCGCAACCGCTCCTCGCCTTTCGGGAAGCTCACAACAAGAGTTGCGAGGTATTCGGGCTGCGCGGCATTGATCAGCGCTGCGGAGTTCAGCGCATGCTGTTGCGACAACCCGTGGCCCCCAAGCCCGTTGAGGATCATCACCGAGCGTTTTATCCCTGCTTCTTGCAACTTTTCGAGGGCCTCGCGCGAAGTCGCGAAGGTTTCTCCCTTGTTGACCAGCGCCAGAACTTCGTCATCACCGGATTCGGCTCCCACATAGACGAGCGACAGGCCAAGCTCCGCCAGTTTCATAAGCTCCGCGACCGACTTCTTTCGCAAATTGCGCGGCAGGCAATAGCTCGACACCCGCCTCACGCCAGGCAGTTCGCGACCGATTGCCTCGAGCACGGTCGCGAGACGGCGGGTGGAAAGGGTCATCGCATCGCCGTCGGCCAGGAAAACGCGCTTGACGCTGTCGCCAAATTGATCGCCGCAGCGCCGGATGCTCTCGATCACCTCCTCCTCGTCTCGGGGCCGGAAGCGCTTCTGCGGGGCGGTGTACATTTCGCAGAAGGTGCAATGATTCCAGGAACAGCCGTCGGTCAGGGGGAGGATCAGTGAATCCGCTTCACTTGGCGGCCGGTAGAGCGGGTTCGACATAGCGGATAGGGAAACTGGTCATGTGTTGGCGACAGGCTTTCCAGAGCGGCTGAAGAGAAGAAGACAGAATTTAACGCAATCGGCGCGATAATTGAAATCCTTTGCCCGCAAATGGTCCATCAGATAGCGAATCTAAATCCCAATGCTCACGCTGGCGCGGGCCTGCAAGTACAGAGGCGATCCCTCGCAAGATCCTGAGGAAAAGCTCCCCCATGCCGTCATGGTCGCTGTTCCCGAGCTTGCGGCGTCGCATCGTTCAACTCCTTTACGCCGACGTTTGAGATCAGGCGAGATACTGCTCGTCGGTGACCGGCTCCAGCCAGTCCACGGTCTTGCCGTCGAGCTTTTCCTGAATGGCGATGTGCGTCATCGCCGTGGTCGGCGCGGCGCCGTGCCAGTGCTTCTCGCCGGGCGGTATCCAGACTACGTCGCCTGGACGGATTTCCTCAACTGGTCCGCCCTCGCGCTGAACGCGTCCGCAGCCGGCGGTGACGATAAGCGTCTGGCCCAGCGGATGGGTGTGCCAGGCCGTGCGCGCACCCGGCTCGAAGGTGACGTTCGCGCCGACGACGCGCGCCGGATCGGGCGCGTCGAACAGCGCGTCGACGCGGACAGCGCCGGTGAAATATTGCGAACCGCTACGAGAGGGCTGCGAGCCCGCTCTCTTGATGTCCATGACTGTCGCCTTTCAAAAAGGGGTTTCGCGGGGTCAGGCCTTCAGCGAAGCCATGTCGATAACGAAGCGGTATTTCACGTCGCTTTTCAGCAGGCGCTCATAGGCTTCGTTGATGTCCTGTATCTTGATCACTTCTATGTCCGAGACAATCCCGTGCGCGCCGCAGAAGTCGAACATTTCCTGCGTCTCCTTGATACCACCGATCAGCGATCCGGCGACGGATTTGCGGCCCATGATCAGCGGCATGGTGTTCAGCGCCGGCTCAACGCCGCCCAGATAGCCGACGAGAACCAGCGTCCCGTTGATCGTCAGCGTCGGCATATAGGGGTTGAGATCGTGAACGTAGGGCACGGTGTCGATGATGAGATCGAACTCGCCGCTCACGCCCGCCATCTGGGCCTCATCGGTGGAGAGCACGATCTCGTCCGCGCCGAGATGCTTTGCGTCCTGTGACTTGCCAGGTGAGCGGGTGAACAGCGTGACATGCGCGCCGAGCGCCTTCGCCAGCTTGATCGCCATGTGTCCAAGCCCGCCGAGCCCGACCACGGCCACCTTGCTGTCTTTGTCGACCTTCCAGTGTCGCAGCGGCGACCATGTCGTGATCCCCGCGCATAGAAGCGGCGCCGCCGCCTTGAGGTCCAGCCCGTCGGGAATTTTCACGACGAAGCGTTCCTTCACGACGATCTGGTCGGAATAGCCGCCATAGGTCGGCGCGCCTTCCCGGTCGAGGGCATTGTATGTGTAGGTCGAGCCGCAGCGGCAATATTGCTCCAGACCGTCCTCGCAGGCGTCGCATGTGAGGCAGGAGTCGACCATGCAGCCGACGCCGACATGATCGCCCTGCTTGAAGCTTGTAACATCCGGCCCAACGGCGACGACACGGCCGATGATTTCATGGCCCGGAACCATCGGAAAGATTGAGTTGTCCCAGTCGTTACGCGCCTGATGCAGGTCGGAGTGGCAAACGCCGCAGTAGAGAATCTCGATCATTACGTCGTCGGGACGCGGATCGCGGCGTTCGAACCCGAATGGAACCAATGGCGATGTCGCCGAATGCGCGGCATAGCCGAAAGCTTTGAACGTCATGTGCATTTCTCCGATGAGAGGCCGGATTTGACGGTCGTCGTGCGAGCCGTGCGTGATAACCAAACCCAAGATAGCATGTGGACCTAACCGCCATTTGATGACGATATCTATATTCACTCGGGATTAGCGCAAATCAGGGCGCTTGCGCGTAATCGATTGAGTGTCGAGAAGGTTCCCATTCCCGACAATAGACGCGATTGGGTTCCCGAGCCCACCATTTATTAATACCACAGGCGCTTCGGCTCCACTCCGCTTTGGGAACAACCTTTCAGCATGAATCGCTCACTGAGGCTCTGCGCGATGCTTGCCAAAGGATGCATCCTTCGGAAGGATGCCTGCTTCACGATATCGAGTGAATTGAACGGAAGATTCTTCCGCTGCCGGCTGCGTTCCGCTCGCCGTTCCTTCGCGTTGCGGAAGCTCAAACCAAATCTGATATATAGCTGATTTTTTAATATAACGATCATGGCCGGGAAGCAGTAGCCGCGGCGCCTGATTTTGGACATTCCGGGAAATGGAGGCGCAAGGCCAGGATTGGCCCGCGCCAATTCCGACAACGCCTATCTAAAAATTATTCGAGATGTTGCTGACCGTGGACTTCAGCCAGACGCCAATAACATTGGAGGAGATGACCACCGTCACCGAGATCAACAGCGCGACGAAGCCGTATTCGATCGCCGTTGCACCCTTCTCGTCTTTGGCAAAGCCCCAGAAAAGACATTTCATAATTGCTCTCCAAAATCCATGCTGCCCTGACTGCGCCCATAGGCCGTCCAGATCGACGCGCCCGCCCCTTCACTTATGGGCGAGAACAGCACACTCTTGTCTCTTTTAGAGACTCCCTCGGTGCATAACGCTTTACAATTCAATTAGCATGCCACTCCGGGAGACACCCTTCTGGTGCTCAGTCTCAAACGTTAAGCGGCAAGTTGAAGTGATACTCTGAACTCATCGGCTATTATGGCTATCCCGGTAAGCGCCCGCAACAAAGAGACAATCAAGATCGCTGACGACAGGCCGCCTCGAATATCTTCGCCTAAACAAGTTGAGCTTGTGACGCAGCGTCTGTATCTCAATCTCTGGCAAAGCTCCTCATTGGGGCAAGTGGATCACCGCCCTCAAGATCAGCTTGACCATGTCTGCCGTCGCAGAACAGAATCCGACTCGCGATGGTACACAAGCGGTATGGAGTTCACGATAGGGAGAGACCAGAGAATTGATCCACTCGATGAAAGAGCCGTTCCCAATTTGCGCCTGAATTACGCGAGAAGGCGTGCAACACTCGCGATAGAGTTGATCTTCACCCGCGTCGCAATGGTGCGAAGCGGTTTAACACAGTGATCGAAAGGAACCCGCCAAGCCATGAACCCGCGGCCGCAAAGAAGATGTAAGCCCAATTTGACGTGTAGCTGATGACCGCGAAAGCGGAAAGCAAATACCATAGGCTGCTCCAATTGGCCGCAGCTATTCGATTGCGCGATGAAACCGCCGCATTGAACATCACATAGACGGCATCTGTCACAGCAGTAGAAAAAACGACTCCTGCCGCAATCACCAGATCAATCTGGGGCAACATCATAAGGTTCCTCCGTCGCTACGATTACGTTTCCCGCCGCCGCTTCAGCGGCTTTCCCAATCGCTGGCGAAGCAATACGGACTCAAGTCCGCCGTTAACGAAAGATGGGTCGGTGCAGTCCAAGACCGCCTCCTTGGCCACGCGGAACCTCCCTGCTCCGACTGCGTTCGTTGTTCTGGTCAATTTGGGACGAGCGCCGGCATGAATAGGCGCATCAAATGGCCTCAGCCAAGAAGCCGCGCTGCCGCAGCAACGGCTCTACGGTTGGCATGCGGCCACGAAAGGCGGTAAAGGCGGCCTGCGCATCCATGCTCCCCCCGGCCGAGAAAATGTGCTCGCTGAGCTTCCGCGCCACTTCCTGCGAAAACGGATCGCCAGCTTCCTTGAAGGCCTCGAAGGCGTCGGCGACGAGCACGTCGGCCCACAGATAGCTGTAATAACCGGAAGAGTAGGCGTCGCCCGCGAAGATATGGGAAAAATGCGGCGCGCGATGGCGCATGAAAATATCGCCCGGCATGTTGATGCGCGCTAGGCTCGTGCGCTCCAGTTCACTCACATTGATCTCGTCCTCCTGATTGCGTTCATGCAGATCAAGATCGACGAAGGCCGATGCGCAGAACTCCACAGTCCCAAAGCCCTGATTGAAATTGCGCGAGGCGATAATGCGCGCGAGCATTTCATCCGAAAGAGGTTCGCCGGTATGCGCATGGAGCGCGAAGCGGCGCAACACGCCAGGATCCATCAGCCAACGTTCGTAAAGCTGGGACGGCAGCTCGACGAAATCGCGCGCGACATTCGTTCCCGCGACGCGCGGATACGTGACCCTGGACAACATTCCATGGAGCGCATGGCCGAACTCGTGAAACAATGTGTGCGCATCGTCGAGACTCAGCAACTGCGGCGCTCCGGCTGGCGCCTTCGCGACATTCAATACATTGACGACAATGGGCCGAATGTCTCCGGCAAGCTTCTCCTGGCCACGAAACTCCGACATCCAGGCGCCGCCGCGCTTGGACGGCCGAGCGAAATAGTCGCCAAGGAACAGCGCGACATGTTCGCCGCTTTCGTTCAACGCCTCGAATGCACGCACTTCCGGATGATAAAGGTCGAGCCCATGCTTCTCGACGAAGCGTAGCCCGAAGAGGCGCTCGGCTACGTGGAAGGCTGCGGCGATGACGTTTTCGAGCTGGAAATAGGACGCGATCTCAGCCTGGTCGAGATCGTAACGCTCCTTGCGCACACGCTCTGCGTAATATCGCCAGTCGGAGGCGGCGAGACGAAAATTTCCGCCCTCTTTTTCGATGATCGACTGTAAAGCGCCGCGCTCCCTTTGCGCCTGTTCAAGCGCCGCCGTCCAGACGCCGCCTAGAAGGGCGCGCACGGCTTCAGGCGTCTTCGCCATTGTGTCGTCGAGTTTGTAGATGACAAAATTCTCATAACCGAGCAGATGCGCGCGTTCACGGCGTAGCCCGAGAATCTCGGCGATTATGGCGCGGTTGTCCGTCTCTCCGCCCTTCTCTCCCCGGGACGCCCAAGCGCTGAAAGCAGTCTCGCGCAGATCGCGGCGCGCCGAGCCTTGTAGAAAAACCTCAACAGAGGAGCGCGACAGCGAAACGCCATATTTTCCGGTTGCGCCGCGTTCGGCGGCAAGCGCCGCGGCGGAGGCGCGAAAACCTTCCGAGAGGCCGTCGAGATCGTTTTCCTCGAGAAGCAGCAAGAAGGCGGCTTCGTCGGCCAGCACATTTTGCGCGAAACTGGCGCCGAGCTGGGCGAGCCGCTCCATGATCTCGGTCATGCGCGCGCGTTGATCACCCTCGAGTCTGGCGCCGGCGCGCACAAAATCCTTGTGAGTGAGCTCCAGCACACGCAATTGCTCGGGGGTCAGACCTAGGGTCCCGCGCCGGGCATGAAGCTCATCGATACGCGCGAAGAGCCTAGCGTTCATAGACGTTTCGCTTGAGTGGCGCGCCAGCGCACCAGACATTTCGCGCTCAATTTCCTCAAGTTGCGGGGTCGCGTCCGTCCCGCAAAGGTTCCAGAACACCGCACCAACCTGTTGCAATGAGCGTCCCGAGCGTTCGAGCGCCGCGATCGTGTTGTCGAAATCCGCAGCTTGCGGGTTGCCCGCGATGCGGTCGATCTCGGCACGATGATCGGCGATCGCCTGCTGGAATGCTGGGCGGTAATGGTCTACGACGATCTCTCCAAATGGCGGGAGACCATACGGCCCGCGCCACTCGGCGAGCAACGGATTCTGGCTTTGCTGCATGGCTGCGTTCCTCACAGACAGTGACTTTGCTGGAAAGATAGGGATTTGTGCTAGCGAGCGCCAGCGGGAACCGTTTTCGCTTCGCATTTCCCCGTCCCTTTTGCGCGCGCTTCCCCTCCCTGGGCTTTTTCGAATGCCGGATGCTTCGGAGCCGACGGAAGGCGATGGGAGTGCAGAACCGCCTTGCGGAGGAAGCGGGCTATAGGTTAGCTTTCGTTGCATACAGGGGGGCCTTTCGGCCTGAAGGTCATGCTCTCACCAGATATTGGTCCAGATAGGCGAATGATCGCCGCTGGCGCACCAGACTGCGATGTCACTCTTGAACCCGCGCAGCGACGCAAGATCATCCACATTGACATGGACGCCTTTTACGCCTCCGTCGAGCAGCGCGATCATCCGGAGCTGCGCGGCAAGCCGGTCGCTGTTGGAGGAGCACGTGAGCGCGGCGTCGTCGCGGCTGCGAGCTACGAAGCGCGAAAATTTGGCGTGCGCTCCGCGATGCCGTCGGTCACCGCCAAACGGATGTGCCCCGACCTGATCTTCGTGACGCCGCGTTTCGGCGCCTACAAGGCTGTATCCCTGCAGATCCGCGCCATATTCGCGGAATACACGCCGATCATCGAGCCGCTGTCACTGGATGAAGCCTATCTCGACGTGACGGAAAATCTGATCGGCATCACTTCAGCGACCCGCATCGCCGAAGAGATTCGGAGAAAAATTCTTTCGGAAACAGGCCTCACGGCCTCTGCCGGCGTCTCTTATAACAAATTCCTCGCCAAGCTCGCTTCCGATTACAGGAAACCGGATGGCCTTTTCGTTATCACGCCGATGATGGGGCCGCAGTTTGTCGAGCAGCTTCCGGTCGGGAAGTTCCACGGCGTCGGACCCGCGACGACCGCAAAGATGAATCGTCTTGGAATCGAATCCGGCCTCGATTTGAGAGAGCGGACGCTTGCCTTCCTTCAGCAGCATTTCGGAAAATCCGGCGCATATTATTATTGGATCGCGCGTGGCGTCGACGAAAGGCCGGTGCGCGCCGACCGCATGCGAAAGTCGATAGGCTCCGAAAGCACCTTTTTCGATGATCTGTACACCTTCGATGCGGCGCGGGAGGCGCTTCAACCGATCATCACAAAGGTTTGGCGCCTCTGCGAGATCGATGGGATTCGCGGGCGCGGCGTGACGCTGAAAGTGAAATTCGCTGATTTTCAGCTGATCACGCGCAGCCGCACGGGGACGGCATCCATAGCGACACAGGCGGAACTCGAACAGGTCAGCGTCGGGCTGCTTGGACCGGTGTTTCCTGTCCATAGGGGCATCCGGCTTCTTGGCGTAACATTGTCATCGCTCGGCGGAGCTCAACTCAAGCCTTCCGCTCAACTTAACCTGAGCCTATAGAGGAAGCTGCGTTGCTCCTTCAATGCAACAGCCGTCGCAGGACGCGACTCTCTTTACGAATGCTGACTTCCAGCGGACAGCAAAGGATTGAACGGAAGCATGCGTCTCAACCTGCTCGCAACGGCAACCTGCTTCACTCTTCTTTTTGGCGGCATGGTCACGGCAGGACCAGCGGTCGCTTTCGACGTCAAGGATCGAACTGCGCTTTGGTATGTTGTAAATGACTTGTGCCTTCCGATGCAACAAACTCTCGGCTTGCCAACTCCCTGCCTCAAGGTGGATATTCACCAAGGATTTGTCGTGATCCGGGCGCCGGGCGACGAGACTCAGATTCTGATTGTCCCGACGGCGAAAATCGGCGGTATCGAGAGCCCTGCAGTTCTTCAGGACCGCATGCCGAACCTCTGGCACTTCGCCTGGAACGAGAGAAATCGCGTCGCGAAGGCCGCGGGCCGCCCCTTGGGGTCGGAAGATATTGGCATGGCGATCAATTCGCAACGAGGGCGCTCGCAGGACCAGCTGCACATCCACGTCGACTGCGCGGACTCTCGAATAAAACGAGCGCTCGCCTCCCGGAAAGGCCATCCCTCGCCGAAATGGTCCACGCTTGATCTGCACCCATGGGCCGGTCGATATCGCATCAGAGAGATTGGCCCCGCGGGAATTAATCAGAACATCTTCAGGCTGATCGCCGAAGAAATTCCAGGGGCGAGATCGAGGATGGCGCTGCAGTCGATTGGCGTAATCAGCTCAACTAGCGCGAGCGGAGATCAAGGCTTTACGGTGCTGGTAAACAGCGACGGCGGCTATGCGGAGGAGTTATTGGATCACACATGCTCACTCAGAAAATGATCCGCTGACGCGGGTTTTGAGGCGTTAAGCTTGCTATTCGCCTCTTTATTCGCGCGCGCTCCGGTGCGGAGTGATTATGGCCTCTGGATCCCCCGCTTCACGGCCAGGAGCATGGCACGATGGTTGCTTGGCGTCTTAGGAGATATGAAGGCCCCGTCGCCATGACTTCAAGATTTACTCCTGCACAATTCCCCTATTTCGCGCAAACTGATCCAGCCCTCGCCATTCTGCGTATGGCGCACTTGCTCACTGAAATGGAGGCGGAGCCAGATGAAGAAGCGCTGAATCTTCTGGCGAAACAAGTCCAAGTTGGCGTTCTGACCGATACCCCGCCATCCGAACTATGGCCGGAACTGGTTTGCGGGCTGATGGGCCCTGCCCCGCAAAAAATGATCCAGTTGATGCGCGAGTGCGGCGCGCTTGCGCAAATATTGCCCGAGGTGGCGGCCTTGTTCGGCGTTCCACAAATCTCCGACGGACCGAGTGATGTGGATCTTGGAGAACATTTGCTGAGGGCGCTCGCCGAGGCGGCCCGCCGCGACGCGCCATTGACGGTCCGTTTCGCCTTGCTCGTGATGAACGTCGGCAAGGCGGATTCTCCCACAGAGCACCTACCCGTACATTACCAACACATGGTTCGAGGACGCCCGCGCATAGACGCGCTGTGTGAGCAATTCCAAACGCCCTCAGCTTGTCGGAATTTGGCGTTTCTATCGCTGACTGAATGCGAACGGGTACACCGTGTGTCGAAAGTTCGCGCCGGGCCAGTCGCCCTGATGCTCGAACGTCTGGGAGCGTTTGACTCAACTGGCTCATTTCAGCATTTGATGACGGTCTGCGCATGCGACTACTGCGCTTATGCGGGTCGCTCCGGACAAGCCTATCCAAAAGCTGCATTGCTGGACATTGCGCTCAATGCCTGTGCCGGCATTGAGGCAACAGGGCTGCCCCTCGACGCCAGCGCGACAGAGGCAAAGCAAACCGCACGAGCGGAAGCAATTGCGCGAGTCTTTCGCTCGCAACGATGGACAGATGAACTGGCCTAATGAATACATATGAGAAGGCAAATGAATTGAATCAAAGGAAACCTCACATTGAAGGGGTGACCCAGATTTCGCTTGGAAAGCTAAGACCCGATGAACACGAACATAGCGCAGGCTGCCGACAGCCGCATTTTTGCTGATCTCTGGTATGGCTATAGGACTCAGCCTGACACTTGCAATGGTGAGCCATCATCAGTGGCCTCGATGAGCGAGGAACGATCATGAAGCGCGCAGGAGGTTTCCGCAAAATCAGCGTCGTCGCCGCGCGCGAGATCATAGCGCGTGGAGACATTCTGGTTCTTGATGTGCGCGACCACGATTCCTATCGGCGCGGACACATTGAAGAGTCCGAACACGGTCTGTCAGGATTTCCGTGTAAAGGCCGGTTTCATCACGCCAGCATGAACCTGCCTTCGAACAGGATGGCGAATTGGGCTTTGGCCATGGCCCATTCGCGCGGCGGCATTCTCCATTCTTTCTGCACCAGGTTCAATACGAGAAAGAGAAGTTTCAGCGCGCTTTCGTCGGTAGGGAAATGGCCACGGGTGCGAACGGCTCGGCGTAATTTGGCGTTCAACGACTCCATCGCGTTTGTCGTATAGATCATCCGCCGCACCTCCTCGGGGAAGGCGTAAAACGGGATGACCTCGCTCCAATGGCGGCGCCAGGATTGGGCGATCGCCGGGTATTTTCGGCCCCATGGGCCTTCGGCGAAGGCATTCAGCTCTTCCTCCCCGGTGGCGGCGTCCTTGGCCCGGTAGATTTGCTTCAGCGCCGCCGCGACAGCCTTGCGGTCCTTATAGGAAACGAAGTCCAGCGAATTGCGGATCAGGTGAACGATGCAGGTCTGCACCTGGGTCTGCGGAAACACTGCAGTGATCGCCTCCGGAAAGCCCTTCAGGCCATCGACGACGGCAATCAGGACGTCTTCGACGCCGCGGTTTTTCAGCTCGTTCATGACGCGCAGCCAAAATTTCGCGCCCTCGGTCTGCTCGATCCACAGCCCGAGGATTTCCTTGGTTCCATCAGGCCGAACCCCAAGGGCGACGTAGACGGCTTTGTTGCGCACCATGCCTTCGTCGCGCACCTTGACCCGGATGGCGTCGAAGAACACGAGCGCATAGAGCGGCTCCAACGGCCGGTTCTGCCATTCGGCGATCTCCTCGAGGATGGCGTCCGTGACCGCGCTGACAAGATCGGCGGAGACGTCGACCCCATAGAGATCGCGCAGATGGCCTTGAATCTCGCGAACTGTCATGCCGCGCGCATACATCGAGACGATCTTCGCGTCGAAGCCAGGAAACCGCCGCTGATATTTGGCGATCAGTTGCGGATCAAAGGTCGACAGCCGGTCGCGCGGAATCTCAAGCTCGATCTTGCCGGTCTCGGTGAGAACCGATTTTCGGCCATAGCCATTCCGGCTATTGCGGCGACCGTCGTCCTCGCCATTGTCGAGATGATGATCGATCTCGGCGTTCAAGGCGCGTTCGGCAAATGCCTTTTTCAGCTCGTCGAGCAGCCCGTCCTTCGCAAAGGCTGTCTTCGCATCGGCCCCCGCCAAAAGCTGATCAAGCAGCTCGTTGGAAATAGTTGGTTGCTTCCGTCTCGCCATACGATGTCTCCTTATTTTCCATCGATATGGCCCTCACACGAAATTTCCGACAAACTCGTCCGAACACGCAACGAACGACAATTTGTTTTCCTATCTCTCCGTTACGCCAAAAGATAAGCCCGTCATCATCTGCTGCTACCATGGCAACTCGAGTGTGGCTTACGCGAAACTTTTCTCGGATTTCGGCTTCACCGACGTATCCAGCCTCGATGGCGGCTACGAGGCCTGGGCCGCAGAGGAAATAGCCGCAACAAAGCCGGGGCCCGCCGCATCAGTCGAGTTCAGCGAGCCATTACAGGCTTTTCTCCTCGAACATGGGTTTGCGCCCAACGATATCGACGCCCGCAACACGGAACATGCGACCCCTTTGATGCTGGCCGCGCGGCTAGCTCCGCCCGCATGCGTGAAAGAGCTGCTGCAAGCTGGAGCCTACATTCATGCCGTTAATGCCGACGGCAACCAGGCGTTATGGCTTGCGTGCGCCGGCGAGATTTCCGAGAATATCCAGCTTCTCATCGACGCAGGGGCCGATATCCAACATATCAACGTAAACGCGGCGACTCCGCTGATGTTCGTTGCGTCCTCCGGGCGAGCCAAAGCCTTGGAGCAATTGCTGGCTGCAGGCGCCGACCCACTGTTTGAGACTGATCTCGGATTGACGGCGTTCGACGTTGCGGCCACCATGCAGTGCCTCGATCTAATGCGCGGCGCTATCCGGCGAAAGAATGCCCGGCAATCCCGGCCGCCAATTCATCCAGTCAGAACGACCAGAGCCAAACAGTGAATGTACGGAACCGTCGCAACAGGGATCGTCCCACCGAGTTGTAGCTCTCGCTCGCAGAACAAGGCTCATGACGCATCCCTCCAGTCAAAAGGAAATTGCACCACCAAACCCTGAGTTCAAAAGCCTCGGCCATGCTTGCGCCTTTCATCGCATGACGACACTCTGTTGCCAGAGCCTGGCGTGATCGGTCTCTGGCCTGCTCTTTGAGATGAGCGGCGAATTCAATCCGCCTGACCGCCAGCCTGAAAGGCCGGATACCTTACCACAGGCGTCCATTGCCAGAATATTCGAGACAGGCGGCGGCATGATTTAATGCAGCCCCTTGCTTCGATTCTCCTGTCCATCGGCCTAACACGAGCGGGCCAATTATCGAGCGAAGCGTGAATAATAATTCCATGACCGACTCGCAGCGTCTGTGTTAGTAGGGTCACAACTATGCTTGCGGATAGCTGGGCGAAATAGTCGCCTGCGGCCCAACACGAAATCTGCTGGTCTAAAGCGAGTGCATATGTCCATGCTAGGTCTCTCCGAGCGCGCTGAAAATTGTCGCGCATCGATCTATTTCCTTCTTGCTGTCTTCAGCATGATCATTTCTCCCTGTTCCGTCTCCGCCGAAGCGATCTCAATTCGACGGGGAGTGAATATTGAGGCTTGGCAACAATGGACGAACGAAAAAAGCTTTGTCGCCGATTGGTACGACCGGACTAATTTCCCGGACTGGATCAAAACGGTAAACGACGGACAACTGAAGTCGTTACGCCTTCAAGGTTTCGACTTTGTACGGCTAAATGTAGATCCTTCTGTTTTCTTTTGGAAACCGACCGATAAAAATATAATTATTGAGCAAATAGTAGAAGCCACAGTGAGATTACAGAACGCTGGTTTCAAGGTCATCGTTGATATGCATTTACTGCCCGACATGCCGGACCGATCTTTCGGCCTGCATACAATTCTGGGTACGGGCGGCGTGTCGGAAAGCGGCTTCCAGCCCTATGCGACACTTCTCACAGAGATAGCGTCTCGACTTGATCTTTTGCCAAAACAACTGACGGCGCTTGAATTGATAAATGAGCCCGACCAGGACTGGTTTTCGCATTGGGCAATTACTGACCGTTGGCCGGAACAACTCGGCGCAATCTATAGAGCCGCCCGGAAAGGATCTAAAGACTTAACCTTGGTGCTCTCAGGAGCTCGCGGTGGGGGGATCGATGGGTTAATTCGCCTCGACCCTTCGCTCTGGATCGGCGACCCTAATGTAATATGGTCCTTCCATTTTTATGAACCCTTCGAAATTACGCACTCTGGCCTCCCTTGGATGCGGGACGGACAGCATTTCCTGGTTGGGCTCCCTTTTCCCGCGGAACTCTTGGACGACGTATTACGAAAGAAACTGTTAGAGCGCGCGCGCGTCGAAATTTCCACCGACATAAGAGACGTCGCGACTCGGAATAAACTTGCTGCTGAGGTGTCAAATGCGCTGGCGCATTATAGTGCGTCGGGCGCTTCGCCAAAGACCCTCGACCATGAACTTGCTCGTGTCGGCAAATGGGCATCAGACCATGGGATACCGCCAAACCGGATATTACTGGGCGAATTTGGAGTGTTCCAGGATAAGGTGTCCATGGAGACTAGGACGGCTATCCTGGCAGCGACACACAAGGCGGCCGAAAAATACGGGTTTGCCTGGGCAGTGTACACAGCTGGATTGACCCAACCCAAAAGTTCATTCAGCGTTATCGGCGATCGAGAGACGCTTAAACTCGAACCAGAGGTCGCCCGTGCACTTGGCCTCTGAAAGGCAACCAGCGCTCGGCCAAGTCGCTGATGATTGTGGGGCCAGTCGAAGCGTTGGACTTGTTCAGAAAAAGTAGAGGAGTTCTTGATTTTTCCAGATCATCGAATGGCGCTGATGTATCCGATCGTCAGTGGTCGCCAGACGGGAATATTGAAGCCGTCGACATAACGGCCACTAGCTGTTGTCTCTTCGGTATCCGGCTGGAACGTGGTCGGCAACGCCAGTTCCCGGATCAATCGCTGCGGAGGATGTCTATCCCGCAGACGGGCCGCCGACGCGGGGCGCAGGTTCGCGATATCGTTTTCACGCTGACGGCGAAGGCTCGTTGCGCAGGGGAGGAGGCAGGCCATAAGTACCGGAAGCGGCGCCTTCACATGCAACGGAAGATAATTCCTATTTTTCTTCGCTGTGCTCCTCGAGCTCAAGCCACATCGCATTGAGAATCGCAAAGGCGCAGGCGAGGCCTAGCCCCAGTATCCAGGAAAAATACCACATCGCGCGGCGCTCCGTTGTTAGTAGTAATAATCCTCGCCGCGCTCAATCGCCTCCTCGGTGACGGGGCCGCGGAAAACATGGAAAACCCAGCTCGTATAAGCGAGCACGATGGGCAGAAAGAACAGGGCTACGGCAAGCATCAGCTTCAAGGTTGTTTCGCTCGAAGAAGCGTCCCAGACCGTCAGACTCTGATCGGGATGGCTGGATGACGGAAACAAGAACGGAAACAGGCTGAAACCAGCAGTCGTGATCACCCCCGCAACCGATGCGCTGCTGCAAATAAGTGCGGCCCTCGGCGATGCTTTGATAAGGAACAAAGCTGCTCCTGACGCGCCAAGATATGCTATGGCGGGCGCGCAAAGGCTCACCGGAATTTTCCGATAGTTAATAAGCCACCCGCCGGCTTCTCTCACTACGCTCTTCAATAGCGGATTCGAAGGCCCTGCGGGATCAATGACGCCCCGTATAACAAAACCGTCCATGCCATAAGCCACCCAAACACCACCGACCGTAAGCAATGCAATAAGCGATGTCGCAGCTATGATGCCAAACGTGCGAGCGCGCAGCGCGACCTCGCCTTCGCTTTTCGAGGCCAGAAAGCTAGCCCCCTGCATCGCGAGCATGGCGACGCTCGTGAGCCCGCAAAGCAGTGCGAAGGGATTGAGCAGTCCGAACAGATTTCCTGCGTAGCTCATCTGCAGTGTCTGGTCGAAATGGAAAGGCGTTCCCAGCAACAAATTGCCAAAGGCGACGCCGAACACGAGCGACGGAACGACGCCGGACAAGAAAAAGATCCAGTCCCAGCTCCTGCGCCACGCAAGAGACGGCATTTTTCCGCGAAAGGTGAGCGCGACGGGCCGCAGGATAAGGCCAGCGAGCACAAGCATCATTGCCAGATAGAAGCCCGAGAAGGAGGCGGCATAGAGCAAGGGCCATGCGGCGAAGACCGCGCCGCCGCCAAGAATGAACCAGACCTGGTTTCCTTCCCAAACCGGGCCGATAGTATTGAGCAGCACGCGACGCTGGTTTTCGTTTCTTGGAACGAAAGGATGCAGCATTGCGACGCCCAGATCGAATCCGTCCATGACGGCAAAACCGACAAGCAACACGCCAAGAAGCGCCCACCAGATCACGCGCAGCGTTCCATAGTCGAGCGACATGGTTCTCATTCCCTAATGTGCAGACGCTTGCACCGGCGGCGTTGATTTACGGTCATTATCGGTTTGAGGTCCGATGCGGACATATTTCACGATCAGAACGAGATCGATAAGAGCAAGCACGCTGTAGAACAGCACGAAACCTAAGAGGCTGAGCAATACGTTGCTCGCCGGAACATCGGAGACGCCGAGGAACGTCGGCAATACGCCGTCTATGATCCAAGGTTGTCGCCCATATTCCGCCACCACCCAGCCGAGCTCCGCAGCGATCCAGGGCAGCGGCAGGCTGTACATCGCCAGGCGACGGAACCAGGGCTGTATCTCGGTGCGTTTGCTCAGCAGGTAAAAATAGGCGGCGAAGAGGACAATGAAATAGAAGCCCAGAGCGACCATGATCCGGAATGACCAGAATAGCACGGGCACATCAGGGATCGTCGAAAGCGCGGCTTCGTGAATCTGGTCTTCGCTCGCATTCTCTATGTCCGGACGGATACGCTTCAATAGAAAAGCGTAGCCCAGGCTCTGCATGGAGGCTTGAAGCTCCTGGGGAACCTCGGCCGTCGGGCCGCCGCCTTCCTTTTGCAGCCATAAATAGGCCGGCAATCCCTCGCGAATGCGCTTTTCGGCGTTGGCGACCAATGGCCTTATGCCTTCAACCGGCGTGTCGAGCGACCGTGTAGCAATCAACCCCAGCACCCAGGGAATCGTGATCTCATACTTCGTTGTCTCGCTGGCGAGGTCGGGCAATCCGAACAGAGTGAAAGACGCAGGCGTCGGCTCCGTTTCCCACATGGCCTCGATTGCTGCGATTTTCATTTTCTGGCTGAAACCAGCAGTGTATCCACTCTCGTCGCCCAGCACGACAACCGACAGGGCTGAAGCAAGACCAAAACTCGTGGCCACTGCGATCGATCGCCTTGCAATGCCACGATGACGCCCCTGAAGCATGTAATAGGCGCCGATGGACATAACGAACATGGCGCCTGTTACGTAGCCGGCGCTGACCGTGTGAACAAATTTCGATTGCGCGACCGGGTTGAACAAGACTTCGGAGAAGGAGGTCAGCTCCATGCGCATGGTTTGCGGATTGAAGCGAGAGCCTACGGGATTTTGCATCCAGCTGTTCGCGACCAAAATCCATAAAGCCGAAAGATTGCTCCCCAAGGCGACGAGCCAGGTTACGACGAGATGCTGAACCTTGCTCAAGCGGTTCCAACCAAAGAAAAACATTCCGACGAAAGTCGCTTCGAGAAAGAACGCCATCAAGCCTTCTATTGCCAGCGGAACGCCGAAAATGTCACCAACATAATGTGAATAATGCCCCCAATTGGTGCCGAACTGGAACTCCATGGTGACGCCAGTGGCTACTCCCATCGCGAAATTGATGCCGAAAAGCGTGCCCCAAAACTTGGTCGCGTCGCGCCAGACTTTACGGCCCGTCATGACATAGACGCTCTCCATGATTGCAAGCAGGAACGATAGCCCGAGCGTCAATGGCACAAAGAGAAAATGATAGAGAGCGGTCAGTGCGAATTGCAATCGCGACAAAGTGACCACGTTGAGTTCAAGCATCGCCCGCTCCCTTCCAGCCCGGCTAACGGGGCGAACGATTGTCCGTCAGAAATGCCGCCATGTCCGACGCCGTGACGCTGGCTTTGTGCGTACCGCCGAAAAACGCAAAGTAAATAATACAAAGGGCCAAAGCCTTGAACGCAAGCGCCAAAATTATCTCGAACGACAAAGATTCTCTATCCACGAAACGATCCTCCTGCAGCCTAACGAGAGAAATTTCAGAGAGATCAGAACGACGCCAAGACCCCTTCAAATTGGCGTCTGACGCAGCTTGGTTGCAAGATTTAACCGCACGCGACCAGACAGCGAGAACCTTGAGGACTTGATCCTAGCCGCTCGCGGATTCTGTCGACGCCGACTCCATGAGATCATTTAGCGGCAAGGTATCGCAAAGAGCTAGAAAGTTCAAAGCGCCACGTAAATCGCTGAAATGAAAGCGTATGAGAAGTGCTCCCAGGCGGCTGATCCACGATGATTGGCCAAAGAGACCCCATTTGCAATTATTCGACGCCAGCGCCTCGGAGCCAAATGGAGCGGGTTGAAGCAGGGCGGATTTCCGACTCACCGCAATCATCGAGGGGTTGAAGGGAGCCAAAAGTCCGACAACCCCAATCTGGCGTCCAATTTGTCAGCGACGGAAGTGACTCCCAATTACCAGGCTACGCCGGTCGGGATTGGCTTTTCAACGGCAAAGGTGGCGCGACCTTGGCTAATTTCTCCGCGACATATAATTTCGCTTTTCCGGGCAACGCCGAGCTTTCCAATTACACGCCGGCAGGTTGGACGATCATAGCCGGAGTCCAATACGCATTCACCGGGGGGCTCTCGGCGCGAATTGAATATTGTTACTCCGATTATGGAGCTTTCACGATCTATTCCGTAGCGCCAGGCGTGACCTCCGGCGAGAAAGTCGCCGAACACGCGGTTCTAGCAGGCATTAGCGATAGATCCTGGGCGCCAGTTCGCATAGCTCTAAAACGCCCATGATGCTTTTGGCGCGTCGCCCTTCATTCATTTCGGCTGGGGCCTCGCCTCGAAGGCAATCTCAATATGAAGCAAACTCATGTGCTTCCTATGCGAGCCAGAAATATTCCGAATGGAGTCTCGCCCCGCTTGGAAATAAACTGCTCCAACTTTCTCACATCCCCAGATAACCATCGTCGTCAAAGCTCAAATAGCGGTCGCATCGAACAGAGGCAACCGCGTGCTGGGCGAAGGGCTCCATTCCCTTCCAAATGGCTCTGCTTTAAATTCCCGCGCCATTGTCATACGCTTCTATTGACGCTTTAGCTTGTGTGATGTTGCTTTCCGGCGGGACGCTATGCGTAAGCCATACGTTTCCGCCAATTGACGAACCACGACCGATGGTAATGCGCCCCAGCACCGTGGCCCCAGCGTAGATCACCACATCGTCCTCAAGGATCGGATGTCTTGGCTCGCCCTTTACGAGCGCGCCAGTTTCATCCTTACTGAATTGCTTCGCGCCGAGCGTTACGGCTTGATATAAACGCACGCGCTTGCCGATACGCGCCGTTTCCCCAATTACAACTCCGGTCCCATGATCAATGAAAAAGCTTTCGCCGATCTCGGCGCCGGGGTGAATGTCTATTCCCGTCTGGGAATGCGCAATTTCGCCAATGATCCTGGCGAGCATTGGCGCGCCAAACAGATAAAGCTCATGAGCAAGGCGATGCCGAATGACAGCGGCGACGCCGGGATAACAGAAAACGACTTCGTCGAAACTTCTTGCTGCGGGATCGCCATCGAAGGCCGCGCGTATGTCGGAATTGAGCAGAGCCCGCACCTTTGGCAAGGAATGCGCAAAGGCCTTGGCGATTGAATTGGCCTTTCGGTCAGTCGCTTCTGGCGACGTTTCTTCTGCCTGGTTGAAGAGGCTCAACTCCCGCCGAATTTGCTCGCGTAGCGACCTGAGCGTCGTGTCAAGCGTATGAAGCAGAAAGCCGTCGACGCTGTTGACGGAGACGTTGGAAGGACCGAAATGCCTTGGATAAAGCGAAGCGACCAACCCATCCACAATGTCGAGTATGTCCTCGCGCGAGGGCAATTGCGGCAACACACCGTTGCGGTAGCGATTTTGCTGCGACCTTTTTCGCAGCGCCCGCAATGAATCTACAATTTCTTCCAGATTTGGCTTTTCATCATCGAAAACGCCGGGTTCGACATGCTTCGTCATTTCTGTTTCCTTGCGGCGGATGAGACGCGCGACACTGAAGCGCGGAGCCGAGAAATTGCTTCTCCGCGCGGGTCCGCCATCAGTGCGTTAGCGCGTCTCAAACTTCACAACTACTTCAATTGGTCGGCAACCTTTTCGATGCCGGCTTTCGCGCAGGCTTCGTCTTTGTCTCCACCGGGAGCTCCCGACACGCCAACGGCGCCGATCACCGTCTCGCCAGCCTTGATCGGCAGAGCGCCCTGAATGGCGATCACGCCGCTAAGATGCGCCTGTCCCGACGTCGGGTTGTCCTTCACGCGTTGCGCAAATTCTCCGGACGGAATGCGGAAGGTGCGGGCCGTATAGGCTTTGCGCTGGCTGTTCTCGTAGGTGTGAGGCGATGAGCCGTCGCCGCGAATAGCGACGAGCGTCTCCCCTTCAAGCCCGACGACGGTCACGGACACGTGATGACCCTGTTGCACGCAGGCGTCGTATGCGCTTTGCGCTATCGACAGAGCCACGGCCGTCGACAACGCCTTTTGTACGAGCAGTTCCGCATTCGCTGCGCCCACCGTGATAAAACCAAACGAGACGGCGGCAAAGGCAAGAAACTTCGATTTCATTTGATGGCGATCCGTGATCGAGGGTGACGTTAGCAGAAATACCAGCCTATAATCATAGTGTATAGATATTATTTCATAATTTTTCCAGCACCTACCGGCCCAAGATGGAACATATATGAAATGCCTCGTGAGCTACATATAGTGTTGTTTATAAATGTATTTTATAGACGAATATCAAAATTATCTTCCCTCATTCAGCGTTCTGACCTCGCTTGACCAGCCCAATTTACGCATCTAGTATCATCTCACATGATCGGATTTATCAGATGAATACCCAAGCCAGAGCCAACCCCGACGGCTCCCCCAGCACGCTGCGGCGGCCCTCCGCCGCCAGCTTGGCTACTGCCGTTGCGGATCGTCTTAAGCGGTTGATCCACCGCGAAGGGCGTTCGGTGGAACGCCTCGCCGAATTGACCGGCATCGAGCCTGGCGAACTATTGCGGATTGAAGCGGGCGCGGAGGCGCCCACCATCGGTAATCTTTGGCGGATCGCCAATGCGCTGGGCGTGCCCTTTGGCAGCCTTGTTGCGTCAAAGGAGCGCCAAGGGGTATTGGTGATCCGCAAGAACGAAGCGCCCGCTTTTGGATCAGGGGATGGAGGATTTATCTCCCGTCCACTTTTCCCGTATGACTGCCGACGTCCTGTCGAATTTTACCAAGTCGTTATCGCGCCCAATCACGTCGAGCGCGCGGAAGCCCATGCGCCCGGCACCAAGGAAAATATCGTGGTTGCAAAAGGCTCCATTGAAATCGTCGTCGGCAAAGAGCCGGCGGCGCAACTGGACGAAGGCGACGCAATAGATTTCCTGGCCGACGTTCCGCACAGCTATCGGAACCTCGGCGTCGTGCCGGCCGCGCTATACCTTGTCATGTCTTATGATGCGGAGCCTTTCGTCGACTGCGACGCCTGACGTCGACGACATCGCGATCGCAATGCTTTATAGTTTTTGTATACGTATATGCCGTATATAGAAAACACAATGCTTGTAATATGTTGCCTTTTTCTAGGAAAGCTCTTGCAGCTCAGGTTTTGCCTTTGGTATTCTTTCCCTATTGGAAACGCGCCGCTCTCGGCGAATCCAGACAAATGATCCGATGGCATTGGGAAGTTTTTGCCCCGCGCGCGTCGAGGCGTTCGCTTTGGCTCAAGATTCCTTCGAGGAAAACGTATGACCACAGAACCTGAAATCCGCAGAACGCTTAGCGAGTTGGCGGCGCGTCAACTTGCAAACGCAACGAAGACCCGCCCTCAGTGGTCGGGCATCACTCCCCGCTGGCTAGTGTCTTTTCTGCCGTGGGTGCCCGTGGAAGCCGGCATTTATCGTCTGAATCGAGTCAAGGAATCCTCTGCTCTTACCGATGCGGATGTGCAATGCAGCCCCGCCCGCGATCGAGACGCGGATCTGCCGGAGACTTTCGTCGACTATGAGGATGCCCCTCGCGAATACTCCATGAATGCGGTGACGACCGTTCTCGATGTGCAGACGCGCGTTTCCGACCTTTACAATCATCCCTACGACCAGATTCAGGAGCAGGTTCGGCTGCTCACCGAGAAGGTGAAGGAGCGGCAGGAAGCCGAACTCATAAATAACGCGGAATACGGCTTCCTGGCGAATGCGGCGCACCCCATGCGGATCAAGACGCGCGGAGGCGCGCCAACGCCGGACGATCTCGACGAACTGATCAGCAAGGTATGGAAGGAGCCTGCGTTCTTCCTCGCGCACCCTCGCGCGATCGCAGCCTTCGGACGCGAATGCACTCGCCGTGGCGTGCCGCCGCCAACGGTCACCTTGTTCGGCTCGCCCTTCCTCACCTGGCGCGGATTGCCGCTTGTGCCAAGCGACAAGCTTTATATCGACGAAAAGGGAAAGACGAATATCTTGCTGCTGCGCACGGGAGAAAAGAAGCAGGGCGTGATTGGTCTCTTCCAGCCAGGGGTGCCGGGCGAAGTGGCTCCGAGCCTTTCGGTGCGTTTCATGGGCATCAATCGCAAAGCCATCGCATCCTATCTCATCTCGCTATACTGCTCCGCAGCTGTGTTGACGCAAGATGCGCTTGGCGTGCTTGAAGGCGTCGACGTCGGCAAATATCACAAATACGACGACAAATACCTCTGAGCCCAGGCGAGCAGAAAACCTCGAGCCGGCGGCGCTATGCCGCCGGCGGTCAGTAATAAGGAAACGCCAGCATGTCATCCGCGCAGTCGCTGCAGCCACAGGCAGGTTTTTCCACGACGGATGCTCCGTCGCCGGAAGCACTGGATCATCATGGCGCTGGCCTCCCCGATGCGGCAATGATCGCAAGACTGGCGAATTCTTTCTTCCAACTGCAGCCTAATCAGACTCCGCCCTCGCCCGTAGCGCCCGGAGTTCCGATAGCGCCCCCCGCTATTCCGGACGCGCCCGCCCCTTCCGTCGTGACGACGGCCGCTCCCTTGGCGCCGGCTCGTTCGCCTTTCGGCCCTCCTGATTTGCCGCCGACTACAATTCCTTCGGTTGTGCCGACGCCAAATCTGTCCGCCCCGGCCGCTCCAACCAACGCTCAACCCGGTTCGCGTCCGCTCGGCATGCCTGACCCGCCACAGCCAGGCGCTTCCGTGGGAGCCGCCCAGATCGACGCGCCTGTCGAAATTGATTACAGCTCTATCCCGCGAATCTTCGGAGAGGCTCTAGCGCTTCAGTCGACGTCGTCTGTCATTCCGCTTTATTTTGATCTCGATCCCTCGGTGACTCCCGGCGGATCGCAAGCGACGCATGCCGATAATCTTTATTTTCTTACCGAGCGCTCGCGCTCGGGTGCGCCGGGAACATTTCCATTATCGCCGAATGCCGCAGACGCGGCGCCCTCGGCCACGGAGCGCGAGCCCACCGGCTTGGGCGGTCCGTCGCCCGAGAGCTTTGCGATTTCCGGGCCGTCCGAGGCGGACCCGCATCGTTTGTCCGATACGGCATCGTTTGCAACTCCACCGGCCCCCGCGCCGATCCCATCTACAGGAAATGAAAGCAGCGTCACGCCCGGAACCGCAGGGCCGACCGCACATGATGCGCTATATTTTCTTGGCCACTCGGGCGGACATCCTGGCGTCGCCGAAGCCACACCTTCGGACGCCAGGGGCGCGCCGGGCTATGAGCCGCAATTGACGTCAGGCGCGGAGACCACGCGCCAGCCTTTTGATCCCTATCGCGTCAAGCGCGACTTCCCGATTCTACAGCAACAGGTGCATGGCAAGCCGCTCATTTGGCTCGACAACGCCGCGACAACGCAAAAGCCGCAGGCCGTCATCGACCGACTCTCGCACTTCTATGAGTATGAGAATTCCAATATCCACCGCGCCGCGCATGCGCTCGCGGCGCGCTCCACCGACGCATATGAGGCCGCGCGCGAGAAGGTTCGCCGTTTCTTGAAAGCGCCTTCCGCCAAGGACATCATCTTCGTGCGCGGCACTACGGAGGGCATCAACCTCGTCGCGCAGGCCTGGGGACGCCGCAATGTCCAGAAAGGCGACGAGATCGTTGTCTCCTGGCTTGAGCACCACGCGAATATTGTACCCTGGCAACAGTTGTGCGCGGAGACCGGCGCCAGATTGCGAGTCGCTCCCGTCGATGATCGCGGGCAGATCATTCTTGAAGAATATGACAAGCTGCTCAATCCCAAGACCAAAATGGTGTCGGTGACCCAAGTCTCAAATGCCCTGGGCACCGTGACGCCGGTTCGCGAAATCACCGCCATGGCGCATCGTCACGGTGCCTGCGTGCTGATCGACGGCGCACAATCGGTCTCGCATATGGCGGTGGATGTGCAGTCCATCGATTGCGATTTCTTTGTCTTCTCGGGCCACAAAGTCTTTGGGCCGACCGGCATTGGCGTGGTTTACGGGAAGAAAGACGTGCTCGAACACATGCCTCCGTGGCAAGGCGGCGGCAATATGATCGCCGACGTCACTTTCGAGAAGACGATTTACCAAGGGCCGCCGGAACGCTTCGAAGCCGGCACTGGCAATATCGCGGACGCCGTGGGTCTTGGCGCGGCGCTGGATTATGTCGAGAGCATTGGCATGGAGGTCATCGCTCGCTACGAACATGACCTGCTGGTCTATGCGACCGAGAAGATGCGGCTTGTCCCGGGCCTGACCTTCATCGGCACGGCTGCGGAAAAGGCCTCGGTGCTTTCCTTTATTCTGGAAGGGCACAACACGCTCGACGTCGGCAAGGCGCTTGATCGCGAAGGCATCGCCGTCCGCGCCGGCCACCACTGCGCCCAACCCATACTGCGGCGCTTTGGTCTCGAATCCACTGTGCGTCCATCGCTTGCCTTCTACAACACTTGCGCCGATGTCGACGCGCTGGTCGCCGCACTCATGAAATTGCAGGGAGGGCGCGGCTCAACCTCCTGAAGCAATCCAAGAATGATCAAAAGACCAGATAAAGAGGCTGCGGCTTGGCTGCATTATTCCTTTATTCTATAGTTTTTATTGACTAATGCTCATTAGCTCGCTATTTTTTGTATCCCCGTTGAATTTTCAGGAAAGGCCGGCCAAGGTGCTGACCAAGAAAGGCAAATACGGCCTGAAGGCGATGGTCTATCTCGCGCAGTTTGCTCCCGGGCGTCCTGTGCCCGTGCTGGACATCGCCTCGACCGAGAAAATTCCAAAAAAATTTCTCGACGCCATCCTTTGCGAACTGCGAAACTCCGGCTTTGTGAATTCGAAAATGGGCAAGGGTGGCGGATACACTCTCGCGCGCGAACCAACGGAAATCAGTGTCGGGGACGTCATTAGAGCGATTGACGGGCCACTGGCGCCGATTCCCTGCGCAAGCAGAACCCGTTATCAACGCTGCGACGATTGTTCCGATGAAACGCATTGCGCGGTCAGACTCGTGATGCAGGACGCGCAGCGCGCACTCTCTGACGTCCTGGACAATTGCACCGTCGCACAAATGAGGGAAATGTCGATTGGCGTCGACAAAGTCCTGATTTACGAAATATGAGTTCGCGACCGTTTAGCATTGGGCATGCTGATACTCGCCAAAAGTGCTCTCGCAAAGCACAGCGTCTCCGTCCACGCCAATTTGCATCTGCTCACGGAAAGAGCCTAGCAAGCGGAAGGTTTCTTTAAGAGGATGGCCAGTCAGCATCCTGCGAAGATTTTGCGCGTCTTCACAAAGGCGGATAATTGGAGCCCCCTTGCAAGGCAGTCGGACTAAGCCTGTCGTCGCCTTCTTAACATCTCGCGAGATTGCGCGCCCACGGGTTGGCGAACACCGTCGGTAATCCCAGACGATCCATTATTCGCACGCCGAAGACAGCGGCGCATGCATGATCTCCATGCTTGTAAATCCATTTTGTAGCACGCATGTCCCGATCGCTCCGTCAACAAAGTCGCGGACAAGCATACGAACTAGACGGAACGTGCGGCAAGACGCGCAAAGGCGTCCATGCCGTCGTCATTGCTCGAGACCCAAGCCAGCCGTCTATTTTGGTTTAGGCCAATAACCTTGCGGCGCGCCTGTCGGACCAATCTGCGTGGTTTCGACAGGCCCCTCACCGACGATCTGCACAATGACTTCCTCATCACCCGCGCCGTCCCAGTGCACCCCGCCAGACGGATGGAGCACATATGATCCGGCCGTCATTGGAACGGCTTTATTAAAATCAAGCTCCTCTCCATTACCATTCCACCACACGCCCTTAAGGACCGTGGCATGGCGATCCTTTGAGTGGAAATGCGGATTTGAATGGGCGCCCGGTGGGAATCTCACGCGAATCACATAAAGCCCAGGCTTCGAAGGGTCGCCGAAGAGGACCGCTTGCTCGGGACCAATTCCCAGCGGAGACTTGAAGTGCACTTCACTTGAGCCAATGCGCAGGAACCCGTGAACATCCTGCTCGGCGCGGGCGAGCATCGCTCCGCCAGACACAAAAATGAACATCGCAAAAACGCATGTGAGCATCTTGTTCATAGCTTCTCTCCCTTCTCTGTGAATGATGTTGAAGCTAACAACCGCGCATCGCGGCGGCGGCATACAACCCCGCAGGGCGACAAACTTATATATCTATTTAATACATATGTTGTTGATAGCCAAGGCGCCATAAGCGCAACGCCGCCGCCTTAGATGAGGGCTACTCCTTCAGCAGCGCAACAGCTAACTTTTTCCTATCTATCTAGTAGACATTGCGCGGACGCCGTATTAATCTGATCATATTGGTAGGGTTTAAAAGGCTGGGAGCATGGCTCCGCGCCTGACGCGATGGACGGGCTTCAGAAATGAAAAGAACTGCAAAACTTACCTCTGCGGCTTTACTTTTGGGCGTCTCAGCGGCGGCATTCGCCGCTGTCGCCGAAGAGAAATCCGTCGTTTTCCCCCCGACGCAGACGGAAACTCAAAGCAAGCCTTCTGTCAGCAAACCGCATTGGGCATGGCAACCTGTCGTGTCCCAGTTTCTTCCGTCGGTGACGCAGAAAGATTGGGTGCGGCAGCCACTCGACGCTTTCGTTCTCGCGAAAATCGAAGCGAAGGGCCTTACACCCTCAAAAGACGCCGATCGCGCTACATTCATCCGCCGCGCCACGTTGGACGCCTGGGGCTTGATCCCGACTCCAGAAGAAGTGGCCGCCTTCGAAAAGGATGCCTCGCCGGACGCCTATGAGAAATTGGTGGATCGTCTTCTTGCTTCTCCGCGCTATGGAGAACGGCAAGGTCGCTTATGGCTTGATCTGGCAAGATATGCGGATAGCGCAGGCTTCCAGAATGACAACACCCGACCAAACTTCTACCGCTATCGCGATTATGTGATCAAAGCGTTCAACGAAGACAAGCCCTATTCGCGCTTCATTCAGGAGCAAATCGCTGGCGATGAAATCGCGCCCGGAGATCAGAGCGTTCTGGTGGCTACGGGCTTCCTTGCTGGCTACCCCGACAACAGCAACTCTCGCGATCTGGTCCAAAGAAAATATCAGATCACGACCGATATGGCGGATACCGTCGGTCAAGCGATTCTGGGCACGACGGTTGGCTGCGCGCGTTGCCACAATCACAAGACCGACAAGTTCACGCAGAAGGACTATTACTCACTGCAGGCCTTTTTCGCCAACACCGCCTTCGATGAGAAGGCGCAGGCCGCAAAGGGCGAAGAGGAAGCCGCCTATGAGAAGGCGCAGGCCGCCTATGACGAGGCCACCAAGGAAATTCGCGAGAAGCAGAAGGCGATCATCGATTCCGTTCGCGATGCCGCCTATAAATATCACAAGGAACGCTATCTCACGGATAGCCGTGAATCGATCTTCAAGCCAAAAGATCAGTGGAATGCTCTCGACCGTTGGGTGAACCATCGCCTCGAAGCGGTCACCGACGACGCCGCGCTCGCTGCCTTCCTTCGCTACGCGTCCGAAGACAAGTCGGCGCCGGAGTATAGCGAAGAGAACAAGAAGAAATTTGAGGAATATCAGAAGCTAACTCAAGATCTGCGGAAGTTCGCCAACAAGCGGCCGACCCGAGGTTCAAACACCTTCACGACAGCGACGGAACTTGGACATTCCGATGCGCCGCCGACTTTTGTCTATTTTGGCGGCAACCACGAGCGGCCGCTGGATGAAGTTCAGCCGGCTTTCCCCGAGGCGATGACATCCGAGAAGCCGGACATCAAGCCCACCCAGACATCGTCGGGGCGTCGCACGGCTCTGGCCAATTGGCTGGTGAGCCCGAGCAATCCCCTGACCGCGCGTGTCTTCGTCAATCGCATCTGGAACCAGTATTTTGGCAAGGGCATCGTTGCGACGGTCAGCGATTTCGGCAAGGCGGGCGACAAGCCGACCAACCAGGAGTTGCTTGACTATCTCGCAGACCACTTTGTTAAAGACGACGGCTGGAGCGTGAAGAAACTCAATCGGGATATTCTTCTCTCCAGCGTCTATCGCCAGTCGTCGGAATATCGCGAGGACGTGGCGAAGGCCGATCCCGACAACAAGCTGCTTGCGGTGTTTCCGCGCAAGCGGCTTGAAGCCGAGGAAATTCGAGACGCGGTTCTTGTCGCCTCGGGTAAGCTGAACGAAAAGATCGGCGGCCCGAGCGTTTTCCCTCCGATACCGGAAAATTTGACAGGCGGCGGGAATTTCAACGCAGATCCTGCCTGGACGGTCTCGAAGGATCCAAAAGACTACGTTCGCCGAAGCATCTACATCTTCACGCGGCGCAGCCTGCCCTACCCGCTGCTCGAAACCTTTGACATGGCGAACGCGCAACAGATCCACAGCAAGCGCGATGTCACGACGACGCCCCTGCAAGCGCTAACGCTCTATAACAGCGATATCATCTTCCAATGGTCGCAGGCGCTAGCTGGCCGCATCATCAACGAAGTCGGCTGGGAAGAGTCGGCGCAACTCGATCGGCTCTACCAAATCCTGTTCGGACGCAAGCCAAAGGACGAAGAGAAGCAGCTGTTGCAAGCCTTCTTGGTTGAGCATCAAAAGTCCATCGCGGAAAAAGCCGAAGACGGGAAAATCTCCTTGGCGATACCGGTTGGAATCACGACAAAGGCCAACGATCCGCTGCGCGCCTCCGCCTTCGTCGATCTCGTGCATACCGTCTTGAATTCCAACGAATTCGTCTACCGCTTCTGAGCGCAACTCAAACGCAAATCTAGAAGGATCAGGATCATGCTTATCAAAACGTCGCGTCGCGAATGGTTGCGGAGCGCATCCTACGGAATGGGTGGCCTCGCTGTGAGCGGCCTTCTGCCAGGTGGTGGTTGGCTCGGCGTCCCGGACGCCAATGCCGCCGCGTTTATCGATCCGCTGGCGCCCAAGGAGCCCCACTTCGCTCCCAAGGTAAAGTCTGTGATCTGGCTGCACATGGACGGCGCGCCCAGCACTCTCGATCTATATGACTACAAGCCGGAGCTGGTCCGCCTCGCCGGTCAGGAAGTTCCCGAGTCTTTCCTCAAGGGGATCAAGACCAGCACGCAAGGCGGGGTCGGCAAGCTGTTCGCAAGCAACCGCACCTGGAAACAATATGGCGAAAGCGGCGCCTGGTTCTCCGACTTGCTTCCCAATATCGCCCAGCATGCCGACAAGCTCACCTTCATAAAATCGAGCGTCACCGTGGGCGCCACCCACGACATCTCCATCCTGAAGCTGAACACTGGCGATGTGAGCCCCGGCCGACCGTCACTTGGCGCCTGGGTCTCCTATGCGCTTGGAACCGCCAATCCTGATCTCCCGCCTTACGTCGTGCTCTACGGCGGCAGGCGCGAACCGCGAGCTGGCTCGGTGAATTGGAGCTCCGGATTTCTCCCGGCGGTTTACCAGGGCACCGCATTCCGTCCGGGCGCACAGCCCATCCTTTACCAGGCTCCGCCGGATCTGATCGGGAAGAATCAACAACGCGACAGCCTGGACCTCTTGAAGAAGCTGAATGATCTTGGCTCTTCTTCACGCCCTGAGGACAGCGAACTCGCCGCCCGGACACGTTCGTATGACCTTGCCTATCGCATGGAGGCAACTGCGCCGGAGGCCGTGGATCTCTCCAAAGAGACCGAAGCAACAAAAGCGCTTTACGGTCTTAACGATGAAGCCACCAAGGACATGGGGACTGTGCTTTTGCGTGCGCGCCGACTCGTTGAGCGCAATGTTCGCTTTGTGCATGTCGTGTCCGGTCCAATCGATAGTCAAGGACAGGGTGACGACGCCAGCTGGGACGCGCACCGGGGGCTTGAACAGAACCACGGCGCCCATGCCAAGGCCATCGACAAGCCCATAGCCGGTCTTCTTGCCGATCTCGCGGCTCGCGGCCTGCTCGATCAGACCCTGATCGTATGGACCTCGGAATTTGGTCGCACATCATACGGACAAAGCGGCGACGGCCGCGACCATAATCCCTGGGGCTATACGCAGTGGCTTGCGGGCGGCGGTCTCAAGCAAGGCTTGTCTTACGGCCAGACCGACGAAATCGGGCTGAAGACCGTTGAGAACCCGGTGGACACCTATGACGTTCACGCGACTGTCCTGCAATTACTTGGCCTCGATCATCTCAAGACGATCTATAAGCGCGCCGGTCGCGCGGAACGACCGACGGTGGTCTACGGCAAGGTGGTGAAGGACATCCTTGCCTGATCGAAAGCCTGTCTACGCATGTCGAAGCGCGGGAAGTCCCGTTGGATCTTTTCACTTCTGCTGGCCGCAAACGCGGCCAGCAGTTTCTGTGGCGGCTCCGCTGCGGCGGACGTTTCGAACATCTCGATCGAAAACTTCGCTTTCGATCCGCCTCTCTTGACCGTAAGTGCGGGAACCAAAGTCATCTTCACGAACCGGGATCAGGTTCCGCATTCAATCATCGGCTTTCGGAACGGAGAAGAAGTCTTCCGCTCGCGCGAGCAGATCGACGCCGACGAAACCTACTCGGTCGTCGCCAGCGAACCGGGCGCAATCGAGCTGCATTGCGGGCTTCACGCCCGCATCATTGGGAAAATCATAGTGACGCCGTGATGGCTTCGCCTGTGGCCGCCACGCCTAACATGCAAAGGTAGGATCAGAATATGCGATGGTCGGTCTTGTTGGTGACACTCTTCGCGGCATTTTGCAGCGGATCAGTGGCTGCGGCGATGGATTTCCACGATTACGACAATGACCTGATGCGCGATCTCGACAAGACGATCAAATATTTCGAGCCAGACATCACTGCGGGGAACGCTGACGCGGTCAAGGAAGACGCCGACCTTCTGGCCGACGGCTTTCGCTACACCGAGGACTATTTCGCCAAGAAAGGCCAGGCGGAGGATGCTGTGGAGATATCTCGCAAGGGCGCCAAGCTGATCGCACAGGTGCGCTCCTACGTCGAAAAGGCCGACTTCGAGGCGGCGGCGGCGGCGGCGCGTGAAACTCCAGGCGTCTGCAAGTCCTGCCATGACATCTACAAGCCCCGCCTTGCCCGATAGAAACGCAAATTGGAGCTAACGCAATGAGCCGTATCACCGCCAACGACTTCCACCCGGAGGTTCTCAAACTGTTCGATCTCTTCGTGCATGGGCTGCTCGACCGGCGCGGCTTTCTTGACGGCGCCAAGAAATTCGCCGTAGGCGGAGCGAGCGCGGTCGGACTGCTCGAGGCGTTGAACCCGCGCTTCGCCGAGGCGGAACAGGTCAAGGCGGATGATCCGCGCATCAAAGGCAAGACGCTAGAAGCGCCATCCCCTGACGGTTACGGCACTGTCAAAGGCTATTTCGTCCAGCCGGCGAATCCGCAGGGAAAATTGCCGACGGTGCTCGTCATTCACGAAAATCGCGGCCTCAATCCGCATATTGAGGACATCGCGCGGCGTCTCGCACTCGACAATTTCATCGCCTTCGCGCCGGACGCGTTGGCGCCGCTCGGCGGCTATCCTGGAGACGAAGACAAGGCGCGCGAGCTATTCCCAAAGCTAGACCAGGCCAAGACCCGCAACGACTTCATCGCCGCGCTAGGCGTGTTGAAGAAATGCCCGATCGGCAATGGAAAGGTGGGGGCCGTGGGCTTCTGCTACGGGGGCGGCGTCGTGAATTTCCTTGCGACGAAATCGCAGGATTTCGACGCAGGCGTTCCCTTTTACGGCGCACAGCCGGCGGCGGAAGAAGCCGCGAAGATAAAGGCGCCTCTGCTCATACATTACGCCGGCAATGACGACCGCATCAATGCGGGATGGCCGTCGTATGAGGCGGCTTTGAAGGCGGCGAAGGTCGATTATCAGGCATTCATCTATCCGGGCGTGCAGCACGGATTCAACAACGACACGACGCCGCGTTACGACGAAGCCGCCGCGAAGCTCGCATGGGGCCGCACCATCGACTTCTTCAAATCTCATTTGCACGGATGACCGCAGCGACCTCTTATAACCTATCCAGGAAACAGACAGTCAGGAAATGTACATGAGAACTATAGCCAAAATTGCTGGATTAGCGCTCACGCTTTCAGCTTCTCCGGTCTTCGCGCAACAGGCGGCTACGCCTCCAGTCGCCACGGCGACGCCCGTGGCTCCCAGCGCTCCTACGGTTACACCGGCCAATGATCCCGCTTATAACTATAAGACGCTGCGAATTAATCGCGCTGCCTTCGACGCCCTGTCGGCCAAGCCAGAACAACTTGTAGTTCTCGACATCCGCCGCCCTGACGAACTCACCAAGTTCGGAGGCTTTCCCGCATATCTGAGTATTCAAACAGCCGACATACAAAGGAGCCTTCCCTTCATTCCTCACGACCGACTGATCGTGGTGGTCTCTAACCGCGCGCATCGCGCCGGGGCGATAGGTGACCTTCTGGCCGGATATGGGTTTCATGTTGTCGGTGCAATCGGCGTTCTCGATTACCAAGATGAAGGTGGCGTGTTGACGAAAATCGTTCCGCCGCCACCCAGAGCCGCCGCCGCTACGGGTGCGCCGAACGTCCAGGCGCAAGCGCAAACAGCCGCGCCCTCCCAAGGTGCGAACCAATAATTGGACCATCCAAGCGTATAGCAGGGATATGTAATGACAATGCGCACAACCAGCTCATTAACTGCGATCTTGACATTCGCTCTATCACTGCCCAGCGTTCCCGCGCAGGCCGCATTGAAGCCCGGCGACACAGCGCCGGACTTTACCTTGCCGTCAGCGGTTGGCGGCAAGGATGGCAGCTTCTCCTTGGCGGAGCGGCTAAAGAATGGCCCGGTGGTACTCTATTTCTATCCGAAGTCCTTCACGCGCGGATGCACGATCGAGGCGCATGAATTCGCCGACCATTCAGATGACTTTGCCGCAGCCGGCGCGAGCCTGCTTGGCGTGTCGAGCGACACTATAGAAGTTCAACGCGAATTCTCCACCAAGGAATGCCGGGACAAATTCCCGGTTGGTGCGGATCCGAGCCTCTCCACGATCAAGGCCTACGATGCCAAGAGGGAGAAACCCGGCGCTTCCGGGGAAACGGTTGCGGACCGAATTTCCTATGTGATCGTCGATGGAAAAGTGGTCTTCGCTTTGACGGACTCAAATCCGGTCAAACATGTCGAATCCACATTGGATTTTCTGCGCAAATGGCGTGACGAACATAAGCATTGAGAAGTCCTCCAACACATCTGAGAAATCTCAAGAAGGCATCCTGAGGAGAACCGAAAAAATGAGCATGGCTATACAGATTCGTCGCCGGGCGGTTGAGTTGAGCTTCGCGGCGCTTGTCGCTGGCGTGGTTGTTGTATCAGCGCAGGCGCAGAGCGCCCCGCCCCCAGCCCCGGGCGCAGGGGGGCCATCGCCAACCAAACAGGCTGTGGAGAACCGCAGAGCCGCCTACACACTTATCGGCAATAGCTTCCGCTGGTTTGGCGGCGTCGCCAAAGGCTCGATCCCATATGATGAAGCGGAAGCGACGAAGCGAGCCGCTCGCATCGCTTTCCTGTCGGCCCTGCCCGAAGAAAACTTTCCCGAAGGCTCGAATGTGGGAGAGCCAGACAGCAAGGCGAAGCCCGACATTTGGAGCAACCGCGCGGACTTCGACAAGAAGCTTCACGATTTTCAGGCTCATGCCGCCGGCCTCGTAGAAACCAACGCCAAGGAAAAGGGCGCGACGGATGCTTTCAAGACGGCGGTTGCCGCCCTAGGGCAGGATTGCAAGGGTTGTCACGACAACTTCAAGGCGAAATAGCCTCGACATCAATAAAGCGCGCGGCGAGAGACCTCGAGCGAACTCCTCGCATTACGAGAGTCGCTCACTGTGTAATTAAGTTTCGTGCATCGACGTGTAAGACAGGCCGTGACCATGACTGCGATAGATGACGAGCGCATATCGCCAACCCGCGCCTCCCACAGCTCGACCGATCGCCTCGTCTGGGATTGGCCGGTCCGGGTGTTCCACTGGAGCTTGGTGATCGCGATTGTTGGCGCCTTCGTCACCAACAAGCTGGGCGTCAAATATTTCGGCCTTCATACCTTCTGCGGTTACACGGTCATCGTTCTCGTCGCCTTCAGGATTCTTTGGGGGATTTGCGGCGCGCGCCACGCGCGATTCGTAAATTTCGTTCACGGCCCCGTAGCGGTTCTGCGCTATGTAAGCGCTCTTGGGCGAGGGCGGCGAACGCATTACGCCGGCCACAATCCTCTCGGCGCGATTATGGTGCTGGCGTTGTTAGCACTTCTGGGAGCACAGGCCACATTTGGATTGTTCGCCAATGACGAAATTTTCAATGCCGGTCCTCTGGCTGGCCTGGTCTCAAAGAGCGTAAGCCTTGGCCTGACGTCCCTTCATCGTAAAATCTTTTATTGGATTGCTGGAGCCGCCGCTATCCATGTCGCGGCAGTCATGTTTCATGTTTTTGTGAAGCGTGAAAATTTGGTGACTGCGATTATAACGGGTCGAAAGGCCGCTCATCTCGTCAAGCAAGAAGAAGCAATAAAGTCCTCACACGGGCTGCGTGCGATTGGACTGTTCATCGCCCTGAGTTTCGCTTTTGCTCTGCTTCTGCAGTTTGCGCCTGCCGGCGACTCCGAGATTGCAGGCTTTTGAAGGTCGGAAACATGGGATTTAATCTACTCATCTGAGTGGATTTTATCGCCCACCGCGCCAAGATCGTCTCTCGCAAGTTAACAGCCTAACCGGATCGACCCCGCGCTATCGATGCAGCGCAGAAGGACGCATTTTGCAGTTGAACGCGCGTGTTGCCGTTTTGCAACAGCAGCCAAGATTCAGACAAATCTCGCATGGATTCCTGACCGCGCGCGCTTGGCGCGCTTGACGGGCGAACTATAATCCTACATTCTTAGTAGATATATAAATACCGCCAAGCGTGGTGAAAAACGAGCGGCGCCATCCGTCGAGGAGTATAAAATGAGTCATCCAAAACCATCACTGCGCACGAGACTGATGCGGAGCACACGTCTGGCGCCTTTGGGACTGATCAGCGGCATCGCGTTCGCCAGTCTGGCGCTGTCGCAAAGCCTCGCGCAAACGGCGGCGCCGGCAGCCTCGGCGCCTGCTGCGGCTCCGGCCGCAGCAGCGGCGAGCGCGGACGTCGAAGAGGTCAAGGTCACCGCGCGCCTTCGCGAGGAGAAGGCCCAGGACGTTCCGCTGCCGGTCAGCGTCGTCGGCGCCAAGGCGGCGGAGCGCGAGCACCTCGAGCGTTTGACGGACTTCGCGCAAAAAGTCCCGAACTTCGTGCCCTACATCAACAATCCGCGCACTTCGGCGATGACGATCCGCGGGATCTCCGGCATCTCGGGCGGCGCGGACGGTTCGGAGTCCTCGGTGGGACTCATCGTCGATAATGTCTTCTATACGCATGTCGGCTTCCAATGGGCCGACTTCGTCGATCTGCAATCGCTCGAAGTTGCGCGTGGCCCGCAAGGCACGCTGCTCGGCAAGAACACCACGGTCGGCGCCGTGGTCATCCATACTCAGCTACCGTCCTTCACGCCCTCGGCGACGACGGAGACCTCCTTCGGCAATCGCGCGCGCATCACGGAAAAGCTCAACGTCACGGGCCCCATCATCCCCGACGTTCTCGCCTATCGCGCAACCTTCTTCCTCGACAAGAGCGACGGCGTGCTGCACGACGAGGTCACGGGAGCGGGGATCCTCAACAACAATCGCTGGGGCGGCCGATTCCAATTGCTCTATACGGGCGAATTCACCGATCGGCTGATTTTCGACCGCACGCGCTCGGACGAATACAATAACTATAGCGGCGTGATCGGCAACACCTTCCCATTCTATGCGAATGGAGCGCCCGTATCGACTTACGCCCAAAATCTGGCCTCCCGCATCCATTGGCCCTATTTGGTGAACTCTCCCTATGATCCGGCGCTGACGCGTCTTGGCAATCTCGATCAGAGGATCACAGGTCTTTCGAACGAGGCCAACTATCAGTGGGGTGACAACACGCTGACCTCGATCGCAGCCTGGCGCGAGCTGATCCTGCATCCCAGAAATTCGCTCGGCAACGATCTCACGCAAATCAGCGGCAACGCATTCGACGTCAAGGTCGACCAATTTTCCCACGAGCTGCGCCTCGCCTCGCCCAAGGGCGAAACCATCGAGTGGCAGACTGGACTCTATGCGCTCTACGAGAACATCACCTCATACGATCACACCGACTATGGCTACCAGGCTGAGCAGTTCCTGAACAACGCCCCCGGCGGCAATCCGGCGCTACTGAACGGGGTTTCCGCACACAGCGACGGCAAGGCGCGCACCTTTAGCATCGCGCCCTTCGCTCAGTCGACCTATCACTTCGACGAGCAATGGGCCTTGACCGCAGGACTGCGCGACTCCTTCGAAATTCGTGAAGGTTCGGATTTCGGCTGGGTGAGCGGCTGCACGACGCCGGGCTGCTTGGCCGCGACGCAAAGCGCCTATGGCGCGACCTTCTATGACACGGGCGGAGAGAATATCAAGCACAACTCACTCTCCGGATTGATCAATCCCTCCTATCGTTACAGTGAGAATATCCTCGCCTACGCCTCGGCGGCGCGCGGCGAGAAGTCCGGCGCCATCAACACTAATGCGCTGCCGCTATTCGCCGGGACTGCGGTCGACAAGTTCCAGCCTCTCATCACCAAGGCGGAAGTCTCCTGGGACTATGAGTTCGGCCTCAAGACCAACTGGCTCGACAACAAGCTCATCCTCAACGGGAATTTCTACTGGAACGACATCAACAACTTCCAGTCGGTGCTCGTTGACGCCAGCATCATCAACCCCGCCACCGGCGTTCCGATCGGCAAGTCCTATCTCGGCAACATCGGCGAGGTGCGACTGCGCGGCTTCGAGTTCGACGGACGCTACAGCCCGCTCGAGAGGCTTTGGATCACCTTCTCCGGCGCGCTGACGGACGCCCGCTACGTCCAATACACCAACGCCGCGCCGCCTCCGGACTGGCAATGGCCAGCTTCCGCCAACGTCAAGGGCATCGCCGCGCCCTTGTACGTCAACCTCTCCGGTCAGCGCATCACCGCTGGCACAGCGGGCAACGCTCCAGTTGCGCCCTATTCGTTCAACGTCGGCGCCAATTACGAGCATCCGCTCGGCAATGCGTTCAAACAATGGGGCACCTGGGCCGATACTCCCGTAAGCGCCACGGCCTACTTCAACGTCGCATGGAAATATAAGGAGCAACTCAACGAGCCCCTGTCGATCTATTCGGTCACCCAACCGTCCTTTGCGATCGTCAACGCCGGCATCGGCATCAAGACGGACGACGATAAATACTCCCTGCAGTTCTTCGTCAAGAACCTGTTCGACACGCGCTATGTGATCGCGCAGACAATCGGCACGCAAACAGCGCCGCAAACCATCACCTTCGGCGAAAACGCCTTCCGTTGGTTCGGCGGCACGCTGCGCGTGAAACTTTACTGATCGAACGGAAGTCGACGGTCATCCGTTGCGGCGCGGGTGCGAGGTTGTTCTAATCCTCCTCGGGCTCCCGTCCTTTCTGCTGCAGCGTCAAACATGCCTCTCGTCTGCTTCGAAGTGGCGAACCTGCGCCACGGCGACGCGAGAGGCGCCCGAAACACAGTTGGGTGATGAGCTTTCGGTGGATCGCCGAGGGCGGCTCCCAAAACGAACAGCGTAAAATTACTCGAACAGTAACGAGGAATTCATGAAAACAGTCAGCGTCATCGCCACAGCGGCGGTCCTCTTGGCAGCCGCTTCGTCCGCATTAGGGGCCGATCTTCCGTCCCGCAAGGCGCCTCTGGTCGACGTTCCGCCGTCGCCATCATGGACCGGCTTCTATCTCGGCTTGAATGGCGGCTACTCCTGGACGAGCTCCAACGCCATCAATCAAACCTATGCCGACACCTTGCCGGGCGGGTTGGCCACCAATGCTGCGCTCGGCAATATTCCCAGCCAGGAATTCGTTGGCAACAGCGGCTTCATCGGCGGCGGGCAGGTCGGCTTCAACTGGCAGTTCGACAATCGCATCGTGATCGGACTCGAGGCCGACATCGACGGTCTGACAGGCGGATCAAAGACGACGAATATCTATGGCTTTAATGCGGCCACCAGCTTCTCCCGCAGCCTCGCGGAACTTGGGACGGTCCGGGCCCGCTTGGGCTTCGCCGCGACCCCGGCGCTGCTGCTCTACGCCACGGGAGGCCTCGCCTATGGGCAGGGAAGCCTTGCCGGTAATTACTACGGAGCCTTTTTGTCTTCGGGCCAGGTGATCGACAATGAGTCGCAGACGCTCGCTGGCTATGCGGTCGGCGGCGGCGCCGAATGGGCCGTGACGCCAGCCTGGAGCGTCAAGGCGGAATATCTTTATTACGACCTCGGCTCCCTGAAAACGTCGGGCGGGTCGTCAATCTACAAATCAGGCGGCATTGCGGCGTTTACCACGACGCAATCGACCTCGCGCTTCGATGGCCAGGTCGTTCGCCTGGGGCTAAACTACCATGTTAAATGGGGCGGCCCGCCAGCGCTTTTCGCCAAACACTAGTTTGCATCTCGATCGTCCGAGGTCGCAATCCTTTCTCGACGAGGCGGCGGAGGCCTGAGCATCCGCCGCCTCACGCGTTCCCAAGCCGCGCCAGTCCTGTGGATGAGACAAGTTGGTGTGAAAAAAGCGGCAGAATGCGGATATAATCCTATTGCGTCTATCGGATTTATGGTGTTGTCTATGCCTCGGGTTTATTGATTAACGAGAGGCGTCCCCGCAATGTCATTCGTCGCTGCGCCCGCATATGAGGCGCCAATAAACGAAATCGAGAGCCGCAAAAGCGATTCCGCGCTTGGAGCACAATCGCTTCTTCAAAACCTGGTTCCACCTCCCAACTACCCGGCCAGAGTCGGAGCCGTGATCGCCTATCTGGCGCTGATCGGGGCCATTGTGACAATCGGTTTCAAGGCGAATGAGGCGCCAGTGGAGGAGCAGCGGGTGATAGAGCTTGCGCCGCTTCCCGTCGAAGAGCCGCCTTTGGAGGAGCAGACGCCGCCGCCCGAGCCGATTGCGCTTCCTGACCCCCCTCCGCCCCAGGCGCTTGACCCAATAGCGCCCGTTGAAGAGCAAAAGCCGGTTGAACGGCCAAAGCCCGAACAGAAAATCGAGAAACGCGTAGAGCGCGTTCCGGCGCCCCATCGTGAACCGAGACCGGCTCCTGTGGCGCGCACTCAGCCGGCGCCTCGAGCCGCGGCGCCTGCTGTCAGAGCGCCGGCTGCCCCTCCCGGCGCGACCCTATCCGGAGCCGCCAATGCGTACCATAGCTGTTTGCAGCGCGCCGCTGGAAACGTGGACGCGCCTGTCGGCGGTCGCGTCACCTATCATGCGACGGTCAGTGCGACGGGAGCGGTCACCTCCTTTTCGATCACCTCCTCCAGCAACTCCGCCCTCGCATCCCTCGCTCAGCGTATCGGCGGTCGCTGCGGCTCCGTGCCGGCGCCAGGACATCCGGGCTCGCTCTCGGGCGGAATCAGCTTCTCTGGTCCATGACCAACCCCTCCCACTTCGCAAAAATGAAAGGCGTGACACATGGTTGATACAGCAACGACCGCCTCGGCGGCCCTAGCGCATACGCTAACCCCGATAGAATTATTCCTGCAGGCCGACGCGATCGTGAAATCGGTCATCGTTCTACTGATCCTGGCTTCCGCATGGGGGTGGGCGGTAATCGCTGAAAAACTCATTCGCCTTAGCGGTACTGCACAGGCGCGCGGCGCGTTTGGTCGAGAGCGTTCAGGAAGGGCTTCCCGTCGCGACCGTCGCTGAAAGCTTTGCCGGCGCCTCGCGGAGCGACCCGCTCGTGCAGGTCTATACATCGATGGTGGATGAGTATGATCGCTCGCGCGATTTCGTTCAATCCGAGTCCCAACGCGACGCTCTGCAAGAACGCGTTCACCGTGTCGCCATTCTTGCAAGCTCCAGCGCGCTTGAGCATCTTCAATCCCGCCTGCCCGGGCTCGCGACAATCGGCGCAGTCGCCCCATTTGTCGGCCTGTTCGGCACAGTCTGGGGCATCATGAACTCGTTCCAGGGCATCGCTGCTTCCAACAACACCAGTCTCGCGGTCGTCGCCCCCGGCATCGCCGAAGCGCTTTTCGCAACCGCTCTAGGCCTTGTCGCTGCGATTCCCGCAGTCATTTTCTATAATCGCATCAGCACCGACATTGGTGCATACGGCAAGCGCCTCACCGCCTTCATCGGCGTCTTCGAGGTTGAACTGTCGCGTCAGCTTTCCAAGAGAGGAGATCGCAATGGCCTTCGCGCTGCGTAAGCACGATTCCGAATTCGACTCGCAACCGATCTCGGACATCAACGTCACGCCGCTTGTAGACGTGATGCTCGTTCTGCTGATCGTGTTCATGGTCGCCGCGCCCTTGATGACGGCGGGCATTCCTGTGGACCTCCCAAAGACACAGGCGAAGCAACTCAACGATCAGCAACCGCCAATTGTCGTGAGCGTGGACGCGGACGGGGGATTTTTTGTCGACAAGCGCGAGGCGGCCGGCGTTGAAGGGTTGCTCGCGGTTCTCAGGGAGAGCAGCGAAAACAACAAGGATCGCCGTGTGCATGTGCGCGCCGACAAAGCGGTCGCATATGGAAAGGTCGCCGAAGCAATGGGCGTCATAAACGCCGCCGGATATGTGAAGGTCGCTTTGGTTTCCGAAGCCGCTGGCGGCGGGGCCAAGGCGGCTGTCTCTAGCCGTTGAGAAGGAGGACAGAGTTCGTTTTGGGCATCGCTGTCGGCACAACGTCCTCCACCTTTCCATCGCGACGCCGGAGCGAGCCGCGAAATAAGCCCATGTCCCCCAGCGGGCATGGGCTATTTCCTGTATGACATATCGCTGCTTAGGCCTTAAGATGGCTCCCCGCGAAGCCTCCCAGCCGTCAAGATAGGGAGTTGGGGAGGAGCCACGTACATATGCTGTCGAATAAAGCCAAATATGGCCTCAAGGCGTTGATGCACCTGGCCGGCGTCGAAGGGCTTTGCCTCGCGGGGGACATCTCCAAGGACAACAACATTCCGCGAAAATTCCTCGACGCGATCCTCGTCGAATTGCGCAATGCCGGCATTATCAACAGCCGCAAGGGAAAAGGCGGCGGCTATCTCCTAGCCAGGCCCGCGGAGAAAATTACCGTCGGTCAAATCATTCGAATTCTCGATGGCCCCCTCGCCCCCATTCCTTGCGCCAGCAAAACTGCCTACCAGCGCTGCGTGGACTGCCCCGACGAGGACGCCTGCGCCATTCACGACATAATGCTCGATGTGAGAGACTCGATCGCTCTCATCCTGGATAGAACCAGTATCGCCTCTCTCCGTAATCGCGGACACAGAGAGAGCCAGTTGCTGAGGTGATAATTGTCCAATCCTGAACTTGAGGATTGTCAGCGCTCCAGTGAGCTCCATGGAAGCTAGCCCGTCTTATTCACGCCATCGCCGCACATTGCTGATTTTATTCGCGCCGTGATTCCGGATGCAATTCCGCGATGCGTCCTTTCGCTGGGTCGGTCGGCACTTTGAACGCGTTGGAGTTGGATGTGGTTGCTCTGGGGCGCGGAGACTATCTCTGCCCCGTCGTTCACGGCCCCGCCGGCTGTAAGGCGCCGGCAAGAATTCGAAACAGTCCAGCCTGCGGACAGGCGGTGGCGAGCGCGAGTTTGATGCGGCTTGCGGTCTCGACGATGCGGGCGCCGATCTTCAGCAGCTTTTCGCGTAAGGTCACGAATTCGGCGACGGCGAGCGGATTGGTTTTGGGGATAGCGTCACGCAATTCGAGCATCAGCCAATAGGCGGCGGTATGCAGAACGAGCCGCATCTGATTTGCGAGCGGCGAACGGCAGGAGGTGCGATCCGACGCCAGTTGGCTCTTGTGCAATTTGATCAGATTTTCCATCTGGCCGCGCGCGCAATAGAGCGTGTCGTAGATATGTTCGGGCGAACCATTGGCGATGTTGGTGACGACGTAGCGGATGTCGAGCCCGAGTTCCGTCGCCTCGATGCGGGCGCAGACGCGGCGCTCGGCTCTCCATGATTTGGCGGCGTAGTTCGTTTGCGCATAGCCGCGCAGGACGAGTATCTGTTTCAACGCGCGGCGAGTGCGAATATCGTCGGCCTCGAAATCGACGGCGGCGGCGAGAATCTTGTTGCCGGACAGTCCGAAAACATAGTCGAGGCCATTGTCCTCGCACCAATCCAGTACCTCGCGGCGGCCATAATGACCATCGCCTCGGATGGTGATCCTGGTCGTCGGCCAATGTGCGCGGATGCGGCGGATGATCCGGCGCAAATGGCCGCGCACTTCCGCGCCGGACGGGGTTTTGCCAGGCCGCAAAATGATGGCGACGGGGCGTCCCGTGGCGGTGTCGTAAACATGGATTGGCAGGAAGCAGCGCTCGTCGTAATGCGCATTGAACAGCGACAACTGCTGATGGCCATGCGCGACATCGCAGGTGTCGTCGATATCGAGCGTGACCGCTTGCGGCGGCTTGGCGTAACTGGCGCAATAAACATCGACGAGGACGCCGCAAAGCTTCACGATTTCGCGCAAGGTCGGCAATTCACCAGTGATGGAAAAGAGTCTGCTTACAGCCCGCGCGGGTCGAACTGATCCTACTCCCCCGGTTTCGCCTAGCGCTATGAATTCTTGCTTGCATTTCGGAGGGGAGCCTCATCGCGCAGCGTCCATCGATAGCGCTCACGTCCATCGGGTCCAATAGCCCTTACTCCGTCAGGCCATGTGCCTAAATAATTGTCGCAGCGCCGGACGGACAAAGCTCTTTGCGCCCATTCTTCGAAAGTGTTTTTCTCGATGCCAGACAAAATTTTTGTTTCGACAATTTTTCCAACACCAATGCTCGCAACCGTGAAGAACTCGATCTTTAGAGGCGTGCTCATCATGTACTCCGCAAGGTCTACACAACTACCCAAGAATTATAGCTGCTTCATAAGCTCATTGAGCGGAGCGCTTTACTCCGAGACACCATTCTCCCCTACCTGGAGAAGCCGCCTTCAGCAACAATAGTCCCTAACCTGCGACTTAAGACTCTCCGAGAGCCGTCGGCAAATAAACGCCATGCAAACGGGGTCCCCATATAAATGATAAATGATATAGAGATAATTGATTATCGTCAACCCTTTAGGCTTAATCCAATGACAATGTAGCGTCGCCCATTCGCCTTCCACTAAAGGAGGTCTCTGCGGGGCGAGCGCGGACGAGCACAAGCTCAGATGTGAGCGCAAATTGACAGCCGCGGTTCGCGCCTCATGCTACCGAATACGCGATCTTCGAGCACGCGAAATGAGCTTCTAACCTTAGTAAGGCGCAAGCTGCGGGAGTAATTCGCCACGGCCCAGCTACCACGCCGATTCCGCCGATATATGCTCCGAACACTAGCCCCAGGCTTGCAATCGATGGACGATGTTGAGCAATTTACGCAACGCCCGATATTCGAGCGATAAGCTACCCGCGCCTTATGATGGAATGTATCTGCTCAGCGCAGCCAGCAAGACAAGCGACACGACGCCTACGCCAAGGCTCCAAATAATCAGTTTCTTTTCAATCGCCAGCAGCGGTTCGGAAAAGCGCAATTTGGCTTCGTCCTTGATGCTCGGTTCGCTCATGGTTTCACACTCCCTTATATTCAGCCAGCAAGTGGCGGCTTGACACCCGCGAAGAACACCCAGGAAATCGCTAGACCGACCCATATGACAAAGCCGAACAGGCTGACGACGTAAACGGCCGCCAATCTTGCAAGACCTTCTTCCCAAAGCTTGCGAAAATTCGACAACACGCCAATAGAGAAAAAGGTCAGAATGAAAAAGATCACGCGAAACGTATTTGCCTCAGCAATGGCGGGCGCAAGCTTCTGCGTTAGTCCCCCGCCAAGAGCCAGAGCAAGAACGATCGAGAAGGTCAGGATGAAGCCAAGGATGAACTTCGGGAAGCGCTCCCAGATTTCCCCGAGCTTCGCCTTGTTGGTTTCCTCGGCGTTGATATGATTGGTCCAGATATAGGCAAGCACGAAGGACCAAACTCCGATGAATACATCGATGAAAACCTTGACCGTTGTCGTAGTCGCAAGAATCCAGCCGGGTTCATATTTAACGCCTTCGCTGGCCGCCTGAGCCAGCAATAGCGACTCGGTGATGCCCCCTGCCGCGACAGCGGCGCCGTCCGTCTTGACGGCAAGACCGAGCCACGCGGCCGCGACCAATGGTTCATGCGAAAGGAAGGTTTGAGCCAGGAACGGCAAAATCAGGACTTCCACGACCGCAAAGATCACCACAAGGGAAGACACCAACACGGCCACCTGAGGTCGCGCTCGGATCGCGCCGCCGGTGGAAATGGACGCGGCAACGCCACAGATCGAAATGCCGGAGGCAAGCGGCGCCGCCCATTCGCGCGTGAAGCCGAAATATTTACGAGCGACGAAATAGACGACCGCCCAATAAATCAGATAAGCCTCGATGATGGCGGCGACGCCGCGAAGCAGCACCGATGACGCCAGATTCAACTTGCCCGCCGCAGTCGCGGCGATGAAGCCGCCAAGAATAACGATGGCGATCTTGATATAAAGCTCCGGGCGTATCGCTTCTTTAAGCCACTCAGCGAAGCGCGGAAAGAAATTGGCGATGATCAATCCGGCGAGCAAGGCGAAAATGAAGCCGCCCTCATTGGTCAGCTTCAGCGACCACGAAATCCCGAATTTCGAAAGATCGGCGGGCGTTACGGCTGCAAAATGCGCATAGGAGCCGACAAACCAGCTGGCGTAAGCGATGGCGAAGACGACCGTGAAGGCCAATACAAAACGCTTCAGGTCTCCTCCCGTCGCCCAGACGGCGAGGCTCAGAGTCGTCAGCAAAGCTAGAAATGTCGCCACCAGGGCGGACGCACCACCGAGATAGGAATAGGTCTTGGAGACCGGGCCCAAAGCTTGTGTTGGATCGACCCATACCGAAGTGGTCGCCGCCCAGCCAAGGAGATCGACGCCCGCCAGGCCCAAGAGGGCCAGGACAAAAACCAAGAGCCCGACGAGGACCGACGACCAATCCTCCGTCAATGTGCCTGGTCGTTCGACATTTAGAAAAATTGTCGCTTCCGACATTTCAGCGCCCTTCTGATGTTGTCGCTCCTGTTGGCCCGACGTCGCAAGAGTGCGGGTCGGAACCGCTACGTCGTGCTGACTGATGACCACCGATGAACGGTACGTTTGCTGGCGAAAGGCTCCCCAGCGACAAAGCGACGCCTAACAAGCCGCACCCGCCCAAATCCTCGGCCGGAACATATATATACTTACTTTATAGATATAATCGTATTTTTGTGCCCGCTGTCAAGTCGCTCGGTGGCCTTCTCACTTTGTCGAATGAGGGCGCGAAGGATTTTCTGTCTTTAGCGAAATGCCAAATCGGGACGCCGCGATGACGGCGGTTCATCGCCTGTCATCGGGTTTTAGCCGCCCGAGGCAATAACAGCCTCGATCGCGGCGATAGCTGCCTGTATCGTCGCCAATTTTTCCAGCACGTCATAATGATCCGCGCCAGCGAGCATGGACGCCCATTCCGCGCGACGCGCGATCAACTCCAGAAGTGTTGCTTTCAATTCGTCGACAGATTCTGCCATGCTCGCCCCCAACTTGAAATTGGGTTGTTACACTCCCCGCATGCTAATCGAAAGCGACCAGGAGATAGGGTACAAGGTCTATCATCATCTTCGCGCCAGACGCGAAGGCGGCCGCTAAACATGCGGTCATGATTAAATGAAGATGGTCCGGATGCATGGCTTTTCGACCTTGCAGTGAGCGGCGGAGCCTAACGCCTCCAAAAAACTCGACAAAAACCATCAGCAACTTTGATGCCAAGTCGCGTGCTCTTCACCCAAACTTTCACCAGCATCAACGTTTTTTGTAACAAACAGATCGGGTGGAAGAAGGGAAGGTTTCCAGCACATCTCCATTCTTTGGTGGTCGCTATAAGTCAGAAATCCCAGAATCTCGAACTGCCGTTTGAGCCGATCGTGAAGGACATTCACCGGGCGAGGCGCTAAGGCATCCGGAGCTGCAATTTTATGCGCATTAAAATAACTAGATCAGCACTCACCGGTCACTAGACGAAAATCCGCCTCGACCTCACCCAGTTCTTTGGATTTGAATATTGAAATCACAGCAATCCCCGATGGACTTCATCACCATTATTCTCAGACGCAATTATCGAAGCGGTCGGGCGAACTTTTCGGCGACTTGAAAGCATGCACCCCCTGACCCCGAACAGGGAATTGTTTTGGGGAAACTGGGAAACAAACCACGTGTGAGACACTGGTATCACAACCGCCGATGAACGGCGCCCCCCGTATCCGCCTGCTCAACGAGTTTAAAGTTCAGCAGCCGCAATGAAGCCATGCTCGCCGCCGCCCTCTCGCAATGCGGTTTCATCCGCCTCCGAGATACGAAAGGAGGCGATATGCGCCGTTGCAGGGCCGCGACGCGCAGCGAGCAGGAAATTCTCGACAGCGACGGGGGGGCCAGCGACGAGCGTCTCCACGGAGCCGTCGCGGCGGTTGCGCACCCATCCATCGAGATGAAGCCGCCCAGCCTCGCGGGCGACGAAGACGCGGTAACCTACCCCTTGCACACGCCCGTCAACGAATATTCTGGCGATCCGCGTTTCTGTGATTTCCATGTTTCCCTCAAATGATCCAATGGGCGGCAAAGTCCATTCTAAACGAGGTAATAAAGTTTATCCTTGGCCTTGGCGGGCTCGGCGATCAGTCTGCTGCGAATGCGTCGAATAGCGGCTAGCGTAGCTGAATCCTCATCGGCTCCTTGCACAAAAAATTGATCGTTCGCCAGCCACTCAAAGAAATTTAGGCGCCGAAAAGAATTCGAGTAGATCTGGCTGCAATCCCGCAAGCCAGACAGTGACGCCACTGATTTTTGCTTGTTTCAGGAAATGTTCAAAATGCTCTAACGCAACGACGTCGGGGTGGCGCACACGCTTCAGTCGCAACAACACTTGTCCTATCGCTTCGTCGTGAGCCCGACGCAAGATGTGCTCCAAGGTTCGAACTCAGTTCTGGACCCGCGCCGAAGAACAGCTCTCCTTCCAGGTCATATAGGAGAAAGCCCTTGTTTGGGTGATCGGACCGCAGCTTCTCTCGCACCACATCGCTGTCGTCAACCACCAGCTCTACCGCCTTTAATTTTGCAGCGCGCGGAACAAATAAGAGAATCGAGAGCGCGACGCCGATCAGGATGGCTTGGTCAAGGCCGAACGCGAGAGCTGAGAACGCCGTTATGACGACAACGCCGGCATCCATGCGCGTTGCGCGCAGCGTGAAGAGTAGGCGCTTCACGTCGATGAGCCGCGCCGCCGTCAGCAACAACAGCGCCGCCAGCGCCGGTTTGGGCACAAAACGCGCGAGCGGCGCCAAGCCAAGCAACGCGATGGCGACGAAGGCGGCGGTGAGAACGCCTGAGAATCGGGTCGCCGCTCCGGCCTGGAAGTTGATCGCAGAACGTGACAGAGAACCGGAGCCAGGCAGGCACTGAAAGAAGCCGCCCGTCAGATTTGCGATGCCTTCCGCGAGGCATTGGCGATTAAAATCCAGTGGTTGATGCGTCTGGTGGGCGATCGATTTCGCAATGGCGAGCGCCTCCAGCAGTCCGAGGAAGGCAATCGCAACGCTGTCATAGAAAAGACCTGCGAACCAACCGAGTTTCACGATCGGTATATGCGCGGACGGCAGGCTGCTCGGCACCACGCCGGCGACACTGACCGCCGTCTTTGCGTCGGGGCCGGGAATCGTCCAGCCAGCGAGATAGGCGCCGCCGCCGACAATGACGAGAACGGCAAGCATGTCGAGTTGCGGCCAACTGCGGCGGCGCACAAACTCCCGGAACAATACCGCCAGCACCAGCGTCGCCAACGTAGTGGCCGCCGCTTTGATGTTGATCGGGTCGCCGGATGACAGCGTCAGCCAAAGCCGATACAGCACATGCTGTGCGCCAACGCCCTTTTCTCGCAGGCCGAGCGCATTGCCGATCTGGCCGATCGCAAGCAACAGTGCAGCCGCGCTCATGAAGCCCAGGATCACCGATTCTGAAATATAGCGAGTCAGATCGCCTAGCCGAAAGACCGCGATGAAAATTTGGATGGACCCCACCATCACGCCGAGCAGGAACATCGCTTCCGCCGCTTCGACGCGTTGTTCGGAGTCAAAAATCGAGAGGGCGCTGAACACGACGAGCGAGATCGCACTGGTAGGGCCGTTGATGAGGTGCGAAGACGAACCGAAGACGGAAGCGACCGCGGTGACCAAAATCGCCGAATAGAGACCGTAGCGAGGATCGACTCCCGCCAGTAGGGCGTACGCCATGCCCTGCGGCAAGGATATCGTGGCAACAGTCAGTCCTGCAATGAGATCGCGCCGGAGTTCCTTCTGGTCATAGTCGATCTTGAAAGTCATTTGCGCCGCAATCCGATAATGGTCTCGATAATGCCGTTCTCCCCGAAGAATTTCTCGTTCGCGTCATCCCAGTCCCGGGCTATGTCTTTGATGGGGACCAACGTCATGGAGGGAAAACTCACGCCCGCCCTGCCCGCTGCGTCTGCCTTGTAGGGACGATAACCGAGACGGGCCATGGTTTCCTGCGCCGCGTCGCTGAACAGGAATGTTAGATAAGCCTTCGCATCTGAAAGACTATTCTTGCTCACGACAACCGCGTCGACCCAGGCGACATAGGGTTCCGCGAGTATGCTGACCGGGGGATAGACGACCTCCAACTTGCCTTTGGATTCGGCAACTTCACGCAGCGCCTCGTTTTCCCAAGTTATATGGACATCCCCGAGCTCTTGCATCGCAAAGCTTATCGCGGAGCCACGCGCGCCTTCTTCGAGCATTGGGACATGTTGGTAAAGAGATTGCAGGTAGGCGCGCGCCTCGGGGTCGGAGCCGCCATGGGTGACCGTAGCGGCCCATGCGGCCAGCGCCGCCAGTTTACCATTGCTCGAGGTTCTGGGGTCGGGCGTGACGACTTCAAGGCCGGGCAAGAGAAGATCTGGCCAATCCCTGACACCATGAGGATTTCCCTGACGCACCACGAACACGATTGTCGACGTATATGGCACGGAATGATTTGGAAGTCTGTCGGCCCAGTTTGGCGAAATCAATCCGCGCTTTCGCAATCCATCGATATCGGAGTACAGGCCGAGCGTAACGACATCGGCGGGTTGTTCACCACTGACGATTTTGCGAGCCTGCCGCGACGAGCCGCCGTGCGATTGCAAAATGACAAGATGGCGCCCCGTGTCCTTTTCATAGGACGCGATAAAGCGCGGGTTGAGCGTCTGGTAGAGCTCTCGGGTCGGATCATATGAAACGTTGACGAGTTGATTTGCGGTCTCAACCTTAGCGTTCTTGATGATGATCAGCGCCAGCCCAGCGATGGCGGCCGCCGCTGCGGCGAGACTGAGCCAATTTTGCCTGAGCTTCACGTCGCTCTCTCGTCATTCATTGCGATTGCGAAGCCAGCGCGCCAGCCAACTCCAAGCCACGCACGGCCAGCGCTATAATGAGCGAAGATACTTAGAGCGTCTTTTCGGCGCCGATGCCGCGAGCTCATTATTTCGCTGTCCTTACCTCAATAGAATGGAGAGGCGCGCGCCGGCCCAGCTCAGTGACGGCGGTTCGCGCCGGTTCCGCGCTTTCGAAAATCGGTTCCTCAGGCGCTCGCTTGAGGTTTGTAATGCTGACACAGATTATGATCTTAATCAACTACTCGCTGTCCTGTCGCTGTCTCGATGCACAGAACGCGGTCGCCCCCCTGCGGCCGCGCGCTGATCGCGCGGTCCATCCGCGCGATCAACAAATCTTCTTGCGCTCGGCAACGCCTTCTGAAAGCCGGGCTTCCCTAGGACGGCGGCGGGCGCGAACGCAATGGAATGCCTGCTCGCGGAGCCCCCCCGCCACTCCTTATTTCAGTCGGGCCTGCACCTTCTGTAGCCCGGCGATTGCGTATTGCTCGTCCTTCTCGGAGCCCCTAGCGCCGCCGACGCCGATCACGCCGACGACCTCGTCGTTGACCTTGATCAGCACGGCGCCGGCGCGAGCGAGGTAGTTGGGGTTCGCCGCGACTTTTTCGGCGAGCGCCTTATCCACCTTGACCTGTTCGGCAAGCTCGCCCGAGGATTCCTTGAACGCCAGCGCTGCCTGCGCTTTGAAGTTGCTGTTCTGCACAGCGCGCGGCCCCACGCCGTCGGAAACCAGCACAGCCTTCAAAACGCCGGCCGAGTTCGATCACGCTGACCGCGACTTTCTGGTCCGCCGCCTTGCTGGCCTCAATCGCCGCCTGCGCGGCTTCCAGCGCCAAATCGAGAGCCGGACCGCGCGCCGGCGGCGGCGGTGGATTTTGGGATGCGCCACCCACTGTTGGCTGCTGCGGAGCGCCAGTCGGCGCTCCTTGCGCCAAGGCGACACTGGTGGTCGCGAGGAACAACAAGGCGACAGTCGTCAATCTTTTCATTTGCATCCACTCTCACTATTGCATGTTGAACTAGACTTGGGATGGCCCCCACCCGGGGCTCGGCCAACTGCGTCAGCAGGCCGCCAGTGAGGTGAGCGCGCAGCGCGACGGGTCCGCTTCTCGATCAAGAGCGAGCGCCGCGCTGCGGGCCTTTTCCGCGCTGTCGAAAATTCTATCCTCTAGCGCGCGAAACGAATTCTTGATCGCGAAGAAACGGTAGCCATCAGACTCCTGCAGGACGACGCCCACCGCCCTTGGGCCGACTTCGACCAGATAAGCGTGAAACATTTTGGCCTCCTGTTCTGAGCGCTTTCACTTCTGGGTTGCGGGAAGATGAAAAGCAGCATTGTCCGGCGGAGCCACGGCTACCTCCGCGTAGGGCGTTCCGTCCGGCGCCCAAACGTAGGGAACCGGCTGCGCGCGATAGACGTTGAAATTCGACGTGGGCCGGCCGTTCTCGGGATCCTTGCCGCGGCGCGGATAGGGATTGACGTATTCCCAAACAATTTCTCCGCTCGGCGTCACTTGGAAGAAACGACCGATCTGACCCTCGGCGATAAAGGTATTGCCATTCGGCAAACGCCGCGCATTGCTGATATGCGTACTCTTGAAGCTCCATCCGGGATTGCCCGAATTCACGCCCGTATATTGCCAAACGATTTGCTTGGTGACTGGATCAATCTCCAGCACACGGGAGCCGCCAGTTACTGTCAGCGGCGCATGCGGATAGCCCGCGTCGCCTTGATTGTCGAACACAAGCAGATTGCCGGCGCCAGGCAGGCCTTTGGGAATGATTTGGGCGTCATGCTGTCCGGAAATCTGGTCCACCGGGCGCGGAACTTTAGCTCCAGCGGCAGTTTCGGCGATCTGCGGGTAATGTGGACCCAGCGTCCAGACGATCTTACGCGTCTTGCGGTCGATGATGGCGATGAAATTGGCGGTGCGCGAGTTGAAGATCAGATTGTCCGGCGCAAAACGCTGATCGCCATCGTCGAACCAGTGATTGGGCCCAACGGGCTTCAAATTATTGACGTGAAGATAATCCGGACTTTTCGATGCCTTGACGAGCTTCAACTCTTCCGGGCTGAAACCGATTTCGTCGATATGGTCCGACGCAGCCCAACTCCAGACGATGTTGCCTTCCGCGTTGACCTCATAAGCTACGTCATCGAGCACCTGCGGCGCTGTAAATCCCGGAAGTGGATAGGAAATGTTGGCAAGAACCAGAGTATTGCCGTTAGGCAGGCGGGCAATGTCATGATGCTGCCGCGCGCGGCCGCCAGGCGCGCTGGCTCCGAACTCCCATTGCTTCTTGCCCTCCCAATCGACTTCGCCAACGGTCTTGCGAACGCGCGTCATTCCCTGACCGGGAACGAGGTCCGTGCCTTTTCCCTCTTCGGTCTCAAGGGTCACGAAAATATGACCGCGCTTTCCGTCGATAAGCGCGGGGTCTATGAAGGCGACCGGCTGCCCGCTGTATTTCCACTCGTGAACGACCTTTCCGGTCAAATCGATCAGTCGTGAAACATCGTCACCACCGGGAAACAGGACAAAGGAGTTATAGGCCTTGGCAGGATCGTAAATGGTCGTGCCCGTCGGGTAGACGCTCGGTTCGGCCTGCGCCGGCGGAAGCCCAGCGCTCGCCGCCATCAGAATGAGCGCCAGCGCAAGCGAAAGGGATAGTCTACCAGCTTGAAGTTGCGTGACTAAGCTTCTCGACGCGCGCATTAAATCTCTCCCAATCTGCCAGATGACCAGCCGAATGTTATGGGTCACGAAATGCGGAGGAAATGGCGACCGCCCAAGGGCGGCCGCAGTCGTCATGAAAACGAAGTTGCATTCACTGCGCGAGCGCCGCCTTCTGCCCGATCGCCTTTTGCAGGTCGGCAAGTGTAACTACGCCGGGCCCATGCAACGCCGCGATTTGCGCTACGTCGAGCTTTAGCCGTTGGATATTTTCATACAGATTGACGCTGTAGGGGTTGGGCGACGCTGGCGGCGGAGCGTTCGCCGCAGTCGGGGTGTAAGCGTCGGCTTCGATCAGGATTTTCTCTGCGGGCAGATAGATCAAGCCCAAATCATCGCTATGACCACTACCGGCGATGCGATGAATCTCGATCTTGCGGGAGCCGTCCGTCAGTTCATGCTTCTCCGCATAGGTTTCGAACTTCGCGGCCTTCTGCGATTTCGACAGAAGATCCGGATGCAGGCTGCGCGGCGCCGCCCAGGCCTTCTCGAAATAAGGCTTGTCGCTTTCGTGCGCGACGATGGTCGCTCCGGCGTCTGCGAAAGTGCGCAATCCGCCAGAGTGATCAAAATGCACATGGCTGGCGACGACGAATTTGATCGGCTTGTTCGGAATTGTTTCCTTGAGCTTCTCGATCAGAGCAAGCGAGCGCTCCTCGTTGAGCGGCGCCTCCACCAGAACGATATGATCGCGCTGTTCTATCGCCACGCTGTGATGCGTGCCGCCGGTAAGGTAGTAAACGCCTTCGGCCAGCTTGTTGACGGCGACCGTGGGCGGCGTCGACTTGGCTTCGGCCACATTTTGCGGGACGGCGATTTCCACTGCCGGATTCAGCTTCACATTAGCAATGGTCAAATCGAGAATTGGATGCTCGCCTTCTATGCGAACTATGTGCGACGGGAACTGGGCGCCGCCGAATGCTTTGTAGTCACTGAACCTTGTCTCGACGAGCGTGTCGCCAAGGACCGCCGTGTCGATCCAGGTGCGAACCTGCTCGACCTCGTTTCTGGCGTTGATTGTGCCGACGTAATGATATTTTCCTCCCAGAGTGAAGGACACTTCCACGGCTTCGCCTATCGCCTGGGACTTTGCGTTGTTGGCAAGCGCAGCCTTAAGGAAACCATGCGGGGTCGCCCAAATTTCCGCAGCACGCTCCTCCACGGCAGCGGGTTGAGTCGTGGCAACCGGACCGGTTCCGGACGCGGCGCCCTGCGGGGGCGCAAAATTCCACGCCCTACCGCCGCTCACATAGGCGTCGACTTTTTGTTCTACTGGCGTCGGGCGCAACCGGCCAGGCTCGACAAATTGCTTGCGCACGATCTGCACCCGCGCGGCGTCAGCGTCATAATTGATATCTGCGCTGTAACTGCTGACGTCGAAGCGAGGCCAGGGCAGCTTGGGATTGGGCGCCTGACCGAACTGGAACCATTGTCCCGAGCCCGCAAACTCAATGGACTTGACGCTAGCGGTTCCAAGCGTATTCGCCGCTTCCTGCAAAGAAGCCGCTTGCGCCCCAGAGGCGGCCATAGCCGCGAAAATGGCAAAGCTACGGAAGGTTGTCTTAGCTGTAGTCATGGAAGTGGCCCGCTTGGTTAAATCATACATATTTGATAGATTTATACACAGGATCCGCCGCTCGTCAAGTTGCGTGCGGGTTTGGCGTGATCCAGCCGATACTGCACATGAACTCTCGTGACGGCATGCATATATATTGTTGTATTTAATTGATTTAAAAGACATTTGATTTGTGTTCCGCCCCCCCGATCCGCGAGCTTGAAACCCGCCGATGCATGATAGAAGGCGCAAGACAGGCCGGAGAGATATCTATAGATTTTATATACCGATATAGTGTGTTTAAACGCCGAGTCTCCCGCCTGCCCCTTATTGCGGAATCCATTTCTGCCGGCGCCCGACGCCGGTTCCTCCGCGAAGGCGCGCCGCTTCTTCACGGAAGTGCGTCTACGCCTTGCCAAAGACAAATATTTGATCAAACCATTCGTTGCGGATCGGTAAAGCAGCCTTTAGCCACGCCCGTTCCGCCAGAACGAATGGGACCCGATCGAAGCGTCCTGCGGACGATGATCCAGCTACCCAGCTCCTTCGTCTTTCAAAGCCAATCCCGCAGTCGAGTTTTCCAGGGATTTTTGTCGTCCGAGCATGCGCAGAATCTCCGGCTTGTCGAACTCCTCCGGCGCCGCGCAAAGGCCCGCGCGCATAAACCACACGCCAACTTTTGGAGAAGCGCTGGCAAGAGTGAAGGGAATAGCCCCGATGTAGCCGAAAGTCAGCGGCAAGGACCAAAGCAGGAGAGTTGGCGACGTGGCGCCCGCCAGAGACATTACGGCCGCGCCGAAAAACAAATGCGGCCACAACGCCCGCAAGGCGTCGAGCGGTAGGACGCCATGAACGTCGCGGGATTGCGTGCGCCAACCGATCGTCCGGTCAAAAAGCAAGCCCACAAGAAAAATGCTGACATTTAAAGTCGTGACGGCCCCGATGACAAAAGAGCCGATAATCTCAGTTAGGGCGCCGGCGAAAAAAAGTCCGGCGCCGCCATAGCGCGCGAGACCGCCCGGCGTCAGCGCCACATCGGCAAAGCCCGCGAGCTTCGGCGCAAGATAAAATAGCAGGAAAAGCAGATAGACAGCGGCAGCAGAGGCTTTGGGAAAGCTCGAAAGGTCTTCAAACGCTGGCTTAACAGCGGCGAGCGCGATGATCGTCGTCCAGGCGGTCGCCCGATGAACATGCTGACCGCCCAGATGAGTTGGAAGCGACTTATCGGCAGAAGTCCCGGCGTCTTCAGCAAGTTCAGATATTGCATATTGCCTTGGCACCAGCGCAGATCGCGCCTCACAAAATCCAGCAGCGTCGGCGGATTTTCCTCGTAGCTACCGCTTTCAATCGGCAAAACGCGCACCTCATATCCCGCGCACCGCATCAATGCGGCCTCGATCTGGTCATGCGAAAGAATATGCTGGTCACCCTCCAGTTTCGGCAGCACGCAATGTCGAGCGAAAGGCTCGACTCGCACCAGCGCGTTATGGCCCCAGAAGGGGCCGCAATCGCCCGCCCACCAAGCGGCGCCCATCGTATAAGTGCGCATGCCATGCCGCATTCCAAACTGAAAGATCCGTGCGAAGGCGGACTTCGATGGCGCTCCGACGACGAGGCTCTGCAATATGCCTATTTTGGGATATGCTTCGCCTATCCGCACAAGTTTTAGGATCGTAGCGCCGTCCATCAGACTGTCGGCATCCAAAGGGATCATGAACTCGTATTGCGCGCTCCAGCGCTCGCAAAAATCGCGCATATTACCGGCCTTATATCCGATATTTTCTCTGCGACGTCGGTAATGCAACCTGTCGCCGCACGCTCCGGACTCGTCCCGCCAGCGAGCAAATTCCCGCTCTTCTTCCTTCGCGATGCGGGGATCGCTGGTGTCGCTGAGCACGAACCAGTGAAAGCTGGCGCCCTGCCCTGCCGCGTCGACGCTGGTTTTGACGGCCCGCAAACGGGAAAATGCCCGGTTCGCGTCCTCATTACGAATTGTCAGTAAAATGGCTGTTCGCGTTTGAAGCAGAGCGCCGGTCTCGCCCGCGCGGGCGAAAGGCGCAACCTGCCACATCCCGTCCCGATGGAAATGCAGCAGCCAAAGCCCCAGCGCCGCATTGCAAAAGCCAAGCACGCTCCATGGAGCGGCGATAGCGACGGCGACGAAGATCGCGGTGTTTATCACGCTCCAGCCGTCATGATTAAATATCGACGCGACCCAAAACAAGAGCGCAGCGAAAATCCCAAGATTGAAGAATGCGACCAAGCGGCGGCGGCCTGCGAGATCCGCAAGGCTCTGCAGACCAGCGGGCGTGGTGGGCGGGAGCCGTCCGTGCATATGACGTTTCCTATAATTCCGGTCGACAATATTCTAGCTCTTGGAGCCATATTGAATTAGCAGTAATGGAACGAGCCGACAAATCCGGTCAGAGGCGCCACACCCTAAACCTTGAGCGCCCTAGCCGGGAGTGGGGATAGTCATTGCGATCGACCTGTCCGCCGATCTAACCTGGAGTGTCAGTTATCATGCCATTGGCGACAAACTCCGACTTAGTTGATCGGACTATGGCGCGCGCTCTGTGGATCGAGTCGCCAGGCGCGGCGAACTTGCGAGGCGAGCCTTTGCCTCCGCCCAGCCCTGCCGAAGCTCGCGTGGTCATGCTTTGGAGCGCTGTCAGCCGAGGCACCGAGCGATTGGTGCTTGAGGGACGCGTGCCAGCATCGGAAGCGGCACGCATGCGCGCGCCTTTTCAAGAAGGCGAGTTCTCTTTTCCGATCAAATACGGCTACTGCGCCGTGGGACGCGTCGATGCAGGACCGGCCGAATGGCTCGGCAAAAGCGTATTTTGCCTGCACCCACATCAAGATTGCTTTATTGCGCCTTTGGAGGCGCTCCATGCAGTCCCTGACGCCGTGCCCCCACGCCGCGCAGCGCTCGCCGCCAATATGGAAACTGCGCTCAATGCGCTTTGGGACTCGGCGCCGGCCCCGGCGACCGCGTTGTGATCATCGGGGCAGGCGTTGTCGGATTGCTGGTCGCGGCTTTGGCCGCACGCCTTCCCGGCGCGGAAGTGACAGTCGTCGACAAGGAGAGTTCGCGTGCAACCGTCGTGGAAAGGCTTGGCGCACGGTTCGTCGATGCATCACAATTCGTGCCGGAGTGCGTCGGTGCGGATGTCGTATTCCACGCCAGCGCCTCACCGCAGGGACTGGCGCTCGCCCTTTCCTGCGCTGGCCTGGAAGCAAGGGTCGTCGAACTGAGCTGGTATGGCGAGGGACAAACCCCGACGCCACTCGGCGGCGCCTTTCACGCGAATCGCCTGCATCTGATCTCGTCGCAAGTGGGACAGGTCTCGCCCTCGCGCCGGCCACGATGGTCCTACACGCGACGGCTGGGAAAAGCGCTGGAGCTACTCGCCGACGCGCGCCTTGATGCCCTGTTCACAGAGGAGGTGGACTTCGCAGATTTACCCCGCGAGCTCCCCCGCATTCTGGCGCCGGGTGCGCCGGGGCTCGCGACGCTCGTACGCTATTGACTCAACTAACCGGGAGAACTCCAAATGTACGCCGTCGAAGTTCGCGACCACATCATGATCGCTCACAGCTTTCGGGGAGAGCTTTTCGGTCCGGCCCAGCGGCTGCATGGTGCGACCTTCGTGGTTGACGTCGCCTTTTTTCGCGAGACGCTGACGTCGGACAATGTGGTGGTGGACATCGGGCGCGCCCATGACGCACTCAAAGCGACCTTGGCGCCGCTCAACTACCAAAATCTAGATGAAATACAGGTATTTGAGGGTGTTCAAACGACCACCGAATTCCTCTCCCGCCATGTATTCGACGCGATGGCGGCTGCGGCGCGCTCCGGAGCGCTCGGCCCCGGCGGCGACGGCATTTCCCGCATCCGTGTAACGCTCCATGAGTCCCATGTGGCGCGAGCCTGGTTCGAAGGGCGGATCGCTGCATGAGGCGACTGATCTTTGTGATTCCCGGCGATCTTTCTTCGCGCACCGGCGGCTATGGCTATGACCGACGCGTGCTCGCAGCGCTGCCGAACTGCGGCGTCGAGGCTGTTCATCGCGCGCTGCCCGCAAGTTTTCCAAGTCCAAGCGTGGCCGATTTGGAAAAGAGCGTGCAGACGATCAACTTCGATCCGCGGGAAGGCGACATAGTTCTCATCGACGGCCTCGCCTATGGCGCGCTTTCCGAGGCGGCAATCCAAAGAATCACCGCGCCGATCATCGCGCTGTGCCACCATCCCTTATGTCTTGAGCCGGGGCTGGACCCGAAGCGCAGCGCGGCGTTGCGAGACAATGAGCGACGCGCGCTGGCGCTTGCGTCGCATGTAATCGTCACGAGTCCGAACACGGGCGCCCTTTTGACTCGGGAGTTCGCCGTGCCGGAGGCAAGAATTTCAGTCGCGCTCCCCGGAACCGACCAAGCCGATCGCGCACGCGGCTCCGGTGGTACGCCAGCGTTGCTGGCGGTCGGCTCGATCATCCCGCGCAAGGCTTTCGACGTTTTGGTCGAGGCGCTGGCCGGACTCGCCGATCTGGAATGGCGATTGCGGATCGTCGGCGGCGATGCATATTCGCCGCAGACGGCAATTGCATTGGATCGGCTCATCGCCGAGAAGGGCCTTGGCGGACGCATCGAGCGCCTTGGCGAACTCTCAACCGACAGCCTCGACAAGTTTTTCGACGCAAGCGACATCTTCGTTTCCTCCTCTCTTTACGAGGGCTTCGGCATGGCGTTGGCCGAAGCCCTGGCGCGTGGGCTGCCCATCGTCACGACGACGGGCGGCGCCGCAGCGGAAACCATTCCGGACGCGGCAGGACTTAAAGTTCCGCCCGGCGACATCGACGCTCTGCGCTCGGCCTTGTGCAGATTGATCGTCGACGCGCCCCTTCGCGCCCGATTATCTGCGGAATCCTGGCGCGCAGGACAAACTTTACCGCGTTGGGAGGATACAGCGCGCGTAATTGCTCGCGTCGCCTGCGGCGCTGGAAAGCAACCGCAATGAGTGGATTTGACGCCGCCTGGCTGGCCCTGCGCGAATCCGCCGATCATCGCGCGCGAAACGCCGCGCTGCGCGACAAAGTAAGCGCCGCCTTCGCGGCGCAGGATCATATTTCGATCCTCGATCTCGCTTGCGGCTCGGGTTCGAATGTGCGTGGCCTGGCCACGCATTTGCCAAAGAGGCAGAACTGGCGGCTGGTCGACCACGATCCGCGGTTGCTCGCCGCCGGGCGACATGCGTTGTTCGCCTGGGCGGATCACGTTGACAACGACAATCCGCTGATCCTGCGCAAAGGAGAACGCCGCCTCCAAGTCGAATTCGACGAGAGAGACCTCTCTACCTTTAGTGGCGGCCTGTCGGAGCACAGCGCCGATCTTGTCACCGCAGCCGCTTTCTTCGACCTCGTGTCGAAGGAGTGGATCGCTCGCTTTTGCGGGGAATTGGCGCGCCTGCGTTTGCCGCTCTACGCCGTTCTCTCATACAGTGGCGAAGAAAATTGGTCGCCGCCGCATCCGGCCGATTCGGCGATGCTGGAAGCCTTTCAACAGCATCAAGCCCGCGACAAGGGGTTTGGACCAGCGGCCGGACCCAGGGCGACAGAGCTGCTGGCGGATTCATTAAAATCGCATGGTTATCTGGTGGAGACTGCCCCAAGTCACTGGAGGTTGACCAGCGCCGACGCGGATTTGGTCCAGGCGCTAGCGGATGGAACTGCTGCCGCCGTAAGCGAAACCAGCTTCGTTCCACGCTCGAAAGTCGAAGATTGGCGCAACGCGCACATCCAAACAACCGTTTGCGAAATTGGCCACCTCGACCTTTTCGCCCGACCAATATAGGTCGCCAACGCCCATTTGAAATATTCAGCTCGCAACTACTGCGCCGGCCGATAACCCCGCCAGCTAGCGGGCAGCATTCGCGTGATAAGATCGTCCCGCTTCAGCAGCACATGACGTAACGCGCCCGCTACGTGCACGAGGACGAGGGTACCTATGAGCAGCCCGCCTGCCTCGTGAAGGCCGAACAGAATTTTGGACAGCGGCTCGTCCTTCGCTAGCAATGCCGGCAAATTTCCGAGGCCAAAGAATGACGGGCCGAATCCATAGGCCGACAGCGCCAGCCAGCCGACCAGCGGCGTAAGAAACAGCATCAGATAGAGCGTATGATGGACCGCGCCTGCCGCTATCCGCTCCGCGCGCCCAAGCGAAGCGTCGGGCGCAGGCGCGCCCCTCAGGCGGTTTGCGAGACGCACAACCATCAGCGCCAATAGAGTAATGCCAAGGGATTCGTGCAGGACAAACAATCGGTCCTGCAACGGTCCCGGTTCCAGATCGGCCATTATCATGCCTATTGGAACCAGCGCGATGACGAGCGCCGCGACCAGCCAATGCAGCCATTTGGCGGTGGCGGAATAACTTTTCGGTCCGTCCAGGCTCATAACGGGCCCCCTCCTCTTGCGGCGCGGCTCAACTTGGGCATTTCCGATAGGTAGAAAAATCGCAATCGAACAGAACGTCGCCGCCGCCCAAAAGATGCGCCTGCATGCGAGGCCGAAGCGCTAGTTCGAGCTTTTCTATTGGCGAAAGATCCAGTCCTGGCCTCCCCGAGCCAATTATCACCGGCGCCACCAAAACATGGAGGCGATCAACGCAACCAGCTTCGATGAAGGCGGCGATGGTCCGCGCGCCGCCTTCGATCAGAATGCGGCGCAACCCCTGTCCAAACAGGGCCTCGACGATAGCACGGGGAGGGATAATCCCGTCGTGCGCGTCAAGACGAACGTGCTCGGCGCCCGGGGGCGCCGCAATACTCGCGGCGGTGACCAAAAAGCGGCGTACGCCGTCTTCGGCCAGCCAATTGCCGTGGCCGTCGAGCCGTCCTGACGGGTCTATAGCCACGCGCGCGGGGCTTTTCCCAGCAACCCGCCGTACGGTAAGTTGCGGATCGTCGGCGACAATCGTGCCTGCCCCAACCACTACCGCGTCGACATGAGCCCGAATGCGATGAAGGTGATCCAGGGCCGCCCCGCCGCTGATGTCGCGGGACTCGCCGCTGATAGTCGCGATGCGCCCGTCGAGTGACTGGCCGAGTTGCGCAACGACAAACGGACGATCCTGCGGCGCATGCGCGAAAGGAGCAAAGATGTCCTGCGAACGTGGCGGAACCCCGTCGCCATAGCTCGACGCGAACTCTTCCAAGGCTGGCTCGATCCGGCTCATGTCCTCTCTTTCAACTGTTCTATGCAGCTTTTTTGCACAACAATCATTTTCCTAGTTGCCCTATAGAATGTATGGACTATATTTCTGCCCCAGTCCATCTTCCACCTAGGTCGGATCCGTCGTGTTTCAAACTTCCCCGCATAACCGCATTTCCGCCGTAGCCGGTCAAATTGAAGTGGAACGCGCGATTAGTGAGATTCGCTCCGGCAGACCGGTCGTCATTCATGATGGCGAGATACGCATCGTTGCTGTCGGCGTCGAGGCGCTGGATGAGACCCTTGCGGCGCAACTCGAATGGGCCGCGCAGGGCTCGGTCCATATCGTCATTGCCGGTCCAAGACTGCGCCGGCTCGGGCTGGACAGTTCGGGGCCAGGCTTCATCGCCCTATCGCAAGTGGCGCCAGACCGTATTCGCGCCATTGCCCTGGACTCAAATGCTCGCATTGATGCGCCGGTGTCTCCCTTGCCTCCGCTATATTTTGGCGCTCTCGAACTACTTCGACTGTCTCTGGTCTTGCCAGCAGCGATCGTTCTATCAGCGCCGGATGTCGAGGCAGTGCTGCCCGGTCTGTTGTCGGTCGCCTTAAGCAATGTGCGAGGCTATCGCGCAGCGCGCGCGGCCTCCCTGCGGATAGCCAGTCGCGCGCCAACGCCTTTAGAAGGGGCGCCCAATTCAGAATTCGTGATTTTTCGCGGCGGTGAAGGCTTGCGAGACCAGGTGGCGATCGTTGTCGGCGGCCCTGATCTTTCTCAGCCTGTGACGGTGCGTCTGCATTCCGCTTGCCTCACCGGAGACCTTTTCGGCAGTCTCAAATGCGACTGCGGCGACCAGCTCCGCCGCTCCGTCCGCGACATGGCGGCGAGCGACGGCGGCATTCTGCTCTATCTGGATCAGGAGGGGCGCGGCAATGGCCTCTCCAACAAGATCCACGCTTATGATTTGCAGGCGCGAGGTTATGACACTTACGATGCGGACGAGGTTCTTGGCTTCGATCACGACCAGCGCGGATTCGAATTCGCGGCGGACATGCTGAAACAACTTGGGGTGGCGCATGTGCGGCTGATGACCAATAACCCCAACAAGATCGCCGCGCTTAAAGAAGCGGGGTTGGACGTGGTCTCGGATCACCGCGTTCTCGGGCGCAGGAACGACCACAATCTGCGCTATCTCGCATCTAAACGGGATCGTGCGGGCCATCTTCTCGAACACGACCTGTCCCTAATGGTGAATGACGGCGCATGAGAGACTGCGGTTCCTGCACCGGAGGGAATCCACCTCGCCAGGCTAGTCAAGATGAGGCAGGCAATGAGCGTGAGACATAACTATATTGTCGTTACGACTTTCGCCATCGCCTTTTGGTCGTTCAGCATAACCTCGCAGGCCTCCGCTTCGGGCAACCGCACGCCATTCCATATCGACGCGTCGGCGCCCGGCGCGCCGGGCAAAACGCCCCAAACCTACGGCAGCCCGCTCGTGGTGAATTTCCAACTCCGTCCAGCCACCCTCGCACATTGACCGCGCGCGAGCAGGTCTGGACGATTACCGCAATGTCAATCAGGACTTTGACGATGCTCAACCTGCTCACTTTCCTACACCGCTGGGTCGGCGTGGCGCTCGCCCTATTCATGCTCGTTTGGTTCTCTACCGGGCTCAGCATCGCTTTCATCGGCTCCCCAACGGTAACGCGCGGCCAGCAGCTTGAGCGGGCGGCCAGCCTTTCGCCGCAGGACGGTTGGCTCTCGCTCGGCGAGGCGCTGCGCGTAAGCGCGGCCGCGCGCTCAAAACCCTCCGCAAAAAGCGAGGCAAGCGCCAGCCCCATGGGCGGCCGCGCCGGCGAACATGCCGGCGGAACGTATGGAGAAGCCGCGATCGTCGACGCACGCTTGGCGCGGATCGACAACGATCCGGTCTGGCTCATCGAGGATGATCGTGGCCAGCGCTCCGCCATCTCTGCGCTCAATGGAGCCCCGATCGAATTTTCGATCGAACGCACAGAGAGCATCGCTCGACACTGGAAGGCCTCAGCCGCGTCCACTGACCCCTCCGCGCTGGCCTATGTGGACACGAGCGACGCGCCAGTCGGCGTGCGCAACGCCGAGGCTCTCAAGCCGTTCCATCGTTTTTCGCTGGAGGACGGCGCGGGAACGCAGATCGTCGTCTCAGCAAGAACGGGCGAAGTAGTCCAGGTCGCAACACGCGCCGAGCGCGCTTTCGCCTACGTCGGAAATTGGCTGCATCTTTTTCACTGGCTGGACGCCCTCGGCGCCGGCGAATATCGTCGCGACGTTTTAACATGGGTCGGCTTCTTCGCCGCCTCGGGCGCGGTTACGGGGCTCATCCTCGGCTGGATCCGTTGGCGGCCTGGCTTTTTTGGCCGGGCAACCTATGCGCGGGGCCGCACGCAGCCCTTTCGCGAGTTCTGGTTCAAATACCACTTTTGGGCCGGCCTCATCGGCGGCAGCTTCGCGCTGCTTTGGGCCGCGAGCGGTTTCCTCTCGACCAACCCCGCGCAGATTTTTTCGCAACCGACAGCGAGCCGTGAGGAACTCGCCCGTTATCATGGAGCGGGCTTGCCCGCGATCATCTCAAGCTGGAGGCCAAGCGCTTCATTAGACATCAACCCCGATGTCGTGGAGGCGTCATGGAGCCGCCTCGGGGATGACGCCGTATTGCTCGCCATTACGCGCGACGGCGCAAGGCGGTCATTGAATGTCGAACAGGCGAAAGCCGGCTTCGACCAAAACGCGCTTCTCGCTGCGGCGCGGCGTTTTTCCGGCAATGCGGAAATCGCAGCGCATGAGCTGCTGATCGATTACGACAACTATTACTACCCTAATCGCCGCCAAACCGCCGCTGACAAGCCTTTGCCCGTGTTGCGCGTCGACTTTCAGGACGCCGGGCGGACATCGGTCTATATCGACCCTGTGGACGCCCGCTTGCTCGCCAAGTTCGACTCGAGCCGACGCGCCTACCGCTGGCTTTATTCGGCGGTTCATCATTGGGATTTCGGCTGGTTCCGCCAGCGCTGGCTTTGGAATCCCTGGATGGCGAGCTGGATCGCTTTCGGAATTGCTTTGAGCACTAGCGCCGTGGTCCTTGGTTGGCGACGCTTACGCCGGACATTCGCAGTTCAACCTGGCAATTCTACCGCCGCGAAAACGGCTCCATCTTTGTCGACCGCGCGACAACCTTGATCCGCCATACCGGATGGCTGAGGAGAAAGTTGAAGGTTATGTTCAGCCCGAACTCCTCACCGTCTCCTCCTAGGGTCTAGACCCTTAAATCGCTTGGCTCTTTGATCTGGTTGCGATTCACGGTTTCCGAAAGGAAACGTCGATGATTCTGGATCAGTTCTGGCCGACGGACGTACAGTTTTCGAAGATCGCGCCGCACCTCCTTACCGATACGCGCGGCAAGGCAAGGGTCTACGACCGACGGCTCATCAGCGGCATCGTTCAGGTGCTCAAATCCGGCCGTCGCTGGATCGAAGCGCGCATGGAATACGGGCCGAAGAAAACTCTCCACAATCTCTATGTCCGCTGGCCCGCGCAGGGAGTCTGGATGGACCTGTTCCACGCGCTCGCGCAAGAAGGCGGTCCGTCGGTCGGGGTTCTCATCGACTCCTCCGCTGTCACGGCGCATCGTTCGGCGAGCGGCGGTAAAAGGGTGGAGAAAAATCAGGCCATCGGTCGCTCGCACGGCGGACGCACGACGAACATCCACGCGCTGACCGACGCGAACCGTCGCCCCATCGCCTTCACGTTCACGGGCGGAAATGTCGCCGATTGCTTGGCGGCAGCCGGGCTTCTCGCGCGGCTTCCCGCTTGTGAAAGCCTCCATAGCGACAAGGGTTGCGACAGGAAATCGATTTCTTTTTTCGCGCGCCGCTAAGTTTTTTCCACAATTTCCGAGCCGTCTTGGCGCTCCAGGAAAACCGTTGAATAGTTAGAAACTGTTTTCGATAGCTGTGGCTCAGTAGACTCGATCCGACAATGTGCAGATGAAGCCCAAGCAAACTCGGAGCATAGGCGCTTCCATCTCCTCAAGGATAGAGACACTGACCATAACACGCGAGCTGCCCGCATTCACCACGCAGCCTGGATAGCCGGGCGCATCGCCCCGCGAGCCGAGTCCGGAAGCGTAAGCGCGAAGACGCATTCTAGCTTCCTTCCGCCAGAGGCGGGATGCAAGAGGAAGGTTGAGTAGTTTCCGGGGGCGCCGCGACAACTCGCGAGCGACTAGGCTCAATTCAGGCGCGGCAAGCATGTGTGACCTGGTTGCCGAGAGCAACCGGTGCCCTCTGCCGCTTAAATCAGTTGAAGCTGCGCTAATCAGCGCAACGCCCTTTGAGGTCCGCGTAGACGCTGTTGGCGAATAAGGCAGCAACTTTCCAGGGAGCACGGAATGGACAAGAAACCAGATACCCAAAGTCCGATTGAGGCTGCAACCAAGAAAGTTCAGTCGGGCGCGCCGAAGACGGAACTGGAGGTCTCCGAGAAGCCGGGAAGGCATATACCAGACCCCATCGCCGTCGATCGACCCGGCTTCGATTTAGGCGGTTCGACAGGCGATACGACCGCAGGCGCCGGTCTTGGATTGGGAGAGGATGCAGGCGAAAGCTCCTCGGATCGAAGCCTGCCGGGACGTCATGCGGGCGCCACGCTTACAATCCCGCGATGGAGCGGCCCAATACCCCAGGAGCCCCCACTGTCAGACAAGGACAAATTATCCGTACGCAAAAACCAATAGCCTACAGTTGCGGCGACGCATGCAGCCGAGGAACTCCGCAGCGTTTCGATCATAGCATTTCGCGACGCGCCGGAAATTTCACGCGAGGCGCGGCATGCTCAGATTGACGTGATGATTGCGGCGGCTAAGCGCCGGGAAGCGGTTCCTCCGCTTGCGATTGCTCGGAGGCGAAATGTTCGGCAATCGAGGCGCCAGAACCATGCGAGAATGAAGCCTTTGTCTCATCGGCGGCGCTGGAAAACCAGCGACCACGCTTAACGTTAGGGAGCCAACAATGCCCGACATCAACTCCGACAAAGTCTGTTTCGTGATCATCAAGGCGCGCGAGTTCGATATTCAGGAAGAATTGGACGCCGACAACTCCAACGCCAGCGACGATCACTTCATGAGCGTTTACGCGAACACCAAGGAGGATAGCGTCCAGAAGGAGCTGAAGGAATTCATCGATAGCATGGACGAGGACGAGCAATGCGAACTCGTCGCCCTGTGCTGGATCGGGCGCGGCGATTTCTCTCCAAAGGAATGGAACGTCGCCGTCGCCGAAGCGAGGAGCCGACGCCAAGGTTCGCCAGCGGACTATTTGATTGGCATCCCCCTCGTCTCGGACCATCTCGAAGAAGGCCTCTCAAAGTTCGACCTGTCCTGCCAGGGCTTTGAAACCGGTCGTCTTTGAGCTTCAGGACTATCCAAGAGTTCACAGACAGCTCGCGCTATCGCCCGCGATCCGCTTGGGGTCGCTCGTTGCGACAGGCTCTCACTTGCGACTGGCCGCTTGCGGAGAAGCAACTTCACGGGCACGTCAGATTCTGGCCCGAGATAAATGGCGCAAACGATTGGGATTCCTAAAGAAGAGCTGGGTAGCCAAGCAATGGAAGCAGTCGGGCTACGATCGAACCCAAACAGACAAGAACCACCAATAGTTTGAGTAACTGCGCCAGCCGCGCTTCGGGACAGAATTTATCGATGACCCAAAACAAGATCGCGCCAAGGACAATAGTAATCAGAATTGCGAGGTCTTCGGGATTGGTCGTCAGGGCGTCGATGATTTTCCAGCCCTGCTTCCTGGCGGTCGAGAGGAAGGAGCGGATCGTCGCGAAGTCGCTCGCGCCCTGCTGCGCACGGAAGCCGCCGGAGATTTTCTGGCGCAGCTTCATCATGCGGCCGTCGCGTTCGGCCTCGTTGTTGGTGAAGGGCACGGTGGGGTCGTGCAGAAAACGCAGCGTGTCCTCGCGGCGCGTCGCGAACCGCAACAGCAGATTATGTCCGGTACGGCGCGGTGCGCGGCCGCGGCGTTTGCCGCCGCCCTTCGTCGCCAGCGGCGGCTGGGCTTCGTGGAAGGCGAGGCCTTCGGCGATGATCGCGTCGTAACGGCGTTCGAAACGGGCGATCAGGCCGTGTTTCAACGCAGCGTCGCGTTCTCTCGCAAGATTGGCCGCGCGACAGGCGCGGCGCAATCGGCGTTGCATCTTGCGCGCCCAATCCTCCTTCTCGATTTCGATGAGCGCCTTCAATTCGCGAAGATGATGCGCGTTGCACAGCGCGTGCTTCACGCCCTGCATCGTATAGTAAAGCTTCCAGTGATCGTGCACGACGACGCCGGCGACTTTGACGATGTCCGACAACAGACCGCCGCGCTTGGCGCAGACGCGATAGAAGGTCAGCAGCATCGTGCAGGCCACATGCAGCCACTGTGTCTTGCCGCCGATGCGAAAGCCGGTCTCGTCCATGTGCTTGACCGATGCGCCCGCGACGTGATCGCGGATCGTTTCGACGAGGCCGTTCAGCCGCGTGGCGCAGGCGCCGCTCATCGAGGCGATGGTCGCCGCGGAAAGCTTCACGCCGAAGAGATCGGCCATGAGTGCGACGAGGCGCGCCTCGGGCAGCAGCTGAAAGTGCAGCAGATAGACGACGAAAGCGGCGATGCGCGCGCCATATCGGACGGGCGCGTTGACGCCCTCCGGAAAGGCCGCGCGCGTTTTCGCGCCGCAGTTTGCGCATTGGCATTCGTGCGCGCGATGTTCGGTGACCACCAGCGGCCGCGGCTCCGGCAAATCGAACACCTGTCGCGCCGCATGGCCCGTGCCGGCGTCCGGCCTCAGCGCCGCGCCGCATGCGGCGCAGGCCTTGGGAAATGATTTTCGATGGCGTTCGGCTCGGCGGTCTGCCGCAGCGTTTCGCCCTTGTGGCCCTGTTGCCCGCCCGATTTTCGTTTGGATTCTCGCGCAGACTGCGCACGCGGACCGGCCTCTTCAGACCGTCGCTCGATGGCGGCTTGCCACTGTTCGAGCTGTTCAAGCCGAGCCGACGCTCGAGTTCGGCGATCCGCGCCTTCAAAGCCGCGTTGTCGACCATCAGCGCCCCAACAAGCGCTATCAGTTCTTCCGGGATGGCTCGTTCGGCGATTCAGAATCATCCGAATCGTTGAATCGAAAACCAGAGTCCGCCGTCCAGAAAAATTTAACGTCGAGATGCGACCGAAATCAACCAACCTGGGCAGTTACATCAGAATTCCAATTATGAGCATGAGCACGGCAACCTCCTAATCATTCAAGCAGCTACGTTTGCGAACCCTTCCGCCATTCCAAACATCGTTTTGATAAACGCTTTAGACGCGTTCCCTATTTTTGGCCTTATCATTCCGTCCGTCTGTCTTCTGGGCCTCAATCTCCGCATCGCGCAATCAAGCCAAGGTGAATGCGATGCGGAGACATTGATAAACAAGCGGCGGAAGGGCGGCCTCCGGAGCCCGGCGCTAACGACCCATAAACGCCAGGAGAATGATGATCGGAATAGGAACGCCGAGCATCCAGAGCAGAATTCCACGTCCCATGACTTATCCTCCAAGTTGGATGCGCTTCACCAGCGCGTTAGATGGCTGGCGTCGAACTTGTCGTCACGGTGACGACCTCCCACACCGGCTCCCCACCAGGCCGCGCCAGCGCCGAGAACCATTGAGGCGGCGGTTAAAAAGGCAAGAAGAATTCCGCCTTTGCGCGCGGTTTCAGCCGTAGCCTTCGCCTTCTCGACGGAAGCCTTCATCTGTTCGGAAAGCGCCTCGACGCGCTTTTCGGAGTCAACATGCGAAAGCCCTGTGCGCGCCGAAACTACGCGCGCCAGATACGCCCGATCATCGTCGCCCAGAGATCCATTGGCGGTTCCCATCAACAAAATGCGCGAGATTTCCTGACGCGACGTCTCCAGTGCTCCGACACTGCTCGACGAGACGTCTCCGTCCCCTCGCGGCGCCTTAGCGACGCTAGAGGCAAGCGCATCGGTACCGGGCGCAATGCTCAAGGCGAGTGCTATTCCGGCTTTGCGCGCGCTATCATTTGCATCCCGCAACCTATCGGCCGCAGCCTTCACCTGAATGAAAATCGCGTCGACCCTCTTTTCGGCCTCCGCCTGCCCTAAACCGGCGCGCGCGGAAACAGCGCGCACAATATAATTACGATCATCGCTGCTCAGGAAACCATTGGTCGCGTCCGTCGCCAAAATATGCGAGGCGTCGTGGGGCGAAGCATCGATGGTGGCGCTACGAACCGGTGACGCGCTTTTGGCGGTCGAGGCGCTGTCGCCGTTCCGCAACAAGCTATCAATGCTATAGGCGATCGGATCCGCGACGGTCGCGCCGCTCGCCGCCAATGAAGTGGCGCCCAGTTTCGCCAGATCGGAACCGCCTTTGACGCCGGATGACAGCGACAGCGTGGTGACAGCGGATGAAATCGACATTGTCGCAAGCGATGCGCCAATTGCCACGGCGAGAGCCCAGACGACAAGCCCGTGCACCCCGTCCCTAACTTGAACCTCATGGATCGTAGCGCCGTCCACGGGCCGGCGCATGCGGCCTGTGACGTATCCACCTGCGACGAAGCTGGAGACCGTGATCCAGGTAAACCAAAGCGCGAGCACGATGTAAAATATTATGGGCGACGGTCCGTGATATGGCGAGACGAGCGAGAGGCCAATGGCCGAGCCAAAGGCCGTCATGAGCACGATGATTGCGGAGGTAAGGATTGCGCCCGCGAAAATCGCCGACCATTCCACATAGGACGATCCCGTTGGATTGCCTGTAATGCGCGGGTTAAGTATTGATGTATCGGTCATTGGTTGAGTCTCCCTTCTTTTTTCCGGTCAGCGCAAACCGAGGAAGGAAAGAATTGCCATGATGACCACGATGAGACCCACGAGGTAGATAATCCCGTTCATAACGTTCTCCATAAATGCAAAGGCCTCTGGACGGGCGTAGCGTCATGCTGATCAACTTCGCGCGACCGGTGCAGCCTTGAGCGCCCTTTCCTTGGACCATCAAAAAGACGGATGAGGATCGATTCCGCTCACGCCCTTCGATTCCAGAGGCGGTAGATGGAAAAAGCGACCCGAGGGGGCCGCTTTTCCCGCTGGGGATGAATTCCGGGTCAGGCCTTGTCGATGACCTTCTTGACCGCATCCTTGGCTTGGCCGAGGGCTTGCTGGGCTTCGCCCTTGAGCTTCTGCGCGGCGCCTTCGACCTTAAGGTTCGGGTTGCCGACTGCCTCGCCCGCACCCTGCTTGACAGCGCCGGCCGCCTCGTTGGCTACGCCCTTTATCTTATCGCTTGTGCTACCCATGATCCGTCTCCCAATGATTTGATGACAACGCATTTTGTAGCGTTGCACCCGCCGACTTTGTAATTCGACGTTACAATCATAGCGCCTGCAGGGTCGCCGTATAGGTTCGGAAATTACCTATCCAGAGCGGGAAGCGGAGACTAAACGCCGGAGAAATATCGAAGACCCATCACGGCGCCAATCAACATAACGATCCCACAGAACCATTGAAGGCGCTGGCATCGGCGGAGCACGGCGATGACGCCAGCAAAACGATCAAGGCCGGCGACCGCCGCATCTTTGTCGATACGGACGGGCGACCGTTCGACGACCGTGCGGAGTTAACCTTGCAGCAGCGAAATTTGGCTGCTCAGCGGGACCGCGGCAGATTCTCGAAGCCATCCGACCGCAGGTTTCTCGAAACTCGGCCGATGGAGGGGAGCGACGGGAGTGAGTAGTTTCCACAGCTGTCCCACTTCCTTGCGAGAGGCTAGATTAAAACTTACACAAGCTTGTTGCTTCTCATGGCAATGAGGATTGGCAGGTTTACGTGAATGAAAAATGGATGCTCCTAGGAATTGCGGTTCCTTTCCAGATTCTCTTTATTTTGTGGCTATGGACCACGAAGCATGGATGAGTGTGAACGGCGATGCGCTTGATCCTGATCGACAAAACCTCCGGCCTCATATTCGGTGACACAGCCAACTACCTCATGGCGAGACTGAGTGACTGGCGTGAAAATAATTCCGACGATGACAGCGACGCTCAGCGCCTCGCCATTCTGGCCGCAAGGCTATTGGACGAAAGCATCGGCGAGCACGGCAACGAGTACCGGATTCTACAACGAAGGGCCGCGCGATATCCTTTCCGGCTATTTGGTTTATCGTGCTGATTTCAATGGGTCAGATGTTCTACCAGTCGTGACTGACGGCAAGAGCAAACATATGATTGCGGCCGTGCAACGCGACTGCCGATTGGAGGGAGTTGTGGAGTGTCGGCGGAGCCGTCGAGGTTAACGCCGCTGCGCTTGCAATACAGGCTCGATGATCCGGCTCCGCACGCAGCATCGTCGCGGCATTTTCGCTATTGCATTCACCGCCCCAATATAACGAGGATGGATGGTTCAACTCAGAAACAGGCGCGCAACTTGACTGTTTCGTTCCAGAGTGGAGCCCCTTCGTTGTCACTGTTTACGCAACAGAAATGAAAGGCGTCGTGTGCGACGACACGAAGGGTGCGGGGTTGGAGTGAGGCTGCGGAAGCGCAAATTAGATAAATGATCCATTCCGTTATCGCATGTACGCTGATGTTGCAGCTATCCATGACAACGAAGCTTGAGAGGGCCCATATCTTCCCCGAAGTGGCCGGCTACTGCATGGCGCATCCTTCCGAGGAGGTTTCCGTGTCATACAGATTTAGGGATTTACGAAGATAATTAAGTCCTAAGGCTCGTCGCTGACGCGCTCTTGAAGCTGCAGGCATTGAGGTCCCGTCCATCTTGATCGAACGCTCACACTTCGAAAATTGAGAATTGCGCCAGCGTCAAAATTGGCCGCATAACCGATACATGGGCATGGGAGAATGAGCAATGACAACCGAAGAAAAAGGCGGCCAAATACGCGAAGCGGTCGGAGTGTTTGGCGACGCGGACACCATGCAGCATGCGATCGATGACTTGCTAAGTTCCGGGTTCGACCGCGCTGACCTCAGTCTGCTCGCCGCGGAAGAGACGGTCAATGCGAAGCTTGGCCGAAAATACCAGAAAGTCGTCGAGATTGAAGATGATGGGGGCGTCCCGCGTACCCGCTACTTATCGCAGGAGGGGATTGGCGAGGGCGAATACGTTTTTACCGGAGGACTCGTCTTGCTAGGCTCGCTGAGTGCTGTCGGCGTCATCGTCGCATCTGGTGGCGCATTGGCGGCGGCGATCACCGGGGCCGCCCTGGGCGCAGGAACCTGGGGCCTGCTTGGGGAACTGCTCGCCAAATTCATTGGCGCTCAACATGCGGAATACATCCAGGAGCAACTGACGCATGGCGGACTACTGCTTTGGGTCCGTTGCTTGAACAAGGATCGTGAAGAGAGCGCGATGGAGATTCTGTCGAGGCATTCGGGCCGCGACGTGCATGTCCACACTGTGCCAGCTGCCGTGTAGCGCATCCATGAGCGGGTAAAGGCCTGCGTTCATCCCATGGCAGCCGCGCCAGCACGCCTGATTCCAGGTATCCTTGTCCGAGTGTAAATCGGCGTGGCCCGATAACCCCAAAACTACCTGCTCACTTAGCGAGAATTCAATTGCTCGGGAGTTATCTCGTTTACAGCTTCAGGGCACGACGCAGAACCAACCCCGCCGGATCAAGTCGATTCGGCTGGCGTTTTGTTGTCCTGCCTAGCCTGTCACCCTAATGCGGCTGTGGGGGAGCCAAAGCGTGAGTGGCCCCAAGCGCCAGTTCATTAGCAAGGCGCGCGGACTTGTACATATCCTTCCAAAGCATCCCATTCGGTTCGGATGCAGGTGCGCCCCGTTCTATAACGGGCGCGTCTGACGGAACCATAATTGTATTGGGCGACTGGATAGCCGGAGCCGTAATAGTATGGATTCTGTTGAGCCGCCCCGGCTGCAATCGCCCCAACCGCCACGGCGCCGAGCGCCGCGCCTGCAAGATCGACTCCGTAATCATAGCCGCCGTAGCCCCAGCCCGGATAACCCCAGCCACCGCCGTAGCCGCCATACCCCCAGCCGCCACCCCAACCAACACGGCGGTAACCACCGCCACCCCAACCAACATGGCCATAACCACCGTGGCCCCAACCACCACGGCCCCTGGCCAAAGCAGGCGTCGCCGCTGCAATCCCTGCAGCGAAAGTTGCGGCAATAAGGCCGACTGTCAAACATTTGCGTGCTTTGATCATTAATTGTCTCCCTACGTTTTCACGCATTCCTCATGCCTTGGCGTACATAGGTTGGCTCTGACGAGGAGCCAAGTGTCCGCGCGCATCTAAATATTCCAGCAGATTTTCTGGGAGCAAAAATCAAGGAAACCTGGCATAAAGGGATGCGGAAAACATCCTGCATGCCTCTCGACTCCTATTCGGCAATCTCGCAAAGGAGCTACCCAGTCGGAAATCAGATCCGAACATATCGATGTTGCAAAAGAGAGATTTGGCGTCTTGAGACTCCGACCAACGACCTGAACAATCGCTTTGTCACCGTATCCCAGTTCAGAGCAAGATGTATCCGAGCGTCATTGAAATAATTCACATGGGCAACGGGAAATTGGCGTAGACGCAGCTCAGCGAAAGCGGCGACATGATCAAAACATTCTCATTGGATGGGGCCGATCCGTCGTTCGACATGCGCATTCTTCCATGAGGAGGGCCTGGTCAGGCTGTCATGAGTCCCCTGCGCGGGAAGTCGCTATTTAAATATTTGCCGCCCCGGGCGCACGCATATGATCGCGTCCACTTCTGAGCCTCCCGCTGGCCACAGACCGTCGCGGTTCGGTAAAAAGCGTTCGCGCCCGCCAAGAGAAAATCAACAACGAAAGACTTGTCAAACCGACACCGTAACCAAATGTTAGAAACTGCTATCTGATCATTCGGGATATGTTCGATTGAGGCCCGGCGATGGCGCAGATATGACGCTGTCAACTAATCCAGGAAACCGTCATGCATCGAGTTGATCCCATCGAACCGGGAAGCGCCGACGTTTTTTCCGGCTTCGGAGATAGGGAGAAAGACCTTCACAACCTTGAGGCGCCCCGCCTCTATGAAGAGGCTATCTGGCGTCATGAAGCTACGATCGCTAATGGCGGCGCTCTCGTTGCTGAAACCGGCGTCCACACTGGCCGCTCGCCTCAAGACAAGTTCATCGTGTGCGATAGGCTGACCGAGGCGTCGGTCTGGTGGGAGAACAGCCATGCCATGACCCCCGAACATTTTGACCGTTTGCGCGCCAACATGGTCGCCCACGCAAGCGCGATGGGTTTGTTTGCACAAGACCTCCATGCCGGCGCAGACCCCAAACATCAGCTCAAGGTGCGGGTTTACACGGAATATGCGTGGCATTCCCTGTTTATTCGTAATTTGCTTATCCGCCCGTCGAAGTCGGAACTCGCTGATTTCATTCCAGATCTTTCTATTCTCGATCTGCCATCTTTTCGCGCCGAACCTGAGCGCCACGGCTGTAGGTCGCAGACCGTGATAGCCATCGATTTCAGCCGCAAGATCGTGCTCATCGGAGGCACGAGTTATGCCGGAGAAATCAAGAAGGCGGTGTTCGGCTACCTTAACTTCGTCCTACCATCGCAGGGCGTCTTGCCGATGCATTGCTCCGCCAATGCCGACCTTGATAATGATACCGCGCTTTTTTTCGGACTTTCCGGCACCGGCAAAACGACATTGTTGGCGGATGCATCTCGTTCGTTGATCGGGGACGATGAGCATGGTTGGGGCGAAGAAGGCGTGTTTAATTTCGAGGGCGGCTGCTACGCCAAGGCAATAAAGTTATCCCGCGAGGCGGAGCCGGAAATATTCGCGACTTCGGAGCGTTTCGGCACGGTCCTGGAAAATGTCGGTATTGATCCTTTAACTCGCAGGCCAAACTTCGACGACGATTCGAGAACAGAAAACACGCGCATTGCTTACCCTCTTGACTTCATCGCGAATGCGTCGACCTCAGGACGGGCCATCCATCCAAGAAACATCGTCATGTTGACTTGCGACGCCTTCGGGGTCCTGCCGCCCATATCGAAGCTCGATCCCGCGCAGGCTATGTATCACTTCCTATCCGGCTATACCGCCAAAGTCGCCGGCGCCGAAAAAGGAGTGCGTGAGCCACAGGCCACATTCTCCGCCTGTTTTGGCGCGCCATTCATGCCGCGACACCCTTCGGAATACGGGAATCTCTTGCGTGATCTGATTGCGCTGCATCAGGTTGATTGCTGGCTAGTAAACACGGGTTGGACAGGCGGGAAATACGGAGTGGGGCGGCGGATGCCGATCCATGTCACCCGAAAACTATTGCGTGCCGCCTTGAGCGGTTCACTCGTCGGAACAGGTTATCGCATCGACCCCTATTTCGGACTGGCCGTGCCATTGTCAGTTCCTGGCGTCGAAAGAGAAATTCTCGATCCGGCGAGGACATGGACTTCGGGGGACGACTATGAAGCGACCGCAAAACAACTCATCGATATGTTTCGGGAGAACTTCGTGAAATTCGAGCCGTTTGTCGACGATGCAGTTCTCGGAGCGCAGCCAAGCCTCTCGCGCGCGGCGTAGATCCCCGAGCTATCGTTTTGGCGACAAAGCGCGGGGCTCGCAGCGTCATAAATCGTAAAAAATGTCCGGAAACAGCGCCGAAGCGCCGTCCATGGCGCCCGTTTCGCGGTAGGTCATTGGCTCGGCGCCAAAATCCAATAGCTTGCCATCGATCACTTTTCCAAGCGTCAGAATATGGTCGCCAGCAGGGTGTTCGCTCACGAGCTGGCACTCGAACCAGGCCAGACACTCGCGTAACAAGGGCGCTCCGGTTCGGCCCGCCGTCCAAGTCGTCGCAGCCATTTTGTCGGCGCGCGCCGACTGACCATAGTGTGCGGCCAGCTCCAACTGGCCCTTTTTTAGCACGTTGACGCTAAACGCCCCGCCCTGCTTCAACAGCGCATAGGACGTGTGTTGCGGGTTGATGCTCAAGGCTAGCAGCAAGGGATCGAAAGACACCTGCATCACCCAAGTGGCAGTGAACGCGTTGCGCGCCTCTACATGGGCCACGCCTACGACGTAGACGCCTTGCGTCAAGCGCTGAAACAAGGCTGCAACGGAATTGCCCATGCGTCTCTCGACCGTTTTTCGAACCCGAGTGGTGCCAAGGGGCCGCCCGCAGCATTACTCCCTGGTGACCTTCCAGATTATATCACTCTTTGGAAATTTGGATGTCCACACGGAGAATTTCCCCTCTCAGCGGCGAATAAAGCGGCAGCGAGACCAGCGCTTCCACCTCCGATTATATGGACTGCCTGCTGTCATTGGTCATAGAGCTGCTCCCAAGCTCCGTTTGAAAGCATTGAAGCAAACACCGGGAAAGCGGAAGCCTGCTCTTTCTCCACAACGACACGAAAGCGGCGATTAGCTTCTTAGATACTATGCATTTTCCGAGAGCGCAGCTGCTTCAGCCCAATACGTGCGCGCCACATTTTTTATGCACGCCATACACAAGTCGATGTTGTCCAGCTGACGCCGACTGTGACTTTTTTTAGATGGCCGTTTACTTTCCACGCAATTTGATCAGGCTTTTGAAGCGTCCGTTTTCGATTTCTTTCAAGAGCATTCTTGAGTCTTGCGGATATCGCCAGAATGCTGGCAAGGACAGCTCAGGATCAACCGGTGACGAAAGGCGGCGTCTCGCCTTTGGTCCGACACTACACGGACAGCCATCCCGCATCTCAGGCAACAACTCTTGCAATATGCGCCGCAAATAAACGCTTCGAGGACTAGTCCGGAATTCCCGTGAAGAACCGTAGCATTTCGCGTGAAGCATCGGGTCCATGCTGATCCGTGTATGAACCGTCCGGGTTTCCCCCAGACCAGGCATGTCCCAGTCCCTCAATGGCCCAGTGTTCTGCGTGCGGATGGCCATCTGCGTCGACAATAACACGGCGCGTATAGGCTCGGCCTCCCGTGGAGCCGTCATGTCGCGTGACCTGGGCAGGGTGGGTGAGGTCAGCTCGAGCTTCGGCAAAAATCACCTCGGAGTTCGAAGGATGCACGGTTTGATCGGAGGCGCCATGAAATACAATAGTGCGAACGCGCTTATCCGCTCCCTTGCTACGCACCTTGTTCAGTGCAGGCGCTGCTGCGTTCGACCCGCTGCGCATGACGGAAAGTGCCGAAATCACGTCAGTGGCTGCACCATGAGGGAGGCCAGAGTGAATGCCGGTGGCGGCATAAAGCTCGGGGTAGGTAGCGCTCATATTCGCAGCCATGGCGCCGCCGGCCGAAAGGCCCGCCACATAGACTCGCCTGGCGTCGATATTGAACTCAACCATTATCGTGCGCGTAATCCCTGCGATGATGCTCGGCTCCCCGGCGTCGCGCCTCTGATCCGCGAGACTGAACCAATTCCAACATGCGGTCTGATTGGCATTCACTGATTGCTTCGGATAAGCGACGATGAAGCCATGTTCTTCCGCGAGCTGGTTCATTCCTGTCCCTACTGCAAAGTCGTCGGGATCCTGAGTGCACCCGTGAAGCATCACAATCAAAGAGTGTTTGTGGGTTCCAACATTGCTTGGGACGTAAATTTTGTAGTCCCTCGAGCCTGCCTCGCATGCGAAAGTTCGGGTGAGATATATCGCCCCGTCCGGCACTGGCGTGGAGTGCCCTTTGCGTGATTTTGCAAACGACGCTGGGCCACGATGCAAGCTCGGAAGATCGGCCTGCCGTAACACCTTCAGGACTTCTCCCAACGGCATTCTGATCCGCGGGGCGCGAGGTCGTTCGGGAAGGATTTCGTGCAATTGTGCACCCGCTATCTTGGCGTCGTGCGGGGCAAGTTCGAACACTTCCAACTCTCCAGCGACGTTGGTTGACGGAGCGCTCAGTCGAGAACCTTCAGGCGTCGCTTGATCCGCGGGCTCTCGTCCTAATAAGGAGCGCTGAATCGCCCGAGTCGCCTCAATGACGTTTTGTGCCCCTGCGAGCTTCGTGGCGTGACGCATCGCGGCGCGGAAGTCCATTTTCATTTTGCATCCTCATGGCGACAATGGAGCCCCCGTCGATCATCCGATGCGAGCAGAGAGCGCTTCCTTGACCTCTTTGCTGGCGTGAAGAGCACCAAGGACTGTAATCGATTCAATTGTTGAAAGTGCGAGTTCAGGCGTGACATCGTCGCCGATCGCGGCCAGCCCGACCACTTGGATGTGCAATTTGCCGCCGGCAGCTTTCACTGCTTCCAACTCTTCCCGGCCATAGCGCCGTAACCCGAGTTCCAGTGTGCGCCTCACTATCGATTGCTTTACAGCGTCCGCGTGAACCGCGAGCTGGTTTCGGATAGCCGTCCTGATGAAGTCGGTGCGATTGGAATAGAAGCCCTCATGCACCAACAAATCGATATGCCCAAGATCGACGAATCCGAGGTTGATCGTGATTTTCTCGGTCTCGGCCGCCTTGTCGCGCAATCGGCGTATTTCCCCGGCCATGCCAACTCCATACACCATCCCATTGGATGGTGTATGGATGGTATAGCGCGAAATTGCAACAAGAAAATTCGCTAAACTCGACTTGGACCGAGCGTCGGGAATGACGTGAAGTGTCAGATCCTCACTTTCAAAATGAGGCTGGGCGCCTGTTAACCTATTGGACGTGGCTTACTCGCCCGGACCGCGCGCACGATTCGGACAACTTCTGTTCGGCATAAGTGCGGAAATTCCAAAAGCGGAATGACGTGATCACGATGTCATCTAAGGCGGGGTCCGCACAGAGATTTCTCTCCTTCCATTCAGTCCCTTAAAACACCCTCAGCGTTCAACGACATTTCATCTCAGCACGCGCGCACAGATCCTTCGGAACCTTGGCCATAACCCCATCGCAGTCTACGTCGCCAAGTCCATCGAAATGACATTGAAGAATGAGGTGATAGTCATTCACCCAGATGAGGCGTTCCGCTTGACGATTTACAACAGCTTCTCGAGGAAGCGAGCGTTGACCCTTCGGTAGCCTTCGGCGGCTTCGAGTGCAAAGTGCGCGAGATCGAGACGAAAATGGTGAAGCGGCCGCAGAATCTGGTTCGAAAATCCCAGATGGCATTCTCAGTAATCGCGTTCGGTAATCGGCATTGTTACGAGGGAGAAATTGTCATGTGCGACACACGCCAGAACGATTTTGGCCTCATCTGCGACTATCTCGCCATTCCAACCGAACCACATCCGGCCATGTTTAATGCAACGATACGTCGATGGGTTTTGAAGTTCGGGTCCGCGAACGCCGAGAGTCTTCGTGGTGTTCGGCCGAAAACCCACACTCATTGGCATCTCGACGAGATGGTAGTGTCGATCGGCGGCCCGCGAATGTATATGTAGCAGGAAGTCGACAACGAAAGTGAAGTTCTCGTCGGCGACCTAGACCAAACAGCGGGCATGTTACCCGATAAGAAAGAGGAACCACCAACAAACAGATTTTTTGCGCCATAGAGCAAAGATTCTGACCGGCATTACAGGCGGCCGCCGTAGATTCAACTATGGAGGAACATCAAAATGAGTAGGCGCATTCTATGCTTCGTCATTCTTCTTGGCATGGTGGACGGAGCCGAGGCCCAATCGTGGACTGGAAACGCGGCCTTCTATACTCTCAGGGGTCGGACAGCGAGTGGCGGCTACGCGACGGAGTTCACTGCGGCCCACCGGACTTTGCCGTTTGGCTCCAAAGTTCGTGTAACTAACCTGCGTAATCATCGTTCGGTCGTCGTCACAATCACTGATCGGGGGCCGTTTACTCGAGGTCGCGTAATAGATGTGTCAAAGAAAGCGGCGCAAGCCTTGGACTTCCGTTCCGCGGGTGTGGCTCGCGTGCGCGTCGAATTATTGGCGAAATAATTGGGTTTTCGCGATCTCAGCTGTACTTGGCGTCGCTGGCAAGCTTACATATCGAGGACTTCGGCGTTAAAGGTCGGAGCTGCTCTGCCCGAAGCAATCCATGCGGCCGCTTACTTCTTCGAAGGGGCGGCGTTAGCGTTACGAAACTTCTCGAATGCATCGAAGATCTAGCCCGCATCAAAGCTAGCGCTGGCCTCTTGGAACTCTCACTCGATCACATGGGCGTAGGGACGCGGTTGGATGCGCAAATGACCGTGCCTCGGCCCTAGAACGGGGAAGGCCGCCGTTCGACTTACGCAAGCAGCTTTCGGCCCGCCAAGTCGGTTTACTTTCGCAGATGGTCTATGAGTAGTTTCCGAGCCTTGCCGACGGCGATTCAGTTTTTAGCTATGGTTAGAGAGCACGCAGTGGGTCGCGTCGGGAAACGCGGTAGCCACGCTGAAACACTGAAAGGGTCGGGCATCATGGATACCCAAACACTTCTCATAATTGTCATTCTCTTTCTACTCCTTGGCGGAGGGGGATGGTACGGTCGGGGACGCTGGTTTTAGGCGCCTATCCGGCTTCAGCGACTCTGAGACTGAATTAGCGGGGTGAATAAAGGAGGGTTCCCGCTCATCATAAGCTTGGAGACTGAGATGAGTTAGAAATGCGCAAATACGAAAGCATCGTCGGAGGAGGTGGTAGAAGACATTCGCCGAGGAATCTGGGAGCAGTAGTTCGCTTGCACGGAAGTCAGCATCGTGCTGGATGATCTGTGCGGCGAACACAGCGTTCAGGCACTGCGCCGACGCTAAGACAACATGCGTGACACCACCGAATACAAACACCGAGGCCCCATCCGCATTCATCAGAGAACGAGCGACCGATGCAGGCTCTGTCTCGTCGAAACATCGCAGGTGTAGGCCGTGCGTCACGAAGGTTTCTGCGATCACGCCAACGCGCGGAATGAAGCGCACCACCATGCAAACGCCCCCGCAGCGGCGACGCTAGGCGCAAAAACCGACGTATCGAGCACAGATTTCTTTCTTTGCAGCGGCTCTGAGTAAGGGGGCGCCTCAATCGGGAGCTGCATAGGACAAGCGAAATTGCGGCGACTGCGCACAAATATACTTCAACCTGCGGCGTGACGGTAACGTGCCCGAAAGAGGTGTATGGTCGACGCTAGCACGGCTGCCGAACGGAGCTAGAATCATAAGGGAGGAAGGCAAAGCCCTGGAGATTTATATTAATTGGCAGGTTCAGATGCCAGTCCCATGAGGGCTGGAAGCCCGTCCCTCGCGGGAGTGGTTGAAATTTGGTTGGCGTAGTCTCCGGGTTGCTCAACCCAAATGATTCCAGCGTTGGAGCGCTGGATAGGAGACCACGCCATGACGAAAGATACCACGAAGGCGGCGGCTGTCGCCGCCGAGATTATGCTTTTCGACAACTGGTTTGATCCGATTGAGGATGGCGTTCGCGAACGGGTGCGCGGCTTCATCGAGACGATGCTGGAAGAAGAGTTGGACTGCGCTCTGTCGCGCCCGCGTTACGGACGGCGGAAGGCGCCTGCAAACGAAGACGCGGCTCCGCTCGTCGGCTTCCGGCACGGCCACCGCAAGCGTATGCTGACGGGCACGTTCGGCAAGGCCGAGATCGCCGTGCCGCGCGCCCGCGTCATGGGCGAGGATGGCAAGACGCGCGAATGGAAGAGCCAATCCTTGCCGGCCTACCAGCGCCGCACCAAGGCCGCCGACGCCTTGATCGCGGGCGCTTATCTTGCCGGAACCAACACGCGCCGCGTGCGCCGTGCGCTCAAGGCGGTGTTCGGCGGGGAAATCAGCAAGGATGTGGTGAGCCGAACCTGGCGCAAGGTGAAAGGCGACTGGGATGCTTGGAACGCTCGTTCGCTGACGGACGAACCGATCGTTCGGCTCATTCTCGACGGCACGGTCGTGCGTGTGCGGCTCGACAAGAAGCCCACGTCGATTTCGTTGCTCGTCGCGCTAGGCGTGCGAGCGGACGGTCAAAAAGTTCTGCTGGCGATCAAGAACATGGGCGGCGAGAGTGAGGCCGCCTGGCGGGCGTTGCTCGACGATCTCGTCAAACGCGGCCTGAAGACGCCGGAACTCGTTATCGTCGATGGCGCGCCCGGCTTGGAGAAGGCGCTGGCGGCGTTGTGGTCCGATGTTCCGGTCCAGCGCTGCACCGTGCATAAGCATCGCAATTTGCTGGCCCATGCGCCGGAGCGGCTGCACGAAGAAATATCAAACGACTACAGAGACATGATCTATGCCGCGACGAAGCAGGAGGTCGAGGCGAAACGAAAGGCGTTCATCCGCAAATGGCGTTTGAAATGCCGCGCTGTCGCCGACAGCCTGGAGGAGGCAGGCGACAAGCTGTTCACCTTCACCCGCTTTCCGCAAAGCCAATGGAAATCGATCCGCACTACGAACGCGATAGAGCGCTTGCACGAGGAGTTCAAGCGAAGGATCAAGACGCAAACCGTGCTCCCCTGCGCCGAAACGGCCGCCATGTTGTTCTGGGCGTTGATGGCGTCAGGCCAGATCATCATGCGAAAGGTCGACGGTTGGCAAAGCCTCGACGAAAAACCTGACGATCAGATCATTGACCTCGCCGCATGATCGGATAGCATCATGCAGCCCGGAGACGCGTCAACGAATTTCAACACACTCCGCGCCGGCATCTGGAAGCCAATCCCCGCCCATTCCTGAACGACGGCCTCCCTGGAGCCTCGTTGAACCGCCCTGCCCTTCAGGCTCTGCTGGATGAGGTGGCCGCCAAAAAGATCGACATGTTCGTGGTTTGAGAGGTCGACCGCCTCACGCGATCCCTTGCCGGATTCGCCAAACTGGTGCAACTGTTCTACGAACAAGATGTCTCTTTCATCTCGTTCACTCAACTCTTCGACACCACCTCCAGCGGGGGATGCCTGATGCTGAACGCGTTGGTAAGTAAAAGCCGTTGATGCATGAGGCTTAGGCATAGCCCCACCACGCCGACAGTCTCAAGTCCAAGAAATCCAGAGCGAGCATCGAAACTCGCCCTGGTCTTACTGCGTGCTTACGGCGTCCAATCGGACTTCAGGTTCGGCAACATGATCGGCTATTATCCCTCGTCATCTCCCTATGGCGCTCTCTCCCCGCCGATTTCGGGATAATCTTTCGCCATGCTGGCTCCATACAGCGGCTTGCTTACCCCCTGGTGACAGGTTGCGCAATCCAGCTTCGGACCATCTCCATGAGGACCTAACCGAGTTGACGGATAGACTGTCTTAAGCGGATCCAGATAGACATTATTAAGATCACGCACCAATTCGAGTCCGTGCCAGGCTACCACTCTCTGCGGCGTGCTTTCAGACCACCCGGAAAAGTTGCGCGTATTATGACAGAATGTGCAGTTCACACCCAGACCTTCTGACATGTGGATCATCAGGGAGAAAGTTCGCTCAGCGCTCTGGATGGAAGCGCCATCGCCCAGGGGCAATGCTTTTGTGCTCTCCACTCGAATTTGCTCCGCATTTTCGAGATAAGGCGCCTGAGGATCAATGGAAAGCGAGGTCGTTCCATTCGCTTTCGTTGGATGGCCGAAGCCATCATTCGTCGCTGCAAACCCACCCGCATGCGGCGCGCCTGGATTCTCGAACCAAATATTGGATGGCACCGGCTGCCCTCTGTGGCAAGTGTAACATGTCACGCCCGTCGAGGCGACATGCTCCTTCCAATCCTTGTTTATGTGGCGGGTCATTTGGAGCATGCGGCGGGCGACGATCTTTGTATAAAGTCCGTCGTCGGCCAGATTGTCGCCATTGTGACAATAGGCGCAGCCCTGTTCCGGCGAGACCCATTGGGTTATCGCCAACATTACGCGATTGAACTGGTCTGCGCTCAGATCGTTCAGGACTTTCACGTTCTTGTAAACGGCTGTCGCCCTTTCGCCATCTGGCGAGGCTTTGTCTATCGCGTCGGGCAAGGCGTTAGCGGCCTGCAATATCCGCTGTGCAGCGGCAGTGGCGATCTGATCTTCGCCCGTACCACGGTAGCCGTTCTGTTTTGCGATTATGGGTGGGCGCCCCAGCCTGCGGTGAGGAACATCGCCGCAGTAAGGAGAATTGCGAGTACGCTCCCAAGGGAGAGAAGACCGACTTTCATTGGACAGCTCCCGTGGCTGGAGCCGGATCGACCACCGGCGCAAAGACGTGGGGATAATCCGGAGCGATTCCATGATGCACGCCCCATAGATACCAATTGTCGACGACCGTGCCGGTGAGCAAAATGCCGATGCCGCCGCTCAACGGGCAAAGCACCGCGAACCACCACGCCCAGCGATGGATTGATTCCATCGTCGCGTTGAAGCCCATTGTCCAGCGCCAGAACAGCGCCGCACGCTCGGAGGCGGTTCCTCTGTCAAGAATCTGTTCGATCTCGCGTTCACCGCCAAACCGGCTTACCGCCAGAATGGTCGCTCCATGCATTGCGAAGAGCAGAGTCGAGCCATACAGGAAGGCGATCGACAGCATATGGAACGGATTATAGAACAGATTTCCGTAACGGATCGAAAAGGCCGCAGTCCAGTCGAGATGCGGAAATATGCCGAATGGAACCGCCTCGCTCCAATGCCCCATGAGCAATGGACGGATAAAGCCCAGCACCAAGTAGAGCCAAATAGCGGAAAGGAACGCCCAGGCCGTGTGCGTGCCAAGGCCCAACGCCCGAGCGCGCCGATAGACCCGCGCCCACCACAACAGTAGGGAGGCCGTAAGGAAGAAGCCCGCAATCAGCCACCACCCTCCTTCATTGAGAGGTGGAAGGACTTTCAGCCCATATTCCGGCTTGGGCGGCTCCAGAGCCAACCAGGGAAGCTGCCGCACGAACTGGACGGGACTCCAGTTGACCGAAGCCCACATATTGAGGCCTATGATCTCGAAGGCTATGAAGCCGAAGGCCAACGAGAGCGAGCCGAGGTAGCCGAGGTAAATAGGTCCGACTTGGGCGTTACCGATTCTGCCGAACAAATGAACGAAAAAACCCTTGCCGGTTCTCTCAAGTTTGGGAACAGCGACTCCGGGCTCTGGCTCGGCGCTGCGGACCTGGACCTGCGTGAAGATGTTTTGATAATAAGACACGAGCTCTCTCCCTCATCCTAGCGCCACACTGGAAGATTGAGCCACCAGTTCCACCACTCTGGCCAGCCACGCGTCCAGAAGGGCCCGCTGATGATGATGCAGACCGCACTCCAAAACACCGCGGACAAGGCGAGGAACAGACCCAAGCGATGAATGCCGAGCGTGCCGATCGAATAGCCGATGATGTCGCGGAAAAACGTGTCCTCGTGTTCCGGCGTCTTGACGTTCTCGCCCTTTGCGGGATTGGTCGCCGACAAGACCAGCGCGCCATGCAAGGCCAGCGCGAGAACAGTCGTGAAGAAAAACGACACGGCTATCATATGCGCTGGGTTGTAATGAAAATGGAGATATTGATAGCCGGTGTTCGACACCCAATCGAGATGGCTCAATATTCCATAGGGAAAACCATGCCCCCAGGCTCCAAGCAGCAGCGGCCGGATTACGACGAGCGCCACATAGGCGAGTATGGCGACGCTGAAAGCAAAGGGCACGTGATAGCCGATGCCGAGCTTGCGGCAGATTTCGACCTCGCGCAGCGCCCAGGACACGAAGGAGCCAATCGCGCAAATCGTGATGATTTGCCATAGGCCGCCTTCCTTCAATGGAGCGAGCGCCAGACCGTATTTCAGATCCGGTGGCGCGATGCTGATCTGCCAGACGTTCCATGTTGGACCTAAGGCGGCGCCCCACAGGATGAGCGCCGTGCCGAGCCCGGCGAAAAGAATGGTCGTTACGCCGAAAAAGCCGACGTAGAAGGGTCCAACCCAAAAGTCGAAGAGGTCGCCTCCAATGAGCGTGCCGCCTCGCACACGATATTTTCTTTCAAAACTCAGCAGCGCCATAGCGAACACTCCCCTTGAGCTTAGATTTTGCTCGATGGCGACGGGCAGGCGTCGATGGCGCCCGTCCGAAGCGTTTCTCGTTTGACTGCTCCGGTGGAGGATTAGCCGAAGAAGGACGACTCCCCACCCGGAATCGTCTGCTCGATCTGTCCCGTCTTTTGTGTGTGCGGACCTTCCAGCCAGTTGAACCTGTCGGTGCTGAGCAATATGAAGTGAATCAGCAACGCCAGCGTGAACAGAAAGGTGAACAGCGCAACCAGAGTCCTGCGCGGATCGAACAAGAGCCATATTTTATACATAGCTATCTTCTCCTCAGCTCAGGAAGGTCATCAGCCCCTGCATGGCGTTATGCGCGCCATCCAGCAGGGCGTATCCCTTTACGCCGGGCAGCCAGGGCCGCCAGTTCCACACGAGCACATGCGCGATGATCGCAATCACCGTAAAACCGATGAAGCTCGTAATGAATAGAGTGTGGAATTCCTTCGCTTCGTCCTCTGTCAAACCTGACAGTGACGATCTCTCTTTATCGTTGGCCATCTCTTTGACCTCCGCTAGGGTTACCGCGCACGCCATACGCGGCGACAATGTCGTGACCTGAAATCACGACGGGCGTTTCAGCCGGCTCTCCCGGATGAATTTCGGCCCCATCTCTCATGGCGTCAGAGCGTAGGACAGGGCGACGCAAACTTTTTCCCGGACTTCGTTAAATCCGATGCTCAGGGCCTGCTCCTTGCCGCCAACCAACACGCCGGAAGCGAGATGAGTTAAACCCTCTGCGACGAGAACCAGAGGGAAGAAGAGCACGAAAAGGACATAGAAGCTGACCAGATCTCGCCTCACGGAGAAGATCGAATGGACTAGCGACCGCATGGAACTGCCCTCCCTTAAATCCGGTCCATTTCGCCATTTGGCAAAACTGGATCCGAAAGACATTTATTCGTGGTCATCCACGATTTGCTTGAATGAACGCGCTCTTGCACGAGGCCAAAATCAGAAAGTGATGCGATCATGCATCGCTCCTTTCCTTCAACCGTTCATGCGCCTTTCCAACGCGCGCTTCGCTCACGCGCTCTTCTCCCGCGAGACGGGTCTCGCGTTCAGCGGCGTCGCGCAGACGTTTCGCGGCGGAGATGCGAACAAGGATCGGAGCGGCATCGACGAGTTCATCGAGCCTTGATTTCGCGCCTTCGTCCCAGGCGAGCTCGCGATGCAGGCGCGCTGGCGTCGCCTCGACCTTGTCGAGCTCCGTTCCAAGCGGCAAAACATGAAACAATGCATCGAAGAGAGCGTTGCATACTTCCTGAATGAGGAAGGTCGCGCCTGCATAACCCATGAAGGGCGTGCCGGTATGTCTGCGAATGATCGCTCCGGGGAAGGACGCGGGAATATAGACTGCTCGCGCGCCAGTCTCCGCCGCATACATTCGTTCATTGTAACTGCCGAACAACACCAGTGGCGGCCTTTCCTTCACAGCCTGACGCACGGCGGCGTTGTCGGTCTTCTCGCCCGGACGCCGCGCAATCGCGAAGGTGCATGGAAGCCCCATTTCCTCTTCGAGAAAATTGCGCACTCCGCGCACATAGGTTTCGCTGGCGACGATGGCGAATGACGCCGTGCCGAAGAAATCCTGCGTGACAGAACGCCACACGTCCCAGATTGGCTTGATCGTCGTGTGTTTCTCGCGCGCGATAAAGGGTTCGGGATCTATGTTCAGCAGCTCGCCCAGTTTGCGCAGGAATTTCGTGGTGCTATGCAGTCCCATCGGCGCCTGCAGATAGGGCCGGTCCAACGCCTCGCAGAGCTGGCGTCCAAATTCGCGATACATGCATACGTTCACCTCGGCGTCCGCCAGTCGCGCGACATCCGCGACATGACTGCCAAGCGGGAACACCATATTCACCTGCGCCCCAACGCCCTCGATCAGACGCCTGATCTCCGCGAGGTCGGACGGCATGTTGAACACGCCATAGCTAGGGCCGATGATATTGACCTTTGGCCGCACGCCCGGCGCGGCCGCTTTGGCTTTCGGAGCATGGCCCTTCTTTGGCCCGAACTCGCTCCAGAGCCAGCTCATCGCGCGATTGGCGCATTGCCACTGGTCCTCGTCGATGGTGCGCGGCAGGAAGCGCTGAATGCCCGTCCCTTCCGGCGTAACTCCGCCCCCGATCATTTCGGCGATGGAGCCCGTGACGACGACGCTGGGAAGATCGGGATCGAGCGTCGCATGCGCGCGCTTCATTGCTCCTTCCGTACCATGGCGCCCGAGTTCTTCCTCGGAAATGCCGGTGACGACGATAGGTAATTCGTGCGGCGGCAATCCATCCGTGTAGTGCAGGACGGAAGTAACCGGCAGATTCTCGCAGCCCACGGGTCCGTCGATAACGACCTGAAGACCCTTTATGGCTGTGAAGACATAGACGGCTCCCCAATATCCGCCAGCGCGATCGTGGTCGAGGACTAGCATGAGCCCATTTCCTCAACCCGCTTCTGCCCCATCTTGGCGCGCTGCTTCTTTTTGAATTCGGGACGATCGTTCGGCGTGTCCTCCCATATTCCAGAGGAGAATCCTTGGCCGACACCGTCGAAGAAGCTGTTCATTTCATCGAAACGACGACGATTGCCGATGGCTGCATTAACGACCTTGGCCAAGGAGCCGGCGCCGGCGACACCCATCAGCGGTCGCGCGGAAATCAGATTGGTGAAGTAAAGCGCCGGCGTCGCCAGCTGCTTGGCCTTTTGCACGACGGGCGTGGTGCCGATAGCGAGATCGGGTTTGAATTCAGCGAGAGCCGCAAGATCATGTTCGAGCGATGCGCGATATTGCACGTGAACGCCATTGGCCTCGAGCCACTCGCGATCCGCTTCCGAAAAGCGCGTACGCGGGCAGGCCGTGCCCACGTAACGCAGATCGGCGCCGCTCTCGACAAGCAGGCGCCCGACGATCAGTTCCGACCCTTCGTATCCCGAAAGCGTGATGCGGCCTTTGATCGGCGTCTGAGCAAGTGCGCCCTTGATCGCCGGCAGCAGGCGATTTTTCGCGGCGCCGACGACATCGCCCTTCACGCCACAGAGCTCCGCGATCGAATCGAGCCAGGCCGCCGTGCCGTCATGACCGACCGGAGCCGAGCCGACGACCTTTCGGCCGGCGGCCTCGAATTCGCGCACGCAGGCTGTATAAAAGGGATGGATCGCGGCGACGGCCTCGCAATCCAGCGCGCCGTATAGCTCGCGCCATTCGCGTGTCGGCGCGACAGGCCCGGCGGCGAGGCCGATTAAATCCAGCATGCCGCCGATCTGCACGGGATCCACTGGGAACATCTCGCCGAGCAGGGAGATGGTCGGTTTGCCGCTGCGTGGGGTTCGCGGCGCCTGAACAGGCCCTTGTTCCGCTTCAAGGCGCGCGAAGCGCAACATGGCTCCGGCCAGGACGTCCTTGGCTTCCGCATGCGTCGGCACGCCGAAGCCAGGAACATCTATGCCGATGATGCGCACGCCATCGATCTCCTTGGGCAAAAGCCGGAGAGGAACGCCGGAAGCGGTCGGCACGCAGAGGTTGATGACCACGATTGCGTCATATTTCTCTGGATCGGCAAGTTTGAAGACAGCCTCGCGAATGTCTTCGAAAAGCTTGCCCGTCACCAAAGTTTCGGAATTGAACGGCACATATCCGACCGTGCGGCGGGCGCCGTAAAAATGCGAGGTAAAAGTCAGGCCATAGACGCAGCAGGCAGAGCCGGAGAGTATCGTCGCCGTGCGGCGCATGCGAAGACCCACGCGCAGGGAGCCGAAGGCGGGACACATGCTCTGTGGCTGGTCATGCGGACCCGTTGGATAGTCTTTTGCGTATTGCCTAAGCGTCTCGCTCAATCCTGCCGCCTTCGCTGCAGCGAGCATCTTGTCCTTGCCTGCGTGACAGCCAAGACCATCGACGCTTGCCGCCTCGGCATTGACTTCGCGCGCGGCTTCTATCTGCAATCCGTCGGGCATGTCATTCGGCGCGAGATGGTTCATTGTTCCGCTTTCGGGTTCACACGGCGTCGTACACGACTTCCAGCGAGGGTTTCGCGTTGGACGAGGCGCCGCACATGTCCTCTATCGTCGCGGGTTCGAGCACGACATTGCGGCCGACCGACTCGCCGCTGAAGAGCCCGAGCAACTGGTCTTGCGTGAGCGGCTTGGGCTGGTGCGGTTTGGCGTCAGTGACGTTGGAAGCAAGCGTCTCGAACAGTGACCCCCAGCGCCCTTCAGGTCGGCCGATGATCTCGTAACTTGCGCTCTTGCGGCGGATGTCCTCGTCGGCGGGAATCGACGCCAGGATGGGAATGCCTGCCGCTTTGGCGAAGGCCTGCGCCTCTCCGGTTCCGTCGTCCTTGTTGATGACAAGGCCTCCGACGCCGACATTGCCGCCCAGCTTGCGGAAGTATTCGACCGCCGAACACACGTTGTTTGCGACATAGAGCGATTGAAGATCGTTGGATCCGACCACGATGACCTTCTGGCACATGTCGCGCGCTATAGGCAGCCCGAAGCCGCCGCAAACAACGTCGCCGAGAAAATCGAGCAACACATAGTCGAATCCCCAGTCATGAAAGCCGAGTTTTTCGAGGAGCTCGAAGCCGTGAATAATGCCTCGCCCACCGCAGCCGCGTCCGACCTCGGGACCGCCAAGCTCCATCGCGAACACCCCGTCTCGTTTGAAACAAACGTCGCCGATGACGACCTGATCGCCCGCAAGTTTCTTCCGGGTCGAAGTTTCGATGATGGTCGGGCAGGCTCTCCCCCCAAAGAGCAGAGAGGTCGTGTCGCTCTTGGGGTCGCAGCCGATCAGCAGAACCTTCTTGCCCTGCTGCGCCATCATGTAAGAGAGATTAGCGAGCGTGAAGCTCTTGCCGATGCCTCCCTTGCCATAGATGGCGATAATTTGTGTTTCCTTCTTGGCCGCGGTCGGAACGGGATCTGGCTCGACAGACGCTTCGGCGCGCAAAAGATGAGCGGGCGGATTAGCAAGCTCGGCGGCCGTCAGGAAGCCTTGTTCGATGTTCATGAGCATGCTCTCCAGTCGAGGACCATCTTCAGGCAGGACGGATCGTTAAAGGCGATCGGATAAGCGCTCCCCGCGCTTGTCGCCGGCTGGCGATGCGTGACTAGGTCGTCAAGCGAGAGGCGGCCTTCCTCGACCAGGCGCGCGACGGCGGCCAGATCGGACTCCCGCCATTGCGCGGCCACGCGTATGCGCGCTTCGCGCATGAATGCCGGCGGGAAGCTGAAAGTGAGCGAGTCGTAAAAGCCGGCGAGGACGATTTCTCCGCCAGGGGCCAGCCGCTCGACAAGGTGATCGAGGATTGCGCCATCGCCGCTGACATCGAATATGTTTCGATAATTGCGGCGAGGATCCTGCTCAGGGGAGATCACCGCATAACCTTGCGCGCCATCGACGCGCGCGGCGTCGCGCTCCCAAACAACAGGCGGTTCACCGCCCGCCAGGAGGCTAAGCCGCGCCAGCAACCTACCGAGAACTCCATGCCCGACGATCAGGTCGCCCTTGCTTAGTTCGACGCCAGCGCGTGCGTGATAAGCGGTAGCGGCCAGCGCTAGGAGAATGCCATTCTCTTCGAGGGATCTGGAGACCGGGATGGTGCGTGCGGCTGGCGTAACGAGATGCGAAGCGGCGCCCCCGAACAATCCGCGCACGGAACCAAAGCAGCGCGCGCCGGGAACGAAGACCCTTTGCCCTACCGACAGCCGCGATTGCGGCCCCGCCTCGACAATCTCGCCGATCGTCTCGTAACCAGGCACGAGCGGGTAGCCCATGCCCGGGAAATCCGGCATGCGTCCGTTAAACAACAGGCGCTCGGTTCCGGTGCTGATTCCGCTCCAAAGCGTCTCTACGACCGCATCCCCCTCTTGCGGCGCGTCGAGAGCCAACTGGCTCAGCGACAAGCGCTCGGGCTTTTCGAGGACAACGGCGAGAGTGTTCGACATGACCGGCCTTTCAGCCCAAACACGGTGAGGTCAATTTGGCCTTTTGTAATCATATAATGACATATTAAAACGTCAAGTCTAAATTACACTTTCTTGGCCAATATGGCTCCGGCAATGAGCGGTCGGTGCGTGGGAAGTTCGCGAATGCGCGAAAAACCGGCAATTTGCAGAAGATTTGTCAACTCCGCGACCGTGCGCGGGCGGCCGCGCCCCATTGCCTCAAGATAAAAGCCGAAATAGGCGTCGCCGATGGGCTCGGCGCCGGGCGTTCCGGCCATGGGTTCGGCGATCAGCAGCTCTCCGCCGACTGGCAGCGCCGCGAAGACTGCGCGCAGAACGACCAACGCGGATTCATCGTCATGATCATGCAGCACTCGAATTAGCAACGCCGTATCGGCGCCTCGGGGCAAGGGGTCCCGCAGAAAGTTGACGCCGACGATCTCGATTCGCGCGCCAAACTCCTGCCCGGCCAGTTTGGCGCGAGCACGCTCGGCGACAGGGGGCAGATCCAGCAGTTTGAGATCCAGTCGGGGCCAGCGGACCGCAGCCGCCGCAACGAAGGCCCCCTCGCCGCCACCCACATCCATCAGACAACCGCGCGTGTCCAAGGGATATGCGTCGAGCACATCCTGCGCGATCAACTCCTGCGAGCGGGACATCAGGGCGCTATAGGCTTCGTAAATTTCCGTCCCGACTTCCTGGTCCTGGACGCGATACATCGTTTCCGGCTGTGGTCTCTTGGTCGCATAAGGCCAAAATGCCGAAAGGCGCGTCGAGACTTCGCCACGCAGAAGCGCCACTGGATCGCGAAGATCGTCATAGAGAAGGGCGTGATGCTCGATGAAGGCGAAGACGGAAGGATTGCCAAGCAGAGACGCGCCAAGATCGTCGAGCGCAAATCTTTCATTGGGCAATGCGCGAACAAGCCGCAGGGATATCGCCGCGCGCAACAGACGCAGCGCGGCGGCGTCGGACAACCCAAGCCTTACCGACAGAGTGGACAAGGCGCAGGGCCCTTCAACCAATGTCTCGAATAGCCGCAGCCTCACGCAGGCGAGTAGAATCTGCGAATAGACAAAGCCGGCGCATAGATCGAAGAGCTGGCGCGTCCGTCGTCGGGCGACAAAGCGCGTAAGCGGCGATGCCGACGCCCACCGCTGAAAACGCGGATCGGCGATAAGCTTGTTGCGCAAGTTGAGCCAGCGTTCGCGCCAGCGCGCGTCCCAAAAATGCGAGAGAGAAGCCGCCGACACGACGGTGCTCGATCACGCGGCCTGGCTCGCCAATTGTTTGGGAAAGAACAGGGCGGTCTGGGCCTTTATCTGTTGGCGCAGTTCAACCGCGCCGGGGCACGCCGGTATGGAGTCGATAGCGCCCTTTACCAGCTCCTCAAGCCGGTTCTTCGCTCCAACGACCCCAAGCTGCGCCGCGGCGTTTGGACGTAGCCGCGCCGCATCCTGGCCGATCGGCTTGCCGAGTTCGGCGGAGTCGCAAAGGATGTCGCGCAGATCGTCAGCGACTTGATAGGCCTCCCCCAATTTTTCCCCAAGCATCCGCCAGGGTTCTGCGGCGGCGCCCGCGGCGGCAGCGCCCGTCACTGTCGCCGCCACGAACAGCGCTCCCGTCTTTGCCCGCTGATAATCGGTCAGCGGTACCGCCGCCTCGCATTCCCAGGCCTGTCCCGCGACAATGCCATTGGGAGAGCCGACAGACTGAGCGATGGTGGAGAGCAGGATCGACATGCGCGAAGGGTCGCGCGCCGCGCCTTGCGCAAGCGCTTCGAAGGCGAGGACTATCAAGGCGTCACCTGTCAGCACCGCGATCGGCGAGCCAAATTCGACATGAACGGAAGGCTTGCCGCGCCGAAGTCCCGCGTCGTCGAAACAGGGCAGATCGTCGTGAACGAGCGAGGCGCAATGCAGCAATTCTATTGCCGCCGCAGCGGCGTCCGCTGCTGCGGGATCCCCGTCACCGCAGGCTCTGGCCACCGCGAGGCAAAGCTGTGGTCGAATACGGTGACCGCCGGGAAAGACCGCATAACTCATGGCCGCGGCAAGGAGGGATGGGCGCCCGCGCCCTGGGCGCGCGCGACAGCCTGCTGCAGCGCCTGCTCGATGCGTTCCGAAGTCTGCATGACCGCTCCCTTCATGTGTCATCTATATTGGTCATTCTATAGTGTATTGTATTATTGACACACTCTGCGCGTTCGATCAATGTCATTCTTGGACGATGGGGCCATCGCGTTCGCGCTAGCCGAGAGGCGTCTCGGCCAATCTGCATTAAGGAGCAAACGAGGATGCGCACTCGCCGGATCGTGGTTATTGGCGCGGGAATTGGCGGATTGGTCGCGGCCCTGTTGCTCGCATCGCGCGGTTTCGCCGTGACGGTGATCGAGAGCGCCGCAACGCCGGGAGGGAAAATGCGAGAGGTCGGGCCGAACGGCGCGAAGATAGACGCGGGCCCCACGGTCTTCACGATGCGCTGGGTATTCGACGAAATCCTGGAGGAAGTCGGCATATCCTCCCTGTCCGACCGCCTGACCCTCCTGCCCCTAGAGACTCTCGCGCGTCACGCCTGGCGCGACGGCGCAAAGTTGGATCTCTTCACGGACAGCGATCGCAGCGCCGACGCTATCGGCGCCTTTGCCGGAAGCGCGGAGGCAGAGGGTTATCGCCAGTTCTGCAAACGCGCCGGCGCGATATACGATGCGCTGCGAGAGACATTCATTCGCGCGTCCAAGCCCAACCCGTTGACCCTTGTGCGGCGCGCCGGACTTCGGGGGCTTCCTAGTCTCGTCGGCATTTCGCCATTTACGCCACTCTGGGCGCCCTTGAGGAGCATTTTCGCGATCAACGCTTGCGCCAACTGTTTGGTCGTTACGCCACCTATTGCGGATCATCGCCTTTCGCCGCGCCCGCGACGCTGATGCTTGTGGCGCATGTCGAAAGAGAGGGCGTCTGGCTCGTTCAGGGCGGCATGCATCGACTGGCTGCGCTCCTTTCCAATCTCGCGCAAGAACGCGGCGTGACCTTCCACTATGGCCGGCGCGCCGAGCGAATTCTCGTCGAGAATGGCCGCACATGCGGCCTCGCGACAGAAGATGGCGAATTATTTGCCGCCGACGCCATTGTCATGAACGGCGACGCGGCAGCGCTCGGCGCTGGCGCCCTGGGCGAAGCCGCCAAGCAGTCAGAGGCCCGGATGCGGAAGGCGGCGCGGTCTCTCTCCGCTGTCACCTGGGCGATCAACGCGAGGACCTCGGGCTTTCCGCTAGCGCATCACAATGTGTTCTTCTCCGACGAATATCGCGCGGAGTTCGAGGATATTTTCAGCCACAATCGACTGCCGCGCGCGCCCAGCGTTTATGTCTGCGCGCAGGATCGCGACGACGATGAAACACCGGGCGCGAGGGTGGATGCCGAGCGGCTGCTTTGCCTGGTCAACGCGCCGCCGACAGGCGACGAGAACGCAATCTCAGCATCGGAGTTCCTGTCATGCGAAGATACAGTCTTTCGTTTCTTGGCAACATGCGGGCTGGAAATAGAGCGCGACACGAGAACGACAATTCGCACGACGCCTCAGGACTTCGCGCGCCTCTTTCCGGCGACGGGCGGCGCACTCTATGGCCGCGCGTCGCATGGATGGATGGCGTCCTTCGCGCGCCCGGGGTCGCGGACGCGCTTGCCGGGTCTGTATCTTGCGGGCGGCAGCACCCATCCAGGCCCGGGGGTGCCGATGGCGGCGCTATCGGGGCGGCTCGCGGCGCAGAGCGTGAGCGAGGACCTTGTTTCGACGAGACTGTTGTCCCTGGCGGCTACCAGTGGTGGTATATCGACGCGCTCAGCGACGACGGTAGTTACGGACTGACGGCGATCGCATTCATCGGCAGCGTCTTCTCGCCCTATTACGCCTGGTCTGGACGCAAGGATCCACTCCAACACTGCGCCATGAACGTCGCGCTCTATGGTCCAACCAACCAGCGCTGGGCAATGACAGAGCGCGGCGCCGACGCCGTCACGCGCTCGAAAGACATCCTTGCAATCGGTCCAAGCTCCTTGTCTTGGGACAAAGACGCGCTGACAATCCACGTCGACGAAATAGCGACGCCATTCCCGCGACGCATTCGGGGAAACATTCGTGTGGAACCAATTGCGATCAATTCGCAATCCTTTTTGCTGGAGGCGCATGGACGCCATTTCTGGCGCCCCATCGCGCCATCCGCGCGCGTGTCGCTCGATCTATGCGCGCCGGACCTGCGCTGGAGCGGTCGCGGCTATTTCGATACTAACGACGGCATGGAGCCGCTCGAATATGCTTTTTCCAAATGGACATGGCTGCGCGCTAGCCTGCGCGACGGCACGGCGATTCTCTACGACGCGGAACGCCGACGCGAGTCGCCCCTTTCGCTCGCGCTACGCTTCGATGCGCTTGGCCGATATGAAAGCGTCGAGCCGCCGCCCTCGGCGCCGCTGCCGCCAACAGGGTGGCGTGTCGCGCGTCAGACAAGATCAGACGACGGAAAAGCATTTGTTGAACGCGGCTTTGAGGATACGCCCTTCTACGCGAGATCGCTCGTATCGACCTCGCTCTGCGGCGAGCGCGTCGCCGCCATGCACGAAAGCCTGTCGCTGGATCGCTTTGCGAATCCAATCGTGCGCGTGATGCTGCCATTCAGGATGCCTCGGAGAGTATAGCGTGGTCGGGGCGGCGGACATTTCACTTCATGCCGCGCTTGTTTTCTGAACCAATGGATCTGGCGCGAGTAGTTCACTCGCCCTCCTCGGACGGCGGCGGATCTCCAGTCTTTTTCTTGGACCTTTGGACAGATCGAAGCTCCCAGAGAGCGAGCCCGATCACTACGCCAAGCGAAAACACCATTTCCACAAGGCCATAGTAATCGGCGTTCAAGGCGCTACTCGCCTAATTTCTCTGCGCGCTCCAAGCGCTCGAACATGTCGAGCACGCGCAGGAATTGCGGACCCAGATCGCCAATGGCGGATCGCCGCACGCGCAAAGCGGCGGGCGAACGCGCCACGGCCTCGATGAGAAACTCCGCAGCTCGAAGGGGTGGGAGGAACGCGTCGTTCGAGATCCACGGCGCCATTGCGAGCGACCGCAGAACCAACGCAGCTTTACGTGCTCCGGGGACTCGCGCACGATGAGCGATCGAATCGAGCGACCTTCGCTCGAGTTCGCGGCCGATTTCAGCGTAGAGCAGCGCAGCCGCAAGTATCGCCGGACGACAGGAAAACGGCAATAGCGCAACGCCATCACGCGCACGTCGGTAGAGGCGATCGGCCTCGTCAAGCAATCTTGCGATCACGCTTTTGATCGGCGCGTCGGCGACAGGATGCGCGAGAAAATCGTCTGGGTCGATCCCCGCCTCGCGCAGCCAGCGCAGCGGCAAATATAATCGCCCGGCGCGCGCATCTTCCCCGACGTCGCGGGCGATATTCGTCAGTTGCATCGCTACCCCGAGATCGCAGGCCCTTGCAAGAGCTTGCGGCGTTCGCACCCCCATCATCAGCGTCATCATGGCGCCGACTGTTCCCGCGACGCGCATCGCGTAATCGAAGAGATCGCCTATGTCCTCATAGCGGCGACCCTCCGCATCCCAGGCGAGGCCTTCGAGCAGCGCCTCCGGAAGCGTGCGCGGTATGCCGAAGCGGCGGACGAGATCGGCCATCGCGCGGTCGGTGGCGATGGCGTGTGGGCGGCCTTCATAGGCGCAATGCAGACGTTCGAGCAGACGGCCCAGCGCGCCAATCGAACCTCCGTCCAGGTCGATGGCGTCGTCAGAGAGACGGCAAAAGGCGTAAAGCCCATAGGCGGGCTCGCGAACCGAAGGCGGCAAGACCAGCGACGCCGCATGAAAAGTGCGCGAGCCCTGCTTTATGGCGTTTCGGCAAGCATCGTGATCCTCAGGTGTAGCGAAGCGGGATTTAGGCGAAGACAGATGCATGCGGAGCCACCTTGTCTAGAATACGGGCGGAGGAAAGAACGCCTGGAAGCCCCGCGCCAGGATGCGTGCCGGCGCCCACGAGAAAAAGATTGCGAATGTCTTCGCTGGCATTATGAGGGCGAAACCATGCGCTTTGCGTCAATACAGGTTCGAGCCCGAAGGCTGCTCCTCGAAAGGACGAGAGTTTGGTTTCAAACTCCAGTGGCGTGGAAATGCGCGAGCTGACTATCTCACGGTCGAGGCCAGGCAGAATCGAGTCTTCAAGCGCCTGGGCGATCTTCTGTCGATAGGGCTCTGCAAGCGCATTCCAGTCCTGCCCACCGTCCAGATTTGGAACCGGCGAGAGCACGTAAAAAGTGTCGCAACCTTGCGGCGCAAGTGAGGGATCAGTTGCTGTCGGGCGATGCAGATAGAGGCTGAAATCAGGCGCAAGAGTCTTGCGTTCAAAAATATCCTTCAATAGTTCGCGATAACGTGGCCCGAGCAAAATCGTATGATGCGCGACATTCTCATAGCGGCGTCTTGTGCCGAAATACCAGAGAAACAACCCCATCGAATAGCTGGCATGATCAATCTTGCGATCTGTCCAACGGCGACGCGCCGAGGAAGGCAAAAGACGCCGATAAGTCCATGCCGAGTCGGCGTTGGAGACGACGATATGCGCCTGCAGCGTTTCGCCAGAAGACAAACGCACGCCCGTTGCCGCGCCATCTTCGACAATGATCTCCGTGACCTCCGTGTCGCAGCGGATCACCCCGCCTTGCCCTTTGATAAGATTGACAAGCCCAGAGACCAGACGCCCCGTGCCGCCCATGGCGAAATGCACGCCCCAACGTTGTTCCAGGAAGGAAATAAGGCAGTAGATCGCGCTGGCGCGGAAGGGGCTGCCGCCGATAAGAAGTGGATGGAAACTGAAGATCGTCCGGAGCCGCTCGTCGCGGAAATATTGCGAAACTAGACCGTAGACGCTGCGATAACCCTGTAGCCGTAATAAATCGCCGGCAATGCGCGCCATATCCATCGGAGAGCTGAAGGGAACGTCGCCGAGCTGTTCGAAACCGATGCGATAAATCTCTTCGCTCTGCCGCATGAAGCGCTCGTATCCCTCGACATCCTCCGGACTGAAGCGGGCGACCTCCTTGCGCATGGCCTCCTGCTCGCCGCAATAGTCGAAGCTGGCGCCGTCGTGAAAACAGATCCGATAATAGGGAGTTGTCGCGCGCAGTTCCACGTCATCGGACATTTTGCGTCCGCATAATCGCCAGAGCTCTTCAAACAGGAACGGCGCGGTGACGATGGTCGGCCCCGCATCGAAGGTGAAGCCGTCCTGCCGATGGACAAAGGCCCTCCCTCCGGGCGCTTCGAGTTTCTCCAGCACGGTGACGCTATAGCCTCGCGCGCCCAATCTTATCGCTGCGGCGAGCCCGCCAAAGCCGCTGCCGATCACCACGGCATGGGGGCGCTGGGGCGAGAGCGACGACACCTGAGGCGTTGAGGCGAGTGTCAACATCTAGTGACACTAGCAGCGTCATATATTTTATCAAGCAAAATTGTCGCTAAGCGGCTTCGAAAATCCCGGTCTGCTCAGCAAGTCGTAAAATCAGATCGGCAACCACCGCCGGTTGCTCCTCATGCGCGAGATGGCCAACTCCGCGAAGTCGCTCTACGAAAGCGTTGGGCATGCGCGCGCAGATCGTTTGCGCGGCGAGGGGCGACACGGCTTTGTCTTTTTCGCCGATGATCAGCGCAGTACGGGTGGCGAGTTCTGGCAGTTCACGATACAGCGCGTGTAAATCCCAATTCGCCATCATGCCCAGCGCGCCGGCGACATGGGCGGGATTACGAAACAGCCGCACGTAATAATCGACGCCCTCCCCTTCGATTTCAGAACCCGTTCCCCGCAACAGCCGGGACGCGGCGACCCGATCCGTACTCCATGCGAAAAAGCGTGACGCCAAGGGGTTTAGAAACAGCAGTTTCGCCATCGAAGGCAGCAAGTGGCCCGCCAAACCCTCGAATGGCGCGAGCGCGCCGTTGAGCGCTACGAGCAGCTTCGGCTCGATCACGCCATTCAAACAAAGCTGCGCCAATACCGCTGCGCCAGCGGAGTGACCAACAACAATGTCGGGCGCAAAGCGCAATTCATTTAACAAAGCGGCAAGCGCCCTGGACATTCCCGCAAGCGACTGGGTCGCGGAGCCGTTCGATCCTGTGAAGCCATGCCCTGGAAGGTCTGGAGCGAGAACGGTGAAGCGCCTGGCCAGCAGCGGCGCCATCGCGCGCCAGGAATGCGTCGCGGCGCCGGTCCCATGTATCAGCAGCAACGCGGGCCCTGTTCCCATGAGCTGAAAATGCCAACGCAAGCCCCCCGCCTTGACCATTCGACTGGCGTTTCGGTTCGGCCAATCCACGCCGTCTCGTTCCAGAGAAAGGCGCGTATCCTCTGCGCGTGCAAACATACCCCATTCACCGGGACTGCGCGGCGGCGCGCACAGCGTTCGAGACGTGCACCGCGTCGACGTGAGGCAGCTTGAGGTAACGCGCATTCATCGCCTGCGCCAACAGCAAAACTGGAGGATTAGCCTGAGTCTGGAGCGCCGGCGAGGTGTCGATGGCGAGGGAGGAAATTCCGGCTGCCCGCAATTGCGTGCCGGAGCGCAGCGCGTCCTGCATCGCCTGTGTGCGTCCGGAGGCGCCGTTACGGCAGATATTGGCGCGGCCGTCTGTCATCAACACCAGCAGAGGCGAAGAGCCTCTGCGCCTGACGCTTTCCGCCAACGTGAGCGCCGCGTCGAGCCCGCAGGCCAGCGGTGTTCCGCCACTACCCGGAAGCCCCGCGAGCATGCGCTTGGCGCGCGTAAGCGAGCGCGTCGGCGGTAAAACAATCTCGGCCGTTGTGCCACGGAAGGCTACAAGGGCGACGCTGTCGCGCCGAACGTAGCAATCTGCGAGCAGCAATTCTATTGCTCCCTTGACCTCCGGCAGCCGCGCCATCGCGGAGGAGCCGGAGGCGTCGACAACGAAGATCGCAGTTGTCTCCCGATGTTCACGAAAGCGAACGATGCGAAAATCTTCCGGGCGCAGGAGAATAGGCCGAGCGTCAGCTCTGGCTTCCATGCTGCGCCGAATTTTCTGCCAGGGGGCGGCAGCGCGCATGGTGTCGATCAGCCCGAGTCGCCCGTCGCGCAAGGAGCCCGGCCGTGCGCCGATGGGTCTTCCGCGCCGCGACGAGGGCGCAATGGCTCCGGCCTTGCCGACGCGCTCCGCCTTTGCGCGAAAGGTCGGACTCGCCCCCATAAACGCAAACAGATTCTTGGGAATACTGGCTTTTGTGGCCTCGAGTACAAGATCTTCGAGTTTCATCGAAGATACATCATGCCGGTCTTGGTCCAGGGAAGAGTCTCTCTCTTGATCCGGTGGCGGAGGGACTTGCGTCTGCGGCTGCTCCTCCTCGAATTCTTCTTGGTCTTCGGCGCCGGCGGGTATCCGTATGGCGCGCGGCGCCAGCACATAGCTAACTGCAGCGGCGATATCGTTCTCATCCACTCGCGCACCGCCGCGCAACGCGCAGGCGGCGCGCGCGACGATCAAAGCCTTCAAGGGCGCGCGCAGGGACGCAACGCCAAGCTGCGCCGCGATCACGACGAGCGCCTCGATCGCCTTGTCGTCTGTGACGATCGAGGGCAAGAGCGTCCTGGCTTCAGCGATCTCGTCTCTGGTAAAAAGCTGCGATCCGATGGATGCGTAGCTGACGCCATCGAGATCAACGTAAAGCGCCAGCCGATCGAGCAGCGCGGGCGGCGGGTGCTCGTCATCGCCAAGCCCTTCATCGAGAGCTACAACGCCCACGCGCGCGGGCATGCGCCGCGCGAGTCCATCGCGTTCGACACTTATTTCGCCATTGTCCATAACAGAGACGATTCGCGCTGCGGCTGAGGACGAAAGACGATCAGCCATAGCAAACATAAGCACGCAGCCATCCGCCTGCGCCATCAGCCCGGCATCAAAGATCGGCCGACCAAGCCGCAAGGTTTCCGAAAGATCCAGGCCTCCCAGAAGCCTGTCGTCGCCGATACCGAGCGGCACGCGTCTGAGCGGCGCGGGTTCGGGAAGACAATTGCGCAAAGCCTCCAGCCACGCATCGCGCGCCGGTCCGGGACCGGCGCGCAATCGCACCCCACAGGAGGTAGGATCTACCGCGAACAACGCGGCAGCATAGTTCGCGCGTTCCCAAGGCGAACGGGGGTTGGTGGACTCGCTCATCCCCCGAAAATCTCCTCGATTGTCCGCTGTACGCGATGTCGCGAGCCAGTGTCGTCTAACGGATTGCGGCGCAGCCGATGACCGAGCGCAAGCGGCGCCACACGCCGCAAATGCCCGTCGGCGACGGAGGCGTCGCCCTCGAGACTAGCCAGCGCGCGCGCCGCGCGGATGAGCGTCAGCTCTCCCCGCAAGCCGTCCGTGCCAAGCGCGACGCAAAGCTGAGCTGCTCGCTCCAAAGTGGCGTCGGTCGTCGAGACGCTGGAAAGGCTTTCCCGCGCCGCCACAATCCTGCGGCGCTGCTTCTGCTCCTCAGAGAGCCAGCTTTTGGCGAAAGCCGCCGGGTCGCGTTCGAAGGCGTCGCGCCGGCGGATCACTTCCACGCGGGTTGGAATGTCGGCGGGAAGTCTTTACGTCCACGGCAAGGCCAAAGCGATCAAGAAGCTGCGGGCGCAATTCACCCTCCTCCGGATTGCCGCTGCCGATAAGCACGAAGCGCGCCGGATGACGCACGCTCAGTCCCTCGCGTTCGATCACATTCTCACCCGACGCCGCTGCGTCGAGCAGCAGGTCCACAAGATGGTCCTCAAGAAGATTTACTTCGTCGATGTAGAGGAAACCACGATTGGCCTTAGCCAGAAGCCCAGGCTCGAAGGCCTTTTCCCCGAGGGACAGCGCGCGCTGGAGATCGAGCGCACCGACAACGCGGTCCTCGGTCGCGCCCAGCGGCAGATCGACGACGGGAACCGCGCGCGACGCCGTTTTGGGCGTCGATGTGAGGGGCCGAGCCCGACAAGCGTCGCAAAGGCTCGTCACCCCACAAGGATCACAATTATAGGGACAGCCCTGCACGACGCGCATCTTCGGCAACAAAGCCGCAAGTGCGCGAACGGCGGTCGATTTGCCCGTGCCTCGATCACCAAAGACCAGCACCCCGCCGACTGAAGGGTCGATCGCGCAGATCAGAAAGGCCAGCTTCATCTCATCCTGGCCGACAATCGCGGAGAAGGGAAATGGCGAAGGCTTCTCGGGCGGCTCCAGAGACTGCTTCGGAGGACGTGCGGCGGCGGATGCGCAGTGGGTTGGGGCCGGAACGGTCTCGACCGGGATATTTAGCTGAAAAGGCGCCATCCTCGATCCCTTCGGCTGGACTTTACACAAAAGGTGTCATTTAATATTTACACTATCCGTCGGGAGAGACAAGACGCTGTTACACTAAATTTGTCAAAAGTAGCCCTGTGGACGCCGGTATCGCGAAACAGGGGAGCAGCTCTCTAGTCGAACAGAAGCTTGCGTAAAGGGGTTGAAGCATTGGCCGATCTTTTTCGTCCACATTCGCGGACGCAGCTGGCTCGCACTTCAAAATCAAGTGGCTAGAGATATTCGCAGTAACCAGAATATCATGTCGGCACTATCTCACTGCGTGGACTTAGCAGCTCCTTCAGCAAATCACAGGACGCATCCATGAATATCGCCGTCGCTCCCGCAAACAAGTTTCTCGCTGCGCTCGGCGGCATCGCGCAATCGCCGCCGCCGGTATGGCTGATGCGTCAGGCCGGCCGTTATCTGCCAGAATACCGGAATATCCGCGCTAAGGCTCCAACCTTCCTCGATTTTTGCTATTCGCCTACGCTCGCTGCGGACCTTTAAGCAGCTCGCGCTCCTGCGCGCTGGGAACACCGTAGTAGTGGGGCTCTGACAGCTTCACCAGCTCCATCAGACGGCCCACGGAAGCCATGTCGATGTTCGCGTAATGGGCGAGGTGGGCCTCGGAGCTCGCGTACTCCTCGAAGACGTGGATCTGCACCGGATCGCCGTCATCGATGAAGTAGTGGTAGGTGAGGACGCCGTCGTCCTTCTCCCTGACGTCCGCGATGAACGTCCTGAAGATCGAGACGACCTCGTCGAGATCGCCGGGCGCGCACGTCATCGTCACGGCCGTTCGTACGGTGGGCATGGCTGTCGCCGTTCGGTGGTTGGAATTGGGCGTCAGTCTCGAGCCCAGACCTTCGGCCCGCCGAGCTGCGCCAGGTAGCCGGGATCGTCCTTGGTCTCGCCCCACAGGATCTCCATCACGCGCCGGGCGATCTTCCATCCGCCCGCGGTGCGCCGCAGCTCGTCGTGGTAGCGCGCGACGAGGATCACGGCCGTGTCCGGGTTCTCCTTGAACACCTGATAGGAGGTGAGGTAGGCCAGCGCGGTCGCCCGATCGCCCTCCACCTCGACCCTGTAGACATTGACGAGGTGGTGCTGCCAGATGACGGTCGCCGTGGCCTCCGCGATCCAGGCGGCGACCGTGTCGCCGCCGGTGACGGGGTCGCCGTTGCCGTACTGGGCCCAGAGATCGTCGGCGAGCGTGCTGCGGACGCCCTCATAGTCGAACGAGTCGATCGAGAACGAGTACCGGTACAGGACGTCCTCGATCTCGGTCCTGTCCTGAAGGGCCTTCAGGCCTGCGTTGTCCACGGAGGACACATCTGCCGGGCTCATGGCGCCCCTCTCTCTCTGTGCTCCAGCGCGGCGAAGCTGGCCTCGCGCGCAAGTGACCTTACTTCAGTTCAGCCTATGGCACTCCTCCCGTGGCTGTCAAGGGCGCAGCGGCCGAAGCGCCGCGTCACGGCCCTTCGGGCGTCACCACCGCGCGGCCCACGACGCGCCCAGCGGCGAGATCCTCATACGCCGTAAGCGCATCGGCGAGGCCGTACCGCGACCGCTCCATGCCGATCGCCCCCGACCGCGCGAGCGCGACGACCTCGGCCAGCTCGGGGATGTCCCCCATGACGACACGGTCACCGAGGACTCGAACGGCACGGAGAAGGCGTCACCGGCAGCGTCCCCCCGCCCCGGCCCACGTACACGACAGCGCCGCCCATCCCGACCGCGCCGATCGCCAGCCCCAGCGTCTCGTCCGTCGCGACGAAGTCGAGCACGAGGGTGGCGCCGGCGCCACCGACCTCGGCACGCAGGCCGTCGATCGTCAGTTCGGCGGCCGCGAACTGCGTCGGCGCCGGCGTGCGGGCGACCGCGAGCGCCTCCTCGCGCCGGTCGATCGCGACGATCCGGACCGCGCTCAGCGCCCGCAGCATCGCAACGGCCATGTGGCCCAATCCGCCGACGCCGATCACCACCGCGACGGCGTTGGGGCGCAGCTTGTCGCGATGGGGGCGATCGCGTGATAAGGCGTGATCCCGGCGTCGAAAGCGGCGCTGCGATCTCGCGTCCAGATCCCCGATCGGCACCAGATACCTGGACGAGGGACGACATCTGCTCGGCCAGACCGCCGTCGCGGCCGAGTCCGGCACCGTGTGAGCGGACCGTCGCCGCCGGCACCTCGCACATGTTCTCACGGCCCTGGAGGCACTGCCAGCACACCCCGCAGGCCCAGCGCGAGTAGACGACCACGCGCTCGCCCTCGCTGCACCCCTGACGCCCCCGGCCCCAGGCGGCGCACGACGCCCGCGACCTCGTGCCCGAGCGTGAACGGCAGGTCGTAGGGCAGCGTCCCCTCGCGGCCACTCCATCAGGTGCAGGTCGGTGTGGCAGAGGCCGGCGGCCTCCACGTCGAGCAGGATCTCGCCAGGCCCGGGCTCGGGCCGCGCGATCTCCTCGCAGCACGGCGTGGCTCTGCCAGCGGATCGAGGCGGACGGCGAGCATGCGTGTCCCTGCGGCGCGGTGTCGTTGCGAGCGCCGCGGGCGCTAGGCCTGGGCCTGCGCCGGCCGCGGCTTCGAGGATGTCGGCGCGTACTTGCGGCGCGCCGCCTCGCGGCGGGTCGGGATGTGGTTCGTCGGGACGCCGTCGGCCGGCGCCTCGATCGCGCGCAGCACGTGCCGGGCGACCGCCTCGCGATGGACCTCGTCGGCGCCGTCGACGAAGCGCGCATGGCGCGAGAAGCGGTACAGGAACTCGAGCGGCAGGTCGCCGGAATAGCCCAGCGCCCCGTGGATCTGAAGCGACCGGTCGACGACGTCATGCAGGACCTTGGCGCCGAAGAACTTGATCAGCGAGACATCGTCGCGGGCCGCGCTCGAGCCGTACGTGTCCATCTTCCACGCGGCGTGCAGTGTCATCAGCCGCGCCGCCTGCATCTCGGCGACGGAGTCGGCGATCCAGGTCTGGACCGTCTGCTTGTCGGCGAGCAGCCCGCCGCTGCACCGGCCGGTATGTGGCCCGCTCGACCATCATGTCGAACGCGCGCCTGGCGATCCCGAGCCAGCGCATGCAATGGTGGATGCGCCCCGGACGAGCCGCTGCTGGGCGATCACGAAGCCGTCCCCCTCGTCGCCGAGCAGCGCGCTCGGCGGCCAGCCGGACGTTCTCGTAGTAGATCTCGGTGTGGCCGCCGAGGATCCCGTAACGCTCGTACGGATGCTCCATCGTCGGCACGTCGCGGACGATGACGCACGCCGGGAGTGTCGACCGGCACGATGAACATCGAGGCGCGCTGATGCGCCGGGCCTCCGGGTCGGTGACCATCATCACGATCAGGAAGTCCGCGATCGAGCCGTTGGACGTGAACCACTTGTGCCCGTTGAGCACCCACCCGTCACCGTCACGGACGGCCCGGCTCTGGAGCTGCGTGGGATCCGAGCCCGGCGTCTCCGGCTCGGTCATCGAGAAGGCCGAGACAGGTCGCCCGCGAGCAGCGGCTCCAGCCAGCGCTCCTTCTGCTCGGGGGTCCCGGCGATCGCGATGATCTCGGCGTTGCCCGAGTCGGGGGCCTGGCAGCCGAACGCGTTGGGGGCGTACATCGAGGTGCCGAGGATCTCGTGCATCAGGCCCAGCTTGACCTGACCGAAGCCCTGCCCGCCGAGGTCGGGCGGCAGGTGCGCCGCCCACAGCCCCTGCTCCTTGACCTGCGGTGCAGCGGCGCATAGATCGCGTCCAGCTGCGCCTGCGTGATCTCGTCGCCGATCGTCTCGATCGGCCAGATCTCCTCGCGCACGAACTCGCGCATCCACGCGAGCTTCTCCTCGAACTCGGGCTCGGTCGAGAAATCCCATGCCATGCTGATCAGCTCCTTGTTTCGGGGTGGTCAGTGTCCGGTGAGGGCCGGCTCGGGGGACAGCAGCGCGTCGGCGACGTTGCGCTCGTGCTCGGCGGCGCCGCCGAAGCGCCCAGCACATTCCAGCGCACGCCGGTAGAGGAGGTGGAGGTCGTGCTCGCGCGTGAAGCCGATGCCGCCGAAGACCTGGAGCGCCCCCTCGACCACGGCCTTCGTCGCGGCGGCACCGTGGGCCTTGGCGACGGCGGCTGCCGCAGGGCCGCCGTCCGTGCGCTCCTCCAGCGCGGCGGCCGCATACAGGACGCTCGCCCAGGCCGTCTCGCGCAGGACGTGCTGCTCGGCGATCAGATGGCGCAGCGCCTGAAAGCCGCCGATCGGGCGCCCGTACTGCTCGCGCTCCGAGGCGTAGGCGACGGCCATCTCCAGCGCGGCCGAGGCCGCACCGAGACCCTCGGCGGTCGTCGCGACGGCGGCGACGTCGACGGGCGTGGCCCAGCGCCGCCGCGGCCGCGTCACCGGCAGCAGGTCCGGCGCCGCGACGCGGACGTCCGTCAGCGTCACGCGACAGGGGGCGCACGACTGGTCGAGGCCGGCGACCGGCGCGATCGCAACCCCGGCGGCGGACGGGGACGACGAGGGCGATGACCGGAGCGCCGTCACTCTCGGCCACGACCGCCAGCAGCCCGGCCGCGGCCCCGTGATGCACGGCGATCTTCTCGCCGCGCAGGATCGCGCCGTCTCCGTCCCGGCGGGCCACCGTCCCGGACGGGCACCCCGACCAGGCGGCGCCGGGCTCGAGCAGCGCGAGCGTCAGCGGCAGCTCGCCGGCCACGATGCGGCCGGTCCAGCGGCCGGCGCACGCGCTCGCAACGCGTGCCACCAGCGCCGTGTCGACCAGGGTCGTCGGCGCCGCGCGGCGGCCGATCTGCTCGGCCAGCAGGCACAGTCCAGGCACGCCGAAGGGATCGTCCTCGTCGATTCCGACGCCGAGCCAGCCGAGCGCGGCGACCTGGGTCCACAGCTCGCCAGCGTCGCCGCGTCCGTCGAGATAGGCCCGCGCGAGCGACAGCGGCGCGTGACGGTCCACGCTCCGACCGCGGCCGCGCGCAGCTGGAGAAGGTCGTCGTCAGCTCGAGGTCCATGCGTCAGCTCCGCGGCAGTCCGAGGATCCGCTCGGCGATGATGTTCTTCTGAATCTGGACGTGCCGCCGTAGATCGACGCGGCACGGGCGTAGAGATAGACCCCCTGCCAATGGGCGACGTCGATCGGGCCGTCCGGGTCGGTGTAGGCCGCCGACGGGCCCAGCACCGCCAGCGCAGCGTCTCCGAGCAGCTGCTCGGCGCGCGTGAGCTGGAGCTTGTCGATCGACGTGGCCAGCCCGGGGCGGCCGCTGGCGACCATCGTCCCCACGGTCCGTGCCGACTGACAGCGCAGGACCTCGAGCTGGATGTGCGTGCGCACGAGCGCCGAGCGGACGCGCTCGTCCTCGATCGCCGGGCGGCCGTCGCGCCACAGCCGCCGCGCGTCGGCGATCAGCCGGTCG